>CAWDIK010000001.1:0-101566 GCA_963802345.1 Vicinamibacterales bacterium
CTCGAGGTGGTTGCTCGGCGAGCGGGAGCGAGCCGAGAAAACTAAGAAATGAAATATTTCATCGAGACCTACGGCTGCCAGATGAACGTCCACGACTCCGAGCGGATCGCGGGGTTGCTGGAACAGGCTGGCTATGACGCGACCAGCGAGCCGCGCGACGCCGATGTGGTCGTCATCAACACCTGCAGCGTGCGCGAGCGCGCCGAAGAGAAGCTCTACACGCGTCTCGGCGAGATCCGCCAGGCGAGCAACGAGACCGGCCGCATGCCGGTTGTCGCCGTCACTGGCTGCGTGGCTCAGCAGGAGGGCGCCGCGCTGTCGAAGCGCTCGAATCTCATCGACGTCATCGTCGGCACTCAGAGCCTGAAACAGTTGCCGGCACTGGTCGGACAGGCAATGGCCGCTGAGAGCGACGAACAGTCGGCGCCGCTCATCGACATCAACGCGTACGAGGACGTGTCGTTTCCGCTCGGCCTGGCACGGCGCCAGGATCCGGTCAAGGCGTACGTCACCATCATCGAAGGGTGCAACGAGTTCTGTTCCTTCTGCGTCGTCCCGTACACGCGCGGGCACGAGCGCATGCGCCCGCGCCGCGACATCCTCGACGAAGTGATTCGTGCCGCGGACGAAGGACACCGGGAGATCCAACTGCTGGGGCAGATCGTCAACCACTATCAGGCCCCGGACGATGCGGCGTGCGATTTCGCGGCGCTTCTGGAGGCCGTGCACGAGGTGCCTGGCGTCGAGCGCATCCGGTTTGCGAGCCCCCATCCGCGGCACGTGCCGATGCGTTTGATTGAAGCCGTGCGCGACCTGCCGAAGGTCTGCAAGCACTTCCATCTGCCGGTTCAGTCGGGGTCGACGCGGGTCCTCGAGGCGATGCGGCGCCGGTACACGCGCGAGAGCTATCTGGAGCTGGTTGCGCTGCTCCGCGACATGGTCCCGGGCATCACGCTCACCACCGACATGATCGTGGGATTTCCAGGAGAGACCGAGGCCGATTTCGACGACACCATGAGCCTCACGCGCGCGGTTCGCTACGAGAGCATGTACTCCTTCAAGTACTCGCCGAGGCCGAATACGCTGGCGCAGAAGCGGCAGCCGGACGATGTGAGCGAGCAGGAGAAGACGCGGCGGATCGTGGCGCTGCAGGCGCTGCAGCGCGAGATTCAGATTGAGCTGCACGAAGCGGAAGTCGGCTCGACCGTCGACGTGTTGATCGATTCGGTGAGCCGTCGACGCGAGTGGGAGCTGTCGGGCCGCACGTTCGGCAACACCGTCGTGAACGTTCCAGGCCCGCGCGAATGGCTCGGGCGCACGGTGGCCGTTCGCATCGCGCGCGCCGGCGCGTACAGCCTCGCCGGGAACGCACTTCAACTTGACACGGCCTGTATCGAGGCCTAGGGTAGCCATAAGGCCATGCAAATCGAAATGACAATCAAGGGGCTGATGGTCGATCCCGTCACGAACATGCCCATCATCCTGCTGCGCGATTCGGAAGGGCAGAAAGTGCTTCCGATCTGGGTCGGCATCTACGAAGCGAATGCCATCGCACTGCAAATCGAGAACGTGAGCACGCCGCGGCCGATGACGCACGACCTGCTCAAGAACGTCATCACCGATCTGAAGGGCAGCATCCGGAAGATTGTCGTGTCGGACCTGAAGGACAACACGTTCTTCGCGTTGATCTATCTCGAAGTGAACGGCGAGACGGTGGCGATCGACTCGCGCCCGAGCGACGCCATTGCGCTCGCATTGCGCGCCCGCGCGCCGATCTTCGTGGAGGAGTCGGTCATCGACAACGCGAAGCCGTTCGACCCTGGCGGGGAGAAACCGGACACCGAGCGGCTGCAGAAATGGCTTGAAAATCTCGATCCGGACGAGCTCGGGAAGTACAAGATGTAGTGGAGGAGTCGCGCTCGGCCGCCGGGTATAGCCTTATTTCTTGCTTTCGTCCCCCACCGTCCCTAGAATGACTTTCGCGCCGCAATGATTGTTGCCATCGCCAATCAGAAGGGCGGTGTTGGAAAGACCACCACCGCGATCAATCTGGCTGCAGGGCTTGCCCTGCGCGGCAAGCCGACGCTCCTCATCGACCTCGACCCCCAAGCCAACAGCACGATGTCGTTCCTCGATATCGGCCAGGTGCAGCGGAGCGTGTACGACGCCATCTCGGACCCGCTGGTGAAGATGTCGGACGTCATCGTGCCGTCGCCGGTGGCGAACCTTTCGGTCGCGCCGTCGCGGATTGCGTTGGCGAAGCTCGAGTCAAAACTCATCGGCGAAATCGACGCCCACTTCCGTCTCAAGGACAAGCTCGAGCCGGTGCGGAAGCAGTATCCGAACATCGTGATCGACTGTCCGCCAACCCTCGGCCTGCTGACCGTCAATGCCCTGGTGGCGGCGACCCACTTGCTGATTCCGATTCAGTCGTCGTACTTCGCGCTCGAAGGCACGGACGATTTGCTCGAGACGATTGAGAAAGTCCGGCAGCGCCCGAACCCCTCGCTGCAGATTCTTGGGGTGGTCATCACGATGCACGACAAGCGCACGTCGCTGGCCAAGGACATCCGGATGCAAATCAAGAAGGTGTTCGGTGGGAAAGTCTTCAAGACCGTCATCACGAAGAGCGTCCGTCTCGAGGAAAGCCCGGCCTACAAGGAGTCGATCTTCACATACGCGCCGGACTCGACGGGCGCGTCCGAGTACTACAGTCTCTGCGAGGAGGTCATTGACCGTGCCTAGGCGAGGGCTCCCCGAAACCGTTCGGATGCGTCATGACGAGCACTACGTAGAGGCCCTGGCGGCCTCCGCCGGCGCCCCGATTGGGCGACAGATTCCCATCGACCGCATCGATCCGAACCCCAACCAGCCCAGGCAAGTCATGGGCGACCTCTCCGAGCTGATGGCCTCCGTGGCCGAGAAGGGCGTCATCGAGCCGTTGATCGTCCGGTCGCGGGGCGACCGGTTTCAGATTATCGCGGGCGAGCGCCGGTACCAGGCGGCGGTTCAAGTGGGCCTCCGGGAGCTGCCGGTCGTCATCCGCGATGTCGACGACAGCGAGGTCATCGAGCTCGCGCTGGTCGAAAACATTCAGCGCAAGGATCTCACGCCGTTTGAAGAGGCCGAGGCGCTCCATCAGCTGGCGCACAAGAGCGCCTACACGCACGAAGCACTGGCGCGGAAGCTCGGCAAATCCAGGACGTCCATTACGGAATCCCTGGCGCTGAATGCGATGCCGGAGGAAATCAAGAACCTTTGTCGGCTGGCCGACATTTCCTCTAAATCGTTGCTGTTGCAGATAGTTAGGCAACCGACACCGCAGAAAATGACCGCGCTGATCGAGAAGATTGCCAGCCAGGGCGGCGCGACACGGGCCGAGGTCCGCCAGGATCTCGCGAAGCCGAAACCGGGCCGTCCGAAGGCCTACGTGTTCAGCTACAAGCCGCAAAACAAAGCCTTCAATTTGAAGTTGAAATTCCGCAAAGGCAACGTCCCGCGCCAGGAAGTGATCGAGGCGCTGGAGGCGATTCTCAAAGAGCTCAGGGACGAATAGGACGTTGGGAGTCTGGGAGTCTTGGAGTCTGGAGTCGGGAGTCGGGAGTCAATGGAGTCGCTGAGGTCAGAGTGAGGCTGTGATCCTGGTCGAGAGTCCAAGGTCCAAGAGTCCAAGAGCCCAGCAAGTCCAGAGCCCAGAGTCCACAGAGTTGGGAGTCTTGGAGTCAGGGAGTCGATCGGAGTCGATGAGTCGATGAGTCCGGGTTCCAGAGTGCAAGAGTCCACGGTTTAAGAGTCCGCAAAGACCCACAGTCCAGAGCCCAGAGCCCAGAGTCCAGAGTCCAAAGTCCAAGAGTCCACAAAGAGTCAGAGTCCGAAAGTCCGAGAGTCGGGAGTCCAGGGCTAGATATCTCAAGCGCGCCTGGCAGCGCTCAAAGGAGCAAGAGCGCAGGTCGCGAAGCGTTGGATGCCGGAGATAGGCCCAGGATGTTATGTCTAACCAAAGGCCTCCGAAGCGTCAGTTCCGAGCCTTTGGTTAACATAACATCCATTATAAGACTCAGGCGAAATAGCCCGGAAAAGCGCCCTGTGGAAATTCCGCGCGGCCGGTTCTTCCAATGCGAGAGTCAGGATTAGGCTTTCCAGTTCAGCTCTTCGAACGTCGCCTCGGGGACGATGCTCGAAATGGGCCGGTGGGCGGGGTGCCGTTCCAGCTCGATTGAGCCGGTGTGGACCGTGACGAAGAAGGCGAACGGCGTGTTCGGCCGAAGCCCGAGGTCGGCGAAGGGAATCGCGGCTTCGAGAATCTCGCCGGCGGCGACCTTCGGGCGGGCGCCGGCGACAGGCGTCCAGGCTCCATCTATCCCGCGTTCCTGAAGCTCTATGCTGGCACCAAGGGCGGTCCCCAGAATCACGAGGCGGTAGTCTGCCGGCGTCGTGAAGCTCACCGCGCACCGAAGTCCCTGGTTCAGCCTCTGCCCCGCCGGCCCCCCGAGATCGAGCCGCAGATACAGGTAGCTGAAGGTCGAACCCGAAGAGGAGCGTTCGCACTTCGGGATGGCGATGTTCGCCTCCAGTCATCGTGCCGGAAGGCGCGTCCGTTTCGACCCTGCCGGCGGGCAGCCATTCGAAGTAGCTGCTCGCCCGGCCATCGAGAACGGGGCTCAGAAGCCCCACGGGCGGAGTGACCGACACGGGCACGTGGCCGGTGCTGATGTTGGTGGCAAAGAGCTCTTCCGGGATCGGTTGACCCAGCATCTGATACACGTTCCGCAGGTGGCGGCGGAAGAGCTCGTCGAACTCGAGGTCGTGGTCGGACGAATGGTCATCGCCGTACCACCAGAACCAGTCGCTGCCCTCGGCAATCAGCAGCTCCTTGAAGGCCTGCTCCCGGTCTGCTGGGGTTCGCAGCCGCCGCGACGCGTCCGAACATCTGCCTGGCATCGCGGAGCTGGCGCCACGCGCGGAGGTCGTCGCCGTGCCCGATCCAGATGAAGAAGTTGCCGTCGATCCACGAGCCGGGAAAGATCGTGCTCAGCGTGCGGCTGGGGCGCGCGGCGGCCTCGCTCATCGTGACCGGACGCAGCTCGTGATGCGTCGACAGCATGCGGTACAGGGCGCGCAGGAACGGCCGGCCGCCTTCCTCGAAGTGCTCCCACGCATTTTCGCCGTCCAGGATGACGGAGATCGTCGCGTCTTCCCCGCCCGTCGACGCTGAAAACCGCCGGCCGGCATCGACGAGCCGATTGATGAAGTCCGCGGCCGCCACTTCCGCCTGCCATCCTGCGTACACGAACCCAATCAAATCCGACAGCGAGTGATCGCGGAACAGGCACGCGATCTGGTCCGTGCCCCCGGTCTGCACGGTGTAGGCCCGGTACAACGGCCCGGGATCCTCGAGGCGCCCCTGCGCGTCGCGGCGGAAATCGCGGCCAATGGTGCGGCCGAGGATCGCTTCGTCGGTCGCCATCCACCGAAAGCCGGCCCGCGCGGCGAGCGCGGCCGCCTCGTCCGAAACCGACCCTTCCGACGGCCACACGCCGTCGGGGTCGCGTCCAAACAGCCGTTGATGACACTGCCTGGCGCGCCGGAGCTGCTCCGCCGCATCGTCCGGATGCCGGAACGCCGGGCGTGGCACACCAGAGGTCGGGTGCGTGTTGAGATAGATGTCGGTGTCGCACAACAGCGGCAGAATCGGGTGATAGAACGGCGACGTCGACAATTCCACCTGCCCCCGCTCTGCGGCGTCGCGATACTCGGGAATGACCCGGCGAAGGATCTCGAGCTCGACCTGGCGCAGCTCGGCTTTGTCGGCTTCGCTGAAGCCGCGCTGCTTCTGCACCAGCCGGCGCACGCGCGCGTCGGCGTCCAGGTAGAACGGATCGACCCACGCCAGCTTGTGCCACACCTGCAGGTCGAGAAAATCCTGGTTCGTGTATCCCCCGCCGGACTCGCGCTTCTGCAGGAGCTCGGCGTAGCGCGGATATCGATCGATCATCCGCCCGCGCGGGGCGTGGAAGAATTCGGCGAGCGCGACCGTCCGCTCGTGATCGCTCAGCTCGTGCGCCGGCTTCATGCCGAGCTCGAGGTGCCAGTCCCGCGCGCGCTCCTCGGCGAACGCCTCGAGTTGCACGAGCAGCGAGGGGACCAGGTTGAACGTGAGCTTCATCTTCGGAAACTCGCGCAGCAGCGCGGCCATCCCGTAGTAGTCCTTCAGACCGTGCATCCGCACCCACGGGAGGACATGCTCGCCCGTGGCGAGGTCTTCGTAGTACGGCTGGTGCATGTGCCAGAGGATGGCGACGTTAGTCATGATTTGTGGCGGAGACCCATCGGCCCGTGAGGCCCTGTGATATCTTCGCTGAAGACCCCGAATGCTGAGGATTCTCGACCGTTATGTGCTGCGCGAGCTCATGGCTCCGTTCGGGCTCTCGTTGCTGCTGCTCACCTTCGCGCTCGAAATTCCTCCGATTCTGCAGCACGGCGAAGCGCTGATTGCGGAAGGCGCGTCGTGGGACGTCGTCGTTCGGGTGCTGGCGACGCTCGTGCCGCAGGCGCTCGGCATCACGATCCCGATGGCCCTGCTCGTCGGCCTTCTCATCACGCTCGGCCGGTTGTCTGGCGATCGCGAGATCGTGGCGATGGAAGCCTGCGGCGTCAGCCTTGGCCGCCTCCTTCGTCCGCTCCTGCTGTTCGGCCTCATCGCGACGGCGGCAACGACCTACGTCATGATCGTCGCGCTGCCGTTCGCAAATCAAGCATTCCGGGAAATTACCTTCAAGCTGCTCATGACGCGCGGCGAAACGAAGATCAAGCCGCGCGTGTTCTACACGGAGTTCCCGAATCTCGTCATTTACGTTCGCGAGGTGACGCCCGGGGTGGGCTGGACCGATGTCCTGGTCTCCGAGAGCAGCACGCCGACGCAGCCCAAGACCTACCTGGCGAAGCGGGGCCGCCTGCTGCTCGACGAGTCGAAACGCTCGGTGCAGATGGTGCTGTACGACGGCTCGCACCACTCCGTCAATCTGGACGAGCCCGCCAAATACGAGCAGGGCACGTTCGCGCAGACGACGCTCGTCATCGATCCGGAGAGCGTGTTTCCGCGCACCGGGCCGATGAAGGGCTACACGGAGATGACCATCGCCGAGCTGCGATCCGAGATGGCGGAGTTGCGCAAGCAGAACATCTATCCGCACAACCAGATCATGGCGTGGCAGAAGAAATACTCGATTCCGGCGGCGTGCCTCGCGTTCATGTTGGTCGCGCTCGGCATGGGCGTCAGCCATCGCCGCGACGGCCGGCTCGCCGCCTTCGTGCTCGGCATCGGCGTGGTCTTCGTCTACTGGGTTCTGATGTACATGTCGGAATCGATCGCCAAAGCCGGCGTGCTGCCCTATTGGTTTGCATGGCTGGCGATGTGGGTGCCGAACATCGTCGTCGGGCTCTGGGGGCTCGTGCTGATCGTGAGAAAGCTGCGCGCGCCCGAGCAATCGTCGATGAAGCTTGCCTTGCCGTTCGTGCGCCGGCGTGGGCGCAGCTCGGCGGGTCAGGATGGTGCCGCATCGCCCGCGAAAGGCGCGCGTGTGGTCGTGGTCCTCAAGATCCCGCACATCGCGTTTCCGCGGCCGAGCATTCTCGACTGGTATGTGCTGAAGCAGGGGCTGCGCGTTTCGGTGCTGGCCGGATCGGGACTGCTTGCGCTGTTCTATATCGCCAGCTTCATCGATTTGTCGGATCACTTGTTCAAGGGGCGGACAACGGCGTTCGATGTGATGACGTATCTGTGGTGGGCGTCGCCGCAATTTGCTTACTACCTCGTCCCGCTTGCGGTGTTGATGGGCGCGCTGGTGACCATCGGCGCGCTCACCAAGAACACCGAGCTGGTGGTGATGAAAGCGTGCGGCATCAGCCTGTACCGCTCGGCCGCTCCCCTGCTGATTCTCGCGATCATCGGCAGCGCGATTCTCCTCGGCCTGGAAGAGGGTGTGCTCGCGGTATCGAACCGCCGCGCCGACGCCATCAACAACACCATTCGCGGGCGGTTCCCGACGGCGACCGATCTGAATCGACGCTGGGTGACGGCGAACAACGGCAATGTCTACCAATACCTGTATTTCGAGCCCGGCCGGAATCGGTTGAACGGCCTGTCGATCTACGAATTCGGCAAGGATCCCTCGAAGCTCGTGCGCCGCAAATATTTCTCGTACGCGACGTTCAAGGGCGATCGGGAAGCCAAGGGCCAGGTGATCTGGGAGGGCACGAAAGGCTGGGAGCGCGACTTTGCGCCGAAGTACAAATTCGCGGAGTTCACGAACAAGCCGATTGCGATGGAAGGCCCCGGATATTTCGCCAGCGAGCGGCCCGACGCGCAGTACATGTCCTATCGCCAGCTCAGCGATCACGTCGCGTCGCTCCGCGCAGGCGGATTCAACGTGGTGCCCTACGTCGTCGCGCTGCACCGGAAGCTTGCGTTCCCGTTCGTCACGATCATCATGGCGCTGATCGCCGTGCCGTTTGCGGTGACGACCGGCAAGCGCGGCGCGATGTACGGCATCGGCGCCGGCATTGTCCTTGCGATTCTCTACTGGACGGCGATCAGCGTGTTCGGCGCAATCGGCGCCGGCGGATTGATGGCTCCCGCGCTCGCCGCATGGGCGCCGAACATCATCTTCGGTTGTGCGGCGATGTACATGCTGTTGACGGTGCGGACGTAGAGTGACTCACCGCCGCGACGCTGCGACGCCGCGGTGCTGACGAACTCCGCTCGCGTCGGTCATCGCTCGACCCGCAGATTTTCGATCGTGAAGCTTCCCTCCGTCCCCGGCGCAGTGTTGGTCGTGTCGACGACGAACAGCAGCGTGTCGGCGAGTGCGGGATCGAAAGGCGGCCCTGAGCCGACCGGCGTCATTTCGTCGAATGGGACGATGATGTCGCGCGATTCTGAATCAAGGTAGATCGATCGCTGCCAGCGATCGCCTGATTGCGGTTGGCGGGCTTGAACCGAGATGCGCATCGGCCGCGACGCGCGCGCGGCAAAGGCCAGGTGCCTGCGTTCGGTCAGCGCCTTCCCCACTCCTATCCCGAGCGCCGTGTATTGGCCGGTCCGGTCGCCACCGGCGAGACGGAATGCGAGCTCCACCGGTCCCGGTCGGATAGTTGTCCTGCCTGACCTGAGCAGTCGAGCCATCGTCCTTCTCTGCGTGCCATGGGCCTCCCTGCATGCCTCGCGTAATCGTCGGAGGTTGCAGGACCACAGGTGACGGCGATCCCCATCCGTCCGATCGCAGATAGATAGGGTTGCTGACGATCCACGGAATCGGCGGATTCCCTGGCGCTGCGTCCAAATACACCTCGACCCTGTATGTGCCCTCCCCTGGCGCTTCGATCGTGAGCGCAGGCAGGGGCTGCTGCGCCAGGATGCGGCCGTCCTTGCGCAGAACGATTGTGCCGCCGGATGTCGCGTTGGTCCGCGCCGTCAACGTGCGGGAGACGGCGGAGAATTCGAGCGTGGCTGGCGACGCGATCGCATCGACAGCCGTATACACCGCGCCTCTTCTGAGCGCGTCGATAACCAGTCGGGCATCCGCAGCCGCGTCAGTGCCGAGCGGCCGGTCGAGCGTCACGCGCATCGCGAAGGTGCGGAAGGACGCCTCGTACGACGGTATCTTCAGAAACCATCCTCGGTACCCATTGGCATCGTCGTCCATCCAACCGGCGCGCGCGTGCGCGTCCGCCCCTGCCAGCGCCACAACGGGGCGCCGCTGCGGTCAACGCATCCCATCGCGTCAGCGTGGCGTCCGGTCGATCGAGCAGCGATGCGAGCGTTTCGGCCGGCCGGAACGGATACCGCAGGAGCGCGCGCACCAAGAGTCCGCGCCGCTCGTCGCGCCATTCCGTGTCGGCATTGAGCCATTCCATGGCGTCGAAGTCGGCGTCCCAGTCGCGCCACCGCAGTGAGGGCTTGGACGAATCCGGATGCGCCACGACGCCGAACCCGCCAAGCCGCCGGACGTCGGCGACGACGTCGCGCGCTTCTCCGCGCAACGGATAGGGCGCCTGCGCGAGCCCGATCGCGATGTAGTGGCCGGCTTCCGTGCTCAGCTCGACGGCATCGATCACCAGCACGCCCGCACGATACTGCGGCGCGTCCGGCTTGCGCGTGCCGTCGCCGTGATCCGTCACGATGATGAAGTTCAACCCGGCGCGCGCCGCGGCCGCTGCCACGTCGTCGGGAGATCCGGAGCCGTCGGACCGGTTCGTGTGAATGTGAAAGGACGCCGCGAGCCGTTGGCCCTGATGAATCGGCCGGCAACGCGAGCGGTTGTGAGGGGAGCGGAAGCGCGGCAAAAAGAAAAGCGGCGGCCAGAACGGCCGCCGCCATCGTCAACGCGATCTATCGACTGGCGATCGACGAGCCGATGACGATGTCGACTCCTACAGTCCCGCCGCCTTACGAAGCGCGTCCGCGCGGTCGGTCTTCTCCCACGTGAAGCCGTCTTCGGTGCGCCCGAAGTGTCCGAACGCCGCGGTCTTTCTGTAGATGGGCCGGCGCAGGTCGAGATCCTCGATGATGCCCTTCGGCGTGAGCTTGAAATGCTCACGCACGAGCTCGGTCATCTTCGCGTCGGCGATCCTGCCGGTGCCGTAGGTGTCGACCATCACCGAAACCGGATCGGCGACGCCAATCGCGTACGCGAGCTGCACCTGAATCTTCTCGCCGAAGCCGGCCGCAACGAGAT
The DNA here is from genome assembly GCA_963802345.1 of Vicinamibacterales bacterium. Taxonomy (GTDB): domain Bacteria; phylum Acidobacteriota; class Vicinamibacteria; order Vicinamibacterales; family JAMQPK01; genus JAMQPK01. The sequence continues at coordinate 10,737 of CAWDIK010000001.1, forward strand.
TCTTCGCGATGTAGCGCGCCATGTAGCACGCCGAGCGATCCACCTTGGTGGGATCTTTACCCGAGAATGCGCCGCCGCCATGAGGGGCCGCGCCGCCGTAGGTATCGACGATGATCTTGCGCCCGGTGACGCCCGCATCGCCGTGAGGCCCGCCGACCACGAAACGGCCGGTCGGGTTGACGTAAATTTTGGTGTTCTTGTCCATCAGGCTGGCGGGCACGACGCGATTGATGATCTTCTCGACGAAGTCGCCGCGCATCTGATCGTTGGTGACGTCCTCGCGGTGCTGGCTCGAGATGACGACCGCGTCGACACGCACCGGCTTGCGGCCGTCGTATTCCACCGTGACCTGCGATTTGCCGTCCGGCCGGAGGTAATCGAGCACGCCGTCACGCCGTGCGCACGAGAGCCCCTTGACGAGCTTGTGCGCGAGCATGATCGGCAGCGGCATGAGCTCTTCGGTCTCGTTGCAGGCGTAGCCGAACATGAGGCCCTGGTCGCCGGCGCCGCCGGTGTCGACGCCCATGCTGATGTCGGGCGACTGCTTGTGCAGCGACGAGAGGACGCGCGCACGTATCTGCGTCGAATCCGTACTTGGCGCGCGTGTAGCCGACGTCGCGGATCGCCGCGCGCGCGACTTCCTGGAAATCGACGATCGCGTTGGTCGTAATTTCGCCGGCGAGGACGACGAGGCCGGTCGTCACCAGCGTTTCGCAGGCGACGCGGCTTTTCGCATCCTGCGTCAGGATGGCGTCGAGGATCGAGTCGGAAATCTGATCGGCAATCTTGTCGGGATGTCCTTCGGTTACAGACTCCGAGGTAAACAGATGGCGGCCGTCACGGCTCATTACGTTGCGCTCCTTGATGTTGGAAATCTGCTGCTAACGAGACCGTAAATTCTATCATGCGCGAGGGTGAAAACGGTCATAAACCGCTCGAAGCCGCGCTTCGAGAACGTGCGTATATATCTGAGTGGTCGAGAGATCGGCGTGACCCAGCATCATCTGGATCGATCGCAGATCGGCGCCATGCTCGAGCAGGTGCGTCGCGAACGAATGGCGCAGCACGTGCGGGCTGAGCGTGCGAGACAGCCCGGCGGCGCGGCCGTAGCCCTTGAGAATTTTCCAGAATCCCACCCGCGACAGGCTGCCTCCCTGCTTGGCGTTGACGAACAGCCACGGCGACGCGCGCTGACGGATCAACGCAGGACGTCCTTCGCGGATGTACCTCGACAGCCATTCGGCGGCCTGATCGCCGATCGGGACGATCCGCTGCTTGTTCCCCTTCCCCGTCGTCGACAGGTATCCGGCTTCGAGGTTGAGATCGCTCGCCCGCAGGTGAATGAGCTCGGAGACCCGCAACCCGGTGGCGTACAGGACCTCGATCAGCGCGCGATCTCTGAGGCCTCGAGGCGTCGAGACGTCGGGCTGCTTGATGAGCCGGTCGACCTCGTCGACGGACAGAAACTTCGGCAGCGCCGGCCACGCCCGTGGCGCCTGGAGGTCGTCAGCTGGATTTGCGGCGAGATGCTGCGCGAGGACGGCGAAGCGGTAGAAGCCTCGTACGGCCGCGACGGTTCGCGCGACGGAGCGCGGCGACAAGCCTTCATTCATCAGCCCGTCGACGAAACCTTCGAGGTCGTGCCGGTCCAGGCGCTGAAGCGGCTTCTCGAGCGCGGCGGCGAATTCTCCAAGCCGTTGGAGATCGCGTCCGTAGCTTTCGAGGGTGTGATCGGCGAGGCGCCGCTCGATGCGCAGGTGCGTGAGATACGCATCGACGAGATCGTGGGCGGTTGACACTGTCGAAGCGTGAGAGTAGCATCCGGCCCTTCGTTGCGCTAAGGTTTCTTCATACCCGATGTCCCATCGTTCGAAATATCAGCAGCTCCCTACCGAAGCCATCAATCCCGCGACGCTCGGCATCGACAAAGCGTCGTCCGCCGACATCATCGAGCTGATGCTGAACGACGATCGCAAGGTGCTCGCGGCGGTTCAGCGCGAGAAGCCGCGCATCGCCATCGGCGCCGACATCATCGTCGAAACGCTGCGCAAAGGCGGGCGCGTCATCTTCGTCGGCGCCGGCACCAGCGGACGGCTCGGGGTGGTCGAGTCGGCGGAGATGCCGACGACGTTCGGGACCAACCCTGATTCAATTCAGGCGGTGATGGCCGGCGGCAAGACCGCGTTCCTCCATACGAAGGAAGGCGCCGAGGACAGCTACGAGGACGGCGCGCGCGCACTCCAGCGGCTCAAGCCGACAAAGAAGGACGTCGTCATCGGCGTATCGGCGAGCGGCATGACGCCGTATGTCCGTGGCGGCCTGACGCGCGCCCGCAAGGCGAGCTCGAAGATCATCTTCGTGACGTGCGATCCGCGAACCGAGCTGCAGACGTTCGTCGACCTGACCATCGCTCCGGCCGTCGGTCCCGAAGTCATCGCCGGTTCGACGCGGCTCAAGGCCGGCACCGCCACCAAGCTCGTCCTCAACATGCTGACCACCGCCGCGATGGTGCGCATCGGCAAGACCTACGGCAACCTGATGGTCGACCTTCACACCACGTCAGAAAAGGCGCGCGAGCGCGCGCGCCGCATCATCTCGATGGTGACGGGGCTCGACAGCGACGAGGCCGACAAGCTGCTGCAAAAAGCGAAGTGGAACGTCAAAGCCGCCATCGTCATGCAGAAGACCAAGGGGGGCTATACGCAGGCGATGGCGCGCCTGCGTAAGGCACACGATTCGGTGCGGGAAGCGATCGGCGAAGACGTCGAACCGCGTCTCCGCGAGTTGTTGCACCTGGATCCTGCCGGGGACGGCACGTAGTGTCCGGCCGTGACCGCGACCCCCAACGCAGCAGCCGCGTTGGGGTGGCTGTCCGGACCGTGACCATCGTCGCGCTCGCCTGCGGTTCTCTCTTCGCTCAGCCATCGTCTTCGGAAATCCGCGCGTTGTGGATCCAGCGCGGCAGCCTCGCCACGCCTGCCGGCATTCTTGCCGCGGTCGACATGGCGAAGGCCGGGAAATTCAACACGCTCATCGTGCAGGTACGCGGGCGCGGCGATGCGTACTACGACAGCCGCTACGAGCCGCGTCCGCCGCTTCTGGCCAAGCAGCCTTCGACATTCGATCCGCTCGCTCTCATGCTCGAGCGCGCGCACCGCGCGGGCTTGAAGGTGCATGCGTGGGTCAACGTCAATCTGATCTCCGAAGCGGAGCCGCCGTCGAATCGCAAACACGTCGTGTATCTGCATCCGGAGTGGCTGATGGTGCCCCGCCCGCTCGCAGAATACCTCTCGCGCATGTCACCGCGCGACCCGCAATACCTGCGCACATTGTCCGAGTATGCGCGTGCGCACAGCGACCGGGTGGAAGGCATCTTCCTCTCCCCTATCCACAAAGGCGCGGTTGAACACGCCACGAAAGTGATTGGCGACATCGTGTCGCGTTACGACGTCGACGGAATCCACCTCGATTACATCCGGTATCCCAACGACGAGTTCGACTACAGCGCCGAGGCGCTCGAAGAGTTCCGTGCGGAGATCACGTCGCGGGTCAGTGGAGCCGAGCGGCGCGACTATGCATCGCGGGCGCGCGGACGCCCGCTGTTCTATACGGAGATGTTCCCGCAGGGCTGGCAGGAGTTTCGCCGTGCGCGGCTGACCGCGCTGCTGACGAAAATCCGCGCGACAGTGAAATCGCGGCGCTCGCGCGCGATGCTGACTGCTGCGGTGTTTCCCGATGCGAACGATGCCGCCAATCGGCGCTTTCAAAACTGGGGCGGCTGGCTCGAAGCCGGTCTGCTCGACGCCATCTGCCCGATGGCATACACCACCGATCCGGCGCTCTTCCGCACGCAGATTGCCAACGTCGAACATCTTGCGGGCAACGCGGTCGGTCTGGGCCGGCATCGGCGCCTTCCAGCTGTCCCCATCGGCGACGATCGAGAATATCCGCGCCGCCAGACAGCTCGGCGCTGAGGGTGTCGTGCTGTTTTCTTACGACAACCTCGACGGCAAATACGTCGACGCGGTTGCCAAGGGGGCGTTCGCGCCGTGAGCGGATTCGCCCGCGCGGCCGAGGTTGTGCAGCGCGGCGTGGATGAGCGCGCGTTTCCGGCTGCCGTCGTCGAGGTTGGCACAGCGGGCGGCGTGTTGTGGAGCCAGGCGTTCGGCAGGCTCGACGCTGAAGCCGAATCAGCACCAACCCAGCAGAGCACGATCTTCGATCTGGCGTCGCTGACGAAGGTGATTGCGACGACGACTCTCGTGATGCGCCTCGTCGAGCGCGGCGCGCTCGCGCTGGACCATCCAATACGCAGGTGGATTCGAGAGTGGCGCGGGAACGATCGCGAGGATGTGACCGTACGCGCGCTCCTGACCCACAGTTCCGGCCTGAGCGCATGGCTTCCGTTTTTTCGCGATTACACCGGGCGCCAGGAATTTCAGCACGCCATTGCGTCGCTGAAGCTCGAGTATCGGCCCGACTCACAGTCCATCTACAGCGATCTGGGATTCATGCTGCTCGGCTTCATCGTCGAAGACGCGGGCGAACGCGCTTTCGCCTCGCAAGCGGCGGAGATGCTGGCGTCGGTGACATCCGAGCCGCTCATGTTCAATCCGCCCGCCGCGCTGCGCTCGTCGATCGCGCCGACAGGGAACGACGCGGTGGCGAAAACGGCGGCTCGTCGGCGAGGTCCACGACGAAAACTGCTGGGCGCTTGGTGGCGCGGCAGGGCACGCCGGATTGTTCGGCACTGCAAAAGGGGTCGGAGACTTTGCGCGAGCGGTACTCGGTGCGCTCGCCGGGCGTGACGCGCGACTGGCACGCGCAGAGACGGTTCGATTGTTCGTCGCTCGTTATTCGGCTGCTACCGGATCGCGCGCTCTTGGATGGGACACGATGTTGCCGACGTCCTCGTGCGGGACGAAGATGTCGCCCACCGCGTTCGGTCACACAGGATTTACAGGAACCTCGTTGTGGATCGATCCGGAGCGGGATCTGTACGTGGTGTTTCTCACGAACCGTGTGAATCCGACGCGCGAGAACACGGCCATCCAGCAGATCCGTCCAGCGCTGCACGATGCAGTGCTAACGGCCCTCGCGTGAGGGTGAACCGCGCGACGGCCCGCCTGGCGGAAGCGTGAAGGTGCCGTCGCGGGTCGTGATTGTGGTGCCACCCTCTCGTCCGCCTCCCTGTCTTCCACCGCCGTCGCGCCCGCCTTGCCCTCCCCTCTGAGGCCCGACGCCGCGTTGTCCTGGAGGTCCGCCCGGCCCCCCTTGCGTGGATACTCTCCATTCCGATGAACTGCCACTCGTTGTAGTGGTCCTTGCCCTTATAGGTCTTGATGGACTGGCCAGTGTTCTTGCTGGCGACGCCGACAATGGCACCGCGGCCGCTCGGCGAGGGCCCGATCGAGCCGCCGATTGGAGCGCCACTCCGTCCACCGGCACCTCGCGCGCTTTGCCCCTGCCCCTGACCCTGACCTGCCTGGCCCTGGCCCTGCCCGGCCCCTGAGTGCCCATCGTTGCCTGGTTTTGCAGATACAACAGTTGAAACTCGCCGTCTTTGTTTGGAGACAGCGGATCTTTGAATTTCTTTCGAAGCAGGCGCTGCTCGATCAGCACGTCGAGGCTGGGGGGTGAGGCACTCGCGAATTTCCGCTGATACTGATTGATCGCGCGGGCGTATTGGTTGCCGCGGAAGATGAGCTCTTCTTCCTTGTCTCGCCGAATCATCTGCGACCACACTGGCATGGCCGCGCTGATGCACGATCGCCATCACCGACATGGCCACCAGCAGCGCAGCCATCGCGTAGCCTGATTGCGCAAACGCAAGTAAGCGGCCCTTGCCTTGGCCGCTAAATTCATGAGACTATTGTAGTTAGACATTTCCTCTCGGATGCTTTCCATCATAGCAGGGCTCGCCCGATCAAGGAATCTCCGCGCTGGCAGTGCTTGCGGCTTCGCGGCCGTGCTTGCCGTCGCGTGCGACAAAGTGCCGCTGCTTGCTCCACAGGAATCGACCATCACGTTGTCCAGCGCGAGCACGGTCGTGCAGGCAAATGGGACCACCGCAGATTCACGCCATAGTGCTCGAACCGAGCGGAACGCCCGTTCACGACGGCACGACGGTCACTGTTCACGACGAATCTCGGAACACTGTTGCCAGTAGAAGCGCGGACGCAAAATGGCGTCGCGACAGTGCAGTTCCTCGGCAATGGCCAGTCTGGAAAGGCGACGATCAAGGCCCTTTCCGGTGGTTCGGCGTCCGAGGCGCTCGAGCTTTCCGTTGGCGCCGGGGCCTCAGGCGCGTGTGAGCGTGACCGCGAACCCTGCATCGGTGCCCGCCGCCGGAGGAACGACGACAATCTCCGCGGCTGTCGTCGACGCATCGGGGAATCCCCTGTCCGGAGTGCCTGTGAGTTTCAGCACGACTGCAGGCACGTTCAGCTCCGCCGTTGTGAACACCGATGCATCCGGAACCGCGCGCACGACGTTGACGACGAATCAGGCTGCGAGCGTGACGGCCACAGCCGGCGGCACGACTTCTGCGCCGGTGATGCGATCACGGTCGCTGTGCGGCCGACCGTGACGATTACGGTTACGAGCAGCACGACACCTGACTGAAGGCGGCCGTGACGACATTGTCACTGACGGTGACGCCACCCGCCACCGGAGGCTCACCGATTCAGGCGGTGACGGTGGATTACGGAGACGGGTCGTCCGACGATCTCGGATCGATCATCGGGAACGATTTCCGTTCAGCACGTCTATGGCGACAGCGGTTCGTTACCGGCCGACCGTCACCGTGGTCGGATTCGACAGGAACCTCCGTGACGGCGTCGACGGTCATCTTCGTGCAGCCGATGATCGTCAGCATTATCAGCAGACGCCCGACCGTCACGGTCGCGACAATACGTGTCGACTTCACAGCGAACGTCAGTCCGACCGGAACAACGTCGATTGCCAGCTACACGTGGACGTTTGGCGACGGCGCACGACGTCAGACGACGACAGCCAACATCACGACGCCACACGACTACCAGACACCGGTAACAAGACGGTTCGAGTCACCGTCAGAACGTCCACGAACACGACCGCGATCGGGCATCACGACCGTTCACGTCACCGTAGCGTGCAGCAGTGCACCGTGACGGCATCGATCGCGTCGTCATCGCGATGCGACTCGCAGCGTTCCGCGCTATTGCCAGTCTGAGTAGGGTGTGCCGTCGAGCGCGACGCCCGGCGCGCCGCTCTTGACGTCGTAGATACCGGGGGCGGCATTCGGTGTTGCGGCATCCGGCTCTGACATCACGACCTGCCATGTATCGGCCGATTCGGTGAATGGGTCCTTCGGAATCTGCCTCAAGTAGCCGCTCGTCACCAGCGATGGAAGATCGGGAGGGTACGTGCCTTTATCGGCATAGAACTGATCGATCGAATCCCGCATCCGGAAGAGATTCTCGCGCAACACAGCTTCTTTCGCGCGTGTGACGCTCGCCGAGTACGTCGACATGCCGATGCCGGCGAGCACGACGATGAGCGTCATGACGATCAGCAGCTCGATGAGCGTGAAGCCGCGCTGTCCCGCCGTCCGCGAGGCGGCAGCAGCGTGGCGGCAGCCCTTACCAGTCGTCACGATAGCTGGTCCCATCGAGCGCCTTGCCATCGAACTTGGTATACACATCGAAGACGTTCTGCCCTCCCCACGATTTCGAGTCGGGTGTGTCGCGCGACGAGCGCATGCCCCAGTCGGTCGATCGCGTCATGGGGTCGTACGGGATGCGGCGCAGAAACCGCAGCTTTCGGCCGGTCGTATCGTTCGCGGGCGTCACGCCCTGCACGAGCGTGTCGAGTGTGGGCGGATAACCTTCTGCGTCGTTGTCGATGTCGTTCGGCGAAATCAGATTCTGATCGGTCGCGTCCTTGTATTTGTCGATCGCCGTCCGGATTTCGCGCAGGCTGCGGCGCAGCTCGATCTCGCGATTGCGCTGCATGGTCACGCGCGCAAGCGGCAGCGCAGCCGACGCAAGGATGCCGACAATCGCCGTGACGATGGCGATCTCGACGAACGTGTAGCCCGTTCCCGCCTCCGCGCTTTGCGCTTCGGCGAGGCTCGCCGAAGCTTGCCCAGGCACACTCGGCAAGCGAAGGCGCGCTTTGCCCTCTGCCCTCTCAGTGTCAGTACCAGACCCACGTCTCTATCGTACGACAACCGTCGCGGGGACGAATTGGGCGGAAATGGCTCCGCCCGTCGGATTCGCGAGAACGCCGCTGATCGTCAGCTGCGACGTGCCAGTGCCGACAGCATCGAACTGCAGCGCGGCCAGCAGACCAGACCCGGAGGCGCCGACTTTGTCGCCGGGCCGGACAAACGCGAGATCGACGCGGCCCGTGGCTGCGTCCGTATTCGGCGTGAAGACGACGTTCGCTCCCGCTTGCCGCAGGAAGCTGCCTTCCTGCACCGTTCTCACTCGAAGGACGGCCGGGTTATACGTGACGGTCAGGGTGACGGTCGAGGCTCTCGACACATTGCTGACGTAGATCGGCACCATGTACGGACCGGCCGCGACGCGGACATCACCGGCCGGCGCGGTCAACGAGATCTGCGCGGGCGGCGCCAACGCGGTTACCGGCGGCGCAGTGAGATCGCGCTGCGGTTGCGGTTCGGCGAGCGGCGCAGCCTGGCTCTGCGGTGTGGGTGGCGTGACCTGGCCGGGCGTTCCTCCGGTTGGCGCAGTGGGAACCGGCAGGCCCTGCGGAGGCACTGCTGGCGCGGGTGCGGCGGCTCCGGGAGCAGGCGCGGCGCCTGGTGCTGGCGCCGCCTCCGGCTCGACCGGCGGCGGCGCGATCAGCGGTGGCGGTCCAGTGAGGCCGAAATTCTGATTGGTGCCTACATAGATGGGGCTCAAATCGCGCGCTGTGTACTCGTGCGTGCGAATGATACGCGGCGTCAGCAGCATGACGATGTCGGTCTGCGCGATGATGTCGTCAGACGCCCCGAAAATGCTTCTCAGCACCGGGACGTTCATGACCCCGGGGAAACCGGTCAACTGGCGGCGCTCGTCGTCCTGCAAAAGGCCCGCGAGCAGGTGCGACTCGCCGTCGCGCAGCCGCAGTTTCGTCGTGACGCTTCGCGTCGGAAACGATGGCGCGGCTTGCCCGCCGACAAGGCGTGGTGGGCCGAGCGTGTCGTTCGACATCACCAGGTCCATCAGGATGTCCCCCTCATCGGTGATGAGCCGGGGTGTCGCCTGGACGCTGATGCCGACGGTGCGGAACTGATACGACGACAGCGGGTTGACGTTCGCGCCGCCCGCCGCGATTGGGGAATAGGACGTCGTCAGATACGGTTCGTCGGCGCCCACCTTCAGCGAAAGCTGCGCACCCTCGGATCCACGCAACTGCGTCTGCGCGAGAAATCGAGTGTTGACGTCCGTCTGCAGGAACTTGACGATCGCCTGCGGCACCGTGAGATAGAAGTCGTCTGTGCTGACGCCCTGCGTGATCGTGTTCAGGTTGAAGGGCTGGCCATCGGTCGTGCCGGTCGCCGGCGGCAGCTTCTCTGGTGAGAAAATCCCGCCAATCTGATTCAGCGAGAGGTTCAGCCCCAGCTCCTTCGTGCGCGAGCGGCTCACCTCGAGAATCTCGACGTCGAGCGTGATTTCCGCGCGTGGCTTGTCGTTGGTGAGCACCAGCTCGCGAATGACCGCCACAACCGGCTCGGTCGCTCGAATCGTGATCGAATTATTCGTTTTGTTCGGCACGATGACAGGCGGGATCGTGACCCCCGTTGTGGTCCGCGTAATCGCCGTGAGCATCGCGGCCAGCTCGGTCGCGTCGGCATACGACAGCGGAATCGTGAGCGCCACCTGCCGTTCGTACTTCAGCCGGTTCGGCGCCGAATCCTGCGCAACCACGATCGTGCGTTCGTCGAGCACCGAGTAGAACAACCCATTCGACGACAGCAGCGTGTTGAGCGCCTGCTCGATCGATCCGGTCAACTGCACCGTCACGGGGCGATCGTTGAAGCTGGCGTCGTAAATGACGTTGATGCCTGTGGCGTTGCTGATGAACGTGAGCACGTCGCGCAGGCTGGCCTGCGTAAATCGGATGTCGAGCGGCGCTCGCGAGGCCGGATTCAGCAGCGGAGTTGGCGAGACCTGGCGGGCCTGTTCCCGCAACAAGGCGATCGCCGGTTTTGGCCTCGACGCCTCCGCGCGGTCGCGGATGATCTTCTCGAGCTGCACGACCCTGTCGAGCGCCTGCGTGTTGCCCGGATCGAACTCGATCGTCCGCCGGTATTCGAGCAGTGCGGCGTCCAGCTGGTCCTTCGCTTCCAGCGCGCGTGCGTTGTCAAAATGGACCCGGGACGCGTTCAGCATGGCGCGCTCGAGCGCGATGCGATACTCGGCGCGCTCCGGATCGGCCTGCACCGCGGTCCGGTAATACGGCACGGCCGCGTCCCAATCGCCGACGCGCGCGAAGTCCTCGCCTTTGCCGAACGCCTGGCCGGCCGCGCAGCCGCTGAGCAGCGCGATGGCCAGAACGAGCGCGGAGACCCCCGTCAATCGTCTCATGTCGCGTTTTATTGTCCTGTTTGTCTGATGGTTTGACGCCCGCGCCCGTCGAGATACGCAAGCTCGATTGATTCTACGCCGATCTTTATGATCCGATAGCGTCCTTCGACGATGTCGCCCTCGCGGCCGTAGTACACGCCGCGAGCGTCGCTCAAGATTGCCACGCGGTGTCCCGTCTTTTTCGGATCGGACATCTCGCCGATGTACTTCAACGGAATCCGCGGCGGCGGCGGTGGCTCGGACGGCCCGGCCGCTGCCTGAGCAGCGGCGGCGGCCTGCTCCTGTTGTTGTCTGACGGCCGCCGCCGGTGGCGGCGGTGCCGGCTTCGGCTTGAATCGAAATGGGTTTCTGTCGCTCTCCTCGGGCTCCGGCCGCTTGGCCTCGAGCGCCTCGAGATCGATCTCGGCGATGGGGTGCTTCGACTGCGGCTGCGTGCTGCTTGCGGTAGCGCCGCCTGGCGCCGCTGCCGCGGGCGGCGTCGTGCTGCGCCGCACCGTCCATACAGCGACGGCGATCAGGAGAATCGCCGCGATGGCGAGCGCGATCTCGCGCTGACGTTTAGGGTGCATCGGGCTCCGGGCGATAGTACGTCGACAGCGAAAGCGCCAGCGTCAACGGCGAGTTGGCCTCTGTCCCCTGCTGCAAGGAAATGCTGTCGATGACGATGAAATCGCCGCCGGACTCGACCTGATAGATGAAGCGCCGGATGTCCTGATAGTCGCCCTGCAGCGTCATCGAAATCTGCACGCGCGCCAGCGACGAGTCTCTCTCCTGCCTGGGATCGGTGCTGCGCCGTGCAGGTTCGAGGTTGTGCTGCTCGGCGAGCTGCGTCAATCGGAGGAACGTCGCCTGTCGTGCCTGTGCGTGACTCGACGGGAGCACGTCCTTGTAAAAGGCCTTCAACGCCATGTCCGTGCGATCGCGGCGCTCGGCGATGCCCCGCGCGTCGGCGTCTTCGCGCTCCGCGCTCTGCAGCTGTTGCGCGGCCGCGGCGGCGCGGGCTTCGGTGCTCCGTACGCGGACGCCCAGTGGGTACACGATTCCGGCGAGCACCAGGATGTTCAGCGCCAGCCCGGCGACGATCGGGATGACGAACCGGCGCTTTTCGTCGAACACGCGCCTAGGGGACAGGTGCATATTTCCCTTCGAGACTGGCGCGCACGCCACCGCCTTCCATCGGCTCGTCGTCGAGCGGATTGACCTCGCTGAAAGCCGTCGTCGCTTCGAGGTTGGCCATGAACTGCTCGATGTCGTCCACGGTTTCCGCCGCGACGGCCATCGTGACGGTAATCGTGCCGTCGCGCGCCACGCTGGGACGCAGCGACGTGATCCGCACGTTGTCCGGCAGCGTCTTCTCGAGGCGGCTCAGCACGTCGGTCCACGAGAACAGCCGCTGGCCGATGATCGTGTTCGCTTCGCGGGCGGCTTCCGAAATCGAATCGAGCTCCTTGGCGTTCACCGCCTGGCGGGTTCGCACCGCGTGGGCTCGCAGCTCGGTCGCACGCGTCTCCGCTGCGCTCGCCTCGCCGCTGAGCGACGATTGGCGCCGGGTCAGCAGCACGATCTGCGTCAGGTTGAAGATCGTGAGCACGGCGACGATCAGCGCGGCGATGAACAGCACGCCATGGACGCTGCGCTCGTTGTAGAAAGGACGCGTGGAGAGGTTGGCGCGGAGCATCTCAGGCCGCCCGCTCCCGAGCCAGCAAGCCGACCAGCGGTGCCAGCGTCTCCAGCAACTCAGTACTCGCCGAGACGCGGCCCATGAATGTCGCCGCATTCCGCGGATCGACGGCGTCGACTTTGGTGCCCAGCCGATCCTCGAGCGCGCGGCGTAAATAATCGGCGTCCTGCGTGCCTTCTCCTGCCGGCGAGCCGCCCCCGGAGAGCACGACACGGCCGAAGCCAGAACCGCTGAGACGATCCTCGTAGTACATCGCCGTCTGGTGTACCAGATCGGCAAGCCCGGCTTCCCCATCGGCGATACGGTTGCGGAAGAACACGAGCGCGTCCCCGCGGAGAATCGCCATCGTCGCGTCTTCGGGCGTGACGTGGACCAGCAGCCAGTCGTCCGTCGGACGCTGCGGGCCGGCGAGCACGGCGTTGATGACGTTGAACGTCGTGAGATCGACGATTCCCGCCTGCGCGCCTGCGTCTTCGCACGCCGCCTCGTATTCGCGCACGATATCCTTCCGCGCCATGACGACGACGAATTCAGTGGCGCCGTCCGGCGTTTTGAGGCTCGGGTATGAAGCTGATCTGCGCGTCCTCGATCCGAAACGGCGCCGCCTTACGTACCTGCCACGTGATCAACTCTTCGAGATCGCGCGGCCGCGCCGGCACCTTCTCGAAGCGCAGGAGAGAGACTTTCGCGACGCTGTCGGGAATGGCGAGCGCCACCCTTTTCGGGCGCGCGCCGATGCGCTCGAACACCTGCCGCAGCGCGTCGGACACCGCTTTCCGATCGACGATGTTTGCCGCGTTCAGCGTAGGGACGACCGCGCCTGGCGGCAGCGGCTCCATGGCATGGGCCGTGACCGAAAGCGCCGCGCCGCGGGATGCGATTGCCGCCGCCGACACCCTGTGCCGCGCGATCTCGACCGCGACAGTGGGCAGCGCCGGCGAGAGAAATGAGCTATTCGACAAACGTGACCTTGTTGATCTCGCGAAGCGTCGTGGAGCCCTCCAGTACTTTCTCCACGGCCGATTCGCGCAGGAACTGCATGCCCTCTTCGTGGGCCGTTTTCTTGATCTCTGAGGTGGGGCGGCGCTCGAGGATCATCTCACGGATCGAATCGGTCAGGTCGAGCAGCTCGCAGATCGCCATGCGGCCCTTGAATCCGGTTCCGCCGCATTCGATGCATCCCGCGCCCTCATAGAACGTATGCGTGTCGGCCAGCGCCGGGTTCATCGCAGACTCTTCGAGCATCGCGCGGGTTACTGTCGCCGGCCGCTTGCAGTGCGCGCAGATGATGCGGACCAGACGCTGCGCGAGCACGCAGTTGAGCGCCGACACGAACTGATACGGCTCGACGCCCATGTTGAGGAAGCGGCCAAGCACGTCGATGACGTTGTTGGCGTGCACGGTCGTGAAGACCAGATGCCCCGTGAGCGCGGACTGGATCGCGATCTGCGCGGTTTCGGGGTCGCGGATCTCACCCACCATGATCTTGTCCGGGTCGTGCCGCAGGATCGAGCGCAAACCTCGAGCGAAGGTCAGTCCCTTCTTTTCATTGATCGGAATCTGCGTGATGCCTCGCAGCTGATACTCGACGGGATCTTCAATCGTGATGATCTTGTCCTCGACCGACTTGATCTCCGACAGCGCCGCATAGAGCGTCGTGGTCTTGCCGCTGCCCGTCGGCCCGGTCACGAGAACCATCCCGTACGGCTCGGCGATGTACTTCCGGAACCGCTTCAGTTCGGTCTCGGGGAATCCGAGGATGTCGAGACGGAGCTCGCGGAACTGCTCGCTGATGGACTCCTTGTCGAGGATGCGGATGACCGCGTCCTCGCCGTTCACGCTCGGCATGATCGACACGCGGAAGTCGATCGTCTTGCCCGGCACCTTCAGCTTGAAGCGGCCGTCCTGCGGCACGCGCTTCTCGGCGATGTCGAGCTCGGCCATGACTTTGATGCGCGAGATGATCGGGCTGTGGAACTGCTTTGCGATCGGCCGCATCGCGGGCTGCAACACGCCGTCGATGCGGTACTTCACGTGCACCGCGTCGTCGCCGGTCTCGATGTGAATGTCGCTGGCGCGCCGCTGAATGGCGGTGAAGATCGTCGAATCGACCAGCTTGATGACGGGGCTGATGTCGCTGGTGAGGCGCTCGACCGTGAGGTTCTCGTCGAGGTTGTCGTCGTCTTTGAGGAGCTGAATCTGGAAGCTCTCGGTCGCCTCCTCGAGCACGCGCTGCGAGCTCTCGCTCTTCTTGAGGATGGACTCGATCGCCGAGCGCGCGCCGACCGTGACCGTGATCGGCGTGCCGAGCAGTTGCGACAGCTCGTCGAGCATGGGCAGGTCGGTCGGATCCGGAACCACGATCACGAGCGCCTTGCCCTGACGCTTGAACGGGACAAACGAGTACCGCAACATGAGATCCGCCGGAATCGATCGGAACAGATCCTGATCGATCGGGAAGTGATCCATGTCGACGAATTCGAGCCGATACCGCCGCGCGAGGCGCTGTGCCGACTCGTACTCGGCTCGGCGCTCCTCTGCAGACACGGCAATTTGCTGGTCAGGCATAGATATCTATTTATCGGCTGCGGCTGACCTGAAGGTCAGCACTACGTACTGTCTGGCGCCTCGGCCGACCTGAAGGCCGCAACTACGTACTGTCTGACGCTGCGGACCTCAGCGCCCCGCGGTCGCCTACTGATTCACCACATTGCTCAACTGGAACAACGGCATATACAGCGCCAGCACCAGCACCGCGATGACCAACCCCATGAGCACCAGCAGCGCCGGCTCAATCAGCGTCACGAACCGGCTCACCGACGTCTCCACTTCTTCGTCGTAGAAATCGGCGAGGCTGCTCAGCATGTCCTGCAGCGCCCCCGTCGACTCCCCCACTTCGATCATCTTCAGCGCGACGTCCGGTACGACTTTGCGAGCCGTCAGCGATGCGGCCAGCCCTTCGCCTTCGCGAACGCGCTGAGTCACCACATCGAGCTCTTTCGCCATGTGGTGATTGCTGACCGAACGCGCGGTCACCTCGAGCGAGTTCACGAGCGGTATGCCGCCGCCGAGCAGCGTCGCCAGCGTTCGCGCCATCTGCGCGGTCACGAATTTGCGAGCCGTGTCGCCGATGAAGGGAATCGCCAGCACGGCGTGATCGAAGCGCGCGCGCTGGCCCGGCCGCCGAATCCACGCGGTGAACGCCGCGCTGGCCATGACGGCGATCGCTGTGACCAGCAGATACTGCTGCTGCGCGAAGTTCGAGACGCCGAGGATGACGCGCGTCGACAACGGCAGCTCGGCGTCGAAGCTCGCATAGAAATCGCTGAACGAGGGGACGACGCGCAGCACGATGATGGCGACCAGGCCGATCGCGAGCACGATGAGGATGACCGGGTAGATCAGCGCGGAGATCGTCCGGCGCCGGACCGTGTCGATCACTTTCTCGTAGGCGACATACCGCCGCAGAATCGCGTCGAGGTTGCCGCTGCGTTCGCCCGCGAGGAGCGACGCGGTATACACGCGCGGGAACAGGTCGCCGTGATCGCCGAACGCGTCGGACAAGGCCATGCCTCCGCGCACCTTCTCGTACACGTCGTCGAGCACACCGCCGGAAAACGGTGTTCACGATCTGGTGCCGCAGCAAATCTATAGACTGCACAAGCGGCATTCCGGCCTTCAGCAGCGTCGCAAATTCCTGGTTGAAGACGAGAAATTCGTGATGGGCGATCTTTCGCCGCTTGGGGACGAGGGCGATGCCGGCGAGCGCGCTCCGCTGTCGGAGCGAGAGGACGTGCAGACCCTGCGTTTCGAAGTCGTGGCGCAGGCGCGCTTCGCTGTCGGCGGCATAGGTCCCTTCGATGATTTCTCCCGCCGCGGTCACGAGCCTACAGCGAAATTCCATGCTAAGTGGCTGAAATTATAGCACTTGGGAAGCCGACCTGAAGGTCGGCACTACGAGGATATGACGCGTCTGACGTAGTGCTGACGCGTCTGACGTAGTGCTGGCCTTCAGGCCAGCCTCATCTGAGAAGCCCCAGCACCTTCGCCACATACGCCTGGGTTTCGGCATACGGAGGGATGCCGCCGAAGCGGCGCACGGCGCCTTCGCCGGCGTTGTAGGCGGCCAGCGCGAGCGGCAGCTCGAACTCGTTCAGCAGCTGCTTGAGGTACTTCGTGCCTGCGTCGATGTTGCTGGCGGGATCGTACGGGTTACGCGCCTGGTACTGGCGGGCCGTCTTCGGCATCAGCTGCATCAGACCCATCGCGCCCTTCGACGATCGCGCGCGTGGCTGGAAGGCCGATTCGACCTGGATGACCGCCCTGACGATCCGTGCATCGACGTCATGCCGTGTGGCCGCTCGCTCGATCAGCGGGTCGTAGTCGGTCGTGCCGACCAATGCCAGGCTGCCGGTGCTCGCTACGATGGCTCCATGCGTTTCGCCTGGGGCCTGGTCGGCGTCTGGCGCGTAGGACACTTCATCCGGAGCGATCTTCATGATGAGCGACCGGTCGAACGACATCTCTCCGCCGCCACGGAGCGCCACGATGACGCGATCGCCTTCGAAGCGATGGCTCGCAACCGACATCGATCGCTGTTCGGAGAAAAAGATCAGCTCCGCGGAGGCGGGCGTCGCGATCGTCAGCGCCAGCAGGGCGAAGAGATACTTCATCAGCTTACCGGCTGCACGTAGGCGTGAAAGACGCGCACGCCAAGCTCGCGCGGATCTCTATTGGCGCCGTTGGTAATCACGGCAGGCACATAGGACTTATCGACAGAAATCTTCAGATCGACGACGTCAGCGGTTCCGAGCTGGGCCGCGGTGATGGTCGGCTTGCGAATCACCTCTTTCTTCGGCTCGAGCGCGAACGAATCGATCGTCTGATCGCCAAGCGTCACGGTCACCTGCTGAGTCTCCGTGAAGAGTCCCGGATGATCCAGGTGCAGGTACAACGTCACGTCCTTTTTCGGATTCCGCACCGACAGCGTGGCTTCTTTCCTGGACCACTGCCACTCGACCGCGGCATTGTCGGGCGGCGTTTCCGCGGGATGCCAGCCGTCCTTGAACATCACGAAGATCCCCGCCGTGCGCGGGAGCAGGTCCATCTCACCGACGACGTAGGAGCGCTGGCCGTGATTCTTGCCGCCGAGCGGCAGACGCGAATCAGAGGCGATCGAATAAAGGCCCATCAACACCGTGGTCTTTCCCTGATAGGGATAGACGGGCACGAACATCGTCCTCGTGTATTCGATCGTCTGACCGGGCTTCCATTGCGTCGTCGGGATTGGAGGATCGTGATCGTCGGTCCACATCCGCTCGTTGTCGGCGTCGAGAAAATGCACGAAGACCCTGAAGTTTTCAGGAATCGGCGGTGCGTTCTTCTCCATCACGAACTTGTAGGTCACTTCGACAGGGCTGCCCAGGGGCACGCGTGTCTGATTCACCGAGAACGATGGCGTCGCGACGGGCGGCGGCTCGGGCTCTTCCCGGCGGCACGCAATCGCGCCAGCCAGGCCGAGAAGTGCGACGGCAAGGCAGGCCTTTCCAAAGACTGATTTCTTCATCGTCAAAAAAGTGTCGGTTATGTCGGTTCAACCCGAGAGGAGTCAACATTATAACCCCGTTGCCGCACCCTGCCTAATCTGTTAGAGTCGCGCTCACATGTCCTTAGAAGCGCTTGGAATGGTCGAAACGAAGGGACTCATCGGTTCGGTGGAGGCGGCAGATGCGATGGTGAAGGCCGCCAACGTCGTGCTCATCGGGAAGGAATACATCGGCGCCGGTTACGTCACGGTGATGGTGCGCGGCGATGTTGGAGCCGTGAAAGCCGCCACCGATGCCGGCGCTGCCGCCGCGCGCCGCGTCGGAGAGCTCGTCTCTGTCCACGTCATTCCGCGCCCGCACGGCGAAGTCGAAAAAATTCTGCCCAAAATCTAACAGGCGCGGGACATGGCGAGTCCTCAACCAGTTCCCTCCTCAAAGGCATCCGATCGCGATCTGGCTTCGATGGCGGAAGCGCGCACGCTTGCGCGCCGCGCGCGGCAGGCGCAGATGGAAATCGCCGAGCTCTCGCAGGAGCGCATCGACGCGATCGTGGATGCGATGGCGGCAGCGGTCGCTCCACAGTGCGAGGCCCTGGCGAAGCTCGCGGTCGAGGAGACAGGCTACGGCGTCGTCGCGGACAAGATCCAGAAGAATCAGTTCTCGGCCGATCGGGTCTACCGATTCATCCGGCCGATGCGGACCGTGGGCGTGCTGCAGCGTCTCGAAGACCGGAAGGTCGTGGAGATTGCCGAGCCGTTCGGCGTGGTTGCGGCGATCGTGCCGTCGACCAATCCCACCTCCACCGCCATCTACAAGATCCTGATCGCGCTGAAGGCACGATGCGCCATCGTCATCAGCCCGCATCCATCCGCTGTGCGCTGCATCACGCGCGTCGCCGAGATCATGAATGAAGCCGCGCGGGGCGCCGGCGCGCCCGAGGGCAGCATCAACTGGATGACGACCGTCACGCTCGAAGGCACGCAGGAACTGATGAAGAGCCGCGACGTGGCCGTGATACTCGCTACGGGCGGCATGGGCCTGGTGCGCGCGGCGTACAGCTCCGGCAAGCCCGCCTATGGTGTGGGTCCGGGCAACGCTCCGTGTTACGTCGAAGGCTCGGCCGACATCAAGAAGGCGGCATCAGACATCATCATCGGCAAGACGTTCGACAACGGACTTCTCTGCTCGTCGCCGAATTCGGTCGTGGCCGATACGGCGATCGCGGAGGAGTTGAAGCGGGAGCTCGTGCAGCAGGGCGCGTACTTTCTGAATGCGGCCGAGATCGACGCCGTCACGAAAGTATTGGTCTCGCCGCAGCGCTTGCCGAATCCTGCGCTCGTCGGCAGGCCGGCAACCGTCATCGCGGAAAAGGCGGGGATCAGCGTGCCGCCTTCGACGCGCGTGTTGGTAGCGCCGCTCGCCGGCGTCGGACGCGATTATCCGCTCTCGATCGAAAAGCTCTGTCCCCTGTTGTCGTGGTACGTCGTACAGGACTGGCGCGAGGGCTGCGAGCGCTGCAAGGAAATTCTGCGCTACGGTGGCATGGGTCACACGATGTCGATCCATTCCCGCAACGATCAAATCATTCTGGAGTTCGGCCTCAAGAAGCCGGCGTTCCGTATCGTCGTCAACACGCCGACGACGCATGGGTCTGTTGGGATGACCACCGGTCTGGATCCCGCGATGACGCTGGGGTGCGGCGGATGGGGTGGCAACATCACCTCCGACAACATCTCGCCGAAGCACTTGCTGAACGTCAAGCGTCTGGCGTACGAGACCCAGCCCGCCAAGGGCAGCATTGCGTCGGACGGCAGGGCGATGTCCGCCCAGCCCCAGGGGAAGCCCGCGGGCCGGCCGCCAAGCGCCGGGCTGGACCCCTCCGCCCTCGGACAACGGATCGACCAGTTCCTGGCCTCACGAGGGATTCGCGGCTCCGGGGTCTGACCCCGGTACAGGAGGAGCGGCGCCTCTCGGGTCATGCCGGCGACCTCTGACCCCGGTACAGTACGGGGTCAGACCCCGGTACGTCAGCGGCCGGCCGAGTTCGTGTGCGAAGAGGACGTCCGGCAGGCCGCTGCGGACGGGGGCGAAAATCGTGCTCGACAGCCGCACGATTGTGACGCCGGCGGCGCGCGACCTGGGCGAGGAAAAGCGGGTCTTCATCGACGCTCGCTGATACACTTTCCTCGACCCCTTACATTCCTGCTATTGCTGACGTGGTTGGACTTAACGGTTGACCAACCAGTGAACGGCGTGTTACGCTCCTTCGACTTCCCCAGTCAGGTTCCCACTCGGTGTACGGTCGTCTCTGTCGTTCGGTCGGGCCCGGGACGAAACTGTAAGAGAGATTATGACTTACCGGACACTGCTGCCCGTGGCAGCTGCTATCGGCGTAAGCGTATCGATCGTGGGTTGCGGCAGGGGGACGAAGTCTGTCCAGGTCAGGGTCACCCCACCGCCCCCGCCCGTTGTGGAAGTTCGCCAGCCGGAGCCTGCCCGGGTCCAGGACCCGATTGCCGACCTGATTGCCGAGTCGCAGCGCCATTTTGCCGCCGGTGAGCGGGAGCTCAGCCTCGGGCACCTCGAGCAGGCGCGGACATCCTTCGATCTCGCCATCGAGGTGCTTCTGAAGTCGCCCAATGGCGCGCGGACCGAGGCACGCGTCCGCACCCACTTCGATCAGCTCGTCGAGCGTATCAGCGCCTACGAGATCACGGCGCTCTCGCAGGGCGACGGATTCGTGGAGAAAAAGACCGAGCCGGCGTCAATCGACAAGCTGCTCGCGATTTCCACGTTCGATCCGCCGGCGCCGACCACGGCCACCGAGACGGCAGTCGCGAGCGATCTCAGTCAGACCAGCCATGACGTCGACATTCCGCTGAACCGCAAGGTCCTGTCCTACATCGAGTTGTTTCAGGGAAACCTGCGCGATTTCATCAGCGAAGGCTTGCAGCGCGGCGCGAAATACCTTCCGATGATTCAGGCGGAGTTCCGCGAGCAGGGGTTGCCGCTCGACCTCGCGTACATTCCGCTCATCGAAAGCGCGTTCAAGAACACCGCGCGCTCGCGGGTGAAGGCGCAAGGCATGTGGCAGTTCATGAGCTACACGGGCCGCGAGCACGGATTGACGCTGAACTGGTACGTCGACGAGCGCTCCGATCCGGAAAAGGCGACCAAGGCCGCCGCGCAATATCTGAAGACGCTCGGGAAGATGTTCGACAACGACTGGCATCTCGCCATGGCGTCGTACAACGGCGGACCGGGCCGTGTGCAGCGCGCCGTTCGGCGGTCGGGCAAGGACGACTTCTGGGCGCTGACCGCGACGACGCGCTATCTGCCGCGCGAGACGCGCGAGTACGTGCCGATGATTCTCGCGGCGATCGTCATCGCCAAGAACCCGGCGCAGTACGGATTCAACGTCGAACCGGAGATGCCGCTCGTGTACGAGAAGGTGCAGGTGAGCGATCCGATCGATCTGCGGCTCGTTGCCGAGTGGACGAATGCGCCGATCGACGACATCGAGACGCTCAACCCCGAGCTGCGCCGCTGGACGACGCCGGTGCGCTCGCCGAATTACGAAATCAAGCTGCCGGTCGGGACCGGCGATGCGTTCCGTGCGCGCCTGGCCGAGGCGCCACCTGAGAGCCTCAACGCGTTCCAGTGGCATTCGGTGAAACGGGGCGAAACGCTCCTGTCGATATCGCGGAAGCTGAAAGTGCGGCAGGCGGATTTGGCCGAGGCGAATTCACTGACGCTACGGTCGCGCGTGCAGCCTGGCCAGCAGCTCATCATTCCGAGGGCGCCGACGACGCTGCTCGCCGCGCGGCCCGAGAATCCCGCACCAGACGAACCGGTTGTCGCCGAGTCCCGGCCCGCGGCGCCAGCGCCGAAGCCGGCGGCCGCGTCGCCCGCGCCTGACAACGCCGAACCGCAGCGCATCGTTCACCGCGTCAAGCGCGGCGATACGCTCTCCTCCATCGCAAGGCTGTACAACACGACGATCGCCTCGCTGAAATCGTGGAATACACGCGTCATCCGCGGCAATCAGATCAGGATCGGCGATCGCCTGACGATTTTTGCCAGCCGCGCGGCGAACTAGTCTTCTTCTTCTCTCAACGCAAGACGCCGAGACGCAGAGGGGAATCTTTCTCAGCAGAAGAGTCTGTATCCGCGCGCCGTCACCGCCGGTGTGGCGGCGGCGACGGGCGCGAGGCGATCACAGGACGCGGCGGAAGTCTCGTCAGGCGGTCTTGCTCTCGACGGGGACGGGCATCGAGCGCGACCGCAGTTGTTTGATGCCGTGCTCGATGCGCTCAGCCAGCTCGCGCTCGCGCTGCAGCGAGGCGAGGGTGTTCTGCGCTTCCCTGGTCACGAAATCGAGGCGCGCCAGCTTCTCCGAAATGTGGTCGACGACAGACTTCTGCTCGCCGAGCGTTTCGAGATTGACGCGCACGTCGGCCAGCAGATTCGTGATCATCTGCGTCTTCACCTCGACCTCGTCGACGAGCTTCTTGCGCGCCATGATGACGCTGAGCTTCTCCTCGGTCTGTCCGATCTGCGAGAGCACTTCGTCGACGCTGGTCTTGATGCCGGCGACTTCTGCGCGGTGCTCGGCGACGTACTGCAGGTCGGCCTTGCTGCGCGCGCCGATGTGATGCACGCTTTCGACCTCGGCTTTCACGGCAGCACACGACGTTCTGCCGCTCCGAGATGCCGTCGATCTGCTTGTCCACGTGATCGGTCAACTGCTTGAGCTCGCCAATCCGGGCTTCGAACGCCGCAATTTTCTTCTCGGCGAACGCCAGCTGCGAACGGCGCTGCTCGAGCTGCTTGTACATCGTCTCGACCCGCTTCAGTTGATCGTCTGACGCGTCCATATGTGCCACGGTGTCGCGCTGCCGCGCCTGGATGCGCGCGAGCTCGCGCGAGCAGCTCTTCCTTGATCGCCGCCGATCGGGTGAGCTCCTCGGACATGCTCTGCACCTGCCGCTGCCGCTCCGTGACGTCGTTCGGCGATCTGCCGCGTCGACTCGAGCAGGTTCGTGAGACGGCTTTCCTGCTCGGCCAGGACACCCTCTTCGCGCTGCACGGTCTCGATGCCGTGCAAACGCCTTCTCGATTTCCGAACGGAGCGTGGACAGTTGCGCGGCCATCGGCAGCAGCTTGTGCTGAAGCGCGTGGACCCCGTCGAGCTTGCTCTGGGCGTCGGCGACGAGCGCCCCGAGCGTGTCGATTTGCGTCTTGATGGTGTCGACTTCGGCGCGACGCGCGAGCTGGTCGTTCAGCTTCTGCTCGACGTCGGACAGTACGCCGCCGAGGCTATTGATGCGCGCTTCGACCTGCTCGACGAACTGCAGGCGCGAGGTGACGCGGTTCACCTGTCCATCGAGCTCGCCTGCGAGCTCGCTCACGCGAGTGGCCTGCTGCATGCCTTCTTCGATGACGCCGAAGTTGGCCTGGATGGCGTCCATCTTTGCCTCGATTTCCGGCGTGTGCAGGCTGAGCGCCGTCACGCGCTCGATGAAGCTCTCGAGCGCGGCGCGATCGGCGCCGAGCTTGTCGCGGAGCTGCGCCGCCTCGGCATAGGACGTGTGGAAATCGGCGATTTCCTTCCGGAGCACGTCCAGGTCACTGCGGCTTTGATTGAGCGCGTCGAGCTGCGAGGTGGTGCGCTTCGAGAGCTGATCCACCTGATCGAGCCTCGTCTGCAGTGACTCGAGCGCCTCCTGCTTGTTGTTCAGCTCGTCGCTCTGCGCAAACAGTTCCTGGTACCGTGTGGCCAGGGCATCGACGCGCTGATTGAGCTGCGCCACGTCCTTGTCGTTCGCGGCGAGCGACTGCATGCGGCCTTCAGCGTCGCCGATTGACGTCTGCAGCACACGCAGCCGCTGATCGAAGATCTCGAATTCCTTCTTCTCGACCGTGAGCTTCTCGACATGCCCGCGGATCGCATCGTTCAGCGTATGCCCATCCTTCTCGACGCGAGCGATTTCGCGCGCCAACTCGTCCTTCGCTTTCGCCGCAGCGTCGAGCTGGCTGGCGGTTTCGGCGGCAAGCTTTTCCATGCGCGCGAGGTTCTCTTCGGTGCTCGCGATCTGCTTGTTGCCTTCGTTGAGCTTGGCAATCTGTGCGTCCATCGACCAGACCAGCTCGTTCAGCCTGTTGGCTTCGACGACCGCATGGTCGATCGTGTGCTTCTGAGTTTCCAGCGCCTTCGTCTTGTGCGTGACGTGTTCGGCCAGGGCGTTCAGGGAGGTGAGGCGCTCTTCGGTGCTCTTGCTCAGCTCGTGGAGCTGCGCGAGCGGCCCCATGCGTTTTTCGACGTCCTTCACCGCCTCCATCGCGGCGCCGCTGTCCTCGCGGGCCTCGCGCGACATCTCGCGGATCCGCGCGTAATCCTGTCCGAGAATCGCGCCCGCCGCACGGACCTGGTCGAGCTCGGTCTTGAGCACGGTCGCGGAATCCAGCGAATTCTTGAGATCTCCCTGGGTTTGCCTCAACTGCGTCCGCAACTCTTCGAGAGACGCGTGCTCTTTCTTCAGCGTGTCGAAACTCGCCCGCGTCTCGAGCGTCTGCGACGAGAGCTGCTTGAGCGCGTCGCGGTGCTTTTGCAGGTCGCTGTCAGGCCCGACCACGCGCTCGGCGGCCTCCTGCGCGTGGCGAACGGTGTCATGCAGCGTCTTGATCTTCTTGTCGACGCTTTCCAGTGCCGAAGTGCGCTCGTCCAGGCTCGCGAGGCGCCGCCCCAACTCGTCGACTCGGCCAAGCGTTCCAGCGGCGGTCTTCTCGATCTGCTCCAGCGCCTTGTGCGTCTGCGCGAGTTTTGAACCGCGGCTCGTCACCTGGGTCAGCATCTCGCTGAGCGCGCTGCGCTCTTCGCGGGCGGAATTGATCAGCGCCTGGAGGTCGTCGTTGGCGGTTTTCTGCGCTTTCTTCGTGCCTGAACCGATTCCGAATGCGTCCAACATGTCGTTCTCCCCGTAACCTGCGAGTGACCGGATCGCGAATCCTGCGTCGTTTCCACGATGGCTGAGTGGCAGCTATTGATGCGTCGAGAAAACCGCATCCATAACTATCGGGTTTTCGGATTGTTTCCATAGTCCCTGCGGACGGCTCTTTGCAGCGCCGGTCGGCGTGCTCGCCAGTCTTCGGAGTGCAGCCGTCGTCGGCGTCGAGGCGCTGGCCGTCATCGTCGAGGTCGACGTGTCGTTCGGCCTGCCCGTCTTCACGATGGTCGGTCTGCCCGACGCCAGCGTCCGCGAGAGCCGGGATCGGGTGCGCACCGCCATTCGTAATTCGGGATTTGAGTTTCCGGGTCATCGCATCACGGTCAACCTGGCGCCGGCCGACATACGCAAGGCCGGGGCGTCCTACGACCTCCCGATCGCACTTGGAGTGCTCGCCGCCAGTGGCGTCATCGAGCCACGGCTCGTCGACGGAGTCGTGCTGCTCGGTGAGCTGTCGCTGGACGGAACAATCCAGCCGATTCGCGGCGTGCTGCCGGTTGCCGTCGCCGCCCGGCGAGAGGGCAAAGTCGCGATTCTGCTTCCGCGCGCCAATGCCCCGGAGGCGTACGTCGTCGAGGGCCTGAAAGTGCTGCCGGTGGATTCGCTGGTGGAGGCGGTCGAGGCGTTGAACGCAGGGGCTGGCCTAGAGCCGGCACGCGACTAACGCCGACCTCAAGGTCGGCACGACGAACAGCGGCACCGTAGTGCCGACCTTCAGGTCGGCCATGACGGACCGTCGGTTGCCTCGCAAGGCGATCCCGAACCCGATTTTGCCGACGTGATCGGTCAAAGCATGGCGAAGCGTGCGCTGGAAATCGCCGCTGCGGGCGGCCACAACGTTCTCCTGATCGGCGCGCCCGGCGGCGGCAAGACGATGATGGCGCGGCGGCTGGCGGGCATTCTTCCTCCGCTCGAGTTCGACGAGGCGCTCGACTGCACATCCGTGCATTCGGTCGCGGGGACGCTTCCGCCAGGCACGGCCCTGATGCACCACCGCCCGTTCCGTGCGCCGCATCACACGATTTCCGAGGTCGCCATGGTTGGTGGAGGGTCGATTCCTCGCCCCGGCGAAATCAGCCTTGCCCACAATGGCGTGCTGTTTCTCGATGAGCTGCCCGAGTTCGACCGCCGCGTGCTCGAGGCGCTTCGTCAGCCGCTCGAGGAGGGACGCGTCATCGTCGCGCGGGCGGCGCGCACTTCTGCCTTCCCCGCTCGATTCATGCTCGTTGCGGCGATGAACCCATGCCCGTGTGGTTTCCTCGGCGATCGGCGACGCGCATGCCGCTGCTCGGACCCACAGATCCAGCGGTATGCGAGCCGCATCTCCGGGCCGCTTCGCGATCGCATCGACCTTGTCGTGGAGGTGCCGGCGATTGGATCGAGTGTGCGGGACGCTGTGCGCAACAACGGCGACCCGTCTTCGGTTATCCGTTCACGGGTCGTCGAGGCTCGAAAGCGACAGCGCGCGCGATTCGGCGAGGGCAGCCAACGGCTCAACAGGCAAATGGAAGGCGGCGAAATGACTGAACATTGCCGCCTGGACGAGCGGACGACACACGTGCTCGAGGCGGCGATTCAGAAGTTCTGTCTGAGCGCCCGCGGCTGTGACCGTGTGGTCCGCGTCAGCCGGACGATCGCGGATCTCGCGGGCGCCGTGTCGATTTCGAGCGAGCATGTGGCCGAGGCGCTTCAATACAGATTCAGCGAGGCTTCGCCTGGTGTTCGCCAACCATAAACTTCTGGTACCTTTTCGTCGATATCCTGTGTTAAAGTCCTCAGGCCTTTCGGTTTGCACCAACCGGCGCTCGGCCGTTCGATGACGAGCTTCGGCTGGCAGGCCTTCCTGAGGCGCTCCCCCCAATAGCAACGCGGCCTCGGCCGACATCGAGCGGATACGTATCTGATGCCGAAACGCTACACGATTGTGCTTGCAGACCGCCAAACCGGCACGGTGCGCCGGCTTACGATTCGTCTGCGTCCGTTCGCCCTCGCGTTCGTCGCGGTGCTCGCCTTCCCCGTTCTCGTGGGGCTTGGTCTCAGGTTAAGCGCGACGACCGAAGTGAATCACCTGCGCGCGTCCAACTCGACGCTCGTCCAGGAAAACTCGAGCTATCGCGAAGCGACTGGCGCGCTGACCGCTCAGATCGAATCGCTGCAGTCGGCCATCAGCGAGCTCGGCCTTCGCGCGCGGCTCGATCCAGTGTCGGCGCGCGCCATGGAGAAGCTTCCATCGAACGTGAAAAACCGTGCCGTCGGCGGCACGTCGGTCGAGGGTGCGAGCGCCATGCTGACACCGGAGTTGAACACCGCCTCGGTCTCGTCGCTCGATCAGACCTTCACGATGCTGCGCAACGTGCTCGGCAGCCTCGAGGGACATCTCAGCGCCGTGCGCCGGAACGTCGAAAAACGCGAGTCGCTGATGAACGCGACGCCGTCTATCTGGCCTGTACACGGCTGGCTCTCCGCCGGTTACGGCATGCGCGCGGATCCCTTCACAGGCGATCGGGATTTTCATCCGGGGCTCGACATCTCTGCCGACAAAGGAACACCGATCTTTGCGACGGCGGCCGGCAAGGTCGAGCTGGCGGCGCCGAGTGGCGACTACGGCAACCTCGTCGTCGTCGACCACGGATTCGGCCTGGTGACGCGGTATGGCCACCTCTCCAAGTTCGCGGTCTGGCAGGGCGCGACGGTCAAGCGCGGTGACGTCGTCGGCTACGTCGGTGCCACCGGCCGGGCGACGGGGCCGCATCTCCACTACGAAATTCTCGCCAACGGCAAGCTAATCAATCCGCTGCAACTGCTGACCGGCAAAGCCCCGGAGGCGACGAACCCCAGGCCCGAGATAGTCCGAGCAGGGCAACGCCCTGCTCTGCTGCCTTCCGCAGTCTGCCCCGGCGGTCGGGCGCTCAAATTAGTGTTAGAATCGTCAGAATACCCTCGGAAAGACATTCCCCATGCTGGGTACTCTCCTCGCAAAAGTCATCGGAACCCAAAACGAGCGCGAACTGAAACGGTTGCGCCCGCTCGTCGACCAGGTTAACGCGTTCGAGCCGGCCATACAGGCGCTCTCGGACGAGCAGCTTCGCGCCAAGACGGCCGAATTCCGCGACCGGCTGGCCAAAGGCGAGACGCTCGCCGACCTGCATGCCGGAGGCATTCGCGGTCGTCCGCGAGGCCGGACGGCGGGTGCTGAACATGCGGCACTTCGACGTGCAGCTCATGGGCGGCGCGGTGCTCCACAGCGGCGCGATTGCCGAGATGAAGACCGGCGAAGGAAAAACGCTGGTCGCGACCCTTCCCGCGTATCTGAACGCGCTCGAAGGCAAGGGCGTCCACGTCGTCACCACGAACGACTACCTGGCCCGGCGCGACTCCGAGTGGATGGGCAAGATCCACCGCTTCCTGGGCATGTCGGTCGGGGTCATCCAGCACGAGCTGAACGACGCCGAGCGGCAGAAGGCCTACGCCGCCGATATCACCTACGGCACGAACAACGAGTTCGGATTCGACTACCTCCGCGACAACATGAAGTTCGAGCTGTCGCAGTACGTCCAGCGCGGCCACCATTTCGCCATCGTGGACGAAGTCGACAGCATCCTCATCGACGAGGCGCGAACGCCGCTGATTATTTCGGGGCCGGCCGAGGCCTCGACCGACCTCTACTACGAGGTCGACCGCATCATCCCGCGCCTGAAGGCCGGCGCGAAGACCAAGGGCGACACGAAAGCCGAGGAGCGCGAGGCGCTCGAAGCGACCGGCGACTACATCGTCGACGAAAAGCACAAGACGGTCACCTTGACCGAAAGCGGGATGCAGGCGGCCGAGAAATATCTCTCGAACCGCCTCAACGGCGGCCACCTGTACGACATGGAGAATGCGCACATCAAGCACCATGTCGAACAGGCGCTTCGCGCGCACGCGATCTTCAAGCTCGACGTCGATTACATGATCAAGGACGGCCAGGTCGTCATCGTCGACGAGTTCACCGGCCGTCTCATGCCCGGACGCCGCTGGAGCGACGGCCTGCACCAGGCTGTCGAGGCGAAGGAAAAGGTCAAGATCGAGCGCGAGAACCAGACGCTCGCGACGATCACCTTCCAGAACTACTTCCGCAAGTACAAGAAGCTGTCGGGCATGACCGGCACGGCAGAGACCGAAGCGGAAGAGTTCGCCAAGATTTACAAGCTCGACGTCATCGTCATTCCGCCGAACAAGCCGCTGAGGCGCGTCGAAGAGCCCGACTCGATTTACCGCACGGGCGAGGAGAAGTCCGAAGCGATCGTCAACGACATCCTCGCGAAGCAGGAAGCCGGCCGCCCGGTGCTCGTCGGCACGGTGTCGATCGAGAAGTCCGAGAAGCTGTCGTCGAAGCTCAAGCGCCGCGGCATCAAGCACGTCGTGCTGAACGCGAAGTATCACGCGCAGGAAGCCGAGTTCGTCGCTCAGGCGGGGCGCAAGGGCACGGTCACGATTGCGACCAACATGGCCGGCCGCGGCACGGACATTCTGCTGGGCGGCAATCCCGAGTTCATGGCGCGCCAGCAGCTGCTTGGGCGAGCAGAAAGCCGAGCGGCTCCCGAAGGGCGAAGAGCGCTTCACCGACGACGACGACTTCGTGCACTTCTACCATCTCGACGGTTTCTACAAGGCGCCGCGCGCCGATTGGGACCGGGTGTTCAACCACTTCAAGCGCGAGACCGACGCCGAGCACAAGGAAGTCGTCGATGTCGGCGGGCTCCACATCATCGGCACCGAGCGCCACGAAGCCCGGCGCATCGACAACCAGCTGCGAGGCCGCGCCGGCCGGCAGGGAGACCCCGGGTCGTCGCGGTTCTACATGTCGCTCGAAGACGATCTGATGCGGATCTTCGGATCCGATCGCATCGCCGGGCTCATGCAGCGCCTCGGAATGGAAGAAGGCGTGCCGATCGAGCACGGCATGGTGACCAAAGCCATCGAGCGCGCGCAGAAACAGGTCGAGGCGCAGAACTTCGGAACCAGAAAACACCTGCTCGAGTACGACGACGTCATGAACAAGCAGCGCGAGAACATCTACGCGCTGCGCCGTGAGCTGCTCGAGGGCAAGGTTCGCGTTCAGGACGAGGAAGACGCCGAGACGTTCGAACACGTCGATACGCGCGCGTATCTGCTGATGCTCGCCGAGGACATTCTCGACGATGCCATCGAGGCGTATGCGGGCAAGGACATGGACGCCGAGGAATGGGATCTCGACGCGCTCAAGATGGACATGTCGCGCGTGTTCGGCCTCGATGCGGGCGACTACGCCGGCCTCGATTTCACCGACAAGAGTGCCGAGGAGATCCGCGAGGCGCTCTGGGAGCGCATCGTCAAGAAGTACGACGCCAAGGAGACAGGCGTCGGCGCCGACATGATGCGGCAGGTCGAGCGCTTCGTCATGCTGCGAGACGGTCGATCGCGCAGTGGAAGGACCACCTCTACAGCCTCGATCACCTGAAGGAAGGCATCGGGCTGCGCGGATACGGGCAGAAGGATCCGCTGGTCGAATACAAGAGAGAAAGCTTCGAGCTGTTTCAGGACATGAAGCGCCGCATCGACGAGGACATGGTCGAACCGCTTGTGGATCGGTCAGTTCACGGTCGTCGGCGATGACGCGCCGCGCGCGTCCGCCGCGCCGCGCGGCGGCGCCGATGACGCTGAACGAGCCGAAGGCGGAGCCGGTGCGGCGCGTTTGCGTCGGCGCCGCGGGCGTCAGCGGCGCCGGCAGCCGTTGCCCTCGCGTTCGGCGGCTCCGCCGCGCGTGGGCGGCGACGACGCGCCGGTGCAGACGGTGCGGCGCGACGAGCCGAAGGTCGGCCGCAACGATCCGTGCCCGTGCGGCAGCGGCAAGAAATACAAGAAATGCCATGGAGCAGCGGCCTAGGAGCCCATGGAAACCACGAAACGCATCGTCAATCCTCCAGCTGGGCGCGGTCGACCTCATCACCGACCTCCCCACCGCTCTGACATTCGACGATGTGCTTCTGGTGCCGCGGCACTCGACAGTCGTTCCAAGCCAGGTCGACGTCACCAGCCGGTTCACGCGCAACATCCAGCTGAACGTGCCGATTGCCAGCGCCGCGATGGACACCGTCACCGAGTCCGGGCTCGCGATTGCGATGGCGCAGCATGGCGGCATCGGCGTCATCCACAAGAACCTCTCGATCGAAGAGCAGGCGTCCGAAGTCGATCGCGTCAAGCGATCCGAGAGCGGCATGATCGTGAATCCGATCACGCTGTCGCCCGAGCATCGCATCTACGAAGCGCTCGAGCTGATGAAGAAATACCGCATCTCCGGCGTGCCCATCACCGAAGGGGGCGCGAAGGAAGGGCGGCTCGTCGGCATCCTGACGAATCGCGATCTGCGGTTCGAGACCAACGTCGATCGGCCGATTTCCGCCGGTCATGACGCGCGAGAACCTCATCACCGTGCCTGTCGGCACGACGCTCGATGCGGCGCGCGAAATCCTGCACCGCCATAAGGTCGAGAAGCTGCTCGTCGTCGATCGCGACTTCAAGCTCAAGGGCCTGATCACCGTCAAGGACATCCAGAAGCAGATCAAGTATCCGAACGCCAGCAAGGACGCCCTTGGCCGCCTGCGCGTCGGCGCGGCCGTCGGGATCGCTCGCGATACGCCCGAACGCGCTGCCGCGCTGGTCGGCGCTCACGTCGACGTGATCGTCATCGATACCGCGCACGGCCATTCGCAGGGCGTGCTCGACATGGTCGCGCGCATCCGCCGCGAACATCCCGGCATCGATCTGATTGCCGGCAACGTCGCGACAGCCGAGGCGACCGAAGCGCTCATCGAGCGAGGCGTGGATGCGGTCAAGGTGGGCATCGGCGCCGGCTCGATCTGCACGACGCGGGTCATCGCCGGCATCGGCGTGCCCGATGATCACGGCGGTGATGGAGTGTTCGCGCGCTGCCGCGACGCACAATGTTCCGGTGATTGCCGACGGCGGCATCCGCTTCTCGGGCGACATCACGAAGGCGATTGCGGTGGGCGCCAGCTCGGTCATGATCGGCAATCTGTTCGCCGGCACCGACGAGAGCCCTGGTGAGCTCATCCTCTATCAGGGCCGGAGCTTCAAGGAATATCGCGGCATGGGATCGATTGGCGCGATGCGCCGCGGCAGCCGCGACCGGTATTTTCAGGATGAGTTCGAGCTCGAGTCGGACAAGGGCGCGCAGGAGAAGCTGGTGCCGGAAGGCATCGAAGGACGCGTGGCCCATAAGGGCAGCGTCGCCTCGATGATTCACCAGCTCGTGGGCGGTCTCCGTGCCGGCATGGGCTATTGCGGCTGCGCCAACATTCCTGCGCTTCAGAAGGAAGCGCGCCTCATCAAGATTACGCAGGCCGGCTTCCGCGAAAGCCACGTCCACGACGTGACGATTACGAAGGAAGCGCCGAACTATCGATCGGAGTAGATCAGGTTCCGAGTTCCTGGTTCGGCTTCCGTCAGTCGTTCGATCGTGATCCGGCGGCTGTCGTCGCCCAGGTCTTCGATTCTCACCGTCACGCTGCCCTCGAGCGGCCGCGGTAGGCG
The DNA here is from genome assembly GCA_963802345.1 of Vicinamibacterales bacterium. Taxonomy (GTDB): domain Bacteria; phylum Acidobacteriota; class Vicinamibacteria; order Vicinamibacterales; family JAMQPK01; genus JAMQPK01. The sequence goes on from CAWDIK010000001.1 coordinate 43,120, forward strand.
CTCGGCCCATTCGATCGCCACTACTGCTCCGTTCGCCAGTCTCTTCCAGTCCCAAGTCATCGACCGCGGCGCCGCTTTCGAGCCGATAGAGATCGACGTGTACGAGAGGCGTGCGCCCCTTGTAGTGCTGAATCAGCACGAACGTCGGGCTCGACACGTTGTCCGGATCGGCGCCGAGGCCGGCGGCCAGGCCGCGCACGAAGGCCGTTTTGCCGGCGCCGAGATCGCCGTGCAGCAGCACGAACGTCCCTGGCGTCAGCGTGGCCGCAACTGTCTCGTCCGAGCTCGAAGGTTTCCTGTTCGGAGCTTGTGGTGACGAATGTCAGGACTGGCCATCGGATGGCTTTACGCGGCGTCGCGCGGTCAGCTCGAGCACGGCGTCGCCGAGATGCGCAGCGAGATCGCCGGCCGTCATCGCGACCTCCCCTTCGTCCGCCTCCGTCAAATCGCCCGCGAGCGCGTGGAGATACACCGCAATCTTGCACGCCGCTTCCGCGTCGAGCAGTTGCGCGAGCCACGCCGCCAACACGCCGGTCAGCACGTCGCCGGTGCCGCCGGTTGCCATTCCGGGATTGCCGAGCGGGTTGATGAACACTTTGCCTTCCGGCGTGGCGATCAACGTTCGATAGCCTTTCAGCACGACGTAGATCTGATGCTGAACCGCAAAGTCACGAGCGACGTCGAGCCGGCTCGCCTGCACTTCGTCGACGGACGTATTCGCCAGGCGCGCCATTTCGCCCGGGTGCGGCGTGATGACGATCGACCGCGACCCTTCGCCGCCGCTTTGCAGACGATCGGGATCGGATGCGAGCGCGTTCAGCGCATCGGCATCGAGCACGAGCGGGCTCTCGCTCTTTTCGACCAGCTCCTGTACGAAGAGCGTGACGTCGGGGCCGACGCCGAGGCCCGGCCCAACCGCGATGACGTCCTGCTCGAGCTCGAGCACACTTTCGAAGGCGCCCCCCGCGACAGTGCCCTCGGCGGTGTCGTCGAGCGGCACCGTCATGTACTCGGCTCCCATCGCCGCAACGATCGGCTGCGCGCTCCGAGGCGTCGCGACGCTGACGAGACCCGCGCCGGAACGGAGCGCGCCGACGGCGGCAAGATGCGCGGCGCCGGTCTTGCCGCGCGATCCCGCGATCGACCAGGACATGTCCGTAATCGCCTTTGTGCGAGTCCGACTCCCGAGGCTGGAGGATCTCGCGCATGCGCTCGCGCGTCAGCAGCTCGAGGCGCGGCCCCGCGAGATTGTCGAGCACTTCGGGAGGAATGCCGATGTCGGCGACGACGATGGTGCCCGCGAGCGCCTCGCCTGGCGGAAGCACGAGCGGAAGCTTGGGCGCGGCGAGCGTCACCGTCATGGCGGCGCGAATGCATTCGCCGATCGGTTCGGCGTGGTCAGCCGACAAACCAGTCGGAAGATCGACGGCGACCACCGGAATGCTCGAGGCATTGACGTCGGCAGCGACTGTTTCGAGCATGCCGGCGAGCGGCGACTTGAGGCCCGTACCGAAGATCGCATCGATAATCAGGTCGCACTGTGAAATTTCCGAGAAGTGCAGGTCCCAGGCGTGCTCGTCAGAAATCTCGACGACGGTCAGGCCGAGGCGGCCGAGAATCTCGAGGTTCAGCCGCGCGTCGCCCTTGATGGCCGCCATGGTCGCGATGACGAACACCGACACATCGACGCCGCGCTGGTACAGCGTGCGCGCGACGACGAACCCATCGCCGCCGTTGTTGCCGGGCCCGCAGAGCACGGCCACCTGTTTGTCGGGGAGATCGTCGTAAGCCGCTTCGAGCGCCGCCACGACCTGCCGCCCGGCGTTCTCCATCAGCACCATCGACGGAATGCCAATCTCGTCGATGGTCTGACGATCGGCGTCCCGCATCTGGGCGGCATTCAGCACCCGCATCTACGTGTTCACGTACTCCGCGACATCCGGGCAGGTGCAGATCAGGTTGCGATCGCCATGGGCATTGTCGATGCGGCCCACCGGCGGCCAGAACTTGTCGGCCTTGACGAACGGCAGCGGAAACGCCGCCTGCTCGCGCGTGTAAGGGTGTGTCCAGTTGCTCGTGGCCACGGCCTCTGCGGTGTGCGGCGCGTTCTTCAGCACGTTGTCTGTCGGATCCGCGTTTCCGTCGACGACGGCCTGAATCTCCTGCCGGATGGCGATCATCGCATCGCAGAAGCGGTCGAGCTCTTCCTGCGACTCACTTTCGGTGGGCTCGATCATCAATGTGCCGGCGACCGGAAACGACACCGTCGGCGCGTGGAATCCGTAATCCATCAGCCGCTTCGCCACGTCGAGCTCTTCCACGCCAGACGCCTTGAATCTGCGCAGGTCGAAGATCATCTCGTGCGCGACGGTCCCGTTCGGCCTCGTGTACAACACGTCGTAATGCGACTCGAGGCGCTTCTTGATGTAGTTCGCGTTGAGGATGGCATGCCTGGTGGCGTTGGTCATGCCCTCGCCGCCCAGCATGCGGATGTAGCCATAGGAGATCAGCAGGATGCTCGCCGAGCCCCAGGGCGCCGCCGACACCGCGTGAATCGCCTCCGAGCCGCCAACGCGGATGACCGGATGGCTTGGCAGGAACGGCGCGAGGTGTGCCGCCACGCCGATTGGCCCCATGCCCGGTCCGCCGCCGCCGTGCGGAATCGCAAAGGTCTTGTGCAGGTTCAGGTGGCAGACGTCTGCGCCTATCGCCGCAGGACTCGTGAGCCCGACCTGCGCGTTCATGTTCGCGCCGTCCATATAGACCTGACCGCCATTCTTATGAATGACGGCGCAGATGTCGCGGATGGCGTCCTCGAACACGCCATGGGTCGATGGATAGGTCACCATCAGCGCCGCCAGCGCATCGCGGTGTTGTGCCGCCTTCGCCGTGAGATCGGCGACATCGATGTTGCCGTTCGCGTCGGTTGCGACGACGACGACTTTGAGTCCCGCCATCACCGCGCTGGCGGGATTCGTCCCATGCGCCGATGCTGGAATCAGCACGACAGTGCGCTTCGCGTCGCCGCGCGAACGGTGATACGCGCGAATGGCCATCAGGCCGGCGAGCTCTCCTTGCGCGCCGGAGTTGGGCTGCAGCGACACCGCGGCGAACCCTGTGATTTCGGCCAGCGCCTTTTCGAGCTCGCTGATGACCTGCGCGTAGCCCTGCACCTGGTCCAGCGGGGCGAAGGGATGAATCGCGGAAAACTCCGGCCATGTGACCGGGATCATCTCGGACGCCGCGTTCAATTTCATCGTGCACGAGCCAAGCGGAATCATCGACCGATCGAGACCGACATCCTTGCGCTCGAGGTTCTTCAGATACCGCATCATCTTGGTTTCCGAGCGATGCGCCGAAAACACCGGGTGCGTCATGAACGCGGACTTTCGTGCGAGCCCGGTCGGCAAATCGCGCGGCCTCTCGGCGTCGGTGATGCGGGGAACCGGTCTTCCTGCCGCTTCTGCGAGAACTCCCGCGATCGCCTGCACGTCGCCAAGCGTCGTCGTCTCGTCGAGCGCGATGCCGATGTGCAGGCTGTCGAAGTACCGGAAATTCAATCGCGCGCGTTCGGCAATGGCCTTTATGCCTACCGTCGTCTCGCCGATGCCGTCCGGCACCTGGATGCGGAGCGTATCGAAGTACACGTCGTTCTGCTGGCGATAACCGAGAGCTTTTGCGGCGGTCTCGAGCGTCGTCGCCAGGGCGTGCGTGCGCCGCGCAATCGCGGTAAGCCCGTCGGGCCCGTGGTAGACGCCGTACATCGCGGCGATATTTGCCAGCAGCGCCTGCGCGGTACAGATGTTCGAGGTCGCCTTCTCGCGCCTGATGTGCTGCTCCCGCGTTTGAAGCGCCATGCGGTACGCCAGGCTTCCGTGCGCGTCAACGGATACGCCGATGATGCGGCCCGGCGCCTGCCTGACGAACGCTTCGCGCGTCGCGAGAAATGCCGCGTGAGGGCCGCCATATCCCATCGGCACGCCAAACCGTTGAGCGCTGCCGACGACCACGTCCGCGCCCATTTCGCCGGGGGCAGTCGTGACGGTGAGCGCCAGCAGATCGCTGCCGACCGCGACGAGCACGTGCTGTTCGTGCGCGCGCTCGATGAACGAGCGCAGATCGACGAGCGCGCCGTCGTCATCGGGTGATTGCACATAGGCGCCAAACACGTCGCCGCTGAAGTGCGCCGACGCCGGATCGCCCAGGATGATGTTGATGCCGAGCGGTTCGGCCCGCCCCTTGAGGACGTCGAGCACCTGCGGATACGTCCGCTCCGACACCCAGAACGCGTTGCGTGCTCCCGTCGCCTGGCGCGCCTGCACGCGATGCAGCAGCGTCATCGCTTCGCCCGCCGCCGTTGCCTCGTCGAGAAGCGACGCGGTCGCGATATCCATCGACGTCAGGTCGCGAACCATCGTCTGGAAATTGAGAAGCGATTCGAGTCTGCCCTGGGCAATCTCCGCCTGGTAAGGCGTGTAGGGCGTGTACCACGACGGATTTTCGAAGAGGTTTCGAAGAATCACGCTCGGCGTGATCGTGCCGTAGTACCCCATTCCGATGAACGAGCGGAACCGCTGGTTTTTCGCGGCCACCGTCCGCAGCCTGTCGAGGTACTCGTGCTCGGTCTCGGCGGGCGGCAGCGCCAGGGGCTTGCCGAGGCGAATGCTTGCCGGCAGCGCCGCATCAATCAACGCGTCGAGCGAGCGGACGCCGATGACACGCAGCATGTCGGCGCGCTGCTTCTCATCCGGGCCGATATGACGTTGTTCGAACGTATCAGGAGAATCGATTGGCATGTTGCGCGCGCTATTTCACCAGTTCTGCGTACTGATCATTATCAAGCAGGTTTTCGACTTCGGCCGGGTTGCTGAGCTCTATGTCGTAGAGCCAGGCGCCGTGGGGGTCTTTGTTGACGAGCTCGGGCTTCGACGTCACATCTGGATTGACGGCGACCACCTTTCCCGTAGCCGGGCTGTACAGCTCGGACACCGCTTTCACGGACTCGATGGTGCCGGCTGTCTGTCCTTGTGAAACGGAGCGACCCACTTCGGGAAGCTCCACAAACACCACGTCGCCGAGCTGTTTCTGTGCGAAGTCGGTAATGCCGACGCGTCCGAGATTGCCCGTCGCGATGATCCACTCATGGTCTTTCGTATAGCGTCGGTCGGAAGGGTACATGTATGTCAGCTCCGGGAACGTTTGTAGAACTGCCGCGAGACCACCCGCGCGGGCACGCGGCGGCCGCGAATGTCGACGTCGAACTCCGTCCCCGCCGCTGTCGCGTCGATTGGCAGATAGGCCAGGCCTATCGCCTTCTTGAGAAAAGGGGTCTGTGTGCCGCTGGTCACGATGCCTTCGCCGCTTAAGGTGTGCGCAGTGTAACCATGTCGCGCGATTCCGGGAGCGGTCATTTCGAACCCAACCAGCTTGCGCGCAGGCCCGGCGCTTTTCTGCTGCTCGAGCGCAGACCTGCCGATGAAGTCACTTTTTTTCCAGCCGACGATCCAGCCGAGATCCGCCTCGAGGACGGTCGTCGTCTCGTCGATGTCCTGCCCCGACAGATGCATACCCGCCTCGAGGCGTAGCGTATCGCGCGCGCCAAGGCCGACGGGGACGATCCCCGCTCCGGCGCCGGCGTCGAGGATGGCATTCCAGACGCGCTCAGCAGATGCAGGAGGAATGAACAGCTCGAAGCCGTCCTCGCCCGTATAGCCGGTGCGGGAGATGATGCTGCGTACTCCTGCCACTTCGCCGTGGGCAAACCAGTAGTACTTGATGCCGGCCAGGTCGACGCTCGTGAGCGCCTGGACGATGCCCAATGCTTCGGGCCCCTGCACTGCAAGCAACGCATACCGCGAGCTCGAGTTGACGACCGCGACGTCGCCAACCGGGCGAGCGTGCTCGGCAATCCATTTGTACGCCTTGTCGATGTTGCCCGCGTTGACCACGAGGAGGTAGTGCTCGGTGGCAAGGCGATACACGATCAGGTCGTCGACGAAGGTGCCTGACGGCGTCGTCAGCGCCGAGTACTGCGCCTGCCCGATGCTCAACTTTGCCGCGTCGTTCGACGAAATTATCTGCACGCCCGCGAGGGCGTCCTTCCCCGCCAGCTCGATTTCGCCCATGTGGCTGACGTCGAACAGGCCCGCCTTCGTTCGCACCGCCAGGTGCTCGTTGACGATGCCCGAGTACTCCACGGGCATATCCCAGCCGCCAAATGGCACCATACGGGCGCCATGGGCACGATGCCGTGCATTCAAGGGCGTTTTTTTGAGCTGGTCGGTGGAAGACTGATTCATTGAGGCGCGCCCGCCTACGCAGCTGATGCTGCTACGGCGCGGCAGGCGTCCTTTGCTGGACGCAAAGGTCAAGGTACTATGCTGCCACTTTCGGGTCAAGCACGCAGGCGCACGAAAAGACGCGCTAGAACGACGGACGGGTGATTCCGAGCTTCTGCATGCGGGACTGCAGCGTCGTCCGCTTGATACCCAGCCTGGCGGCCGCTCCGGTCGAGCCGGCGATGACGCCGCCGGACTCGCGCAGCGCCGTGAGAATCTGCTGGCGCTCGATCTCGAGCAATTGCTCGGCCGGCGTTTTTGGCGCGCTCACCGTGCGGGTCAGCGCAGGTCTGAGATCGGCGAGCGGCACCCTGAGCTCTGGCCCCGACGAAAGTATGACCGCGCGCTCGATCAGGTTCTCCAGCTCCCGAATGTTGCCTGGCCAGTACGAGCGCTTCAGCGCCTCCATGGCCGCGCTCGGAATGATCGTGATGCGGCGCTTCAGCGGACGGGAGAACTTGTCGACGAAATGGTGGACGAGCGACGGGATATCGTCCGGCCTCTCGCGCAACGCAGGTACGTGCATGGGAAACACATTCAACCGGTAGTACAAATCGCTCCGGAACAGGCCGTCGGCGATCATCTGCTCGAGATCGCGATTGGTGGCCGCGATTAATCGCACGTCAACCCGCTGTGTCCGGGTGCTTCCCAGGCGCTCGAACTCCTTTTCCTGCAGCGCACGCAGCAGCTTGGGCTGAATCTCAGGCGGAATGTCCCCGGCTTCGTCCAGAAACAGCGTGCCCCCGTTAGCGAGCTCCAGCCGGCCGATCTTGCTGTTGGTGGCGCCGGTGAACGCGCCTCGTTCGTAGCCGAAGAGCTCGCTCTCGATCAGCGATGCAGGAAGCGCCGCCAGGTTGAGGCGCACGAACGTCCGATCGCGGCGAGAACTCAGGTTATGGATGGCGCGCGCCAGCATCTCCTTCCCTGTCCCGGTCTCGCCACGAATCAGGACCGTCGCATCGGTCGGCGCCACGGTTTCGACAGCCTGCAACACGCTCTTCAGCGCCGAGCTCTCGCCGATGATGCCGCGGAAGTCATGCCCCAGCTGTATCTCCGCCTCGAGGTACTCCTTCTCCTCGGCGAGATGGTCTTTCAGGCCCATGATTTCCTGGTACGCGAGAGCGTTTTCCATCGCGATCGCGACCTGCTTGGAGATCTGCTTCAGCAGGTCGAGCTCTTGTACGGGGAATGCATCCGGATCGACGCTCGCGACATTGAGCGTCCCAAGCGTGCCGCGCCGCGTCACCAGGGGAACGCAACACAACGACTGAAGAGTCGGCGGCAGCAGCGGCGGCCCATCCTTGAAGAACCGATCGAGGTCCTCTTTGCGGAAGACGCGCGCGACACCGGTTCGAAACGTGACGCCGGCGGCCGAACCGTCCAGCGTGAGGTCGATGTCGGGCTCGATCACGCCGCCGGTTGTGTATGTCAGCGCCTGAAGCTTCAGTTGGCCGGTTACTCGATCGATGAGGGCCACGCTCGCCGAGTCGTGCTTGACGACGCGCTGCATCGATTCCGACAGCGTGCGGAGCAGCTCCGGATAGTCGAGGCGCGAGACGAGCAGATTGTTCACGTCGAGAAGCAGCCGGAGCCGGTCGCGCTCTTCGCGTAGTTCCTGTTGCAGCCGCTGCGCTTCCTCGAGAAGCGCCGGCACCGTAAGCGCGTGTTCGTCCATCAGGTTCCGTCGAATCGTCAGGGCGTCGTCAAATGCCGAATTTTCGTCATTTCGGCACGAGGCATATGTTAAGCATTTTGCACTACTGAAAATAAGTACATTAATACCAATAACTTACAGAACAGAGCTTGCACGGGCTCGTGGGGCGCGTAACTTGCTTTGTCCGCGGGCATGGATCCTCGAACAATGAGTTTGGTCTGGGCCAACGGCGCGATGCGCAGGCTCGAAGAGGAAATGCGGTGTGCGAGCATGACGGACGCCAGCGTCATGCTGACCGGCGAAAGCGGGGTCGGTAAGCGGTTCGCGGCCAACATGATCCACCAGTTGAGCCAGCGTCGGCGCGCTCCGTTTGTCGCCATCGACGCCGCGGATGTGCTCAGCGCGACTCCGCCCGCCGGCGTGGGCGCGACAGTCGCAGTGGGCGGCGCCTTTCTTCAAGCACCAGACGACGGCACCTTGCTCATTCAAGACATCGAGAAGATGCCGGCGGCCGCCCAGTCACAGTTGCTGGGATTCATGGATCGATCGACAACCGTCAAGAGACACGTGCGGCTCATGACGGCCACCACCGCTCACCTGTTCAGGCTGGTCCAGACCGGCCTGTTCCGCGACGATTTGTTCTATCGGCTGAATGTGATCCACTTCACCATTCCGCCGCTTCGGGAGAGGCGCGAGGACATCCCTCTGATGTTTCGACACTACTTGTCGTTGCACGCGAGGACCGAGGCGCCCCGGCTGTCGAGCGCTGCGCGCCGCCGCCTGATCGAATACGCCTGGCCCGGCAACATTCGCGAATTGAGGACGGTGACGCAGCAGCTCAGCGCGGCGCCGTTACCCGACCTCATCGAGCCGCAGCACCTGCCCTGCCCGATTGGCAAGTGACCACTGAGTTTTCCGTGAGCTGCTCCCCAAAGCGATCTGACGGGCGACTGGCCCGTCAGATCGCACAGCTCGACTCAGCGTTTGATGTAGCGGTGAATCGCGCTACCCGGCCGGAACAGCGCGACAGCCACCGAGGCAAGTAGCACTCCGACAACGGCAACGATCACCCGCACGTCGCCCTTCCCTACAGCCTGCGTCAGGCTGAGAGCCGGTATCAGGAGCGCCAGAATCGCGCCCGCGAGCGACACGGCGATAAACACCTCAAGGAGAACGCCAAGCAGTAGCTTCAGCATGAATGTCACCATGGAAACATGAAGCACCCGATGAATTGCCAGATGTACTGCTGGGATCGAATCGCCCACTCCCACGAGCACAACTGAAAGACAATGTCCCGGCTCCACCACGAATATTCCTTCGATTCCATCGCACAGCTCTCGAACTGGCTGTACGCCGACATCAGTGCGACCTGATAGAGGCCGATGCAATCGACCATGACGCCGGCGGCCGCCCGGCTTTGACAACGCGAACCGCCGCTCGCTGCTTTCGAGTGATCCGTTTCGCGAGCCGTCGCGCCGCATCTGGATCGCCGTCGAGCAGCTGGACGATGGCGCCATCAACCATCGCGCTGAGCGCCAAAGGACCGTCGTCTTCGGTCTCGTCTCGCTGTTCCAGTGCCGACACCAGACGCTTGAACGAGCGGACGGCCTGCGAGCCGATCAGGATTGACCGGACGCTGTCCGCCTTGTCCGGCGAGTCGGAGCGAGGATCGACGCGTAGCGTCTTTTGCCCCCTCGCGACTTGAAATCCGTCCTGGCTGATGGCGATTGACACCACGTCCTTCCCCTGCGAGAGCCGCAGCGTCGCATCGCCGGTATGGGCGATCACCTTTTCGAGCGTGAAGTCGCCGCCATGGAGCGTCAGCACCGCATTGCCTGCCGCATCGGTCGTCGCTGCAAAACTGGTGTTCGTCGCGCGGTCGTGCTCCTGATAGTTGCCCCTGCGTTGTCCGTCCGGGCCCTTTCCCTGCCCCGCGGCGAGTGCGGGGACCATCCCCATGGCGATAAGAAAAGCCAATAGCCGTGTGGTTCGAGACATACCCACCTCCACCACCGTCGCGTCGCTCGGGTGGCCCGCGGCGCGCCGTTCGGCGTGACCGCGGTACGAAACGGACGTGCGCATGACCCCGCACGGCAACTGCCGTGCCCCGCTTCCGCCAGTCCAGTTGTGCCGGGTGCGTCCAGCTAGCTCTCGGCCGAATACTCGGGCGAGGTTTCCTGCGCGCTGCTCACCTGAAGCCTGTGGGCATAGCGCAGATATGCCTGCAGCGTGTGATAACTGATGCCGAGCGCGCGGCATGCTTTGCGCTTGTTGCGTCCGCTCCGCTCGAGGACGAGCCTGACGTATCGGCTGCCCCAGGCACGCAGCGTGTCGTTGCGCAGCACTGATGGCAGCAGCACATCACCGAACGCGTGGCATATGCGGATTGGCAGATCGCCTACTTCGATAGTGGCGAGAGGTGCCAAGCGCAACAGTGCGCTCCATCATGCGTTCGAGCTCGCGGACGTTTCCGGGCCAGTCGTAGGTCAGCAGCGCGTCGGCTGCCGCCTTCGAGAGCGTGAGGCGGCGCGCTTCTCCGTGACGCTCGAGAAAATACGACGCGAGCTCGAGAATGTCTTCGCGCCGGTCTCGCAAGGGCGGCACCTGGATTTCGATGCCGGCCAGCCGGTAAAAGAGATCGGCGCGGAAGAGGCGGGCCTCGACGAGCCCGGACAGTTTCTTGTTGGTCGCCGCCACGACCCGCGTATTCACGCGATGGAGGCCGTGGCCGCCGACCCGTTCGACGGCGAAGTCCTGGAGCGCGCGCAGGAGCTTGGCTTGCGCCGAAAGCGACAGGTCGGCGACCTCGTCGAGAAACAACGTTCCGCCGTCGGCGCACTCGAACTTGCCGCGGCGCCCGCGTACACCGGTGGCAGTCCGGTCCTCGATGCCGAAAAGCTCGGCTTCGAGCAGCGTCTCGACAAGGGCCGCGCAATTCACCGGCACGAACGGCCCGCGCCGGCGCGCGCTCATCTCGTGAATCTGCCGGGCAACCAGCTCCTTGCCGGTGCCGCTTTCGCCGTCGATGAGCGCGACGAAGTCCGTGGCTGCCACGCGCTCGATGCGCTCGCGCACCGCCTGCATAACCGCACTCGATCCGATCAACGAAGCCGCGCCGTCTCGTCGCATGCGCGGAGCGAAAACAAGAGGTATGCCATGTGGTGATTGGGGGATTGGTGGTTGGGTGATTGGGGTTTTTCGTGTGTTCATCGACATCAACTCAATCCTTCAATCACCAATCTCTCAATCACCAGATGACCTCCGGGTATTTCGTTCTCGTCGTGCGCCGTGCCCTCGGTGCACTACGTCAGCGGCTTCGGCCACTGGGTCGCTACTTCCCAGAGGGGAAGCTGCTCGTCAAACATCAGAGCTCCCCGATACCGGATGCGCTCGCGATCGAGCAGGGCGACATGACATCGCAGGATGCGGCCGGCAACGCGGAAGAGAGGAGCCGGCTCGCCAATCTGCATCTCGACCCGAATTCCAGGCAAAAGACGCCAGTCGGTTTCGATGAGCGCGCCACCCGCCGACAGATCGATGACGTGTGCGAGACGACCGGGGCGCAGACGCGCTCGCTCCATGCCCTGGGTCAGTAAAGGCGCACACCCGTGGCGCCGCGCGCCGTTCGTGGCTTACCGGGACAGCCATGTGCCGGCGGCGAAGTTGAACTCGAGGATGCGCGTCCGCGCGGTGGCGCCCAGTACCCGGACAGCGAACTGGTTGCCGCGACGGCCACGCAGAAACAGCGTCCCTGGCGTCGACGCTCCAGCAGGGCTGAAGCTGAGCAGCGTCGAACTGCCGATTTGAATCGGATCGGCAGTGTTGAATGGGCCGGGATCGATTCCCGTGACGTTCGGATGAATACCGAACTCGATGCCGCTGAAGTGATATTCGAGCTGTTCGACGGCGCTGATAGGGAGATCGATGCCGCGCGCGATATCGCGAGCGAGCACTCCGTTGCGGTTGCCGTCGACGTAGCTTCGGATCCGATAGCCCTCGGGCTGCTGGACAAACTGGATGGCTACGTAGGCCGAGCGCCTGACCGCCTCGAAGCGAGCCATCGCCACGCGCCCGGCCACGTAGTGGGCCGCCGCCGCTGCCCGCGTGCGATCGACGCTGGACTGCGCCAGCGGGATCGCCGCGCCGCCGACGATCACCATGACGGTGATCGCCATCAGCACCTCGAGCAGCGAGTAGCCCTTACTTTCCACTTTCTACTTTCTACTTTCACTTTCTACTTTCTATTTTCTATTTCTGCCCCGCCGCCACTGTGAGGCGATCCTTGATCTTCAGGAAGCTCTTCTCGCCGATGCCGCGCACGTTCATGATTTCCTCGATTTTCTTGAACGGGCCGTTCTTCGTGCGGTACTGCACGACAAGGTCTGCTGTCTTCGCGCCGATGCCGGGCAGCGTGGCAATCTGCGCCGCGGTGGCGGTGTTCAGGTTGATGGTCTCGGTGGAAACCACCGTCGCGGCAACCGGTGGTTTTGTGGCGCGCTGTGCGAAAAGCGGCGATGCGATGCAGGTGAGAGCGGCGACGAGCACGAGCGCTGAGCGTTTCATGTCTGTCCTCCTTGATAACGTGTCGTGGGGACCATCCCTGACGACCTGTGCCTCGCGGCCTGACGGCCGCTCGGCTGGTAGCGAAGGTGGCTCCGACGGTTGTTGACACGACGAACCGGTGGTGGTCAGGCACCGGTGTGCACGCGCCGGGGATGTCGGAGCCGCATGGTCGTGTGGCAATGCTCGCGCCGTCGAGTTCACGCGAGACGCGTCGTGGAAAGTTCTTGAGCGGGCACGGTTTCGCGCTCGCATCGCGATAACACGCCAACGTATGCGGTTTTGAGGGTGGCGGGAATGACAACCACCGTTGCCACGGATATAATCGCGGTGAACTTCACTCCTCACGATGATCGACTCGCGCCCGCGGCGCTTCCTCACCGTTGTGTTTCCCTCGCTTCTTTTGCCGCTGCAACTTCTGTTGTTCGGCCCCCACACGATCTACGCCAGCAATGCGGCGGAATTCAGCGCGCCGTTCTGGAGCCTCTTGGTGCACGTGGCTCCATGGATCGTGGCCATAGCCGCCACGCTCGCGCTGATCGGCGTGCTGCTGCCGGCCAGGTTCTTTGCGCACTATGTCGTGCTGCTGGTGGCGCTGGGCGTGACGGTCTGGGCGCAGGGAAACTTGATGGTCGGCGACTACGGCGTGCTCAACGGGCAGGAGATCGACTGGAGCGGCAACGACTGGCGAAACCGTTACGAACTGGCACTGTGGCTCGGCGTGCCGATCGTGGCGCTGATCTTCGCGCGAACGCTGTTTTCGACGGCTGTGTTCGCCAGCCGCATTCTGATCGCGCTGCAGGTGGTGCTGCTCGCGTACACCGCGGCGCAGGCCGATCCCGACGCAGCGCGCAAAATGGCAAGGGGCGCCCGACGAGATTTTCGAGCTCTCGACGAAGCAGAACGTTTTTCACTTCGTGCTCGACGGCTTCCAATCCGATGCCTTCGAGGACATCGTCGAGGCCGACCGTGCGCAGATGGACCGCCAGTTCTCCGGATTCACCTTCTTCAGGAACCACATGGGCGCGTTCCCGACCACGATCGTCAGCATTCCGGCGATGCTGACGGGATCGGTGTATCGCAACCAGGAGCCGATGCGCCGCTTCATCGCGCAGTCATTCAGAAAGGCGTCGCTCTTCGGCACGCTGAAGTCGCAGGGCTATCGCGTCGATGCGGTGTCCGGATTGCTTTACGACAGGGCCGCGGCTACGACGTATTACAAGCTGCCCACGCCGTATGTCACCTACGAGGCGTACGTGCAATTCGCGGGATGGCAGCTCGCGGACCTCGCGTTGTTCCGCCATGCACCGCACGTGCTGAAGCCGTGGATCTACAACAACCAGACCTGGCGGCTGCAGAACAGGTTCGGCGATGCGGTGGGCACACGCGGCCGGCGGTACGGCCCTGTGAATGGCGAGGCGTTTCTGGCGGACTACACGTCGAAAATGCGCGTCACGCACGACGATCCCACCTACAAGTACATCCACGTCGCGATTCCGCATTGGCCAGTGTCGGTGGATGCCAATTGCGAGTACATCGGCGCGCAGATCGCTGCGCCGGCCGAACTACACGGGTCAGTCGCGCTGCGCGGTGCGGCGTGTTGGCGAGCTTCTCGGCAGGCTGCGCGAGCTCGGTCTTTACGACAGCAGTCTCATCGTTGTGTCGTCAGATCACGGCGTGGCGCTACCGCCTGAAGGGTTTCCGGGCGACCGCGACATCTTCGGCGGCCCGTTGTCTGAAATGTCGGGCAGCTCGCTGGCGCTGCTGGTGGTGAAGCAGCCGCACAGCACCGGACCGCTCCGAATCTCGGAAGCGCCGAGCGCGATCAGCGACGTGCCGGCGACGATTGTCGACACCCTCGGTTTGAAAAATCCATTTCCCGGCGTCTCGGCGTTGAAGCTCGACGAGCATGCGCCGCGCCCGCGCCAGTTTGCGTCGTACGTGTGGAGTTCCTCCGAGTGGCAGGCCGATTTCTTTCCCTACATGGACGTGTTCACCGTCGATGGCCGCGTCACCGAAGGCAGCGCGTGGAAGACCGAAGAGCCGATTTATGCGCCCACCACGACTCCAGAAGGGCGCTCGCGCGGATTTTACAAGGCGGAGCGTGGCGCGCCCGGCCAGATTTTCCGGTGGAGCACGCCGCTCGCGTTTCTGCACCCGCCCCCCGCCGCGAAGGGCGTCGAATTGAAGGTGCGCTCGAATGCAGACAAGCCGCAGACCATCACGGTGGAGATGCGCGGCAAGGTGATCGACAAGACAGGTGCTCAGCGATCAGCGAGTGGCACGACTTGAAGTATTCGATTCCTCCATCGAACACGACGCCGGCCGGAGGCGAGTGGCTGGTGCTGCGGATCGACCCGCCGTGGAAGGTGCGCGGCGACCGCCGCAACTTCGGCGTGATGACGCGCGACCTGAAGTGGATTAATTAGCCGCGCTGCGGTACCACTCGATCGTGTTCTTCAACCCTTCCTCCAGCGACACCGAGGGCTCGTAACCGAGCAGCGTGCGTGCGCGGGTGATGTCGGCGAGCGAATCCTTCACGTCACCGTGCCTCGTCGGGCCGTACGACGGTTCCAGCCGGCTCCCGATGGCATCACGCATCGACGCGAACAACTGATTCAGAGAAATGCGCGTGCCGGTGGCGACGTTCACCACCTGGCCCGATGCCTCGGGCGCAGTCACCGCGCGCAACACTCCGTCCACGACGTTCGCCACGTAGGTGAAGTCGCGCGTCTGCTCGCCATCGCCGTGAATCGTCGGCGCCTTGTTGTCCAGAAGCGCCTTCGCGAAGACAGAGATCACGCCGGAATACGGTGAAGAGGGGTCCTGACGAGGTCCGAACACGTTGAAATACCGGATCGTGACCGTTTCGAGTCCGTAGAGCGAGGTGAACATCTGCATGTATTGCTCGCCGACGAGCTTCTGCAGCGCGTACGGAGACAGCGGATTGGTCGGCATGTCCTCGTGCTTCGGCAACGTCGGCGTGTTGCCGTAGGCCGACGAGGAGCCCGCATACACGACGCGCTTGACGCCGGCGTCGCGGGCCGCGACCAGAATGTTGAGAGTGGCGTCGACATTCGCGCGGTTCGATGTAATGGGGTCCTCGACCGATCGCGGCACCGAAGGAATCGCCGCCTGATGCAGGACGTAATCGACGCCTTGCACGGCGCGCGTCGCAACCGCGAGATCGGCGACATCGCCTTCGAGGAACTCGACGCCAGACAGATGGGCGAGGTTCTTGCGGTGGCCGGTGATCAGGCTGTCGGCGACACGAACGCGTTCGCCGCGGCGTATGAGCTCTTCTGTAAGGTGTGAACCGATGAAGCCCGCACCGCCGGTGACGAGGTATGAGGACATGCGGTTGAAATAGAAAGTGAAAGTAGAAAGTGGAAAGTGAAAAGTAGAAAGTGAAAAGTGCCGCAGCCGGCCGTAAGCCGAATTCTGTCCGCCTTCCGCCCGCTTGCGCGAGCGTCGGCGGGACGATCATTCCTCTAGGCCCGGCATTGCTGACGGGCTCAAGCGACCTACCCGGAAGCTTCGAACGGGCCGTTCTCTCGTCCGCCTTCGCCCTTGCGGGCGACGGCGAGACATCGCCTCCCTATTTGGTCTTGCTCCGTGCGGGGTTTTGCCTGCCATCTGCCTTACAGCAGACGCGGTGCGCTCTTACCGCACCTTTTCACCCTTACCCGCCTTCGCTCGCTGGATACCCGGCGAGCTACGGCGCGGCAGGCCTCGCCTTCGCGGGCTTGCCTCGACGAAGCGCGTGAGCGCGGAGTCGGGCGGTATGTTTTCTGTGCCACTAGTCCTTCAGGTTACCCTGACCGGGCGTTACCCGGCGCACTGCCCTGCGGAGTTCGGACTTTCCTCTCGCCTTGCGGCAAGCGATCGTCTGGCCCACTGCGACATGCCATTCTATCGCACCTGGTACCAGGGACTTAGGCGATTCGGACAATAGCGACTTCCCTAATCCCCAGTCCCTAATCCCTAGTCCCTGCCGTTATCCGTCCGTCTCCTGCCGTATCGCGTACTGCTCGAGCTTCTTGTAGAGGTTGCTCCGGGGCGTGCCGATCACTTCGGCGGTCTTCGAGATGTTCCACCCATTTTCGCGCAGCTTTTCAACGAGCCACGCGCGCTCGGCGGACTCCTTGAACTCGCGCAGCGTGCCCGCGTCCGAACCCGCGCCGGAGCCGACAGCGGCTGCGGGGCCTGATGCGGCGGCGGGCCGCGGAGAGCCTTTGTCCGATCGCAGCGACTCGGGAAGGTCCGGCGCGTCGATCGTGTCCCCCTCCGTCATGATGATGAGGCGTTCGATCGTGTTTCGCAGCTCGCGGATGTTGCCGCGCCATCGATGCCGCTTGAGCACGTCCATCGCCGCGGGCGTGATCTGCTTTGGCCGCCGGTTATTCTCGCGGCCCAGCTGATTGACGAAGTGCTTCACCAGCAGCGGAACGTCTTCGGGACGCTCGCGGAGCGGCGGCACGTAGATCGGAATGACCGCCAGGCGGAAGTACAGATCCTCGCGGAAGTTGCCCTTCTCGATTTCGGCCTCGAGGTTCTTGTTCGTCGCCGCGATCACGCGCACATCCACGTTGACCGTCTTCGCCGAGCCCAGGCGCTCGACCTCGCCCTCCTGAAGCACGCGCAGCGCTTTGGCTTGCGTCTTCAGACTCATGTCCCCCACTTCGTCGAGGAAGATCGTGCCGCGGTCTGCCTGCTCGAATTTCCCGACCTGCCGCTCCGTGGCGCCGGTAAACGAGCCCTTCTCGTGGCCGAACAGCTCCGACTCGATGAGCTCCTCGGGAATCGCCGCGCAATTGACCTGCACGAAGCGCTCGCGGCTGCGAGGGCTGAGGCGGTGAATCGTCCGGGCGACGAGCTCCTTGCCGACGCCGCTTTCCCCTTGCAGCAGGACGGTCGCATGCGTGGGAGCGGCCTTGCGGATCGCCTCTTCCACTTTCCTGAGCGCGGCGCTGTTGCCGACCATCTGGTACTTCGAGTCGATTTCCTGGCGCAACGCGCGATACGCCGTCTCCGTGCGATGTCCTGAAAGCTCTTTCTCGATCCGCTCGAGCAGGACCGGTTCGGAGAACGGCTTCTCGATGAAACCCGACGCGCCTTTGTCGCGCGCCTCGAACGCGTTCTGCGCCGTGCCATGCCCCGAGACCATCACGACAGGAACGGCAGGGTTGGAGGTCTTGATGCGCTCGAGCACTTCGAGCCCGTCCATGCCGGGCATCTTGATGTCGAGGAACACCAGATCCGGTGGATCGCGCTCGATCAGCGCAAGCCCCTCCTGGCCGGTTGCAGCGCCGATGAACTGGTAGCCCTGATACTCGAGCGTCCGCCGCATCGAGTCGCGGATGCCCGCCTCATCGTCGATGACCAGGATTCGTGATTTCACGTCAGCGGGCGTCGACCCGGACCGCGCGAATCGATCGCTGATCCGTTGCGGGAATGTATACGTAGACGGCCAGTACGTCGCCGGGACTCGCGGCGCGCGCGAGGCGGTTGTAGACGTCGGCCGAACTGATGGGGCGCCGGTTGATCTCCAGCACGATGTAGTCACGCTGAATCCCGGCGTCGTAGGCAGAGCTCAGCGGATCGACGCGGGTCACGACCACCCCGTTCACGCCGCTGGGCAAGCGCAGCCGGCGCGATGTGTCGCTGTCGAGATCGCGCACGTTCAAGCCCAGCGGGACGACGGCATTGCTCGAAGGCCGCACGGGATTCGTTTCGTCGAGCGCGCGCTCCGCCTGCCGTGTTGGACGCTCGCCGAGCCGCACGGTAATGGTCTGGCTGCGGCCGTCGCGCATGACGTGCAGCCGAGCCAGTGTTCCCGGGCCTCGCCGCGCGACTTCGCGGATGATCTCGTTGTTGTTCGCCACTCGCTTGTCGTCGATGCCGGTGATGAGGTCGTAGGGACGCAGTCCCGCGCGATGTCCGGGCGACCCGGCGGTGACGTCCTGGACAAGCGCTCCGTGCGTCGAGGTAAGCCGCAGCGAGCGCTGAAGGTCCGGGTCGACGTCCGACAGCCTCACTCCCATATAGCCGCGAGACACCCGCCCTTCGGTGCGAAGCTGCGAGAGAATCGATCGCGCTTCGTTGATCGGCACCGCGAAGCCGATGTTGCTCGCCCGCTGGCTGATGGCCGAGTTGATGCCGACGACTTCGCCCTGACCGTTGATGAGCGGTCCGCCGCTGTTGCCGAAGTTGATCGCGGCGTCGGTCTGAATGTAATTGTCGAGGCTGCTGTCGAACAGCTTGCGCCCGAGATAGCTGACGACCCCAACCGTGACGGTGTGCTCGTACGCGAGTGGATTGCCGATGGCGCAGACCCACTCGCCCACTCGCAGCGTTTCCGAGTCTCCCATCGGCGCGATGGGAAGGTTCTTCGCGTCGACCTTTATCAACGCGATGTCGGTGTCAGGATCGATGCCGAGGACGCGCGCGTGCAGGCTGCGGCCGTCGGAAAACTTCACCATGATCCGTTCGGCGCTCTGGATCACGTGATAGTTGGTCAGTATCTGTCCGTCCGACTCGATGACGAACCCGCTGCCCGATTGTGGGCGGACTGCGTTGGGGCTTTGCGGCGCGGGGTTGGTGTCGTCGAACGGGCTCGGCTCGGAACCGCGCCGCCGCCGGCTTCCGGCACGGGTGGTTGCCTCGATGTTGACGACAGCCGGGTTGAGACTTTCGGCGACGTCCGCGAAGTTCACGAGCCCCGCTGTGTGTGCCGCGGGACGGCTGAGCGCGGGCGCTGCCGCGGCGGGTTCCGCTTGAGAAATAGGCGGGTTCGCGGAGGGCGCGGCGGCGAATTCCATCTGCGCCGGAGGCGTGTCGGGAAGCACCGGCGCGCGCAGGCTGCCGGAGGTGACGCCGAGCAAAAACGCCATTACCGCCGTCAACGCCAGCGTGACGAGGACAAAGGGCCGGAACACTCCGAGAATTATAAGCTGACTAGCTTGCGGAGCGCCGCCTCGTCGAGCACGGAAATTCCGAGTGCCTCGGCTTTTGCAAGCTTGCTCCCGGGATCTGCGCCGGCCACGACGTAGTCGGTCTTCTTACTGACCGAACCGGTGACTTTTCCGCCGCGCGACTGTATCGCTTCGGTCGCGGCCTCACGGGACAGCGTCGGGAGCGTACCGGTCAGGACGAATGTTTTGCCGCTCAGCGGGCCTGGCGCTGACGAGGCTGTAATCGGCGCTTGCATGTTCAGCCCCGCCGCGGCGAGCTCTCTGATCAGCGCCTGGTTCTGCGGCTGATCGAGGTATTCCCGCACGGCGGCGGCGACGACGGGGCCGATATCGGACACGGCCTGAAGCTGCTCTTTTGACGCGGTCATCAGCGCGTCCATCGTGCCGAACGCGCCGGCAAGCGCCTGCGCGCCTCGCTCACCGACATGGCGGATGCCAAGGCCGTAGACCAGCCGCCAGAAATCGCGTGTCTTGCTGCGCTCGATCTGGGCGATGAGATTGGCGGCAGACTTCTCGGCCATCCGATCGACGCGTTCGAGCTGCTCCTGCGTCAGTTTGTAGACGTCGGCATAGCTCGCCACGAGCCCTTCGGCGATGAGCTGCGCGATGCGCGATTCGCCGAGCCCTTCGATGTTCATCGCATGGCGCGCCGCAAAATGCTCGAGCCCGCGCTGCAGTTTGGCTGGACACGAGGTGTTCTCGCATCGCCAGACGGCTTCTTCGTCTCCGCGGACGAGCTCGCTCTGGCATCGTGGACAGTGTGTGGGCATCTGCCAACGCCCGGCGCGGTCCTTGCGCTCCAGGTCGACGACGCGAACAACCTGCGGAATGATGTCTCCTGCCTTCTCCACGATCACGCGATCGCCGTCGCGAATGTCCTTGCGCGCGACCTCGTTCGCATTGTGGAGCGTTGCCATCGACACGGTCGTGCCTGCGATGAACACCGGTTCGAGCACCGCGAACGGCGTCACCGCGCCGGTACGCCCGACGTTGATGTCGATCTTCGTCAAGGTCGTCTCTGCCTGCTCCGGAGGAAACTTGTAGGCGATCGCCCATCGTGGAAACTTCGACGTCGTGCCCAGCCGGCCGCGGAGGGAGATGTCATCCAATTTGATGACGACCCCGTCAGTATCGAACGCAAGCGCGCGGGCGCCGGACGACCGCTTCTCACCCCACTCGGCGCAGTAGGCGGCAACCTTGTCGATGCCCTTCAGCGCCTTCCAGTGCGGCTCGACCGGCAGTCCCCATCGCTCGAGGGTCTCGAGAAGCTCCCGGTGAGTGCCAGGCATGCCGTTTCTGCTGACGAGCTGATAAAAAAACGCGCGCAGCCCCCGCTTGCGGACCTGCTCGGGATCGATCTGGCGAATCGCGCCCGATGCGGCGTTGCGCGGATTGGCGAACCGTGGCTCGCCGGCGTCTTCGCGCTCCTTGTTGGTTCGCTCGAACTCTTTGCGCGGCAGGTAAATCTCGCCGCGAATTTCGACGGTCCCCTTCGGGCCGCCGGCGAGCGCGTGTGGAACGTCTTTGATCGTCTTGACGTTCAGCGTGACGTCCTCGCCCGTCGTGCCGTCCCCGCGCGTGGCTGCCCGCACGAGGGCGCCGTCGCGGTACTGGAGCGCGATGCTGAGCCCGTCGATCTTCAGCTCGGCGACGTACGGCACGGCATCCTCGACGTTGTCGAGGCCGCGGCGAAGCCGCTCGTCGAACGCTCTCAGCTCGTCTTCGTTGTACGCGTTATCCAGACTGAGCATCGGCTCCGCATGCCGGACCGACGCGAACCCTTCGGCTGTGCGTCCGCCTACGCGCTGCGTCGGGGAATCGAGCGTGACGAGGTCGGGGTGTTCGCGCTCGAGACGCTGGAGCTCGCGCATGAGCTCGTCGAACTCAGCGTCGCTAATCTCTGGAGTGGAGTCGATGTAGTAGCGGTCTTCGTGATGACGGATCTGCCGTCGAAGCTCGTCTATGCGGCTGGCAGGATCCACATCTATCGGTCTCTTGCGAGGATGTAATCGGGCAGCGCCATCAGCGCGTCGCGCGCGTCGGACGGCGGGAAGAGGTACAGCTGCTTCTTGGCGAGCGCCGCCTGTTCCTGCGCTCTGTCCATCGCGTACTCGACCGAGCGCGTCTCGTGCAGAAGGCGACAGATGTCGCGCCACCGCTCGGGTGTCACGCAGCGCTCGCGCACGACGTCGTGAATCATCGCTGCGGTCGCGGCGTCGCCGCGCTGCAACAGGCGGATCACCGGCAGCGTCACCTTGCCCTCGCGGAGATCGCCGCCGACCGGCTTGCCCAGCGCGACTTCGTCGCCCGCGAAATCCAGCAGGTCGTCGATCAGCTGAAATGACATGCCCAGGCTGATCCCGTACTGCTCGAGCGCGCGTTCCTGCTCGGGCGTCGCGTTGCCGAGAATGCCGCCGATACGCGCGCAGCCGCCGAACAGATATGCGGTCTTCCGCCGGATGATGTCGAGGTGCTCCTGCTCGCTGATCATCACCTCGCCCTTTTTCGAAAGCTGGTAGAGCTCGCCTTCGATCATCCGCAGGGTGACGTCGCAGAGCTGCCGCACGATATCAAGCCGGTCCGGCGTCAGCGCCAGGCCCATCGACTTGATGTACAGGTAATCGCCGAGAAGGACGGTGACGTCGCTGCCCCACCGGGAATGCACCGACGGCTGCCCGCGCCGCCATTGCGAATCGTCGATGATGTCGTCGTGGACGAGGGTCGCGGTGTGGATGAACTCGACGACAGCGGCGTAGAGGACCGCGAGGTCGCCTGTGTAGCCGGTCAGGCGCGCCGCCATCAGCAGGACGGCAGGCCGTATCCGCTTGCCCCCGCCGTTCTGGATGTACCGCCCAATCTTCGGGATGAGGTCTACCTGGGATTCGACGTGCCGGTAGAACTCTGTCTCGACCTTCTCCAGGTCTTCCCGGATCGGCTCGAACATCTGGACGAGGGTGGCATACGACGGGTGCTGCTCGACGGCGTCAGCGTTCTTCAAAACCCGATGATCTCACCATATTCAATGACGGGGTGTCAACGAATAGACACCTGCGGTGCATGAGTTTACGGTCGAAAGAGCGTCTGGAAATTGGCGCTCGTCTGCTGCTGCAGCTCCTGCAGGGGCACTCGTCGCAGGGTCGCGAGCGCTTCGACGACCCGTGACAACCCACGCCGGTTCGTTGCGTTTCCCGCGGTGCGGTATTGGAGCCAGGTAGGGGCTGTCGGTCTCGCAGAGCAGGCGATCGGCCGGGACAATCGCGGCGACCTCGCGCACGTTGGCGCCCTTGGGAAAGGTCACAATGCCCGCGAAAGAGATGTGCATGCCAAGGGCGAGCGCCTCTTCGGCGAGCCGCGGCGTGCCGGTGAAACAGTGCATCACACCACGCACGGAGCCGCCGGTTTCCTCGCGCAGGATGGCCAGCGTGTCATCCTCGGCTTCGCGCGTGTGGATGATGATGGGCAAATCGAGCTCGCGCGCAAGACGGATTTGCAGCCGGAAGACCTCGTGCTGAACGGGTCCTGGGGGCGAAGTCGTAGTGATAGTCGAGCCCAATCTCGCCGACCGCCCGGCGCCTCGGGGAGCGACGTGATGACCGCGCGAACCAGCGAGACGACTTCGGCTTCTCTACCGGTGAACTGGCCTGCCTGATGCGGGTGCACGCCAATGCCGAACCGGAGCGCGGGCCAGAGCGCGCGCCAGGTCTCTTGCCCGCTTCGCCTCGGTGGTGTTCTCCGCCGCGAGAATGCAGAGCGCGTGCGTCAGCCCTGCCGCCTGCGCGCGGCTGATGACGTCGTCCGGATCCTTGTCGAACGCCTCGTCGGCTAAATGACAGTGGGAATCGATCATCAGGTGGTCGCTGGCTTGGTGGATAGGGATTGTGGTAGGATCGGATGCGTAGTAGCGCAGGCCTTGCAGCCCTGCCAATACGCGGCAAGGTCTTCTTGGTGTCGCGCAGGATTTCTATGATCGCGCGGCGGTCCGCGGCCGAGAGCTTCGAGTAATCCCCGTCTGTCACCAGCCCAGACAAGATCGCCCACATGGCGCTCGTAGACGAGCCCTTTCGCCGCAGATGGCAGCGCGTCGAACGCTTCGTTGTAAATCATGTAGCTGCAGGGATAGCGAAGCAGACGCCGCGTGAGATCCAGGTCGCGCAGCGAACGTCCCTTCTTGTCGCGCGGGCCCTTTGACGGGAATTCTGTCGTAAAGGCGGACGCGCCCTTCACGGCTGACGGCAGCGGCGCCTCGTCCACGAACAACATGTAGTCGACGAGCTCGAACGCCGTGTCGCGAACTTCCTGCGGCAGCGCGCCGGGTTTCGCGGCCCCGTGCAGCGGCAATGCGCGCCTGCCATCCCAACCGCGTCAGCAGGTTACTCATGCGCGTCTGATGATTCAGCACCATCAGGGCCACGACGTCGCTGTGCGGGGTCAGGTACGCGGAGGTGTCGAAGCGCCGCTTGCCGTTGTCAGCTTCGGCGCGACGTTGGCGCGCACGTAGGACGTCGGGACGTGCAGCACCGGCACGTTGCCGAGATGCTTCGCCGGGACCTGCGCTCCCGTCACGTACCATCCGCCCCATCGATCCTCGATCGGCGTCCGATGGTCCATTTCCCATCCCTGGGCGTATTCGTTCTGGTTGTCCGACAACGGCAGCACGCTCATCGTCAGCAAACCCGGAACACCGTGCGTCTGCGGCAGGAGATGGCACTGCAGGCAGTCGGCGCGGCGAGCGAACTGCGGCGTCGGCTGCTTCACCTGCCGAATCGTGTAGAACTGGACGCCCTGTGTCGCGTCGAGGACGGTCGCTTCGATGGTGTCCGCGCCCTTCGCCCAGCCAACCGCCACGGTGTCGTTGAAATAAACCGCTCGCGGCGTCTCCTTGCAGATGTGGTCGCGCTGCAGGCTGTTCTCGGAAAAGACGAGCGTCTGCGACGACACGGGTGATGTCGAATGCTTTCAGCACCGACGCGAGATAGCCGCGCGGCAGCGAATCGAACTCGAGCGTGACACTTCCCTTCTCGAGGGACTCGTTCAGCTTGACGATGGCGTCGCGTGTCGGCCGCGTCGAGTACTGAATCGCCGGATGGTCGCGCGATACCCAGATGCTCGTGGTTTGCGCTGAGGCGACCGCGACGCCAAAGGCCGCCGCCAGCGCAACGATTGTCCATGACGCCCTGCGAGGCATTGTCTTCAGGGTATCACCGCAACCAACCACGAACCACCTACCAACCACTAACCGTGTACTTCGGTATACGCCCACGCGCCGGCGACGCCGGCCAGGTTCGCTTCGACCAGACCCCAGACCGTCGCCATTACCATCATGTTCGTCGGGAAGATACCGGTGATGACCATGAAGAGATTCGGGTAGAGATAGGAAAGGCCCCACACGAGCGTCGACGCACAGATCGCCGTCTTGACGCCTGCACCGAACCGCGGGCGGATAGCCGCGTAGGTCCACACCAGCATGCAGCCGAGACCGAACCCGAACAGCACGAACAACATGATCATGTTCGGGTTGATCGGCGGCTTGTTCAGGGCGGCCATCGCGGCATTCATCTGCTCTTCGAGGAGCAGCCCGTTGAGGATGAATTCGCCGACGTTGATGATCAATCCCGCGAGCAGTCCGCCGATGACGACGCGACCAAGGTTGATCCGGCCCATGCAGTCACCTCCTGACGAAGGTTAACCGGGGGTTCGGTTTGCGCGGGATTATACGCTTATAATGGCGCCGCTTCACCACAGCATGTCCCTCTCGCCCGGCGTCGACTCGGCGCGTATGAAGTCATGCACTGCTCGGCGCGGGCGGCATGGGCGAGGTCTATCGCGCGCGCGACGCGCGCCTAGGCCGCGATGTGGCCGATCAAGGTTCTGCCGGCCGGCGTTCTGCGACAGATCGTGAACGGCTGCAACGATTCGAGCAGGAAGCGCGCGCTGCAGCCGCGCTGAACCATCCCAACATCCTCGCGATTCACGACATCGACGTAGCGCCAGCATCAGGGCACTCGACCCTATACATCGTCTCGGAGTTGCTCGAAGGACGAGACGCTGCGCGAGCGCGCTGCAGCGGCGGTCGCCGGCTGACCGTGTTCGGCAAAGCGATCGAGTTACGCAGTGCAGATCGCGCAGCGGACTCGCCGCTGCGCACGAGAAAGGGATCGTCCATCGCGATCTCAAGCCGGAGAACGTGTTCGTGACCGAGCGACGGCCGCGCGAAGATCCTGGATTTCGGTCTGGCGAAACTGACGCGATCGAGCCGTCGGCGCTCTCGGCAGCACTCAGACCGTGCTGCCGACGACGCCCCATGGCGCGCGACACGATTCCGGGTGTTGTGCTCGGCACGATCGGGTACATGTCGCCGGAACAAGTGCGCGGGCACCCGGCCGATCACCGCTCGGACATCTTCGCACTCGGCGCGCTGCTCTACGAAATGCTCGCGGGCAAGCGCGCCTTCGGCGGCGACACGCCGGTGGACGCGATGAGCTCGATTCTGAAGGAAGATCCGCCGGATCTGCCGAGCAGCGGCGATCGCCCGGTTCCTCTCGCGCTCGCACGGATCGTCGATCGGTGCCTTGAGAAAAATCCGGCGGCGCGGTTTCAGTCGACAAGAGATTTAGCGTTCGCGCTGGAGGGATTGTCGTCACACTCAGGAACGGCCGTCGCAGCGCCTGGTCGTCCTGCCGGACGTCGAAGATGGGCATTACTTACGACAATGCTACTCGCTGTGGCCCTGTTGGCTGCCATACCCGTTGTCGTTTCACACCTGCGCGAAGTGCCGGCGGTTCCGAATGTTGTTCGCTTTACAGTGGGTGCCCCCGAAGGGACGGTCTTTTCAGGCGGAAGCAATCCTGGCTCGCATACCGTCCGGCCAGGCGGTCTCACCAGATGGCCGGCACATGGTGTTCATGGCCCGGCGTGTCAATGGTGCACCGCTGCTGTGGATACGCTCTCTTGCGTCGCTCGTCGCGCAACCGCTGGCTGGAACGGAAGGCGGTCTTTACCCGTTCTGGTCTCCAGATAGCCGCTTCATCGGCTTTTTCGCAGATGGAAAGCTCAAGAGAATTGAGCTCGCCGGAGGCCCACCGCAACCGCTATGCGATGCGTCCGCTAGGCGAGGGCGGCACGTGGAATCAGGATGACGTTATTGTGTTTGCGCCATCGTCCGGCAGCGCGACTTTTGAGAGTCGCCGCGTCAGGCGGCGATCCTGTTGCTGCGACGACACTTGAATCCACGCAGGACAAGACGCACAAATTTCCGCAGTTTCTGCCAGATGGGCGACATTTTATTTTCCTGGCACAACCGAGCAATGAGGTACGGCTTGCCTCGCTCGATTCCACAGACGTCAAGAAAGCTGCTCAATGCGGATTCAAAAGCGATGTATGCGCCGCCGGGTTATCTGCTATTCGTTCGTGGTGAAACACTGATGGCACAGCTCTTCGACGCAAACCGCGGCGAATTGGGTCGAGACCCTATCGCAATCGCGGAGGATGTGCCGGTAAATGCGGCAAATGGACGAGCCGCGTTCTCGGTCTCCGAGAGCGGTATCTTGTCGTATCGAGCGGGAAACGCTGCTGGGGTCTCACGTCTGGTGTGGTTCGATCGGAAGGGAAAGGAACTGAGTGTTGTGGGCGAGCCGGCAAGATATTCCGACCTCAGCCTTTCGCCCGACGGCACCGCGGTGTGGTGTCCTCATTCACCGATGACCGCTGCCGGATCTTTGGACATTCGACTCTGATCCGTGGCCTGCCATCGAAATTCACGATCGATCCGGGAATAGACATGCAACCGGTGTGGTCGCCAAACGGCGAGCGCATCGTCTTCGCCGCGTCCAGCAAAGGCAAATACGATACGACGCTCTTATGTAAAGGGTGTTGCCGACGGGGCACCGGAGGAACTCCTTTTCAGTGACGACCGGGCAAAATATCCATTCAGCTGGTCGCCGGATGGCCAATTCATCCTATTCGGCGCGAATTGGGATGGCTCAGGACCTCTGGATTCTTCCGTTGAGCGATCGGAAGCCACGCCCTTACATGCAGACGCAATATAGTGAGTTCGCAGGTCGCTTTTCACCAGACGGTCGGTGGGTCGCGTACCGTTCAAATGAGGCAGGTCAGACAGATATCTACGTCGCCCCGTTTCCGGGCCCTGGCGAGAAGCAGCGCATTACGTCGACAGGCGCCGATGGCGGATATCCACGCTGGCGAAAGGATGGACGGGAGTTGGACCTACCTCGCTTCCAATCAGACGCTGATGGCAGTGCCTGTCGATGGACGCGGCGCGAAGTTTCAGGCCGGTTCGCCCGAGCCGCTGTTTCCAACTCGCGTCCCACTCGGTCGGGATTCATTCGACGTTTCCGCCGACGGACAGCGCTTTCTCGTGTTGACGAGTGAAATCGAAGCTAATGCGGAGCTCGTCACCGTCGTCCTCAACTGGGCAGCAGCGTTGAAGAAGAACTAATCCCTAATCCCTAATCCCTAGTCAGGCGTCAGCGAACGCGCCAGCCGGGTTCGGCCTCCACAGTGACGAGAACCGGCTTCCCGCCCTCAGGACTGGCGGCGAGCACCATGCCGTTCGATTCAATCCCCATCAGCTTCGCCGGCTTCAGGTTCGCGACGATGACGATGGTTCGGCCGACCAGCGACTCCGGCTGATAGGCCTCGGCGATGCCCGCGAGGATGGTTCGCTGCTCTGTTCCGAGATCGACCTGCAGCTTGATCAGCTTTTTCGACTTCGGTACGGCTTCTGCGGCAATCACTTTCGCGGTGCGCAGCTCGACGTTCATGAATGTGTCGATGGAAATCCGGTCGCTCGCGGTTCCGGGTTCCGGTGCTGGGTTCTGGGTGCTGGGGTTCGGGTTCAAGGTTCCGGTTCCGGGTTCCGGGTTCGCGCGGGTGTCTGTTGATCGGCCATTTGGCGAAGTTCCTCGACAGTTTTCTTCGATTCGTGGAAATAGAGGTTCCGTCTCACCGAGCCGCGTGCCCGGACGGAGCCGTTCGTGCTGGAGCTGATGCCACGACTGCGGCGTGATGCCCAGCATCTTTCGTATCCGCGGCGATCGTGTTCGGCATGACCGGCTCGATGAGTACCGGCAACGACGCGCAGCACGTCGGCGCTCTGGTAAAGCACGCCGTTCAGCTCGGTCCCGCTTTGACTCATCTTTGGCCAGCGACCACGGCTCTCTCGAGGCGATGTACCGGTTCGTCGCAGAGATCACATCCCAGATATCGCGCAGCGCCATCGAAAACTGGAACGACTCGCCCATGCGCGACTGCACCGATGGATCAACTCGCGAAGCTGCCGCGTCAGCGCCGCAATCCTCTGCGGCCGTCGCCGGCTCGGGCACGACGCCGCCGCAGGTACCGATGCACCATGGTCGTGGCGCGACTGACCAGATTTCCCAGGTCGTTGGCCAGATCGGCGTTGTAACGCGTCAGAAAGGCCGAGTCGATGAAGTTGGCGTCGTGGCCGAGCGTCATCTCCCGCAGGCAGAAATACCGGAAGAGCGTCGACGCCGAACACCTTCGTGGACGCCTGCGGCCGCACGACGTTGCCGAGCGACTTGGACATCTTGGCGTCGTTCATCAGCCACCAGCCGTGGCCGACGATGCGCTCTGGGAAGCGGCAGGCCCGCGGCCATCAGGAATGCGGGCCAGATACACGGCGTGAAAACGCGACGATCTCCTTCCCCATCAGGTGCACGTCGGCAGGCCAGAACCTGTCGAACCTTGCCGTGATCGTCCGGAAAGCCCGCCGCGGTGATGTAATTCGTGAGCGCGTCGAACCAGACGTAGATCACGTGCTTGGGATCGTCAGGCACGGGCACGCCCCAGCTTGAACGACGTCCGGCTGACGCTGAGATTCTTCAGGCCGGCTTTGACGAAGCGAGAGCTACTTCATTGCGGCGGATGTCGGGCGTCGATGAATTCGGGGTCGCGTTCGTACAGCTCGAGAAGCGGCTTCTCGAAGTGCGAAAGCTTGAAGAAGTAGCTCTCCTCACTGACGCGATCGACGGCTCCGCCGCAATCCGGGCAGCGGCCGTCGACGAGCTGCGTTTCGGGAACGAAGGCTTCGTCGACCGTGCAATACCATCCTTCGTACTGCGCCTTGTAAAGAAAACCGCGCTCCTGAACCCGCTCGCCAGATGGCCTGGGCCGCTTTGATGTGCCGCGGCTCGGTCGTTCGAATGAAGTCGTCGTTCGAGATGCTCAGGTGCTCGAACAACTGCTTGAACGACGTCCGCGATGGCGTCGAGTAAACGCCTGCGGCGTCATGTCCTTCGCTTTGCGCCTGCTCGACATTCTGCCCGTGCTCGTCAGTACCAGTCAGAAAGAACACATCGTCACCGAGCAATCGCTGGTGCGGACGATCGCGTCGCCGACGACGTTCGTGTACGCATGCCCCAGGTGCGGTCGGCGTTGACGTAGTAGATCGGCGTCGTGAGATAGAAGTGCGCCACGTATGTCCTATCCCTGCTCTCTGTCCCTAATCCCTTCGAGTATCCAGATACGCTTTGTTCGCGGCTGCCTGTACGTCCTTCACCGGCACGCTGCGCTCGGATGCGATCCGTAGGCAATCCTCGAACTCCGGCGCGGCGTTGACGATCGTGTCGCCGAGGCGCGCAACCTTGAACCGGATGTCGCCGAGAGGCGTGTCGACGGTCACGATCTCGCGCTCGAGCCGCTCGCGCATGACCTCGTGATACCGCACGCCGATGGTCGTCGTTTCGCGGAACACAATCGCCGAGAGCTCTTCGCGCTGCTCCGGACGCGCCAGGATCGTCAGCAGCGTGCCCGGCCGGTTTTTCTTCATCTGCACCGACGCAAAGTACACCTCCAACGCGCCGGCTGCATATAAGCGCTCCATCAACGGGCCGAACAGCTGCGGGTTCATGTCGTCGATCTCGCTTTGCAGCACGACGATGCGCTCGGTGTGGGGCTGATCGGCGCTCTCGCCGACAAGAACGCGGAGCACATTGGGCGTGCCCGGGAGGTCGCGGTCGCCTGCGCCATAGCCCACGCGGTCGATCGTCATCGACGGCACTGGACCGTACGCGGTCGCGTAGCTCGTCACGAGCAATGCGCCGGTCGGCGTCACCAGTTCGCTCTGGACGCCAGACGAGTACACGGGCGCGCCTGCGAGCAGCTTCACAGTTGCCGGCGCGGGCACGGGAAAATGCCCGTGAGCCGAATGCACCATCCCGCCGCCGACATTCATGGGCGAGCTGACGATGCGATCGGCGTGGAACCATTCGATCGCGAAGACCGCGCCGACGATGTCGATGATCGAGTCGAGCGCGCCGACCTCATGCAGGTGAATCTTCTCGAGGGGAATCTGATGGATAGCCGCTTCGGCTTCGCCGAGCCGATGGAAGAGCTCCTTGGCGCGCTCCTTCGCGAGTGCCGAGAGGGCCGAACGGTCGATGAGCGAGTTGATCTCCGCCAGGCTGCGGTGCGAATGGTGATGCGCGACGGCCGTCGGTGCATGGGCGTGCTGATGTTCGTGATCGTGTGAATGCGCGTGGTCATCGCTGTGGCCGTGGTCATGACCGTGCTCGTGCGGGTGGCGAGCATGTTCGTGCGCGTTCTGGCCGTGTTCTTCGACGACGAACTTCGTGGCGGAAACGCCGGCGCGCAGGACGCGCGTCGCCGAGACCTCGGCGCCGTCGATGGCAAGGCTGCCGAGCGCGCGCCGCAGCTCCTCGAGCGGCAGGCCGGCATCGAGCAGCGCGCCCAGCACCATGTCGCCCGACGCGCCGTTGAAGCAGTCAAAATACAGAATCCGGGACATTCGTATCCGTTGCCCTCTGCTCTCTGCCCTCTGCTCTGTCAGGGCGCAAGCGTCATAGTTTACCTGCTTCCCGGAAGCTGAAGTAGCGCGTGTCTGCGAGGATGACGTGATCGATGACGTCGATGCCCATGATCTCCCCCGCCTGAACGAGCCGCCGCGTCAACTCGACATCGTCGCGGCTCGGCGTCGGGTCGCCCGAGGGATGATTGTGGAACAGCACGATCGCGGCGGCACATGCGGAGGCGGCCTCGCGGAATATTTCTCGCGGGTGCGCGGGGCTCGAATCGAGCGTGCCCACCGAGACAACCGAGGTGCGGATGAGACGGTGCTTCGTGTCGAGCATCATCAATCCGAACTGCTCGACGGGGCGGGCCCCGAACTGCGGCAGCAGGTACGCCGCTGCGTCGCGCGGATTCACGAATTGAAGGCGTGCCGGCGGACAGCGTAGCAGCGTTCGCCGCCCCAGCTCGACGGCGGCGAGCACCTGTGCTGCCTTCGCACATCCCCATACCGTCGAGCCTGCGCAGCTCATCGACCGAGGTCCGCGGCATCCCGTGCAGCCCGCCGGTTGTTTCGAGAATGTCGTTGGCGAGCGCGAGGGAATTGACCCGACGCGACCCGCTCCCGACCACGATCGCCACCAGCTCGTTGTCGCCAAGGCCCGCGGCGCCGAGACGGAGCAGTTTTTCGCGAGGGCGGTCGTGTACCGACAGCGTCTTCATTTCAGCGGCAGGCGCTATTCGTCCCGCGCTCCAAGATATACTTCAGGTTGAATGTTGCGTCGCTCATCGTGGGTGCCGGTTGCGGTACTCCTCTGTTCCCTTTCTCTTTCCATCGCGTGCGCCACGCCTCCCACCCGCGAAATGGATCAGGCCCAAGGGGCGATCGACGCCGCACGGGCCGCAGGCGCCGACCGTTTTGCCGCCGAGCAGTACGAGGCCGCGGTCAAAGCACTCAAGAGCGCGCAGGACGCTGTCGGTCAGCGCGACTACCGGCTGGCCCTGAACTATGCACTGGACAGCCGCGATCGCGCGCAGAGGGCCGCAAAGGAAGCGGCCAGCCAGCAGGCCGTGCTGCGCAGCGCGTCCGAGCGGAGGCTCAGCGAAGTGACGGCATTGCTCGATCGAGCCGAACGACAGTTGAAAGCCGCCGACGCCGCTCGCGTCCCCAGGCGTGCGACCGCCGCCGCGCGCACGGCCATCGCCGCCGCGGAAGCGTCTTTGCAAAAAGCGGGCACGAGCATCCAGGAAGGCAATTACACGGTGAGCCAGGAACAGCTTGCGGAATCTGCCGCGAAACTGCAGTCGGCGATGGCAGAAATCGATACGGCCATGAAGGCGCGCGGCAAGTCACGGCGGTAACAGGAGACTAGAGGAGTCTTCAAATTCTCCTGACCTTCTATCTTCTGTTTCGAGGCATCCAGCGCCCTTCGAAGACCAGCTTCGCCCACCCGGTCAAATACAGCCCGTCTTCACGCCATTCGACGCGCTGGCTTCCGCCCGGCGAGATCACTTCGACGTCGCGCGATGCGCCGCCGTACGAGGCCGCCGCGACGGCGGCGCCGCATGCGCCGGTGCCCGAGGCTTGCGTCGGCCCTACTCCGCGCTCCCAGATCAGGATGCGGACCCGATTGGGCGCTTCCACTCTTGCGAACGAGACATTCGTGCGGTCGGGAAACTTCGGATGGTGTTCGATGGCCGGCCCCAGCGTGCGAAGTCGCGATTCGACAAGCGGATCGTCGAGCAGCACGCATTGTGGATTCCCAACCGACAGGGCAACGGCCTGAATGCGCTCGCCGGCCGCCTGGAATTCGATCGGGCGGATGTCTTGCGGTATCCCCATCGACGCGCGAAAGGTCAGCGCGTCATCCTCTCTGACTCTGCAGTTCGAGTACTTTTTCGCCGGCGGGCGTGTCGATGACAACACGCGACAGGCCCGGGCTCTCACGCACGGCAAGGGCAGCAAGGCAGCGGATGCCATTGCCCGACACTTCCGACGCGCTTCCGTCGGCGTTGAACAGGCGCATGCGTATGGCCGACCGTCCGAACGTGTAGAGCATCAGCCCGTCCGCCCCGATTCCTTCGTGCCGCTGGCACATCGCCCGTGCGAGTCCGGGAAGATCGCGGCCTTCTACATCGGCTTCGGGCACGAGCAGGAAGTCATTCCCATACGCCTGCCCTTTCACGAACGGGATCAGTGTCGGCATCAGCTAGACCTCACAGAACGCCAGCAGATGCCAGCCGAAGCGTCTCGTCAGCGATCGCGGCAACGCATTGAACAGGCCGACGAAGCAGGTGTTGTACAGCGCGCCCTTGAGTCCGCCGTGCAGGCGCGTTTTCACAGGAAAGCGTTCGGGCACGATGCGGACCGCCGGAAACTCCTTGAGCAGATCCCGAAACTCGCCGATCGAATATTTCTTCAGCATCGGCGCATCGACGTGCTCGAGGTCCACCTTGGTGACCTGCGACAAGGCATTGAGCCACGACAGCCGGTTGTACACCTGAAACACCGCCATGCCGCCGGGCCGTAAGACGCGGCGGCATTCCCGGACGAGAGCGCGATCGTCGGTCGTGTACTGCACGACGCCGTGCGCGTACACGAGATCGAAGGAACGCTCGCGGAAATGGCAGCGCCTCGCCGTCGGCGACGACGAGGCGTGCCGGCAGCCGCTCGAGCTCGAAATTCCGCGCCGCAAGCGCGATCGATGACGGCGCGAGGTCGACTCCCGTGACCTTGCGCGCCGTGTCTCGCGAATCGAATCAAATCGGTACCGGCTCCGCAGCCGACTTCGAGCACGCGGCGGCCGCGATACTGGTCGAACGGCACGAGCCGCGGCAGATGATGCAGCTTTTCGAAATGATACTGCTCGAGATCGGCGAAGAAGCCGGCAGATCCCGGCGGGTGCGTCGTGATGTCGAGGTCGTGAATGTGTGTGTCCCAATAGGCGCGAACGGCGCGCTGGGTCGGATGATCCGGGCGTGTGGCCACCGGTGCCTACTATAAGATATCCACGCGTGATTCGAGATCTCGCGCGGCTGGCCGAACGCGAATTCGACGTGCTCGTGGTGGGCGGCGGGATCTACGGCCTGACGATCGCCTACGACGCCGCGCAGCGCGGCTTGTCGGTCGCGCTCATCGATCGCGGCGATTTCGGCGCCGCCACGTCATTCAATCATCTCAAGACCATCCACGGCGGGCTGCGCTACCTGCAATCGGCCGATTTTCGGCGCATGCGCGAGTCGATCCGCGAGCGGCGCGCGTTTGCGCGCATCGCTCCGCGCTGGATCGCGCCGCAGGCGTTCGCCATGCCGACCGGTGCTTCGCTCACGCGCAATCCGATCGCGATGCGAGCCGCGCTGGCGCTCGATGCGCTGGTCGGCCGCGATCGCAACGAAGGCGTCGATCCCGCACGCCGGCTGCCGGCAGGGCGCATCATCGCCGGCGCCGAGTGTCGAGAATTATTCGACGGCGCGATCCGGAGCGTGCCGTCGGCCGCGGTCTGGTACGACTATCAGACGGTCAACGGCGATCGTCTCACACTGGCCTTCGCCCTTGGCGCGGCAGCACATGGCGCCCAGCTTGCGAACTACGCCGAAGCCACTTCCCCGCTCAGACTCGGCGGCAAACTTGCCGGGGTTCAAGCGCGTGACGCGTTGACAGGCCAGACCTTCGACGTTCGTGCCCGGATGTTGGTGAACGCCGCGGGACCATGGGCCTCGACGGTGTTGGCTGGTACCGGCATGCGGCCCCGATGGCCGCTGCTCAAGGCGATGAACCTGGTGACGTCGCGGCCTGCGCGCAAGGCCGCGCGTGGTAGGAGCCACGCGCGCCGGGCGGGCGCTGGTCATGCTTCCGTGGCAGGGGCCGAACGCTTGTCGGCACCAGCGAGTCACCAGACGAGAGGCAGCCGGATGATCAGAGCGCCAGCCGTGAAGAGGTGAATGCGTTTCTCACCGACATCAATGAGACCTTCCCCGCCCTTGGGCTCAGGCCGGATGAAGTCACGCTCGTGCATCGCGGCATCGTCCCTGCAGCTGCGGCGAACGGCCGGATGTCGCTGCTCGCTCACTCGCGCATCATCGATCATGGGGACGACGGCGGCACGCGGGAGCTCATTTCGATCGTTGGCGTGAAGTACACAACCGCCCGGGCTGTCGCCGAGCGCGCCGTCGATCTTGTTCTGCGAAAGCTGGAGCGGAAGCCGGTGGAATGCCGGACCGCCGAGACAGTTCTTCCGGGCGCCGGTTTGAACGATCGAGATCACGCCGATCCGGTCGCGCACGCGATGCGTGAAGAAATGGCGCAGACGCTCTCGGATGTCGTCATCCGCAGGACAGGTCTGGGCGCCGCGGGCTATCCAGGCGATCGCAATTGTGGCCGATATCGCCAACCGCATGCAGATGGCAACCGGCTGGTCCGAGGAACGGAAGCGGCGCGAATGTGAAGCGCTCAAGGCTTTCTACGAGGTGTCGTGAAGGGAGTCGGCATGTATCGCGTGATCTCGAGCGGTTGCCTCTTCGTTCTGTTGTGTGGCGCGGCTGGGTGCGCCAGGCTCCGCGTTACGACGTCGTCATTCGTGGTGGGATGGTGTACGACGGCTCGGGCGGACCTGGTGCGCGGGGCGATGTAGGTATTCGCGGCGATCAGATCGCGGCCATCGGAGATCTGAGCAGTTCAACCGCAGAAATCGACATCGATGCGAGCGGTCTTGCGGTGGCGCCTGGCTTCATCAACATGTTGAGCTGGGCCACCGAGTCCTTGATACAGGATCCCCGGTCGCAGAGCGACATCCGGCAGGGGGTGACGTTGGAGGTGATGGGCGAAGGCGATTCGATGGGCCCTCTGAATCCGTCGATGAAGAAGCTCATGACCGAGCTCCAGGGCGACATCAAGTACGACATTTCCTGGACGACGCTCGGAGAGTACCTGACGTTTCTCGAAAAGAAGGGCATTTCGACGAACGTCGCGTCGTTCGTCGGTGCGACGACGGTCCGCATCCACGAGCTCTGGCTACGCCGATCGCGCGCCGACATCCGATGAGCTTGACCGCATGCGGGCACTCGTGCGTGCCGCGATGGAGGAAGGCGCGCTCGGCGTCGGTTCTTCGCTGATCTACGCGCCGGCGTTCTACGCGAAGACCGACGAACTGATTGCGCTCGCACAGGAGGCCGGCAGATATGGGGGCATGTACATCTCGCATATCCGCAGCGAAGGCAACGCATTGCTCGAGGCCGTCGACGAGCTGATTCGAATCGCACGGGAAGCGAAAGTTCCCGCCGAGATTTATCACTTGAAGGCGGCAGGCGAACAGAACTGGCCGAAGATGGATCAGGTCATTGCGCGAGTGGAAGCTGCGCGTGCCGAAGGACTCCAGATTACCGCCGACATGTACAACTACCCCGCCGGTGCGACTGGGCTCGATGCAGCGATGCCGCCGTGGGTGCAGGAAGGCGGCCTGCGCGAATGGATTCGCCGTCTCAAGGATCCGGCTATCCGCGCGCGCGTCAGGCGCGAGATGACCACGCCGACGAATGCCTGGGAAAGTCTCTATCTCGCGGCCGGCTCGCCCGAGCGCGTCTTGCTCGTGGCGTTCAAGCAGGACGCGTTGAAGCCGCTCACCGGGAAGACGTTGGCGGAAGTGGCGAAAATGCGCGGCAAGACACCGGAAGAGACCGCGATGGATCTCGTCATCGAAGACGACAGTCGCGTGGGTACCGTGTATTTCCTCATGTCGGAAGACAACATTCGGAAGCAGTTGAAGCTGCCCTGGGTGAGCTTCGATTCCGATGCGGAATCGCTGGCTCCGGAAGGTGTGTTCCTGAAATCAAATCCGCATCCGCGCGCCTATGGCAATTTCGCGCGGCTGCTGGGGCGCTACGTGCGCGACGAGAAGGTGATGTCGATCGAGGAGGCGATCCGGCGTCTCACATCGCTGCCGGCTGCCAACCTGAAACTCGACAGGCGCGGCGCGTTGAAAATCGGTCACTACGCGGACGTGGTCGTGTTCGATCCCAACACGATTCAGGACCACGCGACGTTCGACAAGCCGCATCAGTACAGCACGGGCATGAAGCACGTGTTCGTCAATGGCGTTCAGGTGCTCAAGGCGGGCGAACACACGGGTGCGACGCCTGGCCGGTTCGTGCGTGGCCCCGGCTACCGGCGCGCCATCGTAGGTCCGTCATGCAGTTACGTAAAACGTAAAAAGGGGGTCAGACCCCATTTTTACCTATCGCGTAATCACATATGTCGCGCCGGCTGATATGCCGAAGTTCGGGTCGCTATTGGTGATGCCCGCGAGAATGCCGAAATCGAGCCTCAGCATCGCGTAGGTGTACCGGCCAGCCACGCGCAGTACAGCGCGGCTGCTCGGGACTGCCCGGCACGATTTCCTCGAACGACGACAGCCGTCCGTTCACCTCGCCCACGATTTCGAATGCGTTCGTCAACGCGCGCGCGATTGAGAAGCCATATCCCAGCGCGTTTGCTGAATCGCCAGGCGTTACAGGGTTGCTGAGAACGAGCAAGCCGGCATTGCCGACGGTGCGCACGGACCGCACCGTTTTTGCGATGAGAAACGATGCGAAGAAGTCGGTCGTGCCAAGGCCGATCCCCTTGTCCGGGGCCGCGGTCGGCAGCTTGGTGCCGAACCGGATGCCAAGGGCCGGACGCGACTCGGTCTCGGATACGAGCCGAACTTTCGTGGCGACGATCAGGTCCTCCATGCTCGATGCGCTGGTCGCCCGGGAGAAGGAGCGTGATCGTTTCGAGCGGAGCGTTTGGAAGCCGCTCGGTCACGGTGAGGCGCTGAAAAAGTCCGCCGTCGATCTGCACTTCGGCGGCGGCGCCGATGCCGATGCTGGCGCCGAATGAAGCGAGGCGCGCGATGTCGCCTCTGAGACCGTTTACGAAATTGGACTGCTCCGAATCCAGCGAGAATCCTCCCTCGAGGAGGACATGCCCCGCGCCGATCGTTTCAGGATCCTCCGTGACGAGCGGCCGCTGCTGCGCGTACGCCGTCCCGCTCAGCAGTGCACGCAGAACGGCAAAGATTACAGATTGCAGATTCCAGATTTGTAGTTTTCATCATCGTCATCCCCGGGTCACCAGCGGCGCCGGCTGTCCAGAAGCATCGTCACAGGGCCGTCGTTGATCAGCTCCACTGCCATGTGCGGCCTGGAACTCCCCTGTTTCCACCCTCACATTCAGCGCGCGCAGCGCGTCGATGAGTCCTTCGTACATCGCCTTCGCCGCCGCCGGCGACTCGGCATCGTCGAATGACGGTCTTCTGCCTCGGCGGCAGTCACCGCACAACGTGAACTGCGAGACGACCAGCACGGCGCCCCCCGCCTCTCCGATCGAGAGGTTCATCTTGCCGGCCGCATCCTCGAAGATGCGGAGGTCGTTGACCTTGCCGGCCACGTAGGCGATGTCTTCGGCGCCGTCGCCCTTCTCGACGCCGGCAAATACAAGCAGGCCTCGGCCAATCTCGCCGACACGCGCCCGTCGACGCGGACGCGTGCGGAGGTGACTCGTTGAACGACGGCGCGCATGTTGAGTCATGCGGCGCGCGATCACGTGCCGATGCGAATCTGCAGCAGCTGGGGGGTGTCCTGATCTTCGACGATTTCGGCCGGAGGATTCAGCCGCGTATCGAGCAGGTGCCGCGGCGACACGTTCGACAACGCCTTGAGCATCGAATTCTTCACGCCGACGTTCTCGCGCTCGAGGTCCATCAGCAGCTGCTTGATGCGCTGGCGCTGCAGGCTCAGATCGCCGCACGCCGGGCAGCAGCAGCCGATGACCGGCAGCTTCATCGACGATCGTGTAGTCGCGGCAGTCGGCCTCGCTCACATACACGAGCGGGCGAATGACGACGTGCGCGCGATCGTCAGACACCAGCCTCGCCGGCATCGCCTTGAGGCTGCCCTCGAAGAACAGGTTCAGCAGCAGCGTTTCGATGAAGTCGTCGGCGTGATGGCCCAGCGCGATCTTCGTCGCGCCGACTTTGTCGGCGAGGCGATAGAGCGCGCCGCGGCGCAGCCGCGCGCACAGCGAGCACGGCGTGCTGTTGGCCGCCGAGCAGATCGTCCATCACGTCGCCGATGTTGGTGTGCTCGACGTGGCATTCCCAACCGTGCGCTTCGCAGGTGCCCTTGATGGTGCCGTGCTGAAAGTCTTCGTAGCCCGAGTCGATATTGACGCCGATGATCGAAAAGTTGATCGGGCGCGCGTTTGCGCAGGACGTCCAGAATCTGGATCAGCGCCCAGCTGTCCTTGCCGCCCGAGAGGCCGACCATGACGCGGTCGCCGTCCTCGATCAGGTTGAAGTCGTGTATCGCCTTGGTGACTTTTCTCGCCACCTTGGCTTCAAGGTGTGTCGAGTACCCCACTCGCGTCTCCCTCTTTCGGAACCTGGACGCCGCCGGGCGGCACCCAGCCCCGGGTGATGTCTGCGTCAGTGTACTCCGGGATGACGTGAATCATCGCGCCGAGGAATCGCGGATCGCTGCTCGGGCACTTGCCTGGCGCCGCGCACGGCACTTCGAGAAACGGCACGAAGCCGGCTGTTGTGGTGACCGACATGTTGTACAGATAGCTCGTCGGCTGAATCTCACGGCGGAACGGCACGCCTGCTGGAACCGCCAGCGTCACGACCCTCAACTCGCCGGGCGTCATGGCGAATGTCTGCGACTCGCTGCCCGTGGCGACGGTCACGCGGTTGTCAGCGCCGCCATTGCGCACTTCGAGCGTCACACGCGCTGAGCGCTTTTGTCACCCAGTCGTTGTTGCCGAGGCTTGCGATCGGAGCGCGCAGCACGACCTCTGCCTTGGAGTTGCCCTTGACCCAGAACCACCAGTCATCCGACTTGGGAGCGGTCTCCTCAGGCGGATAGGCATTGTCATCGACGAAGTACGCCAACACGTGAGGCGCCGGTTCGGCGGACCCACCGGCCGGCGCATCCGGTCGCGATTCTGCGCCACAGGAAGGTCGTGAAGCAGCGTCAACTCGATCGGCAGCATCCGCAGGGCCCCGGATTTGGTGTGCTCCCCGGGCTGCAGCGACAC
Organism: Vicinamibacterales bacterium; assembly: GCA_963802345.1. Classification (GTDB taxonomy): domain Bacteria; phylum Acidobacteriota; class Vicinamibacteria; order Vicinamibacterales; family JAMQPK01; genus JAMQPK01. The sequence continues at coordinate 83,500 of CAWDIK010000001.1, forward strand.
ATAGAAAGGGTTCAGCACGAGCTGCGCTGTAAAGAACGCGCCGACGATGGCCGCCGTCATCGCTGCGCCTAATCCCGCCGTCGCCGGAATCAGCACCAGGAACAGCGCATAAAACGGAAGGAAGTAGCGGCTGCCGACCGGCCCGCCGCCGCCGTTCCAGGTGAACGGCCACACGAATACGTGCATGACGACGATGACGGCCATCGTGCCCAGCGCCAGCCATTGCCAGAGATGTTTCTGCTTCGAGAACAGAAAAAGCACGATGGCGAGCATCCCCGGGAAGAAGTACGGGAGGAGCCCCGCGTTCCGTCCCGCAAGGAAGTACCAGAGGTTGTGGCGAAGCACGTCGGCTGAATGCGTGTTCACCAGCACGTCGCCGACCATCAAATCCTCGCGCCCGCGCACCGGACCGATGTTGTCGAACGTTTCCCACGTGTTTGCGAAGGGATAGCCGGTGAACGAGTAGAACGTTTTTCGATCGCCGCCCTGATAGTTGAACTCGCCCGTGATGGCCACGTTCAGCGCGAACAGCGCCGCGGTGACCGCGCCGCAGATGACCAGAATGCCGGCGGCGCGCGTCCATTGGCGCCTGCGCGCGGCGAGCAGAATCGCCGGCACGAGCACGACGACGTGCGGCGGCTTCGAGAACGTCGCGAGGCCGATGAGGAAGGCGGCGATGTAGTCGGACGCCGGCCCGGTCAGAATGGGTGCAACGGGTGCAACGGGTGCGATGGGTGCAGGTGCTCGCCGGCGACTTCCTTGTAAGCCCAGAAAAACACGGCGTAGAGCACCAGCGAGAAGTTCAGCAGCTCCGGCATGAGCCACACGAAATACACCGGCACGACTGATGCCGCGAGAAATGCCATCGACATGGGCACCGCGGCCCAATTCGATTTGGTGGCAGCCAGCACGAAGAGATAGATCACCAGCAGATCGAACGCGAGGAGGAGCGCGTGCAGCACGAGAAAGCCGTTCGTCCCGAAGAAGACGATGAACGGCGCGGCAATCAGCGGATAGATATACGACTTCGAAAAATACAGCCGTTTGTCGCGCTCGGGATCTTCTCTCTTCAACCATCGAAAGAACGGGAACGCACTCGAGCCGCGTATCTCGACATCCTTGCCGGTCTTGAGGAATACGCCTTCGGGTCCTGAAAACTCCTCCCAGACGCGAATCAGATCCTTGCGCTCGTACTGGAAGTCGAAATCTCGCGCAAGGCTGTGCCCGAGCATGTAATACGTCGATTCGTCGCCCTTGAAGCGATTGCCGTTCGCATTCGGAAAATCGACCGACACGGCAAACGCAAGCAGCATGATGCCGAGCAGCGCCGAGGCGATGATGCCGGGCTTTGTCGTCATGTCGTCAGCAGTTGCGCGACCGCCCTGGGCCATGTCATCTCGGACACTTTGACGAAGCCCGCGCTTCCCAGCCGCTCGGCCGCGGAACGATCGTCCATCAGCTCGCGCAGCGCCGCCGCCAGCGACTCGGCGCGCGGAGCGCACACTTTCCCGTTCACGTCGTGCACGACGAGCTCCGCCGGTCCGCCGCTGTCGCTGCAGGTGACAACCGCCTTGCGCGAAGCGAAGGCTTCGGCAGTGACGAATCCGTAGTCTTCGTCATAGGGAGGAAAGCACACCGCGCGGCAGCGCGCGAGGTGGTCCAGCATCTCGCTATCGTCGATCCGGCCGAGCAGCGTGACGCGCGACGACAGCCCCTTCGCGGCGATCGCCTGCGCGAGCGCGTCGTGCTCTTCGCCTTCGCCCGCAATGAGGGCGCGAATGCCCCCGGCTCCGGGTGTCGCCAGCGCCTCGAGCAGGAGCGACAGACGTTTCAGCGGCGCGAGCCGCGACACGGCGAAAATATAGTCGCCGTAGCCCTCGCAGCGATACGGGCGCGGCGGAGGCGGCGGATACAGGACCTCCGATTCGATCGCGCCCCATCGCTGAAGCCTCGCCGCAATCGTGCGCGACTGCGCGTACACCTTCCGCACGTTCTTCGTGAGCAGGTAGCGGTCGGCAGCGTGAATCAGCTTGCCGGCGTACGCCTTCCTTGATGCGGGCCTTCCAGCTCAGGGTCGCGCTGAACGACTCCCACTGATCGTAGTACTCGCGCATCGTATGATTCAGCCACACGACGTGGTTGGGATGCCGGACGGCGTAACTCGGATAGCGCAGCGAGATGACCCGGTCGACGGCCTTGTTGCCGCCGCCCATCCCTACGTCCGTGAACCAGGTGGCCGCGTAGGCCGCGCCCTGCCGCCCGAAACGGTTCTGCGGCGTCAACAGCATCGAGGCATCGTGTCCTTCGTCGCGCAGCGCCTGCACGAGCGCCCGCGCGATGACGAGGTGCCCGCCTTCGACGAACAGCGGCGCCGATGTGACGACAGCCACCCTCATTGATGAGTCGCGGGGGCCCCCCGCCCCGCTCCATGGCGCTCGCTTGCGGGGCCCCATCGCCCCGCGCCGCTCGCGCCTTCGTCCAGAAATGACAAATCCGCGGGCAAGGGCTGCCGTCGCCTGCCGCGCTTCGTTGCACGCGATCGATCGCACAAAATCACGTACAACTGCTCCATTTTCCGTACGAACGCGGTGATGTCGTAGCGCTGAGCCGTGACACGCGCAGCGGCCGCCAGGCGCTGGCGCTCCTCAGGCCGCTCCATGAGATCGACGATCGCATCGGCAAGCGCGCGCGCGTCGCGTTTCGGCACGATCCGCGCGTCACGCCCGTCGGTAAGGATGTCCAGCAGTCCGTCGGCATCGGTCGCGACGATCGGCTTTGCCGATGCCAGCGCTTCGAAGGCGGTCAGCGGGGTGCCTTCCCACAGCGACGGAAATACGCTGAGATCGAACGCGCTGAGGACGCCCGCCACATCTCTGGCGAACCCGACGAACACGAAACGATCGCCCAGGCCGAGCTGGCGAGACTGCTGTTCCAATGAATCGCGCAGCGGGCCCTCGCCGACAAGAAAGAACTTCGCGTGCGGCTTCCGGTCGACGACGAGCCGCGCGGCGTCGATGAGATAGGAGTTCCCCTTCGATTCGTGGAGGCGCGTGACGGTGCCAATCGCGAAGTCTTCGGGGTGGATGCCCAGCTCACGACGCGAAGCGAGGACGTCGCCAGACGATCGCGGGCGGCTGAACTCCTCGTGCGGTGCGCCCAGATACACCACTTTGACCTTCTCGGGCTGAACCAGTCGCGCGTTCACCACGAAATCAGCCGTGCTCTTCGAGACGGCGATCGCGATGTCGGTGTAGCGCTCGAGCACACGGTCCGCGACCTTCTGAAACCACGGCGTGTCGGTCAGGTTCGCGTGCTCGTGCAGAATCGCCGGTATCCCCCGCATGGCTGCCGCCATCCGGCCGAACGTGGTCGCGCCGTACCCGTGAAGGTGCAGCACATCGATCTTCTTCCGATCGATGATCTTCAGGAGCGCGGGCAGTGTCGCGGGATCGAATTTCGACTTGTGCAGGTACGTGATGTCGATGCCCAGCGCGTCGAGCGTCTCTTCCGAGAGGTCCTTCTTGCGCAGGCTGACGAGCGAGACCTCGAATCGCTCGCGATCGAAGCGCGGAATCATCCAGGCAAACAGCCGCTTCACGCCGTGCATCCGCGATCCTTCCCATCCGAGGTGATCGCAGACCTGCAGGACCCGAATCATGCTCGCGTGCCTACGACCCTGGCGGGTACGCCGACCGCAGTGGCGCGCTCGGGCACCGATTCGCGCACCACCGCGCCGGCGCCGATGACGGCGTGCGCGCCTACATCGACGCCGTCGAGCACCTTGGCGCCCGCTCCAAGCCAGGCGCCGTCGCCGACCGTGATGCCGGCCGACTTCCGCTCCTGCGCGAGCACGGGCCGCGAGGCGTCGCTGAAATCGTGGTCACCGCCAATCAGATAGCAGTACGCGGCGATCAGCGTGTCGCGGCCGACGCGCACGCGGCTCGCGGAAAAAATTTCGCAGTTGAATCCGATGTTGGCGCCCTCGCCCAGCTCGATGTCGCCGTTCTTGCACGACAGAATCGTATTTCTCCCGACGAAGGCGCCGCTGTCGATCCGAATCCCGGCGTTCGATTCGCCCTTGGCATCGATGAGGCAGTTGTCGTCGATGACGACGTTGTCGCCGATGCGGATTTTGTGAGGATGCCGAAGCACGACGTTCTGGCCGAAGACGACATTCCGTCCGCATGCGCCCAGCAACAGCGGATACAGCGCTTTTCTCAGCGCCAGCCCGAGCGCACCGGGCACGGATTGCGACAGCAGTACCACGGCTTCGTACCCGATGAGTGCGTTCCAGCCGGGTTTGCCGACGATCAACGCCGAGTATTTGTGTCGAGCCGAGACGCCGGGCTGGGACAGCTCATCCTGGACGCGCGGAATTGGATTCACAGCCACCCGCGTTCTTTGTACCACGCCAGCGTTCGACGGATGCCCTCTCTGAGTCCAATCTGCGGGGCGTAGCCGATCTCGGCGCGCGCCCGGCTGATATCGAATGCGCGGCTCTTGGTGAAGAAGTCCACCCGTCTTCGATAAATCGGCGGCTCGATTCGGAGCGGCACGCACACGGCTTCGCACGCCGCGCCGGCGATCCAGAACGGCCACACGGGCAGCTTCAACGCCGGCGGGGCCACGCCCGCTTCAGCCGCAATCAATGCCATCAACTCGTTGAGGGTCGTGACCTCTCCGCCCGCCAGGATGTACGTCCGGTTTGCGGCAGACGCCATTTCGCCGCACAGCCGGAGGCCTTCGACGAGGTCATCGATGTACGTCAGATGATAAAAGATGTTCCCCGAGCCCAGCACCACAAATCGCCGCCGCGCGATGCCCCGGAACAACTTCAGCAGCCGGCGATCGCCTGGGCCGTAGATGCCCGACGGACGTGCGATCGTGACCGGCATCCCCGTGCGCGCCGACGCATCGCGAGCGACGCGCTCGCCTTCGACTTTCGTCACCTGATAAATATCGCCGGGCCGCAGCGGCGCGTCTTCGTTGGCGGGCGGATGCTCGATGTCGCCATGCACGCCAACCGTGCTGCAGTGGACAACCCGCCGAACGCCGGCAGCAGCGGCGGCATCGATCAGATCGCCCACGGCCGTGGCGTTGACCGCGCGGTAGGTGGCCGTCGAAATGCCGGCCTGCCGGTATACGGCGGCGATGTGATAGACCACTTCGACGTCGCGTACGGCGCGCGCAAGCGCCGCACGATCCTCGAGCGTGCCCATCGCCGGTTCGATGCCCGAGGCTTCCAGATCGCGAGCCTGCTCGGCGCGGCGCACGAGCGCCCGCACGCGCATATCCCCGGCGCGCGAGGGCATGCGCCAGATGGCCGCCCGTGAACCCGGTCGCTCCGGTGACTAGGACGCGCACCGCTTTGCTGCAATGGTGACGGGCGAGCCGGCCAGCCGCAGCATGCCCACCCCTGCAAGCATCCCTTCGATGCCGCGCGTCACGGCCGTCGACCCTACAGCTTTGTGAAGCGCGATGGGAAGGACGAACTGTTTGTGGACGGCGGTGATTCGAAAGCCGTGGCGTTCGAGCTCGCGCGCGATGTCGCCGTGGCGGAAGACGCGGTACGCCTCGACGTGCCGCCCCAAAGAGAGCGCCGCCCTGCGCCACACCGCCTGGACGCGCGGCAGCGCTGCCGAGCGCCGGGTAATCGAAGACGAGCAGGTTCCCGCTGACCCGGCACAACTCCGAGAGTGCCTTTCGCCAGTCGGGGACGTGCATCAGCATTCGAAGGCACACGACCGCGTCGAACGCGCTATCCGGGTAGGCCAGCGCGTGCGCATCGCCTTCCGCGAACTCTATGGCGAGCCCCGCGTCGGCTGCGCGGGCGCGCGCGACGCTCAACATTTCGGCAGACGCATCGACGCCGGTCACCCGTGCACCCCGGCGTGCCAGTGCCAACGCGGCTCTTCCAGTGCCCGTGGCCATATCCAGCACCCGCCGGCCGGACACGTCCCCAAGGAATGCCGCGAGCACTCGTTCCTGGTCGGCGAGCAGGATCTGCCCGATGGGCCCGCCAAAACGCTTGGCGTCGAAGCTCGCCGCCATCGCGGGATCGGCGTACGCCGAGTAGCTGTAGTGATTTTCGCTTTTCGTAAAAAGAGGGTCTGACCCCATTTACGCGACCAGCGCGGCGCAGGCTTCGCGTGTGCGCTGCAGGTAAGCCTCGTAGGTATAGCGTGTGTCAGCCAGCTGCTTCGCGGCGGACCCGATTCGTGCGGCCGCCACCGGGTCGTTGATGGCCTGCAGGATTCCGCGCGCAAAACCCTCGGCCGTCGGCTCCGTGAGGATCGCGACCTCGTCCGACAGCACCTGCGTGTGCGTCAGCAGCCGTGTGGCGACGATGACGCGGCCCGAACGGAGATATTGATAAATCTTCAACGGCGTGTTCGTGCCGGAGCTGCGCGGTGAGACGAGCACGTCGGCCGCATCGAGATACGCCGGAATGCTCTCTGAGGGCTGCTCGCCCGTGAAGATCATGCCGCCGGCGCCGGCAGCGGCCGCCTGCGCTTTCGCGCGCGCCACCTGATCGGGTTTGCCGCCCGCGAGCACGAAGCGCGCATCGGGGCGCGTCTCGTGAACGATTTTGGCCGACGCAAAGAGAAGGTCGAGCCCCTGGTATGCCTCGAAGGTGCCGGTATACAGCACCATGGGCGCAGACGCGTCGATGCCGAGCGACTCGCGAATCGCCTTGCCGCTGCCGGCGACAGGAACATCGCCCGAACCGGGCGCGTTTTCGATGAGCACGACACGCGCGTCGGGAACCACGCTTCGTGCCGTCACTTCGAGGTGCGGACAGATGACCACCGTCACGCGCGATCGTCGTATTGCCGTCCGCTCGAGAACCTGAAACATCCAGCGCAGCAGCGCCGAACGGCTGAACGCGAAGTTCTCGAGCTGTTGAGGCAGGCTCGAGTGCATGTCGTAGAGATGAGGAATGCCGAGCGCAGCAGATATGAGGACGCCGATCGCCGCGCCCTCCTCGTGTGAATGCACGGCGTCGTACTGACCCTGCCGTGCGCGGTTCAGCGCCGTCAAGGTCAGCGTCATATCCAGAAAGAGCTTGGCCGGCGAAGGGCCGATCTTGACGCGGGTGACAAACGGCGGCCGGGCCGCGCGAAAAATCCGCAGTCCCGGCAGCGTGACATCTCTCCCGAACGGATAGGTGACGAGGTCGACCGTGTGACCGAGATCGAGAAGCGCCCGGATGCGGTGATACTCGCTGAATGGAGTGCCCCGAGGCTCGAAGAACGGCTCCGGGGCGATCATCAGTATCCGCATCAACTCATCTAGAACCTGAGCCGCAGGCCCAGGGCGCCCTGCGGCCCGCCTGCCCTGAGATCAGTGTTGTCGCGCGTCATGCCCGGAGTTGTCGGCAAATCGAGCGACGCACCTGAAAAGCGCAGGAATCCGCCGACGCCGATACCGACGCCTTTCATGGTCGTGATCAAGTAGTTGCCATCGATGCCGACGTTGACGCCAACGGGGCTGTCCTTCACGTCCGTCAGGCTGACGTTGGTGATCGTGACGGTCGTGTAGGGCGGCACGTCGCTGATGTCCTGCGGGGCGTTCACTGTGGCAAGCGTCTGGCGCACGGTAAAGAACGAGGGGCCCGCCATCACCGTGACGTCGATCTTGTTGGTCAGCGGGATCATCCACATGAACTGCAGATGAACGACGTTCTCGGAGTGCTCGAGATCCGGCGCGGTCGCAGTCGCCAATCGCGGCTGTCCGAAGATCAGCGGGTGCGGCACGCTCACGCTGATGGCCGCATCGTTCTTGTTCGTGATCGTCGAGTACGCGAGTCCCGACCGCCGCGTTTTTCCACACGCGTGCGGCGACGCCGATGTCAAACAGTGTTCCGCCGCCAATCGAGTGTGCAGCCGCGACGGCTCCAGTCTCTCTGTTAGTAGGGAAACGTCGAGCTGTCGGTGAACGTCTGTTCCCTCCACTGGCCGCCAAAGCTGATGTTGAAAAAGAATCGGCTGCCGTCGGCAGCGGGCGCCTGCGCGTGGGCGGCCAATGGCGCGCCCGCGATGAAGAGTACCCCCAGGGCTACTAGCTTGAGAGTGCGCATCAATGTGTCCATCCTTGACCTTGAGCAATCAAAATTAGAAAAAGACTCGCCGGCGCTGCTGCGTGGAGCGCGGCGCTCCGATAAGTACCCTTATCGGGCGCACCATCCTAGCATGCGTTGATGGATGCTTCGTCGGATTCGAAAGAGCAAAAAGGACTTGTACGAGAGGAAAAACTGAGTTATCATGCTTCGCGCCTCAAGGCATCTCCCCCGATGCCCGATCACTGTAGAAAAAATTTTTGTCTGGGAGTTCTTCAATGAATCTAAGGAAGTTGGCCGCGTGTACTCTTGGCTTGGCGACGATGGTCGCAGCCGCCGGCTGTGCTGAGGGAACCGGGCAGGCGTTGTCGCCAACGCTGCCCACCGTCGAACCGGTGTCGAATGCGGACGGCACGAAACTCAAGGCATCAGCGCCGCAGCCGATGTCGCCACGATCGGCGATTCGTGTCTCGAATCTCACGCCGCAGCTCGTTCTGGAAAACGCAGACACCGCAGGACTCTCGTATGTGTTCGAGGTGCTGGACGCGGGCTCTTCTCAGGTCCTGGCGAAGTCCGATCCCATCCCTGCGGGAAGCCCGCAAACAACGTGGGACGTGCCGGCCAATGTGTTGAAGATGAATGCGACATACGCGTGGCGCGCGTACGCGGTGTTCTCGAACGTGCAGGGGTCGACCTCCGACGTCGTCTCGTTCAGAACACCGCTGCCGCCCCCGCCTCCGTCATCGAGCGGCGAGGGTGGTGCTGGTCCCGTGCCTTGCCACGCGGGCGGATCGGCGATCATCGCATGCGTCGGCAACGCATATCCGGAGCGGCTCGTGCGGACGAACTCCGGCGCTAACAGTCTCGAGCGCCGTCATCGCAACATGGAGTTCATCCGCGACCGGATTATCGAAACCGGTATCTGCAAAGGGATGGACCTCGGCCGCAACTTCAAGCGCGGCACGCCGGTGATCAGCCACGACTTCATCGTCTGGCGAAACCGGGCGCGCACGAGGAGCGGAGTCGACATCGCCAGCGGGTACGACGATGTGAATACCACGCTGAAGCTGACATGGCAGGTGTTTGGTCCGGATCGGAATTACGGCTTCCCGTTCTACTCCAAGTATCCGCCTGTGGATTGCTCGGGGGTGAACCCGTAGGACAAGAAGCAAGGGGTAAGGGGTAAGGGGCAAACAATCTACCCCTTACCCCTTGTACCTTGTCCCGTTTGCTCGTGTGTTACGATCCTTCCCTCTCCCGTGACGTTCGCCGTTGGCTCCCAGCCCTTCGGCACTGACTAAACTCGACGACAACTCGTTTCGATAAGAAGGCTGTGCCACGCAATTCCGTGCAGCCTGCTATCTACGATCCCGGAGACCTGGTCATGCTGAAATTGGGTACCAAACTGCTTGTCGGGGCCGCCGCCGCGGTGTTCTTGTCGGCGTGCCAGGTGCAGAAGAGCTCCAACCCGCTGAGCCCTGCGCTCGCCGGCCCCGTGGAGGGGGTCGTCATTTCCACGCCGAACCTGCTCGAGCCCGGCCAGGATTGGGAGATGAGATCGCGGGATCAGCCGCTCAAGCTGCTGTTTCAGAACGCAGACACCAACGGCGCTCGTCCGCTGAAATATTCCTTCGACATCGCAACCGATGCCGAATTCAAGAACATCATCTTTGCGCGTACAGGTGTCGAGCCGAACGCGGCTGGCGTCACGCAGTTTCAGCTGCCCGACAAACTCGCGGCAGGCACCTACTGGTGGCGAACGCGGGCCGGTGATGGCGCGAACACGGGTCCCTACTCCGCGACGAAGAGCTTCGTTGTCGTTGCGGACGTCGTGCTCGGAATCCCGACGCCGCTATCGCCGATTTCAAACACCACGGTTTCCGATCTGACCCCGGAATTCAAAGTCAGGGCCGGCGATCGAAGCGGCGTCAAGGCGACGCTCGAATACATGCTCCAGGTGTCGAACAACTCGGCGTTTTCGTCAATTGCCGCGACATTCATCCAGGCCGAGACGTTGCCGGAGACGCGCATCGATCAGGGCTACTCATTTCTCCACAGCAGGACGTATTACTGGCGTGTGCGTGCGATGCACACGGCTGACGGGACCGACATGAGCAACTGGTCTGCCACGCAGACCTTCAGGACACCGGCGCCGCCGGCTGCTCCGGCTCCGGCGCCTGCACCGGCGCCCGGCCCGGCACCGTCGCCTGGCGCCGCGCCGTGGCGGCGGTGGTGGTGGTGGCACTCCAGGTGGTGGCGACCTGGGCAAGTGCAACAGCAGCAGCGGAAGTCCGATATTGCCGAGTGCATCGAAGCCAGATATCCGTCCTATCTGGCGGCGGGAGTCAGCTGGAGCAAACGCAAAGCGAACATGGAGTTCCTCCGCGATCGGATGATCGAGCACGGCAAGTGCAGGGGTCTCAACCTTGGGCTCAACCTCAAGCGCGGGGACCGACACATCAGCTCCGACTTCATCGTCTGGCGCCGGCCGGGATATCCGGAATGGGCGTCGACGTCGGCTCGGCGTACGACGATACCAGTCGACGGCTGGGACATTCGTGGCATACCTACGGCGCCGATGACAACTACGGACATCCGTACTACAAAGAGTATGGAGCCGGTAAGTTGCAGCTGAGCGACCCGATTCCGATCGGAAGGGGCCGGCGAAAGCCGGCCCTCTCTTGTACACCTGTATACTTGGCGGACGTGTCGGACCGATTGCTCGAGAGTGTTCCATGCAACATCTGCGGCAGCCTTGAGGCCCATGTTCTGCAGCCCGCGCAGTACGACATCGCTGCGCTTCAGGACACTGACTTCACCCGGACGTTCAGCTCGTCGAGCGACGAACGGCTGAATCATCAGCTCGTGGCGTGCGCGCACTGTGGGCTCCAGTACGTGAGCCCGCGCTTGCGCGCCGAGTCCGTCCTGGAGGGCTACGCAACCGGCTCGGACGAGCAGTTCGTCTCGCAGGCCAAGGGGCGCGAACTGACGTTCACGCGGTGCCTGGAGGTCATCGAGCGTGTCTGGGATGGCCCGCCCGGGAGGCTGCTCGACATCGGCACTGGCGGCGGATCGTTTCCCTATATGGCTTCCAAACGAGGATGGAAGGCCGAGGGGTGCGAGCCGAATCACTGGCTGTGCGAGTGGGCGCGGGAAAACTACGGCTTGCACATTCGTCAGGGCACCGTGTTCGATCAGCACTACCCTGCTAAATCATTCGAGGTCGTCACCCTCTGGGACGTGCTCGAACATACGCCCGATCCGAAAACCGAGGTGCGTGAGACGCATCGGTTGTTGAAGGAAGACGGGCTGCTCGTCATCAACTACCCCGACATCGGCAGCTGGATGGCGCGTCTCATGGGACGCTCGTGGGTGTTTCTCCTCGACGTGCACCTCTTCTACTTCACTCGCGTGACCATTCGAAAGCTCCTCGAAGATGCCGGCTTCGACGTCGTCCGCATTCGCCCGCATTTCCAGCGCCTTGCGCTCGGATACGTGCTGCAGCGTGCCACGCCTTACATAGGCGCGCCTGCGCGCGTCGCCGAGCGCGTGTGCCGGTGGCTTGGGATCGCAAACCGGCAGGTGCCTTACTGGATGGGACAGACGCTGGTGGTGGCGCGCAAGCGCCGGACGATCAACTGACCCGCCGCTTGGCCTTCGGTGCGAGCACGATGATGGTGCGTGCCTCCGAGGCAAGCTCGCGCGACCCTCTGCTCCGCCGCAGAATATCGGCGAGCGATCGGAGCCCTTCACTGTTCGCGATTCTCAGGTCCCAACCGCTCGAGCGCATCGCGCACCTGGAGCTCCAGGCTGGAAATCGACGTCTCCGAGGATAGAGAAATAAGGGCGCGGCCGTTGCCGACCGGCACGAGCTGCACGCCGCGCAGCCGGCGAAGCGTCGGGCTCGGGGTCACGATAATCACGGCCCGATTGCCATACCTGGTGACTTCAGCGGAACGAATCGGCTCAGTGCGGACAGGCGCGCTTCTTTCAACCAGGCTGACGATGGCGGAACCCACGTCGGCGTGCACGGCAGTGAGTCGCGCCAGCACGTCCTCGGGCAGCGTGACCGTGACGGCGCGCGCCGGTCTGCCGTATTTGCTCGGGCGTCCCCGCCCCTGTTGTTGCACGTCGGTATTTTAACGCACACATCGATTTTCTATAAATAAATTGACGGTTGGCTCATTGTTATTAGAATAACGAGGCCTATAGATGACGACACTTCGATTGATTCGGCTGTTCCCTGTCCTTCTTGTTTCCACATTTGCAATCGCCTGCGGCAGCGGATCGAGCCCGACACGGCAAGTGCCCGTCGGGCCGACGGCGCCAACGCCGACTCCGTCCGGGTCCGGCTCCGTTACGCTGACGGCTCCCGTGCCGGTCTCGCCCGTGAACGGCGACCAGTTGGCCACGCTTCGCCCGACGCTCACGGTGCAGAACGGCACGTCGTCCAGTCAGAGCGGCACTCGCACCTACGAGTTCCAGGTATCGGATCGCACCGATTTTTCGCTCGGCGCATCGCTCACCACGTCGTTCCTCGTCGCCGTCAACCAGACGGGCGTGCCCGAAGGCGACGGCCGCACGTCGTTTACGGTGCCGTCGGATCTGCAGCCGACGACGCGGATGTATTGGCGCGCGCGGGTCGTTCAAGGAACCACGAACTCCGATTGGACATCGCCGGCGATGTTCCGGACGAAACTGGTCGGCTACAACCGGCCCGACGAGCTGTATGACCCGCTGGTGCACAGCGAGACGATCGGACAGATTTTCGGGGCGGTCACGTTCATCAGCGGCAAGGGCGCTCAACTGAACGACCAGACCTCCTACATCCGCTATCAGCTGGCGAATACTCTTACGAGCGGCGAATTTTCCGTGCTGGTCGAGGGACTCGCACCGGGCGCGGCTGGATCGAAGTTCAAGATTTTCTCGATGCAGTCAGGGACAGGCAACCTCATCGCCAACTCGTACATGTCCAACGTCCAGTACCGCGGCGCGATCGACGGCAATCCGGACAACAGCATCTCATTCAAGGCGTTGTACGGCAGTTTCGCCGACAATCGAAAATTCGAGCCGAGCTCGTCGAACCGGCTGGTGCGTCATCTCGACCCGTCAAAGGCGTATTTCTGGAAATGGACGTGGGGCTCAGAGGTCAGACTTCTGGTTCAGGAAGGCATCGGCGGCGCGACCGTCTACAACTACGGCGTCGGCACCGCGGGCACCTACGCTCCGTCGCCACACTACGCGTATCTCGGCGCAAACACCGCGGGCCAGGTGCCCTTCGAAGAGGGCTCGCGCCCCGGGGCAGTCATACGTCAGGTCTGGATCAGCAACAAGCCGCGGCCAGACACGCTCGGCAACGCCTTGGACTGACGCGCGGCCGTCAGCAAGCAGGAGAGAACAATGCTCGGATGGCTTTCACGACTGGTGCTGGCGTTGGTCACCGTGATTGCTGGAGGCTGCGCCAGCGGAGTCGTGCTGGGCGCAGCATCCGCCGAGACGCAGGTGACCGAGCTGCTCGTCACCTGTCTTTCGTGCAGCGAGCATTGGCTGTTCACGCCATCGGCGACGCTCGGCGCGGGATTGCTCTCGCTGCTCAGGCGCCGCAAGCTCGTGGACAAATGCCCGAAATGCGGATCGCGCGAGGTCGCCTTCGGACACGCACCCAGGCTCGGGGGCGACTCTCAGCGCCGGATTTCGTAAATCCGGTTCGTGCCGTTGTCGAATACCAGTTGGAAGAGGTCGTCGCGTGTCCCGAATTTTGCCAGCGCCCCTGCCGGGTTGCGCTGCTGCTCTGCCGGCCCGATGAAGATGTAATCGATGCCGAGCTCGCGCGCGAGTCGCGCCGCGATATCGGCTCTGCGCTCTGCGTAGATGTTGTGAGCCTTCCGCGATCGCTCGGCATAATCGGGGATATCCATCAATGAAATCGGGCGGGCCGCGGCCATCCTGCGCTCCGCGAACGTCGGAAGCTGGCTCCAGGTTTCGCGGCCATGCGCGATCGGGTCCATCTGCACGATCGCGTCGCGCGCCGTCTGGGTTCGTATCCATCGGTACGCTTCCTGCTCGCCCGGCGTCAGCGTGATCGTCCAGCGGAAGCCCGGACCCATTCGCCGATTCCCGATGTCCTGTGCGTTATACGAATCGATGATCGTGGTCGGCAGGCCGATCACGATCAGCACCAGCACGATTGCGCCGGCCGCTGCCCGCCCGCGCGCCTGCGACATCCACAGTCGCGCAAAAAAGAGAGCGGCGAGGCCCGGAAGCATGAGTTGCAGCAATTGGCCTGCGCGAAATCCGATGTAAGAGGCTTCGACCGACAGCCGGACGAAATAAAACACGAGTAAGCCAAGCACGGTTCCGGCGACTGCCGGCCATGCGCGCCGCGGCAGCCGCCACGGCGGCCATATGCCAAGCAGTGCGGGCACGAGCAGCGGCCCCAGCGACAGCATCAGCGAAATGACAGGGTTGTTCACCGCGTAGCCGCCGAGACCATACAGCACGACGGCAGCGGCGCCGTCGACCATGTCATTGCCGATGCACCAGCCGACAGCAAGCCCCACCAGGGCTGCCGCCGTCGCGTGATGGAGCAACCGTGTGATCTGTCGAGCGCGAATCGCGTCGACGATCACGACGGCACCGTAAATGAGCGAAAACAACCCTCCGATGAGCGGGTTGAACGTCGTCGACAGCGCAAGGGCGGCGCCGGCCAGCGCGATGGCCCCGATCGGCGCGTTGACGCCGGCGACGCCAGCGATCGGCATCGCCAGGAGCCCGAACGCGGCGGACATGGAGTGCTGCGGGTTGTACCACATGGATCTGACGAGGCTGTCGACGCGCAGTCCTTTGAACCGCCAGTTGCTCATCGCGTCGATGTTCAGGCCTGTCAGCTCATTGACTGGGCGGCCTTGCGACACCAGCTCCCACCAGGCAAATAGTCCCTCGGCGCTGGCCGCGACGACGGCAACCACCACGGCGAGAGCCGTGCCCACAGCCGACAGCGAAACGGCCCACGTTGCAATGACGAGCGACGCAATAAAGAGCACACCCGAGCACAGCGCATTCACCTTCAGCGAATTTTCGATCTCGCGCAGTCCGCCGACGCCTTCTTCGCTGATGACCGCGGGCACGAGAAAATACGTCCAGTAGTACTGAATGGTGCGGTCGCCGACGTATGGATTGACTGGGGGCATGGAGTACTTCGTCAACTCCGCGGTCAGCGCCATGTGCCAGATGAAATCCGCGGTGAAGTACGCTCGATAGAAACGATTGCCTTCAGCATCACGCGCGCCGAGATTCTTGTACGGAAAGACGAATACTGCCGGTACCAGCAGCAGAAGAAGCACGAGCGTGCGCGCGTCGGGCGTGCTCCAGGCTGGCAGTGCAATGAGCGGCCTGTCGCGCCGACCGCCTCCGCCAAAGGCTACGGCGAGTCTCGCCGAAAAGCGCTTCGCGAAGGCGGAAGCGGCTAGCCGCGAAGGCGGACCACGTCGCTGCCGAGACTATCGCCCACGCGAGTACAAAGGCTGCGGCGGATGGGACATGCAGCTCGATCACCGCCCACAATGCGAAGCACGTGAGCCCATAACCCAGCAAGGCGCCGAAGACCCAGCCGGCAGGATGCCGGCCGAACAGCACGCGTCCGAGCGGCCATCCCGGAAGAGTCGCGAGAAGGTAAAGCAGAATGTAGGCGAGCGCCCACGGCCCGGCGATGATCACGGCGACGATTCCGGTGCAGATGGCGGCCGAACAGCATGCGGCCAAGTGGCCAACCGGGGAGGGTCGCGAGAACGTAAAGGGGAACGTAGGCGAGCGCCCAGGGGCCGGCAATGATCACGGCTACAATTCCGGTGCAGATGCCGACGACCGAAGCGGGCAGTAGCACGCGACAGCAAAATACCACGAGCGCTGCCCGCTCGGGTGGCTTTGCGCGCGCCGCTCGCGTGGTGATTGCCGCCGGCCTCACTGCCCTGCTGCTGTGGCAGAGCGATCCGAAGGCGGTCTGGCAGGCTGCGCGGGACGCCGACTGGCGCTTCATTGTTCTGGCGTGCGCGCTCGTCGCGATCGATCGCGTGCTGATGGCGTACCGGTGGTGGACGTTGCTGGCGCCGATCGACGGTTTGGGCCGATGATCCACTATCGTTAGGGCTCACGGTGCTACGGGTCCTGTGTGTGTTTGAGGGCGGCCGCCGCCCGCCGGTCGAAACGGTGATGCGCATTTTCTTCGTCAGCACGTTCGTGGGGACGTTTCTGCCCGCGAGCGTCGGCGGGGACGCGGTGCGCGCCTACGGGCTCTCGAAAGAGGGTGTGGAAGGCGTGGAGGCGGTGGCGTCCGTCCTCATGGATCGCCTGCTGGGCGTCGTCTCAATTTTGATCGTCGCGATCGCCGGCGCGATCCTCGCGCGCGATCTCATCGACATTCGCGCGCTGTTTCCCGCGCTCGCCTTGCTGTCGGTTCTCTGTGCCGCGGCCCTGACCGTCGTGTTCAGCCCGCGCGCGGCGATCGCGGTCGCCCGGCTCCTTGCGTTCCTGCCGCGCGGCCGGGAAACAGGCACGAGGCTCGTCACCGCCATTCAGCGATACTCGACTCTCCACCTGCCCATGGCAAACGTGCTGCTCTGCTCTATCGCCGTGCAGGTGCTGCGGGTGCTGCAGACATATTGCCTCGGCCTGGCGCTCGGCCTGGCAGTGCCCGTCGGCGTGTACTTCGCGCTGGTGCCGATCATCCTCCTGATCGTCCTGATGCCGATCTCGATCAACGGCATCGGCACGACGCAGGCGGGTTCGTCTGGCTCTTCGGCCGCGCAGGCGTCGCCGGCGCGCCGGCCTTTGCGCTGTCGGTGCTCTTTCTCGCGATAGCCGTTGTGGGGAATCTGCCGGGAGGGGTGCTGTACCTGTTGGGAGTCTGTCCCCGTACGGGTAGGGGTCAGGATCGCCGTAGGAGATGAGCGGATGGAAAGATCAGTTGAAGTTCTTGCCGTCATTCTGTTCGGAGTTCTTGGTCTCTCGCACATCTTGCAACCCAGGGCCTGGGCGGAGTTCTTCATCCTGCTACGCAGCAAAGGGGAACCCGGCGCCTTCGTGGACGGATTTCTGAATCTGGCGGCGGCGGGCGTCATCGTAGCGTTTCATAACTCATGGTCGGGGATACCTGCCGTGCTGACACTGGTGGGCTGGTGCCTGATCATCAAGAGTCTGATTCGCTTCTGCGCCCCGAAACTGGCGTTGAGGGTGATGTCGCGGGTCTCCGTGGAGCGAGCCTGGGAGTTCCAGGCGGCTGGCGCCGCCCTCGTGGCCCTTGCCGGCCTTATTGGATATGGGGTTTAGGCTAGCTGAGGCTGGCCGCAGGGCTGGCCTAAAGGCCAGCACTACTCTGCGCGGCTGCGGCTGCATCTTGGCCCGGTGCTTTCGCTTCTCGCCTGACGCTCGAACGAGGAACTTCACGTACGGCGCCACCTGCTTCACAGCGGCGACGTTCATCTGGCACGGGCTCAGGCACGACGGGCACTTCTTCTCCTTTACCCAGTCGCGATGCTCCTGGCTGCTGGCTTTGAAGATACACCTCTTCCGCGTCTTCCGTCAGCACGTTGCCGACGACTTCGCTGTTCTCGCAGAAGAACATGCCACCGTCGGGATTGAGCATGATGCCCTGCGTCTGAAACGGGCACGGGCTGAGCCGGTGATAGCCATTGGCGATCATGTCCGCGTAGTGCAGGTAGATGTAGTTCTGGCCGTCGAGCAGCGGATCGATCCGTACGCGGTCGAGGAAGAACTGCCGCATCTGCTCTTCCTTCGGTCCCAGCGGCTTGCAGGTGTCGGAGAGATCGCCGTTGCCGAGCATCGCGTCGGTGAAGCGCACCATGTTGAAGACGATGTCGAGCTTTTCCCCGCGCGCCCACGCCAGGATGTTCTCCGCATCGTCCAGGTTCTGCGAAAAAATCGTCGTCGAGATGCCGAAGTTGAAGTTGATCTTCTTCTGCAGCTCGCGCATCGCGCGGATGGTCTCAGTCT
>CAWDIK010000002.1:0-28132 GCA_963802345.1 Vicinamibacterales bacterium
ATTCGCGTCCTCATCGACCGCTGCTCCAACATTGCTGTCGATATTGCGGATCAACGGATTTGGACGTTTTGCAAATTCACTCGTGAATTCTCCGGTTTCTTCCTTGGCGTTTACCTTGCTCCGCCATTCTCCGATCGCGCGCGCTTTGCGGGACCCTTCCGGGCCCTGCGTCACATGCGCACGAAGGAGACGTCATGCGGGTCGAGTCATGGGTGGGTGTGATCGCGATGTTCCTGGTCGTATTCGGCGAAGCGCGCGCAGCCGAACAGCAATGTCGCCGGTCTTTTCTCCCCGCGAACATCTTCCTCCTGCACGATATCGAAGAGCCGCTCCAGCGCATCTACGAGCGCGCGCCCTCGTTTCGGGCACAGTGCTCGGATTGCCGCGGCGAAGGGCCTGCGGGTCACCGTGCGGATTGATCCCCGTATGCCGGGCCGCTGCCGGGCGTTTACCATCGTGCGGCGCTCCGGCAAGCAGATTTTCGCGGATGTGCATCTGCGGCCGAGCTCGAATCACGCAGAAATGCTTGCGCATGAGTTCGAGCACATCCTGGAGCAAATCGAAGGGCTCGATTTGCGCACCTTGTCGCGCGTGAAAGGATCCGGCGTTCGCGAAGTTGATTACGCGGTATTCGAGACCGAGCGCGCGCAATCAGCAGGAGAGGCGATCGCGGAAGAGGTCGGCCGTGTAAGGACGCCGGCAGCGGATTGACAACCGCCGCGCCGACCTGAAGGTCGCACTCGTACCGACATTGCCGGCACCCTGAACGTCGACACTACGTACCGGCATTGCGGCCGACCTGAAGGTCGGCACTACGTACCGATATTGCCGGCCGACCTGAAGGTCGGCACTACGCACCGACATTGCCGGGCACCCTGAAGGTCGGCAGTACGTACGTAGTGCTGACCTTTAGGTCAGCCGATGAAGAACGACAAGCCAAGCAGCAGGAGTAGCACTCCCACAACCGAGCGGAACCGCCGTTCGGGGACCCGAGCCAGCAGCTTCTCCCCGAAGGTCGTTCCCCCGATGACGCCGACTGCAGCGAGTGCGATCGTGGGCCACAGAGGCGCAAGCTGCGCCGCCTCCATCGCCAGGTAGACCGGAACGCGGGCCATATCGACCAGCAGGGCGACGGCAGTGGTCGTGGCGATGAACTGCCGTTTGTCTACTTCGAATCCCAGCATGGCGGCCGTGCGAATGCCGCCCTGATTCCCGACCAGCCCACCCAGGAATCCCGACAGTGCTCCGCCCAGCCAAGCGAGCGTGCCGCGAAGACGCCATCCTTGCGCATACCCCGTCAACTGCGCCGCGCCCGCCAGGACGAGCAGCGATCCGAAGATGATCTCGAGCGCGCGGCTTGTCGCCCACGAGTTCAATAAGGCGCCCGTCAGTCCGCCTGCGGCACTCGTCAAGCCGAAGCCGCGGACGACCGTCCAGTCGACATGTTGTCGAAATCGCCAGAACCGTATTGACGTGCCGATGGCGTGCGGTATGGAGACGGCCGCAACAGCGAGTTTCGCGCCCGCCAGCACGGCAACGACGGGCGTGAGCATGCTGCCAATGCCGAAGCCGGCGACGGATGCGACGGCACCCCCTAACGCTCCGGCGAAGACGATGAGGATCTCGAACAGATTAATGTTTGGCGAACACGCGCGTCGCGCCGCTCTTATCGAACGACATGACGTCGTAGGCCTGCGCCTTCACGCCCGGGTAGTCCATTCCCGGCGAGCCGGCAGGCATGCCGCCCACGGCGATACCGGCGATCGCAGGCTTTTCCTTCAGCATGCGCTGCACATCGGCTGCCGGCACGTGCCCCTCGACGACATAGCCGTTGACGACGGCGGTGTGACACGACTGCACCTGGTCGGGCACGCCGCGCGATTTCTTGATCTCGGTGAGGTCATTCAAGTCCGTCGTTCGCACGGTGAAGCCGCTCTTGCGCATGTGCTCGACCCATAGCGAACAGCATCCGCACGTCGGCGATTTGAATACTTCAACCAATGGACCCGCGGGTTTCTGTTGCGCGGCCGCGGCTCCGAACAGCGCGAGCGCGGCAACGGCGAATGCGATGACTGTCGGCCGTGACATTGCTCCTCCTGATACGTGGTGCCCAAGTTGAGCTGGAGCACCACGTTGTATCCGGCTGTAGCCGGAACATGCCCGACGATTAGTATGACACCGCTAGAAAGTGACGCGTACGCCGCCGTTGATGACGCGGCCGTCCAGCGGGGCCCACGCGTCCACCGTCCAGCGTCCATCTGGCCGTGGGGCCTGCAAGACCAGGGGATCGTACTTGGTCTGCCGGACATCGAGCAGGTTCTCTGCGTTGATGAACAGCCGAAGTCCGCGGAATCGCCGTTCGGCCAGAGCGCCAAGCAGCAGATGGGGCGCGCCCGTGCTGCGATATGGATTCTCGTCGAGATCCTGCCGACCGACGAAATACATTTCGATGCCGAACCGTCCCCAGTCATCCCCTTCCCACATCGCGTTCATCGAAGCTGCATTCGCCGGCGTTAGCGGCACGGGGCGGCGGACGTTTTCGTTGGCATCGAATTCCGTCGACCGGGTCCAGGCGTGCGTTGCGAGCGCGACGAAGCCCTCGCGGCGATAGCGCACCAGCAGCTCTGTTCCCGTGGTCCGCGTGGTCTCCGGCGCGTTGAGAAACTCAACGTACCCATCGTCCAGATATCTCGTCACCACAGGATCCAGAATGACCGATCCAAACACCGTCCCCGTCACTTCGACAGATCCGAAGACGCGTGTGACGTCGAGCGATGCGCCATGGGCACGCTCGGCACGCAGTCCGCTGAGAGGCCGCACCCGCGACAGCCCGGTTTCCTCTGTCTCCTCCGTAAAGGGCGTCGGCGCAAATGCCCCGGTGCCGGCGGCTACGCGAACCGTCCAGCCGGCAGAAGGACGCGCAAGGACTGATATCCGCGGCGTAGCGAGGACTCCGTATCCGAATGCGCATCCGCCCGGGCGCTGACGGCTAACGTCCACTTGTCCGTGAAGGCGATCTCGTCCTGCATGAAAAGCGACGGGCTGGAGAATCGGTAATCGAACTGAGGCAACTCGTGAACCCTGCTCCTGTCCTGCTGAAATGCGACGCCCCCAACCCATGTCTGTCGCCCGTTGGTGCCTTGCAGGGAGGCTTCGCCAAACCATGTGTTGCGCACGCCGTGCTCGGCTGTCGTTCCGAACCGTCGATCCTGCGAGCGCCGCATGAGGACCCGCGAACGGACAGCACACGATTGCCGAGAGCAAGCCAGCGTCCGACGAAGCCGCCGTCGACATGGCGGGTCCTCAACGATTCCTCGAATGGCAGCCCATTGGGTAGCGTTCCTGCCGGTCGCTGTGCCACCATCGCGATCTTCGGCGATGAACCCCATCGTCGCAAACATCGTCTTTCCGGCTCCGTTGTCCGCAAAGAAGCGAGGACGCATGACAATGCGCTCGAACCGGGAAGGTCGAGCCAGCTGTCATCGTCCAGATCCTGGGCCGACTGGCGGTGATAGCCGCCGAGCAGGGTCCACGAGGCTGCGTCTCCGATAGGGTTCGCCAGCCACGACGTCAGGTCCTGGCCCGACTGCGAGGTCGCATTAATGAGAAGCTCACGTTCGGCCTCGGCCGGTCGCCGCGCGACCAGATTGACGACGCCTCCCAGCGCCGCCGCCCCGTACAGCGCAGAGGCCGCGCCCTTGATGATTTCGACCTGCCCGAGATCGAGGGAGGAACCTGCAAAAGGCTGAACGAGTCACCCTGCGCGCCGTACAACGGCAGGCCGTCTGCGAGGAGCTGTGAGTAATGGCCCCGTAAGCCCCTGGATCCGCACGTTCGCCGCGCCGAGAGCCGGCGAGGTGGTCTGCACGCGCAGGCCCGTTGTTTCTCCGAGGAGCATGGCGACGCTGCCCGGGCGTCATGAGCGCCTTCTCTTCGATATCTTCACGGTCGATCACTTCGACGCGCACAGGTTGATCCTGCAGTCGTGTGTTTGTACGTGTCGCGGTAACGATGACGGATTCTTCCAATTCTGGAATTCGCGAGAGAGCAATCCGCACAGGCTCCAGGCCTTGAGCCGTCAGTACCACGTGGCGGGTCGCAGGCAAATGTCCGGTCGCCGCCGCGCTGATGTCATATTCGCCGGAGGGCAGGTCGAACACCGCGCGCCCATCGACGCCAGAGATCATTGTCCGGCCGCTCACGACAACCGATGCGCCCGCGAGCGGACGGTCGTCCGACACCACTTCGACAGTGAGGATGGAAGGTTGCGCGTCCTGAGCTTCAGCGCGAAGGGGGATTGGCAAGAATAGAAGCGAGAGAGCCAGCGGCGCGATCCGGAACATGAAGAGAATCATGCTACCGCAATCACGCCGGGCCACTGAACTGTCGCGCTTCTTACTTCGACATCATCTTCAGCCGGTGAAGCACCGCGTTCTCAGTTATTCGTGCTTGTGCGCCGGATCCGCCGCCGGAGCGGTTGTCGCCCCGCCCTTCGGCACGATCGTGGTAACCGAGGCGGGCTCTTTCGAGCCGCGCTCGCCAACCCAATGCTTCATTGTGCCGTCGGTAAAGGTCTGGTGCGCTTTCCACTGAAGCGGGCCCGATTGGGGATTGTGCGCGGTGAACGTAAAGAGCGCGCGTCCCTTCGGCTTGATCTCGCTCTTCCACGTGATGGACGAGATCCGATCCCCGTCCTTCTTCACTTCGAAGGTGACTCCGTCGCCGCTGGCTATTTGCATCACATGGATGCCGGCGGGAATCTCCAGCTCGAGAGCGGTCGCGGAGACGGTTCCCTCCGCCATGGCACTGACGGTATAGGTCTGTTCGGCCCCGGCCGCCGACTCGCGCGGCGTCACGATGACGTGCGCGTCGAGGACGACGAAGGAAACAACGAGGCAAGCAAAGACGACAGCAACATGTTTCTTCATGCGGCGCTCCTTCGTTAGATGTGTTCCTAACTAGTTTACGCGCATCAGGGCATCTGATGTCCTGCATGGGGATCAGGGGCCGCCGGATGCACCGGCTTAATCATGTGCATGTTCCACATCCGCCCCATAGCGCCGGCTGTCGGCCGCACCCGCACGAACACCTGCAGCGACACGGGCCGGACGCCGTAGCTTGTCTGCAGCCGATCCGGCACCGCATAAAACGTCACCGCGGCGCCGACGCCCGTCTCCAGCCGGCGCCAGCGAGGCAGCTCCCGGACGGTGCCGACCGTAAGTGCCGATACTGTGTCTTTCTCCTCGTGCCCGATGGAGTCGTCTTCGAGAAGCGTGGCCGTTTCAACTTCGACGTACTCGAGGCGGCCAAACGTCGAGTATCGCCCCGACCGCTTGGTCGCTTCGAGTACGAACGATGCGCGGTTGACCTCGTCGCCGTTGTTCATGCCATAGGCGGCCGTGGCCGCCGTGAAGTTCTCGCCGCTCTGCTTCAGCCACGATGCCGATGCTGTGGTCCGGACGATGTCGCCGTGGCCGAGCTCCTCAGGATCATTCAACCATCCAGACGACACTTGAAGCTCCCACTCCTGCCGGGGCCGTAACCATATGCGCGCCGCGAACGAATCGAGCGCGCCGAAATCGAAGTCCCACCGATTTTCGTCAGGCTCGCGTCCGTTGAACACCGAGCCTTCCATTGTCCACGGTCCGTGATCGATCGCTGCCGTGACGACGCCGAACGCGATGTGCGTCGAATCGAGGGTGTGGTGGCCGAGCGGGGACATCGGGTTTTCCATAGACGAAGCGCGATGCATGAATGCGACAGGACCGAGGGCGGGCTCTGCCGACGGACCGCCAGCCAGGGTGATTCCCGTGCGAGAACCAATCGGGATGCGCCACACCGCCGCGAGCTGCATGAACAGATCGTGCGGGTGCTGATAATCGACAAGGGGCTTGCCCTCGAACGCTTCGCCGACCTGGAAGAGCTCGCGATAACCTTTCTTACCGACGGTCAGCGAATCGAGGCTCAGCATCGTGTTGATCGTGAGGTTCGTGCGGCCCACTTTGCGGCTGAACATGCCCATCCACCAGTTGGGAACGCGGAACTCGTCGCCCCCGCGTGGCGCCGCCTGATGGTTGAAGAGTCCATATACGATGCCGTCCTGCATGACGTGCCAGTCAGGCGGCTTCGGCCTGGGCGAATGCAGAAACGGGAAGCATCACAGTTGCCGCCAATGCGATGGCGACAATCTTTTCAACGAGCATCGTGTTCTCCTCACGGGCGCCGACCTGAAGGTCGGCACTACGTCTGGCGCGATCGGGCCGACCTGAAGGTCGGCACACGTCTGGCGATCGCGGCCGACCTGAAGGTCGGCACTACGACTGGCGCGACCGGGCCGACCTGAAGGTCGGCACTACGTCCGCGCGATCGCGCCGACGTGAAGGTCGGCACTACGTCGGGCACTACGATGCCCGATCGCGGTACGTAGTGCTGGCCTTCAGGCCAGCCGTCGCTCTCCAGAAAGAGATGAATCAGATCGAAGGGGATTCAAAAACGCAGCACCGGGGGGTGCACCGGACGGCGAGAGATCCGGAGGATGAGCGAACGTACGGGCGAGACTGCGGCGCCATGACGTCTGCTATAGGAACCGTTGTGGGC
The DNA here is from genome assembly GCA_963802345.1 of Vicinamibacterales bacterium. GTDB lineage: Bacteria > Acidobacteriota > Vicinamibacteria > Vicinamibacterales > JAMQPK01 > JAMQPK01. Next base: position 6,598 of record CAWDIK010000002.1, read on the forward strand.
ATTTCTGCTCGTGACCGGCTGGCGGTCGACGTCGCGATCGCGTCCGCGGGCGTTGCGTCACACTGCTGGCCGAACGTCCTGGCGAATGACTGTGCCTGACGAAGATGGCGTCGCACTGTCAGGCATGTGGCCGCGGTGATGCTCATGCGACGGGGCGGCGGCGTCTACGCTTGCGGGCTGCGGGTGATGGTCCGTGATCGTTCGCCATCGACCAGCAACAGGGCGGAAACCCGGCGGCCGCCGTCAGCCACGCCATCAGATACACACTCAACAGGCGAACCGCAACTCTCATCGAGAGCGTCAGATATATCACATTTGCGTTGCCGAAGCGGCGCTGTTGTAATGGTCGACAGGAGGCCATGATGGAACGCGATGTTGTGTGTGGAATGGACGTAGATCCTGCCAAGGCCGCTGCGACGAGCGTGCACAACGGCAAGACGTATTATTTCTGTGCGCAAGTCTGTAAGAACAAGTTCGACGCCGAGCCGCAGAAATACGTCAAGTAGATGGCGCAACAGGTAGAAGAGGACGTTCTCGATCCTGTCTGCGGCATGACGATCTCGCCGGCCGATTCGGTCGGCGAGATCGAGCACCTCGGCCACACGTACTACTTCTGCAACGAAGCTGCCTCGACCGCTTCAAAGCGAGGCCAGACGAGTTCGTCGGCCCGGGTGCCGCCAGCCGTCAGACATCGCGCCCACGAATCCCGAGGCGGAATACACCTGCCCGATGCACCCCGAGATTCGACAGCTTGGTCCTGGCTCGTGCCCGATCTGCGGCATGGCGCTCGAGCCAGTGAACATCTCGCTCGACGAGCAGCCGAACGAAGAGCTCGACGACATGACCCGACGCCTACGCTGGTCGTTCGCGCTCACTCTTCCAATCGTCCTGGTGATGGTCGACGAGTTTCTTCCCGGACAGCCGATCCATGCGCGGATCAGCGCCCCCGTCCTGGCCTGGATAGAGCTGGTTCTGGCGACGCCGGTGGTCCTGTGGAGTGGATGGCCGTTCTTCGCGCGAGGCTGGGCGTCAGTCGCGAGCAGACACCTCAATATGTTCACGCTGATCGCCCTGGGCGTCGGCGCGGCATACGGCTTCAGCGTCGTCGCGACCGTCGCACCCGATCTCTTTCCCCACTCCTTCCGCATGGGCGGGGACGTTGCCGTGTATTTCGAGCCGGCTGCCGTCATCGTTGTGCTTGTGTTGCTCGGCCAGGTGCTGGAGTTGCGCGCGCGGAGCCGCACCGGCGCCGCGATCCGGACGCTGCTCGGGCTTGCGCCGAAGACCGCGCAGCGCATCGATCCGGATGGAACCGTGCGCGACGTGCCGCTTGGCGATATTCGTGTCGGCGATCGGATGCGCGTGCGGCCCGGTGAGCGCGTCCCTGTCGACGGTCTCGTCCTCGATGGCGCGACGAGCGTGGACGAATCGATGGTGACCGGGGAACCCATCCCTGTCGAAAAAGGGGCCGGCGTTCCGGTGACCGGCGGCACCGTGAATGGCACTGGAACCATCGTGATGCGCGCCACTCGCGTCGGCGCCGACACGCTGCTCGCCCAGGTCGTTCGCATGGTGACAGATGCGCAGCGGTCGCGTGCGCCGATCCAAAGGCTGGCAGACGTCGTGGCAGGGTGGTTCGTTCCGCTGGTGGTGATTGCGGCAGTTGCGACGTTCGTCGCGTGGGCGCTCGTCGGGCCAGAGCCGAGGCTCTCGCACGCGTTCGTCAATGCGATTGCGGTGCTCATCATCGCGTGCCCATGTGCGCTTGGCCTCGCGACGCCGATGTCGATCATGGTGGGCACCGGACGCGGCGCCCAAGCCGGTGTGCTGTTCCGCAACGCAGAAGCGCTCGAAATACTCGAGACCGTCACGACTCTTGTGGTCGACAAGACCGGCACGTTGACCGAAGGGAAGCCGCACCTTCTGACGGTCGCACCATCCGCGCCGCTCGATGAGTCAACGCTTCTTCGGCTCATCGCCAGTCTCGAGAGCGTCAGTGAGCATCCGCTGGCAGGAGCGATCGTCGCGGGCGCGCGCGAGCGGAACATCGGGTTGTCGCCAGTGCAGCAGTTCGCGTCGACGACAGGCGAAGGGGTCAGTGGACAGGTCGAAGGCCGAGTTTGTGGCCGTCGGTAATCTGCGATATCTCGAACGTCTGCGCGTCGATTCGGGCTCGCTCCGCGCACGGGGCGATGAGCTTCGGCTCGCCGGCCAGACAGTCATGTTCGTGGTGATTGACGGCCGGGCCGCCGGGCTCATCGGCGTCGCAGATCCGGTGAAGCCGACTACACGTGACGCGATTGACGCGCTCCATCGCGAGCGAGTGAAAGTCGTGATGGTCACCGGCGACAACCGCACGACCGCCGAAGCGGTCGCCAGGACAGTGGGAATCGATGCGGTCGAAGCTGACGTGCTGCCCGATCAGAAAGTGGCAGTAGTGAAGCAGCTGCAGCAGCGCGGCGAGCGCGTGATAATGGCTGGAGACGGCATTAACGACGCACCGGCGCTCGCCCAGGCCGACGTAGGCATGGCCATGGGCACCGGTACGGACGTTGCCATGGAGAGCGCGGACGTGACGCTGGTCAAGGGCGATCTGCGCGGCATCGTCCGTGCGCGCCGGCTCAGCCGCGCGACGATGAAGAACATCAGGCAGAACTTATTTTTTGCGTTCGTCTACAACGTGCTCGGCGTGCCGATTGCGGCGGGCGTGTTGTATCCCGTGTTTGGCTGGCTGCTCAGTCCGATGATCGCGAGCGCGGCGATGACCTTCAGCTCTGTGTCGGTCATCGCGAACGCGCTACGCCTTCGCAAAGTGCATCTCTAGCTGTACGGGTTGCTGTGAGATCATGACGACATGGGCCGCATCGTTGCCGTCGCTTTAATCGTCTTCACTCTCGCCCTCGCCTCGCCGGTCGCTGCCCAAACAGCCGCCGCTTCGCTGACGCTCACCACCCGGCCATCGCCCGCTCGGCCTCGGGCAGAACCTTTTTGAAGTCATCGTCAAGGACGCGAAAGGACAGCCGGTGACGAACGCCGACGTCTCGCTCGTGCTCCTGATGCCTGCCGACCCGAAGACCAAACATCCCGAGATGCGAACCGAGGGCAAGCTGAACAACGTCGGCGGAGGAAAGTACAACGGGATCGCCATCGTCACGATGGCAGGTGATTGGGACGTCACCGTCGCCGCGAGCCGGAACGGCAAGGAGCTCGCGCGAAAGACGCAGCGCCTGATCGCCTATCTGAAGACGCCTTCAAAGCCGAAATGAACGTTGACGACGGCCGCAATCGACGAAAATGTCTGTCGCTAATTTATTTCTCTGCAACTTTGTGTGTTTGCTTCCGCGCGATGATCCCGAAATGCAATGAAATACTAGCGTTTTCGCGAGATTGCCGCGGACGCTGATCTGGAACCAGCTTTGCTCATGCATGCGCAGAAGTCCGGAAGGGGCGCACATGGCAACGAGCTCAGCGGGATTGAAACTGGCGGAAACGACGACAAGCAGCGGCACGAGCGAGCTTCGGCGCCTGTCGACGTTGCTTGAAATCAGTCAGACATTGGCGGCGGGGACGAACCAGAAGAGCGCGCTCCATCAGGTACTTGGCATCCTCGATCGGCATCACAGCATCATTCGCAGCACCGTCGCACTGTTGACCCCCAACGGCGACATTGAAGTCGTCGCCGCCGAAGGCCCGCCTGGCGGGAAAGCAGACGCGACATTCCGGCTCGGTGAAGGGATTACGGGCCGAGTGGTGCAGAGCAGCAAGCCGATCGTGGTCCCGAGGGTATCGCGCGAGCCGATGTTCCTGCGGCGAACCTCCGAGCGGCCGGAACTGGCGCGCGAGGAGATCAGCTACGTCTGTGTGCCGATTCTGTTGAATCGGAAGGCGGCCGGCGCGTTGGGCGCGGACTTCCGTTTCAAGGCCGATCGTGACTTCGACCGCACGGTGAAGTTCCTTGGCGTCGTCGCCTCGCTGATGGCCCAGTCGATTCGCATTCAGCGCGTGATCGATGCCGAGCGCGAGCGGCTCCGCGAGGAAAACACGCACCTCAAGAGCGAGCTGCGGGAGCGCTACGACTTTTCCAATATCCTCGGGACCAGCGGCCCGATGCGGCTGGTGTACGAGCAGGTGTCGCAGGTGGCGCGCACGGATACGACGGTGCTCATCCGGGGTGAGTCGGGCACCGGGAAGGAGCTGATCGCCCAGGCCATTCATTACAACTCGCTGCGCGCGAAGCGTCCGTTCATCAAGGTGAGCTGCGCCGCGCTGCCCGAGAGCCTCATCGAGTCCGAGCTGTTCGGCTATGAAAAGGGCGCCTTTACGGGCGCCCATGCGACGAAAAAGGGGCGGTTCGAGCTTGCCGAGGGGGGGTCGCTCTTTCTCGATGAGATTGGCGAGCTGAACCTGGCTACGCAGATCAAGCTGCTCCGCGTGATTCAGGCCCGCGAATTCGAGCGGTTGGGCGGCACCAAGACGATTCGGTCCAACGTGCGCCTGATCACGGCGACCCACAAGGACATCGAGTCGGCGATTCGGGACGGCAGTTTCCGCGAGGATCTGTACTACCGCCTCAATGTGTTTGCGATCTTCCTGCCGCCGTTACGCGAGCGGAAGCCCGATCTGCTGCTGCTCGCCGATCACTTTCTCGAGAAGGCGTCGCTCTCCCACGGCAAGCACATCAAGCGGATCTCGACGCCGGCGATCGACATGCTGATGGCGTATCACTGGCCGGGCAACGTGCGCGAGCTCGAAAACGCGATCGAGCGGGCGGTCGTCGTCTGCGACGGGCAGGTCGTGCACGCGCACCATCTGCCGCCGACATTGCAGACCGCCGCGTCTTCCGGCACGGCGATGAGCCTCTCGCTGAAAGACGCGATCGACGCCTACGAGAAGGATTTGATCCAGGACGCGCTGAAAACGGCGCGCGGCAATCGCGCGAAGGCCGCGCGCCTGTTGAACACCACCGGGCGCATCATGAACTACAAGGTCCGCCACCTCGGCATCGACTGGCGCCGGTTCAAGAAGTAACAAAAACGCTGGCTGGTACGCCTGCGACAGACAAAGTTGTCCATCTTGACGCGCAGCCTCTCCCCGAGGCGCAAAGGCGCGGAGATTATCAGTGAAAGAAATTTGAACGGCCCGACTTTGCGTCTCCGCGCATCTCCGTCCGATTCAGGAAACAGACACGAATGTAGCCGTACACGAAGTGTCTGACGTGTTTGTGTGATCACCAAATCCTGTCACCAGGGGATTTTCCTAACAAATCTTCAGATCTGCCGTTGCACGGTATGGCATCCCTCGTGCAACTTCCGTGCACGGACGGGCGACACGCGATCGGCGCCCCGCATTCATTTCTGTTTCAAGGAGGAACGATGAAAACGAAATTGCCAGGACTACTGGCGGGGGCCGCGCTGATAACGTTCGTGGCCACTCCGGCCTTCGCACAGACGCCCGCGGATCTGAAGGTCGGCATAGACACGGTGTGGGTCTTGTTGACGGCGGCACTCGTGTTCTTCATGAACCTGGGCTTCGCGCTGGTCGAATCCGCCATGTGCCGGTCGAAGAACACCGTCAACATCCTCTCGAAGAACTTCATCGTCTTCGCCATCTCCAGCCTCGCCTTTTACATCTTCGGGTGGGGCCTCATGTTTGGAAACGGCAACGGGTTCGTCGGGATGGAGGGTCTGTTCGCGCTCGGCGGCGCCGACAACAGCCCCGCCACCGGCGACGCGTACGCCGGCGCATACAAGGCGATTGCCTGGACCGGCGTTCCGCTGAACGCGAAGTTCTTCTTCCAGCTCGTCTTCGCGGGCACCGCGGCGACGATCGTGTCCGGGTCGGTCGCGGAACGCATCAAATACATGTCCTTCATCGTCTTCTCGTTCCTCCTGGTTTCGTTCGTGTATCCGATCACCGGTCACTGGATCTGGGGCGGAGGCTGGCTCGCGACGGCGGGTTTCTGGGATTTCGCCGGATCGACGGTTGTCCACAGCGTCGGCGGGTGGGCCGCCCTGGCGGGCATCCTGGTCCTCGGACCGCGCCTGGGCAAGTACGGCCCGGACGGCAAGGTGAACCCGATTGCGCCCCATAGCTACACGTCAGCCGTCATCGGCTGCTTTGTGCTGTGGCTGGGCTGGTTCGGGTTCAACCCCGGCTCGACGATGGCGGTTGACGCCAACGCGATCTCGCACATCTTCATGACGACGAATACCGCCGGAATCATGGCGCTGCTCTCAGCGACCGCCATGAGTTGGTACTTGGATGGCAAGCCGTCTCTCGGCATGTCGATCAACGGATGTCTCGCCGGCCTGGTCGCGATCACCGCGCCCTGCGCGTTTGTGACGGTCAATGCGTCGCTGCTGATTGGCGCGCTCGCGGGAATCATCGTCGTCATGGCCGTGAAGCTGTGCGACTCGCTGAAGATCGATGACCCGGTCGGCGCGGTGCCAGTGCATCTCTTCAACGGCGTGTTCGGGACGCTCTGCGTCGGTCTCTTCGCGGTCGACAAGATCACCGGAGCCGCGACGGGCAATGGATTGTTCTACGGCGGCGGTCTCACGCTCCTGATGGCTCAGCTCAAGGGCATTCGTCGCAGTGGCGGTGTACACGCTTGTCGTGTCGCTGGCCTTCTGGTTCGTGGTCAAGGCAGTGATGGGTCTCCGCGTCAGCAAGGAAGAAGAGATCGACGGTCTCGATCACGGCGAGCACGGCGAAGAGGCGTACGTCATCTTTTCCCCGCGCGTGCCGGCGACGAGAGCCGCAGAAGTCGCCTGAGAGTGTTCTTAAACTGACCGGCGGCGCCCGTTGCGCCGCCGGCCACCTATACGGAGGGATTACGTGATCGAATCTTCGTTCTTTCTACCCCGATTGACACGACTGCTATGTGCAGCTGCGATACTGTTGACGCTCACCACTGGAACGGCGCTCGCTCAGGCGCCATCCGTCACGCTCGCGGCGCAGTCCGCGCCCAGCGATCCGAATCCTGGCGCGATTACCCTGACGACGGGCGTCGATTTCCCATCAGTGTACTTCTTCCGCGGCATCCGTCAGGAGGCGGATCCGTCCTTCACGATGTTTGCCTTCGGCGATGTAGGAATTGCGCTCCACTCCAGCGACACCGGGAAAAGCGTCAGCCTGAACTTCGGCGTCTGGAACAGTCTCCACACAGGCACCTCCGGCACCGGTACGACCGACAAGAAGAGCCACTACGAGGAAGACTTCTACGTGATGCTGAACATGGGCGTCGGCAAAGGCGTCACGATCACGCCGTTCTTCACCTCGTATACGAGCCCGAATGGTTCATTCGGCACGGTGAACGAATTCGCGTTCAAGGTGGCGCACGCCAGCAAGTACGCGCCTTACGGATTGGTCGCCTTCGAGTTGAGCGGCCAGGCTGATGGTGGCAGCGAGGAAGGGACCTACGCCGAGATCGGCATCGGGCCCGAGCTGGCCGCTGGGAGGCAAGGGCGTCACACTCGGCGTCCCCGTGAAGCTCGGCTTCAGCTTGAGTGACTATTACGAGGCCAACGGGGAGGATAACGGATTCGGCTATTTCGATATTGGCGCGCTGGTCACCGTTCCGTTCAGCAGTGCTCCGACCAAATTCGGCACGTGGAACCTCCACGGCGGCGTGAACTACCTCGCCCTTGGCGACGGGACGAAGTCGTTCAACGTGAAGGACGGCACAGCGGAAGGCAGCCAGGTGATCGCGTCGATCGGGATCGGCCTGTCCTACTAGCGCAGGGCGTGGGGCCAGCTAAGGATCTGGGGACTAGGGGATTAGGGATTAGGGGTTCAGGCTCCGAATCCCAATCCCTGATCCCAAATCCCAGTCTGCGAAGTATCCTTATGGCGTCATGGGTGGCGATGAGCCCCGTTAAGGGGAGAGACGTCGATCAGGCCGAGCTGCGGCTCCGTCTCTCGGCGTCGCTCGACGAGGCGCGGACCCAGCTGATCGACGCCACCGAGCGGGGAGAAGGCGGCCGCACGGCGCTCGCCCGCTACGCCGAGTGTATCGACGGCATCGTCCGCGAGCTCGTCGAGAGTGCCCGCACGCACACGCAGGCTGCGCTCGCCGTATACGCCGTCGGCGGTTACGGGCGCAAATCCCAGTTTCTCCACTCCGACATCGATCTGCTCGTGCTGTTCGGCGGACCCATCGGCCGGCCCGAGGAGCGCTTCGTCAAGAGCCTGCTGCATCCATTGTGGGACTTGCGGTTCCAGGTCGGGCACCACGTGCGGGAGCTTGGCGATTTCGATCGCCTTGACACCACCAATCCCGAATATCTGCTGGCGCTGATGGATCTCCGTCCCCTGGCGGGCGATCGCGAGCTCACTGACAAGCTCGGGGCGGTCATGAAATCGTCGGCGCCCGTCTGGCGGCCGCAGATTCTCGATGCGCTCGTCACGCTCACCGATCAGCGCCACAGCGAGTTCCACGACACGCTCTATCAGCTCGAGCCGGACGTCAAGGACGGCCCCGGAGCGCTGCGCGACGTGTGGGCGACACGCATGATGCTGCGCCTGGGCGGCGATCGCCGGCGCGTTGCGCGCGGGCCGTCACCCGATCGCCTGAACGACGCGGAAGAATTTCTGATGCGCATCCGCTCGGGCCTGCACGTCGATACCGGCCGCAACATCAACGTGCTCAGCTACGAGCTTCAGGAGAAGGCGGTCGACCGTCTTCGCTATGTGAACGGCGACATGCGCCGGCGCGTCGAAGCGCTGATGACCGATTACTTCAAGGACGCCCGCAGCGTGACGCGCGGGCTCGGTCGCGTTCGCCGGGCCGCGCTGCCTCCGGCGCCCACGCCGATCCGGCTGATCGGCGAGAACCTCATGTGGGTGGTCGAAGGCATCACGTTCGCCGACGCGGCGAGCGCCGCATCCGCTCCAGCGGAATGGCTGCGCGCGTTCGAGGCGGCGGTCTCGCGCAACGTGCCGGTCGCGGACGATGCGCTCGCCCTCATGGAGCGCGAGCAGCAGCGGCACATTTACACGCCAGACGTGTTCTACCCGACGGCGGAACATCAGCGTCGGGTCCTGCAGTTCATGCGTCCGCGCCCCGGCCTCTCGGCGCGGCTCGGCGAGATGCGCGACTGCGGCCTGCTCGGGGCAATGTTTCCCGAGTTGAATGAGATTGCGTGCCGGGTGACCCGCGATTTCTATCACAAGTACACGGTCGACGAGCACACGCTGCTCACAGTTCGGAACGCCGAGCGCCTGCTCAACAACCCGCGATTCGGGCCGATTCTCCGGGAAGTGCACGAGCCCGAGCTGCTCGTGCTGTCGCTGCTGTATCACGACGTCGGCAAGGCGCGCGAGGGCGATCACTCCATCGTCGGCGCAGAGATGGCGGCGGCGATGAGCCGCCGGCTGGGCCTCGACGATGAGGCATCGCAGACGATCGACTTTCTCATCCGGCATCACCTGAAGATGTCGCGCGTCGCATTCCGGCGCGATACGGAGGAGCCGGAGGTCGTACGCCAGTTCGCGTCGATGTTCGGCACAGAAGAGCAGCTCAAGATGCTCGTGCTGTTGACACTGTGCGACGTCGGCGCGGTGAGCCCGGACACGCTGACGCCGTGGAAGGAAGAGCTGCTGTGGCGGTTGTACGTCGACGCGTACAATCACATGACGCTCGGTTACGGCGACGACGTGATCGATCGCGACCAGGCGCTGGTTGCCGCATTGCAGGCGAACCGCCCCTCGGACATCCCGGAAGCCGAGATGGCGACGTTTCTCGAGGGGCTGCCCAGGCGATACCTGATCCTGTTTACCCATGACTCGATCTATCGTCATGTCAGGCTGTCGCGCGATATCCGGCCGAACGAGGCGCACTTCTTCCTCGAGAAAAAGGCTGAAGCGTGGGAGCTGACCGTGGTGTCGCTCGATAAGCCGTTTCTGTTCTCGAACATCTGCGGGGTGCTGGCGTACTTCGGCATGGACATCCTGCGGGGGCATGCGCTGACGAGCCCCGCGGGCTTGGCCCTCGACGTATTTCAGTTCGCCGACAGCGACGCGTTTTTCGAGCGTAACTCGCAAGGTCCGAAAGAGTTCGATCGCCGCCTGCGGGAAGTCGTCAGCGGCGAGACCGACGTGACGTCGCTCTTGAAGAACAAGGAAGGCAGCGTGCTCGCTCGCCGCTCGCTCGTGCGGCGCACACCTGTCGTGCATTTCGATTCGGGCCATTCCCAGCGCTACACCGTGCTCGAGCTGGTGGCAGACGATGCGCCAGGCTTGCTGCACAGGGTCAGCCGGGTGATCTCGGATCGCGGAATCGACGTCGATCTCGTGCTGATTTCGACCGAAGGGCAGAAAGCGATCGACGTGTTCCACATTACTCGCGGAGGATCCAAGCTTTCTGAAGACGACGAATCGTCGCTGAAAGCCGATCTCGAACAAATGTTGAAGGAGACCGCATGAAGCTGATCAAGGCAATCGTCCGTCCGAACATGGTGGACAACATCAAGGAAGCGCTCGGCAAGCTGAATATCGCGGGCATGACCGTCACGGAAGTGCGCGGCCACGGCCGCCAGAAAGGGCACACGGCTGTGTACCGGGGTCGCGAATACGAGGTGAGCCTGCTGCCAAAAATGGAGATCGAGGTGGTCGTCCCCGACACGGCTGTCGACGAGGCCATCAAGGCCATCATCGGCGCGGCGAGGACCGGCGAGATCGGGGACGGGCGCGTGTTCGTGATGCCTGTCGAACAGGGCTACAACATCAGGACGGGTGAAAAGGACGTCTGATGCCTGCAGCGTGCTGGTTGGTGGTGAGTGGCTAGCCCATCAGATCTCTTCCTTTCGCCTGACCTCACGGAGGATCAGGCGCGCGCGTACCTCCAATCGCTGGGTTTCCGCGATGCCGCGGCGGTAGACGAGCACTTTCAGAGAATGGCCGACGACCTCGTCGCGCGCGAGGCTCTCGGCCGTCTCGCGCCGGATCTGTTTCCTGCCATCCTCGAATCTCCAAATCCGGACGGCGCGGTCGCGGGCATCGCGCAGTACGTCGCGTCGCGGAGCGGCCGCGCGATGTTTCTCGACTACCTTCGCGAAGATCCCCGCGCGCTGCACGTGCTGACGTATGTGATGGGCGCCTCTCCGCCGCTGGGCGACATCCTCATTCGGACGCCGGAGTACTTTCACTGGCTGGTCGCGCAGGTCGAGCGCAGCGCGCCCGATCGGCAGGACCACGAGGAAGAGCTCGTCTCGGCGTTTGCGACCATTGACGACCCGGTCGAAGGGCTCAACATGCTCCGGCGGTGGAAGCGCCGCGAGATATTGCGCATCGGGACGCGCGATCTGCTTCGTCACGAAACGGTTCCGACGGCGTCCGCCCAGCTCTCGGATGTCGCGGCAGTCGCGATCGATTTCGCTCTTGCGATCGTCATGCAGCAGCGGCTCGATGCGGAGGGGCGCGAAAAACCGCCGGGGACGTTCGCGGTCATCGGCACCCGCAGCCTCGGAGGGCGCGAGATGGGCTATGGCGCCGGCGTGAACGTGCTCTATGTCTACGACGCGGCAGGCGCGCCGACGTCGCGGATGCGAATGCCGCCGGCGAGTTTTTCGTGAGGGTTGGAAGTGAGCTGACGGCGGCCCTCGGCGACGACACGCGCGAAGGCCCGCTTTACAGCGTCGACCTGCCGCCGTGGCCTCGAGTCGATGGAGCGCTGCGAGCCTGCTCGCTCGACGAATACGCCGAGCGCTACGCAAACGGACAGGACCTGGGCGAACGGCTCGCGCTGACACGCGCGCGTCCGATTGCGGGGGACGCAGGCCTGGGCGCGCGATTCATGGCGGCGTGCCAGCCGTTTGTATACCGTGACAGCGCGCCGAAACCGGCGCCGAATCCGGCGACGAGAGCAGTCGTGCCGCCTACCAGATTGAAGCGTTGACGCAGGCGTTCCAGCTCGCATACGGGTCGCAGCACGCTGCGCTTCGCTCGACATCTACTCTCGGCACGCTCGAAGCGCTGGGAAGAGCCCGCCTGCTTCCGGAGCAGGTCTGCCGTGAGCTCGACCATGCGTACGTCTTCCTGCGCACGGCCGAGCATCGCAAGCAGCTCGGACTTGCGGACGCCGATATGGACAAGCAGGTCGAGGCGTCGCGCACACGCGTACGCGAGTTGTGCGACAGCCATCGGTAGATTGGCCGACTGATAGAATCGAACTTGGCCAATCCGCCAATCTCGTTCCAATCTGTCACAATCTTCTCCAATCTTCCAATGTCCCAATGCTGATGTCATAGGCATCGGCACGAACTCCGTCGACGAAGTGCTGCAGCTGCCGCTCGCCGTCAGCGCCGTGGTGCCCGGCGGCAAAGTGCGCGTCAGCGATCGACGATTCCTGTGCGGCGGCCAGACGGCGACAGTGGTGGCGGCCTGCGCCGCAATGGGCCTGCGCTCGGGATACATCGGGGCGTTCGGGTCGGACGAGCATGGCCGCCTGATCCGTAACACCCTGACCGAACGTGGCGTCGACGTGCGCGACGCGATCGAATGCGACGCACCAAATCGCGGCGCCGTCATCCTCGTCGATCCGCAAGGCGACCGCACCGTTCTCTGGCATCGCAGTCAACGACTGAATGTTCCGCCAGACAGGCTGCAGCCTCCTTCGATGCGCGCGCGCATCGTCCATGTCGATGACGATGATCCCGAACTCGCGTTGCTCGCGGCGGTGGCGGCATGCCGCAACGGCGCGTCTGTGACGAGCGACCTCGAGCATGCATCCGATCACGCCGAGCGGTTGATTGCGCGCAGTGACCTATCCGATTCTTGAGCAGAAGTTGCCGGCATCGATCACCGGCGAGCGCGATCCTGAGCGAGCCTTGAGAAAGCTGCGGCGCCTCAACGGTGGCGTGCTCGTGATGACGCGGGGAGTAGAGGGGTCGGTGGCGCTCGACGGCGATGCCTTTCACATGGCGCCGGCGTTTGCAGTGAAGGTTGTTGACGGCACCGGCGCTGGTGACGTCTTCCGCGCCGGGTTCATCTACGGATTGCTGCAGAAGTGGACGGTTCCAGAGATGCTTCGCTTCGCGAATGCGGCCGCGGCGCTCAGCTGCACCAGGCCCGGCGCGATACCGTCAGTACCCTGAGCTCGGCGAGATCCAGAATCTTCTCGATTCGCAGCCGCACGCCCCTCTTTACTGAATACTGCCGACCTTCACCGGGTTTCCCGTGCGATGTGCGGCGGTCGCCGCCAGGGCAATCCGAAGCGCTTCGACGCCATCCTTGATGACGACCGGCGCTACCCGATCGTGCAGCACGTTCTGCGCGAAGTTCCTCAGCTGAAGCGTGTAGGCGCGCTCGAAGCGCTCCATGAAGTACGGCACGGTGTCGTGCGCGACGTTGTTCTTTGTCATCGTGTAGAGCGGCGTTTCGCGCAAGTACCCGATCCGCAGCGTGCCCGCATCGCCGAGCAGCTCGGTGCTGATGTCGTAGCCGTACACGCCGTTGCGGGTCAGATCGATCACTGCCAGACGCCCGTCTGCGAACACCAGCGTTGCGATGGCGTTGTCGATGTCGCCGATCGACGCCATTTCCGGATACGCGAGCACCGCGCCGGCCGCGAGCACGGTGTCGACATCGCCCATGAACCAGCGGGCGAGGTCGAAATCGTGAATGCCCATGTCGACCATGATGCCGCCGCTGCTCGCTGGGTTCGCGTACTCGAGGCTGGGCCTGAACGGATCGCGGGAGGACGATTTGAACACCACCGGCCGGCCGATTGCGCCCTGTTCGATTTTCTCTTTGGCGGCTGCATACCCGGGGTCGAACCGCCTCATGAAACCCATCTGAAAGAACGATCCGGATTTCTCGACGGCATCCGCCATCGCCCGGCATTCCGCAAGGCTCAGCGCCGGCGGCTTTTCGCAGAAGGTCGGTTTCTTCGAGCGCGCCGCAGCGATCGCGTTTTCTCGATGCGCGTGCGTGGGGCTGACGATCACGACGGCATCGACGTTCGCATCGGCGATCAGTTCGTCCGCGGAGGCATACGCCTTCGGCACGTCGAATTCCTCCGCGACGCCGGCAGCGAGCGGGCGATCGATGTCCGCTACGGCGACGACGGTGGTTTCTGGAATGCGCGTCGCCAGATCGCGAACGTAGACCTTGCCGAGCCGTCCTGCGCCGATGACACCGACTTTGAGCTTGGCCATACGCTGGTTGGTGGTGTGGTAGTAGCCACTACCACCGGTAAGTCGAGTGCTAGTGTATCTCAGCCGCATGCACTATCTGCTCGAAGTGGAGGGCGTTCGAAAAGTGTTTCCGGGCGTCGTGGCGTTGAATGACGTGTCGCTGCGGGTCTCGGCGGGCACCGTTCACGCGCTGATGGGAGAAAACGGCGCGGGAAAGTCGACGCTGATGAACATCGTCGCCGGCCTGCTGACACCGGATGCCGGTGATGTCAGGCTGGCTGGGCGCGTCGCCATGATTCACCAGGAGCTGCATCTCATGCCATCGATGACGGTGGCGGAGAATGTGTTTCTGGGGCGCGAACCGCTGACGCGATTCCGGCTGGTCGATGATGCCGCGCTGGCCCGGCGAACGGCTGCCATCCTGGCTACGCTGAACGTGGACGTCGATCCCGATGCGCGTGTCGCCGACCTGTCGCTCGCGCAACGCCAGATGGTGGAGATTGCGCGTGCCGTGTCGCGCGAGGCTGACGTCCTCATCATGGACGAGCCGACGTCAGCGCTGTCGGAACGCGAAGTCGCGAAGCTCTTCAGCATCGTGGCCGACCTGAGGGCGCGAGGGAAGGCCGTGATCTACATCACGCACAAGATCGACGAAGTCTTCCTGATCGCAGACGAGGTCACAGTCATGCGCGACGGCCGCGTCGTCGGATCGCTGCCGGCGAGCCAGCTGGATCGCGATCGGCTCATCACGATGATGGTTGGCCGTGAGCTGACCCAGCTGTTCCCGAAAAACAATCTGCCGACCGATCGCATCGCGATTTCGGTCAGAGGACTCTCGCAGGAAGGCGTGTTTTCGGACGTGTCGTTCGACGTGCGCTGCGGCGAAATCCTCGGGGTGGCTGGACTGGTCGGATCCAGGCGTACCGAAGTCGCGGAAACGCTCTTTGGCTTGAGGCGTCCGAGTTCCGGTGAGATCACGATCGACGGCGGGCCGGTCCGCATCGATTCGCCGGCCGCAGCTATCGAACGAGGCATCGCGTTTCTCACCGAGGATCGGATGAGCAGCGGCCTGTTCCCTCCGCTGAACGTGCACGAGAACATGGAAGTGCCGGTCCTGAACGGCGAGTTCGTGAGCGGGGGATTCGTCAAGCAAGCGAGACTCATCGAGGCCTGTCGTGCCGCGGCTGCCGCCGTGCACATCAAGAGCCCGGAGCACCTGTTCGAGCCCGTTCAGCACCTCAGCGGCGGGAACCAGCAGAAGGTCCTGGTGGGCCGATGGCTGTTGACCGCGCCCCGCATATTGATTCTCGACGAGCCGACGCGCGGCGTCGACGTCGGCGCGAAGGCTGAAATTCACCGATTGATTGCGACGCTTGCCGCAGGCGGTGCCGCGGTGATCATGATCTCGTCCGAGATGCCTGAGATTCTGGGAATGAGCGACCGGGTAATGGTGATGCGGCAAGGGCGCGTCGCCGGAATCGTCGAGCGGTCCGAGGCGAATCAGGTCGAACTCATGAGGCTCGCCGCGAATTGACGACGCGGCGACGCCTGGATGACGCCGGCATATTCCTGGTGCTGATCGGCATCGCGGTCATGTTCGAGCTGATCGGGTGGAGCACCCGCGGCTCGAGCTTTCTCTTCAACGGGCAGCGCCTGCTCGTGATGGTTCTCCAGGTGTCAATCGTCGGCCTGCTCGCGATCGGCGTGACGCAGGTGATTCTGACCGGCGGAATCGATCTGTCTTCCGGGTCGGTCGTTGCCCTTGCCGCGATGATCGCCGCAAGCCTCGCGCAGACACCGAACGCTCGCGCCGTCTTCCCTGAGCTGACCAATCTGCCTGTCGTCGTCCCGGTTGCCGCCGGTCTCGCGACGGGGGCGCTTGCAGGCGTGGTGAACGGCTCACTGATCGCGTACACCCGCATCCCTCCGTTCATCGCGACGCTGGGCATGATGGTGAGTGCGCGTGGCCTCGCTCGGTACTACACGCAAGGCCAGCCCATCAGCATGTTGACGGACAATTACACGAGCCTCGGCGCTGGAGCGGTGCCCGTGGTGATCTTCCTTGCCGTCGCGGTCGGCTTTCACATCCTGCTTCGGCACACGCGGTATGGAAAGTACACCTACGCGATCGGCGCCAACCCGTTGGCGGCTCGCGTCTCCGGAGTGCGGGTCGAGCGTCATCTCATCGTGGTGTACACGATCGCTGGGCTCCTCGCGGGACTTGGCGGGGTCGTCACGTCGGCGCGTGCCGCGAGCGGCCAGGCGGGCATGGGCATGTCCTACGAGCTCGATGCAATCGCCGCTGCGGTGATCGGCGGGACGAGCCTGTCGGGCGGCATCGGACGAATCACCGGTACGGTGATCGGCACAATCATTCTCGGGATCATGACGAGCGGGTTCACGTTCGTGGGGCTGGACGCTTACATCCAGGACATCGTCAAAGGCGGGGTGATTGTGTCGGCGGTCGTGGCGGACCGGTATCGTCATCGTTTACCGGCCGCTAAGGCCTGAAGGAGCAGAAATGCGGTTGATCTCCCGGATCGCCAGAGTGGCCCTTGGGTTGTTGATGTCTATCGCGTTGTGTGGCTGCGGGAGAGGGCCGGCCCCGCGCGCGCCGGTTGTCGGCGTGACGATGGCGCATTTCGACGACAACTTCCTGACGATGATTCGCAGCGCGATGGTGGAGCACGCGGCCGCGTTTCCTGACATCGAGCTCCAGTTTGCGGATGCCCAGGGAGATGTCGGCCGACAGCTCAGCCAGATTCAGAATTTCGTCACCCAGGATGCCGCGGCGATCATCGTCAATGCCGCTGACACTTCGGCGACGCCGGGTATGACGAAGATAGCGCGCGACGCAGGCGTGCCCCTCGTCTACGTCAATCGACGGCCCGCCGAGGACACACTGCCCAGTGGCGTGGTGTTCGTCGGGTCCGACGATCTTCAGGCCGGCACGCTGGAGATGGAGGAGCTCGCGCGATTGATGAGTTACCGCGGACGTGTGGCCATCATGGTCGGTGAGCTCGCGTCCAACGGAGCTCAGCTTCGCACGAAGGCTGTGGAGATCGTCGTCGCCAAATACCCCGGCATGAAAATCGTGGAGAAGCAGGTCGGCAATTTTCAGCGAGAGCGCGGTCTCGATCTGATGAACAACTGGCTGACGGCGGGCGCAGCCATCGACGCGGTCGCGTCGAACAACGATGAGATGGCCATTGGCGCGATCATGGCCATCCAGCAGGCAGGCGTCGCGGCAGGAAAGATCCTCGTAGGAGGCGTCGACGCGACGCCGGATGCGCTGGCCGAAGTGGCGAAGGGCACGCTCGCGGTCACCGTGTTTCAGAATGCGCGAGGCCAGGCGCGCGGCGCGCTCGATGCGGCGGTGAAGTTGTCACGCGGGGAGCGGGTCGACAGCTTCGTGTCGATACCTTTCGAGCTCGTCACGCGGGAGAACTACAAGAGGTTTCTGGATCGGTAGACTTCGGATGGAGACTCGTTAGGCTTTGAGAGCCAGACCATCCAGAGCCGTCACTGAAGTCCACCGTCAGTTTTTGAACCGCCGGTAATCGATCGAATATTTCTTCACCTGATAGTTGATGATGCGCTCGGTCGTATTCAGCAGGCGCGCGGCCTTGGCGCGATTGCCGCGGGTGGTCTTGAGCGCGTCCGAGATCAGGTCCTTTTCGTACGCGGCAACCGCATCGCGCAGGGACACGCGCGTGATGGTGCCTGACGCTTCCGCGGTCTGCAGCGTCGGCGGCAGATGGTGCGCGTGAATGACGTGCCCGTCGCAGACGAGGATGGCCCGTTCGAGCGTGTTCTCGAGCTCGCGGACGTTGCCGGGCCAGTGATAGCTCATCAGCATGTCGATCGCGGGCGTCGAGATGCGCTTGATGTTCTTGCCGTGGGAGCGCGAGAAGCTCTCGAGGAAATGGTCGGCGAGCAGCAGCAGGTCGGTCTTTCGCTCGCGCAGCGGCGGCACGAAGATCGTGAACACGTTCAACCGGTAGTACAGATCCTCGCGGAACGTTCCGTCGGCAATCGCCTTCTCGAGGTCCTTGTTGGTGGCGGTAATCAGCCGCACGTTCGACTTCAGCGTCTCGGTGCCGCCAAGGCGCTCGTACTCGCGCTCCTGCAGCACGCGCAGCAGCTTCACCTGCGTCGCGAGGTTGATATCGCCGATTTCGTCGAGGAACAGCGTGCCGCCTTCGGCGAGCTCGAAGCGGCCTTTCTTGCGCTGCTGAGCGCCGGTGAAGGCGCCTTTCTCGTAGCCGAAGAGCTCCGACTCGATGAGGCTTTCGGGCAAGGCTGCGCAGCTCACCTTGACGAACGGCTTGTTCGCGCGCAGCGAGTTGTAGTGGATGGCGTGCGCGATGAGCTCTTTCCCTGTTCCCGATTCCCCGCGAATGAGCGCCGTCGTCATCGTCCGCGCGACCTGGGCGACCTGCTCGCAGATCTGCCGCATCGGGCCACTGGTGCCAAGGAGATTGGAAAAGTCGTAGCGCTCGCGCAACTCCTGCCGCAGGTGTGTGTTCTCGTCGAGCAGCTTCTTGCGCTCGTTGTCGATCAGCCGCTGCACCTTGACGGCCTGCGAGATCATCGAGGCGACGACCCCGAGAAATTTCTGCGTGCGGTCGTAGTCGCGATCGGGCTTGAACTTGAGGTCGACGCCCAGTGCGCCGACCGCCTTGCGGTTCAGCATGATCGGCACGCAGATGAAGCTGAGCTCCTGCTGCGGCAGCTCGGTGCGTTTCGACGCGCGGTTCAGGAACATGGGCTCGCGGCTGATCTGCGGCACGACGATCGCCTTGCCGCTTTCGACGACCCGTCCGGTGATGCCTTCGCCGAGCTGATAGCTGACGCGATAACCGGGACGATCGAGGCCGTCGGAGGCCTCCACCTGCAGCTGGCCGGTGTCTTCGTCGAGCATGACGACGGTGCTGCGGATGGCGCCATGATGCCGGCCCAGAATCTCCAGGACGCGATGCAGCCCGGCTTTCAAATCGATGGTCCCCGTCAGCGCCTGGCTCGTGTCGAGCAGAGTGGCGAGACGACGGACCTCGCGCGTGGAAGTTTCAGCGGCCTTGGCCGCGATGCGGGCAGTGCTCATGAGGAATATGATTCAGACAATAATGTATGGACTGATGTATTGGAACCACATGATTGTCGCTGGTTAACGCTGATGGGGTCAAGTGCGGTTTTGAGCATGGGAGCGCAGAACCAGAACCGCCGGAAGACCTAGAACCGGAACCCAGAACCTAGAACCCAGCACCTGGAACCGATAGAGTTCAGAGAGATGCCTGCATTCGAAACGCTCGATCCCGAACTCCGCGGCGTGCTGGGCAAGCGCATTCGCGAGCTGGGCCTCAGGCTCGAGGGCTCGCCGGTCGAGCCGTACGTGCGTCAGCTCTACAAGGAGCTCGAGCGGCGCGGCCTCCACAAATTCCGGCCGGTCTGCTATCTCACCGACGAGTGGGGGTGCCCCGACATGCAGCCGGTGCTGGGCATCCCGTTCTATCTGGCCGATCCGAATCTCGGCAGGCTGGAGCGCGCGATCGACGACCTCGAAGACAGCCGCGAAATCATGCGCTACATGCGCCACGAGGCGGGCCACGTCTTCAACTACGCCTACCGGTTGTACGCACGAGCCGACTGGGTCGCGACATTCGGTCCCTTCGATCGCCCGTATCGCGATAAATACCGGCCGGTGCCATTCAGCCGCAACCATGTGCGTCACATGGAGGGGTGGTACGCGCAAAAGCACCCGGACGAGGACTTTGCGGAGACCTTCGCCGTGTGGCTGACTCCGGGAAGCGCCTGGAGGCGCCGATATAAAGGATGGCCGGCGATGCGCAAGCTCCGATACGTCGATCGGATGGCGCGGACGTTCGGCGATCAGGAGCCGATCGTGCGCACCGGCGAGGTCGACATCACCGTCGACGACATGCGCCTGACGGTCGAGGAGTTCTATCGGCGGGCGGAGAAAGAGCGCGACATGCGCGTCGATCTGGCGATGGACGCGCATCTGTCGGAGATTTTCCTGTCGCGCAAGCCGCGCGAGGGGCGGCCGGCTGCCCACATCGTCACGAAATACCGGCGCCAGCTGATCGACAAGATCACCTACTGGACCGGCGTGCGCCGCGCCGTCGTGCGCGGCCTCGTCGAGGCGATTTGCAAGAACTGCGAGCGCCTGAAGCTGTGGGGCGAGATCGGCCACGAGCCCGAATATCTCGTCGAGCTGACCGCGTTCGGCACAACGTTAGCGATGAATTACCTGACTCGTGGTACCTTCACAGGCGATCGGAAGAAAGTGGAAAGTAAAAAGTTGAAAGTAGAAAGTCTGAAGGTAGAAAGTAAATCCACTCCTTAATGGCCGGTAAACTAAAAATCGCCGTCATCTACGATCGGTGGGAGCCCGACGAGGAGAGCTCGGGCACGAACGGCAAGGCGCCGCTCGTCCGCACCCTCGACAAAAAAGAAGTCGAGGAAGAAGTCGTCGACGCGCTCACCAAGCTGGGCCACGAGCCGACGCTGCATCAGCTCGACGGATCGCTGAAGAGCCTGCATGCGCTCCCGAAGCTCGACTGCGACATCATCTTCAACCTCAGCGAGTCGTTCGCCGGCAACGACACCGCCGACTACAACATCGCCGCGTATCTCGAGCTCGTCGGCAAGCCATTTACCGGCACCGGCAGCCACGGACTGATGCTCGCCCAGGACAAGAGCGTCGCGAAGAAGATCTTCGCGTTTCATGGCATCTCGACGCCCGTGTTCGCGCGATTGTTCCGGGGCCGCCTGGCATTCTCCGACGAGCTGCATTTTCCGGTCATCGTGAAGCCGATGCGCGAAGATGGGTCGATTCCTCAAGATTTGAATCAACGCCGTCGTCTCGTCGATCAAAGAGCTGATGGAGCGTATCGACTGGCTCCACGAGCAGTTCGATTCACCTATCCTCATCGAGGAATACGTCGAAGGACGCGAAGATGGTACGTCGGCGTGCTTGGGAATGAGAACCCCGAAGCCCTGCCCGTTATCGAGCTGGACTTGTCGAAGCTTCCCGAGGGCACGCCGCGGATTGCCGCAGCCGAGGTGAAGTGGGGCAAGGGGACCAAGGCCTATCGCGATACGAAGTCGATTGTCGCCACCGACCTGTCCGAAGAAACGACGGCATTGCTGCAGTCGACGGCCGTGGCTGCATATCAGGCGCTAGAGCTGCGGGATTACGGCCGTGTCGATATGCGCCTCAGGGCGGATGGGACGGTGTCGGTGATTGAAGTCTTTATCCGAATCCATGGCTCGCGTCGCGCGCCGAGCTCGCGCAGGCCGCACGCAAGGCCGGGCGGACATACAACCAGCTGATTGAAGAGATTATTGGTCTGGCGATGGGACGCTACTGAAGGTGAGCC
>CAWDIK010000003.1:0-227018 GCA_963802345.1 Vicinamibacterales bacterium
TCCTGTTGAACGATCTGTTGTTCGCCGACGCGCCGCCCGTGTCCGGCGACAAGGTCGTCGTCCAGTCGGAAGCAGGAACCGCGGTCGGTGCGGTCGTGCCGACTCCGTCGAGGTGATGGAACGGCGGCAGCTGCCAGAGCATTCCCCCAATCGCGTCGTCCGGAAGGCGACCGTCGAAGACGTGATGGTGCGCCTGAAGCGGCAACAGCGCGAGCAGGAGGCGCATCGCGTTGCGCTGCTGAAGATTCGCGAGCGCGGGCTCGAGATGAAGCTGACGCGCGTCGAGCAGCTGTTCGACGGCTCGCGCTTGATTTTCTATTTCACGGCCGAAGGGCGCGTCGATTTCCGCGAGCTGGTCCGCGAGCTGGCCTCCGAGTTTCACACGCGCATCGAAATGCGCCAGATCGGCGCGCGCGACGAGGCGAAGATGCTCGGCGGCTACGGCTCCTGCGGCCGGCCGCTGTGCTGCACGACCTGGCTGAACGCCTTCGAGCCGGTGTCGATCAAGATGGCCAAGCAGCAGGATCTCAGCTTGAATCCGTCGCGGCTGTCCGGCCTGTGCGGCCGCCTGAAGTGCTGCCTCCGATACGAGCTGCCGAACGCCAAAGGCGTCAGGGGCGGCGGCTGCGGCGACGAAGGCGGCTGCGGGAACCCGACCGGTTGTGGCACGGGCGGCGGCTGCGGGTCGTGCGGCCCTGGCGGTGTGGATCCTGTT
Source organism: Vicinamibacterales bacterium (assembly GCA_963802345.1). Taxonomy (GTDB): domain Bacteria; phylum Acidobacteriota; class Vicinamibacteria; order Vicinamibacterales; family JAMQPK01; genus JAMQPK01. The sequence continues at coordinate 716 of CAWDIK010000003.1, forward strand.
CCTGAGCGATGATCTGGGAGTCGCTGAACTCAGACCGCTTCTAATCCCTAATCCCAATCCCTAATCCGTCAGCATGTCTTTCCACGAATCGGCATTACCGCCGGCGACCCAGCCGGTATCGGGCCGGAAATTGCGCGCAAGGCGATGGCCGATAGCCGGGTCACCGCCGTCTGCGAACCCCTCATTTACGGATCTCAGCATCCATTCGCTCCGGGCGTCTTGTCCGCGGATGCCGGCCTCGTGGCGTACGAAACCATCGTGCGCGCGGTACGCGATGCGCAGGCGGGCGGCATTCACGCGATTGCCACGGCACCTATTAACAAGGAGGCCCTGGCGCTGGCGGGGCTGCCGTGGCGCGGGACACACCGAGATGCTCGCAGAGCTCACCCACGCGCCGAGCGTCGCGATGATGTTCTGGTCCGAGAAGCTGCGCGTCGTGCTGGCGACCATTCACATCCCGCTCGCGAGCGTACCTGCGGCGCTGACGATTGAGTCGGTGAGTGGGATCATCGAGCTGACCAACCGTGAGCTGCCGCGATTCGGCATCGCGCATCCAAGGATCGCGCTGGCGGGGCTCAACCCGCACGCCGGCGAGCACGGCATTCTCGGCCGGGAAGAGACCGACGTGCTCGAGCCCGCCGTCGCGCGAAGCGCGAACGCGGGGATCGACATCTCCGGACCGTTCCCCGGCGATACGATCTTCCTGCGAGCGATGCGAGGAGAGTTCGACGCGGTCATCGCGTGCTATCACGATCAGGGACTGATTCCGATCAAGATGGCTGCATTCGGACAGGCGGTCAACGTGACCCTCGGACTTCCGATCATCCGCACCTCGGTCGATCACGGAACCGCCTTCGACATCGCCGGCAAGGACATCGCCGATCCGGAAAGCATGGTGCAGGCCGTGCTGCTCGCGGCAAAGCTGGCGGCGGCATCACATGGCTGAAAAAACCGCGCGCGAGGCCGCTCAGAAGAACATCGCCGAAAACCGGAAGGCGTTCCACGACTACCACGTGCTCGAGACGTTCGAAGCCGGCGTCGCGCTGCTCGGGACCGAGGTGAAGTCGATCCGGGAAGGACGCGTGAACCTGCGCGACAGCTACGCGCAGGTGAAGGACGGGGAAGTCTTCGTGCACAACGTGCACATCCAGCCGTACAGCCATCGCGGCTACGCCGACCACGCGCCGATGCGGGCGCGGAAGCTGCTGCTGCACGCCCACGAAATCCGCAAGCTGATCGGCAAGACGATCGAGCGCGGCATGACGCTCGTGCCGCTGCGCATGTACTTCAAGAACGGGCGCGTCAAGGTGGCGCTGGCGCTGGCCAAGGGCAAACAGGCGCACGACAAGCGCGACGCGATCAAGAAGCGCGAGGTCGATCGCGAGACGCGGGCGGCGGTGAAGGAGCGGAGGCGAGTGAGCGGCAATCCGCTGAACCATTCTGGTCACCGGCGCGCGCAGGTCAGCTCGCCGGCGCGATCGTCGAGGCGTATCAAGGACGCGCGATGTGCGTGCGTACGGGCGCTCGGAGCTCGACATCTCGGATTTCGACGCCGTGATGGCGCGTGTGCGGGCCGACCGGCCGGACGTCATCATCAACTGCGCCGCCTATAACAACGTCGATCGCGCCGAGGAGGAACCCGACAAGGCGCTGAATGCCAACGCGTTCGCGGTCAGGGTGCTCGCACGCGCGGCGCAGGAGACCGGGGCGACGCTCGTGCATTACAGCACGGACTTCGTGTTCGACGGCCACACGGACCGTCCGTACGTCGAAGACGGATCCGCCGAATCCGCAAAGCGTGTACGCCCAGTCGAAATTGCTCGGAGAGTGTTTTGCGCTGGAGGCGCCGCGTGCCTTCGTGCTGCGCGTCGAGAGCCTGTTCGGCGGCCCGAATGCCGAAGAGCTCGATCGATCGCATCGCGCAGGCCGTTGCTGAAGGCCGCGAGGCGAAGGTGTTTCGCGATCGCGTCGTGTCGCCGAGTTACGTCGTGGACGTCGCGGCGGCAGACCAGAGCGCTTCTGGCGCGCGGCGAGCCCGGTCTCTACCACTGCGTCGGGACCGGGCACGCCAATTGGTACGAGGTCGGCGCTGGAGATCGCGCGCGTGATGGGGAAAGAGCGGGACGCGCGCCTGCAGCCGATGTCGGTCGCCGACGTGTCGCTTCGCGCGCCGCGTCCGCAGTTCGCGGCGCTTGCCAACGCCAAGTTGAGTCGCGTCGTCTCCGGTGCCTACGTGGCAGGATGCGCTGCGGAGATATTTGACGTAAAATTTCACCCGCATGGCGAAGCGCGCGCTCATCACCGGCATCACCGGACAGGACGGCTCGTACCTCGCAGAGCTGCTGCTCGAAAAGGGCTACGAGGTGTTCGGCGTCGTTCGACGCCTGAGCGCGCCGAACGACTGGCGCATCGCTCATCTGCGCGATCGCGTCACGTTGTGCCCGGGCGATCTCCTCGATCAGCTGTCGATCATCCGCCTCCTCGAGGCGCACCAGCCCGACGAGTTCTACAACCTCGCCGCGATGTCGTTCGTGCCGGCATCGTGGGACACGCCGCTGCTGACCGGCGAGTTCAACTCGCAGGGGGTCACGCGCGTGCTCGATGCCATCCGCACCGTGAATCCGAAGATCAAGTTCTATCAGGCGTCGTCCAGCGAGATGTTCGGGAAGGTGCGCGAGATTCCGCAGACCGAAGACACGCCCTTCTATCCGCGCAGTCCCTACGGCGTCTCGAAGGTGTTCGGGCACTACATCACCGTGAACTATCGCGAGAGCTACGATCTGTTCGCGGTCTCCGGCATTCTCTTCAACCACGAATCGCCCCGCCGCGGCCTCGAGTTCGTGACGCGCAAGGTCACCGACGGGGTCGCGCGCATCAAGCTGGGTCTGGCCGACTCGCTTGCGCTCGGCAACCTCGACGCGCAGCGCGACTGGGGCTTCGCCGGTGACTACGTCCGCGCGATGTGGCTGATGCTGCAGCAGCCGACGGCCGACGATTACGTGATCGCCACCGGTGTCAGCCATTCGGTGCGGGAACTGGTCACATCGCGTTCGACCGCGTCGGACTGGACTGGGAGAAACACGTCCGCATCGATCCGAAGTTCCTCAGGCCTGCGGAAGTCGATCACCTCATCGGCAATCCTGCGAAGGCGAAGCGCGTGCTTGGATGGGAACCGAAGGTCGATTTCAAGCAGCTGATCGAGATGATGGTCGACGCGGATATGGAGCGGCTGTCTCCTCGCCAGGCCGTTACGGCCTGAAGTCGAACTTCTTTTCCGCGCACTTCCTGCGGATCCAGCTATCGATCCATTGGGCGGTCGACCGCACGGCCGCAAGTGGTCCCGACTTTATCGATGGCAATGAAACGGAGCTGATGTAGAGTTTGTCGAGGCTGGTGGACGGCATGATGCCATCGATTCCCTCATCCGGGAGCACGGCCGCCTCGGTTCCCCGTCTGATGAGGCTTCTGTCACACGCAACTGAGAACGGCAATCCATGAGGATGTTCGCGGCGCTCGTCCGCCATCGCGATCTCGTCTGGCAGATGACGAAGCGGGAGATCGTCGGACGATATCGCGGCTCATTTCTCGGTGTCGCATGGTCGATCTTTCATCCGCTACTGATGCTCGGGGTGTACACGTTCGTCTTCTCGGGCGTGTTCAAGTCGCGCTGGCGAACCGGTGCAACCGAAGGAACCGCCGATTTTGCGGTGGTGCTGTTCGCCGGGCTGCTCATTCATGGACTGTTCGCCGAATGCGTGAACCGCGCGCCTGGTCTCGTGCTCGCCAACCCGAACTACGTGAAGAAGGTCGTCTTTCCCCTCGAGATCCTGCCGTGGGTTACGATGGGATCGGCGCTCTTTCACACCGGTGCCAGCTTGATCGTGCTGCTCTGCGGCCTTTTGGCGGGTTCGCTCGGCATCCCGCCAACTGCCGTACTCTTTCCTGTCGTGATCGCGCCATTTGTTCTGCTGACGATGGGCGTGTCGTGGTTCCTCGCGGCGACCGGGGTCTACCTGCGTGACCTTGGCCATTCGGTCGGGATCGCCACGACTGTCATCCTGTTCCTCTCGCCGGTCTTTTATGCGACGTCGCAGATCCCTGAACGCTACGCATGGCTGGTTCAGCTCAACCCCTTGACCTTCATCATCGAACAGTCGCGTGAGGTGCTGGTGTGGGGACGAGTGCCGAACTGGACCGGATTGTTCGGCTATCTGATCGCCAGCATGGTCGTCGCTCAGTTGGGATTCCGCTCGTTTCAAAAGGCGCGACGCGGCTTTGCCGATGTCTTGTAGCGCGGGGCCAATGGACGATCAACGAGCATGAGCGAGGACGCGCACAACCCGGACGAGCTCCCGTGGTCGGGTGAGCGATTTGTACCGCAGGTCACGGGCAATATCAGGCTCGAGCACCTGCACCGGTATCTTCTCGCCCGCGAGTATTGCCGCGGACGCCGTGTGCTCGACATTGCCTGCGGCGAAGGCTACGGCAGCGCTCTGCTGGCCGGTGTCGCGGCCCGCGTGATCGGCGCCGACATCGCGCCTGACGCGATCGCGCATGCGCGACGCCGCTATCAGCACCCGAACCTGCAGTTCACCGTCGGCGACTGCGTCGCCATCCCCTTGCCCGACCAATCGGTAGACGTGGTCGTCAGCTTCGAGACGATCGAACACCACGGTCAGCACGAGGTAATGCTGCGCGAGATGAAGCGTGTTCTGAGCCCCGGCGGCACGCTGATCATCTCGAGCCCTGACAGGCGCGAGTACTCGGACTTGCCGGGCTACCGCAATCCGTTCCATGTCCGCGAACTCTATCGGAACGAGTTCGAGGATCTGCTCGGCGCGTACTTCCGCCATGTGTCACTCGCCGGCCAGCGGATCAAGGCTGGCTCGCTCATCTGGCCGATCGAAGCCGACGACAGCCGCAGCTTTTCCGGCTACGAAGCAGGCGAGGCCACCGGCGATGTGCGGCCGATCGGCGCACCGCTCTACCTGATTGCAGCGGCGAGCGACGAGCCCACGCCTCCGCTGCCGGCGGGGCTGCTCGACGGCGGCGCGTTCGTCTGGTCGACCGATCACGTCAACGCCTTTCAGTCGGTCGAGACTCACTATCAGACCCACTTCCGGCAGTTGAGCGACGCCAAGGCGCAGGCCGACGCCCACGCCGCAGCCACGCAGGACGCTCTGGGGCGAGCCAGAGCGACTGTCGGAGCTCGAATCCAGCTAGGCTGGCGACCGAACGGTCCAGGCTCGAGCTCGCTGGGGAAGCGGACCGGCAGCTTCGGCAGACCGTCCTCGACTATGACCAACGGCTGGCTGCGGCAAGCCAAGAGCACGATCGGCTGAGCGATGCACTCGGCACCATGACCGGTGAGCGCGACCGTCAGGCCGCCGAGCTCCGCGTAATGGAGAGCAGTCACTCGTGGCGGATGACGGCACCGTTCCGAAGCCTGCGCCGCGCCATGCAGCGCCGGCAGCCGCTGCTGTTGACGTTCCGTCAGGCCGGCCTTGGCATGTATCGGGCGCTCCCGATGTCCGTGCCGACCCGGCTCAAGATCAAGGGCGCGCTCTTCCGCACCTTTCCGTTCCTCTTCCGCCGAACCAGTACCTACCGGGCCTGGGAAGCCTACCGTCGGACGATCGAGCGGCTGCAGGTGCCACTGTCTATGGCGCCAGTCGTCCGGGTCCATGGCGATGGTTCGCTCCCCGCATGGTTCTATGCCGATGCCGAGAACGAGTACGTCCCGATCGCGCAATCGGCGGCCATCGAGACGCGAATCAAGGCGATCGCGTTCTATCTGCCGCAGTTTCACCCCATCCCCGAGAACGACCGGTGGTGGGGCAAAGGGTTTACCGAGTGGACCAACGTGTCGCGCGGCAAGCCGCAGTTTGCCGGCCACTACCAGCCCCATCTGCCCGGCGAGCTGGGCTTCTACGATTTGCGGATTCCCGACGTGCAGCGGCGGCAGATCGAGCTGGCGAAGATGTACGGGCTGTACGGGTTCTGCTATCACTTCTACTGGTTCGGTGGCAAACGTTTGCTGCGCCACCCGCTCGACCAGTTGATGGCGAATCCCGACATGGACTTCCCGTTCTGTCTGTGCTGGGCCAACGAGAGCTGGACCCGACGGTGGGACGGACAGGAAGGCGAAATTCTCATCGGGCAGCAGCACTCACCCGAGGACGACCTCGCCTTCATCCAGGAAATCGCGCCGATGTTGCGCGATCCGCGCTACATCCGGGTGGGCGGCCGTCCGGTGCTGGTGGTCTACCGGCCGGCCGTGCTGCCAGACGCCAGCACCACCGCAGCGCACTGGCGCAGCTACTGCCGCGAGAATGGCATCGGCGATCTGTATCTCATCAGCACTCACGCGTTCGACCGGATCGACCCGCGACAGCTCGGGTTTGACGCGGCGATGGAGTTTGCGCCGAACAATCTTGGTTCGCCGGCGGCGCCGCGAGAGCGTCACCGCACTCAACCCGGAGTTCCAGGGCACCATCTACGACTACCAGTATCTGGTCGAACACAGCCGCACCTATCAGGCGCCAGCGTCTTCGGTCCTGTTCCGCAGCGTTACGCCGATGTGGGACAACGAAGCTCGTCGGCCAGGCCGAGGCAGTGTCTTCGCGCACTCGTCGCCGGCTCGTTATCGGGAGATGCTCGAGAACGCGTGCGGCTATACCGAGCGGCAGTTCGAACCCGAGCAGCGGTTCGTGTTCATCAACGCGTGGAACGAATGGGCGGAAGGGGCGCATCTCGAGCCGGACCGGCGCTACGGCTACGCCTATCTACAGGCGACCGCAGACGCGCTTCGGCGCTTCCCGGTCGTACGCACCGCACGCCGATTGTTGTCGTGTCACACGACGCGCATTTTCACGGGGCGCAGCGCTGGCTTTGAACTTGGCGCGGACGCTCTCGGAACAGGCTCGGTTACAACGTCGAGATTCTGCTGTGCGGCCTGGACCGCTCCGGCCCGAGTTCGAGCGATACGGGCGCGTCCACGACTTCTTCTCGCCTGAGTCGACGCCCACGGTCCGCCGGACCATCATCCACGAATTGCACGCCTCAGGCGCCCGCATCGCGCTGTGCAATACCAGCGTCGTTGGCAGCACGGTGGAACTGCTCGCCGAGGCGGGGTTCTCCGTCGTCTCGATGATTCACGAGCTGCCGGGGCTCATCAAGCAACATGGTCTTGAGAGCTCCATTTCGTCGATTGCCCGGTCAGCGCGACCGCGTGGTGTTTCCGGCGAAAGTCGTTCGCGACCGCTATCATGGAGCTGACGGGCCTGCCCCTGACGCGCGCACTGGTGAGGCCGCAGGGTCTGCTGGCCCCGAATCGTTTCAAAGATCGACGCTGCGACGCGAGACAGCTGCTGCGCAACCAGCTCAGAGCCGGTGAGGATACGACGCATCGCTCTCGGCATGGGCTACGCCGATCGCCGGAAGGGCATGGACTTGTTCGTCGAAGCCGGACTCGCGCTGCTGACCACCATCCCGGATCTGCTGATGGTGTGGGTGGGACATTCCGAGGCGGAGACGCTGGCCGCTGCGGAAACGCGCATCGCGGACAGCGGCTCCGGCGATCATTTCCTGTTTCCAGGCCTGGTCGAGGAACCGGACGTCTTTTTCGCCGGCGCCGATGTCTACCTGATGACGTCGCGCGAAGATCCTTTTCCGCTGGTGGTGCTCCATGCTCTCGATGCCGAGATCCCAGTGATTGGCTTCGAGGGCGCCGGCGGCTTCGTCGAGCTGCTGAGCCGCGGGTGCGGCATTCTCGTGCCGTATCTCGACACGGCCGCGATGGCGGCCGCGGCCAACCGCGTGCTGACTCAGCCCGGCGAGCGCGAGCAGCTGGTGGCTACTGGACGCGCGATCATCGATCGTGAGTTCGATTTCCTCAGCTACGCCCGCTTCCTCGTCTCGCTCGCCGATCGCGATCGCCCGACGGTCTCGGTGATCGTCCCCAACTACAACTATGCGCGGTATCTCACTGCGCGACTGCAATCGATCCTCGCGCAGACCTACCAGCCGCACGAGATTATCTTCCTCGACGATTGTTCGTCCGACGGCAGCGTCGAGATCGCGGAGCGCCTGCTCCAGCACGGCTCCATCCCCTATCGCATCATTCGCAACGAGACCAATCAAGGCCGCTACCGGCAGTGGCTGAAAGGGCTTCGCGAGGCCACCGGCGATCTCGTCTGGATTCGCCGAGGCCGACGATGACTGCGCGCCAGAGCTGCTCGAGACGCTGGTGCCAGCGTTCGACCGCAGCTCCGTGGTGCTCGCCTACTGCCAGTCGCGGCAGATCGACGACGACGGACGGGAGCTGGCGGCGGATTATCTGGCCTGGACCGCCGACATAAGCTCGACGAAATGGCGCGCGCCGTACGTGCGGCCGCGGCGTAGACGAGATCTGCGATACGCTCGTCATCAAGAACAGCATCCCCAACGTCAGCGGCGTGCTGTTCCGCAAGCCGGACCTTACCGGCATCGAGGATCAGCTCTCGACGCTGCGCAACGCCGGCGATTGGCTGGTCTATGCCCACGTGCTCGAACGAGGTGACATCGCCTACTTCCCGGCGGCGCTCAACTTCCACCGCCGCCATCGCGACAGCCTGACGATCGGCAAAGGCGGGTTGAACCTGATGCAGGAGATCCTGCAGGTGCAGCAGTCGATTAAGGCGCGTCATTCGATCTCGCCGGATATCGAGCGGAAACGGATCGCGCAGCTGCAGGTCACCTACGAGTATCTGCAGCTCGACGCCGACGGCCCAGAGAGCTATCAGGATCACGAAGCCCTCCGCTCTCTGGCGTTGACGACTGCCGGTTGACCGACGGACTGGATAATTGATGGACCCGGCTCGCTCGCCTCGCCGCTGTCTCGTGCTCGGAGGAGCCGGCTTCCTCGGCGGCCACATCGTCGAGGCGCTCCTCCACGAGGGGTACGCCGTCCGGGTCTTCGATCGGCTGCCGCGCCGGACCACGGTGCCAGCTGCGGTTGAGTGGGTGGAGGGGGACTTCGGTAACCGGGGCGATCTCAGCAAGGCCGTCGAAGGGTGCGAGACGGCGATTCACCTCGTGGCGACGACCCTGCCCAAAACGTCGAACGAAGATCCGATTCACGATCTCGAGACCAACCTGGTGCCCACCGTGCGCTTTCTCGATCTGGCGCGCGACAAGGGACTGAGGCGAGTGGTCTTCGCGTCGTCAGGCGGCACCGTCTACGGCATTCCGGCCGGCGTGCCGATTGCCGAGATCCATCAGACACACCCGATTTGTTCGTACGGCATCCACAAGCTCGCCATCGAGCAGTACCTGCATCTGTACTACACCCTGCACGGACTCGAGTACTGCATCCTGCGACTCGCCAATCCGTACGGCGGGCGGCAGCGGACCGACGCCTCCCAGGGAGCCGTCGCGGTCTTCCTGGACAAGGCGCTCAAGCACGAGGAGATCACCGTCTGGGGCGACGGGTCGGTCATTCGCGATTACGTCTATGTCACGGACGTGGCGCGAGCGTTCTGTATGGCCTGCGCTCGAACGGAACCGACGGGCACGTTCAACATCGGGTCGGGCGAGGGTCAGAGTATCGAGCAGCTGATCGACGCAATCGGGCGGCTGCTCGGTCGCCGGCTGGCGCGGCGCTACATCCAGGCGCGGGCGTTCGACGTGCCGGCCAACGTGCTCGACACCGCTCTGGCGGCGCGCGTGCTGGGCTGGTCGCCGCGGTTCACGTTCGACGAAGGACTCAGGCGTACGCTGGACACACTCCTCGAATCTACGAGACACTAACAGGGTCCATGTCCCAGATCATCGATGCTCTCCGTCAATTGAAGCGTCAATGGACCACGCGCGGTCTGCGTCCGACTGGCGCCGAACGCGTGTCGCACCAGAGCACGCTCGACCGCATCCTGACCCTGCCGGCTGATGGACGCTCGCCCCGGCAGATATTCGGATCGACGAGCGATGCGTTCTGGTTGTGGTGTTTCACCGAAGGATATCGGGAAGACGAGCGGCTGCGGGGATGCTTCCCAGCTTTCCGGCCGATGAAATCCAGTGCCGCTTTGCGGGTGCGTCGGGCGACGACACGATGCGCGACGCCTTCTCGTTCTACAGCCTGGTCAAGAGCCTGGTGAGCCAGCACCGGGAGAAGCCGCTCGAATCGGTCCTCGAATTCGGCTGCGGCTGGGGACGGATCATCCGCTGGTTCCTCCATGACATCGAACCGGATCGGTTATGGGGCATCGACTGCATGCCGGAAGCGATCGAGTTATGCCGCTCGACCAATCCGTATTGCCGGTTCGAGCTCGTGAATCCGTTTCCGCCGTCGAATGTGCCGGACGGCACCTTCGAATCTCATCTACTCGTATTCGGTATTCTCGCATCTCTCGGAGGGTGCGCATCTCGCCTGGCTCGGCGAATTCAAGCGGGTGCTCAAGCCGGGCGGGCTCCTCATCGCGACCACCCGGCCCCGTGACTTCATCTTGACCTGCGCCAAGGCGCGCCGTTCGGGTGAACAGCGGGACTGGGCTCAGGGCACTGTGCTGGCCTTCAAAGACACGGAGGACGCGCTCGCACGCTTCGACCGAGGCGAGTACCTGTACCAGCCGCTCGGCGGCGGCGGCGTCCTCGACTCGTCGTTTTTCGGCGAGACCTGCATCCCGCAGAAGTACGTGACCGACCACTGGACGAATCTCTTCGAGTTCATCGGATATGTGGACGACCGGCGGTTTTGCGTCCAGAACGTCATCGTCGTCCGCAAGACCTCGTGAATGGCAACGATCACACCCACCCTGCGCCGGTGGCTGCGCTGGACCACGATGGCGCCGGCCGCCGTCCGACCGCTCGCTGAGCCCGGGTCGGGCGTCAATGACGGCTGGTGCGCGTGCTGCCGGGCCGAGACTAGGTTCGAAGAGACCGGAGTGTGGTTGCGGGATCAGTATCTCTGCGTCCGCTGTCAGTCCATCCCCCGCTTTCGCGCCGTCAACCTCACCCTCGACAAGTACTTTCCGGGCTGGGAACAACTCAAACTCCACGAATCATCGCCCTGCAACGACTTCATCCGTCGCTACAACACGCACTACTCGAGCTCGTACTTTTTCGAAGGCGTGCCGCTCGGCAGCGAGGAGCGTGGCACCAGGTGTGAAAACCTCGAACGACTGACCTATCCCGACAACACCTTCGATCTCTTCGTAACCCAGGACGTGCTGGAGCACGTCTTCAATCCCGATCGCGCCGTCGCCGAGATCATGCGGGTCGTCAAGCCGGGCGGCGCACATGTGTTCACAGCGCCCAAGCACAAAGGACTGCCGCTGACTGCTCGACGTGCCGCGCTCGAGCAAGGGGAGATCCGCTACCTGCTCGATCCCCAGTATCACGGTAACCCGATCGGCGATGGCCGGGCGCTTGTGACGTGGGACTACGGCGACGATTTTGAAGCCTACCTGTGGGCGTGGTGCGGCTATCCGACCGTCACGTACGTGACCCGCGACCGCTCGCTCGGGCTCGACGGCGAGTACCTCGAGGTGTTCGTGACCAGAAAGGCGTCGCTCCCGGCTGCGCTGGCCTGACGGCGGTCCTCTTCGATGACCGCACCCGCGAACGGAGCTCACGATTCTTCAATGCCTCTGGCCAGACATCATCCCGGTGATCGACGGTCGTGAGTGCATTCGTCGCAGAGACTTCGCTGCGCTGTACCGAGCCGTTCTCATTCAAGCCCGGTATGGGCGGCGCAGGCGCATGCAGGAGAAGACGTCCTGATGGCCCGCCCAGCCCGCTTCGTGCACGCCGATGATCCGAAGCCATGTCAAGGGCGCGAGCAGTGACAGCACGAATTCCAGCGATGACAGCGACAGGCCGAAGGCCTGGTTGCTCGGCGAGACGAACCCGAAGCCGGTGCGGTCGTAAGCCGCGATGAGCGCCTGCTGCTCGTCCCGACTCAGGCCGTATCCGAAAAAGCCATCGTTCATCCACTGAATCGGCTGGCGGCCGTGGGTCGTGAAGACCAGAACGCCGTCCGGCGCCAGGTGGCGGTCGAAGAAGTCGAGGAACGACGGCCACCTGTCGCGGTCGAGATGCGTGAAGAGAGAGCCGCACCAGATGAGATCGTAGCGACGCGCCAGGTCCATCTGCCGCACGTCGTCCCTCGAGTACACGCCTTCGGCGCCAAAGGTGGCGGCACAGAAGTCGACGCCGTCAGGATCGAGATCGCAGACCGTCAAGTGCGCATCGGGATACGCCGCCCGCAGCATGCGGCAGACGCGGCCATGGCCGCACGGCATGTCGAGAATTGACGAAGGGACGATATGGGCGGTCGCGAGGGCTCGCTGCACGCAGTCCAAGGCCGAAGCGGCGACCTGGAAGTAATACTGCTGACCGGAAATCCACATCTGGTCCCGGGGCGAGATCGTCTGGTTGTAGGTCAAATCAGGCATCGTATGTACCAATCAGAGGACTGCTCGCCGGCGCGGCGGCGGCCGGCCGGGCGTTACGGAGCGTCGTGGCGACCAATCATTGCCAGCCCCGCTGGGTAGCTGAAGGTCACGAGCTCGCAGCTGGTGAATCCGGCCTCGAACACGCCGACCCACAGGTCGGCGCCGAACTCGGTGTGAACGAGCATGTGAGGGTCGTTGGCGTCGGCGGTGCCGTGGTAGCTGGCCGGCAGCCCGGCCCGGCTTCGCGTCAGACGACCGATCACGGTCGGCACCGTCAGCGCCAGCGCTCCCCCCACGTCGAGCACGCGCCGGCACTCGCGCAGCCCAGACCCCGGATCGGGTACATGCTCGAGAGTGTCGGAGTGCACGACGAGATCGAACGACCGGTCGTCGAACGGAAGGCGGGTCATGTCGACCTCGGGGTAGCTGACGAGCCGATGCCGCGGCAGCATCCGAAGGACCGGATGCAGCGTCCCGGCCTCGTTGATCTCGAGCACCCGCAGAGTCGCCTGCGGGCCATCCTGCACGAACCGGAACAGCGGTCCCTCATGATGCTGCGATTCAGGATCGCGCGGGCCAGCGCAATCGATCGTACGTTCGACCCGCAGCTCACACAATGAGTTCCCTGCTGGATGTCGATGTATTCGGCTTCCTCGTGAGCGAGGCCCCAGGTCGACACCAGCTCGGTCCACAACACCGGCGTATGCACGAACTCGCGGCTACTGCAGACATGACACAGATCGGGACTGACGCGCACGGTCATGCGGATCGATTCTCGAATAGGGATGGCGACGGTTCCAGTCGTCTCGGCGATCGCCTCACAATATCCGATCGAGATCGATCTCGCATCTCGTCACCTGCATCCAGCCATTTTACCGTCGCGGCAACGCCACGCTATGAGAAGCTCCCGTAATCAATGCCGGCCGCCCAGACAACTGATGTGCTGAGCGAAGCGGCTCAATCGATCTACATCGTGCTGGCCACACTTGACGGCGCCAGCTATCTCGTCGAACAGATCGAAAGCATTCGAGCGCAGACCCTCCCGAGCTGGACCCTCCTGGCCCGCGACGACGGCTCCAGCGACGCGACGATCGCGATTCTCGACGACTGCGCGGCAAGAGACCCCCGCATCGAAGTCCTGCGCGACGCGGATGGCACGCTCGGAGCGATCGGCAACTTCTCGCGGTTGGCCGAGACCGCCCTGGCCCGCGGCGCCGGCGTCGTCCTCTTCGCTGATCAGGATGATGTGTGGTTTCCCGACAAGATCGCCCGAACGATGGCAGAGATGCGAGCCGCTGAGGCCGCGCTCGGGACCGACCATCCGATTCTCGTTCATACCGATCTGCAGGTGGTCGACGGCGCGGGGCGCCTGCTTCATCGTTCGTTCTTGCAACTTCAGCGCATTCGCGACGAACGATCGCGGCCGTTGACGACCCTGCTGGTGCAGAACTACGTGACCGCTTGCACCATGGCGGCGAACCGTGCGCTGCTCCGCGTCGCGCTACCGGTTCCACCCAACGCGCTGATGCACGACTGGTGGCTGGCGCTCTGCGCGGCCCGCTGTGGATCGATAGTGTTCCTGGCGGCCGCGACCGCGGCCTACCGGCGGCACGGCGCGAACACCGTGACGGTGCGCGGGTTCTGGCGCACCCTGAACCCGCTTCGTACTAGCTGGACCGCCCTGTGGCAAGCCGGCGTGCGAAACCATGTTCGAACCGTGCGCCAGGCGGAGGCACTCGCCGCCAGGCTGGCGGAACGGCCCGGCGCCTTTCCTGAGGCCGCCGCAACGGTCGATCAGATCAACCAGTCCGTTAATCAAGGCATCATCCAGCCCTTCATCGAGCTTCACGATTCGACGCGATCGGCGGCGGGCCGGATCACCTCGGCCTGGCGGCTCGGGTTGCGAAGCCAGGCCCTCCCTCGAACGATCGCCCTCTACGTCCGGCTGCTTCTCTGGCGCCCGTGAACGCGGAAATGAGGTGCCTGCCCGTCGCAGGCGGCCTCAGGTCTTGAGTGAGCGCTTGGTCAGCGATACCCCTGTACCTGCGACGGCGAACGCCCCGAACACCGGGCGATCGGTCAGGACGTGCACCACCAGCGCATCGTAGAACTTCTGGTGCTGCACGTGTTCGAAGCTGCGTCCCCTCGGCGACTGCCACATCGATCGTGTATTTCCCGGTTCGAAGGAGCGGGAGATCGAAGGAGAACTTCGCGACGGCCGTCTCACCGGGCTTCATGGCGACCGGGGCGCTCTCGGTGGCGCGGAAGGTGTTCTCGCCGAAGATCACCTGGCCCAGCCGGTCCTTGAAGTCGAAGCCGATGATCGCGCTGTCGATATCCTGTAACGCGCTTAACGTGACGCTCAGGGACATGCGATCGCCGCCCCTGAGCGCGGTGTTCGAGAACTCTTCTTCACCGGAGACGAGCTCGACCGATTGGATGATGGCGCCGCGGGCACCGAACGACGGGGCGTCCGGGTCGAAGAGCTGCGAAACGGGTTCCGGTCGTTCGCTGGCCTCGCCGATTTTCTCGGGGACGTTCGGCGGTGCGTCCGCGGGAGGTTCAGGGAGGGGTACCGCAGCCTCGCGAGTCCGCGCCCGCTCTTCGCCGCCCATCTCGATGCGCCGGGCGATTTCGAGGTTCTCGCGCATGTAGGCTTCGACAACCGCCTTGGCGGGCCCCTCTTTCATGGTGAGGCCCTGATCGAGCCACAGCGCGCGCTCGCACAGGTTCAGGACGGCGCTCGTGTCATGACTGACGAACAGAATCGCGCCGTGCTGCTGAAACCGGCGCAGGAAGCGCAGGCACTTCTGCGTGAAAATCGCGTCGCCCACTGACAGCGCTTCGTCTATGACCAGGACGTCGGCATCCACATGAGCGATGACGGAGAATGCCAGCCGGACGGTCATTCCGCTCGAGTAGGTCTTGACCGGCTGATCGATGAACGGTCCGATGTCGGCAAAAGCCGCGATCTCGTCGAATCGCGCGTCGATCTGCGCCCGGTCGAGTCCGAGAATCGCCCCGTTCAAGTAGACGTTCTCACGGCCGGTGAACTCGGGATTGAAGCCCGACCCCAGTTCGAGCAGGGCGGCGAGACGCCCCTTCACAGCCACCGTCCCCGTCGTGGGCTCCAGGGTGCCGCACACCAGCTGCAGCAGCGTGGACTTTCCAGAACCGTTCCGGCCGATGATGCCGACCGTCTCTCCCCGGCGGACAACGAGAGATACTCCGCGCAGCGCCCAGAAGTCGCGGAAGAACTGCCGCCGGCCGCGGAAAAGCCCTTGCCAGAGGCGATGCTGCGGTCGATCGTAGATGAGATATCGCTTGCTGACGTTCTCGAGGGTCACGACCAGGTCGTGAGCGGGGGCCGGATCGGACTCCCCGATAAGTGGTGTCGCGAGATCAGCTGGGGGTCCAGAGGCCATCAGTCGTTCCGCATGCGAGGAGCGGCCGCCATTCGAATGGCGGGATTGCTCGTAAGGCACCGTTGCAGTGGGTGCATCCAGATGAGTTGTCCTGGTTGTACAGTGTCCGCTGTCACCCGCTCTCCTCAGAATCTGGTCGGCCCGGTCACAATTGTATCTGTATCCAAAGCCAGGCGGTCGGCCTGGCCGTCCGGAGATCGGCTCAGTTCGGTGCTACGACCATCGATCTCGGGCCAGGCTGTAGAACGCGACATCGTCTGCAAGACTGTCCTCAAGCCTCGCCATCGCACTTCTGTCGGCCTTCAGTTTTGCGCGCGTCGGCTCAAACTCGGCGCTCGTCATATTGACTTGAATGCCTGCATCGATCGGAAAGCCTAGAATGGCAGACAGATTCGACAGGTCGTCGGCTCGACGCTCGTGGAAACCGACAAAATCGAGGCTGGCGATATCGACACCGCCAAAGTACAGCTTCGACGAGAGTTGCTTCATTTCCGGGTACTCTGCGAACTCAAAAATCGTAGGACGTTCGTCAAGGAACCGCCGGTGCGCGGGATAACCGTCGAACGGGTATGTCAGCCAGAAGTAGTAGATCGAAATCAAATTGTCGACCGGCTCGCGGAGAAAGGTAAACCGAAACGCGCTCGAGTACTTGACGTACCGGTCAGCGTGGAAATGACCCGAGACAGCTCGGACAACGTGATCGACCGATGGCGGATCGTGACTCCAATCAAAAGGAGGCTGGTGATCGTAATCACCCATCAGCGACTCCCGGTAATGGTTCCGGAGCGCCGTAGTGATCGACGTGCCAGCAGCCTTCGGAAAATGGACGTAAACCAGCTCGAGTGCCACGGCCCGAGTCTAGCAACCAAGCTCAAATTGATACAAGCAATGTTCTCGTATCGGATTTTGACACGCGATAAACGTGCTGCGAAGCATGACGCGGAGGGAGGTCCATCGCTCGCAGCGAGCAACGGCAGTGCAGGCCAGCTGAAGGCTGAAGTTGGAAGTCGCTAGCAAGCGCGAAGATGATTGAACACCTTGGCCACCGACTCGGCCACGCTCAGCTTGTCCGTGCGAAGTTCAATCTCCGCCGTGGTCGGAGCTTCGTAAGGCGCGGAGATGCCGGTGAAGTTCTTGAGCTCGTTGGCCCGCGCCTTTGCATAAAGTCCCTTCACGTCACGCCGCTCACAGACCGACAGAGGCGCATTGACGTACACCTCTACGAACCGACCTGGTGCCACGAGCCTGCGGACTGCGTTTCAATCTCCACGCATCGGAGAGATGAACGCCGCAATTGCGATGCAGCCGGCATCAGCAAACAGCGCGGCGACTTCGCCCACACGCCGGATGTTTTCGCGCCGATCGTCCGTATTAAATCCCAGGTCTTTGCACAAACCCTGGCGGACAATGTCCCCATCGAGCAGATACGTCTGCCATCCAGCGGCAAACATCTGGCGCTCAAGTTCAGTCGCAATTGTGGTCTTGCCGGCGCCGCTTAAGCCAGTCAGCCAGACGATCATTCCCAAGTGGCCATTCCGTTGTTCGCGCTCTACTACCGTCACTTTGTCAGCGGGCTGTCGCGCGTCCTGTTCAGATGGTGAAGTCATCGTAGTCTGCTTTTGCCAGTTCGGTGGGCAAGTGGCAACATGCACGCCGCAACGGCGTGATTGGTGCCTTGCCCAATCAGGATGACGAGCCGGTCAACCGGTTATCGGTGTATCCGTCGAAGACTAGTGGCTTGGACATGCCCGGTCACAATTGTAAATGTATCCACGCGTGCGGCGTGGCGTCCGTTGCAATGAGCGCACTCACAGCTCGGTTCGGAGGGGCAGGCTCGTGGTGCGGGCATGTCTTCGTCGAATCGAGAGACGTTGACGCTGCTACGGAGCGGCGTCTGCGCCGCGCCGGGAGCGGCCAAGCTAGGAGGGCAATGCACGCTGACGGCAGGATGAGCCGCAAACGACCATCTTGACTTGAGCTGCAGTCGACGAGCACGGAACTGATAGGGCTGGACTCGTCTCGGCGCTCGACTACGGTCGTTGGAGGACCGGAACGTCGCTAGCCAGCCCCAGATGAGGAAACGATCGCGTAAAGTAAGTGCTCGACTGCAGGATTACCACACGCCGTTCGAGGGCCGATAGACCGCGATGTCGGTTTTCCCGTCGCCATCGAAGTCGCCCGGCACTGGGATGTCGTCCGCCGCCCCCAGATGAACGACGGACCCCGTGTAGTTCGTGCTCGATTGCAGGATACACCAGACCCCGTTCCAGGGCCGATAGACCGCGATATCGGTTTTCCCGTCGCCATCGAAGTCGCCCGGCACCGGGATGTCGCCGCCGAGCCCCAGCTGTGAGACGTACGCCGTGTAGTTCGTGCTCGATTGCAGGACATACCACACCCCGTCCGAGGGCCGATAAACCGCCACGTCGGTCTTTCCCGTCGCCGTCGAAGTCGCCCGGAACCGGAATGTCCTCCGTCAGACCCCACTGCCGTGTTGACGAACGCAGTGAAGTTCGTGCTCGATTGCAGGATCTACCACACGCCGTTCGACGGCCGGTACACTGCGATATCAGTCTTCCCGTCGCCATCGTAGTCGCCCGGCACCGGGACGTCGCCAGCCTGCCCCCAGATCCTGGAAACGACGCCGTGAAGTTCGTGCTCGACTGCAGGATGCACCACGTGCCGTTCGACGGGCGATACACCGCCATGTCTTTCTTGCCGTCGCCGTCGTAGTCGCCCTGTACCGGGACGTCGCCGAGCTGGCCCCAAATGCTGGATGTACTTAGCTCGTATTGTTCGTGGCGGATCCAGGACGTACCAAGCGCCGTTCGACGGCCGAAACACTGTCACGTCCCCTCTCGAGTCGCCGTCAAAGTCGCCGGAAACTATCGGAGCAACCCGCACGATTGCGGTGACTGGGCTGGAAAGCGGACTCTCAAGGCCAGATAGGTTGTATGCCTTCACCGCGAAATAGTACTGCTGTCCGATCGTCAGTCCACTCACCCTGGCAGTGGTCGTATTGCCGACATTGACGCTGTTCACGCACCCAACGACTGGCGTCGTGCCGTAGCAAATAATGTAGCCGGCGACATCCGTTTCTGGGTTTGGATCCCACGCGAACGTGACTGATTGCGCCTCCAACGATCCGGCAAATACAAGCAGGGCGACGGCGGCCAGTGCGGCCCTCAGCCCAGACCGTTTCATTTTTTGCGTCTGGCTCACAATACGCCCCCGTCTCTAACTCCCCGCACACGCGCACTGAAGGCCGCCAAGTCTCATCACGCGGGGTGTCCCTAGATTGATCTAATGGATGCTGTTCACGGGCTGACGGGGGATCAACTCGCGTTGACTGGAGCTGAGCAAGTTACGTTCCGAAGAGTTCCGATGGAGCCAGGCGCGTAACTCATTGTTAGGAAAGGGTAATCGCGCACGAAAGCCCTATTCCGTATGGAAACCGAGACAGAGGCATTTACATTTTGGGCACTCGATCCGAAGGTTAGTTAGGGCGGTCTCGCGTTGGCATAACGCCCGTTCTCGGTCCCTGTGACCTGGTCCCTCCCTCCCCTTTCCAGGCGGACAGGGGCGCACGTAAGTGTCCCGAACTTCTTGGATCTGCGGTGAGCGACAGGTGCGCGGGAGCCGATAACAGTGATGGGTATACGAGGGCGGCAGGGCGACGGACGGCGGCCGGAAAGAACGGGCGGCCGACGATGAACTGGTGCGGGGCGGCGCCCCTCGTAAACATGTCGACGTCGTCCATGCGCAGGCCCGCTCCCTTGACCGGCATCGCCGAAGGTCGGTACAGTTCCCCGAACGTTGAGCTCCGATCTCGCCCTGGGATTCTTCGCAGCGATCCTGTCGCTTGCCCTCTGCGCCGTCGTCCGGCGAATTGGACTGCGGGGTTCCGTCCTGATTGCACCTCCTCGTGAAGACCGGTGGCACTCCGTCGCCACACCGAGCATGGGAGGTGTGGGATTTGCGATGGCCGCGCTGGCCACGACTGCCGCGTCCGTTCTGCTTACAAACCGGCCTGCCGATCGTGCGTTCGAACTGGCGGTGCCGGGGTCAGCCGCGGCCATGCTCATCCTCGGCATGATCGATGACCGCCTGCAGCTGTCGCCGCTCGCGAAGCTCGTGTCCTCTCTCATCGTGGGCGCGCTTACCGTGTTCTTCATCGCGGGGTCTCTCGGTCGCAGCCTTCCGTGGCCGATCACGCTGCTCGCCGTCGTCTGGTTCGGCGGCGTGGTGCACGCGCTGAATCTCCTCGACAACATGGATGGGCTCGCGGGTGGCGTCGCGCTGATCGCGACGGCATTTCTCGCGTGGCTGTTTTCCCGAACGCTCGGCCCGTTCATCGTGGTGTTCCTCGTGGCGGTCGTGGGAAGCCTCGCCGGGTTTCTGTACTGGAACCGCAAACCCGCGCGGCTCTTCATGGGCGATTCCGGCAGCCTGTTTCTTGGAGGAACCCTTGCCGCGGCCTCGCTGGTGGCCATGGTCCGACCCGCGCACTGACATCTACCACTCAGCGACGCTCGTGCTGCTGGTGCTGGCGATCCCACTCTTCGATACGGCTTTCGTTCTGGTGCTCCGCAGACTCGCAGGTCGCAAGGCGACACGCGGCGGAACCGACCACGTGTCGCATCGGCTGGTGTCGCTGGGCTTCTCCGAGCGCGGGACCGTCGGCATTCTGTATCTGCTGGCGCTGTCCGGTGGGGCGATCGCCGTGACGGTCGCGCGCGAGGGGCTGCAGTTGATGCTGCCGGCCGCGGTCCTCTTTGCCGTCGCGCTCGTCTTGATTGGCGTGTATCTCGCCCGCGTTCGTGCGTACGACGCCGAAGACTTCGGCGCGTTGAATCGATCCTCACTCGCTCCCTTCCTGAGGCATCTGACGTTTCGCTGGCACGCAGGGCAGGTCCTGCTCGATCTCGTCCTGATTGCAGCCTGCTATTACGCAGCCTTCCGCATACGGTTCGAGGGCGAAGCCTTCTCGACGTTTGCGACCGTACTTCGCCGCGTCGCTGCCGATCATCCTGGGCTGCAAGCTGACCGCTTTATATGTGTCAGGCCTCTACTACCGCTCGTGGGAGACCTTCAGCCTCGTCGATCTGTTCTCGGTCGTTCGCGGCGTCCTTGGCGGATCGCTTCTGTCCGTGATGGCCGTGGCGTATCTCTACCGCTTCGAGGGATTTTCGCGCGCGGTGTTCGTGATCGATGCCATGCTGCTGCTGGCGGCCGTCGCGGCCACCCGGGCGTCATTTCGTCTCATCGGCGACTCTGCCAACGTGCGGCGTAGACAGTCGAGACGTGTCGCCGTGTATGGCGCCGGCTCCGGCGGTCATCTGCTGGTGCGGGAGATGCGCGTCAATCGCATGTGGAACCTTCAGCCTGTCGCCTTTCTCGACGATGACCCGTTGAAGCGGAACCTGCTGATACTCGGTGTGCCGGTGCGCGGAAACGCAAAGGATCTCGAGCGGGTTCTTCGAACGTACCGGCTCGACGAAGTCATCATCAGCACGCGGAAGGTGAGTGAGACGCTGGAGGCAGAAATCCGATCGGTGTGCGAACCGGCCGGCGTTCAGGTTCGACGCCTGTGGCTCGAGATTCGGTGAACCCTCAGATTTCCGTCGTCATCGTCAATTACAACAGCGGGTCCGCGCTCGCGTCGACCCTCGCATCCCTTTCTGGCGGGCTTGACGGCCTCGCGTGGGAAGCGGTGGTAGTGGACAATGCCTCGACCGATGGCAGCGAGCGTGCCGCGGAGGGCCACCCGAACGTTCGTGTGGTGAGGCACCACGCGAATGCCGGATTTGCCGCGGGCGTGAACATCGGAACGGCTGCTTCGTCGGCGCCGTTCCTGCTCGTGCTCAACCCGGACTGCCGCCTTCGAGCCGGCACGGGTCTGCTGCTGCTGAACGAATTGCAGCGTCACGCGACATGTGCGGTGATGGGGCCGGCCATTCTGGATCCGTCAGGGACGCTCCAGGAAAGCGCGCGCGGCGATCCGGATATGTTGACGGGCCTCTTCGGCCGCACGTCAGTTCTGTCTCGAGTGTTTCCGAATTCACGGCTCACGCGTCGTAACCTCAGGGCGAGCGTGCTGAGGGATGCCAACGATTCGAGCCAACAGGTCGATTGGGTGTCGGGCGCATGCATGCTCATCCGGCGCGACGCTCTTGCCGGCGTTGGCGGATTTGACGAAGGCTACTTTCTCTATTGGGAAGATGCGGACCTGTGCCGGCGGCTGCGGAAGGCGGGTTGGGACACGCGATATTTGAACGCTGCGTCGCCACGCACGACGTCGGACAGTCGAGCCGAAACGCGCGCGGCCTGGCGAATCGCGAATTTCATCGCAGCGCGTACCGGTATTTCTCTACACACGTCGTTCCGCAGTGGTGGCACCCATTACGGCTCGTGGGGTGGATGATGCTGGCGTTGCGCGGCGGCGTTCGATCGATCCGAAGATGATACTGTTCTGAAAGCGATATGCCACGACTCGCGTGGTTCAGCCCGCTTCCTCCCGTCAGATCCGGCATTGCCAGGTACTGCAGCGATCTCCTGCCCGGGCTCGCGGCGGAATACGACATCGATCTGTTCGTCGACGGGCCGCCGGCGGCGTTCGAATCGCCGCACGAACGCCTCCAGCTGTTCGACGCGCACGACTTCATCTGGAAAAATCGCGCGCGCCCGTACGATCTCATCGTCTATCAGCTCGGCAACGCGCCGTGCCACGACTACATGTGGGCGTATCTGGTCCGCTATCCGGGCCTCGTCGTTCTGCACGATGGCCAACTGCACCACGCGCGAGGACGCATGCTGCTGCAGCGGTGGCAGCCGCGGCGGGACGATTATCGACGTGAGTTCAGGTTCAATCATCCCGACGCGAACCCGGATCTCGCGGAGCTCGGCGCTGTCGGCCTGCTGGGATCGCTGACCTATCTGTGGCCGATGCTGCGTATCGTCGTCGAGTCCAGCCGGTCTGTCCTCGTGCATAACGACTGGCTGGCCGATCAGATTCGTGAAGCCCATCCTGGGGCCACGGTCGATGTCGTTGAAATGGGTGTCGCCGAACCCGCGCCTCACTCTGGCTCACGCGCACGGATCCGTTCGCGCCATGGAATCGTGGAAGACGCCGTCGTATTCACGGCGTTTGGGAAAGTCACGCCGGAGAAGCGAGTGCGCGAGGCGATGCGCGCCCTTGCGTCGGTAATGGAATCCGCTCCGCACGCGCACCTTCTGGTCGCAGGTGAGGCGGTCGACTACTACGACCTGCAGTCGGAAGCCGAGAGGCTCGGTCTGAGCGGGCGAATGACGTTCAGCGGATACCTGGCAGACGAGGAAATCGACGACTACCTGGCAGCGTCGGACGTCTGTCTATGCATGCGGTGGCCAACGTCGCGCGAGACGTCGGCGTCGTGGCTGCGATGCCTGGCGGCAGGGAAGCCGACAATCTCGACAGACCTGGTTCATACTGTCGACGTTCCGACACTGGATCCGCGCAACTGGTCGGTGTTGGCCGGCCAGCCGGAAGAGATGCCGGACGGACTCAGGCGAAGCCGGCCGGTTGGCGTGAGTATCGACATTCTCGACGAAGGTCACTCGTTGAAGCTGGCCATCCGACGGTTGGCGACAGACGAAAAGCTTCGCGTGATGCTCGGATCGAACGCCCGCGCGCTTTGGTCGGAGCGGTTTCGGCTGGAAGGCATGGTTGCGGGATACCAGCGCGTCGTCGCCCAGCTTCTTCAGGCTCCCCGCGGGCGTGCCGATGGTTTGAAAACGCTCCCGCTTCACCTGCGAGCCAGTGGGGCCGAACACGCCGAGTCGATTGGTGAGAGAAATCGTCGGTCCGGAGTACCATCTGCTCGATGCCGATTGAAGAAAAGGGAAGCGCCGAGGAGATCGATCGCCTCAAGCGTGAGCGCGACGAAGCCGATCGACTCTACAACGAGGCGCTCACGCGCCTTGACGCGGCGATCCAGACTCCGCGCGAGTTTCCGCATCCGCCGCCCCCGTACGACGAGTTCCAGATCACGCCGCTGAACCAGCGCTGGGAGCTTCTCTCCTTGAAACCGGATGAGGGGCGCGGTTGGCTGAGACGGTTGCGGGCTCACGCCTGGGCGATGGTCGCGCCGCTCTTCGAACGCCAGCAGGCATTCAATTCGGCCGTCGTGGACCACATCAACCGCAACATCGCCACGCAGCGCGAAACCACGCGCGCCATCGAAGCCACTCTGACGGTTCTCCGCGAGGACCAGAAACGGTTCATCGAATATCAGACACTGCTCATTCTCTACGCGCAGCAGATTACGCCTTACGTCGATACGAAGGACCGCCATGTTGCGGGGCTGATGCACGGCCTCGCGGCCGGCCTGAGTGGATTGGGCGACGAAATCCAGAAGCGCTGGGAATCGATGGTCGCGCGCGAGCGCCGGTACGACGCGCAGGTGAACGATGTGCGCACGACGCTCGGCGTCATGCAGCGGGCTGTGCAAACGCTGAAACGGGAGCTTGAAAGACCGGGTGCAACGGGTGCAACGGGCTTGCCGCGCCGAAGCGGCGACTTGTCCGCCGAAGCGCGAAGCGCGAAGGTGCGACGGCCGCGAAGGCGGGTGCGGAGGCGAAGTCGCTGGACTCTTACAAGTACGTCGGCTTCGAGGATCAGTTTCGGGGATCGCAGCACGACATTGCCGAGCGCGTCGCGGCATACGTGCCGCTCTTCGAAGGCGCGAGCGACGTGCTGGACGTGGGATGCGGGCGCGGAGAGTTTCTGGAGCTGCTTCGGGCGAAAGGTATTTCCGCGCGTGGGATCGACTTGAACGAAGAGATGGCAGCGGTGTGTCGCGACGCGAGGGCTCGACGCCACGGCCGGCGACGCGCTCAGTTACCTGCTGGCGCAACCCGACGGATCGCTCGGCGGTCTTTTCGCGGCGCAGGTGGTCGAGCATCTCGAGCCGGATTATCTGATGCGCTTCCTCGAGGCGGCGTATCACAAGCTTCGGCCCGGATCGAAAATCGTGCTCGAGACCATCAACGCCGCATGCTGGTATGCGTTCTTTTCGAGCTACATCCGCGACGTGACGCACGTCCGGCCTCTCCACCCGGATACGCTTCGGTACTTGGTGAGCGCCAGCGGCTTTCAACGGGTGACAGTCCGATTTTCGGCGCCCTTTCCCGAGGAGACGAAACTGCAGGCAGTTCCTCGCATCGCCGGATCGGCCGGAAACCCTCGAGGCCGTCTTCAATGAGAATGTCGGCAAGCTGAACGACCTGCTGTTCACCTATCTCGATTACGCAGCCATCGGCGAGCGCCTCTGAGGCATGTGGGGTTCGCGCATCTGCTCGGCCTGACCCATGGACTAGCCGCCGCACTCGTCTCGATCGCTGCCTTCTATCTCGATCGGCTTGCTCCTGCTGCCACGACGCTGGCAGACCTCGCTTCGGTGGCCCGACAGCATCGTCGTCGGTCTGGCCCTGTACGTACTTCTGTGCTGGATCGCGACGAGCTCGCGGCATATCCCCGTCATTTACGTCGCGCTGATTTTCGGCGCCACTCTCTGGGGCCTGATAGCGATCAGGTTCGCGGTGGCTGCAGTCGAGGCTTGGCAGCGCTTCACAAGAATCAGGAGATGCGAGA
Source organism: Vicinamibacterales bacterium (assembly GCA_963802345.1). Lineage (GTDB taxonomy): Bacteria > Acidobacteriota > Vicinamibacteria > Vicinamibacterales > JAMQPK01 > JAMQPK01. The sequence continues at coordinate 26,203 of CAWDIK010000003.1, forward strand.
GTGGCTTGCCACGTTCAGCATCATCTATGTTCTTGCGTACCTGCTCGTTCGGCCTCCAGCGGGCGCCGCTCTCCTCGCCTTGCCACCCGACGGTGCCCTCGATCTGCGTCACGTACGCCCGATATGCGAAGGCAGTTGCTGCTATTCGGCACCGCAGATGTCGATTTCGCGACCTTTGAGTACCTGCGCAGCCCGGCGAGCGCGTTTGTGCTCGCGTGGCATTCGCTGTTCTTCCTCGGCGATCCGTTGAATGCCGCCATGCCGGCTCTCATCATGGTGGCGGCCTTGGCTGGCACGGTCACGGTTCGTCTCGTGCGGTCCCTGTTCGGACTCTCCTGGCGTGCCGCTATGGCAGTCGCGGCGATTGCGGTGTGCGCCCCGATGTTTCGGTGGGCCCTCGCAACGTATTCGCTCGGGGAGTTGTTGTCCGCGACGCTCGGTGCTCTACCTCATCGGCGTCGTCTGGTAGAGCCGTTGCCGCGCGTTCCGACTATGGCTCGATTCTGCTCGGCATTGGGGCGGGCGGAACGCTGTTGTTTTTCAGTGCGCGTTCAGCGGTCGGCTCGCCCGGCAGCATCGCACGCGGCGTTGTCGAAGCGGTTCACCACTTTTCGCCTCTGGCCTTGTTCGGCTTGCCAGACGGACTGCCGCGGGCGGCAAGCGCCCGATGTGCTTCGGTCTGGCTGCGCTCGTGGTCATACCGTTCGTTCCCTTTCGTGTGGGCTGCGGCAATGTGGGCATTTCGCCGGTCGCCATTGCTTGACCGGATCGGCTCATCTGCAGATCGCCAGCTGGCGAGCGCTCTCGTCATCTACATGGCAGCCGGCGTCATCATCGGGAACGTCGCAGTGCAGGCCGCCTCAGTCTCCAGGCCGTCACGCTGGCCAGCCGGATGGCGCCAGTTGAATCAGATTGGGCAGAATGCCGTTCCAGACTTTTACGCTGAAGGTCGCCGACGAACCGGGTGGGCTATCGACCGCCCTCGCGATGTATTACATACCGGGTCGAAAAGCACACGTCATCGGCCGTGGCGTCGCCAACGATCAGCTGCCTTTCGAGAACGTGTCGAGGCAACAACCCATGTTCATTCAGAACTTCGGTTGCGAAGGCGTCGGACATGGCGACACCGTTTCCGCCCCGGGCGTGGGATGCCTGTTGATGGCGCCGCCGAGTATGACTGCCGAAACTGATTATCCGTTCAACCGGACGTTTCTTTTCCTGGATTTCGATCGGATGACGCCGCGTGAGCCGGCTGGGCGATGGAATACGCAGCCGATCCTCAATCTCACGTTGACAGCGGATCCGCAACGGACGCGCCTCGACCGGGAGATGCACGTCAACTTTCTGGTGAACACGTTTATTCCCGATGGGGGCAAACCGCTGCGACTGGTGGTCCGATGGGGCAGGAATCGACTCGGCGAGGTGTTGGTCGGTGGGCGGCAGTGGTTCAGCCTGCCCGTCGGAAGCGACGACTGGACCGGAAATCGTCTCTGGACAGTGCCAGTCGCAATCGATTTCCCCGATCGCAGCAAGATTCTCTTTCAGGAGACCGCCCTTACAGAATCCCCCCGCGGGCAGCTGGCGGGAATGGCTCACGCCGAACCTTAGACGACGATGTTCGGCCGCAGGCCGCGAATGACCTTTGCGGCGCCCCGCTCGGGTAGCAGCGTCACGTAATCGACGAATCGGAGCGCGGCAAGCATCTCGGCACGCTGGTGGGCCGTTGACGCATCCCCGTTGACTCCGACGACCAGCAGCTCTCCCTGCGCGCGAGCCTGCTGCAGCGCACGAAGATGGTGCACGTTCAGCGAGTCGAACGATCCGCTGGTGAACACGACGTTCGAACCATTTCCGCGCGCTTCCGCGATGCGCGCGGTCAGCGCTTCGGGCGTCAATACTTTGGAACGCGCCTGCGACGCTTCGCCGCCGATCATTCGCGCGAGAGTATCTGGCTCTGCCACGGCGGTGCCGACCATGCCGACAACGATGCCGGCGGCCGCGTTCGCGACTCTCGCGGCTTCCGCCAGTGGCGCGCCAGCCGCAACGGCCATGGTCAACACGGCCGCCACAGTGTCGCCCGCGCCCGTTACGTCGAATACTTCGTGGCGCTGAAGGGCGGGAATGTGCGTCCGGCGAATCGTCCGCCGATGGGCTTCGAAGAGATCCATCCCTCTCGATCCACGAGTGACGAGGATCGCCTTGAAGCCGAGCGTTCGCATCAGCGATTCCGCTCTTCGCTTGATCTCGGCGTCAGGAGTGGCTCCGATGTGGCCCGGCGCAGCGTCGGCCAGCTCCTTCTCGTTTGGCGTCAGCAGGTCCGCGCCGCGGTACTTGCGAAAATTGCGGCTCTTCGGATCGACGGCCACGAACGCACGTCCACGTCCTTCGACGATCGCGCGAAATACGCGTCTCGTGAGAACGCCCTTGTCGTAATCCGAGCACACGATTCCGGCCGCACTTCGTCGTGCTTTTTTCACGGCGCCGGCCACGAGCCGCTCATCTCGCGCAGACAGCGGAGCGCGTGTCTCGCGATCGATGCGAAGCATGTGCTGGCCGCGCGCCATCACGCGTGTCTTCAGTGTCGTCGGCCTGTCGCTCGATCGGATGACGCCCTTGATGTCGATGCGCGCGCGCTTGAGCGTTCGCAGCAACCATCGTCCAGGCTCGTCATTTCCGATGACCCCGACGAGCCTCACGCGGCACCCGAGCGCGGCGAGGTTGAGCGCGGCGTTCGCCGCGCCGCCGGGTCTGTCCGCTTCGCGTTCCCAACGAAGCACCTGCACAGGCGCTTCGGGCGAGATACGCTCGACATCGCCCCACACGTAGTGGTCGCACATGATGTCGCCGACAACGAGAATGGGCGCCGACGGGATGGGCAGTTTAGCCATTTGGCTTCGAGATTATCTCCCACTTGCCAACCTCGACCAGCGACGGATCGGGATCGACGGTATCCGCTGCGTGAGGCCTGATGAGCAGGTCGATCTGATGAAAACGGCGGGACGGATCGCGCGGCAAGTCGATGGGTGTGTTCCGCCAATTCCGATCGTGCAGCGCGATCGATCTCAGATGCGGAGCCGTCGACGAGCACCTCGATTTCAACGGGCACATCCTCGCTCGCACTGCGAGCACGAAGAGGGATGTCGATTCGCGATTCAGCGCCTGGAACGAAGAATCGCGCGCGCGACGTCATGAGCCGTTTCGCCGACAATCCATAAGTGACCTCGGTAAGGTCGAGCTCTGCCGATTTTGCGCTGACACGGAAGGGGATCGAGACCAGGAGCAGCGCCACGGCAAGACCAACGATACCGGCCGACAGGTTCGCACTGGAATCACGCGCAACGACAGCTGCCGCGACACCGAGCGTGAGCCAGAACGGATAGGCCGCCTCAGCGACGAGCAGCGGGTGTCCGCCCAGCCACGTGAGGATGAACGCCGCAAGGCCGAGCAGCACGGGCATCGCGACGTCGTGATCGCTTCGTTCCTCGCCGCGGCGCCAGAGCGCGACAACCAGAACCGCAACGAAGCTGATGAGGCCGGCGATTCCAAGTTCTCCGGCAATCTGGGCGAAATTGTTGTGGGCGTTCTCCCTCTGGTAATAGATGAGCAACTCGGGCGACGCGAATTGCGCTGGACCACAGGAAGTATTGTCCAATCCCAAGTCCAAAAGCGGCTCAGCGACGAGCATGCGCCACGTGGTTCCGAGAAACAGCCATCGAATGCTGACTGCCTGCGACGGCTGCTGGCGCCGAAGGACGTCCGGACCGAGAATAGTTCCACGACGCGACCATCGGCAGACCGATGCGGTCGCCGCGAGCGCTACGGCTGCCTTCACGCCGATGAGTCCGTCCGAAGCATCGCAGCCGTGGCGAGACAGGCAAGAACGAGCAGCAGTCGCGGCGATGGCTGTTCGCGAATCGGTCATCCACATCGTCCACGCGAGGAGGCACGCCACCGCGATCCACGGCAAGCTGACGGCGATCTCCGTCGTCGAAGCGCCATTCCGAGCTGCGATGAACGATGCCCATCGCGAAAAAGGATCCGGCGGCATTGACATCGCTGATATGGACCGCTCCATCGCCTGCGCCGCAAAGAAGCTCGACAAGCGACGCTTGCTCGCGTCTGCCCGTATCTGCATGAAGCTCGGCCGAGACGCTGCCAGACAGTCAACGTCGCCGTGCCGACCGCGCCCGCGACGATCATCACCGCGAGGCGTTGCCCGAAGTCTGGTCGATCGTCGGGTGTATCGAGCGACATAAATCAGAAGCGCCAGTCCCTCGAGCAGCAGCATCGCGCGGAACAACGCTTCCGAAGCCTCGGAACGAAGTGAGATAGTTGCGGCTTGCATAGGTCAAACACCTCCTGCAGGAAGGGCCATGCGAAGTCGCGCTGGATCTGCATGAGCCAGATCTGCTCGAACCAGGAAGCCGTTACGACGAAACCGAAAATCAGCGCGGCGACGTGGAGGCGGGTTGACGGGAACGTGCGAAACTCGCGAAGGGTCCATCCTCGTACCAGCGCGCCGGCGAGAAACGCCAGGACGAGCGCTTCGGCGCCGCGCATCTGGGAGTCGAGGGTACGGCTGCCGACCTGCCCTAACGGGGCCAGCGCCGCGAGCGCGAATAATCCGTAGTGCGGCCGGAAATAGGAGAGCAGCGCGATCGCGAAGATGATGGCCTGCATCCACGCGGACACGCGGGTGCTCCAGAATGCCGACTGGATCAGCACGAGCACGACGCAGGTGAAGAGCGCGAGAGACGCGCGGATCAGCAGGCGCGAAACAGAGTACAGCGTATCGATCACCAGATCTGCTCCGCGGGAGGAGCGGAAAGTGCGAAGATTATTGAAGTATACTCGCGCAATTGTCGAATCATTTTCCTGAAGTCAAGGATCTTTCCGTCTGCGTCGTCCTGCCCGCGTATCACGCCGCCAAGACGCTGCAGGCCACGCTCGATCGGCTGCCGAGCGGCGCATGCCACGACATCATTCTCGTGGACGATGCGAGCATGGACGAGACGATTGACGTTGCGCGCAGGCTCGGCATCAAGGTGCACCGTCACGCCGTGAATCGGGGATACGGCGGAAACCAGAAAACGTGCTACCGGCTGGCGCTCGAGACCGACGCCGAGATCGTCGTGATGCTGCACCCCGACAACCAGTACGACGCCGCGCTGGTGCCGTACATGACCGGCTTCATCAAGGCGGACGTCGTCGACATCGTGCTCGGATCGCGCATTCGCCGCCGCGAAGAGGTGCTTGCCGGCGGCATGCCGCCGATCAAGTACGTCGCGAATCGCTTTCTCACGATCCTCGAGAACATCGTGCTCGGGCTGAATCTCCCGGAATATCACACCGGGTACCGCGCCTACCATCGCCGGGTGCTCGAAACGGTCAATTTCGAGGCGTGCTCAGACGACTTCGTCTTCGATCAGCAGTTCCTGGTGCAGGCGCGCGCGCACGGGTTTGCGAATCGGCGCAGTCCCCGTGCCGACGCACTATGGGCCCGAGTCGAGCAGCATCCCGCTGGGTCGCAGTACAAAGTATGGCCTGGGCACGCTGGTGGCTCTCGGCCGATACCTGCTGTACCGCGCGGGTTGGAAATCGCAGGGGTTGTTCCAGCCACGTTCGCTGTCCGCCGGAGCGGTTCATTCCGCGGCTCTGTAGAGCACGACCCGCGGACCGTCCGGACCGGGGTTCGAGAAGATGTGCTCTTCCGGGTCTTCACGGTTTTCCCACGCGCCGATCGACTGTGGGCAACTCGATGCGCACGTAGGTCGAAGTCGCCAGTTCCTTGTCGATCCACTCCTCGGAGGCGCGCACCTCGCGGTACGACCCGAGATGGCGCGGCCATAGCCAATCCGCGGACACACCGGCGGGTGGCAATTGCGCTGTTTCTCCGCCATAGACCGTGAGCCGGGTATGAAACTTCAGGGGCAGCTCTCCGTAGCTCGTCACCACCACGTCATTCGGGCCGGCATGCTCGCGCAAGTACTCGACGGTTGCTGCAATGGGTCCTCTCGGAGGATCGCGGAGTTCTCCAACAAGCTCCGCGAGCGGCACGCGATACTCGATGATGCGGGCTCGCACTCTCACAACGCCGCTCGTACGGGCCATCGAGGCCATCAGCGCATGAGACCACACAAACGGCGCTGTCGATGTCACGATTGCCACGACGATTGCGGCCGCGACTGACTGCCTGAGCCGTCCGCCTGCGCCGAGAGCACTCAACCCGATTGCACCGAGCGCGAGGACGAGCGGGCAGCACCGGCACGGCATAGCGAAAGAATCTAAACGGAGACAACATGGCTCCGCAGATGCCGCCCACTGCCACCATCGCAAGAAGGACGGCAGCATGCCGGGCAGCGATACGTTCTCGAGCGTCGGAAATGGCGCCACTCAGCCAGAGCAAGCCGAGCGTCAACAGCACGGGAAGGGGAAAAACGTGCGCGTTGAACTGTCCGAAGTAGTAAGGCGCCCCGTATCGAAAGCGGTTGATCAGGACAGCGAATCCGCTGTGTGACTGGCGAGAGGGAGCGGTAAAGCTCATCGCGAGCCAGCCGATCAGAAGGAGGAATGCGACACCCCATGCCATCCAGAATCGGCGGTCCAGTCGCTCCTCAGCGCTGCGACTGACGATCACCTTGTGCAGTGCCAAGGCGCCGAGTACACCGATCGCCGTGACGTCGAAGCTCACGACCAGCATGCTGGCTGCCGCGGCGAACGCGACAAAACGCAGTGCTGTACGGCGCGCAAGTCCGGCATACGTGCCCGTCACGAGCAGCACGAGCGCCGAAGTCAGTGCGTAATACCGGGCCTGCCGCGCGCTGACGATGAACGGCACGTTCAACAGCCACCAACAACGCCGCCAGCCTGGCGGATGCGCGGCCGGCGCCGGCCTGTCGCATCGCCCACGCCACGAGCGGTACGCAGAGCCAGCCGGCCACCGCGAACGGCATTCGCGCCGCCCAGCTGGATTCGCCGAAGAGAGAAAAGCTGGCGGCAGTCAAATACGCCTGCAGCCACGAGACCTGAAAGTAGATCCCGCCGACTCCGGCGTCTGTCCCCATCACGGCAGAGAGACTCTCTGCGCCCTGGCCAACCATGGGCACGCCGTGCTTCAGGACCGATCGAGCGAGAAGGGCAGTCTGCGCCTCGTCTTGCCACAAGTAGGTGTTGCCGAGCCCAAGGAGAAACAGCGGAGCGGAAAGCAGCGTGATGAGCACGACGATCAGATCCGGCCTGGCGCCGGCCGTGCTGCAAGGTTCATCGATCGGAGTCGCGCCTGGCGCGGCGGAGCAGGTAGTATTCGTTGAACGGACGGTCGTCTTTTACGACGACGCCGGTGTCGCCTTCGAGCAGATCTTCGACCGGGACCTGGCGTTTCAATACCTCCGCGATGAAGGCGCGAGGGTCGCGCAGGTCGCCGGTATTCCACTCAACCAGATCGCGGCGCGCCTTCGCCGGGAGCCGCGCGACGAACTCTTCGGCGGTCGGAACGCGAATCGGCTCCATCGACGCCACGAAGTGTGTGCCGCGAAGCTCGACCGCCCGAAACGCGATCACATGAGGGAAAGAGTTGACGAGCGAGCGAGCGATGGCAATGTCGCTGAGCACATCGCCGCCAGGGCTCCATTGCTGGAGGATCCCTCCGGGATTCAGCCGCAACTTGACGAGATCGTAGAACTCCGTCGAATAGAGGAGACTCGATCCAGCGGCTTCGAGCGGCGGGGGCGGATCGACAGTGACGATGTCGAACCGGCGCCCGCTTCTTTGCAGGAACCGCCGGCCGTCGTCGATGACAATCCGGTTGGACGGGCCATTCATCAGGTGAGTTGCGTCATCAAAATAGTAGGGGAAGCGTCTCGAACGCTCGGTGTCAGATCGACAGCCGTCGTATCGACTCCCCAACTGACGGCGGACCTGTACGTCGTGCCCATGCCGAAGCAGATGACGACCATCGATTTGGCGCGGCCGTGAAAGGCTAACGGCATGTGAGCCATCAGCTTCGTGAGCGGCGTCAGCGACGTGATGCCGATGCCATTGACCAGCAATTGCTTCTGCATTCCCGTCGCCAAACGACACGACGGTTGCCGAGTGATCGCGGCGAATCTCGGCCGGCACTCCGGGCGGTCCCTCTTCGTAACTGACACTCACAAAAAGCGAAAACAGGACCAGAGCCGCCGACGCAATCGCGGTTGCGACACGCCATCGAGCGTTCAATGACCGACGACCGCCGGAGCATGACGAACAGAATCGGAAATGGCGCGACGAGGAGCAGCATGCCGAATCGCGCGCCAAGCGCGGGCAGAAGCACGTAGCCGGCGACGAGCGGCCCCAGAACGCATCCAATGACGTTGATCGCGTACGCCTTTCCCGCCAGGCGCGGGTCGTCGTGTGAATACCGATCGATCAGACTGGGTGTCAGATAGCCCAACAGGCCGCAGAACGGGACGATGCTGCCAAGCGCCAAAAGTACTTCATGGCGGGTCACACGCGGATCGTTGACGACGATGGGAAGGAAGCTCGCGACTGCGAGCAACGCCAGGAGCTTCGATGTGGGTGCCACGCGGACGCCTGCCGAATGTCGCGCCGATAAATCCACGATCCCACCCATGTTGCCCAGAGGTACATAAACAACAGAGCCGCGAACGAATACACGTACGTCCCGAGCACGGTTGTGAACGCTCGAGTCCAGATCACTTCCAGGGCCATCGAAGAGAAGCCGGTCACAAACAGGATCGGCGCGATCAGCGCGTCTTCGTCGGCTCGGCGCCCTGAATCGCGTGCGTTCGTCGCTGGGGGCTGCGCGGTCAATGCTTCAGCGCTGGTATCCCGACGGAAGGGATATCGCCGGCCGAGCCAGACGCTCACCGCCGCGATGACGCGAGATTGATAAAGGCAGCAACGCGCAGTGTGCCTCGAAAGCCGAGCAACTCTACCAGCGCGACTGCAGTCAACAACGCGCCGAGTGAGGCGCCAAGCACGTTGGCGAGATACAGGAAACTGAAGCGATTGCTGACGCGGTCGCCGGCGCCGCGCAGGAATGCCAGCATCAATGGAAACGTCGCGCCCATGGCGAGACAGGGCGGCAACAGCGCGCAGAGCAATGATGAGCGCCGACATCGTCAAATAACCCACCGAGTCGCTCTGCCCGACGGACAGCAGCCAATGCTGCCCCATCGTGAACACGGCGGGGACGAAGAACGCGCTGAGGCCGATCGCCGCCTCCGCCGCTGCGTAAAGGTAAATCGGCGACAACCCGGTCCGCCGAACCCAGGACGTGACGTGTCGTCCTGCACCCCACGAGCCGAGCGCAAGACCGAGCATGAACACGGACACGACGACTGAAAGTACCGGCGTGACGATGCCGAACGCGCTGAAAGCGAGACGGAGCCATACGACCTGATAGAGCAGGCCGCAGAACCCGGAGAGCACAGAAGAGCAGGAAGGAAATCTGCGTTAGCATAGTCGCGGATGAGGTCACAGGCGCTTCTCTTCGTTGGCCTTCTGCTGATTTACAACGTCAATCTCAGACAAGTCTCGTCGCACGATACCTACGCGTCGCGGTTCGTTCCTATCAGCATCCTGCGCGATGGCGATGTGATTCTGGATGAATTCGTCCCAGAGGCGCTCAAGCAGCAGGCGGGCGACGAATTTTTTTTCGGATTACTTCGTCTACGTCCGCGGTCACTTTTACGATAGTCATCCGCCGGTCGGGCCGTTGCTGGCGCTGCCAGTGTACGCGCTGCCCGCATGGATTGGAATCCCGGATCGCGCAGAGCTCATCGCCAACATGTTCTCGAAGCTGGCCGCGTCGCTGATGGTCGCGCTCTCGGGTGTGTTGATCTTCCGAGCGTCGAGGCAGGTGCTGATCCCAACGCTCACGGGCATGGCTCACGACGCCGAACACGCGACCCGCATCGCGTTCCTCGCGGCGATCGCCTACGGGCTCGCGACTCGGTGTCTGGTCGACGGCAAGCCTCGCGATGTGGACGCACACGCCTGCCGTGCTGGGTTTCGCAGTGGCGCTGTGGGCGTTGACCACCGGGCGTGCCGCTGTCGCCGGCGTTGCGGCCGCGGCAGCCTGCTTCTCGAGGCCCGCGACGGCGCCCGCCGTTGCGCTGCTCGGGCTGTATCTGGCGCATCGCGCGTTGCGCGACGGATGGGACTCGGCGGGCGCGGCACAGCGCCGCATGGACGTGCTTCGGTTCTCCGCGGCTGCAGCGCTCACCGGTCTGACGGGTGTTCTGTACAACTACTGGCTGTTCAGCAACGCCGTCGGCGGCGCGCCGTTCCGCACCGGATATTGGGTCGAAGAGTTGGGAACCACCGGGATGTTTACTGGTTCCCTGCCCGTTGGACTCGCGGGCCTGACGGTGAGTCCGAGCCGCGGGATCCTGATTTTTTCGCCCATCGTCCTGGTCGGCCGTCTATGGCGCGGTCGAGAGCGTGGAGATCGCCGCTCGACATCCGACAGGACGCGCCAGCCCCATTCGGCCGCGCTGATGCCATCCTGCTTGCGCGGTACCTCGAGCCTTGCGGCGCTTGCGATTCTTCTCACGTACTCGAAGTTCATCGTGTGGTGGGGCGGCCATGGCTACGGCCCGAGGTATTTGACCGATGCCATGCCCTTCCTCGGCCCGCTGTTCGCGCTCGGGCTGTCGCCGATCTTCGCACGAACGTCGCGCGCTCGCGCCGGACGGCTTGCGGTCACTGCGGCGCTGACGTATTCGATCGTCATTCAGGCCATCGGCGCCTTCTGCTGGCCGTCTTCGTGGACGCTGAATGACAACCCTCCGTATCGATACCGCCTGTGGGACTGGCGCGAGAGCGACATCGAGCTCTGCATCCGGGACGGTCCGCGGATCGATCCTGCCGCTCGCGCCTTGTTCAAGAAGCTCGGCTTCTAGCGCGATCAGTCACGTCCAGAAAACGGACGAGCAGATGTTTACCAGGAACGCTCATGCGCTCGATCAACTCCAGCTCGCCGGGACCCAGCACCCGGAACACCCTCAAGCCGAGCGCGATGATGACGATCCCCAGGAGCGTGCAGGCCATCGCCTGAGGAATCGACGTCGGCCAGATCGTGCGCACGGCGGTCAGGAACGCTGACATGAGCAGCGACAGCGCGCCGACCTTCGCCGCAAACCTCCACGGAAATTGCACGCCGTAAAGCCGATGTGCTTCAGCGTAGCCAAGCAGCGAGGCCGCAAGGCGGCTCCCACCCAGCACGAGCGACGCCGGCAGCAGGCCGAATCGCGCCGCCGACCAGATGAAGAGTGGCGCGCCCGCGACCATCACGGCTTGAGTCGTGAGGACGGCGCGATACCGTTCGTCGACCCAAAGCAGCAGCAAGCCGACGGCAAATGCCGTTTCCGCGAACAACAGCACGACAAGCACGCGCGCAATCGGCACGGCGGCGGAGAAGGGGGCGCCATACAGCAGCGGCAGGTAGTCGCCACCATGACCGCCAGGCCCGCACCGGCGGGGATGACCGCCAGAACCTGCACCTTGTTGATCAGATCGAACGCCCGCCGAAGTTCCGCACGATCGCCGGCGGACATGACGTGCGCGAACGCGGGCCGATAGATGCCGCGAAAGCCGGAGACCACCATCGTGACGGTGGAAGACGCGACGAAGTAGCTTGTGGCAAAGATCGCGACCGGTTCAGGGCCGCCCAGAGTTCTCATGAGGACCGGGCTCGCGAAGGCAGGCGTCGCGAAGTAGAGCGACAGGTCCCGGATAAACGTAACGGCCGAGAGCTTCCAGACGCGTGATCGCAACGCGTCCCAACCGAGTGCGTCCGCGCCGTCCGGTGGGAGTGTGCGGAGGTGCCGCACCACGACGACCGCCGCGACGATCGCCATCACGACGGCTGATGCTCCGAGAGCGCCGATGACGCCCGTCATGCCCAGTCCCAGCAGCACGACCAGCGCGACCAGAGCCACATCGAGCAATCCGTGAATGAGCGAGAGCGATGTTGACGCTGACTTGCTGAAAGACGGAATCGAGCGCGCGATACGCGAAGTCGAGCGCGGCGCGACCGATCAGCAGCGCGGAGAGCAGGCGCAGGTAGGCGGGTCCGTTCGATCCGAGGTCGAGCATCCGGGCGAGCGGTTCGGCCCACAGATTGAGGACGAGCACGACAGCTGCCACCACCGCCAGCCGGATCGATCCGAGGCGCGCGATCAATTGCATCGCCGCATGCCTGCCGGCGGTCAACTGCAACTCAGGAATGAATTTGGGCAGACTACCCGAGAGGCCGAGACTCGTGTAGAAGAGGATGGAGTTGGCGATCCCGAGCGCGGCGTCGTAATAGCCCGACTCCAGTCCAAAGCTTCGACGCACCAGCACCGACAGAAGAATCCCGGACACCGTCACGAGCGGCAGCAATGCCGTGTTCCAGAAGATCGCGCGCGATACCTGATGCAGCAGGCCGGCGCCGAGACGCCGGGGCGCGTCCGTCATGCTTTGCGTCCCCATGCGCACAGGTCGGTGTGCCGGGCTTCTTCCGACAACTCGGCGGTTCGCGCGAGCGGATTCCAGCCCGCGATCGCGCAGCAGTTGATGGCGATCTTGAAGAGCTTTCGGCCAAACACCTTCTGCTCGTAGAGCCGCGCGGCGCGGATCGGCTGAAACGGGCGAACGTGAACGCCGCTGAACCGGTGTCGGAGGAGGTCGGCGAGCTCCACTCCCGTGTATTCGTGGCAGTGATATTCGTGAGCGGAGGCTGCGCCCTGTCGTCGCGGCGTGGTCAGAAGAATCTGCCCGCCTTTGCGAAGGAGCCGATGCGCTTCGCTCATGACGGCGTCGGGCGCGTCGATGTGCTCGATGACGTCGGCCATCACCACGCAGTCGAAGGCCTCGTCTGGAAACGGCAGCAGGCGGGCGTCGGCATTCGTCAGCAGCGGGCGGCGATGGGCGGAGCGGCGATCGAACTCGTCTCGCGCGAGTCGCAATGGCAGGAGCGAATCATCCACGCCGCATACCGTCTCGGCTCGCTCGGCCAGGCGATACGTGAGCGTTCCGTCCCCGCATCCGATGTCCAGCACGCACCGGGCACCCGGGTCCATGGCGTCGAGCAACACTCGATACCGTGCCGTCAGGACCGCGTTGTGCCTGGTCGGCAGACGCTCGACCTCGCGCCAGTGATAGGCGCCGAACCGCTCGTATTTTCCGAACGGGCGTTTCGCGCCTTCGATCAACAGCCCTTCCTCACGGCCTGTTCGTAAATCCGCTCGGTGTCCGCGGAGATGGCCCGCCAGTCGTACCTCGAGAGAATTTCGCGCCGGTTCTGCATGGCGTTGGCCCGGTAGGATGGCACGTCGAGCACCTCGTTCGCGTTGCGCGTGAACGTGATCGACATCGCCAAAGGGATGGAGCAGCCCGAACTGATACTGCGGCACGAGGGTCTGCATGATGCCGACGGGCGTGCCCAGCAGCGGCCGCCCGCTCGCAGCGGCCTCGAGCGCGACGATGCCGAACTGTTCGTACTGCGACGGGAAGAGCACGACATCGGAGAGTTGGTAGTACCGCGCGATCTCGCGGCGATCGTTGAGTGGGCCGAGGGACACGATGGCGGCGTCGAGATCGAGGGCGCGGATGCGGGCCGCGAAACTCTCGCGTTCCCGGTCGTGAACGTCGCCGATCATGATCATCCGCACCTGCCGGCCGCGCGCTCGCAGCCTGGCCAGCATTTCGAGGCAATCGAACGCGCCTTTCGGCGACATGACCTTGCCGACGTACAGCAGCACTTTCTCGTCCCGCGGCGATCGAATGGCGGCTGCGCAGATCTTCGACGTCATAGTCCTGGTCGAACAGCTCTGAATCCACACCAAAGGGAACGACTGTGCTCGACTTCACTTCAAACCCGCCGGCGCGCAGCAGGCCATGCTCGTGCTCGGACTGGGGAATGACGTGATCGGCGCTCCGGACGATGCGCCGGCCCATGACTCGATCGAACGAGCGCCGCTGCCAGTTCGATGGATTCAGGGTGTAGACCGGTGTCGAGACGTGCGGCACGCCGTGCGCCTTCGCGAGCGCGTGCCCGAACACCGTTCCAAAAAAATAGTAACCGACCGAATGCACGACATCGACGCTGCGGAATTCCGAAGAGGCGGCCATTTTCAGCAGCGCGGGCATGAAGTAGTACGGAGGGTGGCTGCCGAAGGCGGTCTCGAATCTTCGCACGAGCAGATTCGGTGCGACCTGTTCACGAGCCGCGCTGTCAGGCGGACTCTTGGCTGTGAACACCAGCACGTCGTGTTCGCGATCGACAAGGTATTCCGCGAGCCGTCCCGTGTAGGTGCACAAGCCGCCGACGGCGGGCCAGAACTTGTGGCAGAAGATGGCGATCCGCATGCTGTGGCGTCGGAGATCGGCCGCAGCCGCATGTTATAATTCGCGCCTGGCCGAATCGCGTTACATAGTACCTCCAGAACGCCTCGAATGCACTTTCCGCAGATAGGCGCGCACGGCAGCGCCGCACGCTGGGCGTTGCTGACCGCTCGTGTTTGTCATCTCGCTTCCTGCGGTCACCGTGCGTTTCTATGCGTCCGATGAGATCGAATACTTCGCGTATCTCCGCTCGATGTGGTTCGACGGCGATCTCTCCTTCGACAACGAGTACCGTTATTTTTACGACCGGGGCATCGCGCGCGGCTGGCGCTTCAAGGAAACCTTTCTCGACGGCGAAACCGCAACCGGCAAGCGGTTGAATTTTGCGCCGGTCGGATCGGCGATTCTGTGGTCGCCGTTCTACATCCTCACGGACGCGACCGTGAGAACCGCCCGCGCCATCGGCGTCCCGGTCACCGCCGACGGGTACTCGACGCCTTACATCGCGTCGGTCGTCTATGCATCGGCGCTCTATGGGTTTCTCGCCGTTGCGCTCTCGGCGTACGCGGCCGCTCGCGTCATCGGAGACGGCGCCGCTGCCGCTGCCGCCGCGATGGCGGTGTGGTTGGGCACGCCGATTGTGTTTTACATGTACCTGGCGCCCGGGTTCTCGCATGCGTGCTCGGCGTTCGCGGTCGCCGCGTTTGTCGTCATCTGGCTGCACGTCAGACAAGACTGGTCTTTGAAGGGGGCCGTCGCGCTCGGCGCGGCCGCGGCGCTGATGGGCATGGTCCGCGAGCAGGATGTGTTCATCGCTCTCGGTCCGGCGCTCGACTTTCTGCTCTCGGCGAGGCGCCGGCTGCAGGACGGCACGTGGCGTGTGACGGACGCCGTCACGCGGGCAGCCGCGGGCACAGCGGCCGTCGCGGTCTGCTTCATGCCGCAGGTGCTGACGTATGTTTCGCTGTTTGGGCACGCCGCTCCGTCATCGACGGTGCAAGGCAAGATGACGTGGACATCGCCGCATACGTGGCTCGTCCTGCTGTCGCCGTCGAACGGGTTGTTGTTCTGGACGCCGCTCGCGTTGCCCGCGCTGATGGGATTGGTGTGGCTGGCGGTACGACGGAGTCCCCTGGTTGCCGGGGAGATTGCTCCGGCCGCCCGCCGTCAGATCGCGATGATCTGTCTCGTGATGGTCATGACGCAGATCTATCTCGGTGGCGCACTCGATACGTGGGCGGGCGCCGGCTCGTTTGGCCAGCGTCGCCTCGTGGGCCTGACAGTGTTTTTCGTGCTGGGGCTGACGGCCGTGTTCGTGGCCGTCAGACATCACTGGACGAGGTACGCCACGTGGTGCCTGCTCGCGCTCGCCGTGTGGTGGAACCTCGGCCTGATCGCGCAGTTCGGCGCAGGGTTGATGAATCGTCAGCATCTCGATCCCGCTCGCAACGCGTACCACAATTTCGTGACAATTCCGCGCCAACTGCCTGGGCTCGTATCGCGGTTCTTGTTCGATCGCGCGTCGTTCTACCAGCGCCAGCCGCCGCCGTGATCTCGTCGCGCCTCCTTCAAATCGTCAGGTGTCCTGATTGTCGTGCGCGGCTCGAAGGGGGCCCATCGACCCTGCACTGTGCGGCATGCGGCCGATCGTTTCAGGAGGGAACGCGGGATTTTCTCGTGCTGCGCCCGAGCGACGCGTTCAGCGAGACGACAAAGTTTCTGGACGAGAGCTTTCATTCGGATGGCCGTGACGAGACGGTGTCTCCGCCGCTCCTGTCGGCCGCCGTACGCAACACGATGCTGCGGAGGTTTCTCGACATGAGGCCGGAGGATGTCGTGCTCGATCTCGGGTGCGGCAGCGGGCGGTTCTGTGTCTGGAGCGCCGAAACGGGAGCGCACCTCGTCGGCGCGGACACGGGGACGTTCTTCGCGAGGGAAGCGCTCTCGACCGTGGATCTGGTCGTCGGCGAGCTCCGGAAGCTCCCGTTCGCCGACGGCAGCGTGACGAAGGCCTACACGATTGACGTGCTCGAGCACCTGTCGCCCGACGGGCTGACGGCTACGCTCAATGAGGTGGCTCGCGTACTTCAGCCCGGCGGCGCACTGTTCGTCTACACCCATGTGCGCCAACGATCGGTCCTGGCGCCGCTGCTGAACCTGGTTGCCCGGGTCTCCCTCGCCATCGAGCGGGCCGGGTTGGCGGATCTGACGATTGAAAAGCTTCGCAAGACCGATCATCTGAACCCGCTGATGAGCCGATCGCATCTGGATGAAGTAGCGGCGGCTGCCGGGTTCACAGTGCGCCGATTCCGCTACTACACGCCGCTCTTTTCTTCGATCGCCGAGAGCATTCTGGTTCCCATGGCTGCGCACGCCATGGCCAGACGGGTTGCCCGTGCAACATCTGGAACCGCCGCGGTCGATCGACAGGCGATGCGAACGGCTCGCGTTGCAGCGAAGCAGCAGATCGCCAGACGCGGGATGGCGTATCGCGCGTTACAGGCCATCACCCGGTTCGTGATGCTCGACGTCGCGCTTTTCGGTCGAATGCGATCGGGCCCGTTTTTCGCGTTGCTGATCAAGCGAGTGGGGCCGGGCTGAAGCCCGGCACTACGGATAGCGAGTGGCCGGGCTGAAGCCCGGCACTACGATTCGGCTGGGCCGGCTGAAGCCGGCACTACGTCACGATGAAGATTCTGTACTCGGCCATCGATCAATCAGTGCCTGCCGCCCATGGCGGATCGGTGCACGTGACGGCTGTTGCAGAGGGGCTCGCGGAACTCGGGCACGATGTGCACGTGCTCGTGTCGCCAGGAGACCACGGCGTGATGCCGACCGGAAGAGCGCAGTGGTACGCGATGCCGCCGCCGCTCGGCAGCCGCCGGCTGCGGTTGCTTCGCGCGCGGGCGGTCGCATCTCGTGCGCGGCAGCTTCGACCGGACGTGGTCATCGAGCGCTACTACAATTTCGGCGGGGAAGGCATTCTCGCCGCGAGAGAAACCGGCGCGCTCGCCGTTCTCGAGGTGAATGCGCCGGTCGTCGATTATCCAGGGTCGTTGAAGGGGTTCGTCGATCGCGCGCTCCTCGTCGAGCCGATGCGCCGCTGGCGCGAGTGGCAGTGCCGGCATGCGGATCGTGATCGTCACCCCGAGCCGCAAGATCATCCCTGCCGATGTGGCCCCGGTCGAAGATTCTTCGGACCGAGTGGGGCGCCGACACGGAGCGCTTTCGTCCCGGCGCTCCTGGTCGGATTCCGTTCACGCGCAATGAAGGTGACGTCGTTGCGGTGTTCTCCGGGGCTTTTCGCGCATGGCACGGCGCGATCTCTCTGGTTGATGCCATACGGCGGCTGCGCGCGCGCGGCCGGCACAACATCAAAGCCGTGTTCGTCGGCGACGGCCCGGAGCTGCCGCGCGTACGCGATGCCGCCGCCGCGCTCGACGGCATTACACTCGTCGGAGCCGTGCCGCACACAGACGTGCCTGCGATCCTCGCCGCCGCCGACATCGGCGTCGCGCCGTTCGACGTCGCCGCTCATCCGTCGCTGGCGCATGAATTCCACTGGTCGCCGCTCAAGATCTTCGAATACATGGCGTCCGGCCTTCCGGTCGTCGCACCCCGCATCGAGCGGCTTGCCGGCATCGTCAGCGACGGCAAAGAAGGGCTGCTTTACGACGCCGCCAATCCTGATGCGCTGGCGGATGCGCTCGATCAACTCGCCGATCCCCTCGTGCGCCGGACGCTCGGCGCAGCGGCTCGAGACCGCGCCGTCGACGAATTCAGCTGGGCGAGCCACTGCCGAGAGCTCGACACCGCGATACAGGCTGCCCGCCGGCGTCTCGCATGCGCATCCTGATTGCGACCGACGCGTTCCCGCCGGTCGCCGGCGGAAGCGGCTGGAGCACGTACGAGCTCGCGAAGGGACTCCGCGCAAAAGGCCACCACGTTGCCGTCGTTCGAACGTATTCGGAACGCGACGCCGTTCCCGGCGAGTACGACGGATTTGCCGTCGTCGGATTTCCCGCGTTCGCGCCGCCGGTGCCGTTTGTTCGCAACTACATCCGCAACGAACGGTTGTACGAGCGGCTCGGCTCGTATCTGGCCGATGTCATCACAGACAGAACGAATCGATCTCATTCACGCACAACACGTGCTGACCGGCCCATCGTCGGTGATAGCGGCCCGGCGCGCAGGCATCCCGGTCGGTGTGCACCGTCCGCGATTACTGGCCGGTGTGCTACTGGGGCGATGTGCTGGCGGATCCTGGCGGCGGCGTTCTTTGTCCCGGCTGTTCCGCTTCGGCGATGACGCGGTGTCTGCGTCCGCGCACCGGAGCGGCATGGCCGGCGGCGCTGCCGGCGATTCCGTATATGCGGGCGAATCTCCGCCACAAACAAGCCACTCTCGCCGATGCTGACGTCATCGTTGCTGTCAGCAGTCACGTAGGGATGGCGCTCCGCGAGCGTGCGCCCCAACTCCAGCGGGCGCGAATCGAAGTCATTCCAAACGGCGTCGACGCGATCGGCGTGGCTGGTGGATGCGGATGCAACGACGCGGCCGTTACCCGAACCATACGCGGTATTCGTGGGGAAGTTGGCGAACAACAAAGGCGCGCACATGCTCGTCGACGTGGCCTCGCTTGCGCGTCTCTCGATGCCGCTCGTCGTGATCGGCGACGGCCCGGAACGCGAGCAGATCGAACGCGCGGCTGCTGCCGCCGGCCGCGATGTGCGGTTGATCGGTTGGCGGGATCGCCACGAGGTGTTCCGGTGGCTGCGCCACGCCGAGTTGCTGATTTTTCCGTCGGTATGGCCGGAGCCTTTGAGCCGCGTGTTGATCGAGGCGAGCGCACTGTCGGTTCCGATCGCGGCCATGAACACAGGCGGGACTCGAGACATCATCGTCGACGAGGAAACCGGACTTCTGTCGGACACAATGGCCGGCCTCTCGGCCGACGTCGCACGTCTCGCGTCCGACGGCCCCCTTCGCGAGCGCCTCGGCAAGGCCGCCGCCAGGCGGGCCGTCTTGCACTTCGACATCCCCGTCGTAGTAGCGGCGAATGGAAGCGCTGTACGAGGACGTCGTGGCCGCCCACCGGCGTAAACGCCATGCGATCGCGTGAAGGACAGTCGTTGCGTGTCGCAGTTCTTGCGCGATCGGTGTATCCGCTGCATCGTTTCGGCGGGCTCGAGCGCCATGTGTACGACCTCGTCCGATGCCTTCTTGCGCGCGACGTCAAGATAGCGCTGCTCACTCCTCCAGCGTCCGAAAACCGGCCGGCAGATGCCGCCGCTGATGCCGTCTTCCGTCATCCGAATTTCACGATGCGGCCGGTGCCCTACGTCACATTTCCGTTTGCGAACCGTCGAGGGACGACGATTCTCGATCGCAGCACGGCGTATCCGATGTTCGGGCATCGCGCCGGAAGGCTCGCCGCGCGGATGGCGTCCGCGGGCGAAATCGACATCGTCCATGGTCTCGGAGCCAGCGTGCTCGGCTACGCGACGGCGCCTCTCGACGCGAACGCGCGCGTGCCGCTTGTGTTGAATCCGCAGGGGCTCGAAGAGTTCGGCGCGACCGATCCGTCTCGCGCGCCGTTGAAGCGCCTTGGCTACTGGCCGTTGCGTGTCGCTGTGCGGCGCGCGGCACATTCCGCGGACCGCGTGATCGCTACCGATCGTTCCCTCGTAGAACCCGTCATCACGCACCTGGAAGTCAGCAAAGAGGCCGTTCGCGTCATTCCCAACGCCATTGAGCCCGCGGAGTGCGATCGGCCCGATTCGCCGTCACGCGGACAGGCGTTGCGCGCCGAGCTGGGTTTGCAGCCCGAGGATGTGCTGCTGGTCAGCGTCGGGCGGCTGGAGGCGAATAAGGGGTTCGACGTGTTGATTCGCGCACTCGGCGCGCTCGTGCGTCAGAAGGCGCTGCCTGCGCGATGGCGATGGGTGCTCGTCGGCGACGGCCCGATGCGCGAGTCGTTGCAGCGCGCTCTGGATGCGGAAGGACTGGCGTCCTTCGTCGTGATGCGCGGCCGCGCCAGCGTGGAAGACCTGCACGGCTGGTATGAGGCGGCGACGCTGTTCGTCCATCCGACGCTGTACGAAGGCAGCTCGATTGTCACGCTCGAAGCCATGGCGCATCGCCGGGCGGTCGTCGCGAGCCGCGCGGGAGGATTACCTGACAAAGTGATTCCAGGCGTCACAGGCTGGCTGGTGCCGCCCGGCAACGAGGAAGCGCTGTCCGCGGCGATTGCAAAAGCGCTCGCCGATCCCTCGAAGCTTCTGTCAATGGGCGCAGCGGGGCGAGCGCTCGTCGAGAAAGATTTTTCGTGGCGCGCGGCGACTGACCGGTTGCTCGCGGTCTACGCCGAGCTGCTCGCGCAGCGAAATTCGTTGTAGGCTTCAGGCGTGTTTCGAGCGCTGCGCGCGTCTCTCTGGCCCCGCATTCCGACGCTGAAAATCCGGTCGGTCAATCGGTTGACGCTCGATCGCGAGCTGCGTCGGCAGTTTCACCGCCTGGATCCCGGCGTCGTCCTCGACGTCGGCGCGAAGGCCGCGCCATACGCCGCGTACGTGCGCGCCCAGCGTTATGTGCGTCTCGACATCGATCCGGCCAAGAAGCCTGACATCTGCTGCGATCTGCACGAGCTCGAATGGCGCGGCGAGCCGTTCGACACCGTGCTCGCGATCGAGGTTCTCGAGCATCTCTACGATCCTCAGCGCGCGATCGATCGGATCCACGGCGTGCTGAAGACCGGCGGAATCTGCATTCTGTCGACGCGGTTCATGTATCGATACCATCCGGACCCGCAGGATCACTATCGGTTCACGTGGGACTCGCTGAAGTACCTCTTTCGACATTTCCGCCACGTCGAGGTGATTCATCATGGCAATCGGTTTCAGGTGATCTGGGAAATCATCAATGCGGGCGGGCGAAGCCGGGTTGTCCTGAACCTGCTCAATCCGCTCGTTGCGCAGTTCAGCTCGAGCCGCACGAAGTTCCCGCTCGGGTTCGTCGTGTACGCCCAAAAGTGAGTCGAGACGGTCATAGAACGCCTCGCCACGCTCTCGACACCGAGCTGACGCCGGCACTGCCGGATGCGCAGGTACGCGCCGCCATGGCCGCGTTTTACAAGAGCAACGAAGGATATGCGCTTCAGCAGGCGTCGCATACGGCGGCGTACTTCCACCGGCTGCTGGGTGTAATCGATGCCGTGCTCGCGCAGCCGCACCTGTCTGTGCTCGAGATAGGTGCGGGCTCGGCGGTCGCGATGCAGGATTTTCTGGCCAGGCACGCCGATGCAAAAGCAGTTGCGATGGAGCTTTCGCCGGCGTCGATCCGGGCCGCGAGGCGCGGCAGCGCGCCGTCGCTGCGCGCAGTCGCCGGGAATGCCCTCGACCTTCCGTTTCGGGATCGGTCGTTCGATGCAGTCGTTGCCTTCGAGGTGTCTGGAACATCTTCCAGACGTGGCGCGCGCTCTTGGCGAAATGCTGCGTGTCGTACGGCGCCCCGGATTCATCATCATCGGCCTGCCGAATCACGCGTCTCTCTGGACGCCGATCGAGGATCGATTGCGCCGCCGGGATCGGCGTGCGTTTGGCGTCGAACGCGGCCGTGGCGCGTGGCGATGGTTCAAGCGAAACGCGGGCCTTGCGTGGCGAAAGCGATTTTCATCGGGCGCGGAGTTTCTGTATCGCCAGCCGATTCTGCACGCGACCGCCGGTGGCGATGCCGACGCCGTCTACTACGCGGCGCCGATCGACTTGCTGCGATTTTTTCGCGACCGCGGTGCGACGCTCGTCACGAGCAGCGCCAGGCTGCGATTAGGATGGGCGGGACAGCCTTCTTCCAGTCGAGTTGCAGGGTTCTACGGTCATGGCGTGGCGTGTGACGGACAGAACCGTCAGCGAATCGTCAGCCGATCGAGTTTGACGCGTCCAGCATTTCGTTCGCTGCGCGAAGCACGTCGGCAGAAGGAATGCCTGCGAGACAGTCGGGTACCCGGCCGAGGCAGCGCGCGGGCGGCTGCCGCATCAGGTTGCAGGGGCTGCACGAGATATCGATCCGCACGATTCTCGAGCGGGCAGACAGCGGCGCGTACCGCGTCGGCAGAGACGGCCCGAAAACCGCGAGCACCGGCGTGTCGACCGCCGCGGCAAGGTGCATCGGCCCCGTGTCGCCGGTGATGAACAAGCGTCAGCCGCTCGAGTACGGCCGCCAGCAACACGAGATCGACGTCGGCCGGCAGCTCCAAGACCGGCACATCGCTGGGCCATGCTGCGCGCACGGCATCGACGACCGGCTTGTCGCTCGTCCGATCCAATCAGCACAACCGATGCATCCGCGCGTCGCGCAAGCTCGGCGCCTACTTCTGCGAAGCGAACCGGGTCCCATTCCTTGATTCGCCTGCCGGCGGCGGGCTGAATGCCCACGAGCGGGAGCGCCGTGTTTGGCCGTGCCGACGAGTTCTGCCGCCCTGCGGCGCGCCTCGTCAGGGATGTTCAGTCTGGCAAGGCGGACAGTGCCATCTGCGCCACGCGACGTGCATTCGTGTCGAATGCGCGCGCGACGAGCGCCTTCGCATTGTCCGCGATGTGCGCGTGCGGATCGGGCGCGATCGCGTCGGTGAGAACGGCACCGCCCCCGCCCGATACGAACCCCACGCGCCGGCGTGCTCCCGACAATGCGAGCAGCAGGTTGCTGCGAATATCGGGCTCGAAATTGATCGCCAGGTCGTAGGCCTTGCGCCGCCACGCGCGCGCCCGCTGCACGAGCTCCGTCCACGAGAGGCCGCGCTCTCTCCGCGCCATCCACGGCACATCGAGTGTTTCGACTGACGCCCGGGATCAGTCCCGCAAGCGACCGGTTCCAGCTTCCGACGACGAGATCGATAGCGGCGTCCGGCGCCATCGCCCTAACCATCGCAATCGCTTCGAGCACCATCACGAGGTCGCCGACCCGCTCCAATCGCAACAGAAGAATCCGGCGGGGCGCTGCAACGGCGGCTCGCGAGCGTCCGCGGCCATCCCAGGAGTTTCGCGGCTGCGAGGCCCGCATCGGCCAGCCCGACGAGCACTCGTTCCTGCCGATAGGGAATCTGAAGATGGTCGAACACTACCGAATCTCGGCCCTGTCGATCATGACGCCAAGTGCCCGCGTATCGGATCCGCCCAGGATCGCTCGCGGGATCCACGTGGAGCTTTGAATGCGAATCTGCACGCCATCCTGCCGTTGCGCAAGGCTCGATGCGGTCGCGGCGGGAATCGGAAAGACGTAGTCGCGAAACTCATTCGTGAGCTCGACGCTGCTCGAGTTCTTCGCTCTCGAGGTACACCGTCACTCGCGGCAGCGGCACGCCGCGCGGGCGGCCGCCGTTCAACCTGAGCGCCACTTCACGGCTCTCCGGCGGGACGCTCATGAGCAGATACGACGTATCCTGGCTCCATCGAAATGTCAGATTGCCGCCGCCAAGCCTTTCCTTGGGATAAAAGTCGACGAGGTGAAGATCGTCCGTGCCGCCGATGTCCAGCGAATGCGGCGGCGGAGTCAGCCCCGTCTGTACGAGTTTGTAGATCGTGAAGTCGAACGGCTTCATGACCGCCCTGCGCGGGTAAACGTCGTACGCGGTCTTCTCGTACTCCGGCACTTGAAATCTCTCCGTCGCAACAACGATCGAGCCGACGCCTGGCGACAACAGGTCTCGTGCCGCCTCCCGCGATGAAATACACGTTCTCGTACCGTTCGTGTGCCCACGTGAGGAACTCGCGGACGGCGCGCTTGTCCGGGCGCGAATCGTAGAGGACGAGCACGTTGCGCGCGTAGATATACGACAGGGGCAGCGCGAGCGCATGCAGATCCGAAGCGGCGCGCGCCTCGACCAGCACGAGATCGTTGTCGCTGAACCCGGACGCGAGCCGCTCGAGCCTGGGAATCACATCCGCGTACTCGACATGCTGTCGAATCGGCAACGACGCGGACAGATAGCGATAGCCGAGCAGGACGGCGGCGAGGACGCCGACGGCTGTGAATGCGACTCTCGACGACTTCCGCGAATCAAGCCACGATCCCGTCATCCAGACCGGCGCGAACATGGCCGCCGATGCGAAGATCGAGCGCGCCTGGCAGGATTTCCGTGAGGAAACCGGCGCGCAAGCCAGAAGTGTTCCGGCCAGATCCTCATCTTGTAAAAGAAGACCGTCGTCATCGCGGTGATCACCAGGATGAGCGCCGGCGCCCGCCAGAACGATCGCCACACCAGCAGCGCATAGCCAGCCAGTGCAAGGACGAACGCGAGCGCGTGAAATACAGGCTCGCGAAGATACGAACCGCATGCGCGTCGTGCGGCGCCAGGCTGCCGCCGGGCTCGCGCAAAAACAGCGCGTAGAGGCCGCCGGTCACGACGATCGCGATCAGCGCAGCCGGCAGAAGAGTTCGCGTCGCTGCCGACACCGCGGTTTCCGGCTCGCCCAGAACAGCGCGCAGACGCCAGCGGCGCCGGCGAGCGCAGAAGCAGCAGGTGAATCGGCTCGAGCGACTGGGCGTAGGCGATGGGCCTGTCCGAAGTACGGTCGCAAGTTGCGTCACGTAGTATGCGCCCGCGGCAACACCCCACGCCGCCAGCGTGACGAGAAATCCAGCGCGCCCGCGATGTCCGTTGACGTGCGGGCAGCAAGCGACGCGGCAACGGCAACGCCGACGACGAGCACGACGGGCAATCGGGTGAACAAGGCGAGACCCAGCAGCGACGCCGCGACCGGCCCGAAGAATCGATCCTCGTCTTCGTGCGCGTATGCGTGCGCGAGCAGCGCCGCAAAGACCAGCGCCTGGGTGACGATCTCCGAGTTCGGGTATCGCGCGTACCAGGTTTGTATGACGTGCACGCACAGCAGGCCGGCCGCCGCGGCCGCCGGAAGCGGCCCGACGAGGCGCGTTGCCGCGAAATACACCGCCAAGACGCCGAGAATCGCCCACCATGCGGTGACGCGCCGCGTGCCCGTGACGCCGTCCAATCCGTACGCGATCGCAATCCAGATCGGGTATCCCTGCGGGAACTGGCCGGTCACCGTGCCCGCGTCAGGATCGCGAAGATGGAATCCCATGAAGCGGATGCTGTAGTAAGTCGGATTGGAGTAGGACGGAAAAAACAGATCGCGAGCTGACGCCGGCACGGCGGCAGCAACGCTGTCCGTGGTGACGAGCGACTGTCTCTGCGCGATCTGGATGCCCTCGTTGACGTACACCCCGGGATCGCGGCCGCCCATCACATATTCCGCGGCCGGCGCGGCGAAGTACATCCACGCGCCCAATGCGATCAGACCGGCAGGAATCGCGGCGCTCCAGCGCGGCGGGGGCGCCGCATGACCGAGGCGCAAATTGCCGCGTGAGGCGAGCGCAAGCGCAGTCGCCAGGACGACATTGCCCCACACAAGCCGGCTCAAGCGAATACCCGCCCATGGCCGCGAGGGCGAATGCGACGGTCATCGTCGACGATGACGCTGATCATGACCGCCCAGAACAGGCGTTCTTCCGCGGGCAGCGCCGCGCGCTTCGAGCGGTCGGCGAGCGGCAGCCGGAAGATAACGGCGCCCGGCAGATATGCGATGGCGATCAGGGACGCGATCGTGATCAGCATCGTTGGTAAACGGCCTCGAAGTCCTCCGCTACTCGCGCCCAGCTGTGATGCCGGCACACGAGCTCGCGCGCCTGCTGTCCGATGAGCATTGCGGCTGAACGATCGCGCAGCAGCGACTCGATCGCCGCTGCGAGCGCGGGCACGTCGCGTTCGGGCACCAGGCGCGCGGTTGTCCCATCGGTTGCGACGCCGCCGATGCCGCCGGCCGGTCGTCGCGACGAGCGGCGTGCCCGACGCCATGATCTCCATCACCGTATTCGGAAGGCCGTCGACATTTCCCGCATCATCGTGAACGGACGGAGCGACGGCAACGTCGGCCGCGGCAAGAAGCGTCGGCACGACATCGTGCGAGCACGACGCCCAGAAACTGCACGGAGTCGCCGAGGCCGGCGTCGCGCGCCCGGGCCCGAAGCGATGCGTCGAGATCGCCGCTCCGGCAATGGCGACGCGCAGGCTGGGATGGTCCGCGTTTCAACGCGGCAGCGGCGTCGATCAGATATTCGAATCCCTTTTTCTTGACGAGACGTCCGACTGCAAAAACGAGCGGTACATTATCCGCGACCCCGAGCATTTGCTCGCCCGCGCGCGCGCGAGTCGGCGTCGGGCTTGAACCGCTCGCTGTCGACGCCGTAAGGGATGACGTTCGACCGATCGGATGGCGGCGCCTATCGCGACGGCGCGAGCGCGAAGATCCTCGCTGCACGCGGTGACCCATCGCGCACGATTGAATGCGGCTCGCGCGGCGAACCGCGCGGCAGGATGCCGCTCGGCGACGAACACGTCCGAGCCGTGAAGGCTGATCACCAGCGGAATCGACCCGGCGGCGGCGGCGCCGATAACGCCGCCCGGAATCACCCAATGCGCATGCACGATCGTGGCGCGTTTTTTCTGAGCGACGCGAAGCGCCTTGAACCAGCCGGCGAGAACCGCGAGTGGCGCGACGGCGACGGCGGATGCACGCAGGCGGACATCGGCGCGCATCCCTTCGGCATAACCGAATGTGTTCAGCGCTTGGATGGGCGCGTAGTGGAAGAGATGAAAGTGGACGCCGCGATCGATCTTCGGCCGGTCCCATTTCGGATGCCACGGTGCGACCAGGTGCACTTCGTGGCCGCGCGCGGCGATGCCCTGCGCGATCGGTTCCATGAAGCTGCCGACCGAGTCGCCCTCGAATCTCGGATACGACGAGGCCACCATGACGATGCGCTCGCTCATACGGCGGAGATGCGCACGTACCACAATTTGAACGCGGCGTCCGAGCGCAGTTCCAGACGTTGATCGCCAGGAGTGAACATGCCCTTGGGAACCGTGATCTGATACTGGCCGATGCGTTCCGGATTCCACTCGAGGACGAGATCGTCGAGGTGAGTCCCGTTCAATGACACATGCACGATGTGTCGCGCCGTCCCGGAATGGTCGACCGGATCTGAACGCAGCGTGAGTGCGTACGAGCGGGCTTCGGGCAGCAGGATTCTGAGATTCGCGCCAGGCGGCGCGGCAAACCGCGACGTGACATTTCCCTCGACCACGAGGCTGGACCAGCCATCGACGAAGAACCACCGATCGCGAGGGCCCGCGGCAATGATGGCGGCGCCGTCGTATCGAAGCGCCTCTCTCGTGAGGGCGTAGGGCACGGCGATCCACCAGACGATGCCGACCACGACGAGCGCGAGCACAATCGCCACGCGTCCGAGGATCTGACGGCGTGGGATCTGTGCCCACCTTCGCGGGTCACTCGAGAGGAGCCATGCGCGCGCGATGTGCACGGCCTTGTCGACAAACCAGAACGCCGCAACGAGGTAAAACGCATACGCGAAGAATGTGAGCCGCCACTCGGCGCCGCCGCGCACGGTCCACGTCATGCTGAACGGGACGAGCGATCCGAAGAACATGACGAGGAGGAGCCGGCCTTCCGGAGACCACAGCCAGGCGATGAGACCGGCGATCGCGAGACACGCCAGCGCCGTTCCAAGGCCCTGGATACCATCTATCGAGTCCCACCCATTTGTTGCTGAACGGATACACGAACACCCCGCGCACCGCATTGTCGGTGGCCGCGATCGGGCGCGACTCGAATTTGTCGAGAGAGTAGCCGACGGCGCTATCGGCCTGACGCTCGGGCGCAGCCCTCTCGCGTTTCAGATAGAAATCAGTGTGGTTGTTGATGGCGTAGAACGGATCGCCGGTCGCGATGGCGCAGTTGATCAGAAACGGCGCGACGATCACCGTCATGACGCCGACAGCGATGGCCAACTCCCGACGGATGCTCGCCCCTCTCGTGGCGAGCAGCCACACGACTGCCGGAGCGATGAGTGCGATCGTCGTGATTCTCGTCAGACACGCGCCTCCACTGAGCGCGCCGGCGAGCACGGCATTCGCGCGTGTCGGGTGGCGGGCGAACCGCAGCCATGCCCACGTGCATGAGATGGCGAAGAAGGCGAACAGCTCGTCGCGCCAACCGCCGATCGCCCAATACACGGCGCTCTGATCGATGCCGAGCATCGCGGCGGCCGCCAACCCGACCATCGGCGATGCGACCAATGCTCCCAGTGCGTACGTCGCGACGAGCGTAAGCAGGCCGAATACGATCGAGGTGACGCTGACGCCGACATCCTGCATCGCCTGTGAACATCAACCCGATCCGGGTCACGGCCGGAAACATCGGCTCGCGCACGTGCGCGGCGTAGAAGTTGCGCATCCCGCGGGCGAATTTCAGATAGTTGATTGGATCGCCGCCCACATACGGTGTCGGGTCGCGGCGCCACGGCCAATTGGGTGTGATGCGTCGCTGCCGCCGCTCGCAACCGCGGCTGCATGGCTGCGAGCCAGCGCGGCTGATCGTAGGGTCCGTAGGATTTGAAGAGGGCGTCGAGGCGCAAGAGCGCCGCGTAGAGCACGATGCAGGACGAGCAGCGTCGGGACGACCAGCGTGCGCCACCGGGGTGAAGACACGGTGCATAGTTTACTTTCTCGTCCGGCCACCGATCCCGCCGCGATATAGAATGCCCTCCGCACTGATGGGTATCCGCCGCATCATCGTCTGCGAAGTCCAGGTTCCGTTCGTCAGTGGCGGCGCCGAGTACCACGTCCGCGCGCTGCATCAGCAGCTGCGCGCACACGGGTATCAGGCCGAGCTCGTCAGCATTCCATTCAAGTGGTATCCGAAGCGCGAGATTCTCGCGCACGCGGCGGCATGGCGGCTGATCGATCTGAGCGAGAGCAACGGCGAGCCGATCGATCTCGTGATCGGCACGAAGTTCCCGTCGTATTTCGTGCGCCATCCCAACAAGGTCGCGTGGCTGATGCATCAATACCGCGCCGCGTACGAGCTGTGCGGCACCGAGTACAGCGACTTCACGCACGACGATGAAGACGTCGGGCTGAGCGCGAGACGCTGATCGACCTCGACACGAAGATGCTGGGCGAGTGCCGCCGGGTGTTTGCCAATCGCGCACGAACACCGCGAATCGGCTCGCGAAGTACAACGGCCTCGCAGCCGAAGCGTTGTATCCATCCGCCGCCGTTCGCCGATCGCCTCGCGCGAGCGGCGCCTACGGCGACTATGTGCTGTTTGTCGGGCGACTCGAGTCGATCAAACGGCCCGACCTGGCCGTGCGCGCAATGCAGCCACGTCGATCGAGCCGATACGGCTGGTGATGGTAGGAGAGGGCACGCAGCGGCAGCGAACCGAAGAGCTTGCAGAATCGCTCGGCGTCGCCGATCGCATCGAGCTTTGCGGGATCGGTGGATGAGCGAGTGCTCGTCGACCTGTACAAAGGCGCGCTCGCCGTCGTCTACGAGTCCGTTCGACGAGGACTACGGATACGTCACGCTCGAGTCGTTTCTGTCGCACAAGCCCGTCATCACAACGACCGACGCCGGCGGCCCGCTCGAGTTCGTGCGAGCACGAGACAAGCGGGCTGGTCTGCGAGCCGACCGCCGAGGCCGTGGCAGGCGCGATGAATCGCCTTGCGGCCGACAAGGCACTGGCCGCGCGGCTTGGCGACGCCGGCTACGAACGCGCGCGGCTCGTCACATGGGATGGCGTCATCGAGAAACTGGTCAGTCCAGAGTCCAGAGTCCAGAGTCCAAGAGTCCGAGTCTCGATGAAGAAGCTGATCATCCAGATTCCGTGCCTGAACGAGGCCGACACGCTGCCGTCGACGCTGCGCGATCTTCCTCGCACGATCGCGGGTATCGACACGATAGAAGTCCTCGTCATCGACGATGGCTCGACCGATGCGACGGTGGAGGTCGCCCGGGCCGCGGGCGTGGAGCACATCATCTCGCTCCGCAACAGGCGCGGTCTTGCGACGGCGTTTACCACCGGCATCGACGCCGCGCTCAAGCTCGGCGCCGATTTCATCGTCAACACCGACGGCGACAATCAATACGCGGGCGCTGATATCTCCGCGCTGGTGGCGCCGCTCGTCAGCGGCGAAGCCGATGTGGTGATCGGCGATCGGAACGTCGAGACCCTGAGGCACCTGTCGTGGACGCGCAAGCGGCTGCAGCATCTGGGAAGCTGGGTGGTGCGGCAGGTGTCGAATACACGCGTGCCGGACACCACGAGCGGCTTCCGTGCCTATACGCCGCGAAGCGGCTCTGCGGATGAATATCGTCTCGGAGTTCACCTACACGCTCGAATCGATCATCCAGGCCGGCAAAAAGCGGATGGCGATCGCGCACGTCCCGATCCGCTCGAATCCCAAGACTCGCCCCTCGCGCCTGTTCGACAACGTGTGGGTGTACATCAAGCGATCCGCGTCGACGATCGTGCGCATCTACACGATGTACGAGCCGTTCAAGGTGTTCACGACCATCGGGCTGCTGACGTTCGGGCTGGGACTGGCGATCTCGTGCAGGTTTCTGTACTTCTATCTCAACAATGACGGGTCGGGCCACGTGCAGTCGCTGCTGCTCGCAGCGGTGCTGATGATCGTCGGATTTCAGGTGCTGATGATCGGCCTTGTCGCCGACGTGATCTCTGCCAACAGGAAACTGCTCGAAGATCTGCTCTACCGCGTCAGATCCATGGAGCTGGATGGCCGTACTTCACCGCCAAGACGCAAAGACGCAGAGGATACTCATTAAAAGAACGTTGCGTCGTTGCGGCTCTGCGGTGAGACAGCGAAACCGCTAACCACCATCCATCGACCAGATCCCGGCCACCATATTCCCAATCGCCAGGCACGACGTGAGGCCCGGCGACTCGATTCCGGCGACCTGAATGACATGTCGGATTCTGGACGTCGCGCTCGATCAGGAAGTCTGCAAATTTCTGGTCTGGGCCGTGCAGCTTCGCGCGAATACCGGTGCCGCCCGGCTGCAGGTCGGCAAGGGTGACGTCCGGCAGCAACGTGCGCGTCGGCTCGAGAAAGGCGTCGAGCGGCAGCCGCGCGCTCTCATAGTCGTCCTTCGAATCCTGATACCTGGCGGTCGGGCCGATGAGCACGCTGCCCCACGTCGTGCGCGTGAGATGCACGCCCAAGCCGGATCCATCGGCGTGCGGAAGAGGGTACACAAGGCCGTTCACCCAGCCGCGCTTCGACGCGGCGAGCTCGGCGTACTCGCCCCGGCACGGCTTGATGTGAAATCGTCTTGCGCCGAGCATCGTGGAGACCTCGTCGGCATGCAACCCGGCGGCATTGACGACGGTCTTCGCCCGAAATCGCTCGTGTGGGGTGACGAGCTCGACGCTGCCGTTCGCCGGCGCCGCGTCCACGATGGCGGTGCCGACCACCATCGCGACGCCGAGGTCGCGGCAGAGCCGCCCCAACGCGGTGATGAGCGCTTCGGCTTCGACGATGCCCGTATCCGGTGACCAGACCGCGGCGGCCGCGCGTACATGAGGCTCCTTCCTCCGCACGAAATCCGCGTCGACCATTTCGAGCGATGTCGCGCCGTTCGCGATGCCCCGCGCCCGCAACACCTCGAGCTCGCCAATCTCGCTCTCGTGTGAGGCGACAAGGAGCTTCCCGCAGCGCTGATGCGGGACGGAATGCCGCTCGCAGAAGGCGTACAGCCGCTCGCGGCCCTCGAAACAGAGCCTGGCTTTGAGTGAGCCGGGCGGATAGTAGATGCCGGCATGAATCACGCCGCTGTTGTGCGTGCTCATGCCTCGTCCGGGCCGCGATTCCCGCTCGACGACACACACGGATGCGCCGGACTCCGCGAGCGCTCGCGCGCATGCGAGCCCGACGACGCCTCCACCGATCACGGCGAGTCAATTTCGTTCACGTCAGCGCCATACGATACTATTCAGTGTTTATGTCGGGCCAGAAAGTCCCGCTGATCGACCTCCAGGCACAGTTCGCGCCGCTCCGCGAGGGTGTGCTCGACGCGATCGCGCGCGTCTGCGATACGCAGCACTTCATCCTCGGTCCCGAGGTTGAAGCCCTCGAGCGCGAGCTCGAAGCGTTTCTTGGAATCCCGCACGCCGTTGGCGTTTCTTCGGGCACGGATGCGCTCCTTGCCGCCTTGATGGCCCTGGACGTCGGTCGCGGGCGACGAGGTCGTGACGACTCCGTTTTCGTTCTTCGCGACGGCCGGCTCGATCGCCCGGGTGGGAGCGCGTCCGGTGTTTGTCGACATCGATCCCGCCACGTTCAATATCGATGCCGGAGCCGTCGCGGCCGCTCTCACGCCGAAGACGAAAGCGATCCTGCCGGTGCACCTGTTCGGCCAGAGCGCCGACATGGCGCCGATTGTCGACGTTGCGGCGCGTGCCGGCATTCCTGTCATCGAAGATGCCGCGCAGGCGATCGGCGCGTGCTATCGCGGCGCGCCGGCGGGAGGCATAGGCACGATCGGCTGCTTCTCGTTCTTTCCGACGAAGAATCTCGGCGCGTTCGGCGACGCCGGACTCGTCACCACATCGCAGGACGGACTGGCTCGCAGGCTGCGGTC
Source organism: Vicinamibacterales bacterium (assembly GCA_963802345.1). Taxonomy (GTDB): domain Bacteria; phylum Acidobacteriota; class Vicinamibacteria; order Vicinamibacterales; family JAMQPK01; genus JAMQPK01. The sequence goes on from CAWDIK010000003.1 coordinate 59,078, forward strand.
GATTCGGCAGCATGGCGGCGAAGTGAAATATCACCACGATGTCGTCGGAGCGAATTTCCGGATCGATGCGCTTCAGGCGGCGGTTCTTCGCGTCAAGCTGCCGCACCTGAGTAGCTGGACGGCGTCGCGGCGCCGGAATGCGGAACGGTACGAGGCGTTGTTCAAGGAGGCCGGTCTCGTTGGCACCGTGACGCTCCCGCGTCGCTCGCCTGACAGCACGCATATCTACAACCAGTTCGTCATTCGCGCGCCCGAGCGCGACCGGCTGCGCGCGCATCTACAGGCCGCCGGCATAGGCACTGAAATCTACTACCCGGTTCCTCTTCATCTCCAGCCGTGCTTTCGCCAGCTGGGGTATCGAACAGGATCCTTCCCGGCAGCCGAGCGAGCGTCCAACGAGGTCCTCGCTTTGCCGATATATGGAGAGCTCACCGACGCGCAACAGGAGCGGGTGGTCGAGCAGATTGGTCATTTCTTTCAGCGGAGAGCGTAAGCATGGATTTGTTGCAGCGAATCAAGAGTGGAGAAGCAAGGGTCGGCATCATCGGCCTTGGGTATGTCGGACTGCCGCTGGCCGTCGAATTTGCGAAGGCCGGTTTGCACGTTATCGGTTACGACGTCGACCAATCGAAGATCGACAGTCTGAGCGCTGGAAAGAGCTACATCCCGGACGTCCCGTCAGAAGAGCTGGCCGCGGTCGTCAAAGCGGGCACCTTCCGCGCGACGACGGATCAGCGTGAGCTTGCCAATGTCGACGTCATCGACATCTGCGTGCCGACGCCGCTGCGCAAGACCCGCGACCCGGACCTGTCGTATGTCGTCAAAGCCATCGAAGCGACCGCGGCCGTCCTGCGCAAGGGGCAGCTCGTGATTCTGGAATCGACCACGTACCCCGGGACGACCGAAGAGGTCGCGCAGCCCGCGCTCGAAGAGGGCGGCCTGAAGGTGGGCCGCGATTTCTACCTGGCGTTCTCGCCGGAGCGCGTCGATCCGGGCAACCCGACGTACCTGACAAAGAACATCCCGAAGGTCGTCGGCGGGATCGACAAGGTGAGCACCGAGCTTGCCGCTGCGTTGTACGGGCGTGTGGTCGATCGGGTGATCCCGGTCGACAACACTCGAGTGGCGGAAATGGTCAAGCTGCTCGAGAACACGTTTCGCGCGGTGAACATCGGCCTCGTGAACGAGATCGCGTTGATGTGCCATCGGATGGATATCGATGTCTGGCAGGTCATAGACGCGGCCGCAACCAAACCGTTCGGCTTCATGCCGTTTTATCCAGGTCCCGGACTCGGCGGCCACTGCATTCCCATCGATCCGTTCTATTTGTCGTGGAAGGCGCGGCAGAGCGGCTTTGAATGCCGCTTCATCGAGCTCGCGGGGCACGTGAACGGGGGCATGCCCGAATTTGTGGTCGAGCGCGTCACCGATGCACTCAACTCTGCGAAGAAGAGCATCAACGGCTCGAAAATTCACCTGATAGGCATGGCGTACAAGAAGGACGTCGGAGATGTGCGCGAATCACCCGCGCTGGACATTCTCGAGCTCCTGCACCGGCGGGGCGCGACGCTGAGCTACAGCGATCCGTTCGTTCCGTCGCTGAAGATCGACGCGCTCGCGCTGAACGCCGTCGAGCCGGCGAAGGCCGACGCCGACTGCGCGGTGATCTGCACGAACCACTCGGCGTTCGACTACGACCAGATCGTCGAAAAATTCCCGCTGATCGTGGATACGCAGAAACGCGCTGCGGGGGCGGGAGGGGAAGGGAATCTTCCGTCTGTAGGCGGACTAATCGGACTAATCACTAATCCCTATTTCAGGGTGCCGGCAAGCGGGCTGCTGGCGCTCGCATACATGCGGCGGGGCATCCGTCCTGCGCGATAGGCGAGCCGGCCCGCCTGCACCGCGAGCTTCATCGACGTCGCCATCGCGATCGGATCCTGCGCTTCGGCAATCGCGGTGTTCATCAGCACCCCGTCGGCGCCGAGCTCCATCGCGATCGTCGCGTCGGATGCAGTGCCGACGCCCGCATCCAGGATGATCGGCACCCGGGAAAATTCCCGGATGATCCTGATGTTGTTCGCATTCTGAATGCCGAGGCCCGAGCCGATAGGCGCTCCAAGCGGCATCACGGCCGCCGCTCCGGCATCCTCGAGCTTTCTACACACGATCGGATCGTCCGTGGTGTAGGGAAGGACGACGAATCCTTCCTTCACCAGGATCCTGGTGGCGACGATCAGTTCTTCGTTGTCCGGAAACAGCGTCCGCTCGTCGCCGATCACTTCCAGCTTCACCCAGTTCGACAATCCCGCTTCCCGCCCGAGACGCGCAGTCCGGACCGCATCGTCGGCCGAGTAACAGCCGGCGGTATTCGGCAGGAGCGCGATTTTGCTCGTGTCGATGTAGTCCAGGAGCGATTCCTTGCTGCGATCGCTGATGTTGACGCGGCGGACCGCCACGGTCACCATGTCGGCGCCGGACGCTTCGTGGGCGCGCTGCATCACCTGGAACGACGAGTACTTGCCGGTTCCCACGATCAGCCGCGAAGCGAACTCGCGGCCGGCAATCACCAACGGGTCGGGATTCACGAGCCTCCTCCTACAAAATTCACGATCTCGATTTGATCGCCGTCCTGGATCTGCGTGCTGTCGTAGTTGGCGCGCTTGACGACGGTCAGGTTGTGCTCGACGGCCACGCGGCGTGGGTCGATGTTCAACTGCGCAAGCAGGGCGTTCAGCGTCAGCGGTCCAGCGACCTCGTGCGGGTCGCCGTTCAGGATGATCTGCATTCTAGCAATTATGGCGGCGCCCGGTAGAGGTCTCCCGGAAGCGGTTGGTGATGGGGTAGCGTCGATCGCGCCCGAAGCTGCGGCGGCTGACTTTCACTCCCGGCGGCGCCTGGCGCCGCTTGTATTCGGCGGTATACAGCATCTGCTGCACGCGGGCGACGATTTCGCGAGGCGCGACCGCAGTCGCGATTTCGTCGACCGATTTCTCTTCTTCGATGAGACCCTTGAGAATCGCGTCGAGCTGATCGTAGGGCGGCAGCGAGTCCTGGTCGGTCTGATTCGGCCGGAGCTCGGCGGTCGGCGGGCGGGTGAGCGTGCGTTCGGGAATCACCTCGCCGCGCGGACCTTTTGCAAGCGAGGGCCTGTTCGCGTTGCGCCAGCGCGACAAGCGATACACCTCGGTCTTGTAGATATCCTTGAGCACCGAAAAGCCGCCGCACATGTCGCCGTAGAGCGTGGCGTAGCCGACCGACATCTCGGACTTGTTGCCGGTCGTGAGGAGCATCGACCCGAACTTGTTCGACAGCGCCATCAGGAGGAGTCCGCGAATCCTCGCCTGAAGATTCTCCTCGGTCACATCGCGTGGCCGGCCTTCGAAAACCGGCGCCAGTGAGGATTCGGCGCTCGCCATCAGCGGCCCGATCGGCAGCGTCAGGAGCCGGATGCCGAGGCGATCCGCAACGAACTGCGCTTCTTCCATGCTGACGGCGCCGGTGAACGGCGACGGCAGCCGCACGCCCAGCACGCGCTCGGGCCCAAGCGCGTCAACGCCAACCGCGGCGCTGAGCGCCGAGTCGACGCCGCCGGACAGGCCCAGGACGAGTCCGGGAAAGCCGTTCTTCTCGACGTAGTCGCGCAGGCCTGTCATGAGCGCGCTGTAGGTGTCGGCAAGCGCGTCGTTCGGCGCGTCGACGGAGCCTGCCGCGCACTGCCATCCGTCGGACGTGCGCGTCCAGCGCGTCAGCTCGATCGCTCTCTTCCCAGCCGGGCATTGAAAGGGCGATGTCGCCCGTACGGTTGAGAATGAACGACCGGCCGTCGAACACGAGCTCATCCTGGCCGCCGACCTGGTTGACGTAGATGAGCGCGCGGTTGGTCTCGCGCGTGCGCGCGCGGGCGAGCTCGATGCGGGTCGGAAACTTACCTATCTCGAACGGAGAGCCGTTCGGCACGATGAAGAGCTCGGCCCCGGCGCTCGCCAGGTGCGCGGTGATGGCGGGTGTCCAGATGTCTTCGCATACCGGCACGCCTATTGGCACACCGCGGAAGTTGACCGGCGCAGGCAGCGGACCTGCCGTGAAGACGCGCTTCTCGTCGAACACACCGTAGTTGGGAAGATCCGATTTGAACCGCCGCGTCGTCGCACCGTTGTCGATCACGATTGCCGCGTTGTACACGTGCCCGTCTTCGCGCCAGGGGGTCGTCGCAACGAGAGCAGGGCCGGCGTGGCTTTCGCGGATCAGGCAGTCGATTGCTGTGTGGCACGCGTCCACGACCGAGGGACGCAGGACGAGATCCTCGGGCGGATATCCGATGAGTGCGAGCTCCGGCAGCACGACCAGGTCGGCCCCGTCTGCCGCGGCACGATCGCGCGCGCGCCTGATGCGCGCAAGGTTGCCGTCGATGTCGCCTACCGTGGGATTGAGTTGTGCGAGCGCGATGGTGAGATTCACTGGTGGCAACCACGAACCACAAACCAACCTATCATAGAATCCCGTCATGAAGATCGGAGTGCCGATTGAGCAGCTTCCCGGCGAGCGGCGTGTGGCGCTCGTGCCCGCGTCGATTGCGCGCGCTGAAAAAAGCCGGGTTCGAGGTGATGATCGAGCGCGGCGCAGGCGAGCGCGCGGGTTTTCCCGACAGCGCTTACGAGGAGAAAGGCGGGCAGATCGCCGCCAGCCGGGCGGACGTATTTGCGGCTGATGTCGTTCTGCAGGTGCGCGCGAGCGATTTCGCGCTGATGCGCCAGGGGCAGATCGTCATCGCCACGGCCGATCCGCTCGGGTCGCCGGAGACCGTGCGCGAGCTGGCATCGCGCGGGGTGACCGCGTTCGCCCTCGAATTGATTCCGCGCATTACCCGCGCGCAGAGCATGGATGTCCTGTCGTCGATGGCGACGATTGCCGGGTACAAGGCGGTGCTCCTCGCGGCCGAGACGCTGCCGCGCATGTTTCCGCTGTTGACGACCGCTGCCGGGACGATCACTCCGGCTCACGTCTTCATCGTCGGCGTCGGAGTGGCAGGTCTGCAGGCCATTGCCACCGCCCGCAAGCTGGGAGCGGTCGTCGAGGCGTACGACGTACGTCCCGCGGTAAAGGAGCAGGTGCAGAGCGTGGGCGCGAAGTTCGTCGAGCTGCCGCTCGAAACCGGCCAGGCCGAAGACAAAGGCGGCTACGCGAAAGCGCAGGACGAGTCGTTTTACCAGCGGCAGCGCGAGATGATGGGGCGGGTGGTTGCATCAAATGACGTCGTCATCACGACGGCGGTCGTTCCAGGCAAGAAAGCGCCCGTGCTCGTCACCGCTGAGATGGTGCGACGGCATGGCGCCGGGATCGGTCGTCGTCGATCTCGCGGCAGAGCGCGGCGGCAATTGCGAGCTGACGCGGGCGGATCAGGTCGTCGTCGAAAACGGCGTGACTATCCTTGGTCCGACGAATCTCCCGTCGACCGTGCCGTATCACGCCAGTCAGATGTATGCGAAGAACGTGACGACGTTTCTGACGCACCTCGTGAAGGACGGCGCGGTGACGCTCGATCCGAACGACGAGATTACGCGCGACACGCTCGTCGCCAAGGGCGGAGACGTCGTGAACAGCCGCGTCCGCCAGGCGCTCGGTCTTCCCGACCTCGTGACGACGTACTTGAACAATTCGTAGATCTCAACGCAGAGGACGCGAAGTTTGTTCTGCAAAGAATTGCGTCTTTGATCTTCTGGGACGACTCGCTGTTCTGTCTCACTGCCCGAGTTTGGCCTGGCTGAGCGTGAGGACGAACGAGCCCACGCTCAAATCCGATTGAAGCTTGACGGGCACCCGGCCCGGTGTGTCGCTGATCCAGAGATGAATGGGCCGTCCGCTCGGCCGGCCGTTTTCGTCAGACAGCGCCGTGCGCAGCCGGAACGTCTGGAAAGGCCCGGCCGCGGTTTTCAGCGCCTCTGTTCCAACAACGCTCACTTGCGCGCGGAAGCTGCGTCCGCCGCTCGCAACCGGGATCGTTTCCTTCGCGCCCACCTTCAGCGGCAGCGCCCGCATCACGTAGATCGCGGATAGCGCATCCTGCGTAAACGCCGGCACGGGGAACTCGCGCTTGCCGCTCTTGGCGGTGACGTTCTCGAACGTCGCCTTGCGCGCCGCGTTGTCGAAAGTCGTCACCTTCATCTGGTGACGCTGGCCTTCCTCGCTGTACACGCCCGCACGCTGCGGCAGCAGCGTATAGACGTCCATCAGGACGTCCGCCTTGTAGTAGAGCGTGTAGAGCTTGGACATCAGCGGCGTCGGCCGCGCTTCGGCGACGACGTAGTAGGCAACGGAGTTGTACGAAGGCCGCTTCGCCTGCACCTGCATGGTGACCGTGCCGGCCGTGACGTAAGTCGAGTACGACACGTCGTAGGTGAGCATCTCGCCGGCACGAAACGGCACGACCACTTCGCCTCTCGGCTTTGCCGGAGCGGCCGGCGCGGGTTTTCTGGTTGTGGATTGTCCGACCAGCACCTGCGTCGCGGCGAGGCACGCAAGGACCAATGCGACGCGGAACGTCATCCGATCTTCCAAGTCACCTGATTAAATTAGCACACGGACGTCGACTACTCGACTCGAGCGTATGTGGCAGCTCCCAGCAGGCCCGCGCGCGGATTCAGAATCACCTTCACAGGGACGCGCGAGATGAGGGCATCCATCGGCGACTTGTCGAGGAACGATTGCATGAAGCACGGCCAGCGCAATGCAGGCAGGATGCGCGGCGCGATCCCTCCGCCGAGATACACACCGCCGGTGGCAAGCACGGTCAGCGCGAGGTTTCCTGCGGATGCGCCGTACGCCGAGACGAAACATTCGAGCGAGCGGATGCACGACGGGCAACCGGCCTCGAGTGCCGCTCGCGAGATCGCGGCGGGCAGATCGTGGGAGGGTGGCATCGGCGTCAGCGTTCCGCATTGATGCGGATGGAGAATTCTGTGAATGTTCGCCAGGCCGGGCCCTGACACGACGCGCTCGATATCGACGCGTCCGTACTCCCTGGTCAACGCTTCCGCGAGCGCGTGCTCGTCGGCGTTGCGCGGCGCGAAGTCGACATGTCCGCCTTCCGATGCGCGCGGAACGAGCCGCCCGTCGACGTTCGGCAGCAGCGCGATGCCCAATCCGGTGCCGGCGGCGATCAGCGCGACGTTGCCGCCCGCGTCGGCTCGCCCTTCGTGCACCACCTCGATCTCATCCGATGTGAGCACGGGGACGGACCATGCCAGCGCCTCCAGGTCGTTGAGCAAGTAGGCGCGCGGTATGGCCACGTCGCGCCGCAGCGCGTCGAGATCGACGATCCACGGCACGTTCGTCAAATGCGCGCGCGCGCCTGTAATCGGACCCGCGACGCCGAACCCCGCTGCTTCGATGTCGTGGGGAGCCGTCGAGGTCTCGCGAAGAAAATGCAAGGACACGGCCCCGAGATCGGGAAAGTCGAGCGTGCGGTACGACCGTATCTCGATGGCTTTCGGCCGCGCGCCGTCGCGGGCGAAAAGGCCAAGGAAGATTTTGGTTCCGCCGACGTCGCCTGCGAGCAGCATGGCTCCTGATTGTACGGCTGCCGTCGCCCAGCGTGTCACGTCGCACGTGGGCTTTGGCGAGCCTCGCCGAAGCTTCGCGAAGGCGGCCGCGAATGCTTGACTTCTACCCGCCCCTACTGCATCTTTCTCGCCTCCGCTCGCGTGGAATGCAGGCGAGCTATGGCGAGCGCGCCGTAGCGCGGCCTTGCCGCGCAGAGGCGGGGGACCAATCATGACCCGCCAGCCGCAGGACGCGCCGCTCGCCGATCAGGTCGTCGTATTCACCGGAAAACTTTCATCGCTCGGCCGCAAGGAAGCGCAGGCGCTCGTCATCCGCCTTGGCGGATCCGCCGCTGACGAGGTCACCGCGAAGACGACGCTCGTCGTCATCGGCGCGGAAGGCGGCGCGAGTACCGAGAAGAGTCAGAAGCAGAGGAAAGCGGAAGACCTTGGCGTGCGCGTGATCGGCGAGAACGAGTTCTGCCGGATGGCAGGGCTTCAGCCGCCTGAGGATCTCAAGCAGCAGTACTACGGTCAGCGCGATCTGCTCAGCATGTATCCCGGGCTGCGGGAGGATCATCTCCGCTACCTGCAGAAGTGGGGTTTGATTCGTCCGGTCATGCGGACGCATACCGAGACCTATTACCCATTTTCAGATCTGCTGACTCATCCGGCACGTCAGCTCGGAGCTCGCATCGGCGCCGTTTCGGGCGATCCTCAGATCGCTGCAGGCGGAACGAAGCGGGCAGCTCGCATTCGATTTCCGCATCGATGCCGAGCCGGCGCGCATCATCAAGCTGAAGCGTCCGAAGCCGAGAGAGATCGGAAAGGAGCCCGGGAAAGAGACGGTCGTGCCGATGACCGCTCCGCAGACGCTCGCCGAGGAGTACTTTACGAAGGCGTCAGCGCTCGACGTCGACGAGTCCCGCCATAACGCGGCGGCGACGTGGTATCGCAAGGCGCTCGAGATCGATCCGTATCTCGTGCCCGCGCTCATCAACCTTGCCAACATTCATTACGGCAAGGACGAGCTGGCCGAAGCCCAGGCGTTGTACGAGCGCGCGATCGGCCTCGACCCGGATTTCTTCGAGGCGCACTTCAACCTCGGCAACATCTACCACGACCTGGGGCGATTCAAAGAAGCTGCGGGCTGTTACCGTACCGCGCTCCGCCTCAACAGCCAATATGCCGACGCGCACTTCTACCTGGCGATCACGCTCGAAAAGACCGGGCACTCACTCGAGGCGAAGCCGCACTGGCGCGCGTATCAGACGCTCTCGCCGGACGGCGAATGGGTAGAGCTGGCGAGGGAATTCTCCGAATAGTCGACCATTCGACGATTGGCCAGATTCGAGTGATCGCAGTGAATGTTGGCAGATTGAAGCATGACGCGAATCGTCTGATTACGGTATTCGCGAGTCTCCGCAATCGCACAATCTTGCAATCCAACAACATTCCGCAAGTCGTCGATCTAGCCAATCTGCCGATTCGAGTATGTCGACGCACATGCCGTAGATACGTCGACAGGCCATTGCACTTGGGACGATCGCGGCGATTCGAAGCACGACATCGCCGATCGCAACGGCTTGCATCTCTATCGACTGACGATGCAGATCATCCGTAATCTGTCGACAGGCCTTTCTTGGGACGCGTCGCACCTTGTAGAACTGGCAGTCGGGGCACCAGGCTTCGGCATCGAAGCCGGTGGTTCCGGCCATGGGCTGGACGTCGCGATGCGAGCAGAATCGAGCGGGTTGGCGTCTTCGGGCGCTTTACGCCACCGGCAGCTGTGGTAGCGCTGGATGGCCGCCGACTGCGGCGTCGCTGTTTCGTCGGGCGTCTCGACGGCGGTCGGTCTCGCGAGTGGTGAACTGGAATCGTCGAACATGTCCTGACCTAACGCGCGCGGAAGGTGATGATGCCGCGGACCGGGTCATAGGGAGAAACCCCTACGGTCACGCGGTCACCTGGAACAACCTTGATACGGAAGCGGCGCATACGGCCGCTCAACTGAGCGAGCACTTCGTGTCCGGCGTCGCATTGAACGCGATAGAGACCTCCGCTATGGACCGCCACGACCGTTCCCTGCATGTCAATCAAATCGTCTTTGCTCAAACTGGCTCGAAATCCTTTCTTCGAGCGATAACGGTTATCCGGCCTTTCGCTCGCAATGATTGTGCCACAAACAGCCGCTATGCGCTCAATTTTCGCACGGCGGTCTCGACTTTTTCCGTTAACCCCACGTAATCATCGCCACTTAGGTGCAGGGGCGCGCCAAAAATGACGCGGACAGGTCCGGGCTTCGCCATCTTCCACGACTGATGGAGCACGCGATCGACGCCTTCGATGCGGACAGGAACCACGGGCACGCCCAGCCGCGCCGCCATCATGCCGACGCCGGGACGAAACGGACCGATTTCGCCATGATCCGTACGCTTGCCTTCTGGAAAGATCAACACCGAGAAGCCGTTGCTGATGAGCTCGCCGGCGTAGCGCAGCGTCTGGCGCGCGCCCGCCTCGCGCTGTGGCAGCGGGAACGTGTTGAAAAAGGCGGCCGAGAGGTAGTACTCGAGGCTTCGAGCCACCCGCTTTCCGCGCGTGTGCCCCTCAGGAAAGAAATGCGCCTTGAAGAATTCCTTCGCCATCGCCGTAGCGACGCGGCGGCGCCACCTCCCGGGTAGCGCTGCGAGAATCACCGGGACGTCCATGTGGCTCTGATGATTGGCCGCGAAGATCACCGGCCCCTCCACGTTGCGCAGATGCGGCAATCCCTCGACGGTAATCCACGCAAACACACGCGTGAGCGGCAGCAGGAACGCCGGTTGTGCGATCGCGCGAAGCGCGCGGAAGGGCAGCGCGCGATTCCAGGAGGGAAAGTCCACCGGCTCGGGCGCCGGTTCGGCAGACGCCGGCGCGGCAGCGAGCCGTTCGAGATCGGCGACCGTCTTGACGTTCGAGAACGCCGTCTCGTCGATCGTCGTGTTCAGCGCGTCTTCCAGCGCCACCATCATCTCGATGCGCTCGAGTGAGCTGAGACCCATTTCCTCGAGCGTCGCCCCGGGCTCCAGCTCGCGGCCTCCCGTGTACCGCGCGATGATGGAAGCGATGCCGTGATCGCTCGATCCCGCGATCGCAGGCGGCACACCGGTCTGCAGCCACGCACGGATCTCGTGCCGTTTTAATTTCTTCGTGCCTTCAGTGCGTGGGAGCGCATCCCCAGGCCACACCTGCGCCGCGCGGATCCTCTGGTGGTCCGCAAGCTGCGCGTTGGCCGCCTTCACGACATCGGCTGGATTCGTGCCTGGTGCGACGACGAGCGCAACCTGAACGCGTTCTTCGCCATTCTGCGTCACGCCGACCGCGGCAGATTCCCTCACGCCGGCAACGTCGTTCACGACCCGCTCGACGTCTTCGGGAAAAACGTTGAGGCCTTCCGGCGTCACGATCATTTCTTTCTTGCGGCCGCGGATGAAGAGCCGTCCGGCTTCATCGATCTCGCCGATGTCCCCCGTATGGAACCAGCCGCCTTCGAATGCCGCTTCGGTCGTCTCCGGCGCTCCGTAATACCCGGTCGTGACGTTGTCGCCGCGGACGAGAATTTCGCCGTCGGCCGCAATCCTGACGTCCACGCCGCCGATCGGTTTGCCGACCGACCCTTTACTCGTCGAAAACGGATGATTGAGCGTGACGATCGGGGCGGTCTCGGTCAGGCCGTAACCCTGGACGACGACAAATCCAAGGCGGCGCCAGAAGGATTCGAGCGACCCTTCGAGAGGCGCAGCGCCGACGACGAACGACCAGAATTTCAGGCCGAACAGGCGATGCACGGCACGGTACCGCCACCATCGCTTCGCGATGCCCTCGTTTGCCGGCGGCGTCTCGCGCACATCCGGGTACAGCCGAGCGACGTGATCGGCGAGGACGTCGAGAATCTTCGGCACCGATACGAGCACGGAAATGCGCCGGGTTTTTACCTGGCGTACGATTTCATGCGGGTTGTAGCCGCGCATGAACACCACGGTGCCGTCGAGCATCGGCGGCACGAATGTGGCCATGGCCTGGCCGAACATGTGGCTGAGCGGCAACAGGTTCAGGAAACGGATGGGAAAGAACGGTTTGCCGTATGTTTTGTATTTGCGCACCTCGCGTTCCACTGGGATGATGTTGGCGAGGACGTTGCGATGCGTCAGCACCACACCCTTGGGCTCGGCCGTTGCGCCCGAGGTGAAGATGATTTCGACCGTGTCGTCGCGCGTCACGGGAACGGGACGGAAGGCGGCGGCATCGAGCGCGCGAAAGTCGATGTCGGAGAATTTCCATGCGCGTGCCAGACCTGAAGGTCGGCACGACGTCTCGCGTCGTAGTGCCGGCCTTCAGGCCGGCCAGACTCCACGTCATCACCGAGCAGCAGAAGCTTCGCGTCGACGATGCGTGCGACGGTGCGGAGAAATTCGTGCGACGCGCGGTAATCGATCGGCACCGCAATGGATCCGTTCAGCAGACATCCCCACAGCGCGATGATCCACTCCGGGCGGTTTTCGCTCCAGAAGACAACTTTGTCGCCTTTCACGAGGCCCGCGCGTTGCAGGCGCGCGGCAAAGCCTCGCGCGGCGGCGGCGGTTTCTGTGTACGTATAAGAACGCGCGCGATACCCGTCGTCGTAAACGAGAAATTCTCCGCGACCGGCGGAGACATCGCTGAAGAAATCGAGTAAGGTATCCCGACGCATCGACTGAATTATGATGTAGGAACCTTCATGAAGATTTTCCTCACGGGCGCGACAGGATACATCGGCTCCGCCGTGCTCGATGCCGCTCTCCGCGCGAATCATCAGATCACGGCGCTCGTACGCACGCCGCAGGCGGCTGACGCGCTCGCGTCTCGCGGCGTCACGCCTGTGCTCGGAGATCTCTCGTCCGTGAAGTCGTACCGCGCGGCGGCCGAAGGGCACGACGCGTATATCCACACGGCCGCCGATTCCGGCGCGAGGCGCGAAGAGGTCGATCGCAAGGCCATCGAGACGTTGCTCCCTGCGGCCGCCGCTCGTGCGAAGTCGTCTGAGGTGTCGTTTGTGTACACGTCGGGCATGTGGGTCCTGGGATCGAATGCGCAGCCGATGGACGAGACGGCTCAGGCGAACCCGGGGCAGCTGCTCGGCTGGCGCCCGGGCCACGAGCAGGTGGTGCTGCAGGCGGCGGGGCCGAATCTGCGCACGGCCGTCATCCGCCCGGGCGTCGTGTACGGCGGCAATCGCGGCATTGTCTCGGATTTATTGAAAAACGCGTTGAACGGCCTGATCCGCGTGATCGGCTCGGGCGGCAATCACTGGCCGCTCGTCTACGACCGCGATCTCGCCGATCTGTACGTTCGCGTCGCGTCGATGCCCGGCGCGTCGGGCATTTACCACGCGAACGACGAAGGCGACGAAACGGTCAACGCCATCGTCGAGGGAATTGCCAGCCATCTGTCGATGACGCCCGACGTGCGTCACGTGCCGCTCGAAGAAGCCCGCAAGAAGCTCGGCGCCTATGCCGATGCGCTGGCGTTGGACCAGCGCGTCCGCGGCCCGCGCGCCCGCGCGCTCGGCTGGTCTCCAACACTGCACTCCGTCGGCACCAACGTGCCGCGCTTGCTGGAAGAATTCCGGCGCGCTCAAGAACGCGCCGCCTGAGCCTTTCTGTCTCACACGCAAAGACGCGAGGACGCAAAGAATATTTTGTAAGATCTTGCGCTTAGCGTCTCTGCGTTGAGATTGCGAAGATCTGCGAAGCCAGTGCGATCCCTTCTTCCGTGGTCTTGATCTCGCCATCCAGCTGCTTCTCGTAAATCTGCTTCAGCAGCGCGCCCATTTCGGGCCCCGGGGTCATGCCGAGCTCGAGCAGATGTCGTCCGAGCAGCAGCGGCTTTGGCGGGCGGCGATCGACGCCGAGCTCGCGCGCGCGTTCGAGAAACCAATCCATCGCAGAACAGTCGAACGTTCCGGGAGCGCGGCCCAGGCAATCTGATTTAGCCACGCGCGCGAGCAGCTCGAGGTTGGCTTTCTGCGACAACCGCCTGAATGCGCCGTCCGTCAGTTCTTCGCGCACTTTGTACAGCATGCCGGGCTTCAAGTGGTGCGCGACCAATCCGAGCACCTGGCCGCGCACATCCTTGCCGTCGATCGAATGCACATTCAGGCGATCGAGAAAGGCCGCCGCCGGCGCCACGCCCTCCTCTTCGTGGTTCATCGACCGGATCCGGCCGTCGACGAACGCCGTCGTCGCCGGCTTTCCGAAGTCGTGCGTCACCGCCCCGAGCATGACGATGAGCTGATCGGCGCGATCGAGATCGCCGATCCGCTGGCGCGCCTGATCGATGACCTGCAGCGTGTGCACCCAGACGTCTCCCTCGGGGTGCCACTCGGGCTCCTGAACGCAACCCACGAGCGCTTTCAGCTCTGGAAAGAGCTGATCGACCACACCCAGTTCCAGCGCGAGCGCAAAACCAATGGACGGGCGCTCGGCCCTGAGAAGCAATTTTTCGATCTCGCCCCAGATCCGTTCGGGCGGCAGGTCGTCGAGGCGGATCGATCGGCAGAGCGCTTTCGTGTCGTCGTCGAGCGTCAGCTCGAATCGCGCGGCAAACTGAATCGCGCGAAGCACGCGGAGACTGTCGTCGCCGAACGTCGCGGGATCGACCGCTTTGAGAATCCTGTTGTCGAGATCGCGCGCGTCCGTTGGACGGGTCGAAGTATTCGTCGGTCAGCGGATCCCATGAGATGGCGTTGACGGTGAAGTCTCGCCGCCTCGCAGCTTCCTCAATCGTCATCGACGGATCGCCTTCGACGAGAAAGCCTTTGTGCCCGGGGGCGGTCTTGGATTCGCGGCGCGGCAGCCCGACGTCGATGTTGCGGATCTTGTAGACGGGGAAACTCTTCCCGATCGGCTCGACCTTGCCGAATGGCGCGAGGACGGCAGGCAGGTCGTCGGCGCGAATGCCAAACACCTCCATATCGAGCTCTTCCAGGCGCTCGTCGTGCTCGCTTGTGTCGCGTCGAGTCCGACGTTCAGTCGGCTCGGCCGACTCGAACAACCGATCTCTGACCCAACCGCCGACGACGAGCGCGCGCCCGCCGCGCGCGTGTACCGCGCGCGCAATGTCCGCCGCCAAAAAGGGGCCGTAACCCTTTTCGTCCATTTCGAGATGATAATGGCGAAGTTATGCTCAATCGAATTCTCGTGCTCGCGCTGGCTCTCGCCGGCGCAGGGGTCGCCGCGCGCGGGCAGGCTCCGCAGCAACCGGTGGAGCGGCATCTCGCGAACGTCAAACAGCTCACCTCCGGCGGCGAAAATGCCGAGGCGTATTTCTCACCGGATGGAAAACAGCTGATCTACCAGACGAATCCAGGCGCGCCCGGCACATGCGATCAGATTTTTACGATGAACGTCGACGGATCGAACAAGCGGCAGTTGAGCAAGGGCGGCCGGACGACCTGCGGATATTTCTTCCCGGACGGAAAATCGATCGTGTACGCGTCCACGCACCTGGGATCGGCCGAGTGCCCGCCGCGTCCGAGCTACGCCCGTGGGTATGTCTGGCCGATTTACGACACGTACGACATCTTCCGCGCGTCGCCCGACGGATCGAATCCACGCCGCCTCACGGCGACGCCCGGGTACGACGCCGAAGCCACGATCGGTCCCGACGGCCGCATCGTCTTTACCAGCGTGCGCGATGGCGACATGGAGATTTATTCGATGAACGCCGACGGTTCCGACGTACGGCGGCTGACGAACCGTCCCGGGCCTGATGGCGGCCCGTGGTTCTCACCGGACGGCAAGCAGATCGTGTTCAGAGGACACCCGATCAGCGACGCCAAGGAGCTCGCCGACTATCAGGGCTTGCTCAAGGAAGGGCTCTGGCGTCCCGACGACGCTCGAAATCTACGTGATGAACCGCGACGGCGGCAATCTGCGCCAGGTCACGAAGCTCGGCGGCGCCAACTTCGCGCCGGCATGGCATCCCGACGGCAAGCGGATCATCTTTGCGTCGAACATCAAAGACCCGAAGGGTCGCGACTTCGACATTTTCATGATCAACCTCGACGGATCCGGCCTCGAGCAGATCACGTTCAACTCGACGTTCGACGGTTTCCCGATGTTCTCGCCGGACGGAAAGAAGCTGGTGTTCGGCTCGAACCGGAATGCGAAGTCCGAAGGCGAGACGAACGTGTTCGTCGCGGACTGGGTCGAATAGACTTAACAGAAGATCAGAAGATCAGGAGAAGCCTTTTGATCTTCTGGTCTTCTGCTCCTGTTAGCTATCGGACTCCCAGCAGCTCCACTTCGAAGATCAGCTCGGCGTTCGGCGGAATAACCCCGCCGGCGCCGCGGGCGCCGTAGCCGAGGTCCGGCGGGATGGTCAGGCGCCGTTTGCCGCCCGACTTTCATGCCGGCGACCCCCTCGTCCCATCCTTTAATGACCTGGCCGGCGCCGAGCGTGAACTCGAAGGGGTCGTTCCGGTCCTTGGACGAATCGAACTTCTGCCCGCTCTTCAGCCAGCCCGTATAGTGGACCTTCGCTTTTTGTCCGCTTTGGGCCACGGGGCCGGTTCCAGCCTCGACGTCCTCATATTTCAGTCCTGAAGCGGTCGTGATCTGGTCTGCCATCGGTTGCGTCTCCTGAAGAGTTGATGTTATATTCGTCAGGTTGTATCGGAGTCAGGAAACCCTATCTAGCTCCGAACCGCACGGAAGAGGCGTCAACGCCACTTTCTTAGGAACGGCCCGCGGAAGGACCGCGGCGCAACACGACTTCATCATTAGGGTATTTGCATCGGGCGCCAAGCGATAGCCTGCCACGCCGAAGCCTTTGGCGAAGGCGGGTGCTTCTAGGCCCGATGCGCTTTTTGGCCTGTCCGCCTTCGCGGCTTGATGCCGCTGTCGGCGAGATGGCTGCTGGAGTGTTTTTCCTGTGCCGACTATCAGTCAGCTCGTCCGCAGCGGTCGGACCAAGATCGTCAGCAAGACGAAGAGCCCCGCGCTGCAGAACAGCCCGCAAAAACGCGGCGTGTGCGTGCGCGTCTTCACCCAGACACCGAAGAAGCCGAATTCCGCGCTGCGCAAGGTCGCGCGCGTGCGGCTGACCAACGGCATCGAGGTGACGACCTATATCCCGGGCGTCGGCCACAACCTGCAGGAGCACTCGCTGGTGCTCATCCGCGGCGGCCGCGTGAAGGACCTGCCGGGCGTGCGCTACCACGTGGTGCGCGGCACGCTCGACGCCGTCGGCGTTCAGGGACGGAAACAGGGCCGGTCGAAGTACGGCGCGAAGAGACCGAAGGCGTAACGATTACGAGATTACGAGATTCGAGATTAGAGATTACAGCCATGCCGAGACGACGAGTTATCGCAAAACGGGAACTGGCCGCGGATCCGCTGTATCAGAGCCCGCTGGTCACGCGCTTCATCAACACCGTGATGAGAGACGGCAAGAAGAACACGGCAGAGGGCATCCTCTACCGCAGCTTCGACATCATCAAGGAGAAGACCGGCGACGATCCCGTCAAGGTGTTCAAGAAGGCGGTCGACAACGTCAAGCCGAGCCTCGAGGTGAAGTCGCGGCGCGTCGGCGGCTCCAACTATCAGGTGCCGGTCGAAGTGAACCCGAACCGCCGCCTGTCGCTGAGCATCCGCTGGCTGGTCGGCTTCGCGCGTGCGCGGGGCGACGGCAAGACGATGCAGGAAAAGCTCGCGAACGAGCTGATGGACGCGGCGAACCTTCGCGGCGGCGCCGTGAAGAAGCGCGAAGACACGCACCGGATGGCAGAGGCGAACAAGGCCTTCGCTCACTACCGCTGGTAAGTCGAAGAACGATAGAACGTAAAACGTAGACAGAATGTAAAGCAAAGCAATGCCACGGTCACATTCGTTAGAAAAAACGCGGAACATCGGCATCATGGCGCACATCGATGCCGGTAAGACCACGACGACGGAACGGATCCTGTTCTATACCGGGATTACGTACAAGATCGGCGAAGTCCACGAAGGCACCGCCGTCATGGACTGGATGGAGCAGGAGCAGGAGCGCGGCATCACGATCACCTCGGCCGCGACGACCTGTTTCTGGCGCGATCACCGCATCAACATCATCGACACGCCGGGCCACGTCGACTTCACCGCCGAAGTCGAGCGCTCGCTGCGCGTCCTCGATGGCGCGGTCGCCGTGTTCGACTCGGTCGCCGGCGTCGAGCCGCAGTCGGAGACCGTCTGGCGCCAGGCCGACAAGTACCGCGTGCCGCGCATCTGCTTCGTCAACAAGATGGACCGCATCGGCGCCGACTTCAAGCGCACCTTCGATCAGATCATCTCGAAGCTCGAAGCGAATCCCGTCGCCATTCAGCTGCCGATCGGCTCCGAAGAGCACTTCAAAGGCGTCATCGACCTCGTCAAGATGAAGGCGATCACCTACAAGGACGAGACGATGGGCGCCGACTACATCGTCGGCGACATTCCGGCCGACATGATGGACGAGGCGAAGCACTACCGCGAGCAGCTGATCGAGAAGGTCAGCGAGGCCGACGACAAGATCCTCGAGAAGTACCTCCACGGCGAAGAGCCGACCGAAGCGGAAATCAAGGCGGCGATTCGCAAGCGCGTCAACAGCCTCGGTCCGCGAGAAGGGGCAGGCCGCGTTCGTGCCGGTCATCTGCGGATCGGCGTTCAAGAACAAGGGCGTGCAGCCGCTGCTCGACGCGGTCGTCGATTTCCTGCCGTCGCCGCTCGACGTGCCGGCCATCGTCGGCATCGACCCGGACAAGAAAGTCGATCCGGACAATCCTGACGCCGTGCTCATCGAGCGTCCGGCAAAAGACAACGCGCCGTTCGCCGCGCTCGCGTTCAAGATCATGACCGACCCGTTCGTCGGTCAGCTCACGTTCTTCCGCGTGTATTCGGGCGTGCTGACCGCCGGTTCGTCGGTGTTCAACTCGACCAAGCAGCGCTCCGAGCGAATCGGCCGTCTGCTGAAGATGCACGCGAACAAGCGCGAGGAAATCAAGGAAGTGTACGCGGGTGACATCGCGGCGGCCGTCGGCCTGAAGAGCGTTTCCACCGGCGACACGCTGTGCGACGAGAAGCAGCCGATCGTGCTCGAGTCGATGGACTTCCCGAAGCCGGTCATCTCGCTCGCGATCGAGCCCAAGACGAAGTCCGACCAGGAGAAGCTCGGCGTCGGTCTTCAGAAGCTGATGGCGGAAGATCCGACGTTCAACGTGCAGACCGACCAGCAGACCGGCCAGGTCATCATCGCCGGCATGGGCGAGCTGCACCTCGAAATCATCGTCGACCGGTTGAAGCGCGAGTTCAGCGTCGAGGCCACGGTCGGCAAGCCGCAGGTCGCTTACAAGGAAACGCTGACCCGCCCGGCCGACGGCGAAATGAAGTACTCGAAGCAGACGGGCGGCCGCGGCCAGTACGGCCACGTGAAGATCCATCTGTATCCCGGCGAGCCGGGCTCGGGCTACATCTTCGAGAACGAGACCGTCGGGGGATCGATTCCGAAGGAATACATCAAGCCGGTCGATCATGGGCATCAAGGAAGCCCTCACGCGCGGCGTGCTCGCGGGCTATCCGATCGACGACGTGCGCATCGAGCTGTACGACGGCTCGTTCCACGAGGTCGACTCGTCGGAAATGGCGTTCAAGATTGCCGGATCGATGGCGTTCCAGGATGCCGCGAAGAAGGCCAAGCCGGTTCTGCTCGAGCCCGTGATGCGCGTCGAGGTCGTCGTCCCCAAGGAACACATGGGCGACGTCATGGGCAACCTCTCGAGCCGCCGCGGGCAGATTCAGTCGCAGGAAGATCGCGGAGGCACGCAGATCATCCAGGCGCGCGTGCCGTTGTCCGAGATGTTCGGCTATGCGACCGATCTGCGGTCGCGCACGCAGGGCCGCGCCACCTACTCGATGCACTTCGACCGATACGAACAGGCGCCCTCGAACGTGAGCGAAGAAGTCGTGGCGAAGGCGCAGGGGAAATAGCCCAGGGATTAGGGATTAGGGATTAGGGATTAGCTCAGCGACGCGTGCCGCACTAAGCAGAGAGGCGTCGCAACCAAAGCCGAGCCGCCGCGAGGCGGCGAAGGCACAGGTCGTGGGGGTGGGGCCCCACGACACTGAGAAAAAGACGGATTAAATAATGAGTGCGATGTTTTCCGACAAGATTCGAATCCGGCTCAAGGCGTACGACTCGCGCGTGCTCGACCAGTCGACGACCGAGATCGTCGACACGGCGAAGCGCACCGGTGCGCGGCTGGCGGGCCCGATTCCGCTTCCCACTTCGATCAACAAGTGGACGGTGCTGCGATCGCCGCACGTCGACAAGAAGTCGCGTGAGCAGTTCGAGGTCAGAACGCACAAGCGCCTGATCGACATTTTCGAGCCGACGCCGCAGACGGTCGACGCGCTGATGAAGCTGGATCTTCCGGCCGGCGTCGACGTCGAGATCAAGGCGTTTGGGAAGGAACACGTGAAATAGATTGGGGTCTAGGGATTGGCGGATTGGCGCTGTCGACGCGTGACAGCGCTCGAATCCCAAATCCCGAATCACTAATCCCTACGAGCGAAGAGACCATATGGTTACAGCAATCATCGGCACGCAAAGTGGGCATGACCCAGCTGTTCGCGGAGGACGGCTCGGTCGTTCCGGCGACGGTCATCAAGGCGGGCCCCTGTGTGGTCGTGCAGCGGAAGACCGCGGCGACCGACGGCTACGAGTCGGTCCAGATCGGTCTCGTCGACGGTACGCCTGCGAAGCCGCGCAAGCCGCTCGCGGGCCACTACAAGAAGGCCAACGTTCCGCCGACGCGCGTGCTGCGCGAGGTGACGCTGGCGAAGGACGGCGATCCGAAAGTGGGCGATCAGATTCTGGTCACCATGTTCGAGAACGGCGAGCGCGTCGACGTCATCGGCACGAGCCGCGGCAAGGGGTTTCAGGGCGTCGTGAAGCGCCACCACTTCGCCGGCGGCGCCGCGACCCACGGGTCGATGTTTCACCGCGCGCCCGGCTCGATCGGCGCCTCGTCGTTTCCGTCGCGCGTCGTCAAGGGCATGCGCGCGGCCGGGCCGCATGGGCGGCGACCGCATTACCGTGCGCAACCTGAAGGTGGCGAAGGTGGATGCGGAAAACAACCTGCTGATCGTGCGCGGCGCCATTCCGGGCGCGCCGACCGGCTACGTGGTGATTCGCAAGGCGATCACCGCGAAGCGGATCAAGGTGGCCCAGGTCGAGAAGCCCAAGGGCAAGAAATAAGCTGGTAGGATGGATAGGGATTGGTCAGCCGGTAGCAAGAAGCAGTGCTAGCAGAGCTGAGCCGCCGTGAGGCGGCGAAGGCACGGTCGCGGGGTGGGGCCCCGCGACAACTAAATTATGAAGATCGATATCGTCAACACGGACAACAAGAAAGTCGGGTCGCTCGAGCTGAACGACGACGTGTTCGGCGGCCGGGTGAACGACTCGCTCATCTGGGAGTCGGTCGTGCACACGAACGCGTCGGCGCGCCGCGGCACGCACAAGACCAAGAACCGCGCGAACGTCGCGGGCAGCGGCCGCAAGCCGTGGAAGCAGAAGGGCACCGGCCGCGCGCGCGTTGGGAGCGTCCGGAACCCGCTGTGGCGCCACGGCGGCACGGTGTTCGGGCCTCAGCCGCGCAGCTACGGCTTCCGTCTGCCGTCGCAAGGTGAAGCGCGGCGCGATCGTCGCGGCGCTCGCCCAGCGGATTCAGGACGGCGCGCTCGTCGTGGTCGATGCGCTCAGCGCGAGCGAGAGCAAGACGAAAGCGGCGAGCCGAGCTGTTGAAGCGCCTCGGCGCCGATGGCAAGGCGCTGCTCATCGACGTGCAGCCCGACGAGAAGCTCGGGATTGCCGTGCGCAATCTTCCGGGCGTGCAGTTTCTGGCGAGCGCGCGCGTCGGCGCGCGCGACGTGATGAATGCGTCCAGAGTGATCGCCACGAAGGCGGCGGTGGAAAAGCTTCAGGACCTGTCCGCTAAGAGCAGAGAGCTAAAGAGCACAGAGATGAAACTCACTGACGTCATCCGCCGGCCGCTCATCACCGAGAAGACGTCCATCCAGCGCGAGCGTGATGGCCGGACGATCGTGTTCGAGGTGGCGACCCACGCGAACAAGACCGAGATCAAGCGCGCGGTCGAGACGCTGCTGGGCTCGAAAGTCGAGCACGTGCGCACCGCGATCGCGCACGGCAAGGTGAAGCGCCAGGGGCGGTTCGCCGGACAGCGCTCGGACTGGAAGAAGGCCTACGTGAAATTGCGCGAAGGCGAGAAGCTGCCCGAGTTCTTCGAGGGGGCCTAACGAGATGCCGATTAAAGCTTACAAACCGACGTCACCCGGCCGGCGCTTTCAGACGGTCCAGACGTTCGACGACATCACGACGAACGAGCCGCACAAGCCGCTCGTCGAGAACCTGCACCGCTCCGGCGGCCGCAACAACCACGGCGAGCTCACCTCGTGGTGGCGCGGCGGCGGCCACAAGCGGCTGTACCGCATCATCGACTTCAAGCGGGACAAGAAAGACATCCCGGGCAAAGTCTCGACGATCGAGTACGACCCGAATCGGTCGGCGCGCATCGCGCTCGTGACCTATGCAGACGGCGAGAAGCGCTACATCCTGCAGCCGCTCGGCCTGAAGGTCGGCGACGCGGTGATCGCCGGCGACAACGTCGACATTCTTCCGGGCAACGCGCTTCCGCTCAAGAACATCCCGCTCGGGACGATGCTCCACAACGTGGAGCTGAAGCCCGGCAAGGGCGGCCAGATTGCGCGCAGCGCCGGTTCGTCGGTGCAGCTCGTGGCGAAGGAAGGCGACTACGCGTCGGTGAAGATGCCGTCGGGCGAGATTCGCCACATCGCGATGGTCTGCTACGCGACCGTCGGCCAGGTCGGCAACATCGATCACGAGAACGTCTCGATCGGCAAGGCCGGCCGCAGCCGCTGGCTCGGCAGGCGTCCGCACAACCGCGGCGTCGTCATGAACCCGGTCGACCATCCGCATGGCGGCGGCGAGGGCAAGACGTCGGGCGGGCGCCATCCGGTGTCGCCGTGGGGATTGCCGACCAAGGGTTACAAGACACGCAATCGCAAGTCGACCGACAAGTTCATCGTCCAGCGCCGGCCGAAGGGCGCCAGGTAGGCGCGTCGGTAAGTCGACAGCGCGTGCAACGCAACGCCGAGCCGCCGAAGGCGGCGAAGGCACAGGTCGGGGGGTGGGGCCCACGACAGTTAAAAAATTATGAGTCGATCACTGAAAAAAGGCCCGTTCGTCGATACACCGCTGCTCGAGAAGATCGAGGCGATGAATCGCGACAACGAGAAGAAAGTCGTCAAGACGTGGTCGCGCCGCTCGACCGTCGTGCCCGAAATGGTGGGGCACACGCTCGCGGTGCACAACGGCAAGAAGTTCATTCCCGTGTACGTCACCGAGAACATGGTCGGGCAGAAGCTCGGCGAGTTCTCGCCGACCCGCACGTTCAAGGGTCACACGACGAAGACCGAAAAAGCCGCGCAGATGGCGGCGGCCGCCCCCGCGGCGGGCGGCGGCGGCGGCGCGAAGGCGGGTGAGCTAGCCATGGCGATTGAAGCGCACGCGACAGCTCGGTACGTCCGGACGTCGGCTCAAAAGGCCGGGCTCGTGATGGATCTGATCCGCGGACGCGACGTGAATCGCGCGCTCGCGACTCTGCAGTTCACGCGCAAAGGCGTCGGCCACGATATCGCGAAGCTGCTGCGCTCGGCGATCGCCAACGCGCAGCAGAAGGAAGGATTCGGCGGCGACGTCGATCGTCTGTTCGTCTCGGCGTGCTACGCGAATCAAGGGCCGTCGATGAAGCGCATCCGCCCTGCGCCGATGGGACGGGCGTTCCGCGTCGTGAAGCGAACCGCGCATCTCACGGTACGCGTCTCCGAGCGGCCGCTTGCAGATTTCGGCCGTGGCAGCCGAGACCGCGCCCAAGCGCGGTCGAGCGAAGGCGCAACCGGCTGCCGAGGCGAAGGCTGAGGCTCCGGTGAAGAAGCGGGCGGCGCCGGCGAAGAAGAGCGCAGCGGCACGAAGAAGAAGTGGCAACCGAAGTGAGCGCAAAGTCGGCGAAGGCAAGGTAGGGAGTGGGGCCCCACGACATTGAGAGAGGTTCGACTGTGGGTCAGAAAGTACATCCGTATGGATTCCGGCTCGGCTTCAACAAGACGTGGAAGTCGCGCTGGTTCGCCGACCGCGACTACGCGAAGCTGCTCCATGAGGATCTGGCGCTGCGCGCCGATCTCAAGAAGCGGTTCGCGCACGCAGGCGTCGCGAAGATCGAGACCGAGCGGGCGGCCAACAAGCTGAAGATCGACATCCACACCTCGCGTCCGGGCATCATCATCGGCCGCAAGGGCACGGAAGTCGAAAAGTTGAAGGCCGAAATCCAGAAGCGGACCAACCGCGAGGTCTTCATCAACATCCAGGAGATCCAGAAGCCCGAGCTCGACGCGCAGCTGATCGCCGAGTCGGTGGCGCAGCAGCTCGAGAAGCGCGTGGCGTTCCGGCGGGCGATGCGCAAGGCGGTTGAATCGGCGCTGCGCTTCGGCGCGCGCGGCATCAAGGTGCGCGTGTCCGGCCGGCTGAACGGCGCCGAAATCGCGCGCTCCGAGTGGTATCTGCACGGGCAGCTGCCGCTGCAGACGCTGCGGGCCGACATCGACTACGGGTTTGCCGAGGCGAGCACGACCTACGGACAGATCGGCGTGAAGACGTGGCTCTACAAGGGCGAGCGGCTGACACCGAAGAGCGCGCGAGAAGAGCAGGAATTCCGGGAGCGCGCATCCGCGTCGGCCATCGGGCCCGAGGGAAGCGCGGCAGTAACGCAGGACGCAGGGATCGAGGGATTAGGGATAAGGGATTAGGTCAGCGACCGAGCGCGACTGAAGCGACGGCATCGACCATAGCCGAGCGACCGAAGGTCGCGAAGGCACAGGTCGCGGGGGTGGGGCCCCGCGACAGGAGATAAGACGTCAGTTATGTTGATGCCGAAGAAGGTCAAGTACCGGAAGCAGCAGCGCGGCCGCATGCGCGGCAAGGCGTGGCGCGGCTCCGATGTGTCGTTCGGTGATTTCGGTCTGCGCGCGCTCGAGCCGTGCTGGCTCACCTCGCGGCAGATCGAAGCGGCGCGCGTGGCGATGACCCGGTTCATCAAGCGCGGCGGCAAGATTTGGGTCCGCGTGTTTCCCGACAAGCCGATTACCAAGAAGCCGCAGGAAACGCGCATGGGCAAGGGCAAGGGCGCGCCCGAAGAGTGGGTGTGCGTCGTGCGGCCGGGGCGGATTCTGTTCGAGATGGAAGGCGTGACCCAGACCGAAGCGCGCGAAGCGCTGCAGCTCGCGGCGTCGAAGCTGCCCATCCTGACGAAGTTCGCGACGCGGTTCGCCGAGGAGAAGGCGTCATGATGGACGTGGCGGAACTGCGCGATCTCTCGGTCGACGATTTGGAAGCGCGCGCGAAAGAGCTCGAGGATCAGCTCTTCCGGATGCGGCTGCAGCAGTCGCTCGGCCAGCTCGACGCGCCGCTGAAGCTGCGCTTCACGCGGCGCGATCTCGCGCGCATCAAGACGGTGATTACCGAGAAGCAGAGGAAGGCCTAATGGCAGAGAAGTCTGAAAAAGAAGGCGTCGTCGTCAGCAACAAGATGCAGAAGACCTGCGTCGTTGCGGTCGAGTGGCAGGTGCGGCACGGCCTCTACGGCAAGACCGAGCGCCGGACGTCGAAGTTCGTGGCGCACGACGAAAACAACGCCGCGAAGGTGGGCGACCGCGTCGCGATCGTCGAGAGCCGGCCCCTGAGCAAGCGGAAGCGGTGGGTCGTCACCCGGGTCGTCAGGCCCGCCGTCGACGGTATAGGAGACGATCATGATTCAGATGCGATCGATCCTCGACGTCGCCGACAACTCTGGCGCGCGCAAGATCGCCATCATCAATCCGATCGGCGGATCGACGGGCCGCTACGCGCGGCTCGGCGACATCGTCACGGCGTCGGTGAAGGAAGCGATTCCCGACGGGACAGTGAAGAAGGGGCAGGTCGTCAAAGCGGTGATCGTGCGCACGGTGAAGGAGCAGCGCCGCAAGGACGGCAGCTACATCCGCTTCGATCGCAACGCCGCGGTGCTCATCAACGACCAGCGCGAGCCGATCGGCACGCGCGTGTTCGGCCCGGTCGCGCGCGAGCTGCGCGAGCGCCGGTTCATGAAGATTATTTCGCTGGCACCCGAGGTGCTGTAGGGCCGACCTGAAGGTCGGCACTACGACAAAAACGTGAAGCGGCACTAGACAAAAATTTATGTCGCAATTACAAAGTCCGCTCCGGAAGAACGACAACGTCCTGGTGATCGCGGGAAAAGACCGCGGCAAGAAGGGGCGCGTGTTGAAGGTCGTGCCTGCGAAGAACCGGCTCGTCGTGGAAGGCGTGAACATGATCAAGCGCCACACGAAGCCCAACCCGCAGCGCAACATCAAGGGTGGCATCGTCGAGCGCGAAGCGTCGCTGCACGCGTCGAACGTCCAGCTGGTGTGCCCCGAGTGCGGCGCGCAGACGCGCATCGGCCACAAGGTGCTCGGCGACGGCCGCAAGGTCCGGATCTGCCGCAAGTGCGAGGGAGTGGTGGATAAATGAACCGCCTGAGAGAGCGTTACGAGAAAGAAGTCGTGCCGGCGCTCAAGAAAGAGTTCGGCTACACGAACGTCATGGCCGTTCCGAAGATCGAGAAGGTCGTCGTGAACATGGGCCTGGGCGAGGCGACGTCGAACGCCAAGATCATCGAGGTCGGCTCGGCCGAGCTCGCGAGCATCACGGGCCAGAAGCCCGTCGTGCGCCGCGCGAAGAAGTCGATCGCCGCCTTCAAGGTCCGCAAGGGGCAGCCCGTCGGCACGAGCGTCACGCTTCGGGGCGAGCGGATGTACGAATTTCTGGACCGCTTGATGGCGATCGCGCTGCCGCGCGTGCGCGACTTCCGCGGCGTGTCGCCGAAAGGATTCGACGGGCGCGGCAACTTCACGCTCGGCCTGAAGGATCAGCTGTTGTTTCCGGAAATCGACTACATGAAGGTGGACAAGGCGCGAGGCATGAACGTCTCGGTCGTCACCACCGCGCGGACGGATCACGAGGCACGCAAGCTGCTCCAGTTGATTGGAATGCCGTTCAGGACTCAGGAACAGAGATAAGCATGGCCACTACAGCAAAGATCGCCAAGGAACAGAAGACTCCGAAATACAAGGTCCGTCTGCGGAACCGCTGCCATCTCTGCGGCCGGCCACGGGCCTACCTGCGCAAGTTCGCGCTGTGCCGCCTCTGCTTCCGCAAGCTGGCGCTGCAGGGTGATATCGCGGGCGTGACGAAGAGCAGCTGGTAACTCCTGAAAGCTGGTAAGTGGTAAGTGAGAAGTGAGAACGTTGAAAGTAGAACGGTCAGCAGTGAACACGGTGAGAACAGGAAATATGACAGATCCGATTGCCGATATGCTCACGCGCCTTCGCAATGCCGTCATTGCGAAGCACGCCCGGGTTGATGTGCCGGTCTCGAAGTTGAAAGTCGAGATCGCCAAGATTCTCGAAGACGAGGGCTACATCCAGGGCTTCAAGCTCGTCGACGAGAAATCGCCCGAGGCGGCCAAGGCCGCCGCGCCGCGGCAGGTCATCCGCATCGTCTTGAAGTACGGCCCGAACGGCGAAAAGGTGATCACCGGCGTCGAGCGCATCAGCCGACCCGGACGCCGCGTGTACTTCCGGAGCACCGAGGTGCCGCCGGTGCTGGGCGGGCTCGGCACGAGCATCCTGACCACTTCGCGCGGCGTCATGACGGGGCGCGCCGCGATGCGCGCCGGCGTCGGCGGCGAAGTGCTGTGTAACGTTTGGTAACTCCCAGGGATTAGGGATTAGGGATTAGGGATTGGAGCAGCTATGTCACGAATTGGAAAAAAACCGATCGCGCTGCCGAAAGGCGTCACCGTCAAGGTGAACCCGGACGCGCTTGATATTCAAGGGCCGAAAGGCAAGCTGATGCAGCGGATTCCGCCTGGCATCGCGTTCGAAGTGGTCGACGGCCAGCTCAAGGCGGCCCCGATGCGGCCGGACCCGGCGCTCGGCAAGTTTCACGGCCTGGCCCGCAGCCTTGCGGCCAATGGCGTGCTCGGCGTGACCGAAGGCTTCAAGCGCGAGCTCGACATCGTCGGCGTCGGCTACCGCGCCGAGCTTCGCGGCAAGCAGGTCGTCTTCGCGCTGGGGTACTCGCACTCGGTGGTGTTCGACGTGCCGACGGGCATCGACATCGCGATTGAAAAGCAGACCCACCTCACCGTGACCGGCGTCGATCGCCAGCTGGTGGGACAGGTCGCGGCCAACATCCGCCGCCTCCGCCAGCCCGATCCGTACAAGCAGAAGGGCGTGCGCTACACCGGCGAAGTGTTGAAGAAGAAGGCCGGGAAGACTGGCACGAAGTAGGGAGTTAGGGAGCTAGGCGAGAAGTCCTAGGGATGTGAGCAGAAAGATTATGCGAATAAAGACTCGAGAAGATCGCCGCACGCGAATCAAGCTGCGGTTGCGTAAGCGGATCGCCGGCAGCGAGCTGCGTCCGCGGCTGACGGTGTATCGCAGCCTCTCGCACATCTACGTGCAGGTCATCGACGACCTCACCGGCAAGACGGTGGCGTCGGCGGCGACGACCGAGCCCGCGTTGAAGTCGGGGCTGACAGGAAAGACGCGCGGCAACAACAAGGCCGGCGCGGAGTTCATTGGCCAGACCATCGCGCAGCGGCTCAAGGACAAGGGCATCACGAAGGTGGTCTTCGATCGCAACGGCTACCTCTATCACGGCCGGATTCAGGCGGTCGCCGACGCGGCCCGTAAAGCGGGACTGGAGTTCTAGAAGTTATGCAGCGCATTCGCGAAAAGATTGATCCGTCGCAACTCGACATCAAGGACACCGTGGTGTCGATCAACCGCGTCACGAAAGTCGTGAAGGGAGGCAAGAACCTCAGCTTCAGCGCGCTCGTGGTCGTCGGCGATGGCCATGGGGTCGTCGGCTTCGGCGTGGGCAAGGCGAAGGAAGTGCCATCGGCCATCAAGAAGGGCATCGAATCGGCCAAGAAGGGCCTGATTCGCGTGCCGCTGTCGGGCACGACCATCCCCCACGCGGTCGTCGGCAAGTTCGGCTCCGGCAGCGTGCTGCTGAAGCCCGCGCCGGACGGCACCGGCATCATCGCGGGCGGCGCGGTGCGCGCCGTCGTCGAAGCCGCGGGGCTGCACAACGTGCTGACCAAGTCGCTCGGATCGGCGAATCCACACAACGTGGTGCGCGCGACCTTCAACGGGCTCGAGTGCCTGAAGGAGCCGGCAGCGGTCGCGCGGCTGCGCGGCAAGGACCTCGAAGAGATGACGGCGAAGAGCTAACCACGAAGCACACGAAGGCACGAAGACGACCGAGCGTATATGGCGAAAAGAGCAGCGAAGAAGTCAGCCGACACGAAGCGCGTCAAGGTGACGCTCGTGAAGAGCACGATCGGATTCGACAAGCGGCAAGCCGCGGTCGTCGAGAGCATGGGTCTGCGCCGGATCAACCACACGGTTGAGCTCGCGGACACGCCGTCGATTCGCGGCATGATTCACAAGGTGCGTCACCTTATCACGGTGGAGTGACGCACGGTGCACTGGAGATAGACGGGCATACGAGCGACCAGGTCGCGAGTACGGCCTGGGGACGCATGGATCTATCAAATCTGAAGCCGCCCAAGGGCGCCAAGCACTCGAAGAAGCGCGTCGGCCGCGGCCACGGCTCGGGCCAGGGCACGCAGGCTGGACGCGGCCACAAGGGCGCGCAGTCGCGCTCGGGCTACAAGAGCAAGGTCGGGTTCGAAGGCGGCCAGATGCCGCTCAAGCGCCGCGTGCCGAAGCGCGGGTTCCACAACCCGTTCCGCGTCGAGTACGCGGTCGTGAACCTCGACACGCTCGCCGAGCGTTTCGACGCGGGCACGGTGGTGACGCTCGATTTGCTGCGCGAGCGGCGTCTCGTGCCGCCGTCAGCCAAGCACATCAAGGTACTGGGCCGGGGCGAGATCTCGAAGGCGCTCACCGTGCGCGTGCACAAATTCAGCAGCGAGGCCGCGAAGAAGATCGCGGCTGCCGGCGGTGCGGCGGAGACGCTCGAGAGTGGAAAGTAGACAGTAGAAAGTAGAAAGTGGAAAGTGGAAAGTAAAAAGTAGAAAGTCACATGGCTATCGACAGCGTCAAAAACCTGTTTGCCGTCGCCGAGCTCCGGAAGCGCGTGCTCTTCACGCTGGGCATGCTGGTCGTGTATCGCATCGGCGGTCACATCACGATTCCCGGTGTGAACCTCGCGGCGCTGCAACCAGCTCGCAGAGCAGGCGCGCGGGACCATGTTCGGGCTTTACGACATGTTCTCGGGAAACAACCTCTCGAAGATGACGATCTTCGCGCTCGGCATCATGCCGTACATCAGCGCGTCGATCATCCTGCAGCTTTTGACCGTCGTCTGGCCGTTCCTCGAGCGCATCTCGAAGGAAGGCGAGCTCGGCCGCCGCAAGATCACGCAGTACACGCGCTACGGCACGATCCTGCTCAGCGTCATCCAGTCGATGGGCATCGCCATCTGGCTCGAGCGCTCGACGCAGATCGCCGGCGGGCTGCCGCTGGTGTACAGCCCGGGATGGGGTTTCCGGCTCATGACGGTGCTGACCCTGACGACGGGCACGACGCTCATCATGTGGCTCGGCGAGCAGATTACCGAGCGGGGGATCGGCAACGGGATGTCGCTGATCATCTACGCCGGCATCGTCGTGGGGCTGCCGGCAGCCGTCGTCACGACGTTCGATCAGCTGCGCACCGGCCAGATGGGGCTGATTCGGTTGATTCTGCTCCTGGTCGTGATGGTGTTCGTCATCGCCGCCATCATCTTCGTGGAGCGCGGCAGCAGGCGCATCACCGTGCAGTATGCCAAGCGTGTGGTCGGGCGCCGGATGTACGGCGGCGCGAGCACGCACATCCCGCTCAAGGTCAACACCGGCGGAGTCATTCCGGTGATCTTCGCCTCGTCCATTCTTGCGTTCCCGGCGACGATCGCGCAGATGTTCGCGAACGACCCGACGCACTGGATGACGCGGGTCACCGATCAGCTGACGATGGGCATGCCGCTGTACAACCTCCTGTACATCAGCCTGATCATCTTCTTTGCGTATTTCTACACGGCCATCATCTTCAACCCGGATGACGTGGCAGAGAACATGCGCAAGTACGGCGGGTTCGTGCCGGGCATCCGGCCGGGTAAGCGCACTGCGGAGTACATCGACACCATCCTGACGCGCATCACGCTTGCAGGGGCGATATACCTCGCGCTGATCGCGATTCTGCCGGACTTCCTGATTACCGGGTTCCGCGTCGCGCCGATTCCGTATATCGGCGACTGGCTCGACGCGGCGCTGCCGAGCTTCATCACGCAGGGGATGGGCCTGACGTTCTATTTCGGCGGCACCACGCTGCTGATCGTGGTTGGTGTGGCGATGGACACGATTCAGCAGGTCGAGTCGCAGCTCATCATGCGGCACTACGACGGCTTCATGAAGAAGACACGGATTCGGGGCCGGCGTGCATAGATGGCCCTGCACGTCGTAATGCTTGGCCCTCCGGCGTCCGGTAAGGGCACGCAGGCGGTCCGATTGGCGCAGTCGCGCGGCATCCCCAAAATTTCGACCGGGGATATCCTCCGCGAGGCCGCCCAGAGTGGAACAGATTTGGGCCTTCGCGCGAAAGCGCTGATGGATCGTGGCGAACTGCTCGGCGACGCCGAGATGATCGGCATCGTCAAGGAGCGCCTGGCGCGGAAGGATGCGGCGAACGGCTACATCCTCGATGGCTTCCCACGGACGGTTCGTCAGGCCGAAGAGCTGGATCGGATGCTGCACAGCGAGCCACTCGTCGTCATCGACCTCGCCGTGCCCGACGAGGAGCTGTTGAAGCGGATGCAGACGCGGCGGGTATGCAGCGGGTGCGCCGCAATCGCAGAGCCCGGATCGAGCATGGACGCGTGCGAGCGCTGTGGCGGCACGATGATCACGCGCGCCGATGACAGCGACGAGCAGGTGCGACAGCACCGCCTCGACGTGTACGCGCGCGAGAGCAAGCCGCTGCTCGACTATTACCGCGGGCGCCCGACGTTTCGATCGATTAACGGCGCGCAGGCGCCAGACAAGGTCGCGAAGGAACTGGCAGCGCAGATCGAACAGATGCTGGCTGTCGCCTCGAGGAAGCGGTCATGATTGTCTGCCGATCGGCATCAGAGCTTCGGCGGCTCCGCGATGTGAACAGGCTCGTGGGCCAGGTGCTCGAGCAATTGCGCGAGGCTGTGGCGCCGGGCGTCACGACGGAAGACCTCGACGCCATTGCGGAGCGCGAGATCCGCGGCGGTGGCGCGGTGCCGGCGTTCAAGGGCTACAAAGGTTACCCTGCGACGATCTGTGCATCGGTCAACGAACAGGTCGTGCACGGTATTCCGTCGCCGAAGACGGTGTTGAGCGAGGGGGACATCATCTCCATCGACCTCGGCGCCAAGATGGGCGGGTTCTTTGGAGACTCCGCGGTGACCGTCGGCGTCGGGCGCATCGAACGGCAGGCGGCCGATTTGTTGCGCGTGACGGAAGAGTCGCTCTGGAAGGCGATCGAAGCCGTCCGGCCGGGAGCAAGAGTATCGGATATCGGCCACGCGGTACAGAGCCACGTGGAAAAAGCGGGGTTTTCGGTGGTGCGCGAGTTCGTCGGGCACGGCATCGGATCGGAGCTGCACGAAGAGCCGCAGATTCCGAACTACGGAGACCCGGGCCGCGGACCGCGGCTGGCGGAAGGCATGGTGCTGGCGATCGAGCCGATGGTGAATCTCGGCGGCGCCGGCGTGAAAGTGCTCAGGGACGGTTGGACGGCAGTCACGTCCGATCGCAGTCTCTCGGCGCATTTCGAGCACACGGTTGCCGTGACGTCGGACGGCGTGGAAGTACTCTCGCTGCCCGAAGCGGAAAGCGGGCGAAGGAAGAGAACAATGAAGGTACGAGCGTCAGTCAAGCGCATTTGCGATAAATGCAAGATCGTCCGCCGGCGCGGCGTGGTTCGCGTGATCTGCTCGAACCAGAAGCACAAGCAGCGCCAGGGCTAAGGACTAGGGATTTGGGATTAGGGATCAGGAGTTCTGAAATGGCGAGAATTGCAGGAGTCGATCTTCCGCGCACCAAGCGGGTTGAAATCGGCCTGACCTACATCTACGGCATCGGCCGGCACCGGTCGAACCAGGTGCTCACGGACGCCGGCGTCAGCCCCGACATCCGCGTGAAGGATCTGTCGGAGGACGACGTGCGCAAGATCAGCCGCGTGCTCGAGGAGCAGGGCGGCGTGGAAGGCGATCTCCGCAAGGAGATCTCGATGAACATCAAGCGGCTGATGGAAATCGGCAGCTATCGAGGCGGCCGCCACCGCCGCGCCCTGCCGGTCCGCGGTCAGCGCACGCGCACCAACGCGCGCACGCGCAAGGGCCCGCGCAAGGGCGCGGTGGCCAAGAAGAAGGTTGAATAAAGATGGCAAAGAGTGACGCAGAAGGCGCCGCAGCAACACCTGAAAAAGGTGAAAAGGGCGCGAAGAAGCCCCGCAAGACGTTCAAGAAGCGCGGCGAGAAGCGTGTGGTGCACAGCGGATACGCGCACATCCACGCCTCGTTCAACAACACGATGATCACGATCACCGACACCGAGGGGAACGTGATTGCGTGGTCGAGCGCGGGCGGGGTCGGCTTCAAGGGTTCGCGCAAAGGGACGCCGTTCGCGGCGACCCAGGCGGCGATCGCCGCCGGCAACGTCGCCAAGACGGTGGGTCTGCGATCGGTCGAGGTGCGCGTCACCGGGCCCGGGTCCGGACGCGAGTCAGCGATCCGCGCGCTGCAGACGATTGGCATCGAGGTGAAATCGATTCGCGACGTCACGCCGATTCCGCACAATGGTTGCCGTCCGCCGAAGAGGAGACGCGTGTAATGGCGAGATATGTAGGTCCGGTGTGCCGGCTGTGCCGGCGAGAGGGAATGAAGCTCTTCCTCAAGGGAGAGCGCTGCTACACGGAGAAGTGCGCCATCGAGAAGCGCAACTTCCCGCCTGGACAGCACGGCAAGACTCGCAAGGCAAAGCTCGTCGGCTACGGCGTGCAGCTCCGCGAGAAGCAGAAGGTGAAGCGCATCTACGGGGTCCTCGAGGATCAGTTCCGCCGGTACTTCGAATCGGCCGAGCGCCAGCGCGGCATCACGGGCGAAACCCTGCTGCAGCTGCTCGAGCGCCGTCTCGACAACGTGATCTACCGGCTCGGCCTC
Source organism: Vicinamibacterales bacterium (assembly GCA_963802345.1). Taxonomy (GTDB): domain Bacteria; phylum Acidobacteriota; class Vicinamibacteria; order Vicinamibacterales; family JAMQPK01; genus JAMQPK01. The sequence continues at coordinate 93,042 of CAWDIK010000003.1, forward strand.
GCGACCTCGCGGCCGCAGGCGCGGCAGCTCGTCCGGCACGGGCACTTCCTCGTCAACGGCAAGAAGGTCGACGTGCCGTCGTACTCGGTGCGCGTCAGCGATGTGATTGGCGTCCGCGAGTCGAGCCGGAACACGCCTTCGATTCAGCACGCGATCGAAGAAGTGAAAGGGCGCGGCATTCCCGAATGGCTGTCGTTCGACGCGAACGCGCTGAGCGGAAAAGTCTCGTCGCTGCCGACGCGCGAGCAGATCAACCTGCCCGTGCAGGAGCAGCTCATCGTCGAGTTGTACTCGAAGATAGCCCGCTTACGTCAGCGGCCTGACGACCCAGTCACCGGCCCGCAGCCTTACAGACCTGCGGTGGGAGGCCGGTGATCACACTTGCAGGTCTGGAGGGAAGAGGACGAGGGGCGACCCGTACGGCCCGTAGGGAGATAGAACATGTTGTGGAAAGGTTTTCAGCGTCCGAAGCGGCTCGAGTTCGAGCGTGAAACACTGACGGATCGGTTCGGCCGGTTCTACGCGCAGCCGTTCGAGCGCGGGTTTGGCACCACCATCGGCAACGCGCTGCGGCGCGTGCTGCTCTCATCGGTCGAAGGCGCCGCCGTCACGGCCGTCAAGATCGACGGCGTGCTGCACGAGTTCTCGCCGATTCCGGGCGTGGTGGAGGATGCGACCGACATCATCCTGAACATCAAGCAGGTGCCGCTCAAGATGCACACCGACGCCACCAAGACGCTGTACCTCCGCGTCGAGAAGGCGGGCGAAGTGAAGGCGCGCGACATCCAGACCGACGCCGACGTCGAGATTCTGGAGCCCGATGCGCGCATCGCGACGGTGTCCGAGGGCGGAAAGCTCAACATGGAAATGCGCGTGAAGCGCGGCCGCGGGTACATCTCGGCCGACAAGAACTTCGACGAGGATCTCGGCATCGGCTGGATCCCTATCGATTCCGTGCACTCGCCCATCAAGAAGGTGAACTACCTCGTCGAGGCGGCCCGGCTCGGCCAGACCACCGACTACGACAAGCTGACCGTCGACATCTGGACGAACGGTTCGGTGACGCCGCGCGACGCGATCTCTCTGTCGGCGAAGCTCGTTCGCGATCACCTGAACATCTTCATCAACCTCGACGAGTCGTCCGACGAGCAGACCGATGCGCAGGTCGAGCAGCATCAGAGCGGATCGCTGAACGAGAACCTCGACAAGAGCGTCGAGGAGCTCGAGCTGTCGGTGCGGTCGTACAACTGCCTGAAGAACGCGAACATCCGCACCATTCGCGAGCTCGTGCAGAAAACCGAAGGCGAGATGCTGAAGACGAAGAACTTCGGCCGCAAGTCGCTGAACGAGATCAAGGAGATCCTGCACAGCATGGGGCTCAGCCTCGGCATGCGGCTCGATCAGCCCGCGGGAAGCCGGGAGTAGGCAGATACTAGAAACTGGAATCTGGAGATCTTCAGATCTAGTTCTAGATTTCAGGTAGTTACAGGAAGATTTATGCGTCATAGAGTGGCACACAGAAAGTTAGGCCGGGTCACCGACCATCGCATCGCGATGCTGCGGAACCAGGCGACGGCGCTGATTCGCTACGAGCACATCGAAACGACCGTGCCCAAGGCGAAAGAGCTGCGCCCGTTCGTCGAGCGGCTCATCACGATCGCGAAGCGCGGCGTGGCGGCGGGCGACGGCAACGGCAGTCTGCTGCACGCGCGCCGGCTCGTAGGCCGCGAGATCGTCGACGGAGAAATCGTCGGCAAGCTGTTCGACACGATCGCGCCGCGGTTCGCCGAGCGTCCAGGTGGCTACACGCGGATCCTGCGGCTCGGTTACCGGCGCGGCGACAGCGCCGAGGTCGCGCAGCTCGAGCTCGTCGGCAGCGAATACGATCCGAAAGCCGAACCGAAGGAGACCAAGGCCGCGGCCGCTCCGAAGCCGAAGACAGGCGTGGGCGGGAGACTCCGCGCGGCAGCGGATCGGCTCCGGGGCAAGAAGGACGACGCCGAATCCGGATAAGGCCGCCAAGGGCGGACAGACCAAGGGCCGCGGCGCCAAACGGACGACTCCTCAAAAGGCCGGATAGGTTCCAGTTCCGAAGTTCCGGTTCCAGTTCAGTTCGGTTCGTCAGAACCGGAACTGGAACCGGAACCGGAGCCCTCCCTGGTTTCTGTAGCAAATCCCAACACAATTTCGTCACGGCAGCGTGGTACCGACCGTGCAGTAGCACGGATCATGGCGCCACGTCGTGACATCACGGGCAACCAGGCGGCGGCAAAGGCGGCCGGCCTGCACTACGTCGTTGAAGGGGAGCCGGGGCTCTCACGGATTCGGCGTGGAAAGACGTTCGCCTATCGCGACGCGAAAGGGCGTACGGTTCGCGATCCGCGATCGCTCGACCGGATTCGATCGCTCGTGATTCCGCCGGCGTGGAACGACGTGTGGATCGCTGCGCGCGCCGACGCTCATCTGCAGGCGACGGGGCGCGACGCGCGCGGGCGCAAGCAGCATCGCTATCACCCGGAGTGGACCGGATCGCGGCGCGATGCGAAGTTCGGCCAGATGATCGACTTCGCACACGCGCTGCCCGCCATACGAAAGCGCGTGCGCACGGATCTCAGGAAGGCGCCGCTCTCCCGCGAGCACGTCCTGGCCACGGTCGTCATGCTTCTCGAAAGGACGCTGATTCGCATCGGCAACAAGGAGTACGCGCGCGCAAACAAGTCCTTCGGCCTTACGACGCTGCTCGACGAGCACGTGCGGGTCAGAGGCAGTTTCGTGAGATTCCAGTTCCGCGCCAAGAGCGGCGTCATGCAGACGATCGAGCTGAACGACGCCACGCTCGCGCGGATCGTCGAGCGCTGCCGGAAACTGCCCGGAAAAGCGCTCTTTCAATACCTTGATGAACACGGCGAGCCGCAGTGCATCGACTCGGTTGCCGTCAACGCGTATCTGCGCGAAATCACGGGTCACACGTTCACGGCGAAGAACTTCAGAACCTGGGCCGGCACAGTGCTGGCCGCCAGCGCCGTGTGCGATCTGCCCGAGTGCACATCGGAGACGGCATTCAAGCGCAACGTCGTGCGCGCGATCGACTCGGTGGCGGCGAGGCTCGGCAACACGCGCGCGGTCTGCCGCGGCTCGTACATCCATCCCGGCGTGCTCGAGGGCATATCGCGGAGAACGTGACGATTGCGGCCGCGAAGCAGGGCCCGCGACGGGCTGGACTGTCGGTGGAGGAAGCCGCGGTGCTCGCGCTGTTGAAGCGACGCGCGAGGCACCAGCGGCACGAGAAAGTTGCGGCGTAGCTATTTCATCGGCCCGTAATCGGTCGAATTCATGAAGACCGACTGAACCGCGGTTCCCACCTGCATCTCCTTTACGACCTTCATCCATTCCGGATCCGTTCGGAATGCGTTCCATGCCGCGTCGCGTGCCGCGGCATCCTTGTATGCGAGCAGATAGATCAGCGTGTTTTCCATGCCCGCGTTCAGCGGCTGCCAGAAGCCGACGATGGTCATGCCGTGCTTGCGGAACAGGCGATTGGTGTTCTCGCGGAAACGCGAATGGAGCAGGTCAATTGAGCCCGGTCCCTCGCCCTTGACCGTGTAGGTGCGCAGCTCGAAGCAGCGCGAATCGGACGCGATGTTCTTGCCGGTGACGCCAGGGCCGCACGGGGGGGTAGGGGCCGCTGGGCCACGTGCCGGCGCGGCGGGAGCGGCGGGAGCCTGGGCCCCGGCGGCGGCAACCATCGATACGACCAGCGCGCCGGGCATGAGAATCGAGGAAATATTAAGAAACCGCTGGATCATCTGAAGCCTCCTGAAGTCCGGGAGTCTAGCAGAATTCTTGACAGTGGAATATCCTGAGCGCATATATAGAAGCGATGCTGGCGACCCTTACCGCGTTCCTCCTGTCGGCGGCCGCGCTGTCTGCCCAGGGCCCAGATTACCAACCGGCTGGCGCCGACCACCATGCGCGGGACAATCGTCGAGGTCACCTGCTTCCGTCAGCAGGGTGCGGCGACCGTCAGCACACCCGAACAGATGGGCTGCGCCAAAAAGCGGGTCGCCGAAGACGGGCGGCTCGGCATCCTGACCGAAGGGGACGGCCTCTTCCAGATTACCGGCGCATTTGCGGCGAACAAGTACGCGAAGCTGGTCCCGTTCATCGGCCAGCGCGTCGATCTCAGCGGCGCCGAGGTCATCATCTCCAACAACTACGATTACAAGTCGTTCGAAGCGGAGAGAATCTCGAAAGTCAAAAGTGAAAAGTGAAAAGTAGAAAAGTAGAAAGTGGAGGGCGGAATGAGATCGCTTACAGTCCTCGCGGCGGCGGCGCTGGTCATGACGGTGACGGTTGTGCCGGGTGCCCAGGCCCCCACCTCCGCGCAGAGCCGCTACGGCGGGCAGGCCTGCGCAAGGAAATACGGTCACGTTCACCAAGGACGTGGCGCCGATTCTTCAGCGCTCGTGCCAGAACTGCCATCGGCCGGACTCGAACGCCCCGATGTCGCTGATCACCTATGAAGACGCGCGGCCGTACGCGCGCTCCATCAAGGCCAAGACCGCGTCGCGCCTGATGCCGCCGTGGCACATCGAGCGCAACATCGGCATCCAGAAATTCAAGGACGACCCGTCGCTGACCGAGCAGGAAATCGCGACCATCGCGGCCTGGGTCGATCAAGGCGCGCAGAAGGGCGACATGGCCAATATGCCTCCGCCTCGCAAATTTGAGGACGACGACGTGTGGCACATCGGCAAACCGGATCTCATCGTGGAGATCCCGCAGCCGCATGTGGTGCCCGCGAGCGGCCCCGACGTCTGGATCGATTACATCGCCGACAGCGGGCTCACGGAAGACCGGTATGTCCAGGCTGTCGAGACGAAGCCCGGGCCCGGCGCCCGGACGGTGATGCATCATCTGCTGACCTATCTCATTCAGGACGTGGCCGACAACGAAAAGCTCGTCGGCCAGGACGATGTGCGGCAGCAGCAGACCGAGATGTTTCTCAACGAGTACGCCGTCGGCAAGAACGGCGACATTCTTCCCGAAGGCACCGGCAAGCTGATGAAAGCCGGCTCGAAGGTGCGCTTCAACATTCACTACCACTCGAACGGCAAGGAGACGACCGATCGTTCTCGCGTGGCTGTGAAGTTCTACCCGAAGGGCTACGTCCCGAAGTACCACCAGATATCCATGCAGATCGCGTCGGCGAACAGCCAGCTCGACATTCCCGCGGGAGCCGTCAGCCGCAACGAGGGCTACTACCGCTTCGACAAGCCGGTGCAGATCACGGCCATTCAGGCGCACATGCACAACATCGGCAAGCGGATGTGCCTCGAAGCGATTCTGCCGACAAACACGACCCTGCAGCTGAACTGCATGGGATGGGATTTCAACTGGCACAAGGTCTATAACTACGCCGACGAAGTCAGCCCGATCCTTCCGGCCGGCACGGTGCTGCACGGGACCCTGTGGCACGACAACACGAAGGCGAACCGGGCGAATCCCGATCCGCGGAACTGGCGCGGCTACGGGCAGCGCACCATCGACGAGATGGGCTTTGCGTGGATCACGTGGTCGAATCTTGAAGAGGCCGATTACAAAGCCAAGGTCGCCGAGCGCACGAAGCTCCGCGAGACAAACTAGGAGACAGATGCGACTCGCTGCCGCGCTCGTTGTGCTCGCGGGCCTGACCATCAGCACGCACGGACAGGAAATCGCATCGAGCGAGCTGAAGTTCAATTCGGGGCAAAGCGTCCAGCCGGCGTACGAAGGCTGGACGCGCAACTCCGACGGTTCTCGCAGCATGTGGTTCGGCTATTTGAACCGCAACTGGGAGGAAACTCCCGATATTCCCGCCGGCGCCAACAACGGCTTCGGCGCCGGCAGCGAAGATCTCGGACAACCCACGCATTTCCTTCCGCGCAGGCAGGCGTTCGTGTTCAAGGTGAACGTGCCGGCGGACTGGCCGGCGGACAAGGACCTTGTCTGGACCCTGACCGCGAACGGGACCACGCTGAAAGCATTCGGATCGCTGTGGCCAGTGTGGGAAATCGACGAACAGACCATGTCCGCGAACAACGGCGGACGTACGGCTCGCACGTTCGGCGAGCCCGTGAATCTGGCGCCGTCAATCGTTGGGCAGTTGCCGGCACAGAAGGCGGTCGTCGGCCAGCCGCTCACGCTCGTGCTGCCAGTAAAGGATGATGGGCTGCCCACGCCGGAAATTCGCGCGCGTGGAACGGGCGGCCCGCGGGAACGAGCAACGCCTCCGGGCGCGACCGCTCCCGATCCGTTCGCCGAAGCCGCTCGTGGTCAGTTCCGCGTGAAGTGGGTGCAGTACCGCGGTGCAGGCAAGGCGAAAATCACACCTTCAGAATCTGCCGTGCTCGGCCCGGATGGCAAACCGTCGCCGACCGACGGCAAGTCGAGCACGAAGGTCACGTTCGACCGCCCAGGCACGTACACGCTGCGCGCGTACGCTCTTGACCCGGACGCGTACTTCAGCACTCAAGACGTCACGTGACGGTGAATAAGGTGTCTGACCCCCTACAGTACGGGGTCAGACCCCGTTCTCGCCTATTCCGCCTCGACCTCGGCCCCGCGCTCGGCCTTGCTGGCCGCGATGATCTTCGACTGCAACGGCGACGGCACCTCATCGTAGTGCGAGAACTCCATGTGATAGCTCCCGCGCGCCCCTGTCGCCGACGTGAGGTGCTGCTCGTAGGTGAGCATCTCGGCCATCGGAACCTGCGCCTTGATGACCGTCGTCGCGCCGCGGGTGTCCATGCCGGCAATCCGGCCGCGGCGGCCGTTGAGATCGCCCATCAGATCCCCGGCGAAGTCCGACGGCGCGTACACCTCGACGTTCATGATCGGTTCGAGGATCGTCGGCCGTGCCCGGGTCATCGCGTCTTTAAATGCGAGCCGCCCGGCCATCTTGAACGAGAGCTCGTTCGAGTCGACGTCGTGGTAAGAACCGTCGAACACCGTGACGCGGAAATCGACCATCGGGAAGCCGGCGAGATAGCCGCGCACGCGTGTTTCCTGGATCCCTTTTTCCACGGCCGGGATGAACTGACGCGGAATTGAGCCGCCGAAGATATCGTCGACGAATTCGAAGTCCGCTCCGCGCGCGAGCGGCTCCACCTTGATCTTGCAGTCGCCGAACTGGCCGTGACCGCCGGTCTGCTTTTTGTGGCGGCCGTGGGCTTCCGTGGCCGCCTTGATCGTCTCGCGGTAAGGAATGCGCGGCGGCTTCAGATTGACGTCGACACCGAAGCGCCGTTTCAGCTTCGCGACCGTCACTTCGATATGAAGTTGTCCCTGGCCCGAGAGCAGCAACTCCTTCGTCTGCGGATCGCGGCTGTAGCTGATAGACGGATCTTCCTCCTCGAGCCGATGCATCGACGTGCTGATCTTGTCTTCGTCGCCGCGGCTCTTCGGCTCGATGGCGTACGACAGCACCGGCTCCGGATATTTGAGCGGCGGGAAGACGGCGGGGTCTGATTTGTCCCCCAGCGTATCGCCGGTAAGCGTGTCCTTCAGCTTCGGCACGGCTCCCAGGTCGCCTGCGCGCAGTTCGGGAACGTTCGTCTGCGTCTTGCCCTGGAGCAGGACGACGTGGCCGAGCCGCTCGGCCGTATCGCGCGTCTTGTTGTGGACGGTCGAGTCCGTCTTGAGTGAACCGCTCATGACGCGGAACATGGTGATGCGTCCGGTGAAGGGGTCCGCGATCGTCTTCCAGACGAACGCCGAAGTCGTGCCGCTATCCGAGAACGGCCGCTGAATTTCCTCGCCCGTCTTGGGGTCGGTCATTTTCAGCGCACGGTCCGCGGGCGACGGCACGTAGCCGACAATCGCATCGAGGAGCGGCTGGACGCCGATGTTGAGCGTCGCCGAGGTGCACAGCAGCGGAAACAATTTGCCCGAAGCAGTGGCGGCCCGGAGCCCGGCGACCAACTGCTCCTGCGTCAGCGTGCCGGCCTCGAAGAACTTCTCCATCAGAGTCTCGTCGGCTTCGGCGACCATCTCGATGAGCGCTTCGCGCGCGCTCGCGGCATCCGCCGACATGTCAGCGGGGATATCAGACTCGGAGAACTTGCCGCTGCCATCCGGCAGAAATATGTAGGCCTTCTGCGCGACGAGATCGATGACGCCGCGAAACGATTTTTCTTCGCCGATCGGCAGCTGAATGGGAACGACCGTCCGGCTCAGCGCGGCGTGAATCGACTTGAGCGTGCGCTCCAGGCTCGCGCGCTCGCGGTCGAGGCGATTGACGACCACCAGGCGGGGCAGTCCGGCCTCCTCGGCGGCCTGCCATGTCTTCTCCGTTTGCACCTGAACGCCGGAGACGGCGTCAACGACGAGAACGGCCGCGTCAGCAACGCGCAGAGCCGCGCGCGTATCGGCCAGAAAGTTGGCGATGCCCGGCGTGTCGATGAAGTTGATCTTTGTCTTGTTCCATTCGGCGTATGCAAGGCCCGCCGACAAGGTGTGCTTTCTGGCGATTTCCTCGTCGTCGTAATCGGTGATGGTGGTGCCTTCGTCGACTTTCCCGAACCTGTTGACCGCGCCGGCGTCGAACAGGGCGGCCGAGGTGAGCTGGGTCTTCCCGGACGCGCTGTGGCCGACCAAGGCGACATTCCGGATGTTTGCCGCGTCATAGACCTTCATAGACGATAGCCCTCCGAAGCGGGTCCCCGCGCGGCACACGCGCTGGGGTGGCAGTTAGGATGAAAGGCCATCATACCCCCAACAAATCCGGCGGGGGAGTCCACGGTGTTCAGAAATGCCGGCCCCGGCGTTGTTACCTGTGACACCGCCGTTTTTCTCCTTTTCACCTGGAGTTCGCCATGATCCTGAACGAATCGACGACGGCCGAATCGGCGCTCGCCGGGAAAAACCCCGCCGTGGACCCCTTGCTGCGCGATGAACCGACAATCGAGCTGGTCACCCGGGCGCGCAGCGGCGACATGACGGCCATGGAGGCGCTGCTGCAGCGCTGCCTGCCGCCGCTGAAGCGGTGGGCCCACGGCCGCCTGCCCGCGGCGGCGCGCGGGCGTCTCGACACGGGAGACCTGGTGCAAGAGGCCGCGCTGCACGTGCTTGGCAACCTCGGCACGTTCGAGCCGCGTCACGTCGGAGCAATGCAGGCCTATCTTCGTCAGTCGGTCATCAACCGGATCTGTGACGAGGTGCGTCGCATCTGCCGGCAGCCGCCGCCTCTGGAGCTGCCCGAGGACCATCCGTCGGATCGCACCTCGCCGGAGGAGGACGCGATTCGCGCTGAGGAATACGACCACTATCGGGAGGCGGTGCAGCGTCTGACGCCGAAGGACCGCGCGCTGATCGTCGCGCGCATCGAGATGCAGTGGAGCCTCGCCGAAATCGCCCACCGCTACGGAATGCCCTCTGTTGACGCCGCCCGCATGGCGGTGAACCGCGCCGTCAAGCGTCTGTCGGCCGACTTCGCCGCGCGCAGAAAGTAACGCGCCATTCAAGCCGCCTCACGCCGAGACGCAGAGAAACGTCCTTCTGAAGAGAAGGCGTTCTCTGCGTCTTCGCGCTACGTCGGAATTCAGCCGAGTTCGGTCGCTCTTGTAGGAGCGTTAACTACATCAGAGCGGTCGGCGCATGGCCGACGCGTAGAAGGAATTGAAGGAGGACAGAATGCTTGCTCGAAAAATCGTCCACACCCTGTGCGGTGTCGTTCTTCTTGGCGTGCTCGCGACGTCTTCGACCGGGGCCATGAAATGCCAGCCGCACGACGTACTTCACCTTCAGCGGCACGGTGCAGATGCCCCGGGCGTTGCGCTGGCGGCCGGTACCTACATCTTCGAAGTGGTGAACCCCAACGGCGGCTCCGATGTCGTCCGCGTGCTCAGCCGCGATCGAAAGAAGACGTATCTCATGGGACTCACGCGCTCCGTGGATCGCCCGTCGAGAGGCAATCTCGACGCCACCATTACCCTCGGCGAAACTGCTGCCGGTGCCCCTCCCAAGGTGAAAGCGTGGTATCCGCAAAGCGAGACCCGCGGCCGCGAGTTCATCTACTGACACACCCCCACTCCCGCCGTGCAGGAGGGCATACCTCCTGCACGGCGGGCCAGCCTTTGAAATCTGAAATCTAGAATCTGAAATCTAGAATCTGAAATCTGGCCTCTCGAGCGCTACTCGTATCGCAACGCTTCGATCGGATCGAGACGCGCGGCGCGGATTGCGGGATACATTCCGAAGACGATCCCGACCGTGGCGGAGAAACCAATGCCGAGTGCGAAGGACCACATCGGAAGCGAGACCGGGAATCCGGTGAGGAAATGGACGGCCAGCCCGAGCCCGCTGCCCAGAAGAATGCCGAGAAGGCCTCCAACCGAAGTCAGAACCGCGGCTTCCGTCAGAAATTGAAAGAGGACTTCGCGCCGGCGCGCGCCCAGCGCGCGGCGCACGCCAATCTCGCGCGTGCGCTCGGTGACCGAGATTGACATGATCGCCATCACGCCAATGCCGCCGACCATCAACGCAATCGACGAGATCACCACCAGCGCGAAGAACGTCGCCTGGCTGATCTGATTCCACACGCGCAACAGAGCGTCCTGCGTGACGATGTCGAAGTCGTTCTGTTCGTCCAGCCGTAATCCATGGCGGCTTCGCATGACGCGTTCGATGTCAGCGATCGCTGCTTCCTGGCTGATGTCCCCGCGCGGAATCGCGGAGATCATCACCGGCGTGCCCATCCGCCCCCGGAACGACTGGACAATGCGGACGCCGTAGACCCGCTGGAATGTCGTGTATGGCAGGACCACGAAATCATCCTGGTTCAGCGAAAAGTTGCCTGGCGAGGGCCGTGCAGAAAATACCCCGACGATGAGGAACTGATCCGAGCCGACGCGAATCGTCTTCCCGATCGGGTCGATGCCGGATGGCTTGAACAGCAGCGCGTATGCGCCGTTGCCCAGCACGGCAACATTGCTGCGATGCTGAACTTCGGTTCCACTGAAAAACCGCCCGACTTCCATCGGAATACGCGTGCCCTCCGCGTATCGTTCGCCGGCGCCGAACACAATCATCGGGCGTGTTTTCTGATCGCGGTACTGAATCCGCCGCATCATCGTCTGTCCGGGACCAAGGCCGATTTGGATGTCGACGAGCTCGAGCGTCGAGGCTTGCTCCTGCAGCGCGCGGGCGTCGCCAATCGTCAAGGTCGGCCGCTTGATAACCTCTGAGAATTCGCGTCCGCTCGCAAAGCTGACGATGCCGAATCGCTGCAGGAAGATGACCCGCGGCCCCATGGCGGTGGAGATGCTCTCCTGGAGCGACATGTCGAATCCGCGAATGAGCGCCGTCATGGCGACGATCGACGTGATGCCGATGACCACGCCAAGCACGGTCAGGGCCGAACGCATCTTGTTCGAGCGCACGGTGTCGAAGGCCATGACGATGACCTCCTTGACGAGTCCGTAGCGGATCTGCGGTGTCTTCATGTTTAGTCGCGGGGGCCCCTCGTTCTTCGTTTTCGCTTTCGTTTCATTCTCTACGCAGCGCCTCAATCGGATCCAGCCGGGCGGCGCGTATTGCCGGATACAGCCCGAAGAACAGACCGACCAGGGCGGTAATGCCGATGCCCAGGACAACGGACCAGAGTTGAACGGCCGCTGGAACCGGGGTGAGCCGGGAAATGCCAATCGCGATCAGTGCGCCCAGAATCGTTCCGACGATGCCGCCGAAGACAGACAACACGACAGATTCCGTGAGGATCTGCGTCGTGATGTCCGAGCGTCTCGCCCCCAGTGCCTTGCGCAGTCCAATTTCGCGCGTGCGCTCGGTAACGACCATCAGCATGATGTTCATGATGACGATGCCGCCGACAACGAGCGACAGGGCGACGACCCCGACGAGAACGGCGAAGATGCCGCCGGTCGCCGTCCTGTAGAGGCCGAGCACCGTGTCCGAATTGAAAATGGCGAAGTTGTCTTCCTGCGTCGGCTTCAGCCGCCGTGCGATCCGCATCGCGAGTGTCGTGTCGTCGATCGCGGCTTTAATCTGTTCGAAGTCACGCGGCTTGACCGACATCGACAATTGCCGCCGCGAGCCGAACATCTGCTGAAATTGCCCCAGCGGAATGACGGCGAACTCGTCCATCGTCTGGCCGAGTGCCTGTCCTCGCCTCGCGCTGACGCCGACGACGCGGAAATGGAGGCCCTGGATTTGGATGACCTTGTCGATCGGATCGACATCCGGCCCGAACAGCCGTTCGGCGAGCTGCGCGCCGATCACGGTTGCGCGCCGGTCCACGGCGATTTCCGTGGGGCTGATGAGCCGGCCTCGCTCGGCGTCGTAGCTCGAGAAATTGACGTATTCGGGCGTCACGCCCGTCACCTCGATGCCGTCGATCGACGCATCGCGGTACGACACACGCGCACGGGCCTGCGAGCTCAACATCACGGCCGACACCAGCGGGCTGTACCGCTTGACCGCGTCCGCATCCTGTCGCGTGATGCGCGGATTCGACTGCACGCGCAGCCACTCGTCGTCGCTGCGCACGATGCCGAACTGCTGGACGATGAAAGAGTCGGCGCCGGCTTCGTTGAGAATGGCCTGCCTCACCGAGGCGTTGAGGCCCTGAATCAGCGACACCACCGCGATGATCGACATCACGGCGACGATGTTGCCGAGAACGGTCATGAGCGACCGCAGTTTGGCCCCCCAGATGGCTCTAAGGGCGATGCCCGCTGCGTCCAGGTATTTGTTCACGATGTTTTCGGGGGTGGCTGAACCCTGACCGGATCGCCGTCATTCATCGTCCGTACGTTGTTGAATGGTCCGGTGATGACCTGATCTCCCGCTTTCATGCCCGACAGCACCTCGAAGTAACGATCGCCCGCAATGCCTATCTTGATCGGAACGAACTCCGCGCGTCCGTCGCGGATGACGAAAACACCCTCGGTCTCCTTGCGCGTCTGTCCCGGTTCCAGCTCCTGCGGCGGGGCCGCGGGCTGCGCCGGCCGTGGTTTATCGGTGCGTGGTTTCTTCACGATGCCGCCCTTTGCATCGTAGATAAGCTCTCGAACGGCCACAGCCGGAATCGGCACGGCCACGACATCCTTGCGATTGGCAGTCGTGATGTCAGCCGTGCACGTGAACCCTGGGCGAATGTCCGGCACGTCCTCGTCGAGCACGACGACCACTTTGAAGTTGGTTGCCTGCTGATTGGTGGCGGCCTGACCGGTCGCCTGAATCGGGCTGTTGCCGATTTCCGTCACGTGCCCCTTGAAGGTCCGATCGGGTATCGCGTCGATCGTGATTTTTGCGATCTGACCGAGCTTGACGTTCGGAATGTTCGTTTCGTCGACTTCGACTTCGGCCTGGATGACCGACATGTCGGCGACCGTCAGGAGCACTGTGCCGGCGTTGTTCATCGTGCCGACGACGGCCGTCTCCCCCTCCTGGATGTTCCTGCGCGTGACGATGCCGGCTATCGGCGATTCGATCCGCACTTTGCTCAGATCGAACTGCGCACTGGCGAGCTGCGCGCGATCCTGTCCGAGCCTCACCTCCTGCGCGCGGACCTGCTTCTCGCGCTCGGCAAGCGTCGACTTCGCGAGGCTGAGATCGTTCTCCGTTTTCTCGAGCGCCTCGCGCGGGGTGAGCTGTTTCTTCCACAGCTCCTGCTGGCGCTTGAGATTCTGCTCGGCGACCGCCAGTTGCACGCGCGCGGTTTCGACCGCCTGCCGCGCCTGTTCGAGCCCTGCCTGGTTGGCCTGCAGCGCGGCCTGTCCGCTCTCGACGCGCGTACGCAGCGTTCGCGGGTCGATCTGCATGAGGAACTGGCCGAGCTTCACGCGATCGCCCTCGTTTACCGCGAGATCGACCACGCGCCCGGATGTGTCCGCGCTGATGTTGACGAATCGCTTCGGCTGGATTTTGCCAGAAGCCGAGACAATGGCTTCGAGATCGCGCGCGCGAATGGACTCGACGGTCACGATCGGCGCGGTGGAGCGTCGCGACCACCAGGCGTATCCGCCGGCCGACGCGATGATGATCAGGGCCAGCACCGCGATGATGATCTTCTTGGTTCGTGACAACTACATGCCTCCTCGCAAAGCTTGCGTCAACGCGAGCGCCGCGGCGCCGCTGACGTACGCGCCAAACAGCCATCGCGCCACGGACAGCGTGCGTGTCCGATACAGAATGCTCAGTCCGATCGCGATGAGAACGACCCACCACACGACGAACACGTCCACGGCCCCCACCAGACGCGCCGGAAACGTCGATTCCCCGAAGGCCGGCATCACCATGCTGAGGCTCGTCGCGCCTCCGAGCGACTCGCGCGCGTAGTTGATCGGCGCCGACACGACAGCCCGCACCGCAAGAATCGCCGAGGCGTGCACCACGACGGTCAGCACCTCGGCAAACGTCGGCTGGCTTCGCGCCGCGCCCTCAGCGGCGGCGCGATTACCCACCCACCACAGAATGCGCGCGATCAGCAGCCAGAGAATCGGCCAGCCGATGACGATGACCGCGGCGCTGATGAGCGGCCGGTACGGCACGACGCGCCGCAGCTCTTCGTATGTGACGTCTCCGACCGTCGCCCCGAAGGATTCGAGCTGGCGGACCTGCTGGTCGAGCGCGGCCAGCTGCCCGACGCGCGTCATGAGGAAACCCGCGCTGCATGCAGCCGAAACCACGAGGATCAGCAAGGCGAGGTCGAGCCACCGCCGGTGCCCGACGGCGGCCGTCAGCGTCGCACGCGGCGTTCGAACCATGCCGATCAGCCGGTGCAACGCGTCTGGCGATGTGGGAGCCAACGTCTTCCAATACCTCACGTTAAGACGCGCCGGACCCTCATGTTGTTCCGTCGATCGCGCAGCAGAAGTGCTCGCGCCGCCCACGGTGTCGAGTTCGGGCAATGGTTCCGCGTACACTCCGCGGATGCGCATTATCGCCTTCTTCGCACTCTTTCTCTTGGTTCCCCTTACAGCTTCAGCGCAAACCCAAACGTTCGGCGGCGTCGGCACGCGCGCCGAGGGCATGGGCGGCGCGTTTGTCGCCGTCGCAGACGACGCGAGCGCCGTGTATTGGAACCCGGCCGGCATCGCGACCGGCGCGACCTTCGATGCCCAGTTCTCGACGGGGAGGGAATCGACACTCTTCGTCGGAGCGGCTCTGCCGGTTCTCGGAGCCAGTTACTACCGGACCAGTCAAGCGGCTGGTTTCACTACAGTTTCAGCCCCCGCTGACCGACAAAACGGGGGATCGGGAGAGGTGCACATTGGCACCTTCACGACCTCAAACTTCGGGGCGACTGTCGTGCAAACCATTGTACCAGCGGTTGTTATTGGAACCACGGTGAGGGGGGTCAGCGCCGAAATCGACGGCGCCGGCCTTGGGACAACCGTGGATTTCGATGCTGGCGCCATCGTGTCGGCGTGGAACATGCGCTTTGGCGTGACCGGAAGGAATCTGATGGCACCCGAGTTCGAGATGGATGGGGGAACTGTCCGAATGGCGCGTCAGGTCCGGGTCGGCGCCGCGCTCGTCCCACGGTCGCTGCCGACAGGGGTGCACGGGCCCTTCTCGCTCGCGCTGGACGCAGATCTCACGCGTACGCCCGGCCCAGGCGGCGAGCTGCGCCGAGCGGCCGCCGGCGGCGAGTATTGGCTTCTGAAAGGCCTGGTTGGCGTTCGAGGAGGCATTCGCTGGAGCACGTTAGGCGCGTCTGACACGGCGTTCTCTGGGGGTTTCACTGTCAGGTTGCCACGCTCGGTGCACGTAGACGGTCAATTGACCAACGGCGATGCGCTCGAGCAGGCCGAATGGAACGTTGGCGCTCGAATCACGTTTTAGGTTCACGAATTGACAACGAGTTTCTTAACCGCAGCTTCCAAAACATGGCCGTTCGCATCGGCGAACTTCTTCTAAAAGAGAAGCGCATCACTCCGGAGCAGCTCCAGGAGGCCTTGAACTACCAAAAGGCCAATGGGGGGAAGGTCGGCTTCAATCTCGTCAAGCTCGGGTTCGTCAAGGACGAGGAAATCACGGCGCTCCTCAGCAAGCAGTACGGCGTGCCGTCGATCAATCTTGCGCAGTTCGAAATCGACCCCGCTGTCATCAAGCTGATTCCGGCCGAGACCGCGCAGAAGTACCAAGTCATCCCGCTGAGCCGCGCCGGCGCCACGCTCACCATCGCGATGACGGATCCGACGAACGTCTTCGCCATGGACGACATCAAGTTCATGACGGGCTACAACGTCGAGCCGGTCGTCGCGTCCGAAACCGCGGTCGCCGAATCCATCACACGCTACTACGCGCTGGGCAAACCGGCGGCAGCGGCCACCGCCGCGACCAGCGGCGGAAGCGCCCTCGAGATGGCCGCGCGCTCGATGGAAGAGATGTCCGTAGCGGGCGCCGACGATGTCGAGGTGCTCGACGATCTCGAGGAGATCAGCGCCGAGTCGCTCGAGAAGCAGGGCGGCGAAGCGCCCGTCATCAAGCTCGTGAACGTCGTGCTGATGTCGGCCATTCAGAAGGGCGCGAGCGACATCCACATCGAGCCGTACGAGAAGGAGTTCCGCGTCCGCTACCGCGTGGACGGCATCCTCTACAACATCATGGCGCCGCCGATGAAGATGCGCGACGCGATCACCTCGCGCATCAAGATCATGGCGAAGCTCGACATCGCCGAGAAGCGCCTGCCGCAGGACGGCCGCATCAAGATTCGCTTCTCGGACAACGGGCAATCGAAGGACATCGACTTCCGCGTGTCGTGCCTGCCCACGCTGTTCGGCGAAAAGATCGTCATGCGCCTGCTCGACAAAGACAAGCTCATGCTCGACATGACCAAGCTCGGGTTCGAGCAGGAGTCGCTGACGAAGTTCGAGATGGCCATCATGAAGCCGTGGGGCATGGTGCTCGTCACGGGCCCGACCGGAAGCGGCAAGACCAATACGCTCTACTCGTCGATGGCGAAGGTCAACACGCCAGAGACCAACATCATGACGGCCGAGGATCCCGTCGAGTTCAACCTGCCCGGCATCAACCAGGTACAGGTCCGCGAGAACATCGGGTTGAATTTCGCCGCGGCGCTGCGCTCGTTCCTCCGGCAGGACCCCAACATCATCCTCGTCGGCGAAATCCGAGACTTCGAAACGGCTGAAATCGCGGTCAAGGCGGCGCTCACGGGGCACCTCGTGCTGTCCACGCTCCACACCAACGATGCGCCCAGCACGATCAACCGGTTGATGAACATGGGCATCGAGCCGTTCCTCGTCGCCAGCTCGGTCAATCTGATTTGCGCGCAGCGCCTCGTGCGCCGCATCTGCGCCAACTGCAAAACCGATCATCCGGCGGCCCCTCAAGCGCTCGCGCAGGCGGGGTTTTCTGCCGAGGACGCGAAGACGGTCGTGCCCAAGAAGGGCAACGGCTGCGAGAAGTGCAACAACACGGGCTACAAGGGGCGGGTGGGCCTCTACGAGGTCATGGAAATCACCGACGAGCTGCGCGAGCTCGTGCTCGTGGGAGCGTCAGGACTCGAGCTGCGCCGCAAGGCGATCGAGGAAGGGATGCTGACGCTCCGCATGAGCGGGCTGCGTAAAGTCAAAGAGGGTCTGACGACGATAGAAGAGGTAGCACGGGAGACAGTGAAATAGTGAAACCTAAGGGCAGAGGAAGGGAGTAGGGCAGATGCTCTGCCTCTGCCATCTGACTGTGAGCGAAGGGACTAAAATGCCGCCAACATTGCCGGAATTGCTCAAAACGACCATCGACCTGCAAGGGTCCGATTTACATCTCTCGATCAGCACGCCGCCCCAGGTGCGCGTGCACGGCAAGCTTCAGCGGCTGGATTTGCCGGATCTGACGCCAACCGAGACCAAGCAGCTCGCCTACAGCGTCATGACCGACGCGCAGAAGAAGCGGTTCGAAGAGACGCTCGAGCTCGACTTCTCGTTCGGTATCCGCGGCGTCGCCCGGTTCCGATCGAACGTGTTCAATCAGCGCGGGGCGGTCGGCGCGGTGTACCGGTTGATTCCCGAGCAGATCAAGGGATTCAAGGAGCTCGGCCTGCCGCAGGTTCTCGCCACGCTGTCCGATCGGCCGCGCGGCCTCGTGCTGGTGACCGGTCCGACGGGCAGCGGCAAATCGACCACGCTTGCCGCGATGATCGACAAGATCAACAACGAGCGGAACGAGCACATCCTCACCATCGAAGATCCGATCGAATACATCCACCAGCACAAGGGCTGCCTGGTGAATCAGCGCGAAGTGCACAGCGACACGAAGGGATTCAGCGAAGCGCTGCGCGCGGCGCTGCGCGAAGACCCGGACGTGGTCCTCATCGGCGAGCTGCGCGACCTCGAGACGACCGAAGCGGCGCTCCGTATCGCAGAGACGGGGCATTTGACGTTTGGCACCCTGCACACGAATTCGGCGGCGCAGACGATCAACCGCATCATCGACATGTTCCCGTCGCATCAGCAGTCGCAGATCCGCACGCAGCTGTCGCTCGTGCTCGAGGGCATCGTCTGTCAGGCGCTGCTGCCCAAGGCGAACGGCGGCGGGCGCGTCGTGGCGCAGGAGATTCTCGTGCCGACGCCTGCGATTCGGAATCTGATTCGCGAGGACAAGATCCATCAGATCTATTCCTCGATGCAGGCCGGCCAGGAGAAGCTCGGCACGCAGACGTTCAATCAGTCGCTCGCGACCTTGTACATGACCAAGCAGGTCACGCTCGAAGCGGCGATGGCCGCCTCGTCTATGAAAGACGAGTTGGACCAGATGATCAGCCGCGGCGCCGGTGTCGTGCAGGGTGCCGGCCTCGGTCCGCGCCCGGGCATGCCGCAGCGGCCGATGGTGGGCGGAGTGGTAAAAAGGTGACAGGGCAAAGAGCAAAGAGCGGAGAGCCAGAATGCTCTCCGGCTCTCTGCCCTCTGCTCTTAGTGCGAAGAGAGAAAAGCATGCCGACATTTGCGTATTCGGGCCGCACGCGCGGTGGAGAGAACATCACCGGCGAGCGCATCGCTGACACCGCGGACGCCGCCGTTGCCGCGCTCCGCCGCGAGCAGGTGCTCGTCACGCGAATCGCGCCGACGAAGGAGAAAGCCGCCGCGGCGGCCGCGGCTCCAAAGAAGGGCAAGCTCGGCAAGAAGGTCAATCCGAAGAACCTCGCCGTCTTCGTGCGGCAGTTCTCGGTCATGATCGACGCGGGGCTGCCGCTGGTGCAGTGCCTCGAGATTCTCGGCAATCAGGAAGAAGACAGGAATTTCGCCGAGACGATTCTGGCGACGCGCTCGGACGTCGAGAGCGGAGCATCGCTCGCCGACGCGATGAAGAAGCATCCGAAGGCGTTCGATCCGCTGTTTACCAACATGATTGCCGCCGGTGAGGCCGGCGGTATCCTCGACACGATTCTCAAGCGGCTCGCGACGTACATCGAAAAAGCGGTGAAGTTGAAGGGCCAGGTCAAGTCGGCGATGGTCTACCCGGTCGCCGTCATCGTCATCGCCGTGGTCGTCGTCGGCGTCATCCTGTGGAAGGTCATCCCGACATTCGCGGCGTTGTTCGCGGGGCTCGGCGCCCAGCTGCCGCTGCCGACGCGGATCGTCATCGCGCTCAGCGACTTCCTGGTGAACTTCATGCCGTTCATCATCGTCGGCATCGGCGCGATCGGGTACGGGTTCAAGTCGTATTACGCCACTGCCGCCGGCAAGCACCAGATTGACGGAATCACGCTGAAGCTGCCCGTGCTCGGACTGCTCATGCGCAAGATTGCCGTCGCGCGGTTCTGCCGGACGCTCTCGACGCTGCTGAGCTCGGGCGTGCCGATTCTCGATGGCCTCGACATCACCGCGCGCACTTCCGGAAACGTGATTATCGAAGAGGCGATTCTGCAGACACGCAAGAGCATCGAGCGCGGCGAGACGATTTCTGCGCCCCTGCGCGAGACGGCCGTCTTTCCGGCCATGGTGACGCAGATGATCAGCGTCGGCGAGACGACGGGCGCGCTCGACACGATGCTGTCGAAGATTGCGGACTTCTATGAAGAAGAGGTCGATACCGCCGTCGCCGGCCTGTTGACGCTGCTCGAGCCGATCATGATTGCGTTTCTCGGCGGCGTCGTCGGCGGGATCGTCATCGCGATGTACCTGCCCATCTTCGACCTGATCTCGCAGCTGGCCTAGGGAGCAGCGGTGGCGGAGCGCGACCTTCGTCGCAAACTCTTCTGGCTGATCGCGATTCGCGTCGGGATCAGCTCGCTGCTGCTCGGCTCGGCCGTGTTCGTCCAGCTCACTTCGCCTGGAACCTTCCCCGGCGAGGCGCTGTTCCTCCTCATCGGCGTCACCTACGCCCTGAACATCCTGTGGGCGCTCACGCTCACGTGGGCGGAGCGGTACCGATGGATCGTCGACATTCAGCTCGCGTGCGACGCCCTGATCGTCTCCGGGTTCATTACCGTCACGGGGGGCATCACCAGCTATTTTGCCGCGCTCTACGTGCTGCCGATCGCGGCCGCGAGCAGCGTGCAGTTCCGCCGCGGCGGCATGATGATCGCTACGCTCAGCGCGCTGCTGTACGTGGGCATCGTGCTGACGCAGTACTTCGGGCTGGGCCGGGCCCTCGGGGTGGCGTATTTCGATCTCGCGGGCGCGCTGCCGCCGCTCCGCATCGTCGCGTACACGACCGGGCTCAACGTATTTCTGTTCTTCTCGATCGCGTTTCTGAGCGGCTCGCTGGCCGACCGCCTGCAGCGCGCCGGCGCGCGACTCGAGCGCGCGTCGAGTGAGATCGCCGACCTTCAGGCGTTCAATCAGAATGTCATCGACAGCCTGTCGAGCGGACTCGCGACGACCGATCGTCAAGGGCGGATCCTGACGTTCAACCGCGCAGCCGAAGTGATCACCGGACAGCCGGCTGTCTCCGTCGTCGGCCGCCGTCTCGAAGAGGTACTGGATCTGCCCGCGAGCGTCGTCAGCGATCTGTGGCGTCTCTCAGAGCCTTCTCTGGGCCGCCGCCTCGACGCCTCCCACCGCACGGCCGACGGGCGGAAAATCGACATCGGGTTCACCGCGACCGCGCTTCGAACCCCCGGTGGGAATGCCGGCCTGCTGTTCGTGTTTCAGGACGTCACCGACATCAAGAAACTCGAGCGCGACGCCCGGCTTCGGCAGCGCCTTGCCGCCGTCGGCGAGATGGCGGCGGGTATCGCCCATGAAATCCGAAATCCGCTCGCGTCGATGTCGGGATCGATTCAGATCCTGCGCCAGGAGCTTCCGCTCACCGACGAACAGGCGCAGTTGATGGACATCGTCCTGCGCGAATCGGAGCGCCTCAACGACACCATCCGCTCGTTTCTGGCCTATGCGAAGCCGCAGCGGTTTTCGATCGCGCGGATGGACGTTCGGCGGGTGCTCAATGACGCGGCGTTGCTGCTGCGCAACAGCTCCGAGGTGCTCGACGGCCACCTCATCGACGTCAGCGTACCGCCCACCGAGGTTGCCTTCGAGGCCGACGAGAACCAGATTCGCCAGATCGTCTGGAACCTCGCGACGAACGGGCTGCGCGCGATGCGCGGCGGCGGCCGGCTGACGCTCGGCGCGCGCGTCGATCCGGGCGCGGACGAAGCGGGAGATGCTGTCGTGCTCGACGTGTCGGACGAAGGCGTGGGCATTCCACCGGAGGAGCTCGACGCCATCTTTCAGCCCTTCCGCGGCACGTTCTCGAAGGGCACGGGCCTCGGCCTCGCCATCGTCCACCGCATCGTCAGCGACTACGGCGGCGAGATCCAGGTCAGCTCGACCCAGGGAACAGGCACGACGGTCAGTGTGAGGCTGCCGGTGAGGGCGGTCGCGACAACATAGCGGATAGCGAAAAACGAAAAACGAAGAACGAAAAGTGCAGACGTGCCGCTGAATAAAGAAATCGAAAACTCCGAACCCGGAACGCGGAATGCGGAACCCGGAACGCCCGCGCAGGCGCGGCTTCTCGTCGTCGACGACGAGCGATCGATGCGCGAGCTGCTGTCAATCGTGCTGCGTCGAGAAGGGTACGACGTGACGCTGGCAGAAAACGGACGCAGGGCGGTCGAGCTTCTCGAGCGCGGGCGATTCGATTTGCTCGTGTCCGACATCAAGATGCCCGACATGACCGGCGTCGACGTGCTCCGCGCGGCAAAGCGCATCGATCCCGACATCCTCGGCATCATGATTACGGCGTTTGCGTCCGCCGACACCGCGATCGAAGCGATGCGTCTGGGCGCGCACGATTACCTGAGCAAGCCGTTCGACGTGGACGAGCTGAAGATGAAGGTGCGCAACGCTCTCGAGCAGCGCCATCTTCGCCAGGAGAACGTGCTGCTCAAGCGGGCGCTCGGCAGCACGCATCAGTTCGCGAATATCGTCGGCCGCAGCGACAAGATGCTCGCCATCTTCAAGCTGATCGAGCAGATTGCGCGCACCGACAGCACTGTTCTCGTCAGCGGCGAGTCGGGCACCGGCAAGGAATGGGTCGCGCGCGCCATCCACTTCTACTCGCTGCGGCGCGATCGGCCGTTCGTGGCGCTCAACTGCGGCGCGCTGCCGGAAACGCTCCTGGAATCCGAGCTCTTCGGTCACATGAAGGGGGCGTTCACCGGCGCAAGCGCGAACAAGAAGGGGCTGATCGAGGCGGCTGAGAAGGGCACGTTGTTTCTCGATGAGATCGGCGAGATGACGCCGATGATGCAGGTGAAGCTGCTGCGCGTGCTCCAGGAGCGGAAGTTCCGGCGTCTCGGCGGCGTCGAAGAGCTCGAGGGCGCGATGCGCGTGATCGCCGCGACCAATCAGGATCTGACGAAGATGGTGGCCGACGGCAAGTTCCGCGAGGACCTGTTCTACCGCATCAACGTCATTCCCATCCAGCTGCCGCCGCTGCGCGAGCGCGGCGAGGACATTCCGCTGCTCGCCGAGTACTTCCTGACGAAGTACCGCGACCAGATGGCGAAGGACATTCACGGACTGTCGCAGGAGACGATGGATCTGCTCGAGGCGTATGACTGGCCGGGCAACATTCGCGAGCTCGAGAACGTCATCGAGCGCGCGGTCGCGCTCGAGAAGAGCCAGACGATTCTGCCGGAAAGCCTGCCCGAGCACATCGCCAAGCGGGCGCCGAAGGGCACGGCCGCTGCGGGGCTGCTGCCCGAATCCGGTTTCAACCTCGAGGAGCACGTCGAAGGGCTCGAAAAGGAGTACATCACGCAGGCGCTGGTCCGGGCCGGCGGCGTGCAGGTGAAGGCCGCCGAGCTGCTCGGCATGAGCTTCCGCTCATTCCGCTACTACGCGAAGAAGTACAACCTGAAATGAGGACGCGGCTGATCGCGGCGGGACTTGTCGCGCTGTCGATTGTTTACCTGGCGTTCTTCGTCTCGCGTGGGTGGATTCCGCACGACGAAGGGATGATCGGGCAGTCGGCGGAACGAGTGTTGAGCGGCGAGGTGCCGCACGTCGACTACGAGGAGCCGTACACCGGCGGCCTTGCGCGGATGCACGCCCTCGTGTTCAGGCTCGCCGGCATCGATTTGATTTATCCGCGGTGGCTGCTGTTTGCAGGCGCAGTGCTCGCGCAGGTGCTCATCTATCTCATCCTGAGCCGATACCTGGAGCCGATTGGCGCGGCGATCGGCGCGTGGCTCGCGCTCGGCTGGAGCTTTCCCAATTATTTCGCCGCGCTGCCGTCGTGGTGGCTGCTCGTCTGCGCGTTGGTGTGCCTCTGGGCGTTTCTGCGATATGTGGAAACCGGGCTGCTGCGATATGCGGCCGCCGCCGGACTGGCGGCGGGACTATCCATTCTCGTCAAGCAGACCGGGCTGTATGTCCTGGTCGCGCTCCTCATGGCGTTGCTCTATGGCGGCGGCACGGCCAAGAGCGCGAGGATGGTGGCCGGGACGAGTCATCTGTGTGGCCGTGGCTGTGGCCGCCCTGGGTCTCGCGTTCATGATTCTGTCGGCTCGTCTTGCGCTCTCCGATCTGCTGTATTTGTTTCTGCCGATTCTCGCGTGCAGCCGGCTGCTGCTCGCCGATGACGTCGCGGTCGATCGCACGAGTCATGGGTGGCGCTGGCCGCGCCTGCGGCCGCGATGGCAGCCGCGGCCGTTCCGTTGCTCTGGTTCGTCGCGCCATATGTCATCGATCAGCAGGTCAGAACGCTCGTGAATGGAGTATTCGTTCTGCCGCAGAAGCGCGTGCAGTTCGCAGCCCTCGAGATGCCGCCCGCCAATGGATTCTCGCCGGCCTGCCGCTCCTCGCTGCGGTGATGCCGCTTCCGCATTCTTCGCGTGCGCGCGCTCGACCGTGCGTACACGCTGTCGTGCTGTCCGTGGCCGGAGCGGTGCTCCTGGTCGCGCAGCCTCTACAACTTCACGTCGTATCAAATGATCTGGCAGGCGGCTCGCGGATTTGCCGCGCTGCTGCCGGTCGCGATTTGCGGCCTTGTCATGTCCGGCCATCGCAGGATCCGACGGAGCGACGAATCCTCTTCGGATTCGCGACGTTTCTCGCCTGGGCGTCGCTCGTGCAGGTTCCGTTCAGCGCGCCAATCTATTTCTGCTACGTCGCGCCCTGGCGGTCGTCGCGGCCGTCGCAGTCGGCAGCACAGCCGCGCGCTCGGCCGTCCCGCGTTCGTGTGGCGGCCTCGGTGCTGACCATGTTTGCGCTGGTGAGCATGAATCGCGGCTACGTGTACAACCTGGGAGCCGTCATCACCCGTTCGCCATCGACACACCTGCTTGGCGTCGAGAGCGCCAGCCTGCGCGTCAGCCCCGCAGAGCGGTTTCGTACCGCCGTGTGGTCGAGCTGATTAGCGCCCATATCGGCGACGGACAGCTCGTGGCAGGCCCGGATGCTCCGGAGGTGTATTTCCTCACCGGCCGATTCAGCCCGTCCGGCACGCTTTTCGACTTCTTCACCGACCAGGTGTCCGCGGAAGGTGGATTGAATGATCTGCCCGGACTGGCCGCGGCCAGCGTCGTCGTGCTGAATCACGGCCGGCGATTTTCTCTGGGGCCGTCGGCTCATCTCGCCGCGAAGGTGCGGCAGGATGTTCCCGAATTCGGAAGCCGTCGGCACGCTCGAAGTGAGGTGGCGGTAATGGGCGCACGCGAGCGGCTACTCGAACACCCGCGGTGTATTCGGCGTGGCAGGCGCCGTTTGCCGCGCAGAAGTTCGCTCCGGTGGAGCGATGGCTGCGGGATCACGATTCGGCGCGTGCTCGACGTCGGGTGTGGAGCAGGCACCAACGCTGCGCACTTCAGCGACGTCGACTACGTCGGCATCGACGTCAACGAGCGATACCTGGAGGTGGCGCGCGCGCGATTCCGCGGCCAGTTCGTCCAGGCCGACCTGACGAGCGCCGATCTGTCGTCGCTCGGCACGTTCGACATGATCCTCGCCAACAGCTTTCTGCATCACGTCAGCGATCGGATGCCGAGCGCATTCTCGCGCAGTTGTCGCCGTTGCTGGCGCCGGAGGGCACGATCCACATCCTCGACCTCGTCCTGCCTCCCCGCAAATCGCTCGCGTGGATGATGGCGCGGCTCGATCGGGGCAAGTACGCCAGGCCGGTCGAGCGCTGGCGCGCCTGTTCGGCGCGGCGTTCGAGCCGATTCTTCGAGCCGTATTTCTTTGGCGGCCGGCTGTGGTCGATGGTCTATTTCCAAGGGCGGAAGAAACGTGAGGCTCTCCGTCGGCATTCCTGTTTTCAACGAACAGGAAGTCCTCCCGAGCTGCTCGCGCGGCTTCTGCAAGGTCCTCGATCGGCATCGAAGGCGGGCCGCACGAAGTCATCTTCGTCGACGATGGCAGCACCGACGATTCGCGGGCGCTGCTCGAACAGGCCGCGCGGCGCGATCCGCGCATTCGGTCGTCGTGCTGTCGAGAAATTTCGGCCATCAGGCCGCGCTTGGCGCCGCGCTCGACTACGCGACCGGCGATGCGGTCGTCCTGATGGACGCCGATCTGCAGGACGAGCCCGAAGTCATCCCGAGTTCGTCGCGCATCATCGTGCAGGCGCCGATGTCGTGTTCGCGCGGCGGCGGACGCGCGAAGAAGGCTGGCTGCTGCGCCTCGCGTACCGCGCGTTCTACCGCATCATTTCGGCGCTGTCGGACACGGAGCTGCCGCTCGATACCGGGATTTCGCGCTGCTCGGGCAGCCGGTGGTGGCGGCGCTTCGCGGCTTGCCGGAGCACGAGCGATACCTTCGAGGCCTGCGGCATGGGTCGGATTCACAGCAGGTCGGCATCGACGTCGATCGGCAGGCGCGCGCCGCGGGAAAGCCGAAGTACACGACCTGGAAATTGATGAAGCTGGCGGTCGATGGCGTTTGCTCGTTTTCCATCGTCCCGTTGCGCGCGGCCGCAGTGACCGGCCTCGTTGCAATCGCCGGCTCCCTCGCGTTTTCCGTGTATGCGGTCTACGTGCGATTCGCCGTCGGACACGTTCCCGCGGGTTTCACGGCCTCGCTCGTCATCATGACCTTTCTCTCGGGCGTGCAGCTCCTGTTCCTCGGTGTCATCGGCGAGTATCTCGGCCGCGTGTACGGCGAGGCCAAGGGGCGTCCACCTTACGTCGTCGCGCGCGTCATGGGCGGCGACTGATGGAAGCGGCCTACACGGCCGCCTATGCCGATTTGTACCGCAGCCACTGGTGGTGGCGAGTGCGCGAGCGCATTCTGCTCGACGCGATTCGAGCGCTCCTGGGCCGTCGCGCGAGCGACGCGCGAATTCTCGACATCGGGTGCGGCGCAGGCCTGTTCTTCGATGCGCTCGAGCAGTTCGGACATGTCGAGGGAATCGAGTCCGATCCGATTGTCGTCGAGCAGAGCGGGCGGTGGAGAAGCCGTATCCATCTCGGCGGGCTGGAGACATTGCCGGCGCGCGCCGCGTTCGACATCATCCTCGCACTCGACGTTGTCGAACACGTCCCCAATCCCGACACAATGCTCCGCCAGGCTGCCTCGTTCCTCGCGCCTCGCGGCCACATGCTGATTACCACACCGGCGTTCGACTGGCTGTGGACGTCGCACGATCGCCTGAACCATCACATCAAGCGATACACGGCCGCCGAGATGCGCGATCTCGTCCGCAACGCCGGACTCGAGCCGATCGAGACGCGATATCTCTTCCAGTCACTCGTCGCGCCCAAGCTTCTCGTCCGCATGGCAGAAGCCCTGCGGCATTCTGCACCGTCGGTGCCGCACGTGCCGCCGCCTGCAGTGAACCACGCGCTGCAGACATGGTTTCGCGCCGAGAACGCGGTCGCAGGATGGCTGCCGTTCGGCAGCTCGGTCATGGCCGTTGCAAGCGCGCCCGCTCGATGAAGCGCTTACTGGGTCTGATGCCGGCATTCATCGTGGTGCTGGTTCTCGTTCCCATCTATGTAATGAGGCTCGATCGGGTCGCCGGCATGGTGGTCGATGATGCGTGGTACGTGTTACTGGCAAAAGCGCTCGCCGATGGCCGCGGCTATGAATTGATCAATGCGCCGCTGGCCGGCATCCTGCCAGGCTATCCACCAGGATTTCCAGCGCTGCTGTCCTTCGTCTTTCGGATTCGTCCAGAGTTTCCCGCCAATGTGTGGATGCTGAAGAGTGTCTCCCTTGCCGCCATGCTTGGCGTAACGGTGCTGAGCTATTGGTATTTCCATCGCTTGCGCCAACTACCGCGTCATCTCGCGGCGCTTGCCGCAATCGGCATCGGCGCGACCCCGGCGTTTGTGTTCCTGGCGACATCCACGGTGATGTCCGAGTGCGTGTTCACACTCGCGCAGCTCGGCGCGGTGGCTGTCGCGCATCGCGCCATCGACGAGCCGGTCGAGCGCACACGACTGGCCATCGTCGCAGCGCTTCTTGGGACAGCCACTGTGTTGATTCGCTCGGTCGGCGTCGGCGTCGTTACTGCGGTGTTTCTCTGTTTTCTGAAGGAGCGACAGTGGAAGCGCGCAT
This sequence comes from Vicinamibacterales bacterium, assembly GCA_963802345.1. Classification (GTDB taxonomy): domain Bacteria; phylum Acidobacteriota; class Vicinamibacteria; order Vicinamibacterales; family JAMQPK01; genus JAMQPK01. The sequence goes on from CAWDIK010000003.1 coordinate 121,010, forward strand.
CCGCGTTCGCCATCGTCGTCGCCCTCTTTGTAGCGCCCTGGCTCTTATATACGCGCGCGCACGCACCTACGGTCGAGCACCAGCAGATTCATCGCGGCTCGCTCGTCTATGGATACGGCGAGCAATTCTGGATGCGATGGGCCGGGTCGGCCACCTCCGGCAGAGTAACCGCCGCCGATTTGCCGGATCGCATCGTCACCAATCTGGTCGATATTTCCGGGCGAAGCATCGGAGGCATATTCGCTCCCGTGCTGCTGCGGCCGCCCGAAGAGAGCGGCGAAGAGGTCGTGTCGCTGGCGGGCCGGGTTTCCTGGACATTCGTCGGCATCGGGGGGCTGCCTGCCAATATGGCGGTTTCGCTTCTGCTGTCGGCAGTGGTCCTGTGGGGTTTCGTGCGCACCGCCCGCGAGCGGGTCACGGTCGCGAGATCCTAGTTCCCGTCTCGCTCGTCATTACCGTGTTGTGGCCGTTCTGGAGCTTCCGTTTCGTCCTGCCGCTCACCCCGTTCCTTTATTTGTATTTCGTCAAGGGGCTCACGTTATCGCCGACGTTTCCCGTAGCCCGGATAGCGTTGCTGACGGCGATCGGGCTCAACCTCTACGATCACGCCGGCTACGTCAGCACCTTGCGGTCCGAACCGCAGCGCATCGACTGGTTAAACAAATTCACCGAGCTCGAGACATCTCTCGACTGGATGAAAGCGCATCTGGATAAGGATGCAGTCGTTGCGGCGACCAATCCCGCACTGGTCCACTTGTGGACAGGCCAGAACACGATCACGCTCGACAGAGTGACGGAGCCCTGGAGCGTCTGGCGCGAGCGGGGAGCCCGCTACATCGCGTGCCTCGTGCCCCACGAACTGCCGAGCGCGTCGAGGGGTCCCTACCGCCTCCTTTATGCGTCGGCGTCCGAAGAGCCAACTGGCTTCTGGATCGTCGACATCGAGTGACAATTTGTGGCGCATCCAATCTGACAAAGTTTGTCAAACTGGGGAACGGCGCTGCTACAACAGGCAGTCACACGAAGCAATAAACCTATACTTATCAATCAGATCCAATGCACCATGGACTTCGGCCGTCCTCGGTACAGGGGTTGCTCTAGTCTTGGGGAACACGACGGCCCGCTTAGCCGTCGACGATCAACCCAACAACGGCTGAGCACCGTGGAGAAGGACACAAAAATGAAGAGGAACAACCGAAGGGCTTCACATTGATCGAGTTGCTGATCGTCGTTGCCATCATCGGCATCATCGCGGCGATCGCCGTCCCGGGCCTGCTGCGCGCCCGCATCGCGGGTAACGAGGCCTCGGCCATCGGGTCGCTCCGCGCGGTCAACAGCGCGAACCTGAACTGGATGACGAACTGCGCGGCCGGCCGCGGCTATGCGGACAGCCTCGACGACCTGGGCGTGCCGCCCACCAGCGGCGGCCAGCCGTTCATCAGCCCCGACTTGTCGCTGACGACCGCGATCAGCAAGAGCGGCTACGACATCACCTACGCGGCGATCGGCATGCAGCAGTCGTCGCTGACGACGTGCTCGACGATCACGACGGCTACGCAGGGCTACAACGTGTTCGCGGCGCCTTCGTCACCGAACACGACGGGCGTGCGCTACTTCGGGACCAACGAGAACAACGCGCTGTTCGAGGACGCGGACGCGTCCCTTCGGCGGTGGCGTTCGACGTGTTCCCGGCGCGCGCGGCGACAAACGGCACGGCGGTCAAGTAGAAATAAGGCGCATAGGATAAAGGATGCCTGCGCGGCAGGCATCCTTACCTTTAACATATGAGAGACAGTAGAGACAGGAATGAGAGCGGGGAATAGCAAGGGATTTACGCTGATTGAGTTGCTGATCGTCGTCGCCATCATCGGCATCATCGCGGCGATTGCGGTGCCTGGTCTGCTTCGCGCTCGCATCGCGGGTAACGAGGCGTCGGCCGTCGGGTCGCTGCGCGCGGTCAATAGCTCGAACCTGAACTGGATGACCAACTGCGCGAGCGGCCGCGGTTACGCGGACAGCCTGGATGACCTGGGCGTGCCGACCGGCGGCGGAGGCCAGCCGTTTATCACCGCTAATTTGTCGCAGACGACGGCGATCAGTAAGAGCGGCTACGACATCACATACGCGGCAGTCGGCGTGCAGCAGTCGTCGCTGACGACGTGTTCGTCTGTAACGACGGCTTCGCAGTTCTACGACGTCATGGCAGCGACGTCGTCGCAGAAAACCACGGGCGTGCGTTACTTCGGCACGAACGAGAGCAACACGCTGTTTGAGGACGCGGACGCGTCCCCGTCGGCGGTGGCGTTCAACGTGTTCCCGAGCCGCGCGGCAACCAACGGCACGGCAGTCAAATAAGACTTTCGATTCGGCATCGGCGTCATAAGGGAACCTGTATGGCAGGCCAAGTTTGCGATCAACCATATTAGGAGGCAGGGGAGATAAATGAGGACCGGAAACACGAAGGGTTTCACGCTGATCGAGTTGCTAATCGTCGTCGCCATCATCGGCATTATTGCGGCGATCGCCGTCCCCGGTCTGCTCCGCGCTCGTATCGCGGGAAACGAAGCCTCGGCCATGGGGTCGCTCCGTGCGGTGAATAGCGCGAACCTGAACTGGATGACGAACTGCGCGAACGGCCGGGGGTACGCGGACAGCCTCGACGATCTGGGCGTGCCGCCGACAAGCGGTGGCCAGCCGTTCATCAGCCCCGACTTGTCCTTGACGACCGCGATCACCAAGAGCGGCTACGACATCACCTACGCGGCGGTCGGCGTGCAGCAGTCGTCGCTGACAACGTGCTCGACGATCACCACGGCGACGCAGGGCTACAACGTGTTCGCGGCGACCTTCAGCGCCAAATACGACGGGTGTGCGCTACTTCGGCACGAACGAAAACAACGCGCTCTTCGAGGACGCGGACGCGTCCCCCGCGGCCGTCGCGTTCGACGGTTTCCCGGGCCGCGCCGCGACGAACGGCACGCCCATCAAGTAAGGCGTTCTAGCAACATTCGGACGAGATGCCTGCCTCTGCGGGCATCTCGTGTTTCCGGCCGATAATACGCGTGGTATGTACGCGATCCGCACAGAGAGACTGACCAAGGATTTTTCGATCGGGTTTTGGCGTCCCCGGCCGTATCGAGCGCTCCACGGACTGAATCTTGAAGTCACCGCAGGCGAGACGTTCGGTTTTCTCGGGCCGAACGGCGCAGGTAAGACGACCACCCTCAAGCTGCTGATGCAGCTTATCTACCCAACCTCCGGTCATGCCGAGATCCTCGGTCGCCCGGTCGGCGACGTTTCAGTCAAGCGCCGCATCGGCTATCTGCCCGAAAGCCCGTACTTCTATGACTATCTGACCGCCGAGGAGCTGCTCGACTATTACGCCGCGTTGTTCGGCTACGACCGCGTGGAACGGCGCCGGCGTGTGTCGGCGCTGCTCGATCAGGTCGGCATCGCCGGCGAACGGCGGCTTCAATTCGCAAGTTCTCGAAAGGAATGATTCAGCGCGTCGGGATCGCGCAGGCGCTCATCAACGACCCTGAGGTCGTCTTTCTCGACGAGCCGATGTCGGGCCTTGATCCTCTTGGCCGCCGGGAAGTGCGCAATCTGATCCTGTAGCTGCGCGATCGCGGATGTACCGTGTTCTTCAGCTCCCACGTGCTGTCGGATGCCGAGGCGTTGTGCAGCCGCGTCGCCATGCTCGCAGGCGGCAAGCTTGTCGCGAACGGGCGCATTTCCGATCTCCAGGCGTTCGACATCAAGGCTGGGAGCTCATCGTGAGCGGTCTTGCGCCGGAATCACTGGAGAGGCATCGCGCGCGAGTGCAGCGCGTGACGCCGATTGGGGAGCAGCGGTACTCACTGGAGCTGCCGCTCGCGCCTGGCGCCCGAGCAACTGCTTCGTGAGCTTACAGGCAGTGGGGCGCGCAACTGGTGTCGCTCAACCCCGTTCGCGAAACACTGGAAGACTTCTTCGTGAAGAAGGTCGCCGAGCAGGCGAGCGCGCGCTGGAGCGGGACAGGAGAACCCGCAGACAGTCATGACGACCGGTGTCGTCCGCACCATCGCCGTGAGCGTGTTCAGGGAATCGGTCCGCGACAAGGTGCTCTATAACCTCGTATTGTTCGCCGTGCTGCTGATCGCCGTCTCCTATCTGCTGAGTCAGCTGACTGCTGGACAGGACATGAAGGTCATCAAGGATCTCGGCCTGGCCGCGATGTCGCTGTTCGGCCTGTTCATCGCGGTGTTCATCGGCATCGGCCTTGTCTCGAAGGAGGTGGAGAAGCGCAGCATCTATTCGCTGCTGGCGAAGCCGATTCGACGGCAGGAGTTCATGGTCGGCAAATATCTCGGTCTTCTTCTCACGTTGTTCGTGAACCTGGCGATCATGGCCGTCGCCTATTACGCGGTGCTTGGCGCGGTTGCGTGGATCGATGGCGCCTGGTTCCGGCCGCATTGGGAGGCGCCCGCTGTCGATCCAGCGCTTCTGAAAGCGATTGCGATGATCTTTCTGCAGCTCGCCATCGTGATGGCGATCGCGCTGTTGTTTTCGACGTTTTCCAGCCCGATGCTCGCGGCGGCGCTGACCTTTGGCCTCTACGTCGTCGGCCACTTCAATGCTGATCTGAGGAACTTCGAAACGGTGGTGGACTCGAAGCCGGTCGCATACATCGCGCGCGCGCTGTACTACCTGCTGCCGAATCTCGCGCCGCTCGACATCAAGAGCGAGGTCGTTCACGCGCGTTCCAGTGCCGGCGACTTATCTGTTGCTGAACACCGCGTATGCCGTCGTCTACATCTCGGTGCTCGTATCCGCCGCGACATTCATCTTTGCGAGGCGGGATTTCAAATGATGCGCCGCCGGCAAACCGGCATGTTCCTGACGGCGCTCGCCGCCATGCTGGCCGTGGCGGTCGCCCTGCAAGTCGTCCGCGACCGCACGTATGCATTTCAAAGGTCGACGAGCAGGTGCTGTACGTCAGCGATGCCGAGGTGATGCGGCAGGCCGCGCTCTCGTATGACGCGCTGCTCGCGGATGTGTACTGGATCCGCGCGCTTCAGCACTACGGAGTCGAGCGCCAGAAGGCCGGCCGCGAGCGCCGGTACGACCTGCTGTATCCGCTGCTCGACCTGGCGACGACGCTCGACCCGCGTTTCACCGTCGGGTATCGATTCGGCGCGATCTTCCTGGCCGAGCCGCATACCCGGAGGGGCCGGGCGGCCGGACCAGGCGATTGCGCTGCTCGAAAAAGGGCGTCGCGTTCAACCCGAACAAGTGGGACTACTACCACGACATCGGGTTCATCTATTACTGGAACCTGCACGACTACGAGAAAGCTGCAGAGTGGTTCGACCGCGGCGGGAACCTGCCCGGCGCGCCGTGGTGGCTCAAGAGCTATGCGGCTGTGATGCTGACGCGCGGCGGCGATCGCCAGGCATCGCGAGCCATGTGGCAGCAGATCGGCCAGAACGAAGAAAGCGACTGGCTGCGGCAAACGGCCCAGATGCGGCTGACGCAACTCGACGCGCTGGATCAGATCGACGCGCTGAAACGCATCGTGGACGAGTTCGCGGCGCGGACAGGGCAGCGCGTGCAGTCGTGGCAACAGCTCGCGCGCGCGGGTGCAGTGAGGGGCATTCCCGTCGATCCGTCGGGAGTTCCGTACACGCTCGATCCGGATACAGGCGCGATCGGCGTCGCGACGAGCTCGGACTTGTGGCCGCTTCCGACCGAGCCGGCGGCAGCGCCCGAGCTCAGCGGCGCAGCTCCGCCGGTGCCTCGATGAACGTCGCCTCCGCCGTTCTCCTCGCGATGTTCGGAATGCGGTCGGCAGCTTTCTGAACGTGTGCATCCACCGGCTGCCGCTGCGGGAATCGCTGATGTGGCCGGCATCGCATGCCCGACGTGCGACGCGCCGGTCAAGCTCTACGACAACATCCCGATCGCGGGTTACCTGTTGCTGCGGTGGACGATGCCGCACCTGCCGCGAGCCGATCTCGGTGCAGTATCCAATCATCGAGCTGGTGACGGGCCTCGTCTTCCTCGCGGCATACATGCTGTTTGATTCGCCCGCGATGCTGTATCAGCGGTTGTTGTTCGCCTGCGCGATGATCGTCCTGTTCGTCATCGACCTCGAGCATCGCATTCTGCCGGACGTCATCACCTTGCCAGGAATCGTCTCGGCTTTATATTCAGCTTCTTTCTGCCTCCCGGGTGGCGCGATTCGCTGATCGGTATCGTGTTGGGCGGCGGCTCGCTGTGGCTGATGGGCGAGATGTACTTCCGCATCCGTCATGAAGAGGGCATGGGGTTTGGCGACGTCAAGATGCTCGCGATGATTGGTGCGTTTCTCGGCTGGAAGCTCATGCTCCTGACGCTCGTTCTGTCGTCGTTCATGGGATCGATCGTGGGCGTCGCGATGATCGCGATCAAGCGCGGTGACATGAAATACGCGCTGCCGTTCGGCACCTTCCTCGCGGTTGGCGCGATGTCGCCGCGGCGCTGTCGGCGACTCGATCGTCACTTGGTACGCCGTCGTTCTACTACTGATGATCGACCAGAATCGGCGATGACCTGCAGATGGACATTGAATACGAACGCGTACGCGATCATCGGACTCACGGCGATCGTGGCCGCGCTGGTCGGCGTCCTCATCTTTGCGGTGCTGCCGGTTTGCGGCGGCCGCTCGCGATTCACGGCTGCACCTCCGAGACAACAGCACCGAAAGCGCATTTGTCACGGCTGCGCTGCACGATGCGCTGGCGAAGCTGAAGGTGCAGGAACGCGAGATGTCGGCGCGGGCCGAAGCCTCCGAGCGCCTCAACAGTGAAATTGTCGAGAGCCTGTCGTCCGGACTGCTCGTCGTTGCCAGCGACGGTCGCCTTCGCATTCTGAACCCCGCCGGGCGGCGGCTGTTTGACCGCCCGATACCGGCTATCACGCGGATGTATCGCGAGGTTCTTGCCTGCGCCGCTCGCGCAGGTCGTTTGAAGAGTGCCTGAAGAGAGGGGAACCGATCGTCCGACGGAAGTTGCAGATCGGCTCGGCGGAGCACTCACCGGCGTATCTCGGCGTGAGTGTCTCGCCGCTCTCAGACGGCCATGGGCGCGTCGCATGGTGTCATCTGCTTGTTTACGGACCTGACGCCAGTCGTCGAAATGGAGGAACAGCTTCGTTTGAAGGAAAGCCTCGCGCAGGTCGGCGAGTTGACCGCCGGAATCGCGCACGAGTTCCGCAATGGGCTCGCGACGATTCATGGCTACGCTCGGTTGCTCGATCTGAACGCGGTGCCCTCGTCATTCCATCCGCACGTCCAGGGCATTCGGCAGGAAACCGAAGCGCTCGGGGAAGTGGTGACGAATTTCCTGAACTTCGCGCGTCCCGCACAGCTGACGTTGTCGCCGATCGACCTGCAGGCGATCGCAGATCGAGCCGCCGAAGAAGTGCGCGTCGAAGCACGGGCGCACGGTGGCGATGTCGATCTGCGGGGCGAATTCCCTGTCATCGAAGGCGATGACGTGCTGCTGAGGCAGGCGTTCAGCAATCTGTTGAGGAACGCCGTCGAGGCGTGCGTCGACGCGTCGACGCGCCTGAAGATCGTGGTCGAAGGCCGGGTCGAGGCCGGAAACGTGCGCGTATCGGTCGACGACAACGGTCCGGGCATCCTTGCCACCGATCGCGAGCGCATCTTCAGGCCGTTCGTATCGACAAAAGGACGCGGAACAGGCCTTGGCCTGGCGCTGGTGCAGAAGATCATCGTCACACACAACGGCCGCATTCAGGTCGCGGCCGCCTCGGCCGGCGGGGCGAGCTTTCAGATCGTGCTGCCAACGACCTCCCGCACCTGACGAATAGGTAACAACGTGTGCAGTTCTGGACTCTTTCGGCTCCAAAACTTCAATACTGAAATTTCGCCGATAAGTCTTCCCGACAAGATAACTAAGACCCTCCTTCGGCAGAGGGTTCAACCGGCCTCGGAATTGCGGTGTGGGGGGCCGTGGTCAAGCGTTTCAGGCGGAAACCGGGTTCACGCTGATCGAGATGCTGATGGTAATCGGCGCTGGTGAGGATCATCTCGGTGATCGGAATGCGCTGCTTGGTCAGATGAGCGGCGCGATCGAGCTCGGCGAAGCGGCGAGACAGCTCGAGCGGGAACTGCAATCGGCGCGTATGACTGCAGTGGTGGCGAATCAGCCGGTGCGTGTGATGTTCAACTGCCCGAGCGCCGGTGAGTACCGTGTGGTCGAATTGATCGGGACACCGGCTGTACCCGCAGCGGGTGACGGCGTCGTGGGGCGTTGCTCTGCTACGTCCTACCCGTTTCCGGCACCGGATAACAACCCGATCACGCGACCGAACAACGACGGACCGCTGCGTACGTAAAGACGCACGGTGACGCTTACGACGGTGACGACGATCGAATTCTGGCCAGACGGGACGGCTCACACGAACACTGGACTGGCTCGAACCCGTGGCCGCCGATTGCGTCGCCAGGCACGAGCATCGTGCTGACGCGCGGCGGCCAAACACGATCAATTTTGGTGAATGGCATTGGCAAAATCCAACTTCTCCCGTAAATCGGCGGGCGTATTCGCGAGGCGAGCGGAGGCGGGCTTCTCGATCGTCGAGGTGATGGTGGCCACCGGTCTCCTGGCATCGGCACTCGTCGCGCTCGCGCAGCTTTTCGCGATAGCGACGGCGACGAACGCATCGGCAAGAACGCTCGACGCTGACGATGGTGCTCGCGGAGCAGAAGATCGAGCAGCTGCGCGCGTTGCAGTACACGTTCGACCGCGCCGGCCTGCCCGTGCAGGACACGCTGACTGACCTTGCCGTATACCCGCCGGCGGCGGCTGGAGGGAAAGGGCTCTCGCCGCACACGGAAAACACGCTGCAGGAGAACACCGACGGTTACGTGGACTATCTCGATCCGTGGGGAAGGACGCTGGGGGGCGGCACAGTCATTCCCGACGGCACGGCATTCATCCGCCGATGGTCGGTGGAGCCGCTGCCGACGAATCCGAACAACGTGATCATTCTTCAAGTGCTCGTCACGCGGCAGCGCGATCGCGGCACAGGCGATACCGGTAGCGTGTCTCGCGGGCCGGAAGAGGCTCGTCTCATGACGATCAAGTCGAGGAAGGTCCAGTGAAGACGCACATTCGCACACTACACTTGCTCGCCGTAGCTCGCACGCATTCGAGACGAGCGGAGGCGGGCTTCTCGATCGTCGAGATGCTGATCGCCACCGTCATCATGATGGTCGTCACGGCGGCGACGTTCGGGCTGATGAATCCGGCGCAGGGCATGTTTGCCGCTCAACCGGAAGTGTCCGACATGCAGCAGCGGCTGCGCATCGCCGTCGAAACCTTGAAGAAGGATCTTGCTGATGGCCGGCGCCGGCACCTATTCCGGCAACAACAAGCTCGGGTCGCTGGGACAGTACGTGGCGACGATTCTTCCGGACCGCGAAGGAAACATCACGCCGGATCCGCCAGGAACCTTCAAGTGCACGACGACCTATTGCAGCTCGCTCGCGGCGAGCGACGCCATCACGATCATGTACGTGCCGCCGACGTCGGCTCAAACGACGCTTCGGGACGCCGATGCCGCAGAACTCGGCTGAGTTGAAGGTGAATGCGCAGGCCGGGTGCCCGAGCAACGATGAGTTGTGCGGGTTCAGAGAAGGCATGCAGGTGATGATTTTCGACGACAGCGGCGCGAGCGACATCTTCTCAATCACGAACGTCCAGGAAGACGCGCTTCACATTCAGCACAAGGGTCAGGATCTCTCGAAGGCGTACTTTGCGAACACCTACGTCACCCAGATCCGGCGGCCACCTACTGGTTGAAGACCGACACCGTGGCCGAAACGTATCAGCTGATGCGATACGACGGCTACCAGACGGACTCGCCGATCGCCGAGAACATCGTCGGCATGGCATTCGAGTACTTCGCGGACCCGTCGCCGCCGTTCTTGTTGAAATCCGTGACCGATCCGATCGGCCCGTGGACGAACTATGGCCCGAAGCCGCCGGCGGTTGGCGTCAATGTGTCCTCGGATAACTGGGGCGCAGGTGAGAACTGCCTGTTCATGGTGTCGGGAGGCGTTCAGGTACCGCGGACCGAGATGGCCACCCGCTCGGTCCGGTCAACGGTCCGCTCGTCAAGTTGTCTTCGTCCCGGTTGACGGACGGACCCTGGTGCCCGGATTCAGACATGGCGAATCGATATGACGCCGATCTGCTTCGCGTGAGGAAAGTACGCGTGACGTTGCGAGTGCAGGTGGGAGCGAAGTCGTTGCGCGGGCCTACGGGCACCTTGTTCATGCGGGGCGGCACGGCTTCGGGTGGCGAGCGCTACATCCCCGATCAGGAGATCTCGTTGAGGTCACGCCTCGTAACCTCAATTTCGGACGGTAAGGCAGATGCACATGACTTCACGTTCATTCATCGGTGGCGGGGTCGGACGCGAGCGCGAGCGGGGCGCTGCGCTGGTCGTCGCGCTCATGGCCACGATGCTGCTGTCCGCGCTCGGCCTGGCGCTGATCCTGACGACCACAACCGAAACCAAGATAACCGGCAACTACACGTATGGGCAGGAAGCGATGTATGCCGCCGACGCTGCGATCGAGCGGACGGTGCAGGACGTGCTGACGGTGCCCGACTGGAACAACATGCTGTCGGGTGCCCAGCGGTCGGCGTTCGTCGATGGTGCGGCGAGCGGAACCCGCACGCTTGCCCAACGGCGCGGTCATCAACCTGGGCGAAGCGACCAACATGATCAACTGCGGGAAGTTGACAACCTGCTCGGCGACCGAGATGAACACGTCGACCGAAGATCGGCCCTGGGGCCCGAATAATCCGCGCTACCAGCTGTTCGCCTACGGCCCGTCGAATCAATTCATCGAAACCGGGACGCTGAACTCCCCGTTCTACGTCATCGTGTGGGTCGCCGACGACCCCGCCGAAGACGACGACGATCCGACAACGGACGGGAATTCCGCAACGAACAAAGGATCGGGCGTCATCCTGTTGCGCGCCGAGGCCTGGGGCGGCCGTGGCGCACACAAGATCATCGAAGTGACGCTCACCCGCACCGACTCGACCGAAATCGAGCGCGGGTACACCGGTCAGCGCGGACAGGACGAGCAGAACCGCCGCGCGCGCAAGGCCGCGGTGCAGACGCCCGGCGGTGCATTGACGCGAAACGAACTGACGATTCAGTAGGCAGGGAGATCAGGATCATGAGTCAGACGAAGTGGGGCGGCCGCGTTGTTGCCGGGGCGATGGTGCTGGCGGCAATCCTGGCGCGGCCAGAGGCCGCGTCGGCGCAGCTCGACCCGTTGTTGATGATCAAGAAAGGGACGCCGGCGACTCCGGTGAAGCCTAACGTCATTTTCGCCATCGACACGTCGGCGCGCATGCAGGACGACGCGGACGGGACTGTACTACGACCCGTATGACTACGTCAGGGGAGGGTTGCTGCTCAACCCGTGGGAACTGAGTCTGAACGTCGATCCGCCGACGTCGCGCTACCGGCGCAAGTACATCAACATGCAGCACTCGAACAGCAGCGATCGGTTCGATGCCGACCAAATCGTCACCGTTGGCGATCGACGAGTCGCCGGCGTACGCGGATTTCTATTCGAAAACACGGCTGCTGGTCGCGCGGATCGCTCTCGCCCAGGCGCTGGCCGACAACACGAGCGTGACGCGGTTCGGCCTCATCAAGATGCGCCAGAACACGCCGTCGTGGGGCACGGAGAAGAATACGGGCCCGGTTCGACGTGTCCGACCCGAGTCAGTTGTTGAGCGAGCTCGGGACCAGCGGGCAGATGGGAAACGACCAGGCCGACGGTAAACGCGAAGAGCGGATCGGTGACCTCTATCACGGCACCGCTGGTGCTGACGGATGCGGCGAACTCCAACAGCAGTGTGTCTTCGCTGTTGAATGTCGGCGTGAACGTGGCAGGAGGACTGATTCCGGCCAGCATGGACAACGCGAGTGATATCGATACGCCGATCGAGTACATGCTCGACGATGCCAAAGCCGAGGCGACGCGCTTGATAGCGGCCGACGGCACCAATTGCAGGAACACCATCGTGGTCCTTGTGGTGGGTGGCGCCCAGGGCAATACCGTCGTCGGCGCGAACCCGGCGACCAAGGCCTCGATGTTCCTGAGCATCTCGAGCCGGCGTGTGCCGATCTACGTGATTGCCATCGCGCCGAGGGCTGCCGACGTGGCGCAGCTGACGTCGATCGCGACGAATAGCGGCGGCCAGTATTTCGAAATTACGAAGGCGATGATCGACGCTGCGCCGGCAGGCACGCCGGTGCCCGAGCTCGTGAAAGCGCGCGAACATCGCGATCTCGCACGGTTTCATGGATTACGTCGACTGCAACAAGACGCCCGCGGCTCCGCTGCCGTACGGGCCGCAGACCGAGTTTCAGGTCACCAGCCCCGTCGTCGGCTCGGTCAACCTCAAAGGTATGACCGACATCAACGGGACGGCCTTGCCGGACTCGGAAACAGACATCAGTCATCCGGTGAGCGGCGCGGCGATCCCTCAGCGTTCGAACGTGCTCCTGACGACGTCGTTTGCGCTGCCGAACTTCGAGGGCAAGCTGAGGGCCGCGCGCATCTACAAGCCGGTGGTCGACGCCACGAAACCGACGGGATACAAGTTCACCCAGGACGGCACGAAGCTGTGGGTTGCCTCGGTTCCCGCCGCGGCCAGCCGCAACATCTTCACGGTGACGCAGAACGGGACGATGACCGCGCTGACGGTCGCGAATGTCGCAACGCTGGCGCCATATATGAACGTGTCGGTCGCCGAGGCCACGCGCATCATCACGTATGTGCGATCGCAGCCGCTGGGACCATTCATCGGATCGACGCCGGCGTTCATGGATCCGCCGTCGATCGATCCTCCTCCGGACCCGGAATACCCGGGTTTCATGGTCGACAACGAGAATCGGCGCACGCTCATCTGGGTCGGCAGCAACGACGGGATGATGCACGCCCTCGACGCGAGAACGGGCATCGAAGTCTACGCGTTCATTCCCTTCAATCTGCTCGCGAAACTGAAGGCGCTGCCCGATGGCAACGCGATTGGGTCGCCGGACTACTTCGTGGACTCGTCGCCCAAACTCGCGGACGTGCGCATCGGCACTCTCGTCGCGAATTGCACGGACCGGCGGCGACGACATGCTGGCGTACGTATCTGTTCTTCGGAGAAGGCCCGGGCGGCACGTTCTATCAGGCGCTCGACGTGACGCTCGACGACATGGGTTCTTCGGTCGATCCGGTGACCGCCACGACGGCGCAGGTGCTCGCGTATTTTGCCGACGGCAGCAAAGTGAAGTTCCGCTGGTCGTTTCCCGCATTACAACGATTTTGACTACACGCTCGCACCCTACGGCGACATCAAGTTGACCGCTTCGGCCGTTTCGAAGTCCGTGGGCGAGACATGGTCCGATCCGGCCGTCGGCCAGATTCAGAATTCGAGCGGCAAATACGCGTTGCTGACGGGATCGGGATTCTTTCCGGCGAGCAAGCAGGCGAACGCGAATCGCGGAAACGTCGTCGCCGGGACCACGTTCTATCTCATCAACATCGACGACGGGACGGTGTTCGATAGCGAAGACGTCGGCAGCGACAGCCAGGGCGAGAGCACTGACAACTGCGCCACTGCCGCGACGCCGGACTGCACCAAAATCAAGAACGCCATTCAGGCAGACGTCGTGGCGACCGGTCCGCCGGATTCGCGCTACATCACCAAAGCCTACGTCGGCGATCTCGACGGCAACGTGTGGCGCTTCGATTTCGCGATGGTCAGCGGGAGTCCGAGCCATTACCGCGAAGACGAATCTGTACGCCGCGGGCCGGGCCCACCCGCTGTTCGCGTCGATGGCAACCGTGAACGTTGGATCGACACAGCAGTACATTTTCTTTGGGACCGGGAAGCGACCTGCTGCCGTCGGCAGGTCATCCCCTCGATCGCATTCGTACAAATTGATGAGCGTGCTGGACACGGGATCATCGGGCACCGTCAAATACACGAATACGCTGCAGAGCATCAACCTGACGGCTCCTGACGAGAAGGTGACCGGCTTCCCGGCGGTCGCCGGCGACATCGTGTTTTTCGTGACGACGCTGACCAAGCCGAACCTGCCGTGCCAATTGCCTGACGCGACGCTGTATGCGACGACATTTACTGGGGGACTTGGCTACATCGCTCAGCCTGCAGCTCAGGGCACTGGCGCAATATTGACGGTGACGGGCGCGCGCGCGACTGCGCCGTTCATCGTCGATCAGCACGTCGCGTTCGGGTTCGGGTCGAAGGTCGAGATGCTCGGCGATCAGAACGACTACAACAACGGCGTGGGCCAGGTCGGCGTCCGGATTCTGTCCTGGCGCGACGTGCGGTAGGTCGTGGCGTCAGTCATCTGTCAGGTCTGCGGCGCGAAGACAAAGGCGGGCCGCCTTCGGTGCCCGCGTTGCGGCGAGGTGTTCGCGGCCGCGCCGGCCGCCGCGCGACAAGGCCACTGGCCTGCCGGCGGTCTTTGGCCGCTACCGCGGTCCTCTGGCGCTGGCGGGCAGCGCCCTGTCCGTTGCGCTGCTCGTGCAGTGGTCGCGAGCAGGCCAGATCCGGTAGAGGAACAGGCGGCGCGGCGACCAGCCCCTGCGGCGAGGCCGGTTGCCGCTGCCACAGCTGCACCAGCGCAGCCGGATCCAGGATTCCTCGATTCGAAGACCGGCGGCAAGGTGGCGTATGCGGCCGGCGATTATGTGTCGGCGCTCGAGCATTACAAGGAAGCCGTCGCGAAGAACCCGAACGATGGCGACGCGTTGAACAACCTGGGCCAGTTGCTTTCGCGCAACGGCGATCCCGCTGCCGCTATTCCTCACCTCGAGAAGGCATCGCGGCTCTATCCGAATGTGTGGGCATATCGGTTCAACCTCGCGCACGCGCACGGACGGCTCGGCAACTGGTCGCAGGCGGTCGATGATTACCGCCAGGCGCGCAACCTGTTTCCTGACGACTACGTCACGCATTTCAATCTCGGCATGGCGCTTCACAAACTGGGGGACGAGGAAGCGGCGGTGTACGAGTTTCGGAGAGGCGCTGAACTGGCACCTTCGGAGCCGAGCTTCCATCTGTCGCTCGGCATCAGCTACGAGCAGCTGAACCTGCCCGACCAGGCGGTGAAGTCGTATGAGCAATACCTGGCGCTGGCGCCGTCCACGCCCGACGCCGATAAGGTGAAGGCACGCATCGAACTGTTACGAAAGCCCGCTTAAGCCATGAAATCTTATAGCTGCTGCTTCGCCGTTCTCATCACGCTCGACGCTTGGGTGCCGGTGCGTCTGCGCAATCGCTCGCCGACGTGGCCAGGGCCGAAGAGGCACGCCGCAAGAGCATCAAGCCCGGCGCCAAGGTGTACACGAATGAGAACCTGGGCGGCCCGCTGCCGACGAGCGCCGCTCCGGCCGATGCCGCGTCCGCGTCGAACGCCGCGAAGCCCGGCACGATGCAAAGCCCGAGGAACAGAAGGCGGTCGATCCCACGAAGACCGAGAAGTATTGGAAGGATCGTGCCTCGGCGATTCAAGAGTCGCTCTCGCGCGCTGAAGCTGTTGCGCGACGCGCTTCAAACCCAGGTAAGCGGCCTGAACGCCGAATATCTCAGCATGGACGATCCCGGGCACCGCGGTTTACTGGAGACCCGCATGCATCGCGCGACTCTAGAAATCCAGCGCGTGGAACAGGATATCGAGAAGCAGACCAAGGCGGCGGCCGATCTTCAGGAAGAAGCGCGGAAGTCCGGTATCCCGGCAGGCTGGGTTCGTTAGCCACTCGAAATTCGCTCACTCCTATCGCGCGTCCTGGTGCAGTTTCTGCGACCAGGATTTCGCCGCTTTCGATTTCGCTCGGCGAAATCGATGATTCGTGCGTGGACCATGTGTTGCACCAGATCCATGCATGCAGCAGAGTCGCGGGTTCTCGCTTGTTGAAACCCTGATCGCCACCACTCTCATGGCTGGTGCGCTCGTGTCGCTCGCGCAGTTTGTCGGGGCGGCGGCGCAAAGCGGCGCGGCCGCCCGAACGCGTGCGCTCGCCGCGCTGATGGCGGCGCAGAAAATGGAGCAGATACGCGTCGTGCCGTGGGACGCAGTTGCCTCCGTGCCTGCCCCCGTTACCGAATTTCTCGACGCGTCCGGGCATCAGCGGTGTCCAGACGCCGATGTGCCCTGCGGGGATGCGGTGTTTGTCAGGAAGTGGTCAGCGGCACACGCGCCGTTTTCTCCGGCGTCCTCATCATCGAGGTCGACGTTCGCCCGGTAGGCCACGGGCACGGGAGCGCGACGCTCGTGTCTGCGAGAGGGCGGATGACGCCATGAACGCCCGCGGGTTTTCCTTGATCGAGCTGCTGGTGACGATGGCCATCACGATTGCGATCACGAGCGGCATGTTCAGCTTTATCCATTCGGCGCGTGGGGTGTTCGAAGTCGATCTCGAACACACCGACATTCAACAGCGCGCGAGGGTCGCGACCGATGCGCTGTTCAGGGATCTGGTGATGGCCGGCGCCGGGCTTCAGTCGCCTGCAGTAGCCCCGTTCCGCCGGGGAAGCATCAACCCGGATATGCCGGGCTCGGCGTTCCCCGATCGCGTGTCCGTCCTGTACGTACCTCCGGATACCGCCGGCCCAATCACGGTTACCTATGGGCGGCGCGTGGATGCAGCCGGCGTGCCTCACTTGACCCGGTACGACGGCGCCGCAAGCGAAATGCCCCTGGTCGATCAGGTGATCGATCTTCGCTTCGAGTATTTCGACGCCGACGGACAGCTCATCGTGATGGACCGATTTGCCGACGGGCCGTGGGTTCCAGATGCGGTGTCCGCGGATCGTTTCGATGCCGACCTGCGGGCAATCAGGCGTATACGTGCGTTTGTGCGACTGCGGCCGGCACGCGTCTTCGCGGCAGCACCGCTCGCGGACCTCGAAATCGCGACCGATGTATCGCCGCGAAATCTGAACCTCCAATGACACTCGTCATCGCGCTCATGTCCCTCGTCCTTCTATCCGCCATCGGCGGGTCGCTTGCCATCGTCATGAACACGGATATGCGCGCTGCCGCCAACTTTGCGGCGGCGCGCGAGGCGAGGTACGCCGGCCGATGGCGCTTTGGAGATCGGCGCGCAGGAGCTGTCAGCAGTCGCCGATTGGAACGCGCTGTTGTCGAGCGGCGCGCTCTCCGGTTTCACAGATGGTCCGCCAACGGGCGCGAGGCCACTAGGCGACGGCACCGTAGTGGATCTCGCACAGGCGACGAACGCGGCGAACGGCGAATCGCGACCGTGGGGCGCGAACAATCCGATCTGGCGACTGTTCGCATTCGGGTGGCTTGGGCCGAGGACCTACGTCATCGTGTGGGCCGGCGACGACTTCGCGGAGAACGACGGGGATCCGTCGATTGATGGCGGCGGCGTGGCGAACCCTGGAGCGGGCATCCTCGCGCTGCGCGCCGAGGCGTTCGGCGTTGGCGGGTCACATACGGTGCTCGAAGCGACGGTCGGACGCGATCCGGACGAGAGTGCGAACCTTCACATGCTGTCATGGCACGAGTTACGGTAGTGAAGATCGACATGGCTACTGGCCGATAAGTTGTACGGATGATCACACGATTTCTCGCCTGCGCCGTTCTGCTCGCGACCGCCATGCCGGTTGCAGCCCAGAGCCTCGCGGATGTCGCGCGGGCCGAGGAAGCGCGGCGCAAAGCCGTCAAAGGCCAGGCGAAGGTCTACACGAACGACACGTTGCGGGGCGCCGATGGCGGAGCTGCTCCGCCACCGCCGCCTCCCGCGTCTGCGCCCTCGCCCGCAACGCCTTCAGTGCCAGCGACAGCCGGCACGCCCGCTCCGGGCGGAGCGAGCCAGCCCGGTACGTCTGCGGGAAGCAAGCCTGCCGCGCCCGCGGCGGCGGACACCGCCAAGGGCGAAAAGTACTGGCGCGATCGGCTGGCGGGGGCGCGTGACGCGCTCAGCCGGAGCCAGACATTCGCCGACGCCTTGCAGAGCCAGATCAACGCGCTCTACACCGAGTTCGTCAACATGGGCGATCCGGCTGCAGCGCTCCGTCATCGAGCAGAAGCGGCTGGCCGCCATCGCCGAACAGGATCGCGTCAAGGCCGACATCGTCAAGCAGACCAAAGCGATCGCTGACATCGAAGACGAGGCGCGCCGCGCGAATGTGCCAGCCGGCTGGCTGCGCTGAACGTCCCGCGCCCCGTGCCTTTCTCCATTCTCCTCGTCGAAGACAAAGATTCGCTCCGCACCATGCTGAAGCTGGCGATCGAAGGCCACGGCCACGTGGTCGTCGAAGCCAGAGAACAGGGCGAGGCGATGCGCGCGATGCAGCAGGACCGGCCTGCGCTGGTGCTGACCGACCTGCGATTGCCTCAGGGCGACGGCTTCGGCGTCCTGCGCGCCGCGAAAGAGCTGGACCCCGAGCTGCCGGTCATCGTCATGACCGCCTACGGCAGCATCCAGGATGCAGTGGCTGCGATGAAGGAAGGCGCGCTCGACTTTCTCGCCAAGCCTGTCGATCCCGATCACCTCCTGCTGATGGTCGAACGCGCGCTGGCGCAGCGTCGTGTGATGACCGAGTACATCCTCTTGAAAGAGGAGCTTGCCGCGCGGCGTGGCGCGCCGCAAATCATCGGCGATGCTCCGTCGCTGAAGCAGTCGATTCTGGCGCTTCAGCGCGCGGCCGGCTCGGACGCGACGGTTCTGCTCGAAGGTGAGAGCGGAACGGGAAAGGAGCTCTTCGCGCGTGCCCTCCATGCGTTGAGCCCGCGGTCCGACGGCCCGTTCGTCGCGATCAACTGCGCGGCGATCCCCGACAACCTGCTCGAGACGGAGCTGTTCGGTCACGAAAAGGGCGCGTTTACCGGCGCCGTTGCGCGCAAACCCGGCAAGTTCGAGCTGGCCCACCACGGCACGTTGTTCCTCGACGAGATTGGCGACCTGCCGCTGGCGCTTCAGGCCAAGATTCTCCGTGCGTTGGAGGAGCGCCGGTTCGAGCGGGTTGGCGGCACGCAATCGCTGCACGTGGACGTGCGCATCGTCGCGGCGACGAACAAGCAGCTGCGCGCAGGGGTTGCGGCGAAGCAGTTTCGCGAGGATCTGTATTTCAGGCTGTCCGTGTTCCCGATCGCCATTCCGCCACTACGCGAACGGCCCGACGACATACCGATTCTGGCGCGCCATTTTGCCGAGCGGTTCAGCCGGGAGCTGAAGAAGAAAGCTGCCGTGCTCGCACCGTCGGCTATCGAAGAGCTGCAGAAATATCACTGGCCCGGCAACGTGCGCGAGCTGCAAAACTGCATGGAACGGGCTGTGATTTTGTCGGAAACCGACGCCATCCATGCCCGCCATTTGAATCTGTCGCTGCACGCCCCTCTGCCGCCCGAGACGCCGAGCCCATGGGCGTCTTTCGATCTGTCAGGCACGCTGGCGGACGTCGTCAAACGTGCGCAGGGAGAAGTGGAGAAGCGGAAGATCGAGCAGGCCCTGAAGGAAGCGGGCGGCGACAAAGGTAGAACGGCGCGATCTGCTGGGGTTGCCGTTCAAAATGCCTGCTCGCAGAGAATTGAAAGGAACATCGGCAGATGTCGGATAGGATCCGCACGTCTCTCGAAGTCCTATTTCTTTAAGCCCGATTTTCCTCAGCGCCTTCGCCAGCTCCTCCTCGGTCACGTCGGTGGCCGTCGTCCAACTGCCGATGCCCGTGCACAGGACATAGTGCAGCGTGCCGTTCACGACTTTCTTGTCGTGGCGCATGGCTTCGACGACGTCCTTGGCCGACAGGTCGCCGACCGGCGGGAGTGGGCCGAGCTTCATGATTGTTCGGCCCAGCGCGTGGCGATCGGCGGCTGGCATGACACCGCGAGCCACGCCGATTTCTGACGCGGTGAGCATCCCGTAGGCGATCGCCTCGCCGTGCCGGAACCGCTTGTATTTGGTCACCGCTTCGAGACCGTGGCCGGCCGTGTGACCGAAATTCAGCATGCGCCGAGGCCCCGACTCGCGCTCGTCGAGTCCCACGACGGTCGCCTTGATGGTGCAGGATTCCCCGATGATCGGCACGACGGCATCAGGCTTGCGCGCGAATATTGCGTCGAGATCGCGATCGATCCGATCGAACAAGTCGCGGCTCGACGTCATGCCGTATTTGATCACTTCGTACAACCCGGCGCGGAACTCGCGACGCGGCAGCGTATCGAGCAGCGCAGGATCGATCGCGACGAGCGACGGCTGATGAAACGCCCCGATAAGATTCTTGCCGAGCGGGTGGTTGACGCCCACTTTGCCGCCAATCGCGCTGTCGACCTGCGCGAGAAGCGTCGTCGGCACCTGAATCAACCTGATCCCGCGCAGGTAGGTCGCCGCCACGAATCCGGCCATGTCGCCGATCACGCCGCCTCCGACCGCGATGATGCCGGCGCCGCGATCGGCTTCCAGTTTGATCAGCGATTCGTACGCGCGCGACGCAGTGGCGAGCTGTTTGTACTTTTCTCCGTCGGGCAGCAGGATCGTCTCGGTCTTCGGCACCGCCTTCGCCATCGTCCGGCCGTGGAATTTCCACACGAGCGGGCTCGACACGAAGAACTGGCGCGACGCCTTCGCCGAAGACTCGATCAGCCGTCCCAACTGCGCTGTCAGTCCGTGTTCGATGTAGATGGGATAACTGTGTGATGCCGTCCGGACGTCAACGCGTAACATTGGAGATTGGGTGATAGGTGAGTGAGCGATGGGTTTGCGCGATTGGGCGATCGGTCAGGTGATTGATCGATGGATCGAGATCGACTGATCCAATCGCGAGATCGCCAATCACGCCAATCTCCAATGCATGCGTTAGTATACGCCCGGTGGATGTACGCGGCGACTTCATAATCGTCGGCAGCGGAATCGCGGGGCTGCGCGCGGCGGTGGAGCTGGCGCCGTTCGGCGACATCGTGATCATCACAAAAGCCGATCCGAACGAAAGCAACACCGAGTACGCGCAAGGCGGCATTGCCGCCGCGATCGGCAAGGGCGACTCTCCAGCACTCCACGCGCAGGACACGATGATCGCGGGCGACGGGCTGTGCGACGAACGCGCCGTGCGCGTGCTCTGCGACGAGGGACCTCGCTATACACGCGAGCTGATCGAGTGGGGCGCCCGCTTCAATCTCGGCGCTGACGGCGAGCCTGCGCTCGCATCCGAAGGCGCGCACAGCGTCCGGCGCGTGCTTCATGCAGCCGATGCCACAGGGCGCGAGATCGGACGCGTCGTGTGGGACCGCATGTCGGCGGTCGCGCGCATCCGTGTGCTGAAGAACACGCTCGCGGTAAGCGCGATCGTCGAGGACGGACGATGTCTCGGGGTCCGGTTCATCGATACACACGGAGAACCGGGCCGGGCGTTCGCGCGCGCCACGCTGCTCGCCACCGGCGGCGCGGGCCAGGTGTTTTCCGAAACGACGAATCCCGAAGTTGCGACCGGCGATGGCGTTGCTATCGCATTCCGCGCCGGCGCCCGCATCGCCGATCTGGAGTTCGTGCAGTTTCATCCGACCGTGCTCGACGTCGAAGATGCGCCGAGATTTCTGCTTTCGGAGGCGCTTCGCGGCGAGGGTGCCCGCCTTGTTGATTCGACCGGCGAGCCGTTCATGCCGCACTATCATCCGGCCGGCGATCTCGCGCCGCGCGATGTCGTCTCGCGCAGCATCGTTCTGCAGTCTCAGCGGACCGCGGGTCCGATCTATCTCAGCCTTCGCCATCTTGACCCGGACGACGTGCATCGGCGATTTCCGATGATCGCCGCAACGTGCCTGAAGGCAGGGCTCGATCTCGCGCGCGATCTCCTTCCAGTCGGGCCGGCGGCCCATTACATGATGGGTGGCGTCGAAACCGATCTCGATGGCCGGACGTCGGTGCCGGGCCTCTTTGCCGCCGGAGAGGTGGCGTGCACGCGCGTGCATGGGGCCAATCGCCTGGCCAGTAATTCTCTGCTCGAGGGGCTGGTCTTTGGCGCTCGCGCGGGCCGAGCCATGGTTGGTCCGTCGCGTGAGCCAGACCTGCCCGCACCGCTGTACCGCGATGTCGACGCGCCTGCGCCCAACCGCGCAACGCTCGAAATGAGCGAAGCCGACATCCGCGCGCTGATGTGGAAATCGGTCGGCCTGTTCCGGGCGTACTCGACCCTTTGTGACGCGTTCAGCGTGTTGCGCCAGCAACGAGAGGCGCTCGACGATCGCCTGGCGGCAGGCGCGGCGCTGGACCATGGCGGCTGGCGTCGCGCGAGCCTGGTGACCGTGGCGGCGCTCATTGCACGCGCGGCGCTGCGCCGCGAGGAGAGCCGCGGCGGGCACTTCCGCACCGATTTTCCCGCGCACGACGATCTAAAATGGCAGATTCATGTCTCCGACGTGGGCCGACCTGAAGGTCGGCACTACGAATGAGATCGGCCCGACGAATGATGACCGGCCCGACGAACGAGATCGGCCAACGATAACCCGAGTGCGCTCAGGTCGCCGACGAACACACGTAGTGCCGACCTTCAGGTCGGCCCAATATTCATGAAACAGTCAAAACTGCTCATTCAAACCTACCGTGACGTCCCTCGCGATGCCGATGTCGTCAGCCAGCAGCTGATGATGCGTGCCGGCATGATTCAAAAAGTCGCCGCCGGCATCTACGACTACTTGCCGCTGGCGCTCCGCAGCATCCGTAAGTTCGAGAACATCGTGCGCGAAGAGCTGGCGCGCGACGGCGCGCAGGAGCTGTTGATGCCGACCGTGCAGCCCGGCGACCTGTGGCAGGAGAGCGGGCGTTGGCAGTTTTACGGCCGCGAGCTGCTCCGCTTCAAGGATCGGAAGGGCGCCGATTTCTGCCTCGGCCCCACGCACGAAGAAGTCGTCACCGACATCGTCCGCAAGCTCGTGAAGAGCTACAAGCAGCTGCCGATCAACCTGTTCCAGGTGCAGACGAAATTCCGCGACGAGATCCGTCCGCGCTTCGGCCTGATGCGGGGGCGCGAGTTCATCATGAAGGACGGCTATTCCTTCCATGTGGACGATGCGGATGCGGACCGCGAGTATTGGCGCATGTTCGAGGCATACAAGCGCATCTTCACGCGTCTCGGCGTCAAGTTCCGCCCGGTCGAGGCCGACAGCGGCGCCATCGGCGGCAGCTTTACTCACGAGTTTCACGTGCTCGCCGGCAGCGGCGAGGACGCGATCCTGAGCTGCACCGCCTGCGAGTACACGTCGAACGCGGAAAAGACCGAGGCGCCGGGCCTTCCATACCCCTATCTGTCAGAGCCTGTGTTGGATCTGAGAAAGGCGCACTTCCACACGCCCGGCATCGTGCAGATGGAGGAACAGGCGAAGGCGTTCAAGGACGACGAGCACGATGGCCTGCCTCTGGATCACGCGTCGAAGTTCTACCTGTATCGCGCCACGAAAGGCGAGGCGACATGGGACATCGGGTTGGTGCTGCGAAGCGATCACGAGCCCAACACGGTGAAGATGAAAAACCTCATCGGTGCGGACTCGCTGGAACTCGTGCCGCTCGAAGAAGCCGAGCGGCGCGCCGGGACGAAGTCGGGGTTCATCGGCCCTGTGGAGCTCGACGTGCCGATGTATGCCGACAGGAGCCTCGAGGGCGCCTACAACCTGACGTGCGGCGCGAACAAAGAGGGATACCACCACTTCGGCTTCAAGCCCGATCGCGACCTGAAGCAGTTCCAGGGATTCCACGATCTGCGCCTTGCCAAAGAGGGGGATGCGATGTCCGCGATGCGGAAACGGCACGTTCGAGGCGTTCCGCGGGCATCGAGGTGGGGCAGGTCTTCAAGCTGGGCACCAAGTACTCAGTGGCGATGAGCTGCGTGTATCTCGACGAGTCGGGCGCGGAGCGTCCTATGGTGATGGGCTGCTACGGCATCGGCATCACGAGGACGATTGCCGCGGTGATCGAACAGAACTACGACGCCGACGGCATCATCTGGCCCTGGCCGGTCGCGCCATATCACGTGCATCTCGTCAGCCTCGATTCGGCAAAGCCGGAGATCGCAGCGGTCGCCAATCAGATCGAGACGGATCTCGAAGCGCGCGGGATTTGAAGTGCTCCACGACGATCGCGAGGGGCTGAGTCCGGGCGTCAAGTTCAAGGATGCCGATCTGCTCGGCATGCCGCTGCGGCTGACGGTCGGCGCGAAGGGCCTGAAGGACGGGATGGTCGAGCTGCGCGATCGCCGGACGAAGGAAATCCTGAAAATGAAACCTGAGGACGTCGTTAAAGCAGTGGAAGATTGGAAGATCGGAAGATTGTGAGAGTGTTGGCAGATTGAAGAGTGATGGGATTAACGAGGGGCATCTGCCGACTTGCAATCGTCAATCTACCTCGACAAAATCTCCAATCCACCAATCTTCAATCTGCCAATGCTGATTTCTTTCTTCCCGAACAGCCACGCGATCGCGATGCTCAGCACGTAGAGGACGACCATCGGGCCCGCCACGATCATCTGACTGGCCACGTCGGAGCTCGGCGTGATGACGGCGGCGATGACGACAATCACGAGGACGGCGTACTTGAACTGGCGGATCATCCAGCGCGCCGTGACCACTCCCATCCGCGCCATGAAGAACACCATCGCCGGCATCTGAAAGACAGCCGCCATCCCGAGCAGCATGCGCATGTACATGCTGAAGGTGTCCTCGATGCGCGGCATGAACACGATCATCTCGTCCGAGAAGCTCGCGAAGAACCTCCACATGAGCGGGAACGCCACGTAATGCGAGAAGGCCGCGCCGCCGATGAATCCGATCGACGACAACAGCACGAACGGAATCGCGTACCGCCGCTCTTTCGCGTAGAGCGCCGGCGCCACGAACTGCCAGACCTGCCAGAAAACCAGCGGTGTCGCGATGAACAGCCCGGCGATCAGCGCAATCCGGATCCGCAGCATGAACGCTTCGGTCGGATAGGTGAAGATGAAGGTCGCACCGGGCGGAAGCGTTGCCGCGAGCGGCCGCATCACGAAGTTCAAGATGTCTTCGAGAAAGAACGCGGCGATCGCCACGCCGACCGACAGCGACAAGCAGCGCGCGGATGATGCGTTTCCGGAGCTCGTCGAGATGCTCCAGGAACGACATCTTTCCGCCTTCTGATTCGTCGTCAAACCAGCTGTCGGACACGTCTCGGGCTGAAGAGTCCTTCGAGCTCTGCGGATCTTTGAAGGGAACTACCGGCATGCCGGTTGTCTACGCGCCAGCATCGACGCGCGGCGTCGTCTCGCCCTCGGGCGCGTCGGCGACGGGCGCGGGCGCCGCTGGCGGCACCGAGGCCGTCGGCGGAATCTGTGCAGACTTCCGCGCTTCCTGCAGTTCTTCGGTGCGAATCTCGTCCTCGAGCGTGTTTTTCAGCTCGTTCGACGCGCGCTTGAATTCGGCAATGCTCTTGCCCAGCGACTTGCCGAGCTCGGGTAGTTTTCGGGGGCCGAAAATGATCAGCGCAATGACCGCAATGACCACCATCTCCGGCATGCCTATCGGACCCATAAAATGCCTTACTCCTTAGGATTTCGAGTCTTAGATTATACCTTCTTTCGTAGTAACATTTTACGTGCATATGCGCACCTACCGCTCCGTCTCTGTCGCGGCGTTCGCCATCGCCCTGTCGGCGCTGGTTGGCGGCTTTTTCGGCGGTCGCGTCCTCGCGACCCAGGATGGCCTCCCCGAGCGCATCAACGTCTTCACCACGGCGCTCAAGCAGATCGAG
Organism: Vicinamibacterales bacterium; assembly: GCA_963802345.1. GTDB lineage: Bacteria > Acidobacteriota > Vicinamibacteria > Vicinamibacterales > JAMQPK01 > JAMQPK01. The sequence continues at coordinate 146,847 of CAWDIK010000003.1, forward strand.
CAGAAATACGTCGAGCCGGTCGAATCCGATCGCGTGGTCTACAGCGCGATCAACGGCATGCTGCAGACGCTCGATCCGCACTCGAGCTTCATGGACCCCAAGGCCTACGCGCAGCTGCGCGAGCGCCAGGAAGGCCACTATTACGGGCTGGGCATCACCATCAACGTCATAGACGGCGATATCACCGTCATGGCCCTGTTCGAGGGCTCGCCGGCCTACCGGAAGGGCATTCGGCGCGGGGACGTCGTCGCGAAAATCAACGGCGAAGACGCCAAGGGGTGGACCAGCGAGCAGGCGGTGCTCAAGCTGCGTGGACCCAGAGGCACCCCTGTTCAGGTGGCCATTCGACGCACCGGCTACGACAAGCTGATTGACGTCGAGGTCGTGCGCGACGAGATAAGGATCCCGAGCGTACCGTCGGCGTTCATGATCAACCCGACCACCGGATACATCCAACTGCGCGACTTCTCTGAAACGACCGACCGCGAGCTGGGCGCCGCCCTTCGCGACCTGACCAAGCAGGGCATGAAGCAGGTGCTGCTCGACATCCGCGAGAACCCGGGCGGCCCGCTCGATCAGGCTATCAAGGTGTCGAACCGCTTCCTCAAGAAGGGCGACCTCATCGTCTATACGCGCGGACGGATCCCGAATTCAGACCAGGACTATCACGGCGTCGAAAACAGCGAATACACCGACCTGCCGTTGATTGCGCTGGCGAATCGCCGCAGCGCGAGCGCGTCCGAAATCGTGACGGGCGCCCTTCAGGACCACGATCGCGGTCTCGTCATCGGAGAGACGACGTGGGGCAAGGCGCTCGTGCAGTCGATTTACCGCCTCAGCGAAGGCGCAGGGCTTGCGCTGACAACCGCGCACTACTTCACGCCGGCAGGCCGGCTGATACAGCGCCCGTGGGACGAAAGCTTCGACGAATACCTTTCGTATACCACTCGCGATCAGGAGGCGGTCGTCCAGCACTCACCGTCTCAGCTGAAGTACACGAAGCGGCTTGGCCGCAAGGTGTATAGCGGCGGTGGCATCGAGCCCGATTACCGGATGGCAGGGCCGATCGAAGGATTCAACCCGGGCAAGTTCGCGCGGCGGCTGCATCCGACGATGTTTGCCACCTACGCGCAGCGCTTCGACCGCGAGGGCGACAACCGGTTCGGCAGCGCCACCGATCAGAAAGCGCGCCGTACACTGGCGCGCGAATTCACGGTCGATGATGCGATGCTGCAGGACTTCAAGTCGTTCGTGAAGTCGCAGCTGCGCGACGCGAGCCTGTTCGACGAGGCGGGCTTCAACGCTGACCTCGAATTCGTACGCGCCATGCTGCGCTACGAAATCGACGTCGCGCTCTTCGACGTGGCCACGGCGCGCCGACACCTTCTCGAGAAAGACCCGCAGGCGCAGTACGCACTGACGCTCTTTCCCGAAGCCGAGAAGCTCATGCGCGCGGTGCCTGCGAAGAGCACGCAGGTCGCACGGCAGTAGTGCCGACCTGGTCGACCGGTCGTGCCGACCTAGGCGTAGGCAGTTAGGTCGCTCTCCCTACCAGTTCGTAGGGTTCGAGTTTGCGCTTGCCCCTACATTTGGGGCTTGTTACACTGGCGACCGTTCTGGGTCCACGGGGCTCGCCTCCGGTTTTCGGGGGCGATCGGGCCTGAATCGGTCGCGTTGCACACCTCAACTCTCAAATACGTCCTGAGCGCCCCAGCCGCTCGTCGCCATCGGTCTCCGAGGGTGTCGCGCGGCTGTTTGTATGTACCGTAACGAAAAACGAAAAGCGAAAAACGAAGCAGACCATGCGCTTACAACAACTTGAAATCGCCGGCTTCAAATCCTTTTCCGATCGGTCCCATTTGTCGTTCGACCGCGGCGTCACGGCCATCGTCGGGCCCAACGGATGCGGGAAGAGCAACGTCGCTGATGCCATTACGTGGGTGCTCGGCGAGCAGAGCGCCAAGAGCCTGCGCGGCGACCGGATGGAAGACGTGATTTTCAACGGGAGCGATGCGCGAAAGCCCACGGGGGCCGCGGAGGTGCGCCTGAGGCTGAGCGACGTGCTGCTGACGCAAGCCGGTGGGGCGCTGCCGCTGGTTGCTCCCGATGAGCCGTTGGACGATGAGAAGCCTTCGATCGCGAGGACCGTCGAAGTGACGCGGCGGCTGTATCGGTCGGGGGAGAGCGAATACCTGATCGATGGGGAAGTATGCCGGCTGCGCGATGTGCACGAGCTCCTGATGGATACCGGACTCGGCGCCAAGGCGTACGCGATCATCGAGCAGGGCAAGATCGGCATGATCCTCAGCTCGCGGCCGGCAGACCGGCGCCAGCTCATCGAGGAGGCCGCAGGGATTACCAAGTACAAGGCGCGCCGCCGTGCAGCAGAGTTGAAGCTGGAGGCCGCCACTCAAAATCTGACGCGCCTCGAAGACATCATTTTCGAGCTCGAAAAACAATTCGGATCGCTGAAGCGCCAATCCGCGAAAGCGCGCCGTTACAAACGGTTGCGCGATGAGCTCCGCCACTGGGAGAAGCTGCTGTTTGCCGGGCGCTACCAGGAGTCGGCGCAGAGAATCGAATCGCTGCGCGCGCGGCTGTTGGACGCCCGCGAGCGCGAGACCGCGGCCGCGGCCGCGGTGGCCACGGCAGAATCGGACTTCAGCCGTGTGCGCATTTCGCTCGTCGAAGCCGAGGCCGCCGCTACAAGCACGCGCGAGTCGGTTCATGCATGCGAGCTGGACATCACCCGTCGTCAGCAGCAGATTGAGTTCAACCGCGAGCAGATTTCGTCGCTCGGGTTGCGCGCCGATGAGGTCCGCGCAGAGCTCGCCGCACTGGAAACACGCCGCGAGCCCGGCCGGCTTCTGCTGGCCGAGCGGCAGCGCGCCGCATCGCAGGCTCTGGAAGACCAGCAGCGCGCGGCCACCGAGCTGACCCGCATCGAATCCGAATACGGGGACGAGAACCGGCGCATCGAGGGGCTCGAGGCCGACGTCGAGGCGGCGCGGTCGGAAGTGTTTTCCGCGCTGAACGTCGCGACCACTTTGCGGCATGCGATTCAGCACGCCGAAGAAGCGATGCAGCGCGTATCCGAAGAGCTCGCGAAGCTCACCGTGGAAGAGTCCGAGGTCCGGATGGAGCAGGAGCGGCTCGAAGGCGATCGGGCGGCGACCGCGGACGGCCTTCGCCGTGCCAAGGACGCCGCGGAAGCGTCGCAGCACGCGAAAACCGCGCGCGAGACGGAACTGGCGAGCGCGCGTATCGAGCTCGAGTGGAAGTCGAACAGCCTGCGTGCGCGAGAGCGGGAGCTGGCGGGCCTGACCGCGCGTCTCGCGTCGCTGACCGACCTCGAGGAAGCGCGCGCCGGGTACACCGAAGCGGCCCGCATGGTGCTGGCGCAGGCCAATGGGCACGTCGGTCAGCAGGGCTCGGTGGCCGATTATCTCGACGTCGAGCCGAAGTACGAGCGCGCCGTCGAGGCCAGTCTCGGCGACCTGCTGCAGCACGTGATCGTGCCCACGCACGAACAGGCGCAGGCCGGTCTCGATCTGATCCGGCAGGAAAACGTCGGCCGCTGCGGATTTGTCGTGCTGTCCGGCGCAGAGCCGCAACGTGGGCGCAGAGTACGTAGTGCCGACCTTCAGGTCGGCCACTGGGTCGGCCGCTGGGTCGGCCACTGAGTCGGCGCCCGCCGCACCGTCTGGCCTCGTTTCGATCCGCGACGTCATGCAGATCACCGGCGGGCACGCGTCTGCGATCGACGCCGTCATTCCTGACGGGTACATCGCGGACGATCTCGCCGGCGCGCTGGCCGCGTCGGGGTCGACGCCGGCACCTATCGCGACTCTGGGCGGCGATGTCGTGCGGGGCCGGATGCTCGTCTCTGGCGGCAGCAAGGACGAAGGGCGCGCAATCCTGGGCATCAAGCGGGAGATCAAGGAGCTGCGCGATCGCATCGCCGGCGAAGAAGCCGAGCGCGATCAATCCGTGTCCGAGGTCGCGGCCCTCGAAACACGCATCGCCCAGGTGTCGAACGCGGTGACGGCGGTCAACGCCGATTTACACCGCGAGGAAAAGGCGATTATCGGTCTCGAGATGCAACTGCAGCGCTCGGCCGACGACCTGCAGAGAGTTCAGAAGAAGTTCGAGCTGCTCGAGATTGAACGGCGCGGCGCCGAAGAGCAGCGCCAGGGTCTCGACGCGCGGCAGCGCGAAGCGCGCGAGTCGATTGCGCGGCTCGATCAGGAGCAGCGCGCAGCCGACGACAAGCTGTCGCACGCACAGCATCGGCTTGGCGACGCGCGCGAAGCTCTGCAGGCGCTCGCACGGCGCGCGGCCGAAGCAAAGGCGTCGTACGCGACGCTCCTGGAACGCGCCGGCGCGCTGAATGCCGACGTCGCGCGGATCGAGGAAGCCAACAGCGAGCTCGAGTCGCGGGTCCGGGCATCGCAGGCGGCGGCCGCAGAGATCGAGACGAAGTCGGAAAGCCTGAGGAAGTTGGTCGAGGAGACCGTCCAGATGCTCGATCGCGAGGCCGCGCGCCTGGAGACCCTGCGCGCCGACGTCCGCGCGGCCGAAGACACGGTGACGGATCTTCGGCAACAGGCCGATCGCATCGAAGGCGCGACGCGTGCGGCCCGCAGGTCGCTTGAAACGATCCATGCAGAGTTGAGCGAGCTCGAAGTGGCCCGAGCGACGGAGGAGAGCGGTCTCGCCCATCTCGCGCAGTCGTGCGTCGACACGCTGCAGCAGACCCTGGACGAAGTCGTGGCCGAAGTACAAGCCGCCGCCGCGGCGAATCCAGACCTAGTGCGCCGACCAGGTGTTGCCGACCTTCCGGTCGCTCGTAGTGCCGACCTTCAGGTCGGCCATGAGGACGGCGGGCGAAGACGAGTCCGACGACACCGACGCGACACCGGAGCCTGCCATCGCGGCCTCAGCGACGCCCGAGGAGCACATCACGCGGCTGCGCCACAAGATCGAACGCCTTGGCCCGGTGAACATGATGGCGATCGATCAGTTCGACGAGCTCAACACGCGCCATCAGTTCCTGACCACCCAGAAAAAAGATCTGACCGATTCGATTACCTCGACGCAGGATACGATCAAGAAGATCGACGAGACGAGCAAAGTGAGGTTCCGCGAGGCGTTCGCGGCCATCAAGGAGAATTTCCAGGGTACCTTCAGCACGCTGTTCGGCGGCGGGCACGCCACCATCGCTCTGCTCGACGAGACCGACGTGCTCGAGAGCGGCATCGAGGTCATCGCGTCGCCGCCCGGAAAGCGGCTGCAGAGCGTGCAGCTGTTGTCGGGCGGGGAGAAAGCGCTCACGGCCATCGCACTGATGTTCGCGATTTTCAAGTACAAGCCGAGCCCGTTCTGCGTGCTCGACGAAATCGACGCGCCGCTCGACGACGCGAACATCGGCCGGTTCGTGGAGATGCTGCAGGGGATGCAGGAGCACACCCAGTTCATCATCATCACCCACAGCCGGAGGACGATGGAAATCGCGGACCGGCTCTACGGCGTCACCATGGAGGAGCCCGGAGTATCAAAGCTGATCTCCATCGATCTCAACTGACCCGCCTGGGCGCCGGCTGCGCATATCGCTTCCACCTTCGCGCTTCGCGCTTCGGCGGACAGGTCGGCGGGGCAAGCTGCAGAGGAAACATTCCGGCTGCGAGGTTCGTCAGGTAGTACATGCCGCAGTCTGCCCTCTGCTCTCTGCCCTCCCGCTTTCGCGCGGCGAAGCCGCGCTACAGCGAGGCTCGCCGAAGCTTGTCATCCAATTCCCATCGACAAGCGAAGGCGGCTGCTCTTACCGCCGGAGTCTGCGCCCTGGCCGTCCTGGGCGCCTGCGACGTCACGATTAAGGACGGCGACATCAAGAACGTCTCCGTTCACGCGCGGGCCTCACAGGAGTGGAGCCGCCAATATCCGCTCACCCCAGGGGGCGTCGTCGAGATCGTGAACGGCAACGGCTCCATCGAGGTTGTCGCCGGGAAACCGGGGGTGGTCGACGTCGCAGCGGTCCTCGAGGCGAGGGCGATGAGCGAGACTCGCGCCAAGGAAATATTGAGCAACGTCAAGGTGGAGGAGTCGGCCGCCGCCGACCACATACGTGTCGCCACGGTCTTCGCGTTCCGGGGCAGGGGCCCAGGCGGGCTCGAATCGAGCTATAAGGTCGCGATCCCAGCCGACGCACGGCTTGAGATGACAGGCAACAACGGGACGCTCAAAGCCGACGGTCTACGGGGACATGTGAAAGCTATGGTGGTCAACGGCGGCATCGAGCTGACGTCCATGAGCGGCACGATCGATGCGGCCGCCGTCAATGCCCACGTGTCAGCGAAGATGTCGCAGGTCACCGGTCCGGTGCGGCTCGAAAGCACGAACGGCCGGATCTCGCTCGAAATTCCGAAAACCGCGAAGGCCACGCTGAATGCGCGTTCGGTGAACGGCGGGATCACCGTCAGCGGGCTGGCAACCTCAGACGAAGCGTCGGGGAGGCGAATCCGCACGCTCGAATCGCAGCTCAACGGCGGCGGTCCCGAGATCGACGTTCGCGTCACCAACGGTCGCATCTCGATCACGGGAGTCGAGAGTCCAGGAGTCCGAGAGTCCGGCGAGTCCAAGGTCCAGAGCCTCGATGAACGAGGACAAGGCCACCCGCTACCATCGTCTTGGCCGCCGCGCCGGGATCCTCTCCACGGTGTGGTCCGGCGTCATGCTGTCTGGCCTTCTGCTCACGGGCGCGTCGGTCTGGTTGCGCGCCTGGGCCGCTGGTTTCGTCGGGCCGAATCCCTCGTACGTCACCGCGCTGTACGTGCTGGTGTTGTCGATCGCATTCGATGCTGCGACGCTCCCGTTCAGTTTCTATCGTGGCTTTCTGCTCGAGCGGCGCTATGGTCTCTCGACCGAAACGATCCGGCATTGGTTGAAGGATCACGCCAAAGCGGTCCTCATCGGCGTCCTGTTCGCGGAGTGTGCCGCGCTGTTCGTGTACTTCGTGCTTCGGCAATGGCCGGCGGCATGGTGGGCGCTCGCGGGCGGCGGGTACGCCGTCGTGGCGATCGCGCTCGTGAATCTCGCGCCCGTCGTACTTCTGCCGCTGTTCTTCACGTTCAAGCCGCTCGAGAAGGACGCGTTGCGCGATCGCCTGACGGCGCTCGCATCGAAGGCCGGCACGCGAATCATGGGCGTATACGAGTGGACCCTCAGCGACCGCACCAGAAAAGCAAACGCCGCGCTGACCGGGATGGGCCACACGCGGCGGATCCTTCTCTCGGACACGCTGCTCTCGGAATACTCGGACGACGAGATCGAAGTCATCCTGGCGCACGAGCTCGCGCACCATGTGCACAGGGACATCTGGACGTCGGTGGTGTTCGACATGGCGCTGACCTTCGCGGGTTTTTTTGCGGCGCATCTGGCGCTGCGACGTGCCGTGCCGTTGTTCGGTTTCGACGGCATCGCCGATCCGGCGGCGATGCCGGTTTTACTGCTCACCGCCGGCGCCATCGGCCTGTGCGTCAAGCCGGTGATGAACGCCGTCTCGCGCGCGCACGAGCGTCGCGCCGATTCATATGCGCTGAAGATGACGGAGAACCCGTCCGCGTTCATCACCGCGATGAGGCGGCTGGGCCAGCAGAACCTCGCGGAAGACAGCCCGTCGAAACTGGTGCAGGCGTTTTTCTACACGCACCCGCCGCTCAAGGAGCGGGTGAGGGCGGCGCAATACTGGGTGCAACCTGCCGTAGCGTCGGGAGATACCGGCGATGCGAAGGTGGGTGCGAGGTGCAACGGGTGAGGTCGCCAGTGCCTTTCACTCGCTACTTTTCTTTCCACTTTCCATTTCCTCCCCGCCACCACCAGCTCGCCGATCATTTTCCTGCACCCGTCGTCGGCGGCCAGGTTGCAGTAAATCGGGAAGCGTCCGGGCTGGTCCGCCCGAAATTCGAAGACGATCGGCTTGCCCGCCTCGACGCGCTTCGCGATGCGGTACTTGTCGATGGTGAAGCTGTGCGGAATGTCGTCGGTCGAGAACGTGACGCGCACGAGATCGTCCTGTTGAACCTCGAGGCGTGCCGGGGTAAAGGCGTATTTGCGGGCGGACACCGTGAACTTACGCTCGCCGCTCTCTTGCGCTCTCGCCAGGAGGCCGAATACCGCAAACCCCAGCACAAGCGCCGATCCCGCCGCGGCCTTCGTAAAGGCAGAGGAAGACGTCATTGTGGTTGCTCCAGCTGGGGAGTACACGGATTTGGTGAGTGGGTGATTGGTGATGGGGCGATGGACAATCCAATCGCTAAGTCCCTATCACCCAATCACCTACCACCCAATCACTACGTACAGTTTACTCCGATTTGCGGGATGGCGCACCGGCTGCGGGGGCGCCGGCGGCGGCGCCTTCATCCTGCAGCAGGGCCTTGCGGCTGAGGCGAATCTTGCCTGTCGGGTCGATGTTGATGACCTTCACCATGACCTGCTCGCCTTCCTTCAACTCGTCGCGCACGTCCTTCACGCGGTGGTTCGCAATCTCCGAGACGTGCAGCAGCCCGTCCGTGCCCGGCATGATCTCGACGAACGCGCCGAAGTCCGTGATGCGCTGTACCTTGCCCATGTAGGTCTTGTTGAGCTCGGCCGTGGCGGTCAGTTCCTGGATGATGCCGATCGCCTTCTGCGCGGCCGCCTCATCCGCTGACGCCACGTTCACGCTGCCATCGTCCTCGACGTCAATCTTCACGCCGGTGCGCTCGATGATGCTGCGGATCATCTTTCCGCCCGGTCCGATCACGTCGCGGATCTTGTCCACCGGAATCTTGATGGTGATGATGCGCGGCGCGTACGTCGAGATGTTGCCGCGCGGGCCGGTGAGCGTCTTCTGCATCTCTCCGAGGATATGCATGCGGCCGCGATTCGCCTGGTCGAGCGCTTCGCGCATGATCTTGGCCGTGATGCCGCCCACCTTGATGTCCATCTGGAGAGCGGTAATGCCCTTGGACGTGCCGGTCACCTTGAAGTCCATGTCGCCGTAGTGATCTTCGGCGCCCGCGATGTCGGAGAGGACGGCGTACTTGCCTGTCTTCTCGTCCATGATGAGCCCCATCGCGACGCCGGCCACCGGCGCGCGCAACGGCACGCCCGCATCCCACATCGAGAGAGTGCCGCCGCAGACAGACGCCATCGACGACGAACCATTGGACTCGAGGATGTCGGACACGACGCGAATCGTATAGGGGAAGGATTCCTCAGGAGGCAGTACCGGCAGCAGCGCGCGCTCGGCGAGCGCGCCGTGGCCGACTTCGCGCCTGCCGGGTCCGCGAAGGAACTGCACCTCGCCCACCGAGAACGGCGGGAAGTTGTAGTGCAGCATGAAGCGGCGGTAGACCTCGCCTTCGACCGTTTCGATCTTCTGCTGGTCGTCCGACGTGCCGAGCGTCACGGTGACGAGCGCCTGCGTCTCGCCGCGCGTAAACACAGCCGAGCCGTGAACGCGGGGAAGCACGCCGACCTCGGACCAGATGGGCCGGATCTCGTCGAACTTGCGGCCGTCGAGACGAACGCCCTTCTCGAGCACTTCGTCGCGCAGCACCTTCTCCTTGAGCTCTTTGAAGATCGACTTTCGCTTCGACCTTGCGCTGGATTTCGCCTTCGGGAATGTCCGCGACGAGATCGCTCCAGCACCTGATCGACCGTGCTGTAGCTCTCGAGCTTGTCTGCGCACGCGCATCGCCTCGGCGAGCGGGACAGCACTTTCTCTTCGACCTCGCGGTAGAACGCGTGATCGACTTCCTTTTTGGGAACTTCGCGCTTCGGCTTGCCGGCTTCCTTGGCCAACGCGTCGATGGTGTCGACAATCTTCTTGATGGCGGCGTGGCCGGCCTCGAGCCCCTGGACCATCTCTTCTTCGGTTACTTCCTTGGCGCCGGCCTCGACCATGACGATGGCGTCCTTGCTGCCCGCCATCACCAGATCGAACGAGCTCTTCCTTCGCTGCTCGTATGTCGGGTTGATGACGTATTGCCCCTCGACCTTGCCCACGCGCACGCCGGCAATGGTTTTCTGGAACGGAACGCTCGACAGCGCGAGCGCTGCAGAGGCGCCGCTGATCGCGAGCACGTCCGGGTCGTAGTTCGCGTCGGCCGACAGCACGAGCGCGATAATCTGCGACTCGTTGCGCCACCCGGCGGGGAACAGCGGCCGAATCGGGCGATCGATGACGCGGCTGGTCAGGACTTCCTTTTCGGACGGCTTGCCTTCGCGCTTGAAGAAGCCTCCCGGGATGCGGCCCGACGCATACGTGTATTCCTTGTAGTCGACCGTCAGGGGGAGGAAGTCGATGCCCTCACGCGGATTCGGGGACGCGCACGCCGTGACCAGGACGACCGAATCGCCCATCCGGACGATCACCGATCCATCTGCCTGCTTCGCGTATTTGCCGGTCTCGAACGAAAGGGAAGTGCCGTTGATTTCCAGTTCTCTTCTGTACATTTGTGCCTCAGAACTTATTCATTTGGAGATTGGGGGATAGGTGATTGGGTGATTGAAGTGTCGCGATTGGGATTTCGCGATTGCTACGTCAATCGCCCAATCACCTATCACGTCCATCTCCGATTACTTGCGAATGCCCAGGCGGCGAATCAGCTCGGCGTAACGCTCTGAATCCTTGCCCTTCAGGTAGTCCAGCAAGCGGCGGCGCTGGCCGACCAGCTTGAGGAGACCACGGCGCGAGTGGTGATCTTTCGCGTGGGTCTTGAAGTGCTCGGTGAGATACCCGATGCGTTCGCTGAGAATGGCGACCTGAACTTCAGGAGAGCCGGTGTCGGAGTCGTGCGTGCGGTACGATGTGATGAGCTCGGTCTTGCGGTCTTTATTGAGTGCCACGAATACATTCCTCCGCGCGCGGTCCAGCAGAGCGTTTGTAACGCAGCCCGGCGTTCACCGGCCTGACGCTCCCCAATCCGCCGCAATGTGTTAGTCCCAAACGAGTAATTTTAGTCCAGTACGATGCCGGGATGCAAAAAATGACGCAAAAGGCCCCTGGAGTCCCCGCCTGTTCGAGGCTCGGCGATGGCGACGAGGTGCCCATCGGGGTGCAGGAGCCGGACACGGCCTGTCTCGGGGAGAGTCGCAGGGGATGCCACCTGCGAGGGCCCGATAAACCCGCCACGGGCCGCTAGGGACGCCCCTTCCGGCGTCAGTGTAAGGGCCGGCAAGGACGGCAGCAGCGCCGCGAGTGGGATGACCCGCGCCGCGGCCTCGTGGGGATTGCGATCCAGGAGATCGAGGCCAACAGCGTCGGTCAACGTGAAATCGCCGCTGCGCGTCCGCACCAATCCTGCGAGGTGACCGCCGGTGCCGAGGCGCTCGCCGAGCGCGTCAGCCAGCGAGCGCACGTAATAGCCGGCCGAACACACCAGCCGCAGCTTCAGCATCGTGCCGCGCCATTCGAGCACCTCGACAGAGGTGGCTGTCACCTGCACCGGCTGCAGCTGGACCGGCGCGTTGCGGCGGGCGAGATCGTACGCGCGATCTCCATCGATTTTCTTGGCCGAAAAAACCGGAGGCTGCTGCAGATAGGTGCCGCGAAACTCCGCGACCGCTTCCTCAATAATGCGGACGGTCAGGTCTGCCGCCGGGCGCCGGGGCTCACGCGCGACGATATCGCCGCCGCGATCGAGCGTCGTGGTCGTCACGCCCAGCTCGATGTCCGCTTCGTACTCTTTTTCGGCAGACGACAGAAACTGCGCAAGGCGGGTGGCTTTGCCGATGACCAACGGCAGCACCCCCGACGCGAGCGGATCGAGCGTGCCGGTATGGCCAACTTTTGGCTTGCCGGCCTGCCCTCCGGAGCGCGGAGCGCGAAGGAGGGCGCGGCGCATGACGGCGACGACGTCGTGCGACGTTGGCCCCGCCGGCTTGTCGACGACAATTACGCCGTCCGTAAAAAGAGGGTCAGACCCCATTTTTACGATTTACGTAAGCGCGCGGGTGAGCTCGGTGACGACTTTTTGCCGGACGTCGCCGTACGAGCCATTCAGCGTGCATCCGGCCGCGTTCTTGTGGCCCCCGCCCCCGAATATGTTCGCGACGCGATTCACGTCGACGCTGCCCTTGGATCGCAGGCTCACGCGAAAGCTGTCCGGCGCGATCTCCTTGAGAAACGCGACGGCTTGAATCTCCTTCACAGTGAGCGGGATGTTGATGAGGCCCTCGGAGTCTTCCTGCGTGGCCCCGGTGCGCTGGAGAAGTTCGAGCGTCAGGGTCGCGAGAGCTGCACGGCCGCCACCCTCGAACTCGAGGTTGTGGAGGACGGCGCCCATCAGACGCAGCCGCGCCATCGTGCTGCTGTCGTACACCGCGCGGGCGATCGACTCGGGCTGCGCGCCGGCTTCGTTGCACCGGCGGCAAATTTCGAACGTTCGCGGCGTGATGTGCGAAAAATGGAAGCCGCCGGTGTCGGTGAGGATCGTGATGTAGATGTGCGTCGCGATCGCCGGCGTCAGCGTCACGCCGAGCGCCTCGATCAGGTCGAACACCATCTCGCCGCATGCCGCCGCGCCCAGGGTCGAACCAGTTGATCGCCCCGTAGCTCTTGTTGCCGGGGTGATGATCGATGTTGACGACGAAGTACTTGTCGAGTCCCGAGACGCCGGTTCGCGACAGGTCGCCGCATTCCATCACGATGGCCGCGTCGAACGGCCCAGCCACCTCCTGTGTGATGTGAATGTCGCGCACGCCGGGAAATTCCAGGAACTGCGGTGGCGCGGCATCGGCGGCCACCATCTGCACGTCCTTGCCGAGCTCGCGCAGCGCGAGCGCCATAGCGACCTGCGAGCCGATCGCGTCGCCGTCGGGCCGTGCGTGCGAGGTGATGACGAACCGCTGGCGCTGAAGAATGGCGTCGCGGATGGCGGCGATGGGCTCAGCGGTCATCAGGGTCGGGCGCGTCGTCAGGTGCAATAGGTGCGTAGCGTCGGTGCAGCAGGTGCGATGCTGGTGCGACGGGTGCCTTGGCGCGCTCGTCGGCGATCTCGTTCAGGAGCTGCTCGACGCGGTCCTGATGTCCGATGCTGGCGTCGAACTCGAACTGAATCTCCGGCGCGCGGCGCAAGCGAAGGCGCTGTCCGATCTGGCGCCGCATGAACCCCGCCGCGCGGTCGAGGGCGCGCGCGGTGTTCTTGCGTGCCGCGGCATCGCCCAGGCTGGTGTAGTACACCCGCGCGTGCTGCAGGTCCGGGCTCACCTGCACCCGCGTGATGGTGACGAACCCCACGCCGGGGTCGTGCAGATCGCGCGCAATCATGGTGGTGACTTCCGCGCGAATCTGATCCGCCACACGTTCCGGTCTCGAACCCTGACCCATATAAGCTGCAAACACTGAAATCTAGAATCTAAAATCGAAAATCTGACAATCTGAAACTAGATTCTAGATTCCCCCTCACCCCAAGAACTCTACCTCAGTACGCGAGATCAAGCCCGGCTCGAGCCGCTCGATTTCATTCACAACGGCGGCGAGCTCGCGGTCGGCGTGCTTTTCATCGTTCGAAACGGTGACGATGCTGAGCCCCGCCCGCTGCCAGAGGTCGTTGTACTCGACCTCGGCAACGGCGACGTTGAACTTTCGGATGCGATCTTTGACGCTCCGCAGCACCATCCGCTTCTCTTTCAGAGACCGGGCGCCGGGAATATGGAGCTCGATGGAGAGATGCCCGACGACCACTTACGCAGACACGGCCACCCGTTCGATCGTGAAGACTTCGATCAGATCGCCGACCTTCACGTCGTTGTATTTGTCGAACGCGATGCCGCATTCGAACCCGGTCTTCACTTCGCTCACGTCGTCCTTGAAGCGGCGCAGCGACCCGATCTTTCCTTCGTGCACCATCGCGCCGTCGCGCATGAGCCTGGCCTTGGTATCTCCCGAGCGCGTGATGCGGCCTTCGATCACGTAGCAGCCCGCGATCGTGCCGGCCTTGGGGACCTTGAAGATGTTCCGCACTTCGGCCGCGCCCAGCCGCACTTCCTTCAGCGTCGGCTCGAGCAGGCCGGTCATCGCCTTCTTCATCTCGTCCGTGACGTTGTAGATGACCGTGTGATGGCGGATGTCGACCTCTTCGCGCTCGGCGAGCGACTCGGCATTGCGGTCGGGCCTCACGTTGAACCCGATGATGATCGCGTTCGACGCCGATGCGAGCAGCACGTCGGATTCGTTGATGGCGCCGACGCCCGAGTGGATGATCTTGATGCGGACGCGGTCGTCGCTCAACTTCGACAGCGTGTCGGCAAGCACTTCGGCGGAGCCCTGCACGTCGGACTTGATGACGATCGGCAGGTCTTTCATGCCGCCTTCGGCAATCTGCTGCTGCAGCGACTCGAGCGTCAGGCGGCTGCCTTTCGCCCCGAGCGCCTTCTCTTTCGCCATCCCCTGGCGGTAGGTCGCAATCTGCCGCGCCTTCGCCGCGTCGGCAAGCGCCTGGAACGCATCGCCGGGCTGCGGCAGACCGGTGAGGCCGAGCACTTCGACCGGCGTCGATGGCGGCGCCATCTTGATCGGCTTGCCGCGGTCGTCAATGAGCGCGCGCACGCGGCCCACGATCGGGCCGGCTATGAACGTGTCGCCGACGCGCAGCGTGCCGTCCTGTACGAGGATCGTCGCGACGGGGCCGCGGCCGCGATCGAGCTTCGACTCGAGCACGGTGCCCGACGCGTTCCGCTTCGGGTTGGCTTTGTACTCGCCGATGTCGCTGACGAGGAGCACCATTTCGAGCAGCGTGTCGAGGCCGGTTTTCTTCTTCGCGGACACGGGCACCATGACGGTCTGGCCGCCCCAGTCCTCGGGCACGAGATTCAGATCCGACAGCTCGCGCTTGACGCGCTCGGCATCCGATCCCGGCTTGTCGATCTTGTTGATCGCCACGATGATCGGCACGTTCGCCGCTTTCGCGTGGTCGATCGCCTCGCGCGTCTGCGGCATCACGCCGTCGTCTGCGGCCACGACCAGCACGACGACGTCGGTGACTTTCGCCCCGCGCGCGCGCATCAACGTGAACGCTTCATGGCCCGGCGTATCGAGGAAGACGATGTTGCGTCCGGCGTCGGTCGTGACGTGATAGGCGCCGATATGCTGCGTGATCCCGCCGGCTTCGCGCTCCGCGACGCGCGTCGTGCGGATGGCGTCGAGCAGCGTCGTCTTGCCGTGATCGACGTGTCCCATGACCGTCACCACAGGGGCGCGCGTGATGGTGTCTTCCGGCTTCACGTCCTCGGCTTCCACCTCGAGCATGTCCTGCTCGAAGGTGCGAAGCTGCAGCTCGGCGCCGAACTCCCGCGCGATCATCGACGCGGTGTCGGTGTCGACCGTGCTGTTGATGGTCATCATCAGCCGCTTGTCGAGCAGCTTCTTCAGCACGTCCTTCACGCGCTGCTCGAGCTTGTCGGCGAGATCCTTCACCGTCATGCCTTCGACGAACGTGATGGTCCGCGTGACGGGCGGCGGCGGCATCTGCGCCGGCTGCTGCGGGCGTTGTTCGCGGCGCTGCTCGCCTCGGGACGCCGGCCCACCGCCGGCCGCATCGGCGGCGGCGTGAATCGTGGTGCACCGGGACGCTGCTGGCCGACGCCGCCTGACGGGCGCATGCCTTGCGGGCCCTGCGGCGGACGCACGGGCTGGGACGGTAGCGGCCGCGGTCCGCCCGGCGGCATGTTCGGCCGCATCGGAGGCGGATAGGACGGACGTTGCGGAGCTGGGCGCGTCGAGACGCCGCCAGGGCCGCCGCCAGGTCCACCCGGTCGCGCGAGGTTTCCCGTCGGCGGGGGCAGTGGGGCAGTTGGACGGGGCGGCACGACCTTGTCGGACGGACGTAGACGCGGACCAGCCGGACGAGTCGGCATGGCGGGCACCGCGGATGTTCCTGGCGCGCTGGGCTCTTCGATTCTGAGCCTGATGCTCGGCGGCACCATCCGGCCCGGTGCCGGCGTTGGCTTTGAGGGCGCCGGAGGCGCAGCGGCCACAGGGCGCGCAGGCGCCGGCGGCTCGACAACAGGCGGAGCTGCAGTCGGCTCCTCGATCACGGGTTCAGGCTCGGGCTCGGCCGGCGTCGCGGCAGACGCGGCGGTCGGAACTTCCACGACCGGCGCGTCGACTTCCTCTGGCACTTCTACCGGAGCGGCGACGGGCGTAGGCGCCGGTTCTTCCTGCACGTGCTCTTCGACGCCGGTCGAGGCGGCGGCAGCCGGCTTCGCGGTTTTTACGAGTCGCGGGGGTGCGAGTGTGGGCGCTGCGGGCTTTGCCGGTTCTGGCTTCTTCGCGTTCGCAGCGGGCTTCTTCGCGCCAGGCTTCGCCACAGGGCCCTCGGCGAACATGTCGCCGCCCGGAAGCGTGATGCTGCGCTCGCGCGCGAGGCGTTCGACGAACTGGCGCGCGACGACCTCTTCGATCGTGCTCGATGCGCTCTTCAGCTCGATGCCGTGCGCGCGCTTGAGCAGCGCCAGCACTTCCTGGCTGCTTGTGTTGAGGAGCTCCGCGACCTTGTAAATACGAACAGTTGCCAAATAGTTCTCCTACAGTTTTTCTTCTTCGGCTGCCGGGCTTTCGCCGCGCGCCGCGGCGAGAATCCGCTCCGCGGTCTTGGCGCCAATGCCCTGCACTTCTGACAGCGCGTCGACGCTGGCCAGCGCAATCTTCTCGGCCGTGTCGAACCCGGCCGAGATCAATTTCTTGATCGTCTTGTCGCCGATGCCGGCGATCGAAAATGCCGCGGCGGTGTCGTCGCTTCCAGATTCCGCTTCGGCCGCCACTTCTCCGGCGCCCTCGTCTTCCGCGGGAGTCTCGGGCATCACGCCCTCGAACTGCGCCTCGATCTCGCGGCGTTTTTCTTCTTCGCTCTTGATGTCGATGCGCCAGCCGGTCAGCTTGGCTGCGAGACGGACGTTCTGGCCCTTCTTCCCGATCGCGAGCGACAGCTGCTTGTCCTCGACGACCACCTCGACGACGCGTTCCTTGTCGTCGACGATCGACACGCGCTGTACTTTCGCGGGGCTCAGCGCGTTGGTCACGAGCGAAATGGGGTCGTCCGACCACTCGACGATGTCGATTTTCTCGCCGCGAAGCTCGCGGATGATCGCCTGGACCCGCGTGCCCTTCATGCCGACGCAGGCGCCGACCGGGTCGACGTCGCGCTCGCGCGAAAACACGGCAACCTTCGCCCGGTCACCGGCCTCGCGCACCGCGCCGCGAATCTGCACGGTGCCGTCGTAGATTTCGGGCACTTCCTGCTCGAACAGCTTGACGAGGAGCGCCGGATCGGTGCGCGACAGGACAATCTGCGGTCCCTTCGTGCTGCGGTTCACGCCCTTGATGACGGCGCGCAGGCGCTCGCCCGGCGCGTAGCTTTCCGCCCGAGACTGCTCCTTGCGCGGCAGGCTCGCCTCGATGCGTCCGAGCTCGACGACCATGTCGCCATTCTCGAAGCGCTTGACGGTGGCGTTCACGACCTCACCGATGCGCTGGCTGTATTCGCCGAAGATGTTCTCGCGCTCGGCCTCGCGCACTTTCTGGAAGATCACCTGCTTGGCGGTCTGCGCGGCGATGCGGCCGAGCACCTCAGTGGGCTTGGGAAACTCGATTTCCATGTCCACTTCGGCTTCGTCGCCGTAGAGCTGTTGCGCTTCTTCCAGTGAAATCTCCGTCGCGGGGTTCTGCACGTCGACCACGATTTGCTTGACGGCGAACAGGTCGACCTGTCCGGTTTCCTGGTTGAAGCGGGTCTTCAGGTTCTCGTTCGTCTTGTAATACTTGCGCGAGGCGGTGAGCACCGCGTCCTCGATAGCGCCAATGACGACATCGGCTTCGATGCCTTTTTCCTTGGCCAGTGCCTCGATCGTCTGCATCAACGGATTTGACATTTTTCCCTCGCGGGGGCCCCTCGCCCCGCTCGCGCGCCTCGCTTGTGGGGTCCCACTCGTCCCACGCCGCTCGTCGCGTCTTTTAGAATTCGACTTCCAGCCGCGCGCGTGTAACCAGCGCGAGCGGGATCAACTGCCGCTTGCCTGGCGTCGTTTCCATGACAATCGAATCGTCTTCGACTCCGCCCAGCCGCCCCTCGAAATGCGTCTGGCGATCGACCGGCTTCGACACGACGACTTTCGCGAGCCTTCCCGCAAAGCGCCGGTAATCGGCCTCGCTCCGCAGCGGCCGATCGAGACCCGGCGACGAAACCTCGAGGGTATAGCTATGATCGATCGTTTCTTCGACGTCCAGAACTGCGCTCAAATCGCGGCTGACCTGTTCGAGATCGTTAATCGTCGGCGAGGCGTCCGCGCGGCGCCGCCGCTCGGCCTCGTCGGGCCAGGGCGCGCCAGAGTCGAACGGCACGTCGACGAAGACTCTCAGCATCCAGCCGACAGGCTCTCGCCGGAACTGAACGTCGAAAATCTCCAGATTGTAGGAGCGGGCCACCCGCTCGGCAACGGCGCGAATTCTGTCAATGAGCTGCGTAAAACCACCCTCAAAAACAAAAAGTGGGCACCGGCCCACTTCAGGTCTTGCAGGCTCTTACGAACCTGAAAGTTTATCACAGTGGACGCACCACCAAATCGTACTCGCGGGCACCCACAATTTCGGCCCGCAAAAGGGCGCCGGGCCGCAGGGCGTCCGGATTGGCGTCCGTAAAATACACTACCGGGTCTATTTCGGGCGCCTGACCCGCCAGACGTCCGCGCCAGACGAGCTCGTGCTCGGGTGACGGCCCATCCACCATGACGTCCACCTGGGCGCCGACCCGAACCTTCTGCGCCCGCGCCACGATGCGCTTCTGCTCGGCCATCAGCGCGTTCCGGCGCTTCCGCTTGGTGGCGGCCGGCACGTCATCCGCAAAATCGTGCGCCGTCGTGCCTTCCTCGTGCGAGTAGGTGAAGACGCCGACGTGATCGAAGCCGATGCGCTGGATGAATGTGCGCAGCTCCTCGAACTCGGCGGCGGTCTCGCCCGGAAAACCCACGATGAACGTCGTTCTCAATGAGACGCCCGGCACGCGCTCCCGGATTCGCGCGAGCAGCTTCTCATATCCCTTCCCGGTTCCAGGCCGCTTCATCCGCCGCAACACGTCGTCTGACGCATGCTGCAGCGGCAAATCGATGTACTTGACGACCTTGTCGCACTCGGCCATCGCCTCGAGCATTTCGTCGGTGATGGTCGTCGGATAGAGATAGAGCAGCCGGATCCAGTCGATACCGTCAATCTCGTTCAGCTCGCGCAGAAGCGTTGGGAGCGCCGCGCCTTCGCCGAGATCTCTTCCGTAGAACGTCGTGTCCTGGGAGATCAGGATGAGCTCGCGCACTCCGCGAGCTGCGAGCGACCGCGCCTCGCGCACGATCGCATCGACAGGGCGGCTCCGATAGTGGCCGCGCAGCGTCGGGATGATGCAGAAGGAGCACTTGTAGTCGCAGCCCTCGGCGACCTTGACGTACGCGAAGTGCCGGGGCGTGGCGAACACACGTGGTTCCGCGTCGTACAGATACGTCGGCAAATCCCGGCTTCGGACTTCGGGCTCAGGGTTCCCGGCGTGAACGAGCCTCAACGGGATCGTCCGGATCCTGCTCGTCCCTTCGATCGCGCCGACGATCTCGGGGACATCGCCCGTTCCGAGCACCGCGTCGATCTCGGGGATCTGTTCCTTCAGCTCGTCGCGGTAGCGCTCGCCCAGGCAGCCGGTCACGACGAGCCGCTTGCAGTTGCCGCTCTTCTTGAACTCGGCGAGCTCGAGGATGGTGTTGACCGATTCCTCTTTGGCCGAGTCGATGAACGCGCACGTGTTGACGACGAGCACGTCGGCGTCCGCAGGGTTCGGCGTCAACGTGTGCCCGCCTTCCTGCGACAGCCCCATCATGACCTCGGAGTCGACGAGGTTTTTCGGACACCCGAGCGAAACAAAACCGATCTTCATATTAGAATCTGAAATCTGAAATTCTAGAATCTCGGAACTGGAACCGGAACCCGGAACCTTACGGAGTAACCCTATACATCATGCGGGGAAACGGCGTGGCCTCGCGCACGTGCTCGAGGCCGCAGATCCAGCCGACGACGCGTTCGATGCCCATGCCGAAGCCGCCGTGCGGCACCGACCCGAATCGGCGCAGGTCGAGATACCACTCGAAGGCTTCCTGCGGGAGATTGTGATCCTTGATGCGCTGCAGCAGCACGTCGTAGCTGGCGAGGCGCTGGCTGCCGCCGATGATCTCGCCGATGCCTTCTGGAGCGAGCATGTCGACGCACAACGCGAGCTCGGGCCGCTGCGGATCGGACTCCATGTAAAAGGGCTTCACGCTCGCTGGATAACGGTGGATCGCCACCGGCCGGTCGAAATGCTGCGACAGAATCGTTTCGTCGGTCCCGCCAAGATCGCCGCCCCATTCGAACGGCTGTCCCTTGTCGTGGAGAATTTTGACGGCCTCGTCGTACGAGATGCGGGGGAAGGGCGCTTTGACGTTCTCGAGCTTCGATGTGTCGCGCTCGAGCGCCTTGAGCTCGCGCTGCCGTTTGTCGAGCACCCGTGAGACAACCGCCACCACGAGCCCCTCAGCAAGGTCGATCACGTCGTCGAGCGTCGCGTACGCCATTTCCGGCTCGACCATCCAGAACTCCGTGAGGTGCCGGCGCGTCTTGGACTTCTCGGCGCGGAACACCGGCCCGAAGTTGTAGACGCGGCCGAGCGCCATGGCGTTGGCCTCCGCGTAGAGCTGCCCGCTCTGCGTGAGAAAGACTTTCTGATCCTCGAAATAGTCGACCGGGAAGAGCGTCGTCGTGCCCTCGCACGCCGCAGGAGTGAAAATCGGCGTGTCGGCGAGGATGAACCCCTGGTCGTTGAAAAAGTCGCGTACAGCGCTGACGACCTCATGACGCACGCGAAGGATCGCCGCCTGCTTCTCCGAACGAATCCACAGGTGACGCCGATCGAGCAGGTAATCGATCCCGTGCTCCTTCGGAGTAATCGGGTAGTCCGTCGACGGGTTCACGATCTCGAAGTCCGAGACATCGAGCTCGAATCCGCCTGGTGCGCGGCTGTCGGCGCGGACAGTGCCGTGGACGATCAGCGCGGTTTCCTGCGACAGGTGATCGGCCTGCTTGAATTTCTCGTCACCGACTGCGGCCTTCGAGACAATGGCCTGGATGAATCCCGTGCCGTCGCGCACCGACAGAAAGTGGATCTTTCCGCTCGAGCGGCGGTTGTGAAGCCATCCGCGTATCGTGACCGGCTTTCCCTCGTCCTTCGCGATTTGGTCTATGTAAGCAATCATTCGTCTGGCGTAGTGCCGACCTTCATCTTCGTCTGGCGTAGTGCCGACCTTCATCGTCTGGCGTAGGCCGTTCAGGTCGGCCATCAGGCTGTCCGCCATCAGTGCCTCGAGCCGTCGGCGGGCCGCGACCGCCCGCTCGAGCACCGCTCGAGTACTCTCTGCGGCCTTTACCTCGTACATCAACACTCCATCGTAGCCGATCTTCTCGAACGACATGATGGTGGACGCCCAGTTAATGGTTCCCTGAAACGGGACGAGATGGTCGTCGCTCTGGCCGCGGTTGTCGTGAATGTGCGTCGTGACCAGGTACTCCGAAACGATCTCAATGGCTTCGGGGGCGTCCCCAAGCAGGTGCGCATGGCCGACGTCCATGCAGATACCCAGGTCGGCGCCTTCGAAGCCGTGCTCGAGAATCTCGATCAGTCCCGACGCGGTCGAGAGACTGTTGCCCATTACCTCGAGTGCCACCTTCACGCCGACCGCTTCGGCCATCCCGTGAATCTCCGCGACGCTGCGGAGAGCCGCCTCGCGATGGTTGTCATCCGGTCCGGGATTCCAGGCGGCAGGCACGCCCAGGTGAACGACGAGGAACGAGAACGGAATGGTCTTCGCGATGTTGAGCGCGGCCGAAATCTCGTGCAATGTGGCTTTTCGCGCATCGGTGTCGCGCATGGCGGTGGAGAAGTTTCGCTGCCCGCGGCCGTTGGCGAACACGTCGGTGATAGGCGCGTGGACGGAATGGAGATCGAGCCCGGCCTCGCCCAGCCACTCCTGCAGCGCGTGAATCGCCGCGCCATCGTGATAATCGAAATGGCTTCGGGTCGCGAACACCTCGACCGCTTCAAATCCGTTCGCCGCGATCTCGAGCAGGTGGGATTTCTGCAGCCGCTCTTCGTGATAGAGGTGGGTGGAAATGCCAAACCGTTTCATGATGCCCAAAGGGGTTACCCAAAACGTAAAAAGGGGGTCTGACCCCTATAACACGGGTGCGAGCAGCTCTCGCAGCCGCGCGAATCGCGAGTAGCGTTCGAGGTTCGCGCGCACGTAACTGAGCGTCCGTGGGATGTACTGGATATACACGGGATTGCTCCGCGATGTCGTCTGGTGTCCGAACGTCCCAAGCGCTTTCAGGTTGCGTTGCACCGACATCAGGTCGAACCGGCGCCGGTACTCCGCGAATGCGTCGGGTGTGGCCTGCGACGGCCCCTCCAAGCCGAAGGTAGGTACGAATCAGGTCGTCGACGCGCGTCTCCGTAAGGTCGACGTACGAATCGCGCAGCAGGGACGCCAGGTCGTAGGTGTCGGGGCCCATGCGCGCGTCCTGGAAATCGATGATGCAGAGGCGCCGATCGTGGAGCATCAGATTGCGGCTGTGATAGTCGCGATGGCACAGCACGCGCGGCTCGTCGGCGAGCTCGCCGGCAATCATCACCGACTCCTCCTCGAGCGCGCCGCGCGCCGCCGGCGTCAGCCGGACGCCGCGGTAGGCCTCCAGAAAATGTTTTACGAAAAAATTCAGCTCCCACATCAACTTGTCTCGATCGAACGCAATGCCGAACGAGATGTATTCGGGCGACTGCAGCTCCGCGCCTTTCCGCTGCATCCGGAACACGAGCTCAACCGCCTGCTTGTAGAGCGCGTCGTGCTGGGCCGGCTGCGTCATGCCCAGATGGGCCTGGAGGGTGACGTCGCCCAGATCTTCGAGGATGAGAATGCCGAGGTCGTCCGCATGGCCCGCGATCGCGGGCACGGGCAGCGGGATGTTCGTGAACAGCCGGCAGACGTTGACGAACGGCAACTCGTCGAAAACGAACGGCTCATCGTAGACCGCGAGCACCACCGACGGGTTGTCGGGGCGCAGGATGCGGAAGTACTGACGGGTCGACGCGTCGCCGGTCAGCGGCACGACGCGCACCTGCGGCCCCGCGAGTTTTGCGCGATGCAGACATTCGTCGATTCTCGCGCGCGTGTCCTGAAGCGCTGGCGATCGCCTTTCCATTCTTAGTTGCAGGGCCCCCCGCCCCACCCGCTCATAAGTCCGCGACGACGAGCTCTCCGTCTCTCTGAATAATGGCGCAATTGCGGAAGCTGGCTCCAGCGGGAATTTTTGCGCCGTCGGCGACGATGCACCGCTCGAGCGTGGCGCCGGCGCCAACGCTCACATCGTCCCAGATGACGCTTTCCGAGACGCGTGCCGAGCGCTCGACATGGGATCGGCGTCCGGGCTGGAGCACGCTGCCTTCGGCGCTGCTGATGGCAAGGCACGCAGCCAGGTAATCCGCTGTGGTGCCGACGTCCCAGAAATCGGCTTCGCACAGAAAAGCTCGCACGTGCCCGAGGTTTTCTCTCACGAGCTCTTTGTACAACGCGCCGATGCTTTCTGCTGGCTGATTGACAGGCAGCCGCGCAAACGCAGAGGGGTTCGCCATCTGCACGCCGACCACGTGGTATGAGCGCACGCGCGATCCACGCGGTACGACGCTGTGAAAGCGTCCCGTCGAGTCGAGTATCAGCCCACCGTAACGATCGGGATGTTCGTTTGGGACAACGGCGATGGTCACGAGCGCACCCGAGGCTCGGTGGTGTTCGGCAAGCGCGTCCAGGTCGACGTTGGTGAGCGTGTCGCCGTTGATGATGAAGAACGGCTCATCCGGCAGCAGGTCCAGCGCCTTTCGCGGTCCTCCCGCGGAGCCGAGCACCGGCGACTCGAACGAATAGCGCACGCGGACGCCGAGGTCGGCGCCGTCGCCAACCTGCGCGGTGATCGTCTCAGGCAGATAGTGCAGGTTCAGTACGAAGTCGCGAATACCCCAGGAGGCGCCGTACCGGAGTATCCGGCGCACGAGAGGCTCGCCGGCAACGGGTACGGCCGGCTTCGCGCGAACATACGAGAGTGGCCGGAGCCGCGTCCCCAGACCGGCCGTAAGCAGAAGAGCCGCGTGAGGCAGTTAGGATTCCTCGAAGAGCATGTCGGTGAGGGGCAGGCCGTTCCGCTCACAATGCTTGACGAACAGACCCCGATACGAATCGGTGACGTAATCGGCGGGGTTTCGAGCCAGCGCCGCAGCCATGTCATGGATGCCCTGCTCGCTGCCTTCGATTTCGACGAAGGTGCCGACCGGGGTCTCGTCAACGGCGATCGTGACGTCCTCGTGCGCGAACTCCTCGCGATATTTTTCGTAGCGGAACCACACGCGGTAGCCGAGCTCTTCGAGCACGTGGAGGAGCAGCAATCCGTCTCCAACGACGGTCTCGAGCTCTTCGCGAAGCTTCATCGGCGAAATTTGAACCGGACCCTTGAACGTGAGGAGGGTCTTGCCGCATTCGAGCCGGACGCGAAGCACGCAGCGCCGGAGGCGCAGCGAGTCGTCGGGAGTATCGAGGAGGTAGTCCTCCTGGAGCCGCCGCCCTCGCAGCGGAGTGGCGCCAGCCGCCAATATTGCCTGCCGCGCTTCCTCGGCGTCGCGAAAGCCGAGCTTGACCTCTCGCTCCAGGATGGCTGCCATAACCCGCCATTCTATACCCTTGTGGCCGGTCGATGACCATGGTCTCACCATGAATTGATGCCTGTCCGGTTGATGGACAACCACGGCCTGGAAGCGCTCCGTTGACTTGGAGTCAAGTCACCACTGACGATGGTGCTCATGCGGCTGCCGTTTCACGCGTGGTGCGGGCTCGCTCTGCTTGCGACATCAGAGGCGTTGATGCTGGCGCGCGTCGAACCGTTCTGGACGTGGCATACGCCGTTTGCCTGGACCGGCTACATCCTCCTGCTGGACGGGATCGTTTACAGGCTGCGCGGATCGTCATGGCTTACGGCCAACCGCAGCGAATTCGTTTTCCTTTCGATCGCCTCGATACCCCTGTGGGTCGTGTTTGAAGGCTACAACCTGCTGATTGAGAACTGGCACTACGTCAACCTGCCGGGGAATCTGTTGGTGCGGTACTTCGGCTACGCCTGGGCGTTCGCGACCATCTCGCCGGGGATCTTCGAGACCGCCGAGCTGGTGGCCGCGGTGCGCGGCCGCCGTTCGCCTGTCCCGGAACGCGCGACCCGCGTTCGCGCGTCGCGTTTCGGCGCGGCAAGCTACGCGAGCATCACCATCGGCGCGGCGATGCTGATATGGCCGCTGGTATGGCCGTCGCCATACCTTGCAGCGCCGGTGTTTCTGGGATTCATATTCCTTCTCGATCCGATCAACGCACGCGCGGGCGACGAGTCGTTCTCTCTCGATCTGCGCGCGGGCCGATACGATCGGCTGATCAACCTGCTCGTGGCGGGATTCATCTGCGGTGGTCTCTGGGAGTTCTGGAACTTCTGGGCGCGGGCGAAGTGGATTTACACGGTGCCGATCTTCGGCGACATCAAGATCTTCGAGATGCCGGTGCTCGGCTATTTCGGGTTCCCGCCGTTCGCGCTCGAGTGCTTCACCATGTACGTCTTCACGCGGCGGCTGGTCTGGCGTGGCGCGCGCCGGCCGATCGGCGTCTGAGAAGTCGGCGGCGCCGCTTCACGTTCACGTCATCCGCACACGATAAGAACACCCTTTCAGCGCCGGAGTGCCCACGCCCTTTGCGAAGATCAGCACCTTGTGCGTGCTGCCTAATCCGCCTGGCAGCAATAGCGTCTTCAGCGCCAGCCGCTGGCGCAGGGACAGTCCGTCGAGATCGGTGATCCCGAGGCCCAGCAGGAAGTACGTCTGGTCGAGTCGTGCCAGCACGTCGAGGCCGGAACGTTCAGCCACCCGCGTGATTGCGGATAAGTCGACGTGTGCGGTGATGTCAGTTTCGCCAGGCTCCTGGAGAAAATCGGCGAGCTGCGAGTGCTGCTTGTACGACGTCAGCGTACCCGCCGAATGAGAAGCATCGTACAGTTCACGCTCGTCATGGCCGTAATCGATCAGGATCATGAAGCCGCGGCGAAGCGCGTTGGCCGCGTCTTTCGTCCAGTCTTCGGCGCGCAGATTCACTTCAGCGCGCCATCCGACCCGCATTTCGGCGCCTGCGCGCGCGAGGTACTCGGCGATCCGCGGCGTCGAGAGCTCCTCGAACCGCTCAACGAAGCGACGTGTTGACGGCTCCACGTCAACGAAGACCTCGCGCAGGCCGCTCTCGGTCATCGCGACCACGTGTGTGGGCAGCGCGTCGAGCAATTCATTCGCGTAGATGACGCCGTGCACGTCCGCGGGCAGAACGGCGCCGCTATGAGCCAGCAAGCCCGCGTGGGGTCCAAGCGTTCTGCGCTGCGCTTCACGCGCAGTGTGCGATTGTTCAACGAGCGAGAGGCGGATGGCAGGGTAGAAGTCGGGCTGGTGTTTCTGTGCCGCGTCGAGGATATCGCGGGCTAAACGCCCACTCCCGGCGCCGGCCTCGACCAGATCGAATTGGGGTCTGACCCCCGTACCGGTACGGGGGTCAGACCCCAATCGCAAAATCTGCCACATCTCGGCAAACTGCTTCGCCAGCAGCTCGCCGAAGATCGGCCCGACGTCGACGCTCGTAAAAAAATCGCCCGCGCGCCCAGTCTTCTGGGCCGCGCGGGCGTAGTAGCCAAGGTCCGGATGGTAAAGCGAGATGTCCATGAACTCCGCGAAGCTGATGGGGCCGCCCGTCCGGATGCGGTCGGCTATCAGCTCGCGGAGCGCCACTTATCCCTTGCGAACGGTGACGAACTGCTCCTGTCCGCGCCGCATGATCAGCATGCCGACCGCACGGCCCGACGGGACCGCACGGAGAGCCGTGCTTGCTTCGTTGGCGTTGGCCACGGGCTTGCGATTCACCTGCAGAATCACGTCGCCCGGCTGCAGCACGCGCGCCGCAGGGCTATCAGGATCGACTTCGGTGACGACCGCTCCCCGCGCGCTCGCGGGCAGCTCGAATTGACGCGCCATCTCGGGCGTCACGTTGTTCAGCGTGATGCCGAATCCCGCGCCGGTGTCGCCGCCCGGATCCGTGGCGTCCGCCTGGCGGGCCGCTTCGGCATCGAGGCTGAGCTCTTCAACGCGTACGTTGAAAGTGCGCTCCTTGCCGTCGCGAATCACTTTGACCGGCACGGTGGTGCCAGGCGCGGTGGCCGCGACGATCTGCGGGAGATCGTCGCTCTTGTTCACCGGCTTGCCGTTGAACTCGACGATCACGTCGCCTGGCTCGATGCCCGCCGTCGCCGCCGGTCCCGGCGGGACCTGCGCGACGATCGCGCCGCGGCGATCCTTCAGGCTGAGCGCGTCGACTTCGTCAGGCGACACCGGACGCACCGACACGCCGATGCGGCCGCGCGTGATCTTGCCCGAGCGCAGGCCGGGCAGCACGTCGCGGATCGTGTTGATGGGAATCGCGAAGCCGATGCCGATGTTGCCCGCACCACCCATCGCGCCGCCGTTGCTGTAGATCGCGGTGTTCACCCCGATCACTTCGCCGCGCAGGTTGAGCAGCGGTCCGCCGGAGTTGCCCGGATTGATCGCCGCGTCGGTCTGCAGGACGTTCGCGCTGCGCTGTTCGGCCACGGGGAACGGACGCGACGTCGCGCTGATGACTCCCACGCTGACCGTGTGAGCGAGGCCGAACGGGTTCCCGATAGCCATCACCCAATCGCCGGGTTCCATCTGGCTCGAATCACCGAACTTCGCTTCAGGCAGCGGGCGATTCGGTTTTTCGATCAGCTGGATCAGCGCGCTGTCGGTCAGCGGGTCGCGGCCCACCACTTTCGCTTCGTATTCATCATCTTCTTCGTAGAACTGGACGGCGATCTTGCTCGCGCCTTCGACGACGTGATTGTTGGTGATGATGAAGCCGTCTTTACTGATGATGAAGCCGGAGCCCGCCGCCTGGGTCACGCGAGGCTGCTGGCGGCGCTGCATTTGCCCGCGGGGCGACTGGCCGCCCTGTTGTCCGGGAGCGCCGAAGAACCGCTCGAGCAAGTCGTCGCCGCCGAAGAACTCGCTGAGGTCCTGCGTTCGCTGCCGTGACTCGGTGCGAATGCTCACCACCATTGGTGACTGCGCCTTCGCGATAATACGGAATGTCGTGGCGTCCACCGGACCTGCCAGTGGAGCGCTGTTGGTCGCCGGAATCGCCAACGCCTGCGCTGAAGAAACGGACGACAGGTCGAGACGGGAAGCGATGACCATGCCGACCACCAGCGATGCCATGGCGACGAGGACGACGTAGAAAATCGTCGTTTTACGTGTAGATGAACCAAACCAAGACATAACTCAAACCTCCGCTAACCTCACTATTTCCGACTGCACTGGACCGGTGACGAGCGCGTCGCGCTCGCCGTAGTACATGTTGATTTCCGTACGGACCCCGAAAGACTCGAAATACAGGCCCGGCTCGATCGTAAAACCGGTGCCTGGGATAAGCCGCCGATCGTCGTGACTCTCGTAATCGTCCATATGCACGCCGTTCCCGTGCACGTCGCGCCCGAGGTTATGGCCTGTGCGATGCAGAATCCGTTCCCCGAACCCCGCGCCCTCGAGCACCTCCCGCGCCGCCCGATCGACCTGCCACCCTCGTAGATCTCGGCCCTGCCGGGCCGATTCCTGCACGAGCGCCGCGGCTGCGTCTCGCGCCTGCCGGATGGCCTCGAACGCGCCGGCCATCTCTTTTGGTACATATCGGCCGGTAAACCCGACCCACGTAATGTCGGCGAACACCGCCTGCGGGTCGTCCTTCTTTTTCCCCCACAGGTCGAGCAGCACCAGCTCGTCCGTCCCAATCTGCCGCGTGCGCCGCGCGGTGGGGAGGTAGTGCGGATCGCCCGCGTTCTCCTGCGCGGCCACCACCGGCGCCGCGTCGCTCACAAGTCCTTCTTCTTCGAACCAGGCGGCCATCTGCTGCTGAATCGCGAATTCCGTCATCGCCTCGCCGTCGCGCGTCCGCTTCGCGATCTGCTGGAATGCGCGATCCTTGATTCGATAAAGGGCCTGCGACGCGTCGCGGTGCGTTTCGAGCGCGTGCGCGTCCCACACGGCTTCGAACCGCTGCACCAGATCGCCGGACGATTCCACTTCGACGCCGCGGCCGCGCACCAGCTCGAGCGTGCCGCCATCGATGCGCGAGATGTATGGAATCGCGCAGTTGCGCGAGTACTCCATCGCGACGCGTTTGAGGCCGCTCAGCAATGTCGTCAGCCCCGCGTCGAGCTGCTGCCGTCCCGCATAGACGACTTTCTCCCCCGGAAGCGCGTCGAGTGTTCTGCGCTCGATCGCATGCACCAGACCTCTGGGCTCGCCGGAGGCGGGCACCAGATAAAACCACCGGCGCGTCGTCATCTTCGATCCGTTCGCCGTTCCCAGCAGGCGCGCAGCGATCGGATTGGAGCCGTGAAAGTCATACAGCAGCCAGCCGTCGAGACCCTCGGCTTTCAATGTCTGCTGAATGGCGGCAACGTCAAACGGCATATGGTGTCGCAGGGGCCGGCGGCATGAAAAATCAGTATAGCCGTTCCCACTAACTTGGACGCCCGGGTCCTCGGAATGGTTTGTTTATAATGAAGACACACAGTACGAGGGAAAACATGACGAAAGCCCGCGGCCCGGCTATAGCCGGACACTACTTCTCGACTGCCATCGGCCTGGTGTTGGCGACAGCGCTGGCTGCCGCGCAGGCACCGACCCAGCCAGCCGCACAACAACCCTCGTCTCCGCCGACGCCGGAAGTCACGTTCAAGGTCGAGGTCAACTACGTCGAAGAAGCCGTGCGCGTGGTC
This sequence comes from Vicinamibacterales bacterium, assembly GCA_963802345.1. Classification (GTDB taxonomy): domain Bacteria; phylum Acidobacteriota; class Vicinamibacteria; order Vicinamibacterales; family JAMQPK01; genus JAMQPK01. Next base: position 176,860 of record CAWDIK010000003.1, read on the forward strand.
GGCAGAGACGGGAACTTCGTCCGTGGGCTGAAGCAGGAAGATTTTCAGGTGCTCGAGGATGGCAAGCCGCAGAAGGTGCAGGCGTTCGGCATGGTCGACATTCCGAACACGCGGCTGCGGAAACCGATGTATCTCGGTCCGAACGCGCTGCCGATCGAATCGGACGTCGCGGTCAACAAGCAGGTCCTCGACGGCCGTCTCTATCTGATCGTCCTCGACGACTATCACGTGGCGCCGCTGCGCAGCCAGAACGTCCGTCAACTCGCACGGCGGTTCGTGCTCGAGAAGCTCGGCCCCGACGATCAGGCGGCCGTCGTCGTCACCAGCGGCCTGACGCGCGCTTCGCAGGACTTCACGCAGAACCGGCGCTTGTTGATCGAGGCGATCGACAATTTCGTCGGTCAGAAGCTGCCGTCATCTGCGGTCACGCGCAACGAATCGAAGTCGCGCGAATCGGGACAACCCACCGACGATGCGGGGGATACCATCACCATCGATCCGGCAAACCGGTTCGTGGCCGACGACAGCGCGACGGAGCGCATGTTTCAGACCCGCCAGGCGCTGAATTCGCTCCGGAGCATCGCTGAGTGGATGTCGGCCATTCAGGGCCGTCGCAAGGCGATCATCTACTTGAGCGAAGGTGTCGATTTCAACATGTACGACATTTTTGCCGGCGGCGACCCGTCTGTATTCAGTTTCGAGAACTTCAACATGGTGCAGACCGAGACGTGGGACACCGTGTCGGCCGCCTCGCGCAGCAACGTCCAGATTTATTCGGTCGATCCGCGCGGCCTCACAGCCATGGCGCAGGAAGACATTGAAATCGGCGGGCTCGCGCCGGGCGCCTACGGGCTCGGTCCGAAGCAGCTGATGCAGGAGCTGCAGACCTCGCAGGAGAACCTGCGGATGCTCGCGGAGGAAACCGGTGGCGTCGCGTTTGTCGGCCGCAACGACTTCGACGCGGCGTTCGATCGCATCGTGCAGGAAAACAGCGCGTATTACGTCCTCGGCTACTACTCCACGAACGATCGCCGCGACGGCAAGCTTCGGAATATTACGGTGCGCGTCGCCGGGTACCCTGACGCGCAGGTGACGTACCGCAAGCGCTACGCAGCGCCGCGCGGACGCGGGCCGAAGAACACGGCGGCCGGCAAGCCGCTCGATCCGTCGAAAAGCCTGACGGCCGAGCTCGTCAACACGATGGCGTCGCCGCTGCCGAAGACCGGGCTCCAGCTCCGCGTCACTGCGATAGCCAAGAAAGGCACCGAGAAGAACAGCGACGTCGAAGTCCTCATCGATACACTCGGCGGCGATCTGACCTTCACGGAAAAAAACGGAACGTTCAACAACCGCTTGTCGCTGTCGGTCGGTGTATTCAACAAGCAAGGGAAGTCGGTGTTCGCGGAGCGGCCTGACGTCGACCTGAACCTGCGCCCCGAATCGCACGTACGCGTCAGGGAGAATGGCGTGCGCCTGTTGCGTCATTTGTCGCTGCCGCCGGGACGCTACCAAATCCGGGTGGCGGCTCAGGACAGCGGCAAGGTGCGCCAGGGAAGCGCGCACCTCGACCTCGACGTGCCCGACTTCACCAAAAATCCGATCGCCATCAGCAGCGTCGCGTTGGCGGCAACCGCCGACCGGTCGGTCTACTCGCCACCCAAGCCGGGGTTCGATCCGTTCAACGGCCTTCTGCCCGGCCCGCCGTCGGCGCTTCGCGAGTTTCCGGTCAACAGCGAGATCTCCGCGGCCGTGGAGGTGTACGACAACAAGCCGACGCCGACCCACGGCATCGACGTGACCGCGCGCGTCAGAGCGGATGACGGCCGCATCGTGTTCAACAAGCACGAGGAACGGTCAAGCGAAGAGCTGCACGGCACGCCCGGCGGTTTCGGCTACACGTTCCGCATCCCACTGCAGGGATGGACGCCCGGCCTCTACGTGCTCGAAGTCGAAGCGAAGACGCGGCTCAACGACGAGCCTGCCACGCGTGTCATTCAGTTCGAGGTGAAGTAGATGAGAGATGTCCGTGACGTGATATGCCGTGCATGGTTCGTGGCAACGATGTTCAGCGCAGACGCCCTCCTTCACGAACATCGCGAAGGGCGACTCCAGCGAACAGCAGCTCGCGAAGCAGGTCACGCGTGCGCACGGCCGCCGAATGGAAGGCGCTGTGGAAGGATCATGCGCCGACCGAAAAAATGCCGGCCGTCGACTTCGCCAAGGATATGGTCGTCGGGATTTTTCTGGGGACCAAGCCGAGCGCGGGCCACGAGGTGGAAATCGTCGGCGTGCGGCCGGAAGGAAAGGATCTGATTGTCGAGTACGTCCAGAAGCAGCCCGCACCGGGCACGATGGCCGCTCAGATTCTCACGGAGCCGTTCCACCTGGTCGCCGTGCCGAAACACGCGGGCACGGTGAGGTTCATGCACGTGCCCGAGCACGAGAAAGTAGCAGAGCCGAGAGCGAAGAGCATTTTGGCCCTTTGCTCTCAGCTCTTTGCTCTCTGTTTATCTACCTAGTTCGTCGCCCCCGCCTTAGATCTCCTTCAGCTTGACCGGCTTCACCGTCCCGTTGTTCTGCTCGAACTTGTACTGCGGGGTCGTCATGCCGGCGACCTTCGGCGACCTCAATGTAACCGTCGCAACCTCGAGCGGCTGCAAGCGGCGCGCGCAGCCGCTGCCGATCGCCCGTCCCCTGAAGCGGGTTGCCTGCCTTGTCGTACCAGAATTCGCTGATCTGCAGGCCGACGATCGCGTTGGTGGCAGACATGTTCTTGATCTGAAAGGTCGTCACGATCGTGTTGCCATCGAGCTTGGCCGTCTGTACGAAGCCGAGCTCGGCCTGTCCACGAAGCGGCGGGGCCGACTTCTTCAGGACCGGCGCAGGGGTCGCAGGCGCAGGAGCGCCTTGGGCCTGCAGTGACATCGACGCGGGGGCCAGCAGGGCGGCCGCGACCGCGAGGGCAAATACACTTCGCACTTGCATCGTTCAGCTCCTTGAAAAGCTTGTGGGACTTGGCGGCATTATAGATATTTACATCTCGCCGTTCCAGTCCTCCGGTTCCGGGTTGATCGAGCGGATGATCTCGAGGTGCCACTTGCCCCCGCCCCAGGGCTCTATGACCTCTGTGGCCACCACATCCACCAGAATTTCCGCGAATGTCCGGCCTTCGGGGTCCCCTTCCAGGTGGTAGGCGGGCTCGTCCCACCCAAAGTTCGGGTACAGGACGATTGTTAGAAACAGATCGTATCCGTCGTCGACCACGATGAGCTGTCCGCAGGGGCGTTTGGTCGTGGAGTGGTAAATCAGGTATTTCTCCGCGCTGTGGGCACGGATATACCGCTTGAGCGCGAACTCGCGCGCGACGATCTCCTCGATGGCGATTTTCTTGTCCCAGCAGTCCCGGCAGTATCGCTCGTTCCCGCGCGGTTCCGAGACCTCTTTGGCGCCGCACAGCGCGCAGCGCGTCTTAGCGATGGACTTGCGGGGCACCTGAATCCTTTGCCTGCTGGGCGGCCGGCACGTACATCTGCTCGATGTACTGCTTCACCATGCGTGCCGCGCAGAACTGCGGCGTCACGGTGCGGATGCATTCCTTGACGATGCGCAGCCAGGCATGAGGCACGCCGTGCTGGTCGCGTTGATAGTAGGTCGGCACCACCTGCTCTTCGAGCAGACGGTAGAGCGCGTCGGCGTCCGCGGCGTCCTGCGCTTCGGGGTCTTCGATGCCCTTGCCGCCGTCGATGACCCAGCCGTTCGCGCCGTTGAAACCCTCTGCCCACCATCCGTCGCCGATGCTCAAGTGCGGAACGCCGTTGATGCCGGCTTTCATGCCGCTCGTGCCGCTCGCTTCGAGCGGTTTGCGCGGTGTGTTGAGCCAGACGTCGCAGCCCTGGGAGAGGAAATGCGCGACGTGCAAATCGTAGTCGTCTACGAATGCGATACGGCCGCCGTAAATCGGATCGATTGCGTGGCGATAAATCTGCTGGAGGTGATGTTTGCCGGCATCATCGGCCGGGTGCGCCTTGCCGGCGAAGACGACCTGGACGTGCCTTCGGGGCGACGACAGCAGCCGAATGAGCCGGTCTGGATCCCTGAAGATGAGCTCCGGGCGCTTATACGCCGTGAACCGCCGCGCGAAGCCGATGGTCAACGCTCCCGGGTCGAGCAGCGGCCCCGCCGCGACGACAGCCGCCGCGCTGACGTTTTCCTGAGCCCACCGATCGCGCGCGCGCTGGCGGATGAACGTGAAGAGAAACCGCTTCAGCGCTGTCCGGGCGTTCCACATCGCGTCGTCCGGAATCTCGAGCACGCGATTCCAGAAATCGGCGTCGTCCTGGCGATCGCGCCAGTCTGCGCCCAGATAGTGCTCGAAGAGCTGTGCGACCTCGAGAGACAGCCATGTCGGCACGTGGACGCCATTCGTGATGTGCGTCAGCGGATGTTGTCCGGTTTTCTCGCGCTCCTGCAGCAGAGGCTGCCACATCTGGCGCGTCACATCGCCGTGAAGGCGGCTGACGCCGTTCGCGAAATCGGACGTGCGCAGCGCAAGCGCCGTCATGTTGAACTGGCCGTGATATTCGCCGAGCGACAGAAACCGGCCGCGGTAATCGGTGAGCGGGCCCCACGCGCCCTGCAAGTGATGCTCGACGCGGTCGAACGGAAACGCATCATGACCTGCGGCGACCGGCGTGTGGGTCGTGAAGATCGTCGCTGCCCGGACGGCCGCGAGCGCCTCGTCGAAATCGAGTCCTTGTGCGATGTGTTCGTAGATGCGCTGCAGGACAACGAAAGCGGCATGTCCTTCGTTCAGGTGCCATACGGCCGGCGCGATGCCGAGCGCGCGCAGGGCGCGGACGCCGCCGATACCGAGGATGATTTCCTGTTGCAGACGCGTTTCGCGATCGCCGCCGTAGAGACGCGCCGAGAGGTCGCGATCCTGCGGAGCGTTCTCCTCGAGGCCGGTGTCGAGCAGGTACAGGTTGACGCGGCCTACCGACACTTTCCAGACGTTGGTCAGCACGGCGCGGTCGCCCAAGGGCACCGCGACGATGCAGGGCGATCCATCCGGCTTCAATGCCTGTTCGATCGCGACGTCGGTCCAGTTGAGCCGCTCGTACACTTCGAGCTGCCAGCCGTCAGGGGAGACCGTTTGATGGAAATACCCCTGCGGATACATGAACCCGACGCCGACCAGCGGAACGCCAAGGTCGCTCGCTTCCTTGCAGTGGTCGCCGGCAAGCACGCCGAGGCCTCCCGCATAAATCGGCAGCGACTGATGAATCGCAAACTCGGCCGAGAAATACGCGATGGTGGTGTTTTGCAGTTCCGGAAAACGCCGCGCCATCCACGTGTTTCGTGCGGCAGTTGCGGCATCCAGCCCCTCGAGCGCTCTGTCGTAGGTGTTCAGGAAATCCTTGTCGCGGGACATCTGCTCGAGGCGCTCGCGCGTCACGAGCCGCAGCATCTTGACCGGGTTGTGCGCGGTCGCGCGCCAGAGCTGATAGTCCAGATCGCGAAAAACCTTGCGAGGGTTGTACTGCCAGCTCCACCAGAGGTTTGCGGCGAGCTCGTCGAGACGGCGCACCCGTTCGGGAAAGGGAGGCAGATCCGCGTACCGTGTCATCGAACCATGGATCGTAGTCGGCCTCGTTCGCTCGCGTCAATGAAGCTGCGGCGATATTGCCTGAGCGCGGGCGTGCGTGCGGCGATCCACGCCGTCGCGATCAGGCACCCGATGCCGCCGGTGACGACGGATCCGCGCGCCCCGATCCACTGGGCGACGGCACCGGCCTCGAGCTCGCCGAGCTGGGGGCCGCCCTGGAAGAACACCATGTTGATGCCCGTCATTCGACCGCGCAGATGATCGGGCGTGCCGAGCTGACGAATCACGTTGCGCAGCACCATGCTGATCGTATCGGCTGCGCCGGTCACGGCAAGGCACAGGAACGTCAGGAGAAACGAGCGTGACAATCCGAACACGATCGTCGCCGCGCCGTACGCGCACACGGCCCAGAGCAGGACGATGCCCCTTCGTTCGATCCTTTCAATCGACCGTACCATCACGAAGCTCATGAGCACCGCGCCTACCGACGGCGCGGCATAGAGCCATCCATACCCGCGGGCGCCGACGTGGAGAACGTCCTGCGCGAAGATCGGCAGCAGCGCGGTGGCCGACGAGAAAAACGTCGCGAAAAAGTCCAGGAGCATCGTCGACCGGATGATCGGCGACGAAAACACGAAGCCGAAGCCTTCGCGCACCGCCCGCACGCTGAAGTCGCCGATGTCGTCGGCGTCGCGGACCGGCACGTCGCGCATCATCAGCAGCGCGGCGATGACGCAGAGGAAGGTGACTGCGTTGACGGCATAGACCCATTCGATGCCGAGCGTGGCGATGAGGATGCCGCCGATCGACGGACCGGCGACCGACGCCACGTGTACCGCGATGGCGTTCAGGCTGATGGCGTTGGGCAGGTGATCGCGCGGGACCAGCGTGGGCGCCAGCGATTGCCGCGCGGGCGAGTCGAACGCGCCGAACGACGCGCCGATCGCCGCGAGCGCGTACAACACCCAGGGATGGCTCAACCCGCGGAAGGTCAGCAGCGCGAGCACGCCGGCGGTAATCGCCATGCCGGTCTGCGTGATGAACATCACGCGGCGTCGATCGGACGCGTCGGCGAGCGTGCCGCCCGCGATGGAGAAGAAGATGATCGGCATCAGCCGGACGAGCCCGACCATGCCCAGCGCGATCGGGCGCCGATGCGGCGGCACGAGCAGCGACACGTGCCACAGCAGCGCCGCCGTCTGCATGTTCGATCCCGAAAACGAGATGAGCTGCCCCGTCCAGAGCAGGCGGAAGTTGCGGTGCTGAAGCGCGACGAAGGGAGACTGAGGTAACATTTGCGCCTTATGCAGTTCGATTTTATCGACGGATTGTTCGTGCTGATGCTTGCGACGTTCATCGGCCTCGACGTCATCCGCCGCGTATCCCGTCTCCTCCACACGCCGCTCATGTCGCTGACCAACGCGATCTCGGCGATCGCCGTCGTCGGCGCGATTCTGCTCGCGGGCGAACAGGAATCGAGGATGAGCACCGTACTCGGCGCGATTGCCGTGTTCGCGTCGACCACGAACATCGTCAGCGGCTTCCTGATCACCGATCGTATGCTGAAGATGTTCAAGAAGCGCGAACCCTCGGCAGGCTCGGGTCAGGGCCCCTCAGCAAGCGCAGGGCGCGCATGATCGATCAGCTCATCCAGCTGGTCTATCTCGTCGCGACGGCGCTGTTCATCTTCTCACTCAAATGGATGAGCGACCCGTTGACCGCGCGCCGCGGCGTGTTCGCGGGCGTGGGCGGCATGGCGCTCGCCATCATCGGCACGCTCCTGCACCCGCTCATCATCGGGTACAGCTGGATTGCGATTCCGCTCGTGCTCGGCGCGCTTGCGGGGGTTCCGCTGTCCTGGGTGCCGCTCACAGCCGTGCCCCAGCGGACGGCGTTGTCGCACGCCTTCGGCGGCCTCGCCGCGGGTCTTGTCGGGACGGCGAAGTATTTCCTGTGGGCCGAACACGACCAGCTGACGACGTTTCGCATGGCCGCGATCGCCGTCGAGGTCATCCTCGGCTACCTGACGTGCACCGGCAGTCTCGTCGCCGCAGGCAAGCTGCAGGAAGTGATTCCCACGCGGCCGATCGTGTATCGCGGACAGAACCTCATCAACTTCACGCTGCTCGCCGCGGCCATCGCGATTGCGGTGATGCTGATGGTCGACCCAAGCCGCACGTATCTGTTTCCCGGGCTGATCGCGCTGGCGCTCGCGTTCGGCGTCCTCCTCGTGCTGCCAATCGGCGGCGCCGACATGCCCACGGTCATCTCCCTGCTGAACTCGTATGCCGGCCTCGCGGCTGTGGCGATGGGCTTCGTCATGGAGAACAAGCTGCTCATCACCGCGGGGGCGCTCGACGGGGCGTCAGGCCTGATTCTGTCGATCGTGATGTGCAAGGCGATGAACCGCTCGTTCACCAACGTGCTGTTCGGCGCGTTCGGTCAGGTAAAGGCGGCCGGCGGGCAGGTGGAACAGCGGACCGCGAAGAGCGCGACTGCCGAGGACGCGGCGCAGCTGCTCGAGAACGCCTCGAGCGTCGTGATTATTCCCGGCTACGGCATGGCCGTGTCGCAGGCGCAGCATCGGGTTCACGATCTCTACGAGCAGCTGGCGAAGCGGGGTGTGGACGTGAAGTTTGCGATCCATCCCGTGGCCGGCCGCATGCCCGGACATATGAACGTCCTCCTGGCCGAAGCCGAGATTCCGTACGATCGGCTCGTCGAGATGGACGACATCAACCCCGAAATGCCTCGGGCCGATGTGGCGCTCGTCATCGGCGCCAACGACGTCGTCAATCCGGCGGCGCGCCTCGACAAGAACAGCCCGATCTTCGGCATGCCGATCATCGACGCGGACAAGGCGAAGGTGGTGCTGGCGATCAAGAGATCGATGAATCCGGGCTTTGCGGGGATTGAGAACGATCTCTACTTTGCCGACAACACGCTCATGCTTTTCGGCGATGCGAAGGGCGTGATTGGCGAAGTTGTGAAGAACCTGAGCGGCCAGGGCGGCATTCACTGACGTCAGGCTGCTGATCTTCAACGCAGAGGCGCAACGCTGCGCGTCGATTCCGTTGGCCGCGTAGCGGCCTACGCCACGAACACAAAGGGCACAAACACAAGGCCCTGAATCCCGCGGGTCTTGATGTTCGTGCCCTTTGTGTTCGTGGTGCGCCTGCCGGCGCAGAATCGACGCGGTACCCGCGAAGGCTACTTACGCAGTCCGCAGAGAAGACTCCTGCTTTCGTTCCAGGGGTTCCGTGCTTTGCGTCTCCGCGTCTCTGCGTTGAGACGGCGGATTCTGCGGCAGCGGTTCGGCTGCGTACAGCTTCCGCGTGTTGCCGATCGCCGAGATGATGGCTGTGAACACCAGTCCGGCAGCGCCGATCATCCCACCGACATCAAACAACCGCATCTGTACAGCCGAAGATCGTCACCATCGGTTTCACCAGCAGCGTCAGCGCGCCGATGGCGAGGAGGATGCGCAGCTCGGTGGGTCCCCAGCCCCAGAACGACATCTGAAACCGGCCGACGCAATAGGTCGCGAGATAAATCTCGATCGACAGCAGGTAGTAGGCGACAAGAAACGCCGCGGCGACGATGGGCGTCATCGCGCCGGAGATCGCGAGCCCCCCGAGCACGAATAACGCGCCGAACGTGTCGAGGATGTGATCGACGTAAAAACCATAGCGCGGCCGCTGGTGCCCGCGCACCCGCGCGAGCGTGCCATCGAGGCTGTCGCCGAACCAGTTGAGCGCGAGGAAGAAGACGACGCCGAAGAGGGCGGCGGGCGTGTCCTCCGAAACCGCGAAACATACTCCGACAAAGAACATCGAAAGGAGACCGAGCGCGGTGAGGTGGTCAGAGTTGATGCCGGAGGGCAGCCGTGGCGCGATCCAGTAGAGCACGCGGCGTTCGACGGCGGTCAGCAGTCCTGTTGAGTTCCGTTTGGCTTCGACGAATTGGCTGGGCATTCGGCCTCCCTTGTCCCTATATGCGAGAAAGGGAGGCCAGGTAGCTCATCCGCCTTCGCCGAAGGCTGCGGCGAGACAGGGCGGCCTACCTTCTTGCTGCCGCCTTTGCGTTTTCGGGGGACTTTCGCGCCGGCTCGGCGGGCTTCGGACAGCCCTATCGCGATGGCCTGCTTACGGCTGGTGACTTTCTTGCCGGATCCGCCGCTGCGAAGCGTGCCGCGCTTCCGCTCACGCATGACCTTCTCGACCTTCTCCGATGCCTTCCTGCCGTACTTTCGGCCTCCGCGCTTTTTCGCCATCAATCGTCTCCTGTCTGGTATCTGGCCACGTTGTCTCAATAGGCGCCTATAGCCGGCCGCTGATGGCCAGCAGTATGAGGACGCTGAGCGTTACGGCAACCAGGCCGCTTGGGTAGTAGCCCCAGGTTCTGCTGTATGGCCAGAGCGGCATCGTGCCGAGCACGAGCACGATCAGCAGAAAAAAGAGAAATGAGATCACCTCTACCCGCCTGCTTTCAAAAGCAAGGAGCAGGCCGGAAACTTGCAAGAAGGAGCCGAGCTTACTTGAGGAGGACGGTAATGGCTGATGAACAGAAGAGCGGCGGTCAGGTGTCCCGCGAACAGTTGATCGAGCTGCTGAACGAGGACCTGGCGAGAGAGTATCAGGCGATCATCGCCTACGTCGTGTATTCGCAGATGCTCAAAGGGGCCGAATACATGGCGATTGCCAAAGAGCTCGAGAAACACGCCGGCGAAGAGCTCCAGCACGCGCTGACGGTGTCGAAGCTTGTCGACTATCTCGGCGGCGAACCGACCGTCACTGCCAAGGCAGTGAAGACGTCGGAGAAACCCCAGGACATGCTTCGGTTCGACCTGGACAACGAAAACGAGACCGTTCGGAATTATCGCGAGCGCGTGAGGCAATGCGAGGCGCTCGGCGAGTTCGCGATGGCAGAGCATCTGCGCGAAATCCTGAAGCAGGAGCAGGAACACCAGATCGACCTTGCGACGGCGCTCGGCGAGGATGTGCCCGACGTCTCGAAGATGAAGGGTGCGCGGGGTGAGGGACAAGGCGCGCGGAGCGAAGGGCAAGGCGAAGGGCGCTCGAACATTCACTGAAAGCGACGATCGCGGGTTTCGGGGCCGAGCCAGATCATCAAGGCGACCGCCAGCCCGGATACAGCGATCGAGCCGGTCATCGCAGTGGACAGCGTCCAACCCGCGTCGACGAGATGGCCTATCGCATACGACGCAAAGGAACCGGCGAGGGCGCCGGCGTGATAGCAGAAACCCGCGCCGGCGCCTCGCACTTCACTCGGGAAACGCTCGGTGATGTACGAAGGGAACGCGCCCCACATGCCGTGGGCGCCGAAGCCGACGAGCAGCGCCCCCACCAGTAAAACACCGGAATCGGCGCTCAGCAGATACAACGGCGACACCGCCACGCCGAGGGCCGCCGCGCACGTGACGGCTCCGCGCCGCCCCAAACGTCCCTGAGAGAGACCTCCCCAGAACGCCGACCCGACAATGCCCCCGACATTCAACGCGATGATGAAAGGAAGCGTGTTCAGCCCGCGCGATTGAAGGAATCGGGCGTACCAGTAAGTGACCGAGTAGTACGAGACCATGAAACACGCCGCCAGCAGCGAGCAATGAATGGTGGTGCCGATCAGATCGCGCTTGAAGATCCGCGCCAGCGACACCCGAACACCGCGCGCCGCCGTCCCGCCTTCGCGATGCAGCGCGAGCCACACCGGACTTTCGGTGACCTTCGAGCGAATCCAGATGACGAGCACGGCAGGAATCGCCCCCATCCAGAACATGGCTCGCCAGGCCTCGGTCATCTCGTTGCGCAGCAGCGGATAGAGGGTCTGAAACACGAGGGCGGAAAGGACGTATCCCCACCCCCACGCGCCCTGAAGGATCCCGGCTGCTGCGCCCCGAAGCCGATCGGGCAGGTGCTCGAGCGCCAGCGGCATACCGGCTGCCCATTCACCCCCCATCCCGATGCCAAACAGCGCGCGGAAGGCGAACAGGGCGGCGTAGGACGTCGAAAACCCGCTGAGCACGGTGAAGATCGAGAACCAGACGATGGAGAGAACGAGCGGCAGCTTGCGGCCCCAGCGATCGGCGGCCGTGCCCGCGGCGGCGCCTCCGATGAGTCGAAACATCAGCGTGACCGTGCCCAGTGCTCCGGCCAGGGCGTTGTCGACGGTGAAGCTGCGCTGAATATCGGCGAGCACAAATGTGAGGATGGTGAAATCGAAGCCGTCGAGCATCCATCCGAAAAACGCCGCAGCAAACGCTCGCTTTTGAGGTGAGGTGAGGGATCGGAACTCCCGGAGGAACTGAATCACTGTCTGTTAGTAATACACCATCCACGGAAATCCTTAAGAAATTTAGCCGCCAATCGTGGCCAGCGGTTTGCTACGCCCAAGGCGGATACATGAATACATATGCCCGCTCGCGTTCCGCCGGGATATTCGCCCCTCTGCTGCTGGTGCTTCTGAGCTTCGCGCCGCTTGGCGCGCAGGTCCTTCGCCAGGCGCCTCCGCCGTCGAATGCAGCGGCCGCTCAGCAGCAACCCAGCGATGCAACACAACCGTTCGATATGTCCATGGACGAGCATCGCCAGTCGCTCGGATCGTGGGAAATCGATCTGCACGTGTTCGTCGCGCTTCCGCTGGCGACTGCGCTCGGTGCGGCGCTCGCGCTGAGGCCGCGAAGGCGCGGAACGCCGAACCGGTCGTCGCAGGTCGTGCAGACGCAAATCATCCTCGCCATCATCGGCGCGCTGGTCATGATCGTCGTGGGCACCAGCCTGGCGCGGGCATTCGGCGTCGTGGGCGCAGCCGGCCTCGTGCGTTACCGGGCCAAGGTCGACGACCCGAAGGACGCCGGCGTGATGCTGACGACCCTCGCCGTCGGGCTCGCGTGCGGCATCGGCGTCTACGGACTTGCCGTCTTCGCGACGCTGTTTCTCATGAGCGTGCTCTGGGTGATCGAGTCGTTCGAGCCGAAGGCCCGCAAGGAATTCATCCTCGAGGTGAAGTCGAAGGAAGCCATCAAGCTGCAGCCGATGGTCGAGTCGCTGCTGCGCCGCCGCCGCGTCAAGTACGAGCTTCGCGAGTCGACGCCGGAAGAATTCTCGTTCCTCGTTCAACTGCCGATGGAGCTGAAAACCGACAGCGTCTCGGCCGAAATCATTGCGCTCGATCCGGACCCCGGAACAGGCGTCGAGTGGAAAACGGAAAAGAAGAAAGCGGCCTGAGGAGCGCATGGAACTGATCATCGAACCCAAGGACGGACTCGTGCCGCTCGTCGCGGCGATCAAAAAAGCGACGAAGCAGATCGACATCACGATTTTCCGATTCGATCTCAGGGAGCTGCAGCGGGCGCTCGAGAGTGCCGTGACGCGCGGCGTGAAAGTGCACGCGCTCATCGCTCATACCTCCGGCGGTGGGCAGAAGCGGCTCCGCAAACTGGAGCTCGAGCTGCTGAACGCCGGCGTCACGGTCTCGCGAACAGATGACGACCTGCGGCGATACCACTACAAGATGCTGCTCATCGATCGCGAGACGCTGTACACGCAGGCGTTCAACTACACGCGTCTCGATATCGAGAAAAGCCGCACAATGGCTGTGGCGACCAAGAACAAGGCGATCGTCGCCGAGGCCATCAAGCTGTTCGAGGCGGACGTGGCGCGGCAGCCGTATACGGCGAACAACGACAACTTTCTTGTCAGCCCGGAGAACGCGCGCACCGGACTCGCGCGCTTCATCAAGAGCGCGAAGAAACAGCTGCTGATCTACGACATGAAAGTCAGCGATCGCCAGATGCTCAAGCTGCTCCAGGACCGCGTGAAGGCGGGCGTCGACGTCCGCATGCTCGGCAAGGTCGGCAAGAGAGCCGAAGGGCTCACCTCCGAAAAAATGCCGGGCATGCGCCTGCATCTGAGAGCGATGCTGCGCGACGGCCAGGAGCTGTTTCTCGGCAGCATGAGCCTGCGCGCGCTGGAGCTCGACAAGCGCCGCGAAGTGGGCATCATCGTAAAGGAACGCGCCGCCGCCAGGCAGTTCCGGGAAGTGTTCGAGGAAGACTGGGCGAAGACCGACAGCGGAAAGAAACTGGAGAAAGACAGACTCAAGGACGAAAGACAGGAGCCGACCGCGGCCGCATCCTGACGTTGTGTCCGGCCGGCCGGGCTCTAATCCAGAAAAGCGCCGAAGCTCCAGAAGACGCGCACGCCTTCGCCGCCCCCGAAACCCACGTCCATCCGTCCGAGCGTTCGCCCTTTCCGCATGTAGCTGAGGCTGAATCCCGTATTTCCGCGGATATCGCTGAACAGCTCTGACGTCCGCGGAGCTACCTGACCGGCGTCGACGAAGACGGTCGTGTGCACGTATCGGTGAAGGGGGATGCGGTATTCGGCCTGCATCAACACCGCGTTGCGATCTCGGAAACGGAAATCGCGAAACCCGCGCAACGTTGCGCGCGTGCCGTCACCGCCGAGCATGTCGGGCCGGAATGTCTTGAGTCCGCCGCTCCCGCCAAGGGTATAGAGCAGATAGAACGGCACATCGGCGGTGCTGTTGGTCGTCGCGAGAAACCCATGCAGCGTCAGTCGCTGACCGGGCTTGAAGCCGGGAATACGCTGCTGCACTTCCGTTTCCCAGCGATGAAAGTTGTGCCGGCCCGTCCGATAATCGCGGATCGGCTTCGAACGCGACCTGATACGCGCCACGATAGCGGCTCGGATGTTCGAGCATTTCCGCTTCTTCGAGGACGGGATGTATGAACTCCGCAAAGCCACGGTACCGGCCGAAGGTCGGCTCGTTTCCGAATGCCGGTATCGATCCGTCTGTGAAGACCGATTCGATCGAGGGCACCGACCTTCTGTTGGCACTGCCGAGATCAGGCATGTATGCTGCGACGCTGCCGCCCAGTCGTACGGAGCTGACCGGGCGAAACCATCCACGCGTGCCGAACGTGGTTTCGCGCAGCCGGTAGGCAGCTCGATTGCCAAGCACGGAGTCGGGTCCGATGCCGTAATAGGAGAGCCGGCCCATGTCGCGCACTGCACCGAACGCCCCGATCTGCGAGCGCCTCGACGACGAGCGGCGACCGGCCTCGCCTTCGAGCGACCAGTAGCGCCTGTAGGTCGCCATGGCTTTGCCATTCTGAAACCAGCTCGCGTCCCGCGATGAGTCGTACCCGATTCCGGCGCCAATCCCGCCGCCCGTGGCGACGCCACCTATGACGGGATGAAGCGGCTTCGAGAACGAGTCACCAATCGCCTTGGCCCATGCGGGGACCGGCAGCTTTTCGAGCGTCTCAGAAGACACCGTTTGTGCCTCCTGCGCCGCGGCTGACAGGGGTAGTGCGAGCACGCAGAACAGCGCGGCAAATTTCATAAGGCAAGTATTTATGCACGTGGCGTGCCTATTGTCGTTGCTCGCGGACAAATTTGGGTAGGAATTAGTGGTATGCGCGCTTGCCTCTACTAAGTGCGTTCGGCAAAGACAAGGCAAAGACAAAGGAGAGAGACGTGAAAGACAACAAAAGGGATAAAAAAGAGCAGCCTGGCGACATCCTCGGAATAAGCAATCCTGGCGGCCCTAAACTGCCGCATCCGCCCTCCGATGGCAGCACGCCTCAGGGCATCGACGTGCGCGGTGAACGGCCGCGTCACTGGGGCAACGAGGATATACCGCAGAGCGACGGTGCGTCCGGTATCGACATGGGTGCGGGCGGCGACGGACCGCAGATCGCGCCGGAACACCCGCGGCCGAAATCAGAGGACGAACTTTAGGCGGCTTCCCCCAGCAGCGCGAGGAACTCTTCGCGCTCGAGACTGCCCTGTGCGAGCAGAGCCTCCGCCATGCCGTCGAGGACGGCACGGCGGCGGCTCAGCGTGGCGACCGCGCTGTCGAAGGCACGCGTGAGCAGTGCCTGCACTTCGGCCTCAATCTTTCCGGTTGCCTCTTCGCTCCACTCAGCCGAGCCCGAATCTCCAGCGCGCCGGCCGCGGCCGTCCGTCTGGTACGTCACGGGTCCCATGCCCGGCGACATGCCGAACTCGCAGACCATTCTCCGCGCCAGGCTGGTGGCGCGCTCGAGGTCGTTGGCCGCACCCGTCGAGAACTTGCCAAACGCGATGTGCTCGGCGGCTCGTCCGCCGAGGAGGACCGCAAGGCGGTCCATCAGCTCATCTTCCTGGAGGAGATTGCGATCCTCCGGCGTCTGCTGCATGTAACCGAGCGCGGCAAGGCCGCGCGGGACGATCGACACCTTGTGCACGGGCTCGGCGCTGGTCGCCAGCTCGGCGACGATCGCATGGCCGGCTTCGTGGAATGCGACGATGCGCCGCTCTTTCGTATTGGTGAGACGGTTCTTTCGCTCGAGGCCGACGACGACACGGTCGATGGCCGCGTGGAGCTCGGGCATCCCGACTTCCTTCTTCTCGCCGCGCGCGGCAAGGAGTGCCGCTTCGTTGAGCACGTTCTCGAGATCGGCCCCAACCATGCCCGGCGTGCGTCGCGCGACGTATTCGAGATCGACGTCGCCCGCCAGCTTCACCTTGCGCGCATGCACCTGGAGAATGGCGTGGCGCCCCGTCCCATCGGGACGATCGACGAGCACCTGGCGATCGAAGCGTCCGGGTCGCAGCAGCGCGTTGTCGAGAATCTCGGGTCGGTTGGTTGCGCCGAGCACGATGATGCCGTCGCGCGAGTCGAACCCGTCCATCTCGACGAGCAGCTGATTCAGGGTCTGCTCGCGCTCATCGGTGCCGCCGCCGCTGTGCGATCCGGAGCGGCTCTTGCCGATGGCGTCGAGCTCGTCGATGAACACGATGGCGGGCGCCTTCGCTTTCGCCTGTTCGAACAGCTTGCGCACGCGGGACGCGCCAACGCCGACGAAGACCTCGATGAACTCGGAACCGCTGGCGGAGAAAAAAGGCACGCCGGCTTCGCCGGCGACGGCGCGAGCGAGCAGCGTCTTGCCCGTGCCCGGAGGTCCGACGAGCAGCGCGCCTTTCGGCACGCGGGCGCCGAGCGATGCGAACTTCGACGGGCTGCGCAGGAACTTGACGATTTCCTCGAGCTCTTCCTTGGCTTCGTCCACGCCGGCGACCGAGTCGAAGCCGGTACGTTGGGCGTCCCTTGCGATCGCGGGCGCGCAGCCGGCCGCGCGTCAGCGCGGTCATCGACTTCACCGGGTTCATGCGCTTGTACGACATGCCGAGGATCACGACGAAGGTGAGGCCCGCGATGATCCCGAGAATCAGCGCGATGTGCGACTCATCCGATTTGATGCCTTGATAGGTGATGTTCTTCGACTCGAGCAGCGGCACGATCGTGTCGTTCGGCACCGGAGTGGCCACCCACATCGCGGGCGCGCCGGCTTGCCGCGCACTATCCGTCGGCAGTCGCGCGCACCTCTGTCGCCGACATCTGAACATCGCGAACGTCGCCCTTCGCGATGTGTTGCTTCAACGTGCTGTAGGGAATCTCGACCGTCTCCTGCGTGCCGCACGCGGCGGCGCTGAAAGCGACCGCAATCACGAAGAAGGCGCGGAAATAGCGAAGCCAATGCATGAAGAGAGTGTCCTCGGCGGGGCAAATCAAACCCGCTTAATAGTTTAGCAAGGGCGCGGCGCGGCGGCCGCATGAAAAGGTTACTGAACGGCGTTCAGCGCTTTTGTAATTGCGGCGCGGAGCTCGGTCGACTCTGGTGTGACCGCGCTCGGGAAAAACGCGACGACCTTCCCATTCTTGCCGATCACGTATTTGCCGAAGTTCCATTCCGGCAGATGGCCGCTTGTCCCGAGGAACGCATAAATCGGCGACTGGCCTGGCCCCGGCCGCGTGGACAGCTTCGCGAACATCGGAAACGTGACGCCATAGTTCTTTCGGCAGAACTCCGCAATTTCTTGCGCCGTGCCGGGCTCCTGCTGCCCGAAGTCGTTGCTCGGGAATCCGAGAACGGAAAATCCTTTGGGCGCCAATGCCTTGTGGAGCGCCTCGAGCCCTTCGTATTGCGGCGTGTAGCCGCACTCGCTCGCGGTGTTGACGACGAGCGTCACCTTGCCGCGATACGCGCCGAGATCGGCAGGCTTGCCCTGCAATGTTTCGGTCTTCAGCTCGTACAGGGATGAGGCGTGTTGGGCCATGAGTGGCGTGCTCACGATGATGGCGGCGCAGAGCGCGCATCCGGCGAAGGTTCGGTTCATCATCATTGATTCGCGACTCCGTTGATCGGATACGTCGGCTACGGAACGGCCGCTCTGAATTGCGGCGGCTTGCGCGCATGCATCGCCTGCTCGATCGAGTACGCCATCGCGATGACGTCGCGCTCGGCGTATGCGCGCCCCATGATTGTAAGACCAAGCGGCAGGCCGTGGGAATCGCCGATCGGCACGGAGATGCTGGGGGTCCGCGCGATGGCGGCCATGCTGTAGCCGGCGCCCACGAAATGGTCGCCGAGCACGTGATCGATCAGCCATGCGGGCTGGCTGCTCGGCGCGATAATCGCGTCGAGATTGTCGCGCTCGAGCGCGGCGAGCAAGCCGTGACGGCCGGCCAGCCGCATCGCGTCTTCGCGCGCCTTCAGGTAGGCGGCATCGGTCAAGGAGCCTTTGGCTTGCGCTCGCTCGAACAGCTCCTGCCCAAAGAACGGCATCACTGTGTCGGCGTGCGTCTTGTTGAACGCGATAAGCGCTTCGAGCGAGGCGTGCGGCGAGCCGCTGGCCTTGAGGTATTGATTGAGGCCGTCCTTGAACTCGTAGAGCATTACCTCGAGCTCCGGGCCGTTCCACGCGTCGTAGTCCGGTATCTTGACGTCGACGACAACACCGCCCAGAGACTTGATGACATCGACGGCGGCATCGAATGCGCGATCGACGTCCGGGTGATAGCCGGTCGCCTGCCGCAGCACACCGAGGCGCCTGGCCTTGAACGCGTCGCGCTGCAGCACGCCCATAATCGTCAGGAATTCTGTCTTTTGCCGACTCGGTGGCAGGGTCGCCCGCGTCCACTGCCGCGAGCGCGGTCAGCAACATCGCTGCATCCGCCACCGACCGCGCCATCGGTCCGGCCGTGTCCTGCGTCACGGAAATTGGAATGATTCCTCTTCGGCTGACGAGGCCCACCGTTGGCTTGAGGCCGACCAGTCCATTTACCGAAGAGGGACAGATGATGCTGCCATCCGTCTCGGTGCCGACGCCGATCGACGCGAGGCTCGCGGCGATCGCCGCGCCGGTCCCCGAGCTCGAGCCGCACGGATTGCGGTCGAGCGCGTAGGGATTCCTGGTCTGACCGCCGCGCGAGCTCCAGCCGGACGTCGATCGTGTCGAGCGGAAATTGGCCCACTCGCTCAGGTTGGTCTTGCCGAGAATCACCGCACCCGCATCGCGGAGGCGCGTGACGATGAAGGCGTCCTGCTTCGGGCGGTTGTCGGCCAGCGCGAGGGATCCCGCGGAGTTCGCCATCCCCACGATGTCGATGTTGTCTTTGATGAGGATGGGGATGCCGTGCAGAGGGCCGCGCACTTTGCCGCCTTTGCGCTCGGCGTCGAGCGCTTCTGCGTCGGCGATGGCGGTCGCGTTGATCTCGATGACCGCATTCAACATCGGCCCCGAGTCGTCGATTTGCTTGATGCGATCGAGATACGCCTGCGTGAGGGCACGCGACGTGAGCGTGCCCGCCGCCATGCGATCGCGTGCCTCGACCGCGCTGAGCTCGACGACGTCGAGAGTTGGCGGTGACGATTCGCTGTGCGCCGCGGGCGCGGCGGCGGCGTATGGCTCGAACACGCGGTGAGAACGCTGACGAGGATGAATGCCGGGACTGATCGCATCGGGCGGCCTGCCCAAGCATTATGCGCGTTCGACGGCGCTATCGAAATGGCTAAGACTGTGGGACAGCCTCACGCACAGCCTGGCGGCTGACAAGCGCGTTGATCGCGGCTCGATCGGCCGTCGTGAACTGCATTCCGGCGCGGTATTGCGCGCCGGCCGCCGCGCTGGGCGACTCGAGGTGCGCCCAGACGATTCGGCCCTCGACTGCGTACGTACCAGCGCTGGTTTTCAACATGAGACGGACGACGCGATTCGGCCGCAGCGTCGTCGGTGAAAGCACCTGCGCGCCGCCGGTCGAAATGTCGACCAGCACGCTCGTCACTCCATCGATCAGGACATCATTTGCAGTTTGCAATTTGACGCGCTCGGCCTGCCGGCTGGCGGCGAATGGCGGATCTGCTGTGACGCTGGACACCGATTCGCGCTCCGGCGCGCGCGGGGCGATCTCGGGACGCGGGGGAGGTTCGACGCGAGTGTCGAGCTGCCTTTCAAGCGCGGCGCGGCGCTTCACTTCCTCTTCGAGACGAGCTTCGGCGAGCTTGCGGCCCAGTACGGCCTGGCCGTTCGCCCGTTCGAGAGCCGACAGGCGTTCTTCAGCTGCTCGAGCTGCCGGCGCGCGTCCTCCACAGCCATGCCATTAACGCGCTTCTTCGGCGAGTCCGAGCCGCGCTTGGCAATCGCATTCACGTCGACTTTCGAAATTCGCGAGTGGTGCCCGATACGTGCAGGCGTCAACGATGAGGAGCCAGACTGACCAACTTGCCTCGCACGGGCTGGCCGGCGGTGTCGGTCACCGTCAAGTGTCCCCGGCTTTCACAAGCACTCGAGCTGCTCAAATGTTCCGGCAAGCTCCTGCGCCTGCGCGCCGATGCCGCTGAAGAAGAGCGCCGCGCCGGCAAAAAGACGGCGTCTGCGTCTCCTTCAGCGACCGTGAGAGCTATGCCGACAACCGCCAAACTGCTCCGACAGCCGACAGCCATGCCAATCAACGCGCCGTTCTTCAGCGAATCCGAGCCGCGCTTGGTAATCGTATTCACATCGAGCTTTTGAAATTCGCGAGTGGTGCCCGATACGTTTCAGGCTCAACGATGAGGAGGACAGGTTGACCGCTCACGATGCTGTGTCCCGTTTTGACAGCGCGACCGGTATAGCCCCAATATCGGCGTGTTCGACCCGATGTTCACGCCAATGCTCAAAATGTTTTCTCCAAGGATGAGTCCGGCGGCATTGCTGGTCGTATTCACGCTCGGTGTCACGGCTGTCGGAGTGGCGCAGCAATCGCGTCCAGGTGAGTTCGACTCCACAGCCGTCGTTGTTGAGAGCGCTTCCGTTCCGTTGAATCCTCAGGATGCTTCGCAAACCGCGGATCGGCGACTTCCACTATGCGGGCGGCGTCGCGATTAGCGCCCGTGATACGGACCAACTGCACGGCCTCTCCGATCTCGAAGTCGCCGGGACCGACCGGCTGATCGCGGTCGGGGATTTCGGCATCCTGCTCGAGGCGCGACTGATATTCGATGCTGACGAGCGGCTCGCTGGTCTCGCCGATGCTCGAATGACAAGGCTGCGCGACGAAGACGGCACGCTGCCGTCCGACAAGGCCGATGTCGATGCCGAGGGGCTCGCGCTAATGCCTGGCGGCGATCGTCTCGTGAGCTTCGAGCGCCGGCATCGAATCCTGTTGTACCCGGCCGGCGGCGGTGCGCCGCGGCGCGTGCCTGCACCCGAAGAGGCGTTCCCTGCGAACGGCGGCATGGAGGCCCTTGCCGCGGATCCTGAAGCCGGTGAGGATGCCTATCTCGTCGGCGCCGAGGTCAGCGGCAGCACGTGGAGTTGCCGTGCGGCGGCCGCCTGCATTCAGGGTCCGCGCGTCGAAAAGCCGGAGGAGTTCGGGCTGGTCGCCATGCGACGATTGCCGCGAGGGCAATCCGCATACCTGCTGCGTGCGTACGATGAAGTGCGCGGCGTCCGCGTGTCGCTGCAGATCGTCGACGCGGGAAAAATCGTTGCGCAGATGGACGTCACGGCACCGCTGACTGTCGATAACTTTGAAGGCCTTGGTGCCGTGCAGCGTCCGGATGGCGGGTTCCGGTTCTATCTGATTTCCGATGACAATGCGAGCCCGAGTCAGCGCACGCTCCTGCTCGCATTCGACTGGCGGCCTCGATAGTTGTTCGCAGCTTCAACGCGATCGAGATCAGATAACTAGACAAGATCTATTTCTGCCACGCAGCCGAGTCGATCACTTCGCAATTGCGGTGACTGCCGAGATCACGGCATGCGGTTAGTCGCGCCTGCATCGTAGCGACGGATTGAGACACCTCAAAAGTGTTGTAGACGTTCAGGATACGTCTTACACTTGCGCCGACCCGACAGGATGGCCGCACATTTTGTGCGGGTCATCAGTCATGCTTCGAACGCGCGGCGCGGCCGCGTGTCGATGGGAGGGAAGATGGCAAAAAAGGCAGTTAAGAGAGCAGTGGCGAGACGCGCGGTGAAGAAGACGTGCTGTGAAGCGCGCCGTCAAGAGACGTGCTGTGAAGCGCGCCGTGAAGAAACGCGCCGTGAAGAAGGCCGTCGTGCGCCGTGCCGTGAAGCGTGCCGTCGTGAAGCGCGCGATCAAGCGCGCCATCATTGCTCGCGCACTCAGCGAGCGGATGGGCGGCGAAGGCTCGGAGATGTAGTGAGTACCGTGGCGTGTGACACCCCGCATTCGTGGCGGGACGTCACACGCCCACAACCTCACACGCCACCAAATTACGGTGCGACGAAGGCGATCATCGCCGTAGCAAGCGCGGCTTGGACGAGCGTCGCCATAATCACCAGGCCGAACGCAAATGCGCTCCCCAAGCGGCGGCAGACATAGGCCGCTGGAATCTGGGCCAGGCACGCCAGAAATATCCAGAGCCGAGTGACCTCGCCGCGGTTCACGCCAATCGCGTCGGCGACACCGACCATCGCGAGAACCGAAACGCAGATGAGCACGATCGGGGGCACATCAGTCAGCCTCCAGCGGGACGGCCAGCGAACAACTCCATCGGCTAGCGCGGCGGCGAACAAGACCGTCTGACACCAGCCAACGCCAAATGCGATGTCGAAGAGGTTTTGCCAAACCCAGACCGCATATGGACGACCACTGTTCACGTTGAATTGCGCCGCGTCACGAGCGACCGCCGCGAATGCACGGAAGAGATCAAAGCCGAACCAGCCGATCATGGCGACATAGGTCGCCACGAACGACAAGAGCGCGGCGCCGATATGGAGAAGGGCAGTCCGCATTGGAAGCCGTCCGCTCACAACTCTGTGAATCAGCAGAACCGAGAACAGCAAACCAGCAATCAACGCCGTGGGCTCGAACAGAGCCAGCCCGTAGACCGCGACACCGAGCACGACTGCATAGATGACTCTGGCGGTGTTCAGCCATCGAATCATCAAACACGCGCAGATCAGCACCACGACCGGCGTCACCGCGTTGAGCAGCGGGACGAAATAGAGCTTCGCCGGCGTGAAGAGGTACAGGATTGCGCTGAGGCCTGCGAGGAATCGGTCGCCTGATGCATCGCGTATGAAGACGTACAGCAGCAGGGCGCCGACATTCGACAAGCCGATGATGAGCCACGCCACCACTTCTGGCTGCGTCGACACACGCGTCAGCGCCCGGACGAGGAGCAGCTTGCCAGGCAGATTGCTGTGCGCGTGGAGAGGCCACGTGTGACGGCGGCGCTCGAAACCGCTGAGGACTGACCGCGCGTTGGTTCTTACCGCAACGCTATAGAAGGAGTTCGCGGTATCGCTCGCGACGATCGCGCCGAGCGAGTGTGGCGTTGTGGAACGAAGCAACCCCTGAACAAGAATCGCGAGAAGACACCACGCGAGGATCAGCGCCCACTGTATCGGAACACGGAACGGACGTGTTCGCTGGCTGCGGCAAACCGCTTGAGCAGCCGCCATGACGCCCACACGCCTGCACCGACCAGCAGGCACGAGAGAGCGAGCACTCGCCAACGTACCACCGTCGGCGCCGTCCACATACGGATAAGACCATCCGCCTTCCGGCGAACCAATCGTCAGGCGGCGAGCTGCGATGGATCCTGCACCAGCCAAAGACAGCGCCGTGCCGAACAGCACCGATTTCCATAAGAAGCGGTCCGACACCGGGAGCCATCATACGGGAGTTCGCCGTCTTCTCTGTCGCGACGCTGCGCCGCTGCGGCGAGACGGATTTCGCAAACAGCGAGCTCGATGTTTGGCTTGCCAACTGTAGCTCGTTAGCAGACAGGACAACCTTCGCGTGTATTCATGAGCGCAGGTTGGCGCGGGAAGCGGGGGATGTGAACCGCGATGGAATTGCCCGCCGACCCTTGGGCCGAGATTTCCTAGCTCCCGCCGACCTTGCGAGGACCACGCGCGCGCGGGACAAATCCACGAGCCGTCTTCGCCTTCCAGGGCTGATCCGTTTGCGCCTTTCGTGGCCGGGTTGGCGTCGTATCAGCAGACTCCGTTGATGGAGCGGGGTTCTCGGACACAACCTTGGCGCGCGCGGCGCTCCCGTCTGCGTCGTCCTTCGACAGACAGCAGTGCTTGTATTTGCGTTTGGAGCCGCAGTGACAGGGCTCGTTCCGTCCCGGGCGTGCAATCGTCTGAACAGTCATGGTCATGAGTGTACTTTGAGCGCATGTTTGCCCTTCATCCCACTCTGTACCGGTAAGTGTTCCGTGTGCTGATTTTGTTCGATTTCCTTCGTCTTTCGATTGCGTTTCGTGTCATCTCGTTTTTATTGGTGGTTGAGCTACTTATAGCTCCCCGGCTTGGTGAACTTCTCGATGATCAGTGTGTGTAGATAACGGGTATTGGCCTAGTTGACCGTTCTCGCAGCAGTTTCGGTCGCCATATCGGCGTTACACGTGAGCAATCCTCCCGGCCCACGAGTAGGCCCGGTCACATTCGAGGCCGGGCGCGTCACTTGGTATGTGGAGGCGAAAGTCGGCTCTGGTCTCAAGCTCGGTCTCGATGAGGAGGGCGGCTCGGATTGCATCGAGCACTGTAGAAAAGATTGAAAGGATTTCGTCAGCCGTGGTCTCCAGCACTTCTCCGTTGTGAAGATTGACAATGGGCGCCACGATTTCCCGGTGCTGGGAGCGCGCCAGGAGGCCGCGGCGCTCACTCTCGCCCATCAACCCTGCGTAGCCCACGATATCTGAGAACATCACAGCTGCCAGACGGCGTTCCATTGGCGGTAGGTCTACCAGCGCGGCGTCACTCAACTTGAACGCCGCCAGGCACAGATTGCCCCGACGTCACCGACGGCCCGTCACCACCGCTCAAATCCTTGACGTTCTACATATCAACGTATCCTCGCGCGATGCTCAGCGTCAGGCCGAGCCTGGGCCGATAGCCCCTTTGAAGTTTTCACGGCGCGTTCCCGCTTCCTGACTGGGAGGGAAAATGCCATGACGAAGAGCACCCATCGGCGAGTGTTGCTGCTGGCGTTCGCGATCGCGTCTAGTGCCTGTGACGGACGCTCCCCGTCGGAGCCGACACTGGTGCCACCCACTGCGCCCAGCGTGACCCCCATCTCGCGCGACGCGCCCAGTGTGACGGCGATCTCGCCGTCTACGGGTTCAACGGCACGCCCCACATCGGTCGTGATCAGCGGGACGGGATTCCTCGCCGGGGCAAGAGTGACGGTCAGTGCCATGGCGATGAATGTCACCGCATTGAACAGCACGACGATCACCGTGATCGTCCCCGCCGCCCACGCCGCCGGGCCAGCCGACGTCGTCGTGACCAATCCGAGCGGCTTGAGCGGGACGCTGACCGCGGCCTTCACCTATTCCTTCGAAGAGCCCTACACGGTGACGCCCAGCACCGACGCGGTTGACGCTGGCGGCCGAATGAGTGTGAGTTGGACAGCCCCGAGGCCTCAACCGGGCGACTGGCTCGCCCTGTTCAGGGTGGGAGGGAGCTACGACGACGACTGGTGGGATGATACAAATGGCGAGACCTCCGGCACGCGGACGCTCACTGCGCCGACGCGGCCGGGGCAGTACCAGTTCCGCTACGTGATTGACCACAATTATCGCGACATCGCGCGAAGCAGCCCAGTGACGGTACGATGAGTCCCCTCACGACTTCTCGAGGTCGAGCGATCCTCAAACCGATTGCTCCTCACTGAGTTCGCCCAGTGTTTGGTAATCCGCCGCAGACACGCTCGAATCGTACAAATCAGTGGAGCGACGAACTGCCAGTTCATGCCGGTGAAGGCACGCGATAATAGGCGCGGCACAATCAGTCGTTTGTTGACACGCTTTACGGCAGATTTTTCGGGGCAGCGATCCGAGGTCCTGGGAGGTCTGAACGTGCGGCAGCGCGGACTTTGGGTGTGTTCGAGATCGACGGCGGCCCGCGGAACAATGCGGGATCCAGCGACGTTGAACAGAGCATCCACGATGATTCGCCGCGTGGGCGTTGATCAGAAGTAATCCCCCTTTTTTACATCACCGACCATATAATCGCGCCGCACTTGACCGTCCCCGCCGACACCCCCGCGGTCCCTACCCGAGGTGATCCGAAGATTGTCCGGCCGCTGGACTATCGAATGCTCCGAGGCGGGCAGGACACCATGGGGATGGGCTTGAGCGAACGCGACTGTTGGCGCCGATAAGATATCCGTGAACGTGCGCCCTGGCTTGCTTGCGCGGCTGATGCTCCGGTGGTGGGTGCCGTTTGCCCTGCTCGCCGCTGGCATGGTCTTGTCGATAGCGGCTGGCAGATACGTCGCCGCCACGGAGCGCGCGCGGGCTGAAGCACAGTTCAGTACCGAAGCGCGCGAGGCGGCGAAACAAATCCAGTCTCGAATCGACTCCTATTTAGAGGTTGTGCGGGCCAGCGGCGCACTGCTTCGCGCGAACAATGAAATTCCTGCGTCCGAGTTCCGGGCTTTCGTCGCCGCCCTTCGGCTCAACGATCGCTATCCTGGTCTGGTCGGGATTGGCTTCGCCGTCCGAGCGCCGCAGCGCCAGCTTGCGGGACTGCTGAGGGGTCTGCGCCTCGAAGGTTCCAATATCAGAATCTCTCCGGCTGGCCGACGGGAAGAGTACGTGCCGATCGTGTTCCTCGAGCCTCGCACGAACGGTGGGGTGCCAGGGTTTGACATCGCGACCCATCCACTACTGCGGCCGATCATGGATGCGGCCGCAGATACGTGGAGAGCTGAAGGTTTCCGCCAATCTGACGGGACCGCATCCATTCCCTCCCGCCGAAGAGAACGCGATTGCTGTCGTGCTGCAGCCGACTTATCGATCGCGCGCCCCGCTGGGCACAGTAGATGAACGCCGCCGCGCGCTTGTCGGTTGGGTGCTGGCTCCGCTACACGTGCCACAACTCATTCGTCACATATCGGAGGAAGTGACCGACGAGGTGGTATTCGACGTGTACGAGGGCACGGCGCCGTTGGGGGCGCCACTCGGAGGATCGCCGCGCGCCGATCGCGGGCCGTACCATCTCACGCAATCGGTGCGCGTGGGAGACAATCGGCGGTGGACTGTGCTCGTCAGCTCGAAAGCCGGACCATCAGGCGCGCTGGTCACTCAAGCGGCGGAGCGGACGCAGCTCGTGGGATTCGCGTTTTCGCTGCTGCTGTTTTTGATCTCCGCCGTGCAGATTCGCGCGTGGCAGATCGCCGCGACGCACGAGGCGGAGTTGCGCGCGTCCGAGCAGGCCCTCAAGAAAACCGAGACGGATCTGCGAACAATGGTCGAGCTGGAGCGTCACGCACGCAACGAGGCGCAGAGTGCCAGCCGGGCGAAGGACGAATTTCTCACTACGATTTCCCACGAGCTTCGCACGCCGCTCAACGCTGTTGTGGGATGGGTCAGCATGCTCCGTAACGGTGCGGTCCGAGAAGAACGGCGCGCGCACGCGCTCGAGACAATTGAGCGCAACGCGCGCCTGCAGATACAACTCATCGAGGACCTCCTCGATATTTCCTGCCTCTCGATGGGCAAAACGCGCCTCGACTTGCGAGGGGTGGCGCTCGACGCTGTCGTCGCCGGCGTGGTGGATTCTCTCCGACCGGCGGCCGATGCCCGAGGACTCCAGCTGCACACCACCATCGACTCTCCACACGCGAACGTACGCGCAGACGCCGCGCGCATACAGCAGATCGTCTGGAATCTGGTGTCGAATGCGATCAAATTCACACCACCCGGAGGGCGCGTCGACATCGAAGTGCACGGCGGCGATGCGCGCACACGGCTGGTCGTGCGCGACACGGGCATCGGCATTCATGCGGAATTTCTTCCGCACGTCTTCGAACGGTTCCGCCAGGCCGACAGCTCGACGACACGGGGATACGGGGGCATCGGCCTCGGTCTCGCAATCGTTCGCGAGCTCGTTGAGATGCACGGCGGCACGATAACCGTGGCAAGCGCGGGTGAACATCAAGGCTCGACGTTCACTCTTGAGCTTCCATCGGCCGCAGCCGGTCAGTCGGTCACACCTGTATTGCCCGGGACGGTCGCCGTCCCGTCGCTCGACGGCGTGCGCGTGCTCGTTGTCGATGATGATCAGACAACACGCGAGCTGCTGTCGGAGGCGCTTGCCGCGATGCATGCGCAGCCGCTGTTGGCTGGTTCAGCGCCCGAAGCGTTCGAGCGATTGACCGCGGAAGGGGCAGATATCGTCGTGAGCGACATCGCCATGCCTGATGAGGACGGCTTGACGCTGATTCGCCGCATTCGCGCGTTGCCTGGAGCGCTGAGCCTCGTACCCGCTATCGCCTTGACGGCGTATGCGCGGACCGAGGATCGCGATCGCGCGCTGCAGGCTGGCTTTCAACGGAGCCTGACCAAGCCGGTGACGCTTCTGGAACTACAACGGTCGATTCTCGAGCTCCTCAACCGTGCGGCGTAGACTGAATCAGAACGTGGCGTCGCGCGCAACGAATCGCGCCGGCGCCTTGTGCGAACGCCGTATTCGACCAGGTCAATGCGTTCTGCCCCACGCGCGGCGCGGGGCAGACGCCGATGCGCTACCGGCAGGTCTCAGCAACCACCTTCATGGATTCGACCTGCACGGACGGCGGACGCACTACCTTCGGATTGGCCGCGGCCGCGTCTTCCGCTGGCGGTGCACTTGGCTGCTGCACCGGCCCCGTGACTTCCAGCTTCTTGTTGACGTTGGTCGCGAACTCGGATTGCGATGACCCGCCGAGCACGTACATCTTCGCCACTCCACCTTCGACATTGTTCAGCACGTAGGCCTTGCCGCCGTCGGTCGTCTTGGCCTCCATGACACAACCGGTGAGTGTCTCCTTGGGGGCTTGCTGCTTCTCTGTTTGAGCAGGCGCCGGCTCTTGCGCGAGGACGATCACCGTGCCGGCAAGCGCGCATGCGGTCAGCGTCGAGGTGATATATCGCAGCATCAGTCTCTCCTCTTGACAGACGGGCTGAGATTAGTCCGTCTGTTTCGTATGTGCACAATTCCTGCCACGCGACAAGCACAGTAATTTCGGAAGGACCCGGCAGACGAGATGTCCCCTCACACGACAGCCGTAGTGACAGGTGTTCCGTGTGACCAAGCTCCGCTGCCCGAGTTGCTGACCGCCCGGAACCGAACAGCCTCCGTACAGGATGGCCGGAAGGTACGAGCCCTCAGGCTAGTTGTAGAGGGCCGATAGCAAACGTCGCACATGCGTCGCACAGAAACCTATTCACAGTGCTGTGACGGTCGACGCACTCGACGAGGACATCATCGGGAAAGGCCCGTCCTTGCGAGTCGAGTGGCTTGCCAACCGTAGCTCGTTGTGCGGACAGAACCAGCCCACCCTCGCACTTCGCGCTATGGTGCGCAACCTTCGCGAGGATTCATGAGCGAACTGGCTCGCCAGGCGGCCGCGCGGGATACGCCGGCACCGTTCAGCCGTTGGACAACGTGAGTGTGTCGGCCGTGCCGTTGGTCAGCACCTGCGCCAGCAACGGCACGCGATCGAATGGCGCCCGCGCGTAGCGGAGGACTGTCCGCACGCTGGCGCGCTGATCCTGCGCGATGAGCGCAAACGCCGTTGACCCTTGAGGTCGCGTTTCACTGATTGGCTCTCGGTGCGCAGATGCCCATCATGGCCCGAGGCCGCAGCGGCTTCAGCAGAGGCGGGAATATATGACTGCATCCGAATCTTGATCACGCGAGCGGATTTCTGCTGACACGAGGGAGGAGTCCATATATTCGGCGTTATCGCGGCCAACCACGCAAGCAGACCTGTTAGGTTCGAGCCAATTTTTGCGAAGTCGAGTTCCGTTTTCGGACAGCTTGCTCACACACCCCGAAGACGGCCGAATATCTTCGCGTATTTGCTGAGAACACAGGTGGTACGCCGATTGCCTAGACGATTGTGTTGAGTACCCATGACTGAGCCCCGACTGCGCGACCAAACCAGGTTGTGGCTTGCCGCGATCTCGGCTGACCTTCGGACTGCCATCCGGCAAGAAGGCGATGGACTGCGTGCGTCAATCGACCAGCGGGTGGCGGCCCTAGAAAGCGTCGTATCCCGTAACGATGAGCTCTTCGAGCGTTTCACTCAAGACGTTCACGCTCTTGCAGCTGAAGAGGCTCTGGCGGCAGCGACGGGCGCGCGCGAGGAGGCAGAGGCTGCAGCAAAGTCCGAAGTGGGTGACGTTCGAGCCCGCCTCGAGGCGGATCTTGAAGCGGCACGGGTGGAATTCGAAACAGTACGTACGGCGATGAAAACGCAGCTCGCGGAAACCGAGCGCGACATCATCGCGATGCGGCG
This sequence comes from Vicinamibacterales bacterium, assembly GCA_963802345.1. Taxonomy (GTDB): domain Bacteria; phylum Acidobacteriota; class Vicinamibacteria; order Vicinamibacterales; family JAMQPK01; genus JAMQPK01. The sequence continues at coordinate 207,086 of CAWDIK010000003.1, forward strand.
CAAGCGTGATGAACACGCTGCAAAACTCGACGAAGCCGCCAGACGGATCAGTGCGCTCGAAGAGGCGAACGCGCAGGCGGCACGCGTCCGTCAGGTCGCAGACGCGCGTCTTGAAGAGGAAATCCAGCGGCGCACCATGGTCATCAAGCAGTTGGACACCGCGCGTCAGGAAATTGTGCTCGCCAAAGCGGAAGCCGACTCGTGCCGACTCGAAGCCCACATGGCAGGCGAGCGCGTGAGCGCAGTGGAGAATCGCCTGGTCGAGCTGGAGGCGGCTGCACAGGTTCGGCCCACACCACCGGATGGCAACAGCTATGCTGTCGTGGACCGCATCAAGAGTGGCGTTGCAGATCTGGCCAGTGCGAGCACCGACGAGATCCTGTCAACGTTGCTCGAGCACCTCAGTCAAAGTTTCGCTGTGGCGGCGGTGTTTGCCGTCGAGGCCACAGGCTTGAGATTGTGGAGAAATTGCAGCGGTGCGTCCGCGATTGCTATCCCCGCTCAGATACCATTGGAGAGTGAGTCCCCGGTGGCACGGGCTTTCAGGCACCGCATGACAGTGAACATCGACGTGCCTTCCAGTGATGACGACGGCGCGGCAGCGTCGCCGCGGCGACCTGGCCATGCCATTGCCGTCCCTGTAACGGCGCAGGGGCGCGTGATCGCTGTGGCGTACGCGGAGAATCCGCCCGACTATTCCGACGATCTTGTGCGCGCGTTGGAGACGGTTGCCGAGATCCTCGTCGGTTGCGTCAACCAGCGACTGAACCGCAATCAACTTTCCGCTCAGCCTCAGCCTTCGACTGAGTCCGAGCGTCCGGAGAAGCGCGCGGACAGTTCCTCGACAACGATCGAGTCCGGTCCATACGCTGTAAGCCGCCAGGCTCGACGTGTGAAGATCAACTCATCGGCTGAGGTCCTGGTGGATGGAATCGCGAGCACGCTGGTCGATGTCTCGGAACTCGGCGCACAGATCGTCTCGCCAGCCGCTCTGCGGCCGAATCGCTGCGTGCGCATTCAGCTGCCGAATGGCGGGAATCGATTGACTTGCGAGGGTCGAATCGTGTGGGCGCAACTCGACTCGGCGAGCGCGGACGCGCCGGCGACGTACCGGGCAGGCGTCCGCTTCGTAGGCGTCAATCTATCGGCCATTACGACGTTCGTCTCGCAATACGCTCCCGCCGAAACGTTGGCTGTCGGCCAGAAATAAAGAATGGCCACGAAAGCGCCCGAATCCAGGGCGAATCATCCGGCGGGACAGCAGTGCCTTCCAACACCATAATTCTACGCCGCACGGTGGAGGAGCTCGGCAATCGACCGTTGTAGTTCCAGAAGCGTCACCGGCTTGGTCAGGCTCCGCTGAAAGCCGGCCTCCAGTGCACGATCGCGATCCTCGGTCCGCGCATACGCCATCAGGGCGATAGCGGGTACAAGGCTCAGCTCTCCAGGCAAAGCGCGAGTGCGACGAATCAGCGTCAAGCCGTCCTCGTCTGGCATGGCGATGTCGCTCACGACGACATCTGCCTCTTCCGCGGTCAACCGCTCGAACGCTTCGGGCGCTGAGCCAGCCAACAGTGGCTGTGCATGCATCGCGGCAAGCGCCTCGCCGCCTCGGTCGTCCGCTCAAGAGCGTCGACGCACACGTGGGGGATCCATGCGTCGTATCCGCCGGCGATGCTCTGAATGCTGGCGACGGTCTTGCCGTCGAATTGCAAAAAGGTATGGTCGGGAGTGGCTGGCTTTGCGGTCCAGCCAAGCAGGGCAGTGTAGAAGCGTGCTGCTCGCCGGATCGGATGTCTTCAGGACCGACGTGCAGAACGATCCCGGGCTGCTCATGTCTGTCTGAGCGATCCTGTGAAAAAGCAAAAAGCCCAGCAAATATCGGCCCTTAGTGCGAGCCGTATGCCCCAGGGTAAGTGGAGGCCTCTCCAAGATTCAAAGAACTTTCCGGTTGCTGCCGCTCGCGATCCAGCGCGAGAATACGCTCTTGTCGAACAGTTCAGGTGCGACTTCATCTCGCCGCACGCTGGCAGTTCAGGGAGGTAGCTCGACATGGTCGCCATCCCTCGGCTCCGCGTCCCTCTCTTCTCGCTCGCGCTGATGTTCGTCGCGGCAGCAGCCTCCGCCCAAGCCGTTCGCTCGTCCGCTCAGTCGCGTCCGTCCATGGAGTACACGATCGAGCAGTTTCTTAATACCGTGGCGATTAGCGGCGCGCTCGTTCTCGTCCGACGAGACGCGCATTCTCGTGTCCTCGAACAAGACGGGCATCTGGAACGTGTATTCCGTGGCTGTCAGCGGCGGCGAGTTGTTGCCGGTGACGACGTCGGTGTCCGAATCGACCTATGCGGTCTCCTATTTCCCGCATGACGATCGCATCCTGTTTACGCGCGATCGGGGCGGGAACGAGCTGACTCATCTCTACGTGAGGACCACTGACGGCCACGAGCGGGATTTGACTCCCGGGGACAAGCTGAAGGCCGCGTTCGTCGGCTGGACGCACGATGGCGGAGCGTTCTACGTGTCGTCGAACGAGCGCGATCAGCGGTTCTTCGATCTCTATCGATACGACGCGAAGAGCTATGACCGCGTGCTCTTCTACCAGAACGATCAGGCTACCTCCCGTCGCAATTTCCGCTGACGGGCGGTGGGTGGCGCTGGCAAAACCGAACACCACTAACGATGCCGACATCTATGTTTGGGATGCCACGACAAAGACCGTCAAGCACATCTCGGCTCACAACGGGCAAGTCAACTATCAGCCGTCGACGTTCGATCCGGCATCAAAATACCTGTACTACCTTACAGATGAAGCATCAGAGTTCACGCGGCTGAAGCGCTATGCGCTTGCAGACGGCCGCCACGAGGACGTCCAGAAGGCCGACTGGGACATTGTCTTTACGTCGTTCTCCCACAACGGGCGGTATCGCGTGACGGGGGTCAACGAGGATGGACGTGTCGCAATCAGCGTGATCGAGACGGCGACCGGCCGTGCGATTGCGCTTCCGTCGATTCCACAAGGCGGCATCCGAGGCGTCTTCATCGCGCGGAGTGAATCGAAGCTAGCGTTTTATATCAACGCCGATCGATCTCCGAACGACCTCCACGTTCTGCAGATTGGAACCGGCGGCACTCTGACCAAATTGACGCAGTCGCTGAATCCGCAAATCGACCCCGCCGATCTCGTGGACACGCAGATCGTCCGATTCAAGGCGCGCGACGGCATGATCATCCCGAACGTCCTTTGGAAACCGCATCAGGCCACCCCTGCCCGCAAGGCGCCCGCGATCGTGCTCGTTCACGGCGGGCCCGGCGGCCAGTTGACTCCGGGTTACGCCGCGACCACACAGTTCCTGGTGAATCACGGATACGTGGTGCTGGGGATCAACAATCGCGGCAGCTCCGGCTACGGGAAGACCTTTTTCGCGGCCGACGACAAGAAGCATGGGCGCGAGCCGCTATGGGATTGCGTCGATGCCAAGAAGTTTCTCGCGACGTTGCCGTACGTGGATGCGAGCCGGATCGGCATCATGGGTGGGAGCTATGGCGGCTATATGGTGCTCGCCGCCCTCGCCTTTCAGCCCGACGTGTTCGACGTGGGTATCGATCTGTTCGGTATCTCGAACTGGGTGCGCACGCTCGAGAGCATGCCAGCGTGGTGGGGCGCTGTAGCGTGCAGCCCTATTGGCCGAGGTCGGGGATCCGCAGACGGATCGCCAAATGCTGCTTGATGTGTCGCCGCTGTTCCACGCGGATCGTATCAAGAAGCCCTTGATGGTTCTTCAAGGGGCCAACGACCCGCGCGTGATCAAGATCGAGTCCGACGACATCGTTGCGGCCGTCAAGAAGAATGGCGTTCCGGTCGAATACCTCGTATTCGCAGATGAGGGACACGGGTTCACGAAAAAGAAAAATCAGATCGACGGATGGGGGGCGGTGCTGAGGTTCCTCGATCAGCATCTGAAAGTTGGGAAGGCGGAGACGAGGTAACGGCGCTGTGCCCTGTGTGCTTCGGTCTCGGCAGCGTCGCCATGTGCTCGCCCGAAATTGGATAGCTATTGGTTAGCTAATTTCGGGGTTGGATGAAAAAAGGCCATCAAATGCTGACCTTTTTCAAGATTGGTGCGGAAGCGGGGGATTCCGCAGAGTGAATGCTGACGCGTGTTCGTGCGTGCCGAGCCGTGCTGTTTTGTTCGAAATGTCTAGTGTTTCGATTCCGCTTCGTGTCGCCTAATTCCACCTGGTGCCAGAGAGTTGGTTAGCTTTTGGTTAGCTAATTCAGTCCCGGGCCTCGGCAATACAGCGGCGCGCGCGTAACGACTGAGTTCAGCTGCCCGACGAAGTGGCGCTGCGTGTTGCGCATGCAAAACGACGTGACGCCTCGTAAGGGTCAGCTGCAACGCATCGTTAGGCGCCGCTATTGGCCAGCGCTTGGAGCACAAACGTACACCTCTCGTCAACCGAAACCATGGGGACCTCGAGTACCTGATATCCGCATCGACGGTACCACTCCTGCACGATCGTGTTGACCGACTCAGCGTGCTCGAACGTGTGGTCGCGCTCGGCATCGTTCACGTATATCGCCTTCCACGGGGGCAAGACGAAGGCCTTCGGAAAGTACTGGTACTTCGACAGCCACATGCTCAACTCGTTGTCGGTCAGGGGTGTGACGCGATCGAGCCCGCACAGGGCATCGAGGACGCCACGCTCAAAGAAGACGAGGCCTGGACTTGCAACGTGATGAACAAAGTTCTCGATGTCCATTCGCAGCGCTTCCTGAGCAAACGCATACGGATCCGGTCGCGGACTGAGTCCGCGACTGCGGCGATCGTGAATGATGGCACGGGCGGTGTCGCCGACGATGGTGTGACCACGAGCCTGCAGAGCCAGCAAAAGCGTGGTCTTCCCTCCGCCGGGGGCGCCTGAGATCACTATTCGCGACATGCGGAGGTGCCTTCTGTGCGGCCGGCCTGCGTAACGTGAGGCCAGCACGCGAAGTAACGCCGTTTGGTTCCGTCCTTCAACCTAGTTCGGTTTTCGCCTGAGTAGTTAGCTCTAAGCAAATTCTGTCGGATCGCATGAGGCCCGTATACGGGCAATAGTAATTTGCGCACATGCTCTTCTTATTGCGTCTAGACATGGGGTATGGGCGCATAGTGTAGGGGTCCGAGCCGCATGCCATAGTGCGCCTCAAGGAGTAGCAGCCAAATGCGAAGCCTCCCGGTTCTTCTGCTGGCAGCGACGGGCCTGTTGCTTGCCCAACCGCAACCCAAAACGATCGTGTACGGTCGAGTCGGCCCCTCACAGATCCAGTTGTTTATTTCGAATGCCGACGGAACCGCGGAGCGACCGTTACTCGCTTCCGACAGCCTGGACTACAACCCCGCGTGGTCTCCGGATGGACAGTGGATTGTCTTCACATCCGAGCGCAGCGGCTCGGCCGATCTGTATCGCGTCAAGCCGGACGGAACGGGACTTCAGCGGCTCACCACCAACCGTGCCTACGAGGACCAGGCAGATGTCTCGCCCGACGGACAGAAGCTGGCGTTTGTGAGCACGCGTGCTGACGGCACCGCGGATTTGTGGATTCGCGATATCGGCACCAGTCGAGAGACACCGCTCACGTCTGGGCTGAGTGGCGACTTCCGGCCCGCCTGGTCGCCCGACGGCAAGTGGATCGCGTTTTCCTCCGATCGCGGCACGACGGTCCCGCGGGATGGCGGTGGGCAGTGGTGGGTACATCTGCAACTGGCGGATATCTACATCATTCGTCCGGACGGCTCTACCTTGACGAAGCTGACCAATAGCGGCAACGGCGGCAATTTCTGCGGAGGACCACGATGGACTCGAGACAGCAGCCACGTCGTCGGCTACTGTCTGTCTGGCGAAGAAACATTCGCATATCGCCCGTATTCCGAATTGACGGACGAAGAACTGAAAAGGATGGGCCGGGCGCCGGTCCGAGGAAACACGACGCTTGTATCAATCGATGTCGCGACGCGCGAGCAGACCACGATCGCTACGTCGCCTGGAATCAAGTTTTTTCCGGCGGTGCTGAACGATGGCGAGATCGCCTGGGTCAGAAAAGACGGCGACGACCGTGGCATCGCGTACCGCTCGGCCGGGAAGAAGGGACCCCTTGGCTTGGTCCGCTCGCCGTCCTGGTCGCCGGACGGAAAGCATGTCGCCTATCACAGGCTTCTCCGCCAGAACGTCCCCGCGTGGCAAAAGGCGTGGAGCCGGAATCCCGCGTACGACCTCGTCACCACGAATGCCATGCCAGCGTTTGATCCGTCGGGCAAGCGTCTGATTGCGACCGCCGACAACACACGCCTCGTCCAAATCGAGCCTGGGCGGAACGTGGCGGACACCCTGTTCCAACAGGAAGGGAAGCTTACGCAATCGGCCGATTGGTCGCCGCAAGGCGATGCGATTCTCTTCGGACTGGGCCAGTACTTCAGAAATCGCGTGCAGGGTGCCCAAGTCGCGATGATCAAGCCGGACGGTTCGGGCCTTCGCGAAGTCACATCCGGGGCCAACAACAATGGCTTTCCATCGTACGCGCCGGACGGAAAGCGGTTCGTCTACCGAACCTTCGGCCCGGAAGGCCAGGGGCTGCGCATCATGAACCTGGAAGACGGGCATGTGACGAAGTTGACCGAGGACTACGACAACTTTCCGAGGTGGTCCCCTCGCGGCGACGTGATCATGTTCGTCCGCCGCCTGGAAGGGAGCTTTGTGATTTTTTCGATCGCCCCGGATGGAAAGCGTCTCAAGCGATTGACGAATCCCGGCAGCGATGATTCGCACGGCACATGGTCACCCGACGGCGAGTGGATCGCATTTGCGTCGGCCCGAACGGGATTCAAGGATGAAGCCCTGAATACGGACAGCCCACAGCCCTATGGCGAGATTTTCGTCATGCGCTACGACGGCACCCGCGTGGAGCAGCTAACCGACAATCAGTGGGAAGAAGGCACGCCCGCGTGGGTGCCATCGAATCGAACAACGCAACGATAGGAAATATTGGAGCGGTTGAAGCGCGAGAATGGCCCGCCGCAAAAGCGGCAATTCCAGCGAGTCGCTGCTGACACAACTTCAGGCGTAGTGTTTACCGATCTTTCGGCAGTATCGGTCGCCATATCGGCGCCACTCAGAAGTAGTACAGTCGACGCGCCGCCCTGCCCTATACTCGTGCCAGCCGTTTGGCCCTCAACCCCGGCGCACGCCTTGGCCCGTACGAAATCCTTTCCTCCCTTGGGGCCGGGGGTATGGGCGAGGTGTATCGCGCCCGCGATACGAAGCTGAATCGCGACGTCGCGATCAAAGTCCTGCCTGACTCGTTCGCGAGCGATGCCGACCGGCTCGCACGGTTCACGCGCGAAGCCCAGACCCTCGCATCGCTGAATCATCCCCACATCGCGCAGATCTACGGTCTCGAAGAATCCAACGGTGTCCGTGCGCTGGTGATGGAACTCGTCGAGGGCGAGGACGTGTCACAGCGCATTGCGCGCGGGCCGATCCCGATCGACGATGCGCTGCCGATCGCGAAGCAGATCGCCGAGGCGCTCGAAGCGGCGCATGCACTAGGGATCATTCATCGCGATCTCAAACCCGCGAACATCAAGGTGCGTGCGGACGGCACCGTGAAGGTGCTTGATTTCGGCTTGGCGAAGCTCGCGCATCCGGCCGCCCCGGCCGGCCCCGCCGACGTCACGGCCTCTCCCACGATCACGTCGCCCGCGATGATGACCGGCGTGGGCGTGATGCTCGGCACGGCCGCCTATATGTCGCCGGAGCAGGCGAAGGGTCGCGAGGCGGACAAGCGCAGCGACATCTGGGCGTTCGGCTGCGTGCTCTACGAGATGCTCACTGGACAGCAGCCGTTTGCGGGCGACGATGTGAGCGACACGCTGGCCAATGTGCTGAAGCGCGAGCCGGACTTCAGTGTGCTGCCAGCCGATGTGCCACGAGCGATCCGTGCGCTCATGCAGCGCTGCCTCGTCAAAGACCGTCGCCAGCGGATTGCCGATATTAGCGTCGCGCAGTTCCTGCTGACCGAGCCGGCCGGTCTCGCGACGGAGACGACAGCACCTCAAGTGGTTCAGCGGAAACTCACCCGCAAGCCAGCCCTCGCGATGGCGACGGCGGTACTTCTGACCGCGATCGTTGTCGGTATGGCGGCGTGGATGCTCAGGCCGCCGGCCACTCGGCCCTCTCCAGTGGTCCGATTCACGATTTCACTACCGGAGGGGCAGCGGTTCTCGAGCATCGCGCGCCAAGTGGTGGGGATCTCGCCTGATGGTACACAGCTCGTTTACGTCGCCAATTCGCAGTTGTATCGACGATCGATCGGTGAGCTCGAGGCCCAGCCTATCCTCGGCACGAATCTCGCGGCCTACTACCCGGTGTTCTCACCGGACGGTGGCTCCATTGCGTTCTATGCCGGGTCGGACGGGACGCTCAAACGGATATCGGTCAGCGGCGGTACGCCAGCGCCCATTGCACGCACCGGCCCTCCGTTTGGAATGAGTTGGGGGGAGGATGGGATCGTGTTTGGCGGCGGGCCCGAAGGGATCTTCCGCGTCTCCCCGAAGGGCGGCACGCCGGAACAGCTCGTGAGCGTCGGCGCCGACCAGTTGGCGCATGGGCCGCAGATCCTACCGGGGGGAAAATTCGTCCTTTTCACGCTGGCCACAGGAACGGGTGCCGGCCGCTGGGACGCCGCGCAAATCGTTGTGCAATCGCTGACGTCGCGCGAGCGCAAGACGATCATCAGCGGCGGAAGCGACGGCCGGTACGTTCCGTCGGGCCACCTGATCTATGCGGTGTCGGGCTCACTGTTCGCCGTTCGGTTCGACCCGGTAACCCTCACGGTTGGAGGTGCGTCCGTGTCGGTCCTCGCGGGTGTCGGGCGCTCGGAGGCTGAAGTCACAGGGACAGCCAAGTTCTCCGTGTCTGAAACGGGATCGCTGGTGTACGTCGCCGGACCCGCCGACCCGTCCTCGAATCTCCGGACGATCGTGCTGTCGGACCGCAATGGTGTGTCGATACCGCTGAAGGTGTCGCCTGGGAACTACGCTCATCCTCGCGTCTCGCGCGACGGCGCGCGCCTCGCTGTCGGCATCGAGGGCCGTCAGGAGGCCGACGTCTGGATCTACAATCTCGCCGAAACCAGCACGATGCGCCGGCTGACGGTGGAGGGACGGAACCGGTATCCGGTCTGGTCTGGCGACGGCCTGCGGGTTGCCTTTCAGTCTGACCGCCAGGGCGACCTGGGCATCTTCCAGCAGAGTGCTGATGGCGGGGGCAGGGTGGAGCGGCTCACGCAGCCGCAACAGGGGGCAGCCCATGTGCCAGAGTCCTGGTCCCCGGACGGCAAGTATCTGCTCTTCACCGAGCAGAAGAGCTCTGGCTTTATCTTGTTCAGCTTGTCGCTTGTCGATAAGAAAATCTCTCAGTTTGGCGACGTGCGGTCATCCGCTCCGACGAGCGCTGGTTTCTCCCCGGACGGACGGTGGGTGACATACGCCACGAACGTTGGCGGACAGGCCTCCGTGTCGAATGGCGGCGTCTTCATTCAGCCTTTTCCGGCAACTGGGGAGATATACCCGGCACCTAGGAAGCTCATCGATTTTCATCCGGTCTGGTCACCCGATGGAAAAGAACTCTTCTACGTCAGCGCGGCGGCTCGGCCGTTCGTTGCTCTCAGTGTCCAGACGCAAGGAAGCGTCACGTTCGGCCCCCCGACCGAAGTTTCGCCAGCGGTCTTGAGACCGGGTCTTACCCTCAACGAAGTGAGGGGCTACGACATTCTGCCCGACGGAAAGTTTCTCGGCCTCGTCCCCGTCGATCCGGATATACCCGGCGCACAACTCAAGCAGGAAATAGGTGTCGTTCTCAACTGGCAAGAAGAGCTGAAGCGACTCGTCCCGGCGCGGTGAGCGAAGTGCTTGCGGCTTCAGCTGGCGAAAAACGGCACGAAAATCAGAGTGGTCACCTACACTGGTAAGGAGAACCGACCGTGCATTGGAGTCGTCGCCAGTTCGTGGCTGCATCGTCTCTCGGTGCTGTGGGAGCCTTGGGCGACCGATTTCTATTCGCACAAAAAAGTAGCGGCTCTCAGTCCGCAGCGGCCCCCAGCGTACCAGTTGATGAAGTCGGATTTCGGCGCCACGTGGACTCGATTGACTGGTATTGCGAGCTGAGAGGACGCGGTCCATCAATCGTGCTTATTCCGTCTGGCGAAGGCGATTGCGGCTCGTTCGAGAAAGTGGCGGTTTCGCTATCCGCTCAGTTCACAGTGCTCACGTTTGACATGCCGGGTTTCTCTCGGTCGGGCGATCCTCCTGACTTCTCGAACTACTCGATGAGCCGCGCCGCAGGTGAGATAGCAGCACTGGTACGGGCACTCGGGTTACGACCGTCCACGTTCTACGGCTGCAGTTCGGGCGGTCACATCGCCTTGTGCCTAGCTGTCGAACATGCCGAACTGGTCAGGAATGTCGTGGTACACGAAGTCGCCAACGGGATGCGCAGTGCGAGCGCGGACAATCCGCTGACCGCGCTTGCGGACGACGAGCTTATCGAAGTCTGTAAGAAACGCTTCCGGAACGAGTTGAACGAGGCCCCCGAGGCGTGGGACGCGTTGGGCAGAGCTTTCCACGACCGATTGGAGCGCAACTACGTAACGTGGGTGCGTCATTACTTCGGACCTACGCGGTTTCGGACGTTCGCGCCGGACGACTTACGCGGTCGCGCCGTGACTTGGACTATCGGCGGCCTGAGCCCAGCTGATAGGTTCATCGATAACAAGAGAGTGGCGGCTGCGGCTGGTCTTCACGTCGGCACCCTCCCATGCAGGCATTTTCCGCAAGTCAGCATCCCGGACGTGTTGGCTAATCACATTGCCGGGGTGACTCGCGTCCGAATCGCAGGCGCGGCGTGATCGAATGCGCGATAAGACGTTTTCACACACCCGTCACCCGCGATGCGTCAGCGGCACACGATCTGGCCCGAGCAGCTTTGATTCGTTTGCCGGCCGTTACATCGCCTAACTGTCCCGGTTAACTCGATTCGTAAGCGAGGAATCACCCATGGATCCTCGAATAGGCCCGCTAACAGAAATCCTTCAGCTCAATACGCGGCTCTTCCGCAACTGTCTGGATGGCATGACGGACGAGCAGGCGGGGCTTCGGCCGTCACTAGCGACCAATAGCGCGAGCTTCGTCGCGGCTCATGTGGCCCAGGCCCGCTTCTTCCTCCTGGAGATGTTCGGCGCCGGGCAGCCCAGTCCGATCGCTGCGTACCTGGAAGGTGCACAGGGAATCGACGACGTGAAAATGCTTCCGCCGCTGTCCGAGATTCAGTGTGCGTGGACAGACGCGTCCTGCTCGCTTTGCGACCGGCTCGATACCATGACGACGGCCGAGCTAGATTCGCCCATTGCATGCCCGTTCCCGCTCCCGATATCCGACCCGACGTCGCTGAGTCTCCTGACGTTCTTCGTACAGCACGACAGCTACCACATTGGGCAACTGGCACTCCTCAGGAAGCACGCTTGTCTACCTGCAATGCGGTATGTGTGAGGCGATCTGTTGCTCGTGAGAGACGGTGGAGACGACGTTGCCTTGACTCTCAAGATCTTGCAACGATCAGACTTGAGCTGGTTGGGTGTTAGGGAGGGAATTCGCAAATGGTTGGTCACGGCGGTCTGACCGTTCTTCCTTCCCAGATTCTTGTCGGCTAAACGTAGGGCAATCGATTGCGTCAAGCAGTTTCTGGCAATCTCACGAACGGCATGGCCCTGAATCAGGCGCCGTGTAGCCGGCGGCGATCTTGTCGGTCATAGACGATTCTTCTTGCAGCTAACCGCGTCTTCACGAGCGCAATGCCTGACGGTCACTAACGAGAAGTCGCTAGTGTGGAGTGATCGGTGTGTCTACACTACGGTGCTACTCTCGAGTCAGCCCTGCCGTTCAGCGGCGTAGTTCCGAGCGCGGGCCAGGAGCGGTCTCCTGAAATGGCGTGGTAGGTCACCACGCACTCAGGAATGAACGGAGAGACTGCAGGTCATAGAGCACTGGAACATCGTCCAAGGGGAAGATCGGTGCGCCGGGCGCGATGGTGACGCTGACTAACGGCGCTTCCGCCTCTTCGGGGGCTTCACGGCAACGACAAAATCGCTCACGTCCCAGGTGAACGGTGGTTTCTGACGGCGCTCATGTGCCCGGTGCTCCGAGGGGTCTCGCTCTCGTCGATCCCACGACACGTCCACGGGCAAATCCACGGTCTGCTCCTTGAGTTTGTGAAACCGGCGCAACGCACCGCGACGGACGATCAGAGTCAGGGCTTCTTGAGGGCCACGATCAGAATACGGCTGGAATGTCTTCGTCGTGAGTACCTCACAAAACCGATAGATGTCGGCGCGATGCTCGTGGTACTCGACGCGCTTATCCGTGTCTGAGGTTGAAAAGGCGCTACTTGAACTCGAACACATGGGATTGGTGGAGGCGACATCCAATACGGCGTGGTCTCTGGCGCCGTCATTGACTTGGGTCAAATGAATTCTGATCTTGAAATCTCACGCTTGACGCCCTTTGAGGCTCTGCCGGAGTATCTGACCCCCGAGGAATGTCGTGAGTACCTCGGCATCGGACGTGGCACTTGCTACGACCTGTTACGTCGCGGTGAGATTCCGTCGGTCAGATTCGGTCGTCTAATTCGCGTCCCGAAAAGTGCACTTCGACTTCCTCGCAACAATACCGAGACACTTGCGCCCGTGCTACCGTCCGAGAGATCGCGAAGGAGGTAGGAAGTGCGCGGGAGCATCAAGCAGCGGTACGCCGGGAGTTGGAGCGTAATCCTCGATTTGGGTTACGAACTCAATCCATCGACCGGCAGAAAGCGCCGGCGACAGCGATGGGTGACTGTTCGTGGCACAAAGCGGGATGCTCAGAAGAAGCTGACCGATCTGCTCCACGACCTGAACCGAGGTCAGTGGGTGGAGCCGTCGAAACTCACAGTGGGTGAATGGCTGACCGAATGGCTGGAGAAGGCGATTAAACCGCCAGCCAAGCGGTTCCGCACGCATGAGACCTATTCGCGAATCATCGAGAAACACATCAAGCCGTCATTTCTGTCCGGGATCCGCTTACAGGCCCTGAAGGCAGCAGACCTGAAGAGGTATTACGACGGGCTCCCGATTGGAGCGGCGACGAAGGCCATTCACCACGCGATTCTGCACAGCGCGTTGAAGGCAGCCACGCAAGAGGGCTTGGTGTATCGCAATGTGGCGACACTCGTGGTGGGGAAGCCCAGGGCCGCAGCGCGGCATGAGGATGTTCGATCGCATTGCTGGGAGGCACCCGAAGCCCGGAAGTTCTTGAAGGCCGCGAGAGAGGCTGGCCCTCAGCCGGCTGTGTTTTACACGCTCGCACTCGAGACGGGAATGCGAAAAGCGGAGCTATGCGGATTGAAGTGGGCCGATGTCGACCTAGACCGAGGAAAAGTGCAGGTTGGTCGGCAGCTGATTGTGCCGGGCTCGAAACCTGTATTCGGTCCGCCGAAGAACGGACAGCCACGAACGATTGATATTGGGCCGGAGACGGTCAAGCTCTTGAAGGCTCACAAGAGCCATCAGGCCGAGCTGAAATTGGCAAATCGCACCCGATACCACGACCATCAACTGGTCTTCGCGAAGGAGTGGAGCGACTTGGGTAAGAAGCACGATGTGCTGGGACACCCGCTCCAACTCAACAATCTCGGACAGCGAGAGTATGCGAAGCTCATCAAAGTGGCGGGTGTGCGGCCAATCAAGTTTCACGGTCTACGACATACGTGTGCGACGCTATTGTTTGCAGCGAGTGTGCCTGTGAAAGTGATTCAGGAGCGGCTGGGGCACAAGCGCGTGGAGATTACGCTGAACACGTACGCGCATGCGTTACCCAGCATGCAGCAGGACGCCGCGGCCAGGTTAGGAGCTCTGTTGCAGAGCTAAGAACTAGGACATGGCGTGTTACTAAAACAGCTCTTGTGCAGACTGTTGCTGGGGCGGCCGTAATGCCGGCCGGTTCATCGGGGCAGATCGCTGCTCCAATTAGCGACGATGTTGAGCGACTGGATCGGGGACTCGTCCACTTGGAGGGTGACCAGGAAACGTTGCCCGTCTGGCGAGACAGCCGTAATGCGTTACCAGCTTCCGACCCATGCGTCGGCGCCACCGGCAGCTGAAAAAGGAGGTGTGGCTTGCTTGATTGAAAGCTTCTCTCTGTGACGACATCGGCTGCCATCATGCGTCCGGTTCCGGGCTCGAGGAAGAACAACTCCCTGCCGTCGCTGCGCCACATGGGCAGCATGCCACCGGCGACCGACACCTGCCATCTTCGCTCCCGGTCGGGGGTAAGCTCTGAACGAACACCTGCAGTTGACTGGATTCGTTCGACGTGTATGCTACCCACCGCCCATCTGGGAGAAAATTGCCCCTGGGCGTCGTCGGACGGCCGTCTGAATCAACGGCTACTGGCTTCGCGATCTCCGGACAAGGGCAACATCCAAAGATCCCAGCCGGTGTTCTTGCCCGCCATCTGGAAGAGGACGTGGCGGCCGTCTGGCGACCAGTCCGTCGGCTGGTTGCCGTTGAAGACGCAGTGCCAGCCGGCGCCCGCCAAACCAGCTCCTCGCTCCCAGACCCATTAATCGGCTTCTTGTAGAATCCGAACCTCGGGTCGCGCGGACGCCCACACAGATCCGATCCGTCTCGCGACCAGATGGCGGCATTATCGAATGACCTTGCCAAACGTGAAGGGGGCGACATCCGCATCTGGGATTTTATTCACCCAGAGATGATGCTCGCCGCCGGCTGCAAGACATTCACCGCGATGTGATGCGCATCTGGTGAAAGCGTTATATGGTTGTGGTTGCGCGGCGTTTCAGTGACCTGACGTATCAGCTTGCCGCCGCGATCGACCCAGACGATGCGGTTGCCGGCCGACATTGTCGCCCGCGCATACACGAGCGTGCCGGTATCGGACGCGGCGAAGAAACCATGTGTCATGCCGCTTCCCACATATCGAAGGCCCTCCGCGATGCGCGAGCGGATCCCCTCAGGCGTCAATGCATCGCACATCGAACGCCTGCGCCATGAGGGTCTGGCCGCGCATGAACAACAGGTATCCGGGCCTGGCGTACTGGACGTTGCGAGTCGGCGTCAATCAGGCGCACACGGTCGCTTGAATCGAGCGAACCCACGTAGATACCCTGAACTTCGGGGTTGCGCACTCCGCACAAGAAATACAAAATGTCGCCCGTCTGGCAGAAACCACGGCCAACGGTGTGCGCTTTCGCCGCGCCCGGTATCGAGCGTCGTGAGCTGCTGCGGGTCGCTGCCCGCAGATCACGCGATACAATGGGTCGGTAAAGCCTGGCGCGAAGATGATGGTGCCGTCCTCGGCCCAGGTGCCGCCTCTCCCGTTGTATGCGTCCGCAAGCGTAATCGGCGGAGATCCACTAGCTTCGACCGTTTTCAGCTTGCCATCCGCGAAGAATCCGATGCGGCGGCTGTCGGGGGACCAGAACGGGAAGCTCGCGTCTGCGGTGCCGGGCAGCGGGTGACTTTCGAGTGCATTCAGCGCGCGCACCCACAACATGTTCTGGCCGCCGGTACGTGGCGATGAACGCGATCCACCGGCCGTCAGGAGACATCGCCGCCGCGACCGAACTGCTCACCGTCCGGCGGCGCGAGTGCCATGCCGAATGGTCGGCAAGGTCAGCGGGTTGACGATCGAGCATGCGATAGGCGAAGCCGATGACAGCGGCGATCAACAGAGCCGCTCCAACCGCCGCATATGCCAGCACGCGCCGTGCACCGGTCGGTCGTTCAGACGCACCGCCGATGGCGCGCTCGGGCGCTGTGCAATCCATTTCAGCTCGTCGTGCAGATCATGCGCGGTCTGCCAGCGGTCATCCGGATCCTTCGCGAGACATTTGTTCACGACACGATCGAGCACCGGAGGCGTCAGGGGTTGCAGCATCGACATCGGTGCGAGGCTGGCGATCCAGAATCGCCGCAATGACACTCGCCCCATCCGATCCCTCGAACGCCCGTTTGCCTGTCAGCATCTCGTAGACGATGGCGCCGAAGCTGAAGATGTCACTGCGGTGTCGGCGTCTTTTCCTTAAGCTGCTCGGGTGACATGTATTGCAGCGTGCCCAGGATCGTGCCTTGCGCTGTCAGGGGCGGCCGTCGTCGGCATCATGGAAGGATTGCTAGCCTCGAGCGGCTTGCTTGTCTTTGCCAATCCGAAATCCAGCAGCTTCGCGCCCGCCTTCGTGAGCATGACGTTGCCGGGTTTCAGGTCGCGATGCACGATTCCATGGCGATGTGCCTTGTCGAGCGCGTCAGCGATCTGAATCGCGAAATGCAACGCCTGATCGAGTGGCAGCGCGCCTCGTAGGAGGCGCTGCGCGAGCGTTTGTCCTTCCAGGTACTCCATGACGAGGAAGTCGATTCCGTCGTGACGGCCGACGTCATGGAGCGTGCAGATGTGCGGATGACTCAGCTGCGAGATCGCTCTGGCTTCGCGCTCGAACCGCTCGCGGAACCGCGGGTCAGCCGCGAACTGCGCGGGAAGCACCTTGATGGCGACGGTGCGGTCGAGGCGTGTATCTCGCGCCTTGTACACCTCTCCCATCCCGCCAGCCCCGAGGGGACCAGTGACTTCATACGGTCCGAGACGCACGCCCGCGCTGAGTGACATAGGTGGCTAGGGGCCGGCTGATTATAGGGCCAGGACGCGCTGTGGCCTATTCAACGAGCCCGGCTGGCCGGCTTTTCCGCAGAGGGGCGGGCGATGAGTCCTGACGAGTCGCCAAGGTCGAGCGACCAGCCAGACGAAATCAGTCGCCACTGCGGCGTCACGCAGGAGTAATCCGTCCGCCCGGCCGTCCCGCCCGTATAATCCACGAAGATCTCTTGGCTCTCACGCCCGGCACCCGCCTCGGCGTCTACGAAGTCACCGCGCAGCTCGGCGTGGGTGGGATGGGGGAGGTATATCGGGCGACGGACACGAAGCTGAAGCGTCAAGTCGCCATCAAGATCCTCCCATCGTCTCTCGCAGCCGACCCCGACCGACTGGCACGCTTTCAGCGCGAAGCGGAAGTCCTCGCGTCGCTGAATCATCCGAACATCGCCGCGATCTACGGGCTGGAGGACGCCGACGGCGTGAAGGCCCTCGTGATGGAACTGGTCGAGGGGCGAGGCTCGCCGATCGCATCGCACACGGGCCGATCCCGGTCGACGAGGCGCTGCCAATCGCGAAGCAAATCGCCGAGGCGATTGAAGCGGCCCACCAGCAGGGAATCATCCATCGCGATCTCAAGCCGGCGAACATCAAGGTGCGCGCAGACGGCACGGTGAAGGTGCTGGACTTCGGGCTGGCGAAGGCACTGGAGCCCGTCGCGGTGGCCGGCGACGCCACCGTGTCGCCGACGATCACCTCGCCGGCGATGACCCGGATGGGCGTATTCTCGGTACTGCCGCCTATATGAGCCCGGAACAAGCCAAGGGGCGCGCTGCGGACAAACGCAGCGACGTCTGGGCGTTCGGCTGCGTGTTGTTCGAGATGCTCACCGGCAAGCGTGCGTTCGACGGCGAAGACGTCTCCGATACGTTGGCCGCCGTGCTTCGAGGGGAGCCCGATTGGCGAGCGTTGCCAGACGATGTCCCGGAGCACATCAGACTCCTGTTGCGACGCTCCCTGGAGAAGGATCGCAGCAGGCGCGTCGCCGATATCGCCATCGCGCGGTTCCTCATCACGGAGCCTCTTAGCGGTGCCGGGCTCGCGACGCCGTCGGTGCAGGCAACGACTGCCGCACCGCCGCGAGCGTCATGGAGACGCGCGATTCCTCTGGCGGTCACCGCGATCGTCGTAACGGGAATCACGGCAGCGGTCATGTGGAATATGCGGCCATCGACCGTCCCGCCCATTGTCCGTTTTCCGATCGTGCTGCCGGAACGGCAGCAGTTCGCCGTCCGTTCGCAGATCTTGGCAGTGTCCCCAGACGGTTCGCAAATCGTGTACGTCGCTGGAGGCGGTCAACTGTATCTGCGCTCCATGGCCGACATGCAACGCCCGGCCGATCCCTGGCACAAATCTCGATGTCATGAGCCCGTTCTTTTCGCCCGACGGGCAGTGGATCGTCTTTTTCTCCTTCCAGGATTCGACGCTGAAGAAGATCGCCATTACCGGTGGGGCGCCGTCGACTGATCTGCAAAGCCGATCCTCCCGTCGGAGTGACGTGGGATCGCGATTGGATTGTGTTCGCCGACCAAGGCGCAAAGGGATTCTCCGAGTGTCGTCAAACGGCGGGGAACCGGAAGTGCTGGCTGCTGTCCAGGCTGGTGAAGTGTTCGCTACGCCACAGATGCTCAACAACGGCAGCGTCCTCTTGTTCACTGTCGCGACCGGGCAAGAGAGTGACCGGTGGGATCGCGCGCAAATCGTCGTGCAGTCCGGTCGGCTCCAGTGAGCGCAAAGTGATTTTTCGCGGCGGCGAGCGAAGGCCAGTACGTGCGCACAGGCCATTTGTTCTATACGGTGGGCGGAACGTTGCTTGCGTCGCCCTTCGATGTCAAGGCGTTGCAGCTTCGAGGCAATGCGGTCCCGATCGTCGAGGGCGTACGGCGCTTCCCGTCAATGTCCTGTCGCCCGTGTCGAGCTTCGCAGTTTTCGGCCGGAGGAACCTTCGCCTATATTCAGGACTCGACTGAGCGGGCGCTGCAAACTGTCGCGCTGGCGAGCCGCGATGGCAAACTTCAGCGATTAGACGTCCCGGCGCAACGATACTCTTTCCCCAGGGTTTCGCCTGATGGCACAACAATTGGCGTTACAGACTCACGATGGAAAAGAATCGAACATCTCGATCTACGACTTGAAAGGCGCAGGGTCGGCCCGCCGGCTGACATTCGGCGGACGGGACGCGTTTCCCCTCTGGACGCCGGATAGCCGACGCATCACCTTCCAATCGGATCAAGAAGGTGATCGCAGCATCTTCTGGCAACTGGCGGATGGCACGGACTCCAGCCGAGCGTCTGCACGAAGCGGACTGGGCCAGGAGCTTCGGCCCGAGGCATGGAACCCCGACGGAAAGTCGCTGGCCCTCTCAGTGAACCCGCCGGTGGACTACCGTCTTTTCACAGTTGGTGGCCGATGGAACGCAAGCGTTGAAGCCCTTGTCATCGGCTGCGGGCTACCTTTCGGCATTCTCGCCTGATGGAAAGTGGCTCGCGTACACCTCGAGCGAGATCGGCAACCGAACCGAAATCTTCGTCCAGCCATTTCCACCGACCGGCGCGAAATACCAGGTGTCCACTGAAGGCGGCCGCGGGCCGGTGTGGTCACCAGATGGGAAGCGGCTTTACTATCACGCCAATCTCACCCAACGCTTCATCGCTGTTGACATTCGGACCCTCCAACATTCGGCCTCGGAAAGCGAGTGGCGCTTCCGATCGAGGCGAATTTCTTCGGCACGCTCGCGAGGAATTACGACATCATGCCCGACGGCCAGCAGTTCGTAGTCATACACACGTGCGGCACGTCAGCGGGTTCGAAGCCGTCTGAGCAGCAAGTCAACGTGGTGTTGAACTGGTTCGAGGAGCTGAAGCGCCTCGTGCCGACGAACTAACGAGTGCCAACAGTCCCTTTGTTAACTATCGCCCTCAACGATTAGTCCTCGAAAGTCGCGAAGTGTTTACGAATTCCATCGGCTGCGGAGGACGCGGACCCGGCGGTCAAAGCTACAGGTTGAATAGTGGCGCACCGGACGGTGGTCGCGGTTGGTGCGGAGAGACCACGTCCAACTTTGGTTAGCTATCCGTTAGCTAATTTCGCCCCTCAAAACGAAAAAGCCCAGCAAAAGCTGGGCATTCTGAAGATTG
>CAWDIK010000004.1:0-214002 GCA_963802345.1 Vicinamibacterales bacterium
CGGACCCCGCATTTGCCGAACGGGTCAGGCCCAGCGGCGATCGGCTTTAAACTAACTGAAGGCCAGAGCCTGGCTCTCACTCATCAGCTGATCGAATGAAGATGATGTTACGGCCGTTGTCGGTGGCATTACTGGTCGCCGCCGTCGCGACGAGCGCCTTTGCGCAGCAACCCGGCCCCGGTCCTGCCGGCCGCGGCGGACAGGACCAGCTCCCGGGCGGACGGGGCGGCCGCTTCGGCGGCATGCCCCCGCGCGACAACATGTCGGCGCCGACTGGAACCGCAAGAATCAGCGGCCGCGTCGTCGCCGCCGACACGGGCTCGCCGATCCGCCGCGCGCAAATCAACGTCAACTCGCGCGAGGCGCAATTCAACCGGAGCGTCACGACCGACAGCGAGGGGCGCTACGAATTTGCGTCGCTGCCGGCCGGGCGGTATCGCCTTTTCGTCGACAAGGCCGGATACGTGGCGCTCGAGTACGGGCAGGCGCGGCCGTTCGAGGCCGGCAAGCCGCTCGATATCGCCGACGGACAGGCACTCGAGAAGATCGACTTCAGCCTGCCGCGCGGCAGCGCGATCACCGGCCGCATTACCGACGAGTTCGGCGACCCCATCACAGACGTCCAGGTCGAGGCGCTTCGATATCAGTTCCTCAACGGCGAACGTCAGCTGGTCAACGCCGGGCGATCCGCACAGACGGATGATCTCGGCGCGTACCGAATCTTCGGTCTGATGCCTGGCGACTACGTCGTGCGCGCGTCGATGCGCCGCGAACATGCCTGGCGGTCCACGAGGGCGCCGATGTCGAGCCAATGGGATATCCGGGAACGTATTACCCCGGCGTGACAGACGTCAGCCAGGCCCAGACGGTAACGGCGGCTCTCGGCCAGGAGTTGAGCTCGATTGCATTTGCCCTGGTGCCCGCGCGCCTGTCGCGGATCTCGGGAACCGTGATGGGTTCAGACGGCCGTCCTCTCCCCGGTGCGATGGTGATGATTCGCGCGCGCAGCAGCGGCGGGATGGGCGCTTTGCGGATGAACATCGTCAATGGCGGCAACAATCAGGTGCGGCCCGACGGCAGCTTTCAGCTGACGAACGTGCCTCCCGGCGACTACGTACTCGACGTTCAGCAGCGGCCGCAAAACATCAGGGGCCTGCAGGACATCAACCTGTCCCAGCTGGAGTTCGCGTCGATGCCCGTCAGCGTGTCGGGAGGAGACATCGACAATCTCACCATCGTCACCACTCCAGGCGTGACGGTGTCCGGACGCGTGGCCTACCAGGGCCAGGGCGCGCCGAAGACGACCCAGTCGATGCAGGTGGTCGCCGTGCCGCCTTCCGGCGGACCGTCGCCGATAGGAATGCTGCTCAACGCGAAGGCGCTCGGCGGCGGACGAGTCGGACAGGACGGCACATTCGAGCTTCGCGGCATCGCCGGACCTCAGATGCTTCGCGTGCAAGGCGTCCCGGCGGGCTGGATGCTGAAGAGCATCACGCTGGATGGCATCGACATCACCGACGGTGTATACGACTTCAAGCCAGGTAATAACGTGACCGGCCTCGTGGTGACCATCACCGATCGAGTGACCGATTTAACCGGCGCGGTTCGAGATGCACGAGGGCAACCCGTGACCGACTACGTGCTCGTCGCGTTTTCGGAGGACACGAAACTCTGGGGACCGCAATCGCGATACGTGCAGACGACGCGGCCGAATCAGAACGGCACGTTCAGCATCAAAGGACTGCCCCCGGGCCGGTATCTGGCCGCCGTCGTCCCTGCCCTCGAAAACGGCTTGCAGAACGATCCGGCTGTGCTCGAACAACTGCGGCCGCGCGCGCGCGGTTTTTCGTTGTCCGACGGCCAGATGCTGAACCTGAATCTCGAAATGGCCCCTCAGTAAGCGTGTTAGCATTGGGCCTCCATGGCTGATCGAACGAAAAATCAGAACACGCCGAAAGCCGAGCTCGGCGAAGCGCTCGGGCTCGTCGAAACGCGCGGATTCGTCGGCATGGTCGAAGCCACGGACGCGATGGTGAAAGCTGCGAACGTTGTATTCGTCGGTTGGCAGAAAGTTGATGCCGGGCTGGTGACCGCAATCGTTCGCGGCGACGTCGCGTCGGTAAAAGCCGCAACAGATGCCGGCGCCGCCGCCGCGAGGCGTGTGGGCGAGCTCGTGGGCGTCCACGTCATCGCGCGCCCCGCAGAAGACCTCGAAAAAATCTTCCCGATCGGGTAGGTCCGCCGGAAGCTTTACGCGGCGGAAGCCGGGCACTACATCAGGAATTCTCCCAGGCAGCGATTGAAGTCCGGCAGAAGCGGCGACTTCAGCGGTGTGATGTCATCGAAGAGTGTCCGCCGGCGCACGCCCCCGTGCGCGAGCTCGAGGATGGCGACATCTTCGTGCTGCGGGTGCACGAGCCAGTACTCGCGCACGCCGTAGAGGGAAAACCACGCGACGCGCTCTTCGAGCGGACCTGAGTGTGTGAGCGGCGACGTCACCTCGAGCACCATGTCAGGAGGCCCCCACACGCGATCGCTGACGATCGACTCGCGGCCATCGACGATGAATGTGATGTCGGGACGCAGGATAAGACCCTCGCGGCGATCGAGTACGACCTCCATACCGACCCAGAGCCGGCCGAGCGACCTGGCCGTGATGTACGTATCGAGGGCCGCATGCACGCGATCGACGAGTTTGTCGTGGCCGATCGCAGGCGGCGCTGCGGGGCCTCTTACATTTCCGTAAACAGCGTTATGGGGACCGATTCTGTGGGCCATGTCTGTTCAACGACGACGATGACACCACCGAACAGAAAAAACAATCGGCTTCTCGCTTACTGTGCAACCGATCGCGTCGATTTTTTTCTTCGACGCGGCTTCGATCGCATTTTCAGTTTCAGCTCTTTCAGCTTCCCTTCGTTCCCGATGACCAGCAACGGCTGGCTTGGTGCGCGCAACAGGTTGAAAAACTGACCGTTATCGGTGCGAGCGTACACATCTGTTCCGTCTGTCAAAAGTGTGATCGCCCCGCCGCCGCCGATGGCATCAAACAATCGGATCCCGAACTTTCTGTGCAGAGTTTCGAGGAGCAGCCGTATTTTCGCGACCGACAGGCCGTTTCGGCGCAAGTCTGCGAGTACCACGAGCTCGAAGAGATCCACGGGCGAATACCGCCGCTCCGTGAATCCTCCAGCCTCGGTGCGATGCGATGCGATCGAAGGCTTGATCAGTTTTCGCGAATCCCACCATTGAAGCTGGCGTGCAGAAAGGCCGGTAATGGACGCGACCTCGCGCGAGCTGTAGTTCTTTTTCAGATCAGGGCGCATGGTTATTTGCGAGGGGCCATCGCCCCGTGCGCTCACGGCTCATCGGGCTGCGGCTTTGCGATCGGCCATGGCCGCGCCGTCGAAGTCTTTCTGCGTGATGCCGCCTTCGTCGTGCGTGCTGTAGAGCAGCGTCACCCTGCGATAGTTGATCACGATGTCAGGATGATGGTCCGCGGCTTCCGCGTCGGGCACCAGCCGGTTGACGAACGCGATGGCGGCGGGGAAATCGTTGAACGTGTATTGCTTCCTGATCGCGCGGCCCTCGACCGTCCAGTCCTTGAGATTCTTCAACTGCCGCTGCACGTCGTCATCAGACAGAATGGCCATGTCAATACTCCCCGAACCGCTGGGGCGCAGCCGCCGCCAACAGCGGATCGTCACGGTTGTCGAGAACGAGATCGGCGACGGCTCGCGCCGTGAGGGGCGCAAGCAGGACGCCGTTGCGATAGTGGCCAGTCGCATACACGAGTCCGGGCATTATCGCCGAGCGCCCGATGATGGGCAGCTCGTCTGCCGTGGCCGGCCGCAGACCCACGCGCGCGCCGACGAACGCCGCCCGCCACAATTGCGGTACGAGGTCGCACGCGCTGTCGAGCAGATCGCGCACGCCTGCGACGGTCGTCCGCTCATCGAATCCGGCGTCTTCAACCGTCGCGCCAACGAGAATCGAACCGCTGCTCGCAGGCACCAGATAGCATCGCGGCCCCCACACGATGCGGCGAAGCGCCGGACCGTCAGTGGCAAGTTGCAGCAACTGTCCGCGAATCGGCCGGATCGGCAGAGATGGAATCCCCGCAAGGCCAATGTCCCCCGACCAGCTTCCGGCCGCGAGGACGACATGGTTGGCGGTGACGGACGCGCCGTTCTCGAGATGGATGCTGATGTCGTCGCCCTGGCGCTCGATGTGACGCGCCCGGGCAGGAACGAGCACTCGAACGCCATGTTTGATGGCAGCCGCGACCAGCGCGCCTGACAAGTCGGCGGCAACGACAAATCCGTGCGGCTTGATCAGCAGCGCACCGGACACTTCGGGCGTCAGCTGCGGTTCCGCCTCGTGAGCGCCGCGCCCGTCGAGCAACTCGCACTCCAGGCCGGCCGCGCGGGCCTCGGCGGCAATGCCCTGGAGTTCGTCGAGTGCCTGGTCGGCGGTAACGGCCTGCAGCGATCCTGTGCGGCAGTACCCAACACCGATCCCGGCATCGCGCGACACGCGCTCCACGAACGCGTCGTACATCGCGAGGCTCTTCGTGGCGAGCGGCAGAAGCGGGCGCCCCAGCCCCTCGAGGTAGGGCACGAGCATGCCCGCAGCCGCCTGAGTCGCTCCCAGACCCGTACCCCGGCAATCGAGGAGCGTGACAGACGCGCCGCGGACTGCCAGCTCGTACGCGATGGACGCGCCAATAACCCCTGCCCCGACGACCGCGACGTCACAATCTCGCATGCGCTCCACTAACGTGTTTATCATCTCACGCAGCCCGAGGTGCTCCCTTCGAAGGACAATGAGGTCCCCGAGGGGACAATCGAGACCCCAGCCTGCGCGAAAAGACCTTAATTTTCACCGTTTTCGACTGCTCTGGGTGGGTACGGGGCTTGCTGTTACAGTGGGGCGAGGAGCATTTCATGGAAATCAATAGGGCAGCATTTGGCGCCCTGGCAGTCTTCGGGGTTGTCGCAGCGGGAGGCGGCGCATATCTCGCCAACCGGCATAACGAGGTCGCTATGCAGCCGGTGGCGACGTATCCGGTCGCGACCCCGGGCGCGGTGACCGAGACGGAAAACAGCATCACCACAGCGCCAGCAGCGGTCGTCGAGACCGCGCCGGTGGTGGCGGCTGATCCCGCGCCCGCGCCTCCTCGGCCGGCCCGCACGGCGCGCCCGGCGCCTGTGCGCACGACACCTCCGGCATCGCAGCGCGCGCGGTCGTCGTCGAATTCCAGCGCTAACGCGTCTTCTCCGGTGCCGACGTACACGCCGTCGGCCACCGCGGCGGAGTCACCGGTGTCGGCGGCGGTCGAGCCGCTGGAAAATACGACCGTCGAACGCGCGGCTGTCGCCCCGGAACCTCCGCGGAAGCTGTATGACGAGCTCGTGATTCCGGCGGATTCGGTGATCGGTCTGCAGGTCGAAAACGCCGTGACCACGGAGCGCGCAAAAGTCGAGGATCAAGTACGGGCGCGAGTGACGCGCGACGTCAAAGTGCAGGATCGGGTCGCCATTCCCGCCGGCGCGCGAGCCGAGGGTTCGGTCACCCTCGTCGAGCGCGGAGGCCGGCTCAAGGATCAGGCGCGGCTCGGGATCCGGTTCCACACGATCGTGCTGGCAGACGGCACACGGCTTCCCATCAACACCGAAACGATCTACCGCGAGGGAGAGTCGCCGGCGCGCGAAAGTGCCGCGAAAATCGGCGGAGCAGCAGTTGGCGGCGCGGTGCTGGGCGCAATCTTCGGCGGCAAGAAGGGCGCCGTCATCGGCAGCACCGTCGGCGCGGCAGGCGGCGGAGTTGCGGTGGCGACGAGCGAGCCGAATGCCGCGACGCTTCCGCAGGGTTCGACGGTGACGGTCCGAATGGGCTCACCAGCGACGGTGACGGTGGAGCGGTAACGTCACGACTAGGGCTAGGGACTGGGGATTAGGGATTAGGGCGGGTCTCAAATCCCTGATCCCGATCCCTTGTGGTTTACGGTTTCAGGCGCCAGCGTTCGTGCCACTTTCCATCGACTTCTTCGAGAGCAACGATCCCGTTCAACGGAAAGTCCACCGGATCCGCTTCAGAGTTTCCCGACGTCAGCCTGCCAAGCAGCCGCGGCAGGTGCGGAAAATGCCCGGCGAGCAGGATGTGTTTCGATTCTCCCGCAATCGAGTCGACGATCCAGTTCGTCGGGTCAGTGGGCTGAAGGCCGCGCGTCGCAGAGAACGCCGCGAGCGGGTTGCACCGCTTCCAGTACGCCTGCGCGGTTTCGCGGGCGCGAAGCTTGCCGCTGTGCCAGATGAGGTCGGGCTTCGCACCGCGCTCGGCCGCTTTCTGCGCCAGCATGTCGACTTCGACGCGGCCCCGATCCGAGAGAGGCCGCATCGGATTCACATCCGGCCCTACCGCATCACCGTGGTGAACAAGGAACAGCACAATTCTCGCGTCGACGGTATTTATGGCTCGCTGTCGCTGGGCTCGAGAATCAACCCTTCGAGCATCGGTGTATCACTGAGGTCCGCCCGAAGTTCTACCGCTTCGAGGCCGCGAAGCCGCTCGTCGATCGGATCGACCTGCGGAATCATGTCGTCGCCGGCGGCGTTCAGCTCCACGAGCTTTCTCGCCTTGCTCAGGAAACTGCGCTCGACCGAGCCTACCGATGCGTTGAAGGCCTGGACGGTATCTTCGAGGTTGTCCCGCATCTTCACGAGATGCCCGGCAAGCACTCGGACGGAATTGTGGAGGTCTTTCCCCAACTCGCGAATTCTCGCGGCATCATGCGCGAGCGACTCCTGCTTCCATCCGTAGTTCACCGCCCGGAGCAACGCGATGAGCGTCAGCGGGCTCGCCGGAATCACTCTCTTGTCAGCACCGAACTCCAGCAGACCGGGATCTTCCTGGAGCGCAGCCGCGAACAGCGCTTCGACCGGGAAGGAACATGACCACGAACTCCGGCGTCGGAGCAAACTGCTCCCAATACCGTTTGCCGGACAGCAGGGTCATGTGGGCGCGAACCTTCGCCGCGTGATCCCGCACGTACGCAGACCGCTCCGCTTCCGTGCGATCGGACAATCCTTCCAGGTACATGCGCGGCGCCTTGGCGTCGACGACGACGCGACGGTCGCCGGGCAGCCTCACGATCATGTCAGGCGTCAAGCGGCCGTTCTCTGTCGCTTCGGAAATCTGTTCGAAGAAGTCACAATGGCCGATCATGCCCGCCATCTCAACCGTGCGGCGAAGCTGCATCTGGCCCCAATCGCCTCTGACGTTGGGAGACCGCAGCGCCTGGACGAGGCTGCCCGTCTGATTTCGAAGCTCTTTGTTGACGGTTCCGAGCTCGGAGATCTGCGTTCTCACTTCGGCGTAGGCTTCGATCCGCTTCGCTTCGAGATCGGCCACCTTCGTATCGAGGCTCTTCAGGGATTTATCGAGAGGCGCAATCAGATTTTCGATTGCGACCTTCCTCTTGTCGAGCTCTGTCGCGGTGTCGAGTTGGAGGTTTTTGAACCGCTCTTCGGCGCGTTTCAAGAACTGCTCGGAGTTCGAGTGGAGAGCCGATCCGGCCAACGCCGTAAAGGTGTCCTTGAGAATCTTCTCGGCCTCGCCGAACGCGACGTTGCGGCTTTCCGATACCGCAAGACGGCTGTGCGCCTCGCTCAATTCTGCGCGGATAGAGCGAAGCTCCTGCTCACCGACGGCTTTCCCACTGGCCGAGCCAACTGAACGGCCAAAGAAAAACGCCAGGACTGCGATAACCAGTGCGGCAAGGACGAGAACGGCTGTCATGGCGGTCAGAAGCTAGTGCAAACGATCTTAGTACAGCTAGGGAATCAGTACAATCTTTCCGTAGGCGCCGGGCTTCAACACTTCCTCATGTGCGCGCGGGGCATCCGCGAGGGGCATCTCCTTGCCGACCTGCGGCTTGTACCCGGAGCGCTCCATGCCTGCGACAATCGCCGCGTGCGCGGTGGCGAGCTCGCCCGGCAGCACGTTAAAGTTCGTGAAGCCGACAATCGTCGCGTCCTTCCCCATGATTGCGCGCGGATTCAGTTCGAGCGCGCCACGATTGCCAACGATCACGATGCGGCCGCGCTTGGCGATCAGGTCGAGATCCCTGACGAGATTGACGTTCGCGAGCATCTCGATGATCAAGTCGACGCCGCGCCCGCCGGTCTTTGCCACGATGTCCTTCTCGTAACCGGCAGCCGAATGATCGAAGACCTCGTGCGCGCCTTGCTCGCGCGCAAGCTGTCTGCCGCGTTCGGTTCCGGCGGTGCCGAATACGCGCAATCCGGCGGCGCTCGCCATCTGCGCAGCGGCGACGCCAACGGCGCCGCTCGCGCCATGGATCAAGACCGTCTCGCCCGGAACCGCCCGCCCTCTATCGAAGAGCGCACGCCATGCGGTGACATAAGGGACGCCGACGCCGGCCCCTTCAGCAAACGTGATGTGGCTCGGGAGATGATGAACCTGATCGATCGTGCACACGGCGCGCTGGGCGTACGCGCCTAACGCTCGACCGTCGATCGTCCCCATGACGTATACGCGGTCGCCCACCTTGATGTCGGGCACCTCGCTGCCCACCGCCACAACCACGCCCGCCGCGTCCGAGCCCGGCGTATACGGCAGCGGCGGCAGGAACGCGTATTGCCCGCTGCGAATGTATGTGTCAACGGGATTGACGCCGGCGGCCTTGACATCGACCACCACCTGTCCTGCGCCGGCTTCTGGTCTGGCACCTCTTCCAGTTTCATGACCGACGGATCGCCGAACTCGCGTACGCGAATCGCTTTCATAGCGCGACAGTTTGACACCATTTGGGAGCGTGCAGTAGGCTAAATGCCTCATGACGTTCGCCGCGCACCGGCACCATCACCACCATGACCACCGTCACGCGACGGGCCAGCGGAGCTGCGGATAGATCAAAGACGATCCACGACCGAGCATCCACTGCCCCGCCACAACCGGCGGGGTTTTTTGTTTCTGGTGCTTTTGTCGTGGGGCCCCACCCCCACGACCTGTGCCTCGCGACCGCCGGTCGACCGGCGGTGATAGCAACGGTTGTCTGCTTAGTGAAACAATATGGACTACACAAAACTCGACGGGCTGGTGCCCGCAGTCATTCAGGACGCCGAGAGCGGCGAAGTGCTGATGGTCGGCTTCATGAACGACACCGCGCTGGCGGCGACGAAAGAGACCGGGTTTGCGACGTTTTACAGCCGCTCGCGGCAAAAACTGTGGACCAAGGGCGAAACATCGGGGAACAAGCTGGCCGTCCAGCAAATCCTTGTCGATTGCGATGACGACACGGTGCTCCTCAAGGTGAAGCGGATGGGCGACGGCAACGTGTGTCACACGGGCGCGCGGAGCTGTTTTCGCGAGCTGGAGCCGGCACACTAAGCAGATGATTGGTGCGATCACCGCCGAGCGACCGAAGGTCGCGAGGTACAGGTCGCGGGGTGGGGCCCCACGACAGACTGAACAAAGAACGCATGCCCACACTCAAGCTGGGACTACCGAAAGGATCGCTGCAGGACTCCACAGTGCAGCTGTTCGCGCGCGCGGGGTTCACGATTTACGTGAGCTCGCGGTCGTATTTCCCGACCATCGACGATCCCGAAATCGAGTGCATGCTGATCCGCGCGCAGGAGATGGCACGGTACGTCGCTGACGGCGTGCTCGATTGCGGGCTGACCGGACAGGACTGGATCGCCGAGCACCAGAGCGGACTGGCGAGCCCGGCGTCGCTCGTGCCGATCGCCGACCTGATTTATTCGAAACAGAGCTTCGGCAAAGTGCGCTGGGTGCTGGCGGCACCCGAAGACTCCCGCTTCAAGAAGCCCCAGGATCTCGAGGGCGCAACCATTGCCACCGAGCTCGTGCGCGCGACCAAGGCCTACTTCGATCGGCTTGGCGTGAACGTGAACGTCGAATTCTCCTGGGGCGCCACCGAAGTCAAACCGCCGGTGCTCGCCGATGCCATCGTCGAGGCGACCGAAACCGGCTCGACGCTTCGCGCCAACCGGCTGCGCATTCTCGACACGGTGATGGAGAGCAACACGCAGTTCATCGCCAATGGCGCGGCGATGAAGGACGAGTGGAAGCGCACGAAGATCGAAAACATCTCGCTGCTGCTGAAGGCCGCGATCGAAGCGCAGGGACGCGTCGGCATCATGCTGAACGTCCGCAACGCGGATCTGAAGGACGTGCTCGCCCTTCTTCCTGCGCTCCAACGGCCGACGATCTCGCCGCTCAGCGAAGACGGGTGGGTCGCGGTCAACACCATCATCGAGGAACGCACCGTTCGCGATCTCATCCCCAGGCTGAAATCAGCGCGCGCGCAGGGGATTGTCGAATACCCGCTCAACAAGATCGTCGTGTGATGAAGATCCTCTCCTCTACCAACGCCAGGGCCGTGGAGCGGCTGCTCACCGCAGCTGCCGGCAGCGACCGCTCGACGTCGACAGCGGTCGCGCGGATCGTATCGGCCGTTCGTGCGCGCGGCGATGCGGCGCTGCTGGCGTATGGAAAGCGTTTCGATGGCCTGGACGGAGACCTCGAAGTCTCGCGAGAAGAGATAGAAGAGCTCGCGGTGCGAGTGCCGCCGAAAGTGCGCGCGGCCATCGCCACGGCCGCGAAGCATATCGAGCGGGTCGCGAGGCGGCAGCGGCCGCAAGGGTGGACAGTGAAGACCGCGCCTGGCGTGACTGTCGAGCAGCGCGTCACGCCGCTCGATCGCGTAGGCTGCTACGTTCCTGGCGGACGCTATCCCCTGCCCTCTTCTTTGTTGATGACGGCGATTCCCGCGCGAGCGGCCGGGGTCCGCGAGATCATCGTCGCCTGCCCGCGACCGGCTCCGGTGGTGATGGCCGCGGCGAGAGCAGCTGGGGTCACTCGCCTGTTCAGAATGGGGGGCGCGCAGGCGATTGCCGCTCTGGCCTACGGCACCGAGACGGTTCCGCGCGTTGACAAGATCGTCGGGCCCGGCAACCAATACGTCGCCGCGGCGAAGGCGCTCGTCGCCACCGATTGCGCCATCGATTTCTATGCGGGTCCCACGGAAATCGTCATCGTCTCGGACAAGGGGAACCCCGAATGGATCGCGGCCGACCTGATCGCACAGGCCGAACACGACCCGCAGGCCCGTGCGCTGTTGATTACCACGAGCCGTCGGCTTGCGAAGCAGGTTGACCGCTGCGTGACGGCGCAGCTGCCGAAGGAGGGGCCGGCGAGAGAATCACTCGCGCGTCACGGCGGCATCATCATCGCGGCCAGCCGGGAGGAAGCGGCTGCGCTCGCCAATCGCGCTGCTCCAGAGCACCTCGTGTGCGATGACGACAGCTTTGCGGCTGCAGTGCGTGCGGCCGGCGCGATATTCGTCGGGGGCTACACCGCACAGGTTGCGGGCGACTACGCGATCGGCTCGAATCACGTCCTGCCGACCAACGGAGCGGCACGATTCCGTGGCGGGCTGCACACCGCGGATTTCGTGCGTGTGTCGACCATTCAGCGCGTGACGCGCCGGGGATTGAAGAACCTGGCGCCGACGGTGATCACGCTGGCGCGCGAAGAAGGGCTCGAAGCGCACGCGCGTTCGATCGAGGTGCGGGTGCGATGACATACGCGCGTCCGGCCGATCGGGCAGGTGCGCTGCGGCTGCACCTCAACGAAAACACGGCCGGCTGCTCGGAAGCGGTCATCGACGCGATCAGGGCGATCGCCGCCGAGGATGTCGCGTACTACCCCGACTACTCCGAGCTGTCGCGAGAATGCGCCGCGTATCTCGGCGTCGGCGAGGCACAGCTGGTGCTGACCAACGGCCTGGATGAAGGGCTGCTCGCGCTGGCGGTGAGCGCGTTTCGCTCTCCGGCGAGCTGGAGGCGCCAGAGGCCATCGTTCCGGCGCCGGCGTTTGAAATGTATTCGGTGTTCGTCAAGGCGGCGGGCGGCCGCGTGGTGTCCATCCCGCCCAAGCCTGGCTTTGCATTTCAGCTCGATGAGATTTGCGCCGCGATTGGCAGCCGGACGCGAATTATTTTCCTGACCAACCCCAACAATCCTACGGGACAGCTGATCCCGCGTGATGCGATCCGCGAGATCGTCCGCCGCGCGCCGGCAGGCGTGACGATCGCGATAGACGAGGCGTACTTCGACTTCTGCGGCGAGACGTTTCTCCCCGAGCTGGGCGCGCAGGCGAATGTCGTCATTGGACGGACGTTCGCGAAGGCGCATGGCCTGGCCGGTCTTCGCGCCGGCTGCCTCATCGGCGACCCCGCAAGGCTCGACGCTCTCCGCGGTGTCGTTCCGCCGTATAGCCTCAGCGTGTTTGCCGTCGCCGGATGGCGCGCGGCACTGCGGGATCGCGATCATCTCCATTGGTATCGCGCGCAGGTGTCTGAGTCGCGAGAGCTGCTCTATGCGGCATGCGACAGGCTCGGGCTTCGCTACTGGACGAGCGCAGGCAATTTCGTGCTGATCAACGTCGAGCGCGCGGGCGCGCCCGCCGACATCGTCCGGGCGTTCGCCGAGAGAGGCATCCTGGTGCGCGACCGTTCCCGCGATCCGGGCTGCGCCGGCTGCATCCGCATCACGGCTGGTGTCGTCCGCCACACCGAGGTCGCCGTCGAAGTGCTGGAGGGTTTGTGCGCCGTGCCGTAATCGACAGACACACGCGCGAGACGCACATCCGCGTGCGGCTCGGCATCGAAGGCAAGGGCCGGTACGACGTTCGGACCGGCATCCGCTTTCTCGACCACATGCTCGAGCTCATGACGCGGCATGGCGCCTTCGATCTCGAGGTGCGCGCCTCCGGCGATCTCGATGTCGACCAGCATCACACCGTCGAAGACCTCGGCATCGCGCTCGGCGAGGCGGTCTCGAAAGCGCTGGGAACACGCCGCGGCATCAACCGCGCCGGCTATTTCATCATGCCGATGGACGAGACGCTGGGCGTCGCCGCCGTCGATCTGGGTGGCCGTCCGCATGCCGTCGTCGATCTGGCGCTGCAGGTCGAGCGCGTCGGCGATCTACAGAGCGAGCTGATTTACGACTTCTTCGAGGGGTTCGCGCAGGGTGTGCGCGGCAACGTCCACGTGAAAGTCCTGTACGGCCGGTCGAGCCACCATCACGTCGAAGCGGTGTTCAAAGCGTTCGGCCGGGCGTTGCGCGTGGCCTGCTCTCGCGACAAACAATTGGCCCGCACGCTGCCGAGCACCAAGGGGCTCCTATGATTGCGCTCATCGACTACGGCGCCGGAAACCTGACGTCGGTCCGCAAGGCGCTCGCAGCCGTCGGCGCGCAGTTCCGGACGCCGGCATCCCCTTCCGATCTGGACGACGTCGAGGGCGTGATCGTCCCTGGCGTGGGCAACTTTCAACAGACGTCGGTGCTCGACCAGGAATGGCGTGACGCGATCATCGGCGTGGTCGAGCGCGGACGGCCGCTGCTCGGCATCTGCCTTGGCCTGCAATGGCTCTTCGAGGGAAGCAGCGAGGCTCCGGGCTGTCAGGGGCTCTCGCTGATGAGCGGCCAGTGCGAGCGGCTAAGCCCGAATGGCCGTACAAAGTGCCGCACGTCGGCTGGAACGAGCTGGAGTTTCCCCGTGCGTCGCGGTTATTCGAGGGGATTAGAAATCGATCGCAGGTCTATTTCACGCACTCGTACGCGGCGCCCGTCAACGACGAAGCGACGGCAGTGACGACCCACGTCGTGCCGTTCGCCAGCGCCGTCGAGCGCGGTCATGTATTTGGAGTGCAGTTTCACCCGGAAAAATCGGGCGACGTGGGTTTGCGCGTGTTGAAGAATTTTCTCGATGCTGTCTAAACGAATCATCGCCTGCCTCGACGTACGGAACGGACAGGTCGTCAAGGGCGTCAATTTCGAAGGCCTGCGCAACGCCGGCGATCCGGCGGAACTTGCCGAGCGCTATAACGAGGAAGGCATCGACGAGGTCGTCATCCTCGATGTCACGGCGACACTCGAAGGGCGGCGCGCGCTCGCCGAGACGGTGTCGGCGGTGGCGAAACGTATCTTCATTCCGCTTACCGTCGGCGGCGGCATTCGATCCGAAGACGATGCGGCCGCCGCGATTGATGCGGGCGCCGAGAAGGTCAGCCTGAACACCGCCGCGCTGAACGATCCTGCCCTCATCACGACGCTTGCGGCGCGCTATGGCAGCCAGGCGGCGATTGTCGCGATCGACGCAAAATGGGTCGATGGCAAGGCGCTGGTGTACGCGCGCAGCGGACAGGCGGGCACGCGGCGCGAGGCGGTCGAATGGGCGAAGGAGGCCGCGGATCGGGGCGCCGGCGAGATCCTGTTGACCTCGATCGATCGCGACGGCACGAAGAGCGGATTCGATTGCGAGCTCACGGCCGCGGTCTCGCGCGCGGTGCCGATTCCGGTCATCGCATCCGGCGGCGCCGGGTCGCTCGAGCATTTCGCCGAGGTCTTCGACAACGGCTGTGCCGACGCGGCGCTTGCCGCGTCCATCTTTCATTTCTCCGAACACGCGGTGCGCGACCTCAAGCGCATGCTGCACGAACGCGGCATTCCGGTACGGCTGTAGATATGCTGATTCCCGCCATCGACCTCAAGGGCGGCAAGGTCGTCCAGCTGATTCAAGGCGAGAAGCTCGCCATCGAGACGACCGATCTCGACCACTGGATCGAGCGGTTCTCGGGCTTCAGGCGGGTCAACGTCATCGATCTCGACGCGGCCATGGGATCGGGGTCGAACGATCATCTCGTTCGTGAGATCTGCGCCCGGCTGCCCTGCCAGGTCGGAGGCGGCGTGCGGAGTCCCGAGCGTGCGGTCGAGCTCTGCGCGATCGGGGCGCGGAAGGTCATCATCGGATCCGCGCTGTTCAAGGACGGGATTGCCGACGTCGCAAGCGCACAACGATTTTCTGACGCCGTCGGCGTCGAGCGCGTGGTCGGAGCCGTCGACAGCAAGGGCGGCCGGGTTGTGACGCACGGGTGGAAAACCTCAACCGGCACGACCGCGGTCGATGCCGTGCGTTCGCTCGAACGCTACTGCGGGGAGTTTCTCTACACACACGTCGACAAAGAGGGACTGATGAAGGGCACCGACATCCAGGCGATTCGGGCGGTGCGCGACGCCACGCGGCGCCCGCTGATCGCGGCGGGCGGCGTGACCACGCAAGAGGAGATCGACGAGCTCGACGCGCTGGGCATCGACGCAGTGGTCGGAATGGCCATCTACACGGGCACACTGAAACTGAAATCTGGAAACTAAAATCTATAATCTGAACGATAGATCAGATTCAGATCAGATCCTGATTAAAAGACACCTATGACACACGACACGCCCACCCGCCGTGGACCCGAGCCGCCCGACCTCGCCGAACGCGGCGGGATGAAAAACGGACAGCCGCAGCGCTCCGACGAACGCCTCTTCATGCAGCTGCTCGTATATGGAGGCTGTCGCGATTCGCGCGCGGTCGCTGACGCATTGGCGGGTGCGGACGTGGAGGGAGTGGTATACGAGGACGCCAACGATCCACACGGAGTGGCCGTTCTCACGCTGACGAAGGATCCGAATGTCTTCCTCGACACGGTGCGACCGCTGTTGAACGGCCGCGTATTCGAGGCTCTCGAGCCCAAGCCGGAGCTACGATGCTCGGGCGCACGTATGCGATTGGCTACGAGCCTGACCTGCCAGAGGCCATCCTGCATCGTCCCAGACGGACGGTGTTGAACCGCGAGTGGCCTTGGGCCGTCTGGTATCCGCTTCGGCGCAGCGGCCGATTCGCGCAGCTGCCGCCGGAGGAGCAGCGCGTGATTCTCGCCGAGCACGGCGCAATCGGCATGTGGTCCGGGGCCGGCGACTACGCGCACGACATCAGGCTGGCCTGCTACGGCCTCGACAAGAACGACAACGACTTCGTCATCGGGCTGCTCGGCAAGGAACTGTTTCCCGCTCTCGCACATCGTCCAGGCCATGCGAAAGACCCAGCAGACGGCGCTCTACCTCGACCGGCTCGGACCGTTTTTCGTCGGCCGCGCGGTGTGGCAATCGCACTCAATAGGTGCGCGAGTGGGCTTCCCTGAGAACCCTATGATCCCTACATCCCTAGTCATTACGTTATAATACGTAACCGTTACGTAGATTTGCGTAATGGAAAATCCATTCGTGTACGGCGAGGTCGTGCCCGTGGCGTCGTTCGTTGATCGCATCGACGAGCTGGATCGGCTCGTGCGCGATCTGGCCTCCGGCCAGAAGGTGTTTCTCATCTCGCCGAGGCGGTACGGCAAGTCGTCGCTGATCCGCCAGGCGCTGCGCGCGGTGGGCCGCGGCGGCGCGCTGACGGCTGAAGTGACGGTGAGCAGCTACAGCTCGTATCTCGCTTTCTGGAGGGCTACACGCGATCGCTGCTGGCGATGCAGACCGGCTGGGACAAAGCGCGCAAGCTGGCTCAGAGATGCGATCGGCAGGCGCGAGGCCGGAGCTGCGCCTCGAGGCTGACTCGACTGGCGCTATGGGAATGTCGGTGAAATTTCCGAGTGTCGGACCGATCGCGACATCTCAGCCTCGCGTCCGAGGTATTCGCTCTCCAGGGCGTCTCAGCGATCTGCGGAAGACACGCATCGTCATCGCCCTCGACGAGTTCCAGGCGATTAACGCATTCAACGGCGGCAGCGTAGAACACGCGCTGCGGGCGGCTGTTCAGCATCAGCGCAGCGTGGGTTATGTATTTGCGGGTTCGAGCCAGCTGATGGAACGAATGCTTGAACTGAAGCGTCTTTCTACAAAGCGGGACTGGTGATGCGTCTGGAGAAGATTGCTCCCGATATTTTCGCTGCGTTCATCGACGAGATTTTCGAAGACCGGCATCAAGCCTGAGCTGGGTTTAGGTGCTCGATCGTCGATCTGGCGGCAACATGCTGTACGACGTTCAGCGGCTCGCGCACGAGAGTTGGGATGACGCGCGCGCAGGAAGAAAGCGCTGCTCGGCGTGGATGATCTGCATGAAACCTGCGCTTGCTGGCAGAGCAGAAAAGATATTTGAGGTGTTGGCAGCGTTTGAAGCTAGCGCAGCGCGCACGCTGCGTGCTGTTGTGCTGTGAGAGATGTGAGCTGCTGTTGCGGATGCGGAAAGTTATGTTGGGAGGTGCGTTGATGTGCAGAGCGCTCAAGCGCTAGCGCGCGAAGATCGTTGCAGCGAAGGCGATAGCTATGTGTATCGACTCTGATGCGCGAATGGATAGCTGAAAAATTTCTGAGAAGCTAGGGCTGTGTGAGCTCGGTGGGCGATGTACAGCTGGCGATGGAGAGCAACACGCAGTTCATCGCGAATGGCGCGCGATGAACGACGATGGAAGCGCACGAAGATTGAGAACATCTCGCTGCTGCTGAAGGCAGCGATCGAAGCGCAGGGACGCGTTGGCATCATGTTGAACGTCCGCAACGCGATTTGAAAGACGTTCTCGCTTTTCTTCCGGCGCTGCAACGGCCGACGATTCCCGCTCAGCGAAGACGGGTGGGTTGCTGTAACACCATCATCGAGAACGCACTGTTCGCGATCTCATCCCAGGTTGAAATCAGCGCGCGCCGGGTATTGTCGAATATCCGCTCAACAAGATCGTCGTGTGATGAAAATCCTCTCCTCTACCAACCCAGAGCCGTTGAGCGTCTTCTCAGCGCAGCGATCGGCAGCGATCGCTCGATGACGACACCGTTGCGCGATCGTTCGGCAGTTCGTGCGCGCGGCGATGCTGCTCTGCTGCGTATGGGAGCGTTTTGACGTTCGACGGTGATCTTGAGGTTTCGCAGATGAGATAGAAGAGCTCGCGTTGAGAGTGCCGCCGAAAGTGCGCGCGGCCATCGCCACGCCGCGAGCTATCGACGTGTCGCGAGGCGGCAGCGTCCGCAAGGGTGGAAGTGAAGACGCGCCGGCGTGACTGTTGAGCAACGCGTCACGCCGCTCGATCGTGTTGGCTGCTACTTACTGGCGGACGTTATCCCTGCCTTCGTCTTTGCTGATGACGGCGATTCCCGCGCGAGCGGCCGGTGTCCGCGAATCATCGTCGCTGCCGCGACCAGCGCCGGTGTGATGGCGCGCGAGAGCGCTGGCGTACTCGCCTTTTCCGAATGGGCGGCGCCAGGCGATTGCCGCTTGGCTACGGCACCGATACGATTCCGCGTGTTGACAAGATCGTCGGCCCGGCAATCAATACGTTGCGCGCAAGGCGCTCGTCGCCACCGATTGCGCTATCGATTTCTATGCGGGTCCTACGAGATCCTCATCGTCTCGGACAAGGGGAATGCTGATGGATCGCGCCGACCTGATCGCCAGGCGACACGATCCGCAGGCCGTGCGCTGTTGATTACGACGAGCCGTTGGCTTGCGAACAGGTTGACGCTGCATGACTGCGCAGCTACCGGAGGAGGGACCGGCGAAGCATCGCTCGCGCGTCACGGCGGCATCATCATCGCGCCAGCCGCGAAGAAGCGGCTGCGCTTGCCAATCGCGCTGCTCCAGAGCATCTCGTGTGCGATGACGACAGCTTTGCGGCTGCAGTGCGTGCGCCGGCGCAATATTCGTGGGGGAGCTACACAGCACAAGTTGCGGCGACTATGCGATCGGGTCGAATCACGTTCTGCCGACCAACGGAGCGCCGTTCCGTGGTGGTCTGCACACGCTGATTTCGTGCGTGTGTCGACGATTCAGCGCTGACGCGCCGGGGTTGATGAATCTGGCCCGACGGTGATCACGCTGCCGCGAAGAGGGCTCGAAGCGCACGCCTTCGATCGAGGTGAGAGTGCGATGAGTACGCGCGTCCAGCCGATCGGGCAGGTGCGCTGCGGTTGCACCTCAACGAAAACACGGGCGGCTGCTCGAAGCGTGATCGACGCGATCGCGGTGATCGCCGCCGAGGATGTCGCTACTACCCGGACTACCGAGCTGTCGCGAGAATGCGCGCGTATCTGGGCGTCGCGAGCGCAGCTAGTGCTGACCAACGGTTTGGATGAGGGCTGCTCGCCTGGCGGTGAGCGCTTTCGCACTGCTGGATGAGCTCGCAGGCCCGAGCGATCGTTCCGCGCCGGCTTTGAATGTATTCGGTGTTCGTCAAGGCGCTGGCGGTCGCGTTGTGTCTATGCGCCCCTGGCTTTCTTTCAGCTCGATGAGATTTGTGCTGCATTAGCGCCGCACCGCATTATTTTTCTGACCAACCCGAACAATCCGACGGCAGCTGATCCGCGCGCGGCTATCGCGAGATCGTGCGCCGTGCCCGGTGAGCGTGACGATCGCGATAGATGAGTGTACTTCGATTTCTGCGGCGAGACGTTTCTCGCGGAGCTAGGCGCGCACGCGAATATCGTCATCGGACGGACGTTCGCGAAGGCACACGGCCTGGCCGGTCTTCGCGCCGGCTGCCTCATCGGCGACCCCGCCAGGCTCGACGCCCTCCGCGGTGTCGTTCCGCCGTATAGCCTTAGCGTGTTTGCCGTCGCCGGATGGCGCGCCGCACTGCGGGATCGCGATCACCTCCATTGGTATCGCGCGCAGGTGTCTGAGTCGCGAGAGTTGCTCTATGCGGCGTGCGATAGGCTTGGGCTTCGCTACTGGACGAGCGCAGGTAATTTCGTGCTGATCAACGTCGAGCGCGCAGGCGCACCCGCGGACATCGTCCGGGCGTTCGCCGAGAGAGGCATCCTGGTGCGCGACCGTTCCCGCGATCCGGGCTGCGCCGGCTGCATCCGCATCACGGCTGGTGTCGTTCGCCACACCGAGGTCGCCGTCGAAGTGCTGGAGGATTTGTGCGCCGTGCCGTAATCGACAGACACACGCGCGAGACGCACATTCGCGTGCGGCTCGGCATCGAAGGCAAGGGCCGTTACGACGTTCGGACAGGCATCCGTTTTCTCGATCACATGCTCGAGCTCATGACGCGGCATGGCGCCTTCGATCTCGAGGTGCGCGCCGACGGGCGATCTCGATGTCGACCAGCATCACACCGTCGAAGATCTCGGCATCGCGCTCGGCGAGGCGGTATCGAAAGCGCTGGGAACACGCCGCGGCATCAACCGCGCGGGCTATTTCATCATGCCGATGGACGAGACGCTGGGCGTCGCCGCCGTCGATCTGGGTGGCCGTCCGCATGCCGTCGTCGATCTGGCGCTGCAGGTCGAGCGCGTCGGCGATCTGCAGAGCGAGCTGATTTACGACTTCTTCGAGGGGTTCGCGCAGGGTGTGCGCGGCAACGTCCACGTGAAAGTCCTGTATGGCCGGTCGAGCCACCATCACGTCGAGGCGGTGTTCAAAGCGTTCGGCCGGGCGTTGCGCGTGGCCTGCTCCCGCGACAAACAATTGGCCCGCACGCTGCCGAGCACCAAGGGGCTCCTATGATTGCGCTCATCGACTACGGCGCCGGAAACCTGACGTCGGTCCGCAAGGCGCTCGCAGCGGTCGGCGCGCAGTTCCAGACGCCGGCATCCCCTTCCGATCTGGACGACGTGGAGGGCGTGATCGTCCCTGGCGTCGGCAACTTTCAACAGACGTCGGTGCTCGACCAGGAATGGCGTGACGCGATCATCGGCGTGGTCGAGCGCGGACGGCCGCTGCTCGGCATCTGCCTTGGCCTGCAATGGCTCTTCGAAGGAAGCAGCGAGGCTCCGGGCTGTCAGGGACTCTCGCTGATGAGCGGCCAGTGCGAGCGGCTGAAGCCCGAATGGCCGTATAAAGTGCCGCACGTCGGCTGGAACGAGCTGGAGTTTCCCCGTGCGTCGCGGCTATTCGAGGGGATTAGAAATCGATCGCAGGTCTATTTCACGCACTCGTACGCGGCGCCCGTCAACGACGAAGCGACGGCAGTGACGACCCACGTCGTGCCGTTCGCCAGCGCCGTCGAGCGCGGTCATGTATTCGGCGTGCAGTTTCACCCGGAAAAATCGGGCGACGTGGGTTTGCGCGTGTTGAAGAATTTTCTCGATGCTGTCTAAACGAATCATCGCCTGCCTCGACGTACGGAACGGACAGGTCGTCAAGGGCGTCAATTTCGAAGGCCTGCGCAACGCCGGCGATCCGGCGGAACTTGCCGAGCGCTATAACGAGGAAGGCATCGACGAGGTCGTCATCCTCGATGTCACGGCGACACTCGAAGGGCGGCGCGCGCTCGCCGAGACGGTGTCGGCGGTGGCGAAACGCATCTTCATTCCGCTTACCGTCGGCGGCGGCATTCGATCCGAAGACGATGCGGCCGCCGCGATTGATGCGGGCGCCGAGAAGGTCAGCCTGAACACCGCCGCGCTGAACGATCCGGCCCTCATCACGACGCTTGCGGCGCGCTATGGCAGCCAGGCGGCGATTGTCGCGATCGACGCAAAATGGGTCGACGGCAAGGCGCTGGTGTACGCGCGCAGCGGACAAGCGGGCACGCAGCGCGAGGCGGTCGAATGGGCGAAGGAAGCCGCGGATCGGGGCGCCGGCGAGATCCTTTGACCTCGATCGATCGCGACGGCACGAAGAGCGGATTCGACTGCGAGCTCACGGCCGCGGTCTCGCGCGCGGTGCCGATTCCGGTCATCGCATCCGGCGGCGCCGGGTCGCTCGAGCATTTCGCCGAGGTCTTCGACAACGGCTGCGCCGACGCCGCGCTTGCCGCGTCCATCTTTCATTTCTCCGAACACGCGGTGCGCGACCTCAAGCGCATGCTGCACGAACGCGGCATTCCGGTACGGCTGTAGATATGCTGATTCCCGCGATCGACCTCAAGGGCGGCAAGGTCGTCCAGCTGATTCAAGGCGAGAAGCTCGCCATCGAGACAACCGATCTCGACCACTGGATCGAGCGGTTCTCGGGCTTCAGGCGGGTCAACGTCATCGATCTCGACGCGGCCATGGGATCGGGGTCGAACGATCATCTCGTTCGCGAGATCTGCGCGCGGCTGCCCTGCCAGGTCGGAGGCGGCGTGCGGAGTCCCGAGCGCGCGGTCGAGCTCTGCGCGATCGGGGCGCGAAAGGTCATCATCGGATCCGCGCTGTTCAAGGACGGGATTGCCGACGTCGCAAGCGCACAACGATTTTCTGACGCCGTCGGCGTCGAGCGTGTGGTCGGAGCCGTCGACAGCAAGGGCGGCCGGGTTGTGACGCACGGGTGGAAAACCTCAACCGGCACGACCGCGGTCGATGCCGTGCGTTCGCTCGAACGCTACTGCGGGGAGTTTCTCTACACACACGTCGACAAAGAGGGACTGATGAAGGGCACCGATATCCAGGCGATTCGGGCGGTGCGCGACGCCACGCGGCGCCCGCTGATCGCGGCGGGCGGCGTGACCACGCAAGAGGAGATCGACGAGCTCGACGCGCTGGGCATCGACGCAGTGGTCGGGATGGCCATCTACACGGGCACACTGAAACTGAAATCTGGAAACTAGAATCTGGAAACTAGAATCTATAATCTGAACGTCAGATTCTAGATTTCAGATTCTAGATACAGGTAGACACCTATGACACACGACACGCCCACCCGCCGTGGACCCGAGCCGCCCGACCTCGCCGAACGCGGCGGGATGAAAAACGGACAGCCGCAGCGCTCCGACGAACGTCTCTTCATGCAGCTGCTCGTATATGGCGGCTGTCGCGATTCGCGCGCGGTCGCTGACGCATTGGCGGGTGCGGACGTGGAGGGAGTGGTATACGAGGACGCCAACGATCCACACGGAGTGGCCGTTCTCACGCTGACGAAGGATCCGAATGTCTTCCTCGACACGGTGCGACCGCTGTTGAACGGCCGTGTATTCGAGGCTCTCGAGCCCAAGCCGGAGCTGACGATGCTCGGGCGCACGTATGCGATTGGCTACGAGCCTGACCTGCCCGAGGCGATCCTGCAGCGTCCCCGGCGGACGGTGTTGAACCGCGAGTGGCCCTGGGCCGTCTGGTATCCGCTTCGGCGCAGCGGCCGATTCGCGCAGCTGCCGCCGGAGGAGCAGCGCGTGATTCTCGCCGAGCACGGCGCCATCGGCATGTCGTACGGGGCCGGCGACTACGCGCACGACGTCAGGCTGGCCTGCTACGGCCTCGACAAGAACGACAACGACTTCGTCATCGGGCTGCTCGGCAAGGAGCTGTTTCCCCTCTCGCACATCGTCCAGGCCATGCGAAAGACCCAGCAGACGGCGCTCTACCTCGACCGGCTCGGACCGTTTTTCGTCGGCCGCGCGGTGTGGCAATCCCCTCTGTAAGGTCGCGTGGGCTCCCCACGATCCCGTGTTCATTACGTTATAATACGTAACCGTTACGTAGATTTGCGTAATGGAAAATCCATTCGTGTACGGCGAGGTCGTGCCCGCGGCGTCGTTCGTCGATCGCATCGACGAGCTGGACCGGCTCGTGCGCGATCTGGCCTCCGGCCAGAAGGTGTTCCTCATCTCCCCGCGGCGGTACGGCAAGTCGTCCCTGATCCGCCAGGCGCTCCGCGCCGTCGGCCGCGGCGGCGCGCTGACCTCGGAAGTGACGGTCAGCAGCTACAGCTCGTATCTCGCCTTTCTGGAGGGCTACACGCGATCGCTGCTGGCGATGCAGACCGGCTGGGACAAGGCGCGCAGCGTGGCTCAAGGATGCAATCGCGCGGCGCAAGGCCGGAGCTCCGCCTCGAGGCCGACTCATCGGGCGCCATGGGCATGGCGGTGAAGTTCCCGAGCGTCCGGACCGACCGCGACATCTCCCGCCTCGCGTCCGAGGTATTCGCGCTGCCAGGGCGCCTCAGCGATCTGCGGAAGACCCGCATCGTCATCGCCCTCGACGAGTTCCAGGCGATTAACGCGTTCAACGGCGGCAGCGTCGAACACGCGCTAAGGGCGGCCGTCCAGCATCAGCGCAGCGTCGGGTATGTATTCGCGGGCTCCGAACCCAGTCTGATGGAGCGCATGCTCGGGCCGAAGCGGCCGTTCTACAAAGCCGGACCGGTGATGCGGCTGGAGAAAATTCCTCCCGATATTTTCTCGGCGTTCATCGAAGCGAGATTTTCGAAGACCGGCATCAAGCCCGAGCCGGGCCTGGGGGCCTCGATCGTCGACC
Organism: Vicinamibacterales bacterium; assembly: GCA_963802345.1. Lineage (GTDB taxonomy): Bacteria > Acidobacteriota > Vicinamibacteria > Vicinamibacterales > JAMQPK01 > JAMQPK01. The sequence goes on from CAWDIK010000004.1 coordinate 24,054, forward strand.
TGGCCGGCAACATGCCGTACGACGTTCAGCGGCTCGCGCACGAGAGCTGGGATGACGCGCGCGCAGGAGGCCAGCGCCGGATCGGCGTGGACGATCTGCATGCAACGCTCCACCGGCTGCTTGCCGAGCAGGAGACGATGTTCGAGGCTGTGTGGCAGCGCCTGACACTGGCGCAGCGCGCCACGCTGCGCGCCGTCGTGCTGTCGGTCGGACGGGAGTTGTTGTCTGCGGATATGCGAACACGTCATCGCCTCGGAGGTGCGTCGACTGTGCAGACCGCGCTTCAGGCGCTCGCGCGCGAAGATCTCGTCGCCCGCGAAGGCGATCGCTATGTCGTCATCGACTCCCTGATGCGCGAATGGATCGCTCGAAAAACCTTCTGACGAAGCTCGGGCTCCATCGCCCCGAGCTTCGGGCCTGGGCGATGTACGACCTGGCGAATTCCGCGTTCGCCACGACGGTCATTACCGCCATCTTTCCGGTGTACTTCACGTCGGTCGCCGGCGCCGGCCTTCCGCCGGGCGAGGCGACACGGCTGCTCGCGCGCACCACGACGATTGCGCTGGCGACCTCCGCCATCCTGGCACCGTTTCTCGGCGCGCTTGCCGACTACGCGCCGATCAAAAAACGGCTCCTGGGGCTGTTCATGGCGATCGGCTGCATCGCAGCGGGCTGTCTTGCGCTCGTGGCCCGCGGGGACTGGTTCCTGGCCGCCGTCTGCTTCGGTATCGGCAACGTCGGATTTACGGCGAGCCTCACGTTCTACGATTCGCTCCTGCCTCATGTCGCCCGCGAAGACGAAATCGATCGAGTGTCAACGGGGGGTTATGCCCTCGGATATCTGGGCGGCGGCGTTCTGCTTGCACTGAACGTCGCATGGATCCTGTCTCCGGCGACCTTTGGCTTGCGTGACGCAGCACAGGCGTCGCGCCTGTCGTTCGCAAGCGTCGCGGCGTGGTGGTTTCTGTTCTCAATGCCCTTGCTTCTGCGGGTCCCCGAACCGACGACGCGCGCCGGCCGCGGCGCCCGATCGGCTGCCGAACTGATCACGACATCGCTCGCCGGACTGCTGCACACCATTCGCGAACTGCGCCGCTATCGAAACGCGCTTCTGCTTCTGGTCGCCTTCGTCATCTACGCCGACGGCATCGGGACAATCCAGCGGCTCGCCACGAGCTACGGCGCCGAGCTCGGCATCAACCAGGGAGCGCTGATCACCGCCATCCTTCTGGTGCAGTTCGCTGGAATCCCTTTCGCCTTTCTGTTCGGAATGCTCGCCGGACGGATCGGCGCGAAGGCGTCGATCTTCATCGGCCTTGCCGTGTACGTCGTCCTGACCATCGGCGCGTACAACATGAAAACGGAGCGCGACTTCTACATCCTCGCGTTGATGGTCGCCACGGTGCAGGGAGGGACGCAGGCGCTGAGCCGATCGCTCTTTGCCAGCATGATTCCGAAGGCGCGGTCGTCGGAGTTCTTCGGCTTCTTCTCCATCTTCGAAAAATTCGGCGCCATTCTTGGACCGGCGGTCTTCGAAGTGGCGAGCCGCACCACAGGGTCGAGCCGCAGCGCGATTCTGAGCGTGGTCGTGTTCTTCATCGCAGGCGCGGGGGTGCTGTCGTTCGTCAATGTCCGCGAGGGTCAAGAGCGCGCAGAATAGAAGAGACGAACTACACTGTTAAGAGAAAAGAGGATACATGGCAAAGACCGCAACACCACAGAGTCGTGAGTCTAAGAAGAGGCTGAAACCGAAACCGAAGACGGAGAGCAAGTCGTGGCAGACGCGGAATACGGCCCGCAAGGATAAGCAGGCAGCGCACGCGGCAGCAAAAGCGGAGTGAGGGACTCACGGGCGGCAATGCCCGTGAGTTCCTCTCTGTTCAATCTTGCGGACTCAGGCTGTACGGTCCGTCCCAGGCCCAGTCGACGCGCCGAGGCCCAGTGAACCCATCCCGATGGAGACATGCGCCGTTGCCCGGAAGTGCGTGAATTTCCCGGTCCCGCCCTCAAACGTGCACAGCCCGACACGGGTCACAAAATCGAGTCCGCAATGGCCGAACGCCTTGTTGTTGCCATGCCCCGGCAGGTCGAGGACGACATCGCTGTCCAGCGAGTCCGGCACCAGCCGCCTGGGCATAGACGACCCTCGAGCCGACCTCGATCGCCTTGACGTTCGAAGACGTGATAGTGCAGAAGGACCCAGGCTGGCCCGTGTACTCACAGCAATTTTTCGTAACGTGGAGATCTCCGCTTCGCGCCGACAATGACGGGGCGACCGCCTGTCCTGGCGCTCCCTGATTGGCGGGCGCGGCCGGCGCCAGACCGGTCACAGCCGTGCTCGCGGTCGGACTCGTCGGGGTCCCTCGTCCGTCGGCGCACGCACTCGCCACCAACGTCCCTGCAGCACACAGAATCCAACAACGACGCCCTTCGTGAGAACAATCGCGAATCTCATTGCACACTCCTCGGCGTTACCGCCCATCTCCCTGTCGTCCAAGCATGACGCTTTCAGAGCGTCCCTAGAGGAGATCGCGCAAGACGGGTCACGTAATGGGTCAGATGGAGAAAACCAGCGAGTCAGTCGTCAGGTGCTATGCTGTGGCTTCCGATCCAACTGATTGAAGAAGCTCCGATTGGTCTCGCCTCGCGACGTGACGGCGCTGCTCGGCGATTGGAGTCGCGGCGACCGCAGTGCGCTCGATCAGCTGCTGCCGCTCGTCTATGCGGAGCTCCGCCGCGTCGCGGCGCGACAGCTTCGCGACGAGCGGGCCGACCACACGCTGCAGCCCACGGCCCTGGTTCACGAGGTCTACATGCGGCTTGTCGACCAGCGGGAGGGCGACTGGCAGAATCGAGCACATTTCTTCGGTGTCTCGGCGCAGGTGATGCGCCGGATCCTGGTCGATCACGCCCGTCGTCGCTCCGCAAGCAAACGGGGCGACGGTGTGCGCTGTGTGTCAATCGACGAAGCAAGAGACGTGGCGGCGGCGAGCGAAATCCCGATCCTCGCGTTGGATGGCGCGCTCGAGCGACTGGAAAAGGTCGACGCTGAACTGGCCAGGATCGTCGAGCTTCGTGCGTTTGGCGGACTCACGATCGAGGAAGCCGCACACGTGCTGTCTGTGTCGCCATCGACCGCCAAGCGCGATTGGCGCACCGCGAAAGCGTGGCTGAATCGTGAGCTCGGCTCCGAAGGTCGACCGTGATGGCCGACCGATGGCCGCAGGTGAAGGCGCTGTTTCAATCCGCTGCGGAGCGGCCGGCGGAAGAGCGCGATGCTTTTCTGGCCTCCGCGACTGGTGACGACGAAGCGCTGCGTCGTGAAGTCGAGTCGCTGCTGAGGTGCGGACGCCGCGGACGGAAGCTTCCTCGATCAGTTACCGGCTTCAACGAGTCCATGCTGCCGATGCTCTCGCATCTCGGCCAGTCCTCGCTGACCGGCATCTCGCGATAGGTCCTTATCAAATCGGCGGGCAGCTTGGTGCCGGCGCCATGGGCGAGGTGTACCGCGCCCGCGACACCAATCTGAATCGCGACGTCGCCCTGAAGGTGTTGCCCGAGTTGTTCGCGCTCGATCCCGACCGCCTGGCGCGATTCAAGCGCGAAGCGCAGGTGCTCGCCACGCTCAATCATCCGAACATCGCCGCGATCTACGGCCTCGAAGAGTCGAACGGCGCGCATGCTCTGGTGCTGGAGCTGGTTGATGGGCCGACACTCGCAGACCGAATCGCGCAAGGACCAATTTCGCTCGAGGATGCGCTGACCATCGGTCGGCAGATTGCCGAGGCGCTTGAAGCGGCGCATGAGAAAGGCATCATTCATCGCGACGTCAAGCCCGCGAATATCAAGATCGCAGACGATGGCGCGGTGAAGGTGCTCGACTTCGGACTCGCAAAGGTATGGGACGGCGCCCCGCAGGCCGACCCTTCGGGCTCGCCGAGGCTGACCTCGACCGATTTCGCCGAGCGGACCATCATGGGCACGCCGGCTTATATGAGCCCCGAGCAGGCGCGGTGCAAGCCACTCGACAGGCGGACGGACATCTGGTCGTTCGGGTGCGTGCTCTACGAAATGCTCACTGGCCGCGCTCCTTTCGCCGGCGAAACCATCTCCGACACGCTCGCCGCGATTCTCGATAGTGAGCCGGACTGGAACGCGTTGCCCCAGACCGCACCGCTGCCGGTCCGAAGACTGCTGCGGCGTTGCCTGGAGAAGGATCGCAAGCGGAGGCTTGCCCACATCGCCGATGCGAGATTGGAGATCGATGACGCGTTGAGCGCGCCGCACGCCGATGCGGCTGTCTCCGCGTCCACCTCGCGGACTCGTGAGCGGGTCATGTGGGCCTCTGCCCTGATGCTGGTCGGATTGATTGGCGCTGCCGCCATGACATGGGCCACCCGCTCCGCGACGGACCCTTCCGAAACGACTCGCACGCTCCTGAGCATGGCGCCTACCGATCAGTCATCGGGGGCGAATCCACTGGAGCAACGACCGGGCAGCGCGCGCCCGACCCGGACGGCGATCGCCCTCTCGCCCGATGGCAAGACACTGGTGTTCGGCGCGATCTGGGGCGGCGATCAGCAACTGTACGCGCGCAGGATGGACCGGCTCGACGTGACACCGATCCCGGGCACGAGCGGTGGGAGCAGCCCCTTCTTCTCGCCCGACGGGCGGTGGGTCGGCTTTGGAGCGGCGGGCGAACTCAGGAAGGTTCCTCTCGCGGGTGGACCGGCGGTGATGCTATGCAAGGCCGCGGCGCTCTTCGGGGCAAGCTGGGGCAGCGACGGAACCATTGTCTTTGCAACCGCCCGGAATGGAGGGTTGTTGCGGGTATCGGCCGCGGGAGGCACACCCGAGGTACTCACGACCCCGCAGCCGGGCGAATACAGTCACCGGTTGCCGCACATCTTGCCCGGCGGCCACGCCGTCATCTTCACGATCTCAAAGGGGGCGAATCTCTGGGACAACACGCAGATCGTCGTGCGATCCCTTTCAACGGGCGATCAGACCGTGCTCATCGAAGGCGGAGCCGATGGGCGTTACGTGCCTACGGGGCACATCGTCTACGCCCGTCTGGGAACACTCATGGCCGTTCCCTTCGACCCTGTTCGGCTCGTGCTCACAGGCGGCGCGACCGGCCTCATCGACGGCGTCATGCAGGCCGCAGACTTCAACCTCAGCGACATGGAGAATACGCTGGCGGCCCAGTTCACGGTCTCGGACACGGGTGCGCTCATCTATGTGAATGGCGGCGTCTTGCCTGCGATTCAACGCTCGCTGGCGTGGGTGGATCGCAAGGGAACGAGCCAAACCGTTATCGGCGCCGCCGCGCGCGTATCGCACGCCACGACTGTCGCCCGACGGCCGGCACGTTTCTGCCTACATCCAAGAAAGCATCCGTCAGGTGTGGAGCTACGACATCGCTCGCGGTGCGCTCAGCGCGGTCACCGTTGACGGGCGCAGTTCTTACGGTATTTTTGCGCCAGACCAGAAACGGATAGTTTTCCGCTCTGGAGCGGCGGGCGCTGAGGACAACCTGTACTGGAAGGCAGCCGACGGTAGCGGTTCGGCGGAACGCCTCACCACGAGTACGCGCAACCAGACGCCAGGCTCATGGTCGCCCGACGGGACGGCGATCGCCTTTGTCGAAGAGGGAGATTCCCCGGGTCAGACCCAGGTTTTCCAGTTCGATATCTGGGTACTGTCAATCGGCGATCGCAAGACCCGTGCGCTGATCAAAACGGCTGCAAACGAGATGTCACCCGAGTTTTCCCCGGACGGGCGCTGGCTGGCGTACGTCTCGAACCAATCCGGACGCCACGAGGTTTACGTGCAGCCATATCCGGGTCCCGGGGAGCGTCATCTGATTTCAACGAACGGAGGCTTCCAGCCCGCCTGGAGTGGGAACGGCCGGGAATTGTTCTATGCGCAAGCCGCGCAGTGGAGCAGCGGAGGACCGATGACGCTCATGTCCGTCAGCATCGAGACGACCCCGATTTTCGTGGCGGGCACGCCGAAAGCCCTGTTCGAAAGCCTTGATCTCGCGAGCGCCTGGGGAAGAAATTACGACGTCGCGCCCGATGGACAACGGTTCTTGATGGCGGTGAACACGGAACCGCCAACGAATCGCGCACCGGCTCAGATGATCTTCGTGCAGAACTGGTTCGAGGAGCTGAAGCGCCTCGTGCCGACGAAGTAGCGCACACCATCTCACCCAAGTTATGGGAATTCGCACGTTCTGGCTGAATCTCGGCTGGCTCGTCATGTTGGTTGTGACGATTGCAGTACCCGATGGTGCTCGATGCTTTCGGACACCTGACGTACTTCACCAGCCTGGGCTTGTGGGGCATCCCGATTCTCTATCTCTGGCCGGTCTTCAACATGATTACTGCGGACGGCACAGGGCGGCGCCGCCGGGCTCTGCGCTTGTCTGCTGGCATGATCGTCGTGCTCGGCGTCGTTCTCGACTTCCTGTTCGGACACCTGACATTGCGGTTCCCTGGCTGCAGCGAGCCTCCGGGCGCCGGCCCGTATCTCCTGTGCCTCCCGGCCGTGCGTGGCAGCGTTCCGGTGGAAGAGCTTCTGTTCTACGCGATGGGGCCAGTGGCGATGGTGCTCGTGTACGCATGTGCCGACGAGCGGTGGCTCAGCCGGTACAACCCCAAAGACGATCTACTGGATCTCAAACTGATACAGCTCTCGCCACGCCTCGTGATCGTCGCGGTCGGCGCCGCTCTGACGGCGCTGATACTGTGGCGCGTGAATGGCACCTTTCCGACCTATTTCGCGTTCCTCGCTGCTGGAGCTGTCTTACCGGCGATGTTCTTGTACCGGACCATCGGCAACTTGACGAATTGGCCTGCATTTGCGGTCACCGTGTTGTACGTCCTTGTCACGTCGCTGATTTGGGAAGTGACGCTCGCCATCCCACGGCAGTGGTGGAATTACGAACCGTCCGGAATGATCGGGCTGACTATCACCGCGTGGTCGCGTGGGGACGACATCTTTCCTGTTGAGGCGGCAGCTGTATGGCTGTTTGCGCCATTCTCGAGCATTCTGATGTACGAGTTCGCGAAGGCGTTCACGCATCACCCGCGCCCGACCAAAGCCGCGCTGTTCGGATCTTCCTGAAGAAATTCCTCGCGCCGTTGCGCCTCCGCGGTGAGACGTGCAGACTCTGGTGAACGTCTGCCGAATTCACTCAGAATCGTCTCCAGCACCGGCAGCATCATGCCGGCACGCTTGGCGCGAATGACAAAGTCCCAGAGCGGCTCGAACTTCTTCCACCCCGCCGAGTAGCCGAAATGGCGCAGGCCGGCGATGACGTCGCCGTGCGCCGCCGCGCCGCGGACGATCGATTTCCAGCGGTAGAACTCGCGGTACGCCCAGTGGTAGCCGTACTCGAGCTCTGCAGCGGTCAGCCGCGCAGGACGAAAGACGGCATGGCGCGTGTCGTAGAGATCCCAGTCGTGGGTCGTGAGACGCTTTTGTGCCGATATGCGCTGATAGAGCGCCGTGCCGGGATATGGCGTGAGAATGTGGAATGTCGCGGTCTCGATGCCGTGCTCGATCGCCCACTCCACGGTCCGCTCGAACACCGACCCATCGTCTGCGTCCATCCCGAAGACGAAGCTGCCGTTGATCATCACGCCCAGATCGTGCAGACGTTTGATAGCTGCTGCGTAGTCGCGGCGCATGTTCTGGTATTTCCGCTGTTCGGCCAGGTTCGCCGGGTTGAGCGTTTCGAATCCGACAAAGAGACTTCGAAGCCCCGCTTCCACGGCGCGCTCGAGCAGGTCGGGCGCGAGCACCGCGTTCACGGTCCCGGCGGCCTGCCAGAGGCGTCCCATCCCGCGCATGCCCTCGAAAAGCGCCGAGGCGAAGCGGCGATCGCCGAACAGGTGATCGTCCAGAAAATAGAGATGGCGGCCGGGGAGCCGTTCGATCTCGGCCAGCGCGGCGTCGACGGTCTGGGTATAAAACGATCGGCCGCCTTCGAAGAACGCTTCCTTGTAGCAGAAATCGCATACGTGCGGGCAGCCGCGCGACACGACGATCGAATTCGGTACGAGATAGAGCCGCCGTTTGATGAGATCGCGGCGAATCGGAGGAAGGCCCTGCAGCGTTCGAAGAGTCGACTGGTACACGGGCTTCGCGCAGCCGCGCTTGAAATCGTCCAGGAAGCGAGGCCACGTGTCCTCGCCCGGGCCCAGGAAAATCGTGTCCGCATGCGCAGCGGCTTCGTCGGGCAGCGACGTCACGTGCAATCCGCCAAGCGCCACGTACGCCCCTCGACTGCGGTAGTAATCGGCGAGGCGATACGAGCGATGAGCGGACGTGATGTAGACCTGAATGACGACAAGGTCCGGCGCATCATCCAGATCGAGCGCCTCCACGTGCTCATCCTGAATCTCGACGTCCGCGTCGTCTCCCAGGTAGGCGGCCAGCGTGGCCAGGCCCAGCGGAGGGAACAGCGAGTATTTGATCGGACGCCAGTAGGGCCCCGTCGCTTCGGTCAGCGCCGGCAGGATCATCTTGACCTTCATTGGCCGGCCTCGCCGAAGATGAGCACGGAGATCTCGCGCTCGCGTGGGCCGTCGAGCTCGACGAGAAACACGCGCTGCCAGCGGCCGAGCAGCAACCGGCCGCCCGTGACGTTGAGACAAACCGAAGGCGGCAGCAGCAAGGCGCGGCAATGGGCGTGGCCGTTCGGCCGCTCTCCTTCGGTCACGTTTACCGTTCGGGCGTGCACGTCGTCATGCTCGTATCGGCGGGCGCCGGGCGCAACCACTTCGAGAAGGGCCTGGAAGTCGGCCAGCAGCAAGGGCTCATGCTCGTTGACGATGATGGCCGTGGTGGTATGAAGCGTCTGAACGTTCACGATCCCGAAGCGAAGATCGGCGTCGGCGACAAGCCCTTCGAGTCGATCGGTGAGATCGATGAACTGGGTTGCCTGTGTGGTCGTGATTTGAATCGTCGTCGTGTGTCGGCAGGCCGACACGGGTGTGAGCGTGTGCATCGATGACCTCCATGCGAATCATCGGCGGCCCGCGCCCGCGAGTCTTCAGCGTTTGGTGAGCATTGAGTGAGATGTGCGTGATATGGACGGGCGATGGGTCAGGCCGAGGGCGAGTCCGAATCCGAAAAGGGCGCCCTCCCCTGTTGCGATGAGGGCCGAGGTCACCGGACCAAAGTCGGATTCGCCGATGAATCGGCCGAGGGATGTCAGGTTCACCTGCGATCCCACTGACGCATCGGCGATCAGGTGAATCGTGCCTCCGACCAACGGCCGGCCCGCAACCGCAAGCGCCAGCGCTGCGAGTCCGCAGGCCGCGGCTGTCGCGGCGGCAACGAGAAAGCGCCGCCGGCCCCGCGGCGCGGCCAGGCCACCGTCCGAGTGGGATGTCGCGAGGCCATAAGCCAGCCCGGCGGCCCCTCCAAGGGCGAGCCCTTCGAGGCCTCCGCCGATATCGACGTTGACGCCGACGAGTGCCGCGAGACTCCATCGGCCGAGCCATTCTGCGGTCGAACCCGCCACGCCGCCTCCGAGAGCCGCGCCGCACACCAATGCAAGCATGCGACGCGAGCGCGCGATCGATTCGGCGACCGATAAGCCCGCGCCGACTCCCGCACCGCCTGCGGCCCCGCAGCACCCGCCGATGACAGCCAACACCGGAACAACTCCCAGCGAAGCCGCGTTGCCTGGAGCCGCCAGAAGTATCAGTCCGCCAACCGCACCGCCGAGAAGCCCCGAGAGGCCGCCGCCAATCGACGCGCCTGCCCATCGGGCCGCTGCGAGCGACGCGGCGCGGCGCAGCCTCAACTTGACGAGCTCGAGCGCGGTCGCAAGCGGCGCGGGCTGGCCGAGAATCGGCACCGGCCCCGCCTCTGCGACGTCCCACCTCGTATCGCGCAATAACGCACGGCCGGAAGGATCGTGCGGGCGAGCGGCGAGCCGCCGCAGCGCTTCTGAGGTGCCGAGCGCGTGCAGCAGTTCCGCGGCTTCACGGCGGTCCTCGTCGTCGTTCGCGCCGGCGGGGATGCTCGTGAGGCGTTGCAGGAGTGGCTCGTACGGATCCGCGGCCTCTGGCGACGGCGTCGCGGGAACGGGCGTTGCCGCGTCGGGTTTCTCCCACTCGCCTTCGTCATCCTCCTCGGCAACATCAGCGAATACGAACTGATAGCCGTGGCGGGAGACCGTCCTGACAAAGCGCGGCTCGCGCGAATCGTCGCCGAGGACACGGCGAATCGTGCGGATCGCCTGACTGAGCGCGCTGTCAGAGACGACGACATCGCTCCAGATACGGTCGAAAATGTCGCGGCGATGCACCGCGTCGCCGCGCCGTTCGACGAGGAACACGAGGAGATCGAAGTAGCGTGGAATCAGCGGCTGTTCGCGGCCATTGCGCGTGAGCATGCGGCGGCGCGGCGACAGAAGAAACTCGTTGAAGCGATATCGCGGCACTGACTAATCTACCAATCTGTCAATCTCTCAATTCAGAAGCGCCAGTATCCGCCGCTTCCACTGCGCCTGGACGCGCCCGTTGACGCCGTGTGCGGTCTCGCGGTCGAAGCGTTCCTGCTCTTGCTGCAGATCGCGATCGGCGCGCGCGATGAGGTGCTCAATCGGATCTGTCCCGCCGGCTTCGGCGCACGCGCTGGTGAACGTCTGAAAGCTCGCGCGGATCTTTCTGACCGCCACCTCGGCGATGTCGAAGTGAATCTGCTCGTGTTCGAGCAGCTGGATGTCGAGCTCCATCCTGTTCTGCGATCGGAACCACGATCGGGACGGATCGAACGTCGCGCGGGCCATCGACGTGAGCGTGCCGTCCTTGCACTCCCATTCTGTCTCGATATGAATCCAGCTCATGGAGGCCGTCGACGCGCTCGCGGGCACACGTCCGTTGAAATCCTCTCTCTTGAGCCTGCGCTCGAGCGACCAGACGATAGCCTCCTGAGCGAGGCCCGCCGCCGCGGCGCAGAGGAGGACGAGCACGCATGCGGCGATCCTCATTGCGATAGGATATCTGCACATGCGTTTCATACGCGATATCTTTGCCGCCGCGCGCCAGGCGCGCCGGCCGGTGATTTCCTTCGAGTTTTTTCCGACCAAGACGCCCGAGGGCGAACGGACGCTGCTCGAGAAGACGATCCCCGCGCTGGGCGCATTGAAGCCGGACTTCTGCTCGGTTACCTATGGCGCCGGCGGCAGCACCCGCCAGACGACGTTGTCGATCGTCGATCGCATACAGCGCGAGCAGGGCCTCACCGCCATGGCACACATGACGTGCGTCAACGCGACGCGTGAAGACACCGCGGGCGTGCTGGCTCAGGCGCGCGCGCTCGGGATCACCAACATCCTGGCGCTGCGCGGCGATCCGCCTGGCGGCACGGGCGAGTTCCGCAAGACCGACGGCGGCTTCGAGTACTCCTACGAGCTCGTCCGGTTCATCAAGGAAATGGACGGGTTTTCGATCGGCGTCGCGGGGTTCCCCGAAGGGCATATCGCGCAAACCGAAGGGAAACACGCCGACTGGCAGCACCTGAAGCACAAGATCGATCAGGGCGCCGACTTCGTCATCACGCAGCTGTTTTTCAGCAACCGCGACTACTTCGAGTTCCGGGATTATCTGACGTCGCTCGGCGTCGCCGTGCCGCTCGTGCCTGGCATCATGCCGATCCTGAACGCGGCCCAGATCAAGCGGATCGTGGCGTTGTGCGGCGCCGATCTTCCGGCGGCGTTCGTCTCCGAGCTCGACCGGCACGCCGGTGACGACGAAGCGGTCCTGCGGTTCGGGATCGACTACGCGACGCGCCAGTGCGAAGAACTGCTCCGCGAGGGCGCTCCCGGGCTCCACTTCTACACGCTGAACAAGGCTCGATCGACGTCCGAGATTGCCGAGAACCTGAACCTCGCGAATCTGTCGCGTTCGTGACGCAAGGAGGACACATGAGATCCGCCCGGCCGCTGTTGTTCCTGACGATCGTGGTCCTTGCGCTCGGACTCTCCGGCTCGAATCCGCTCGCCCAGCGAACCGGTTTGGCCGAGCGAGTGGGCCATCACGATCCCAGCCGCTATCGCGCCGGGCCGTTCGCATGGCAGCGTCGGCGACATGAACTGCATGACGCTGTTGCCGGGAGCGGCCCTGCAGACCAATCTGTATTTCCTGCATCGCTGCCAGATCACGCCCGGTGGCGGCGTGGGCCATCATTTCCACAACACCACCGAGGAGATGTTCGTGATCTTCGATGGCGAAGCGGAATTCACGGTGGACGGCCGCACCTCGCTTCTCAAGGGCACGGTCGGCGCACCGGTGCGCATGGGGCACTCGCACGCGATCTACAACCCGGGAAAGACGCCGGTTGAGTTCATGAACATCAACGTCTCGGCGGTCAAGGGGAAGTACGACGCGTTCGATCTCGACGACGCGCGCGTGGGGGCGCCGAAGGACGAGAAGCCCGTGTTCATGACGATGCGGCTCGACAAGAAACTGCTGAGGCCGGCCGACAAATTTCGCGGCGGCATCGGCACGGCGATGTATCGCCGGGCGCTCGACCCGAGCGTGTTTCTCACAAACTGGTCGTATGTCGATCACCTCGTGCTGCCTCCTGGCGCATCCGAGGGCATGCATCGGCACACGGGCGTGGAGGAGGTCTACTACGTCATCAACGGCGACGGCGAGGCCTCGGTCGGGAGCGAGACCACTCCCATTCACAAAGGCGACGCGGTGCCGCTGCAGCTCAGCGATCCGCATGCGTTCCGGAATACCGGCAATACCGATCTGGAATTCATGATCCTGGGCATTGCGGCGCAGAAAGGCGTGCTGGACGTACAGGAAATGACGCAAGCGCGACGCCGGACGCGGCACGCGGCGCCGGCGCCGGAAGAGGGCAGTAGCGGGATTGCAATAGCGCGCGGCGCGCTACTTCCGCGCCGGATACGTCTTCGTCACATTGTTCCGCTCGTTGACGACCGTGAACGACCCGTTCGGCTGCACCGTCACGTTGATGCCGAAGCCCGTGTCTTTCACCGATGGATCGGACACATCGCCGAGGTTCGCGATCTGCGGCTCGGCCACGTTGCCTTCGGCTCCCGCAACAACGGCATAGTGCAGCATCCACAGGTCCTCGAGGCCGGGAGCGCTTTTGACCGTTTGCAGCACGGGAAGATCGCCACCCTTGCGCGCGCCGTTGTTCATGATCGCGACCCGCGACTTCAGCGCGTGCACCAGGACAGGTGCGTTCGATTGTCCCGAGCCGTGGTGTGTCGTGAGGAACAGGTCCACTTCGCCGATGCGGTTCACGGGACAGGCCATCTGGAATTCGAGATCCTGCGTGAGATCGCCGAGATCCAGGAAACGAAATGCGCCGAACGTGAACAGCATCCCGACCGACGCCGAATTGTCCGATGTATCAGCCCGCCGCGGCTCGACGCCCTGACACAGCGCATTCGTCGCGCCCCCGGACTGAGGAGCAGGGATCAGCTGCCGGTTCGATGCGAGCACTTTGACGTCGACGCCCTTGAGCGGGATGGTGTCCCCAGGCTTGACCACAATCTCTTTCGCGCCGCTTGCCGCGATCGCGGAACGAAACGTCGCCATCATCGTGTCGGCGCCCTTGCCCGTTTCGGTCGTCGGGCCGTGGGTGATCACGTTGCGGACCTTCACGCGCGAAACCAGCTGCTCCATGCCGCCGACGTGATCCGCGTGGTAGTGCGTGATGACGAGATAGTCGACGGTCCCGACGCCGGCCTTCTTCACCGCGGCCGCAATCCGCTCCGCATCGCGCAAGTTGTCTGTCGGCCAGCCGGTGTCGACCAGCATCGACTGCCCGGACGGCGTGACGACGAGCGTGGCCTGACCGCCTTCGACGTCAACAAAATACAAGCGCAGCGCCTGCGCCGAACAGACGGCCGGCGCCAGTGCTATCCACCCCGCAAGGAACACCGCCCGGCCGATCGCCCGACGCCGCGCGTCTGTCAATTGCCGCGCCCTCCGCGCGCCGGCGGCTGCACGACGTCGAACTTCTTGTCCGCATCGCGCACGACTCCCACCACGAGCAGCTCGAGCGGCGATGCACCGGTGTTCTCGAACGACTTCGTCTGGTTCAGCTGAATCGGCACCGCGTCCCCCGATTGAATCGGCGCGCTCTCAGAACCCACTTTCACGGTACCGGTCCCGTTCATCACGTACCAGAACTCGCCGATTTCCTGATGCGCCTGCGGCGCCGTCGCGCTCCCGGGCGCGAGCAACGACGTGGTCGACGTACGCCCACGGCCCTCGGAAGACTGACGGCGGCAACGCGCGACGGTACTGCACGGTGCCCTTCGCAGCAGTCGGAGCAGGCCCCATAGCCGGCCGCAGCAGCGACTGATCGAGCCGCATCGTCATGAACGTCGGAATCGGATCCAGCGCGGCACCGACACGGCCATCGCTCAAGTCGAACGCGTCGTATACGCCCTTGCGGGCCGACACGTTGATGTTCATCCACTGAATCGGTTTATCCGTGTGGTTGTAGATGGCGTGCGAGTGTCCCATTGGGACGGGCGCGCCGGCCGGCCCTTTCAGGACGGAGGTGCGGCCATCGATCGTGAACTGCGCCTCGCCGTCGAAGATGACGAACATCTCTTCGCACTGATTGTGGAAGTGCGCGCCGATGCCGCTCTTCGGCTGAATGATGCCGCGGTGCAGGAAGTACAGGTTCGTGTCGAGCGCCGTCGCGTTGAACAGCCCCATGTAGTCGAGCTGGCCGGGGCCACCGTGCACGCTCGGCGAGGCGCGATACTTCGCCGGCAGCGTGTGCGCGATGCGCTCCGCGAGCGGCAGTGTCTGCGGATTCGCGGGTGCTCCCTGCTGCGCCAGCAACGCACCTGCCATGACCGCAACGAACGACGAAACGGTGAGCAGCAGTTTGTGTCTCATATCACCTCGAACAGAATGACGGTGTAGTTCGGCGTCGACAGCATGCTCTCCATGCCGCCCCAGACTTCCTGATGAATATCCGATGCAACCCACTTCTGCCGCAGGTCTTCGCTCTCGTAGACGATGGCGAACCGGTAGTTGATGCCCGGCGGCGGCGTGCCGACCGGCACCGCGCTCACTTTCAGCATGCGCACGTCGATGTAGCCTCGAAACTTCGTCGCCGCAGGACGAAAGACGGTTTGAAAGTATCGCAGCATCTCCTGCTCTTTCGCAGGATCGATAGCGAGATCGACGTGGACCTGGATCATGAGAGCTCCGAACTGAAATCTCGAAACTACCGGAATCTGGAATCTAGAATCTCGAATACACCGGCGCCTGACCCATCACCGACGTTTTGATGCGATAGAGTCCTGTCTCAGCCGTAATGTAAAGCGTCCGGCCATCGTCGCCCCATCCGCAGTTCGCGGGATCTTCCGGCGGCTTGATCGTGCCCAGGTGCGCGCCGGCGGGCGAGAACACGAACACGGCACTCGGGCCGGTCGCCCATAGGTTGCCGTGCACGTCAATTTTCATTCCGTCCGGCAGGCCGCCGTCTTCATGCGTGGTTGTATCGAAAAAGACACGGCCGTTAGTCACGTCGCCGGATGGCGCGATGTCGTAGCGCATCCAGATCCGGCGCTTGTCGTCCGAGTTGGACACGTACAACGTTCGCTCGTCCGGCGAAAAGGCGATGCCGTTCGGCCGCGTCAAATCCTTGATGATCACTTCGGCCTTCCCGTTGACCAGCTTGAACACGCCGTTGAACGGAAGATCCTTCTCCGGATCGTCGTCCTGGCGAGGCAGGCCATACGGCGGATCGGTGAAGAATAAGGTTCCATCGGATCGATACACAAGATCGTTCGGCGCGTTCAGTCTCTTGCCCTCGAAGTTATCGACAAGCGTTGTCACGCGCAGATCATCAGTGACGCGGACAATGCGCCGGTTGCCGTGCTGGCAAAGCAGCACATCGCCATTCGCGGCGGTCGTCATCCCGTTGGGACCGATGAACCCGCCGGATGGAAGACTGTTGCCGTCGTACCCGCCTGGCCGCAGCAATTCCTTCACCGTGCCATCCGGCGACCACTGCCGCACCACGTTGCCGACGACGTCGCTGAACCAGAGCACGCCGGACGGCCGCCAAATCGGCCCTTCGGTAAATGTGAAGCCGCCGCCGACTTTTTCGATGCGCGCGTCGCGCGGCACGAGTGCGTCGAAGGCCGGATCGATGCGAATGATGCTCATGAACAGGAGTCCTGCGTCATTGTGCCGTCAATCAGGCGCCACATCCTGCCGTTCGGGTTCTCGTCGCGCAGCGACGCCGGCAGTCTGTGGGGACGGACGTTGTCGTAGCAGCACAGCATCCCGAAGCGGCGCAGCGATGCCGGAATGCCGACAGCGGTAAACCCGGGATGGCCTGTGGCCGGGAAGGGCCCTCCGTGATTCATGGCCGGACTGACGGCTACGCCGGTCGGCATCTTGTCGTTCAGCAGCCGGCCGACGCGGCGGCGCAGCGCGCGGCGCCAGGCGGGCGTACAGACTTTCGTCGCTGCCCTGCGTGTCGGAATAGATGCACCCGGTAAGATTGCCTTCGAGGTGCGAGAGCACCGCTTCCCCTTCGTCGGCATCGCGCACGACGACGCACAGCGACGCGGAGCCGAAGGCCTCGGTCTGTAATTTCTCCGGCTCGGCAAGAAACTGTTGGCCGGTTACACGCAGCAACGTGTTCGGATGGCGGGCGCCGCTGGCCTCGCCCGGTTTCGTCAGAAGGGCGGCGCCCGCGCCGCGGAGCGCCTTCACGCTCTCAACGAGGCCCTTGGCAACGCCATCGGACAACAACGGCGGAGGCTGCGCGGCGTCGAATGCGGTTTTGACTTCGTCGATGAACTGGTCTGTGCCGGCACCAGCAAGAAGCATCACGAAGCCCGCGTTCGTGCAGAACTGTCCGCCACCCATCAAACAGCTCGACGCGAAGTCTGCTGCCACCTTGCTGCCGCGCTCGGCCAGCGCGCCGGGCAGAATCACCACGGGATTGATGCTCGACATCTCGAGGTAGATGGGCTTCCCTGCCGCATCGGCGGCGCTCTTCAGCGCCATGCCGGCTCCGCGGCTTCCGGTGAATGCGCTCGCGCCCACACGAGGGTCTGACACTAACCGCTGACCCGACTGATGGTCAATCTTGTAGATCATCTGCACCGTCGCCGGCGGCAACCCGGCGTCCGATAGTGCGGCAACCGCCGCTTCGGCAAGCAACCGGCCGGTCCCCGGATGCAGCGGGTGTGCCTTGCCGATGACGGGATTGCCTGCGGCGATGGCCGCCGCGAAATCGCCCCCCGCGACGCCTGAGAACGCGTATGGAAAATTGTTCGGGCCGAACACCACGACCGGCCCGATCGGCTCGAAGCACGATCGAATCTGATTCTTCCTGTCGATCGTGGGAAGCGCCCACGAACCTTCGAGCACCGCCTCGGCGGCCTGACGAAGCTGGCCCGTCGTGCGCGGCAGCTCGACGTCGGCGAGGCGGGGCGCTTTGGGCAATGCGGTCTCGAGATGAGCCTGTTCGACGAGCGCGGTTTTGCCCTCTTCGATGCGATCGGCGAACCGCGTCAGGAACCGGGCGATCGCCTCGGGCGGCGTGCGTCGAAGCTCGATCGCGGCCTCCGCTGCCGCCGCAAGCGCGGCGTCGCAATCCTCCCATCCGCTTACCGGATAGGTTCCCGGCAACGGTTCGCCGGTCGCGGGGTTGACGGCCTGGAATGTTTTCGCGGCTTTCGCGGGACGCCACGCGCCGCCGATTAGGACAGGATACTCAGCCATAAGTTAAACAATGACGACAGAATTGCGCAGCACGCCGATAGGCGCAATCTCGATTTCGACGACATCGTGCTCGTGCAGCGTGAAATCGTCGGGCGGCACTATACCCGTGCCGGTCAACAACACGGCTCCGTGAGGAAACGACTGCGACCTGCAGAGATATCCGGCGAGCTCCTCGAAACTGCGCTTGATATTGCCGAGGCGAGTCTCTCCGGCGAATACAGATGTGCCACCACGCGCGATCGTGCTGCGGACCGTCCACTCTCTCGCGTCGGCTTCTGTCATACCGAGCCGGATCCAGGGACCCAGCGCGCACGAGCGATCGTAGACCTTGGCCTGCGGCAGATACAGGAGGTTCTCGCCTTCGATGTCGCGCGAGCTCATGTCGTTGCCGATCGTGCAGCCGACTATGCGCCCACGCGAGTTGATCACGAGCGCAAGCTCGGGCTCAGGCACACTCCATTTTGCGTCGCGCCGAATGCCCACGCCTTCTCCGGTCGCTACGACCTTTTCAGCAAGCGCCTTGAAGAAAATTTCGGGCCTGTCCGCGTCGTACACTCTGTCATAGGCCGTCGCGCTGAAGTCCGACTCTTCCATGCGCGCGGTCTTGCTTCGCAGGTACGTCACTCCGGCCGCCCACACTTCCTGGCGCTCGATCGGCGGGCGAAGAACGACGTCCGAGACGCGGTGCGCCGGCAGCCCCTTGCGATCGAGCCCGTTCAACAGCGCCACCGGGTCGGCACTCTCCAGCACCTGCGACAACGTGGAAATTCCTGCGGGCGTGACATCGACGACGTGGGCGTCATCGCTGACCAATCCAACACGCGCAACGCTGTCGCCGGCGAAAAAGCGGCACACCTTCACGGCGTTCATGCGAGCGGCTGCACGAGCACTGGCTCGCGCAGCGGTGTGGCAACCGTCACCGGATTGCGCAGGGCGCGGCCGAAGCCGCCGAATTGAATCGTCATCACATCACCTTCCGCGAGCGTCACCTGATCCGAAAAGCTGAGGCTGTGGGCGCCGTAATAGTGCACGTGGACGTCGCCAGGGCGCCGATGGGCCTCGAACTTGAAGTGATGATGCTCGATGTTCGCGACACTGTGACACATCTCCTGCTCGCCCGTCGCGATTTCGCGCTCCCAGATGGCGCGGCCGTCGCGCTCGACCCCCACGCGGCCGCGCACGAGGCCAAAATCCGGATCGACGGCCAGCTCAGGTCCAAGCGCGCAGGTGCGGAGCTTCGAGCCGGCAAGGTTCAGGTAGTTGTGCTTTTCAAACTTATGATCGGAAAACTCATTGCCCGCAGCCATGCCAATCCGGCGCGGCCGGCCCATCGAATCGACGAGGTACACGCCCGCGATCTCCGCCTCTTCGCCGCCGTCTTCGGCATATCCCGGCACGAGGAGCGCCTCACCATGCGCGCGCAGTGCCGAGCCGTTGCCTTTGTAGAACCACTCCGGCGCTGCACCGAAGCGGTGCGGCTCGGGCCTGCCGCCTTCGACGCCCGCTCGGAACATGCGCATGCTGTCGGTCAGCGCTTCGCCTGGTTCCGCCTGGATCGTCGCCGCGTGCATCTTGTCCCGGCTCGAGGCACTGCCATAGTGCGTCAAGCCTGTTCCACTCACGAGGCATCTCGCTGGTTCGGGATGATCGATCGGCACCAGCAGGCGCCACGACGATGCGCCGTTGTACACCTGATCGTAGTCGAGCATCTCCCGTGTCGCGCGCCGGTCGACCAACGACGGCAGAGAGACGCCCATGGCGATCGCCTCTTCGGCGAGCGCGAGCACCGAATCGACGCCGTCGAGCAGGCGAAGCGACGGCTCTTCGACTCGTGCGACCCTTCGCGCGCCACCCTGGCGCAGCTGAACGAGTCTGGTCATCTCCACTTGATGTTGCAGCCGATGCTCGGGCGCTGTTCCCCGGCAATCGGGCGGCCGGCAATCACGGCGTCGAGCGCCGCTCGCAAATCCTTGCCGGTAACGGGAATCTCATTACCAGGACGGCTGTCGTCCAGCTGCCCCCGATACACGAGCGCTCCTTCCCGGTCGTAGAGGAAAAAATCCGGCGTGCACTGCGCGTCGTACGCGCGCGCCACGTCCTGTGTTTCATCGAACAGGTACGGAAACGTGAATTGCAGCTCCTGCGCCTGATACGCGAGTTTCGTCGGACTGTCTTCCGGATGCGACGCCACGTCGTTCGAGCTGATGGCGACGATGCCGACGCCGCGGCCCTTGTAATCCCGCCCGATTGCGGCAAGTTCGTCCTGCACGTGCTTGACGAACGGGCAATGGCGGCAGATGAACATCACCAGCATGCCTTTCGGACCCGCCACGTCGCGGCGCGTCACCGACTCGCCAGTCACGACGTCCTTCAGCTGGAAATCGGGGGCCTGCGTTCCAAGTTCTTTCATGGACGAGGGTGTTCGAGCCATGGGGTATAGTTTCTTTCACTATGAACAACCGAATCAAACTCGTCGCATGTTCTATTGCGGCCGTGGCTACCGGTGTGCTCTTCGCACAGCAGGCGCCGGTGTCGGATACCGTCATGAACCCTCTCGCGAACAACCCGACGGCGGCGATCGACGGACAACGTATTTTCGACGGAACGTGCCAGACGTGCCACGGCGCCGCGGGCGTCGGCGATGCCGGCCGCGGCGGCCCCGCGTTGAACACAACCGGGCTGAAGCACGGCGATGGCGACGCCGACCTCTTCCGCACGATACGCCAGGGAGTGTCGGGCACGCAGATGCCGCCGTACAAGGGGCTTCGCGACGAGCAGGTGTGGCAGCTCGTCAGCTACATCCGCACGCTCCAAAATCGAGGCGCCTCGCCTGAGGCGTCGCGCGGCGCAATGGTCCCCGAGGGCGATGTCGCGGCGGGCGAAGCGTTGTTCTATGGAAAGGCCGGCTGCGCGGCGTGTCACGAGATCAACGCACGCGGTGGCGTCACCGGTCCTGATTTGTCGAACGCCGGCCGGCTCACATCGGCTGCGATTCGGCAGAAGATCGTGTCGCCAAACGATCCGCTGCCCCCCGTTCCCGGTGCCCGCGGGCGGCGGCGGTGGCCGTGGCGCACCTCCTCCGGTCACCCTCGTCGCCAAGATGCCCGATGGGCGGGAGATTCGCGGCGTGCGGCGCAATGAAGATATGTACTCCGCGCAGATCGTCGACGCATCCGGCCAGCTTCACTTGTTGAACAAGCTGCAGGCTACGGTCTCGGTCGAGAACCGCTCGCTCATGCCCGGCGATTACGCAACGCGACTCTCCGCCGACGAGATCACGAACATCGTCGGGTTTCTGCGGATGCAGCAGGGCCGCGATCAGAACAAGATCGTCGCCCAGCCGATTGCCGGCGGCGTCAGCTATCAGCGGCTGATGAATGCGAAGGCCGAGCCGCACAACTGGATGATGTACTGGGGCGACTATTCCGGTCAGCACTACTCCGCGCTGACGCAGATTACGCCTGCCAACGCGCGCCAGCTGAAGACGGCGTGGAGCTTTCCGATTCTCGGCGGAAACTCGACGCTCGAAGCGACGCCGATCGTCGTCGACGGCGTGATGTACACAACCGGCAGCGGCAATCCGGCGACGGTGACGGCCATCGATGCGCGGTCCGGCCGCCAAATCTGGCGATGGACCCGGCAGCAGAAGATCGTGAACCCCTACGAGATCAACCCCTTTGCTCGCGGCGTCGCGATCCTCGGCAATCGGATTTTCCTCGGCACGCTCGACGGCGCGCTGGTCGCGGTCGACGCACGAACCGGCCAGACGCTGTGGGAGCAGCAGGTCGTCGACACAATGGAAGGCTCGAGCATCACGAGCCCGCCGCTCGTGTTGAAGGACATGGTCATTACCGGGATGACCGGCGGTGAGTATGCGACACGCGGCCATCTTGATGCCTACGACGCCGCGACCGGGAAGCGGAAATGGCGCTTCTACACGATTCCAGCGCCTGGCGAGCCGGGCAATGAGACGTGGAAAGGGGAGAGCTGGAAAACCGGCGGCGGTCCGACCTGGCTGACAGGCAGCTTCGATCCTGCACTCAACCTCGTGTACTGGGCGGTGGGGAATCCCGCGCCCGAGTTCGATCGCGTCGCCCGTGGAGAGATGGACAACCTCTACAGCAACTCGGTCGTCGCGCTCGACGCTGACACCGGAACGTTGAAGTGGCATTACCAGTTCACACCAGACGACGGCCACGACTGGGATTCCGTGCAGGACATGGTCCTGGTCGATCGCGTGTGGCGCGGCGAGCCGCGCAAACTGTTGATGCATGCCGATCGCAACGGACACTTCTACGTGCTGGACAGGACCAACGGAAAGTTTCTGTCGGGCACACCGTTCATTTATCAGAACTGGAACTCCGGATTTACCCCGAACGGCCGGCCGCAACCGATTCCCGGATCGAACTCAACCGAGAAGGGCAGCTTCCTCGTCTATCCGACGCTTGGTGGAGGGACGAATTTCCAGGCGCCTTCCTACAGCCCGGTCACGGGCTGGTTCTATCTCGCGTTCGGTGAAGGCGGGCAGGTGTACACCAGCACGCCGCAGCAAATTACCCGCGGCCAGCAGTACCTCGGGCGTGGCCGCGCGGCTGGCCCGCCACCTGCGCGCGGCCCGAATCAGCCGGCTACCAACGCCGGCATCAAGGCGATCGATCCGGAAACTGGAAAGACCGTCTGGTCGCATCCCCTTTTCCAGGGCTCGCTGACCAACGGCGTGCTCGCGACCGGCGGCAACGTCGTCTTCGTGTCATCGCGAGACGGCAACATCCTCGCGCTCGATGGCAAGACCGGCAAATATCTCTGGCACTTCCAGACGGGCGGCAACCATCAAGCCTCGCCGATGAGCTACGCCGTCGACGGTAAGCAGTACGTCGCACTGGCCGCCGGCAACGTCGTATTCAGCTTTACCCTACAGGAGTAGCCGTCATGACGATGAAATACCTTTTTAGCCGTCGGGGTCGTGCTGGCGTCGGCAGCGGCGGCAATCCCGGCCGAAGCGCAGCAGTACGCCGCTCGGCGCAACGGCGACATCGTGCAGCTCGAGGATCAGAAGAATCAGACGGTGGTGTCCATCATCACGTCGGTCGGCATGATGGCGTACGAGATGAAGGTCAAGGGGCAGAACGTCCTTCGCTTCCCCGTCGCATCCATCGATGAGTTCAGGGCAAAGCCCGCGGGGCTGCACGGCATTCCTCTACTGGCTCCGTGGGCGAACCGGCTCGACGAGCAGGCGTTCTATGCCAACGGCAAGCGCTACCCGTTCGACATGGAGCTCGGCAACGTGACCGGCGCCATTCCGATTCACGGATTCATGACCCGCACCGATCAATGGCAGGTCCTCGAAGCGAAAGCCGATGGCAAGGCCGCGTGGGTCACGAGCCGCCTCGACACGTACAAGCAGCCGATGTGGATGAAGCAGTGGCCGTTTGCGCACACGATTGACGTCACCTACCGCCTGCAGGACGGCACGCTCGAAGTGCTGACGAAGGTGACGAATCACGCGATCGAGCCGATGCCGGTGTCGCTCGGATGGCATCCTTATTACCAGCTTACGGATTCTCCCCGTGAGGAATGGACCGTCTCCATTCCTGCGCGTCAGTGGTGGACGCTCGACTACCGCAAGGTGCCGACGGGAGCGACGGAGCCGGTCGAGAAAATCTTTCCGGGCGGCAAAGGCACGTTGAAGGACTACAACCTCGACGATGTGTTCAGCGATCTCTCGCGCGACGCACAGGGACGGGCGACGGTGGTACTGAAGGGACGCAAGCAGCAGCTCGAGATCAGCCAGGGACCGAACTACAAATCGCTGGTCATCTACTCGCCCAACCCGCTGAACACCGGCCGGGGCAGCCAGATCGCGCCGCCGAATCCGAATGCGCCGCCGGCGGCGCAAGGCGACGCGCGTGGCGGGCGCGGCCGAGGCAACGCCGCGCCGGCTAATCCGCTGAACACGCCGAACTTCATCTGCTTCGAGCCGATGGCGGGCATCACCAATGCCTTGAACCTGGGTCACAAGGGCGTCTATAAAGAACTTCAGTACATCAAGCCCGGCGGCACATGGCAGGAAAGCTTCTGGATCAAGCCGTCCGGATTCTAGGAGGTCTGACATGAAGGGATTAGGGATTAGGGATTGGGGATTCGGCGTGAACGCGCGGGTCACGCTGGCTTCGCTGATTCTTCTGGCCGCGATCTCGGCATGTGGCGGCGGAAGTCAACCGCAGGAACAAGCCGCCGCTCCGCCGCCGGCAGCGCCCGCGCCTGAGCCGCCAAAGCGCCGTACTACGTGTACGTCACGAACGAAATCGGCGGAGACCTGACAGTGATCGACGGCGGCACCAATCAGGTGGTGGCGACGATTCCACTCGGCAAGAGGCCGCGCGGCGATCAAGGTGAGCCCCGACGGCACCAAGCTGTTCGTCGCGCTCAGCGGATCGCCGATGGCGCCCCCGGGCACCGACGAAAGCAAGCTTCCACCGCCCGACAGAACCGCGGACGGCATCGGTATCGTCGACATCGCGGCTCGGAAGGTGTCGACCGTGCTCACCAGCGGCACCGATCCCGAGCAGGTTTCGTTGAGCGCCGACGGCTCGAAAGTGTTCGTGTCGAACGAAGACGCGGGAGTCGCGAGCATTATCGACGTCGCGAGCAACAAGGTCATCGGCAACGTCAAGGTAGGCGGCGAACCGGAAGGCGTGACGACGAGCCCGAACGGACAGTGGGTGTACGTCACGTCGGAAGAAGACAATCAGGTCGCGGTCATCGACACGGCGAGCAGCAAGGTCATCAAGATGCTGCAGGTCGGCCCGCGGCCGCGCTCGTCAGAGTTTCTTCCCGACAGCTCCAAGGCGTACGTCACGTCGGAGAACGGCGGCACGGTGCACGTGGTCGACACGAAAAATCACTCGGTGATCAAGACACTTGAAGATAACCGGAGAGTTGGCGAGGCCGATGGGCGTGATTGCGTCACCTGACGGCACGCGCGTGTACGTGACCACCGGCCGCGGCCAGATGCTGCTGGCCATCGACACGGCGAAAAATGAGGTCGTCGGGTCGGTGAAAGTCGGCACACGGCCGTGGGGAGTCGGCATCAGCCCGGACGGCAAACGCCTCTATACGGCAAACGGCCCGTCGGGCGACGTATCCGTCGTGGATGCCGAGACGATGACCGTCGTGGCGACGATCCCTGCCGGTAGAGGTCCGTGGGGAGTGGCGATACGGTAAATCTGAAACTGGGATCTAGGAACTAGAATCTGGAAACTAGAATCTGGATTTCAGATTTCTAGATTTTCAGTTTCCGCATCCCTTCCCACCACCGTCGTCCACTCGCGTACATACCAGCGTCTCACCACTCCATTCACGACGTACGGATCGTTCTTGGCGAATTCCTCCGCCGCGGCTGGCGAGTCGCCGCGAAACAGGATCACCGCTCCATCGATTGGATTCGCGAAAGCGCCGCCGAGCACGACGTCTCCGCGGTCTGCCGCCGCGCGGGCGTGCGCGAGATGCGCCGCGCGAAATGGCTTGCGCCGCTCTTCGTAATCAGCATCCGCCTCGTAGAACAGCAGGTAATGCATGCGCCGATCTCACTCCACTTTCCTTACGCGCTATATCCGCGGCCGGCCGTCGCGGCAGCCGACTGCTGACCCGCGAGCTCGGTCAGGAACTCGTCGTGGTTCATCGGCCTCGAGAACATCGGGTAGTTCTTTTCCGTCGCGAGCTTCTGCTCTTCGGCGCTGAGCGCCGCCGTGCAGTCTTTCAGCGTGATGACCTTATAGCCCTTTTCGTAGCCGGTGCGCATCGTCGACTCGACGCAGCAGTTGGTGAGGAATCCACCAAGCGCGATCGTCTCGATGCCGCGGCTGCGGAGGATGAAGTCGAGATTCGTGCTCGCGAAACCGCACAGGCCTCGCTTGCCTTCGATGACGATGTCGCCTGGCTGCGGCTTGAGGTCGTCCACGATCTCCGCGCCCCAGCTGCCTTTGCGGAACGACTTGCTGTCGACGACACCCTTGAGAATGCCGTAAGGCTCGCTGCTGAGCTCACCGTAGCCTTCGACGAATGTAATCGGAGCATGCACGATCGTACAGCCCGCGGCGCGCGCCTTTTTCACCGTCTCGACGGTGTTCTGCAGCATGTTGTTCTGTTCCATCACGCCCTTCACGGCGTCGTGGAGCGTGCCGCCCTTCGACGTGAAGTCGTTCTGGTATTCAATAAGGACGAGCGCGGTTCTCTTCGGGTCCATATCTTCCTCCTGAGCTGTAATTCTGGTGGACAGCCCTTGACGATATCACACGAACCAAAGGCGTGTACCCCGTCACGACACGTCCGTGACGCCCAGTGAGGGCCAGCGCCGCGTCACGTATCCTTCCACGGCAAACAGCGCCAGCGCGCTCCAGACCAGACCGAACCCGACGAACTGGGCTCGCGTAAATGGCTCGCGATAAAGCATCACGCCAATCGTGATTTGGAGTGTCGGGTTGATGTACTGCAGCATCCCGACCAGCGAGAGCGGGATGTGCCGTACGCCCGCAGCAAACATCAGGAGCGGCAGTGTGGTCACTGGGCCTGATCCGAGCATCAAGAGATTGCGAAGCGGCCCGGACTGCATGAACGCTCCGCGTCCGGCCATTGCCTGCGCCATCAGGTAGAGCGCTGCGGGGACAAAGAGAATCCCCGTCTCGAATGCGAGCCCCTGCACCGGAGTGAGGGGCGCGACTTTCTTCATCAATGAGTAGATGGCGAACGTCGTCGCCAGGGACAGCGCGATCCACGGCACCGAACCTACCGACACGGTGAGATATACGACGCCAAGCGCGGCGAGCGCCACCGACACCCACTGCAGCGTGCGAAGCTGCTCGTGGAACACGACCATCCCTAGTACGACGCTGAGAAGCGGGTTGATGAAATAGCCCAGGCTGATCTGCACGATCTGGCTGATACCCACCGCCCACACGAAGATGAGCCAGTTGGTTGCGATGGCGATGGCAGCGACGCTGTAGATGCCAACGATGCGCGGCGATCGTAAGGCTTGCCACAACACCTCGAATTCGTCCGAGCGCGCGATCATCACCGCGAGCAGCACGAACGACCAGACGATCCGGTGGCTGATGAGCTCGAGGGCGGAGATACCGGCCAGAGCCTTCCAGTAAATCGGAAAGAACCCCCAGAGCGCATATGCCAGGCCGACGTACCACGCGGCCTTCAGCTGCTTCGAGGATGACATCAAGTGCGGCGGGCGCGATCTTCGCGGCGGCTCACAGTTTTGCAACCACCCACGTCGTCATGCATCTCTGATTCTGCACGACGGTCGTCTTCAGCGGATCGAGCAGCCGCCCGCCGAGGCGCGCCGTCAGGTCCATCAGCATCGCCTCATCGACGAGGTAACGCTCGCTTCCGTCGGGCAGCGCGAATCGGCGGCCGCCAATATGACGCACACGATCTTCCATGCCGATAGACGAGGCCAGCCGGCAGAACAGCATGCCTCCCGGCTTCAACACCCGCCACATCTCGCGCACCATCGCATCGAACTGCGCATCGTCGCTCGCGAAATGCAGGACAGCGCTGCTGACCACGACATCGGCGAACGTATCCGGAAACGTCATGCGCTCGACCGGCTCCACGCGGAAGTTCTCCGCCGGCAGCTGCGGAGCGAGCTGCGCGGCAAGCCCTCGCACAGCCTCGACGGCACGCGCGTCGCCATCCGTCGCAAAGACCTCGAAACCCGACTGGAGGAGATAGACCAGGTTGCGGCCGCCCCCGCACGCTGCGTCCAGCACGCGCATACCGGGTCGAACGCGTCCACGCAAAATCTGATCGAACAGATAGATGTCGATCTGCCCGAACTGGCGATCGAGGTCAGACAAGGCGCGCCACGTCCTTCCCGATGTCTTCTGGCTTTCTCCGCGGGCCGTACCGTTGGAGAACCTCGCCGTTCGGACCGATGAGAAACTTGGTGAAATTCCACGCGATGGACTCGCGGCCGAGCAGCCCCTTTTTTGCCGACTTCAAGTAGCGGTATAGCGGGTGCGCGTTCACGCCGTTCACGTCGATCTTCGCAAACAGCGGAAAGGTCACTGAGTATTGCTCGTCGCAGAACTGGCGAATCTGCTTTTCGTCGCCCGGTTCCTGGCGCCCAAACTGGTTGCACGGGAAACCCAGCACGACGAATCCCTGGTCCTTGTATTTCCGATACAGCGCCTCGAGGCCTTTGTACTGCGGGGTATAGCCGCAGCGGCTGGCGACATTCACGATCAGCAGCGGCTTGCCGCGGTACGGTTCCAGCGTGGTGTCGACACCATCGATCGTCCGCACCGGAATGTCGTACAGGTCGTTCACGGGGCGATCTCAACCGGCGCGACACAGTCTGCGCCGGCATTGACGCGTTGCGGAAGCCAACTGTTGAAGTCTGACCCGGCGCCGGCGACAAACAGCACCGGCGACAGCGCGTTCCCCGTCGAGACCCAATTGTCGCCGGAACTGCGCAATGGCCGGGGCATCAAAGAACACCAGATACACCTGCCGGACGCCGCCGGGTTCGCTGATTCGACGATGCACGAGGCAGCGCGGCACCGGCGCTGCCTCAACTCCGGCAGCGACAGCGGCGGCGAGCATCGCGTCCTGGGTCATTCGACCGCCGACGGTGGCATCGAACTCGCCGCGCAGCACCACGGGAATTGAGGGCGTCATCGGCGAGTTCAGGGACTCCATCGCGCGCGCAAAAATCTGCTTGAAGATGCCCGCAGCCAGCTCGGGCGGCGGGCGCAAAACGAGAACCGGGTGATTTGACGCAGATGCCGGCTCGAGCGCCAGCGTCCACGGCCGCCGAGATGCGCGCGATCGACCGTGTACGGCGCGGAACGGGTGTCCTCGATCGAGCGCATGAACAGGAACGCAAACGCGCTGACCGCGAACAGCACGAGCGCGATCTTGATGAGCAGTGATTTCTTCACGCAGCGCTAGTCTACCAATCGGTCGGCTGATAGTCCTTCAGGAACTGGCCCCAGACGTGTTTGCCGGTGTTGAACCCGCTCACGATCGGATCGACGATCCGCGCGCCGCCGTCGACGCTGTCGAGGGGCGGGCTGAAACGCTGCTCGGCTTCTTTTCGCGCGGCGATCTCGATGGGATCTTCGTCGGTGATCCATCCCGTGTCGACGCTGTTCATATGGATGCCGGACGCGTGATAGTCGGTGGCGGACGTGCGCGTCATCATGTTGAGCGCGGCTTTCGCCATGTTGGTGTGAGGATGGCGCGTTGTCTTGAATCGGCGATAGAACTGCCCCTCCATCGCCGAGACATTGACGATGTGCTTGTCGCGCTCTGGCGTGCGGGTCATCAGCGGCTTCAGGCGCGCGTTGAGGATGAATGGCGCGATGGCGTTGACCAGCTGCACTTCGAGCAGCTCCACGGTCGAGATTTCGTCGAGCAGGAGGCGCCAGGAATTGCGGCCGCGCAGGTCGAGCTGTTGCAGGTCCTGGTCGAGTAGCCCCGCCGGAAACATCTCGCTTTGCGACACGAGCTCCTCTACGAGCAACGGCACCTGTGACAGCTGCGAAGCGTGAGCAAGGCCAGGAACGTCGGACCGCTCGTACTCGCCGAGCAGCTTCCGCGTGTGCTCGGGCATTCTCCTCTGCGCCGTCGTCTCCCCTTCCATCATGTGCGCGTAGAACGCCGGCGGCCGGCGAACGGTCTGGCAGGCGTTGTTGACGATGAAGTCGAGGCGATGGCGCGTCTTCAGCATCGTGCTGCAGAACGCCTCCACGCTGGGCGTATGTCTCAGATCGAGGCCGAAAATCTCGAGCCGATCGCCCCATTCGCCGAAATCGTGCTCGCGCGCGTAACGCGACGCCGAATCCCTCGGAAAGCGGGTGGTGACGATGAGGTGGGCGCCCGAGCGGAGCAGCTTGAGTCCCGCCTGGTAGCCAATCTTCACGCGGCCGCCCGTCAGCAAGGCGACGCGGCCGCGAAGATCCGCGAGCTCGGTGCGTTTCCCGAAATTCAGCTCCGCGCACGGCGGGCACATCTGGTCGTAGAAGTGATGGATCTGCGTGTACTTCTGCTTGCAGACGTAGCAGTGCTGGAGCTCTTCCGTATTGGTCCGGCCGGAGCCGGCCGCTGCCGCACCGGGCGCACCCTGTGCCGTCGCTTCGTCCTCGACGTCCTTCTGTTCGAAATCCTCCGGTGGAAACACGTTCGGCGTGTGGAAGATCGGCCTCTGTCGAAGCGTGCGGATGCCTGTTCCCGCTCGCGCGGCTTCGTCCTGCCTGACGCGGCTCGCCTTGCGATCGCGCGCCGCCGCCTTGGCCATGCGGCGACGCTCTACCCGATCGGGACTGTAGACTCGTGCGACTGCCTGCAGGAGGCGATGCCGATCGTCGGCACCCACGCCTGCCAGCACGGTTCGATCGGCCGCTATCGACTCGAGCAGATCGATGGCGTCGCGAAGACGCGCGGTGTTTTCTGGTGATGCCATTGCGCCCAGAGTACCCCGAGGCCGACCTCAGGCCAATCGTTTGCTGGATCGCATATAGGCGAGCGTGAGGATGGCAACGCCCCATCCGAGCAAGGCCAGCGCCTGCGGCCAGAGGGTCTCCAACCCGACGCCCTTGAGAAAGATGCCTCGCAGAATCACGACGAAATAGCGGAGAGGAATCAAGTAGGTAATCGGCTGAATCACATCGGGCATGTTCTCGATCGGAAAGACGAATCCCGAGAGATACATCATTGGTATGAGAAAGAAGAACGTCGACGTCATCATCGCCTGCTGCTGCGTGTGAGAGATGGTCGAGATGAACAATCCAAGCCCGAGGGTGGTCAGCAGGTAGATGACGCTCATACCGAACAACAGCCAGAAGCTGCCGCGCAGCGGCACCTCGAACCAGAACACGATGACGACGAGCACGATGAGGACGTCGATCAGCCCGATGATCCCGTACGGCAAGAGCTTGCCGACGATCAGCTCGAGCCGGCCGAGCGGCGTGACGTTCAGCTGCTCGAGCGTGCCGATTTCGCGCTCGCGCACGATCGCCATCGAAGAGAGATTCGACGTCACGACGAGGAGGAGCAAGGCGAAGATGCCCGGAAGCATGAAGTAGCGGCTTTCGAGCGTCGGGTTGAACCAGACGCGCACGCGCGGCTCGATACTGCCGCCCATCGCCGCGGTCGCCGCTCCCGAGGCCCGCCGTTGCTCGACCATTTCCTGCGCGTATCCGGTCAGGAGATTGTTCGCGTATCCCAGCGCGATGTTCGTCGAATTGGCGTCAGACCCGTCCGCCACAACCTGAAGCGTTGCCGGTCGGCCGGCTGCGACGCTCTTTCCGTAATTTGCCGGAATGGAGAGCGCCATCCATGCGTCACCCGACTCGAGATATCGATCGACCTGCCGTTCATCCGACACGACGTCGACCAGCTCGAAAATGCCGGAGCCGGTGAAGCGGCTGATCAGATCCTGGCTGTCTGTGCTTCTGTCAGCGTCGACCACGACGATGGGCACGTTGCGCACGTCTGTCGTCGCCGCGTAACCGAGAACCGCCAGCTGCACCACCGGCGCGATGAAGATGATGCCGAAGATGCGCGGGTCCTGGCGCAGCTCGATCACCTCTTTCCACATGACGTACCAGATGCGTCTCATCGTAGTCGCGCCCCTCGACCTCGCTCGTCGCCGTTCGCTTGCGAGGGACCCGCCGCCCCGCGCCGCTCACGGCTCTCACGTCCATTGCCTGCTCAGGCGCTTTGAGGCCAGCGTCAGCATCACTGCCGCATACACGGCGAGCGCGGCGAGCTCGGTCCAGAACGTCGACAGATCGGCGCCCTTGAGCACGATCGATCTGAGCGCGACGATGAAGTAACGGGCGGGCACGACGAACGTGATGGCCTGAATCGCCGGCGGCATGCTCGCAATGGGAAACACGAAGCCAGACAACATCATCGTCGGCAGAAACGACGCGAGCACGGCGAGCTGGAACGCTACCTGCTGTGAATCGGCGATGGTCGAGATCATCAGTCCAAGGCCCAGCGCTCCCGCGAGATACAACGACAAGGCCAGGATCAGCAGAATCCACGAGCCGTTCATCGGCAGCCCGAAGAGTCCCATCGACGCGAGCACGATCGCCACCGAAGTGGCGAGCGAGATGGCGAAGTACGGCAGCGTCTTGCCGATGATGTACTCGCCGGTCCCCAGCGGCGCCATCCGGACCTGCTCCATCGTCCCGCGCTCCTTCTCGCGCACGACAGAAAGGGACGTCGAGATGACCGAGGAAATCATGCCGATGTACGCGATGAGGCCGGGGATGAGGAACAGCGCGCTTCGAAGCTGCGGGTTGTACCACACGCGCGATTCGACCGTGATGGGCCGCGCAGCGCCGCGCACGGACGCCTGCGCCTGATACTGCGCCGAGACCGTCTGGAGCACGCTCAAGACATACCCCATCACAGTGGTGGCAGTATTCGAGTTGTCGCCGTTGATGATGACCTGCACCGGCACACGATGACCGGTGAGGAGATCACGTTGAAGTCCCGGCGGGATCACCAACACCGCACGGACGTCTCCGCGGTCGATCAGCATCTCGTACTCGCGCCGGCTCGACACGTCGGCGGCGAGCTGAAAGTATCCAGACCTGACAAAGGCATTGACCAGCTCGCGGCTTGCGTTCGAGCGATCGTTGTCGTGCACGGCAAGCTCGATATCCTTCAGGTCGAAGCTCAGGGCATAGCCATAGAGCAGCAGGAAAAACGCCGGCACGAACAAGAGCACCATCAGCGAGCGGCGATCGCGCGCGATCTGGCGGAACTCCTTGCGGCCAACGGCGAGCGTTTTACGCATGCTCCACCACGTCCAGGAACACGTCCTCGAGTGACGGCATGACGCGATCGATACCGGCGATGTCGAGCCCGCGCGCGCCCAGCGACCGTTTCAGCGCTTCGAGATCGACGTCCGGCGTCTTGAGGACGGCGTGCACGGCGGTGCCGAACACCGTGGTTTTTTCGACGCTTGGATTCTCTTCGAGCGCTCGCATGACATCGACCGGCCGGCTCGAATGGATTTCGAGAATCGGCCGCTTTGCGAAAATCGCCTTGAGCTCGCGGGACGTGCCCATCGCGGCGAGCTTGCCGGCGTTCATAATGGCGATGCGGTGGCAGTGCTCGGCCTCGTCGAGGTAGTGCGTGGTCACAAGCGTCGTGACGCCGCCGCGCGACATCGATTCGATGAGCCGCCAGAACTGGCGGCGCGACACGGGATCGACGCCCCCGGTCGGTTCGTCGAGAAAGACGATGCGGGGCTCATGGAGGATCGCGCACCCTAACGCCAGCCGCTGGCGCCAGCCGCCGGCGAGATCGCGCGCGCGCGTGTTCTCGCGGCCCGACAGCCCGGCCATGTCGACGACGAATTTCATCCGCCTCGCGATTTGCTCATCGTTCAGCCCGTAGAGCGCGCCAAAGAAGCGGATGTTCTGCTCCACCGTCAACGCTTCATAGAGCGAAAACTTCTGCGACATGTATCCGATGCGCCGCTTGACGTCCTCGGGGTCGCGGCTGACGTCGACGCCGTCTACCACTGCCGTCCCCGACGTGGGCTTCAGCAGGCCGCACATCATGCGGATGGCCGTCGACTTACCCGCGCCATTCGCGCCGAGAAAGCCAAAGATTTCCCCTCGCTCGACTTCGAAGCTGATGCGATCGACAGCCGTAAACGCGCCGAACCTGCGCGTCAGATCGCGGACGAGGATCGCAGAGTCGCTCATTACCGTCCCAGCGCCCTCTGGAGCCGGGCGCGGGCGAGCTCGGCACTCGCGCGCGCCCGCGTGAGATCGAGCTCGGCCTGCAACAGCGCGGTCTGCGCGTCCAGCACATCCATGTTCGTGGCAACGCCGGCGCTGAATCGCTCCGCGATCACGCGGCGCGCCTCCGCCGCCGATCGAACGCCCACACCGGCAGCCTCGATTGCCGCGGTCGCAGACGTCAGCTCCGCCATCCGCTGCCGGACCTCGACTTCGACGCCGGCATCGAAATCGCGCAGTCGCGCGTCCACGGCACGGCGGTTCGCCGCCGCTTCCGCCGTCTCCGCGCGAACGCGCCCTCCGTCGAACAACGACCAGCGAACGTTCACGCCGATGTCCCACGACGGCATCCACCTGTCCTGAATGGGGAAAATCTTGAGGTTCGGCCGCGACACGTCGTAGCCGCCGGCGGCCGTCAGCACCGGCAGACTTCCAGCGGACGCTGCGGCGACGCGCTCCTCCGCCGCGTTGATACGAAAGAGAAGCGACTTCCGCTCCGGCCGATTCGCCCGCGCTTCGTCCATCACCGCTTTTGTCGGAGCCGGAGGATCTGGAGGGCGCGGCGGGCCGACCATGCCGCCGACGCCGCCGGTAGGGATCAATTCAACGGTGACCTCCTGATCGAGACCAACAAGCCGCTTGAACTCCGCCATCGTCGTCTCGGCGATGGTCTCCGCTTCGATGCTGAGCATCCGCTGGTGCGCCTGCTGTGCCTCGATGGTCAGCACATCGCTCGGCGGAACGAGCCCCACACTCAGCTGATTGCGCACGTCGGTGAGATGCGCGTTCGTCCGTTCCAGTGCCTGACGTACGACATCCGCAGCCGCCCGGGCTGTCAACACGGCCAGAAACGAGCGGGTGATCTCCAGCTTCAGGTCGGCGCGCGCGGCCTCGCGATCCTGTCCCGCCGCGTCAACCTCGGCGCCGGCAGCACGAGTCAGCGCGTCCAGGCGGCCGCCGGTATAGATGGGCCATTGCAGATCGATCCGCGACTGCGTGCGATTGGGGAGATCGGGGTAGATCAGTCTGAAGGCCCCGCCCGCGTTGGGCACGCCGAATTCCTCGACGTGATTGATCCGCGTGTAGCCGGCCAGCGCCGCCAATTGCGGACGCTCCGCGGCCACGCGTTGATCTTCGATGGCTTGCGCGGCTTCCTGACGTGCGCTGAGCTCTTCGAGCCTGTGACTGGCTTCGATGCCTCGAGCGACGGCCTCGTCCAGCGTCAGGCGCAGAGGCGGCGCCTGCGCGGATGCGGCGTTCGCCGCGACGAGGGAAAGCAACAAGACGGAGATTGGCCGTTTCATGCGGTTTCCTTTGCGACTCGAGCGATGAACACATCTTCGAGCGATGCGGGGACGCGACGGATGCTTTCGACATCGACACCGGCCTGTTTCAGCGCCGACGCCAGCTCGGCCGGATTGCCGAGCGGCGCGCCGTCTGCGAGGCGGGCGTGGGCGCGCTCGCCGAACAGCTGGACATCGAGGACGCCGGGAAGCCGTTCGAGCACGCTGGTCGCGCGATCTCTGTCGACGGCGATGACTTCCATGACGATGCCAGGAAGGCTGGCACGGAGGTGTGCCGGCGTATCGAGCGCCACGAGCTGACCCTCGTGAAGCAGTGCCACCCGCGAGCATCGTTCCGCCTCGTCGAGATACGGGGTCGCCATCAGGATCGTGATGCCCTGCGCCAGAAATTCAGATAACAGCTTCCAGAATTCGCGTCGAGAGACCGGATCGACGCCGGTGGTCGGCTCGTCGAGCAGGATGATTCTGGGCTCGTGCACGAGCGTGCATGCGAGCGCCAGCTTCTGCTTCATTCCGCCGGACAGCTGTTCCGCGAGCCGCGAGCGAAATGTCACCAGTTGGGTCAGCTCGAGCAGCCGCTCGCGGCGATCGCGAATGGCGGGGTCCCGCATGCTGAGGCCGTGAATCTCGGCGAAGAACGAAATGTTTTCGTCGATCGAGAGGTCGCCGTACAGGCTGAAGCGTTGCGACAGGTAGCCCAGCGTCTGTGTGACGGCCAGGTGTTCCTTTACCGGATCCCGGCCGAGAACGCGCACGCTCCCTGCGTCGGGCTTCAGCAGCCCGCACATCAGGCGGATCGTCGTCGTCTTTCCGGCGCCGTCCGGCCCGATGAGGCCGAACATCTCGCCCGGCTCTATCGCCATCGACAGATCGCGCAGCGCCACGACCTTGTCGTATTTCTTTCCGACCGCATCGAGCTGGAGAGCGGACATGTCTGAATCCCGAATCCCTGATGCCCGGTTACTGAAGGGGTATGTCCGCCTCGACGGGCATTCCCTGCTTGAGAACGCCGTTGGTGTTATCCACGGCGATCTTCACGCGATACACCAGCTTCGAACGGTCTTCCGCCGTCTGCACGTTGCGGGGCGTGAACTCGGCCTTCGAGGCGATGTAGCTCACCTTCCCTGGAAGCCCTGCGCCGCCGGCATCGGTAAACACCGTCGCGGCCTGGCCGAGCTTGATACGCGGCACCATCGGCTCATCGACGAACACTTCCGCCCATGCGTGATCCAGATCGGCCACCACGACAATCGGCGTTCGGGGCGAGGCGATCTCCCCGGGATCGAGCAGCCGGTCGGTGACAATTCCGCCCATCGGCGCAATCACCGTGGCATCGTTTCTGGACTTCTCGAGCGTCGCGATCTGCGCATCCACGGAAGCCACACGCGCGCGCGCGGCGTCGATTTCTTCGGGGCGAGATCCGGCGCGAAGGCGCGCGACCGCTTCACGGGCCGCAGCCTCGCGAGCCTTGCTCGCCGTCACCCGGTCTCGTGCCATTGCCCGGCGTGTCGCCGCATCATCGCGCTGTTTCTGCGATCCGGAGTTCACCTCGAGAAGCCGCTCGAATCGCTGCAAGTCCGTCTCTGCCGAGGCGAGCTCGGCCTCGGCAGCGGCGATGTCGGCGGTGGCGGCGGCAGCCTGGGCTTCGGCCTGGCGAATATCCTCGCCCCGCGCGCCGGCCTGGAGCAGCCGAAGCTGCGCATCGGCCTGCGATCGCTCCGCCTGCGCCCGCCGCAATGCCAGATCGACGTCGGCCGTATCGAGGCGTGCCACGACGTCGCCTTGCTTGACGCGATCGCCTTCCGCGATCGTCATGTCGACGATGCGCCCGCCGACTTCCGGCGCGATCTGCACCTCAGTGGCGTCGACCTGCCCCGACACGCGGCCCTCGGCGGCGGGCGCTTTTTCCTGGCAGGCGCTGGATGTGATTGCCGCGACAAGACAGAAAACCACGCTCGTCTCTCTCATATGCTTCTCTTCACTTTCGACGACTCTCGACTGTCGACCCTGACTGTCGACTCTGGACTCCTCGACTCTTCGACTCCTCGGCTCTTGCTCTAGATCTTCCTCACGCGCGAGCATCCGTTGCGCCACCATCTGGAGATGCTTCACCAGCGTGTCCGAATCGGCTTCTGGAATGTCGACGTGCCGCACGGCCTTGATGCGCGCACGGATCGGGGCGGCGGCGCGAAACATCACGCAGCGGCGCGATGATGGTGAAATGCGCGAGCGCCGGGTGAACCGGCTGGAAGAGGTTCTGTTGGGTGCCTTCGCCGATGACACCGCGGACGGTCGCGAACATGCCGGCAATGAGGCCGAGCTCCTCGGGACCGAGGTGGGCGCCGCCGTCGGCGATCTCGCGGAGAAAGATCGGGAGAAAGTGGGCCGACGCGTCGATCGATCGGACCAGCGCATCGATCAGGCGGTCGAGTTTGCGCGCCGGGGGCGCGTCTTCGCTCATCGCGGCGCGCACGCGCTCGGTAATCGGCGCGAACACGTCGCGAAGGATGCAGGTATAGAGGGCGCGCTTGTTGGGAAAGTGGTAGTAGATCATCGCCTTGTTGACACGCGCGCGCCGGGCGATGCGATCGACGGTCGTGGCCGCGAAACCGTGGACGCCGAACTCGGCGGCCGCCGCGGCCAGGATGCGCGTGCGGGTATCGGGCGAGGGGGATTTTGGCCGGGCCATTAATTAACTGACCGTTTAGTTAATACCAGCGCGCGGCGCCTGTCAAGGCCGCTTTCACGCCTCCACTTCCCCTCGGCCTATGCTTGAGGTATGCACATCGTCATTGCCGGCGGTTCCGGATTTCTCGGCAGCGCGCTCGCCCGCGCGCTCACCCGCGAGGGACACGACGTCGCCATTCTTACCCGTCAGGAATCGAACAGAAGCGCCGCTCCGCATCTGTCGTTCGTGCCATGGACGCCCGACGGCAACGCCGGACCCTGGGCGCGGGTCGTCGACGGCGCCTCGGCCGTCATCAATCTTGCCGGCGAATCAATCGCCGCCAAACGCTGGTCCGCTGCGCAGAAAACGAAGCTTCGGGACAGCCGCCTGCTCGCCACCGGAAGCCTGACCGCCGCTATACGGCAGGCGTCGCATCCGCCCGGAGCGTTTATCAGCGGCTCTGCGGTCGGGTACTACGGCGATCGCGGCGAGGAAACACTCACCGAATCCTCCGCGGCAGGCGCTGACTTCCTCGCCAACCTCGCAAAGGACTGGGAGGCGGCTGCCAACGACGTATCACACGTCACGCGGGTGGCACTCGTCCGCACGGGCATTGTCCTCGACCGTCAAGGCGGCGCCCTGCCGAAGATGCTCCCGCCGTTCAAGATGTTTGCCGGAGGCCCGCTCGGCACGGGCACGCAATACATGCCGTGGATTCACAAGGACGACTGGGTTCGTCTGGTGACGTGGATGATCACCGCCGAAGGTGCGCGCGGTCCGCTGAATGCCACGGGCCCGTCTCCAGTGACCAACGCGGAGTTCTCGAAAGCGCTCGGGCACGCACTGAAACGGCCGAGCCTTCTGCCGGCCCCGGCGTTCGCGCTGCGGATTGCTCTCGGCGAGATGGCTGACGCACTGCTGCTGAGCGGCCAGCGCGCGCTGCCAGTGCGCGCAACAGATCTCGGGTTCTCGTTCCGATATTCCAATATCGACGAGGCCCTGGCCAGCGTCCTGGCCTAAAATAATGTCCTGCTCATAACGGCTGCTATTTATTTCCGAAGGAGAAGACTTCGATGACACGTCAGCTCTCGATTCCGGCGCTGGTTCTGGCGGTCGCGCTCGCCGCCGCTGCTCCCGCCCAGGCCGATGTGAAAAAGGAAGAACGCAATCAGGTTTCGTTCGCAGGTGCGCTCGGCAAGGTGTTCAACTTCTTCGGCGGCAAGTCGGCCAGAGAAGGCGTCGTGTCGACCGTCGCGGTGTCCGGCGATCGCAAAATGACGACGAGCGGCGAGAACACCGCCCAGATCGTCGACTTGAAGGAAGAAAAAATCTACGACCTCGACATGCGCCGCAAGACATACAAGGTGACGACGTTCGAGGAGATCCGCCGGCAGATGCGCGAAGCCGCGGAACGGGCGCGCGAGAGCGCCGCTGGCGAGCCGGGCGCCGAGAAGCCGGCGAAGAACGACGGCAAGGAGTTGGAGGTCGACTTCGACGTCAAGAACACCGGCCAGACCAAGGTGGTCAATGGCTTCGACACGCGCGAGGTGGTGGCCACCATCACGGTGCGCGAAAAGGGCAAGAAAATCGAGGACAGCGGCGGCATCGTGATGACCGTCGATACATGGCTGAGCAAGTCGGCGCCGTCGTTGAAAGAGATTGCCGACTTCGAGCGCCGGTATTGGGAAAAGCTTGCAGGCCCGATCTCTGCCGTTGACGCCCAGCAGATGGCAACCGTGCTGGCGATGTTTCCGGGTGTCAAAGACGCGCTTGCGCGCTTCAGCCGGGAAGATCTCGGCGGCACCGCCATTCAGTCGACGACGACGATGGACGCGGTGAAAAGCGCGGAACAGATGAAGCAGGAAGCCGCCGGTGGCTCCTCGTCGGCGTCGACCGATGACAAAGGTAATCCGCTGTCGGTGGGTGGCGCGATCGGCGGTTTCATGCGCCGCCGTCAGCAGCAGCAAGACAAGGAAGCCGCCGCCAAGCCGAACGCCAATCCGGCCCGCTCGACCTTCATGACGATGAACAACGAAGTGTTGAAGATTGCGACGAACGTCACCGCGGCAGACGTCGCGCTCCCGGCGGGGTTTAAAGAGCGGAACTGACGCTGTTCTTGAGCAGGAGCTAGGAGATCAGGAGAATTCTTTTTCTAAGAAAGAAAACTCCTGGTCTCTGGTCTCCTGTGAACTCAGTACGCCGCAAGCTGTCGCAGTCCGTCAGCGATCTTGTCCGCGTTCGGCAGGTTATAGCTTTCCAGCACCTGCGAGAACGGGCAGTGCGTGTCGGGGTAGGTCACCCGCATCACCGGCGCGTCCAGCGCATCGAATCGCTCTTCCACTACAACCGCCGACAGCTCGGAGCCCAAGCCAAGTGTCTTGACGTCTTCGTGAACGATCAGCAGACGGCTGGTTTTCTCGACCGACGCGAAAATCGCCGCCTTGTCGTACGGCATCAGCGACCGCAGATCGATCACCTCGACCTCGACGCCTTCCTTTGCCAGCCGATCCGCCGCTTCGAGCGACGGCGTCACCATCGCGCCGTACGTCACGAGCGTCGCATCGCTCCCAGGGCGACGGACCGCCGCCACGCCGATCGGCACGATCTCATCGCCTTCCGGCACCGGGCCTTTCGCGCGGCGATAGAGGTACTTGTGCTCCATATACACCACGGGATTGTCGTCGCGGATCGCTGCCTTGAGCAGCCCTTTCGCGTCCCAGGCGTTCGACGGCGCGACGACCTTCAGCCCGGGCCGGTGGATGAACCACGCCTCGGGGTTCTGTGAGTGATACAACCCGCCGCCGACATTTCCGCCGCTCGGAGCGCGTACGACGATGGGGCAGGTCACGCGCCCGCCGGTGCGGTACCTCAGCGTTGCCGCCTGGTTGACGATCTGGTCGAAACCGCAGCTGATGAAATCGGCGAACTGCATCTCGGCGACAGGACGGTATCCCCGCTGAGACGCGCCGATGCTGACGCCGACGATCGCCGATTCGGAGATCGGCGTGTCGAGACAGCGCGCTTCGCCGAACTCCTCGGCGATGCCGGCGGTGACGCCGAACGCACCGCCATACGGTCCAACGTCCTCGCCAAGGACGAACACCTTCGGATCGCGGCGCATCTCTTCGAAGAGAGCTTCGCGAATCGCTTCCAGATAGGAAATTTCCTTCGCCATGTTCAGGATTTATGCGTAGAGGTCGGTGACGGCTTCTTCCGGCGCCGGATCGGGGCTGTCCTCGGCAAATCGAACCGCATCGTCCAGAGTTTCCTTGATGCGCTGGTCGATCTCCTGCTCCTTCTCGGGAGTCAGAACGCTCATATGTTCGAGGTAGGTCTTGAAGGTCGGAAGCGGGTCGCGGCTTTTCCACATCGCCAGCTCTTCCTTCGTGCGATAGAACGCCTTGTCGTGCTCGGAGTGCCCGTGCCAGCGGTACGTCTTGCACTCGATCAGCGTCGGGCCTTCGCCGGCGCGCGCGCGGCGGCGCGCACCTTTGACCGCCTGATACACGGCAAGCACGTCGTTGCCGTTGATTGCGACGCCATCGAAACCATATCCCTCGGCGCGCACGGCCACGTCCTCCACCGCCATGCTCTTTTCAACCGGCACCGAGTACGCGTAGAGATTGTTCTCGCAGATGAAGATGATGGGCAGCTTGTTGACGCCCGCGAAGTTGAGCGCCTCGTGGAAGTCGCCGGTGTTGCTGGCGCCCTCGCCGAAGTACGCAATGCAGACGCTGTCCTTCCCTTCCATTTTCATCGTGAGGCCGACGCCGGCGGCCACGGGCAGGTTCGCGCCGAGCATGCTCGTGTTGCCGAAGATGCCGAGCTCATTGACGCTGCTGTGCAGCGCGGAGTCCCGTCCCTTCGAGAGGCCCGTCTCCTTGGCGAACATCTGCGCCATCATCTGGCGCGGCGTGACCCCTTTCATCAGGAGCGCGCCGAGGTCGCGGTGGAGCGGAAAAATCCAGTCGTCCTGCCGCAGGCCGAAGCAGCTTCCGACGACAATCGCTTCCTGGCCGATGCCTGTATAGACGCCGCTGCGAACTTTCCCCTGGCGCACACCGAGGCTCAGGCGTTCGTCGAACGCGCGAATGAACTTGAGCCAGTAATACATTTCGAGGAGCTCGTCGGTGCTGAGCTTGAATTTCGTGCGTTTGATTGGCGGGCGCGTTTTGACTTGAGGCATTGCGTACTAAGTGTAATCCAGAGAATTCACGGTTGCGCGAGCGCCACGGTCAGCAGAATCGCGCGTTGCGTGCCTTTCCAGGCGTCGGTGGCGTCGTACGTTTCGTTGTCTGTGTGCGCGCCCGATCCGCGACCGCCAGCATCAATCGTCACCGCCGGGATGCCGAGGCTGAGCGGCAGGTTCGCATCGGTCGAGCCCTCCGAGAACGACAACGGAAGGCTCAGCGCTTTCGAGACCGAGATCGCGGCCTGAACGATCGGCGCGGCCGAGGAGAGGCGACCAGCGGGCCGCATGCCGACTACCTCAATAGTGGCGGTCAGCGCCGAGCTGTTCCACCGCGCGTTCTCCTGCGCCACCGCGTCTGCCACGGCCTGGCGGAACTGCTTCTCGAGCGTCCGGAGCGCGGCCGTATCGCCGGAGCGGAGATCGACTTCCATCCATGCCTCGCTCGAAATGGCATTGATCGACGTGCCGCCGCCAACACGGCCGACGTTGAACGTCGTGCGCGGCGAGCTGGGCACTTGCAGGTCTGCGATGCCCGCCATGGCCCTGCCCATGGCGTGAATCGGGTTGACGACGCCGAATGATCCGAAGCTGTGGCCACCCGGCCCCTTGAAGGTGACGCGGAACCGCGCGCTGCCAATCGCGATGTGCGTGACACCCAGTCCCTC
This sequence comes from Vicinamibacterales bacterium, assembly GCA_963802345.1. Classification (GTDB taxonomy): domain Bacteria; phylum Acidobacteriota; class Vicinamibacteria; order Vicinamibacterales; family JAMQPK01; genus JAMQPK01. Next base: position 66,436 of record CAWDIK010000004.1, read on the forward strand.
GCCATCGATTGAGACGAAGCGATCGATCTTATCTTTCAGCGTGTCGTTGAAGAGGCGCTTCACGCCGCGTAAATCTCCGAGCCCTTCTTCTCCGACGGTGCCAACGAAGGTGATTGTTCCAGGCGTCGACACGCCGGCTTTGTTCAGCGCACGCGCGACGGCGAGAACGTCGGCGAGCCCGCGGCAATCGTCGCCGATACCGGCGCCGCGAAGCACATAGCCGTCTCTGCGAACTTTCACATTGGTGCCGCGCGGAAAGACGGTGTCGAGATGCGCGCTCAAGACGACGTTCGGGCGCGCGGCCGCGCCCGGCCGCTCACCGATGACGTTGCCTTCGGCGTCGATGCGGACGTTCTTCACTCCGGCTTCGCGCAGCAGGCTCGCGTACAGCTCCGCACGCTTCGCTTCCTGAAACGGCGGCGCCTCGACCTCGCAGATTTTGATTTGATCCTCGATGGTGCGCATCTCATCGGTCTTCGCGAAATCGACGGCGGCGCGGATCGCCGGTGTCTGGAGGAGCGCCGCGCCCAGGTCGGCCGCGCGCTGCTGTGCGGCTGCGATGGTGGACACGGCCGCGAGACCCAGGATGGCAGCTATCTGGATTGAAGCCGTCCGAAGCATGTAAACACGCCAGTATTACATACCCGATACGGCTCTTGCCGCGAGGAAGTGGAAGCTGGAAACTGAGAATCTGAGAATCTAGAATCTGGAATCTAGATTGTAGATTCTAGATTTCAGATTTCAGATTCCAGTTTCACAGGAACTGACGGTCCTCCGCGGAAGTCCCCGCCGAGAATGGCCGATGAATCGGCGCCAAGCCAGTTGTCGATGACGCGCGCGTAGACCGAGCGGAAGTCGGTTTGGAATCGCACGTCGTTCCCGTTGTTCTCGAGCGTGGGATTGGCGGGATCCGGCGATAACGAAGGCGCCGTCCCGTAAATGCCGCCTCTCACCTGCCCGCCGATTGCCATCATGACGCTCGCGGCGCCGTGGTCGGTGCCGCCGCTGCCGTTCTCGATGATGCGCCGCCCGAACTCGGAGAACTGCAGAATCAGCGTGTCGTTCAGCAGCCCGTTGTTGTTCAAGTCCTGGTAAAACGCCAGCAGGCCGTCGTTCAGCGTCGTCATCAGCGTTCCGTAGGAGCCGCTCTGAGCCGCGTGCGTGTCGTACCCGCCCGTCTGCACCCAGAACACCCTCGTGCCGATTTGCGTCGCCAGCGCCCCCGCGACCGCGCGCAGCGCCTGCGAAAATCCGTTTGCCGGATACGTCACCGCTGAAACGTAGGCGCCGACCGTCGCCACCCGATCGAGGGTTGCGAACGCCGATTGAGCGCTCGCGTTGACGAACGCCAGGTGCGGACGGTGCAGAGGCAGATGCGACGACATCCGCATCGCCGCGTCCCGCTCTTGCGCGGCCTCGGCTGTGCCATTCGGACTCTGGAACGCGTACGCCGCAGGATTACTGATCGACGGCACGCCGACCAGCCGCGACAACAGCGAATGCGGCACTTCGGCGCCGGTGTTCCATGCGTACAGCGGATCGACCGGCGCGGGAATCGTATCGAGGTATCGCCCCAGCCATCCCGGACCCTGCGTCGACAGCGGGTTCGCGGTCGACCAGATGTCGGTGCCTTCGAAGTGCGAGCGGCTCGAGTTCTCGTAGCCCGTGCGCTGAATCAGCGCCAGCCGGCCTTCGTTGAAAATCGTCTTCAGCCCCGTCAGACGCGGGTGGAGGCCGAGCTCGTTGCCTGCGGAGTCGCGGCCGATTTGCAGCACCTGGCCGGCGGGTACTGCCAGCGTGGGGCGCCGGCTCTGATAGAACGCATCGCGATACGGCACGAGCATGCTGAGCGAGTCGTTGCCGCCGCCGAGATAGAGCACGACGAGATTCCGGAACGCCGCACCCTGCGCGAGCGCGATATCGGAGAGAAAGCGCGGCGCCGCGAAACCCAGGGTGAACGCGCTGACGCCGCCGCGGACGAATGCGCGTCTGGTGAATCTCATACCAGCTGATACTCCGAGGATCCGGCGATCAGATGTAACAACCCCGGCGCCTTCACGCGAAGCTGGGCGGCGTTTCCGGTCCACGGCGTGCCGCCGCGCAGGTAGTCGAGCAGGCAGTTGCGTGCGTGCTGCTCGAACGGCGCGGGGGAAATCCGGTCCAGATAAAACGACAGCAGCGCGTCGGGCGTGGGGCCGTTGCCCGTCGCGGCCGCGGCGATGTCGTTGCGCTGCCGCGACGTCAGCGTCGCCGCGAAATTCATTCGCGCAAGCATCGCCGCGGTCGTGAACCACGCCGGGCCCCGCTCCCATCCGGCAACGTCCGGCGGCTCGAACAACTGCTGGCCCATGTTCGAGAGCGGCCCGAGCGCGGTGTTGAGCGGAAATCCCGCGTAGCCGATTTCCTTCAGCGCGCGCGCCACGAACTCGACGGGCCACGAGAATCTCGCGAAGTAGCTGTCGGGGGCGTCGAACTCCTGCGACGTCAGCACCGCGCGCACCACGGGAGACATGTGACAGTCGCTGAGGGCATACACATTCGCGATGCGGGCGACGAAAGCCTCATCGGGCGGGCGTATCTCGCTGATGAAAAATGACCAGAGCTTCTGCGCCATGCGGCGCGCGGTCGACGGATGGCGCGCAAGCGCGTTGAGCAAATCGACTCCATCCTGGATGCCGCCCGATTCCGCGCGCGCCGGGATGGTCCTCGAACCATCGGCGTAGATCGGGAAGCTGAACGTCTTGGCGCTGGTGTCGTGCTGCGCGCCGTTGAAGAAAAACTGGTAGAACCCCAGCGGATCGCGCGCATCGCCGATGCGCTGAAGGTTCCAACCGGTGAACACTCGAGCTCCGGCGTAGACGTCCCCTTCAGTGAACTGTCCGACGCCAATCGTGAAGAGCTCCATGACTTCGCGCGCGAAGTTCTCCTGCGGGCGCGCCTTCGTGTTCAAGCGGCCGTCCAGCCAGAAAAGCATCGCCGGGTCTCGGGCGACTTCATACAGCAAATCCCGGAAGTTCGGCAGCGCGTAGTCACGAAACAACTCGATCTGCCCGCGCAGCCACGCAGGATGCTCCGACGCTTTCGCTGCCATCAGTTGGGTGGCGATGGCGCCCCCCACTGCATTCGCGATCTTGCTGTAGGCCGTGGCGAAATGCTGGTGCCAGAACAGCGCCATCTTCTCCTGCAGCGGGCGCCGCGAGTGCACCATGCGGAACAGCCAGCGCTGCCGTGCGTCGTTGATGGCGCTTGAAGGCGAGAAGGGTTCCGACGCGCCCGCGGAGGGCGTCACCGCCGAGTACCCGGCCTGACCGATCGACGCGTCGACGTCGTCCGGCGTGCCGTGGTAATTCACGAGCGCGTCCAGCGTGGCCACAACGCCCCGCTGGCTGAACGCCGCCGCTTCGGCAACGGTGGTGCCGAAGCCCGCGCGTCGGAGAAGGTGTTGAACCCGGGCGTCTGGAGCCATTGAAGCTCGAACGGGATACGGCTGAGGGGTGCTGGGATTATTTCACACCATTGGCAGATTGGAAGACTGGAAGATTGGAGACCAGGAAGGAAGAGGCGTTTATTTGCCCGGAAGCTTTCCGCGACTGGCGAGATTCGCGAGCAGTTGGAAGGCGCCGTCGGTCCCGGCCGCGACCTGCCGCCACAACCCGAGACCGACGAATATCCAGCGGCCCTTCCCGACATTCGCAGTCACGAGGGCGCCCTTCTTCCATCCTTCGTTGTGCTCGAACGGCTCGTGAATCTGAATCAAATCCGTGTACCGCTGATCGCCGGGAACAATGAAGTAGGTGCCGCGTTCCTGCACCCAGTTGGCCCACGCACTGGCGCCAATCTCGTTCGGGTAATGAAATACAGGATCGTCCGATGCGAGCACCTGTACCTGGCCGTTCTCGTCGGTGACCCGCGTGTTGCTGAACCCCGCGGGAAACGGCGCGTACTGGGTCCACGAGCTGCCGCGGTTGTATTGCACGACGACCGTGCCGCCGGCCGAGGCGTAATCGAGCACGCGCTTGTTGTTGGCGCGCAGATCCTCGCGGCTGTCGTACGCCCGGACGCCGATGAAGATGGCGTCGTACCGTTTCAGATCGCCCCATCCGAGCTCGTCCGCGTCCAGCAACTGGACCGTCGCGCCCAGGCCGCGAAGAGCCGCGGGTATCTCATCACCCGTGCCCATGACGTACCCAATGGTGAGGTTGGGCGCGAGACGCACATCCATGACCTTCACGGCGACCGACGCAGGAATCTCGAGCTGTCTGCGCCGGATGTGCGGATACTCGACAGCCTGAAATCCAGTCTCGAAACTCTGCGCGCCGACCGACGCGACCGATTTCACGGTGTACTGTCCCAGCGCCGTCTTCGCGGCGGGACGCACCGAAAAGCGCACCGTTTGCGCCTCATCTTCGCGCGTGAAACTGACGGCCTGCGCAGCCGGGGTCGTCGTCCAGCCCGGCGGCGCATCCATACGCACCTGGCCGTTCGTCGCGCCCTTCGCGTGGTTCGCGACCGTGACCCGAACCTCACGGCTCACCGCGGACGTCGCACCCCGTCCCGCGGGCACGATCGCAATCGACGGCGTCACCCGCAGCGCGAGCGGCGACACCACCGTCAGCTCCATCCGCTTCTCGCCCTCGAGCTGCTGCCCTTCGTATCGAAACTCGACTGGACGCTCGACGTGCAGCTCGGCGCCGCCGGCCGTCAGCGTGAACGACGCACGGAACGGTGTCGGGCGGAACGGAAGCCCGAACGGCGCGTCCGGCTCGAACTCGTATCGCGCCGCTGTGGGCAGCGGCTTCCAATATGGCTTGGTGGCCCTGGCGTCTGCTGGAATCTGTGTCGCCGCGTCGCACCGATAGACGGCGCCAACCTCCAACGGCATCGACGGGCACTTCGCCGGAACCGAAAACCCAGTGAGTCCCACCGACGACACGCTCACAGGCCGGCCGCGGTCGCCGATGCTGATCGACACGCGCACGTCCTGTCCAGGCACGACGATCCCGTCGTCCGACAGCACTTCAATACGAAGTCCGTGCGCCAGAAGCGCCGCCTCAGTGAACTGATCCTCCTTGGTCTTCAGCCTCGCATCGAGATCGAATCGCGCTTCAGCGGACAGTCCCATGGACGCAAGCTGCTGCCGGAGCCCTCGCACCGCGTTGAGACCGGCGACAATCGGAGGAGCGGCCGCGAACGGGCCATCGATGTCGAATGCTTTCTGCGCTGCCGACACGTGATCGGCAATCGCGCGCAGTCCAGCGGACAACGCAGGCGGAGGCGTGCCGCGTACGAGCGATACGAGGCCGGGCAGCGTCGTGTCGACGCCGTCAAAGAGCGACGCCTCTTCGGCTTGCGCCGCGCGTTGAGCCACGGAAGACTCCATCAGAAGGTATCGCTGCTGCGACCGTCCCGCCGGAAGCGCCAGCAGCTGAGCCATCGCCTGGCTCTTGTGCATGCCCCGCTCTTCAGTCCCGATCTCGGCATACGTGCGGCCGAGCAACGCGTCGAACGGCGACACGTCGAACGTCGCCGCTTTCAACGCGCCGAGCGGCAAGGGTCCGGCCGGCGGTGCAGCCTGGCCGCGCCCACCGCCACCAGGCCCTCCGGCCGGGTAGTAGTACTTGCGCGGCTGCCACGGCATGAGCCCTTCGCGGATTTGTTCGGGGTAGCGCGCGGGATCGCCGGCCGCCTTGAACGCTTCGCGGCTGAGCAGGCCCGAAGTCTGATGATGCAGTCCGCCGGCCGTGCCCGTGGGATTCATCCCGACGACCACATCAGGCCGCGTCATGCGAATGAGGCGCACGTAGTCGCCGATGATCTCGTCACGTCCCCATTTCTCGAGCGTCTCTTCGATGCTGAACGAGTAGCCGAAGTCGATCGCGCGAGTGAAGTACTGCTCGGTGGCATCGAAACGGTGCATGGCTTCGAGCTCTTCGGTTCGCAGCACCGCGAGCGGATCGTAGAGCTCGGGACCGATCTCGTTCTGCCCGCCGTCGCCGCGCGTCGCCGTGGCGAGAATCGTGCGCACGCCCTGCCCGCGGTTCAAGTACACGTGCAGCGCGTTGTTCTCGTCGTCTGGATGCGCCGTCGCCTGCATGAAGACGCCGGTGTTGTTGAGCTGGCGGAGAGCGAGACCGAGAGCGACGGCGCCGTCTTCGAGATCGACCGGACGCACGCGCAGCTGTGCGTCGAGCCCGTAGTGTCCGGCTTTGGCCGGACCCGAGCACGGCCACGGCCGCCGACACGATGAACACGACAGTTGCGCGCGACAGCGTCATCGCATCAGCTCTGGATAACTTCCTGATAATACGCTTCGTACTGAGGAACGACGCGGCCGGCGCAGAAGTGGCGCCGCACGCGATCGAGCCCCGCTTTCGCGAAGCGTTTGTGCACGACAGGATCGCTCAGCAGCGAAATTGCCGCCTTCGCCATCCCCTCGATGTCGTCGGGGTCGCGTAAGAATCCGCACACGCCGTCCTCGACCACCTCAGGCAGGCCGCCAACGCGCGACGCCACGACCGGCACCTCGCACGCCATCGCTTCGAGCGCGGCGAGACCGAAACTCTCCTGGGCCGATGGCAGCAGGAAAAGATCCGAGACGGACAAGAGAGGCACGACCTGATCCTGCTCGCCGAGAGCCTCGACGTCGCACGCGAGGCCGCGATCGTGCACCATCCGCATCGCGCGGCCCAGCTCGGGACCTTCACCGACGAATATCAGTTTCGCGCGCACGTCCTTGCGTATGCGCTCGAACATCTCCACGACGGCGTCGACCCGCTTGACGGGCCTGAAGTTCGAGAGATGAATGATGAGCTTGTCGTACCTGGCCGGCGGGCACAGCCGCGCGCGCAATTCCGGCAGATCCCGGCGGCCGTGCTCGTCGCACTCGAGGAAGTTCGGGATGACGCGGATCTCGTGTTTGAGAGACAACGACTGATACGTGTCCTGTCGCAAGCTGCCGGACACCGCCGTGACGCCGTCGGACTGATCGATCGAAAACGCGACGGTCTCGGAGTACGACGGATCGCTGCCGAGGAGCGTGATGTCGGTCCCGTGAAGCGTCGTGATGACCTTCGGCACCTTCGTGTCCGATCGGCCATTGGTCGACGCGATAATCTGCTTCGCCAGATACGCGGCGGTGGCGTGCGGGATCGCGTAATGCGCGTGGACGATGTCGAGCGAGAACTCGCGCGAGAGCTGCACGATCTTGTTCGCGAGCGAAAGCATGTACTGGGGCTCGCGAAAGAGGGGGTAGGTCGGCGTCTGGACGCGATGGAACGCGAGGCCCGCCTCGTAGTCGCCAAGCCGAAAGGGCGGCTCCGTGCTGATGAGATGCACCTGGTGCCCGCGCCGGGCCAGCGACTTGGCGAGCTCCGTCGCCACGATGCCGCTACCGCCCACAGACGCGTAACAGACCACCCCGATATGCATGCCTACCTATTTAAGCAGATGTTCACGAACCACCGGCTCGGTCACCACGATGCCCTCGGCAAACCGGACGCCGGACAGAGCGCCAAACTGTGCATCGCGGCTTTCGATGAGCTGGGCGAAGCTCGGGGAATTTAGACGCGTTTCCGCAGATTCGGTTGCGCGCGAGAACTGGCTGGCATAGCACGCCAGCGCCCGGCGCTTCGTCTCGTAGTGTTCAGACACATCGACGACGAACGACACCGGCGCCGCGTCGTTGATGAAGTAATGGCAGACCCACTCGGGCTGCCAGGGATCACCGGCGGCGGCATACCGCTTGAGCTTGGCGTTGAACACCGCCTCGCGCAGCAACGCCGCCGACGCCTGATGATCCGGATGACGGTCCTGCCAATAGGGAACGGCGATCGCGCGCGGCCGCACCCGACGAATCAATTCGACGACCTTGCGCGTGTGCTCCTGCGAGGTCCCGATCGCGCGGTCGGGCAGCGCGAGATTCTCGCGCCACGCCGCGCCCAGGACTGCGCGCGCCGCCTCGGCCTCCCTGACGCGTTCATCAGGAGTGCCGTTGCTCGACATCTCGCCGCGCGTCAGATCGCACAACCCTACCGCGTGACCGAGCGCCGCATGCTTGGCAAGCGTGCCGCCGAGCCCAATCTCCAGATCATCGGGATGCGGGCCAAACGCCAGCAGATCGAGCCCGCTCATTCACGTATCCGCGTAAACGAGAACGGCTCGTCGCCTTTGTCCGGCGTCCCCTGATAGTGGCGCAGGATGATGCGTGCCGCGGCGAAGGCCAAGCCCAGGCCTCCGGTTCCGCCCGAGAACGCGAAGTAATGATGTGGATAATTCCGGTGCGGGCCGTAATACGGCACGCCGTCGATCGTACGCGAAGACGCTACGTCCCACGAGTATTCGGGCATAAGCCCGGAAATCGCCGGGCGCATGACCGACAGCTCGTACATCAGCTGTCCGGTCCGCTGGATCAGCGCGCGCTCGCGCGCGCGATCGGCCACGCTCGGCTGATCGGCACCGGCAAAGAGCACGCGATTGCCGATCCAGTGCATCCAGTGATCGGGAGAGGCCGTGTCCCTGAGAATCAACTCAGGTGACGTCATTTCGCGCCGCACAACCGCCGGCAGCTCGCCCGTCAGCACCACATACGCGTCGCTGCGGGCGAAGCGGCGGCGCAGCGGCTTGAAATCGTCGGTTGGATACCCCGTGGCGACGACGACCTTCGACGCCGTGACGACGCCGCCGGCGGTCCGGATGTCGACGGTCCGCCGCCGCGGACGGATTCGCACCACCGGCGACTGCTCGAAGATCTTCGCGCCGCGGGCCACGGCGGCGCGGGCAAAACCGATCGTCGCTTTGTACGGATCGACACTTGCGCTGCCGTGCGTGATCAATCCAAAGCCGTTGACGCCGATTTTTCGGAACAGCGGCGTCCCCTTCAACGAGGCGACGTCGAGGCCCGCTTCGCGGCGGGCGCCGTATTCCTTTTGAAGCTCCTGCATGCCGTCGGGGCTCGAGCTGAACTGGATGGCATCGCGAATCTGCAGGCCGCACTCGATGCGCAGGCGCTTCAACGCCGACACGTATTCAAGCGAGCCGCGGCGCGCCGTTTGATAGATATAGCGGGCATCTCGAACGCCATGCTGTTTGGCGAGCTTGTAGAACAACGGCTCCGGCTCGTGCACGACGATGCCGGTTCCGCGAGCCTGCCTGCCCGTGCGCGAGCCGGCCCTGCTCGAAGATGGCGACATCAACGCCGGCGGCCGCCAGCACATACGCCGTCGCGCACCCCAGCGCACCGCCGCCGACGATGGCGACCTCGACCTGGAGGTCGCCGCGATGCCGTGGATACGACGGACGACGGGACGAGGGAAAGCGGTCCAGCCAGAAGCTCGTGTCGTAGTGGGTTTTCGCCAAAGCGGAGCCATTCTAGTCGATAGTCGAAGTCGAGAGTCAGCCGGAGCCGGCGAGCCTCAATCGGACCAGGTTCAAGCTGGGCTTCTGGACGCCTGTAAAAAAGACTGAGCGACAATCCCACCGCGAGAACCACCACCGCGCCGATCACGTTGTGCCAGAGAAACGAAATCTCGGGACGGAAGTACGCCACTGCCGCCACAGACGACATCCCCGCCACCAAGCCGACGAAGGCGCCGGTGCCGGTCGCGCGGCGCGTCAGGATCGCGAGCATGAAGACGCCGAGAATCGACCCGTAGAAGAACGACCCGAACCGGTTGACGACCTCGATGAGCGGTCCGAGGCTGCTCGCATAGACGGCGATCACGCCTGCAAACACACCCCAGAATCCCGTCGCGATGCGCGAAACCAGCAGGTAATGGGCGTCCGTGTCGTTCGGCCTGACGAGGCGCTTGTAGAAATCGATGACCGACGCGGTCGACAGCGAATTCAGCTCGGCCGCAATCGAATCGGTCGCCGCCGTGATGATGGCGGCGATCCACAGGCCGACGATGCCGATCGGCAGCGCAGTGGTGATCCACGTGGGGAACACGTAATTGACGTCGTTGAAGCTCGCGTCGTCTGTCGTCTGGCGCACGAGTCCAATCGCCCGCGTCCTGATCGATCGCAGCGCGGCGTCCTGCCGGGTGAAGTCGTCGGTCGCGCGCGCCTGCTCGCGCACGTCGCCCGCGTGCCGCGCCGCCGCGATATCGATGGCTGCCTGACGCCGGGCGGCGAAGGTCGACTGAAATTCCCGCTGCAGACCCTCATATACAGGCGCGACCGCGCTGACGCGCACCCGCTCCTCGTGTACCGGGTTGAACAGCAGTGGCGGTTGGTTGAACAGATAGAACAGGAAGGTAAACACGCCGACGATCAGCACCAGCACCTGCAGCGGAATTTTCCAGAACGCGCTCATCAACAGCGACGTCCGGCCGTCATCCACCGACTTGGCGGTGAGATAGCGCTGCACCTGGCTCTGGTCGCAGCCGAAATACGAGAGCATCAGGAACAAGCCGCCGAGCATGCCCGACCAGAACGTGTAGGTCTCTGTCAGCGTGAATCTGAAATCGAAGGCGTTGAGCCGTCCGGTCCCGCCGGCGATCGTCAGCGCGTCGTCGACACGAACGCCGCTCGGCAGACCCATCACGAGGAACACCATCGCAATGACGAGCGCGAACACCGTCAGGCTCATCGTCTTGACGTCGGTCCAGGTGACGGCCTGCACGCCGCCGAGCATCGTATAGATCACCGCGGGTACGAGAATGAGGAGCGTCGTCAGGGTGACGCTCCAGCCGAGAACGACCGACAGCACCACGGCGGGCGCCGCTGCGATGGCGCCGCACGACATCGCGCGCGACACGAGGAACAGTCCGCTCGTGAACGTACGCGTTTTCAGGTCGAATCGACGCTCGAGATACTCGTACGCGGTGTACACCCGCGCGCGGTAAAAGAACGGCACGAGCGTCACGCACAGGATGATCATGGCGATCGGCAGCCCGTAGTAGAACTGCACGAATCGCAGGCCGTCGTTGTACCCCTGTCCGGTGGTGCCGACGAGCGTGATCGCGCTCAATTGCGTCGCCATCACCGACAGTCCCACCGCCCACCACGGCATGGATCGATTGGCGAGAAAATAGGACTCCGTCGTGCTCTCGAGCTTGGTTCGTTTGACGCCGTCCCAGATGAGCCATCCGACGTAGGCGGCGACGACGGCCCAATCGAGCAGGTGCATCGCTACGTTCCGTAGTGGCGCTGCAGAAGCCACAATCCCGCAAGCGTCAGGATTTCAATGGCGATGACGGCGAGGTAGGTACGCGTCCAGTTGCGGGTGGATTCGTCGGACATGGGGTTCGCAGTATATGACGGGTGCGGTCTACTGCTTTGAGCCGAGCCAGCGCCGCCGGAATTCGCTTTCCGCAGCAGACAGCGGGCGCCCGGTCCTTTCCACGGGGACGAGCTCGAGGCGTGGGTCCTCGCCGATGGTCAATGTCAGGTCCTGCACGACGCCGCGACGCCGGATTGACAGCCGCACGTTGTCCCCTGGGCGGCGCCGCTCGACCGCCTCGTCCAGACGGCTGCGGCTGGAGATGGCGACGCCGTCGAAAGACAGCAGCTCGTCGCCACGATCGAGGCCGGCGGCATAGGCCGGAGTGTCCTCGAGCGTTGGCACCGCGATGCGCGGCGTGCCGTTCGCGGCGTCGAGCCACAGAGGCCCAATCCACGGCCGCCCGGGACCGCGCTTCCGAAGAATCAAGCCGGCTCGAGCCAGGAGCGGCGCGTAATCAAGAACGTCGCGCCCGTGCACGAACCGCTCGAAAAAATCGTCCGCAAATGCGCGATCGCCGTCCACGTCGGCGAGCACCCGACGCAGATCCTGCGCGGTGTACGGACGGGCCACTGCACCTTCGCTCGCGGCCGCAGCGCGTCCGAATTCCTGCCACAGCCGCCGCATGTAGTGATCCAGCGTCGCTTTGTGATCGCTGCGCGCTCTCAGAGAGAGATCGAGGCCGAGGCCGATGATCGCGCCCCAATCGTAGTAGGAAACGAAGTGGTTGTCGTTGTTTGTCGGGTCGGTCCACACCGCCCCGTCGACGAATTGAGCGAAACGGCTCATCTCTTCCACGCTCCGGTATTTGCGCGCCGGGGTGCGAATGATGAGATCCAGCGAGTGTCCGAGGCTCGCCGCAAAGTCGTCAATTCCAGTTATCCCGGACCGATGCGTGATGAGCGGCCCGTAGTAATGGTTGAACCCCTCCGCAAACCACAATTCTCCGGACGGGTTCGGCGCATCGAGCTTTATTGGCTCGAGCGAGCGCGGCCGTATGCGCTCTACGTTCCAACTGTGAAAAAACTCGTGGGCGGCGGTGCTGAGCGCGCCGAGCTGCTCGTCCGGGACGCGAAGACGGGCAGGCTCGGTCAGGATGGTGCTGTTGCGATGCTCCATGCCGTCGTACCGTGCCCACGGCAGATAATCCACAATGAATGTGTAGGGTTCCTCGTAGGACGGCAGCTCACCGAACACCGCGCGCGACTCGCGCACGATCTGCCCGAGAGCGGCCGTAAATCTGTCGGCATCCGCATCGCTGCCGTCGTGGTGGAGTGCGACCCGGAACTCACGCTCGACCGTGAACGTCCGCGACGTGAACGCACTCAGCTCTGTCGGGCTGTCCATCAAGTATTGCAGGCTGCCCGCGGTGAACGTTCGCGCATCCGTGGTCGGATGCAGCTGCGTGGCAATCTTCCACGCCGCCGGCGCCTCGAACGTGACGCGCGCGGGGCGTTGCTCGAGGCCGCGTGCCCACATCAGCGCCGCCGGCATGTTGACGTGCGCGTGCGTCGCGTCGATCGCGAGGTGTGTGCCGTCGAGGTGATCGCCCCATACCTTGTAGCGGATGCGCACCGCGCCGCGGTGCCCCGCAACATTCCATTGCGACGGGTCGGGACGTTCGACGGCGAGCGGCGCTCCCTGGCCGTCGTCGATCTTTACGTCGTATACGTTCCGGGCGAAATCGTGAATGGCGTAGCGTCCGGGCGACGTGCGCGACATCAGGATCTCGAGGACTCCAGACGGCACGTCGGGAAAGATCACCTCGACCTGCATGCGGTGGTGTTGTGCTTCGGGAAAGCTCAGACGGTATGAAACCGGCGACTGCGCGTAGACCTGCGCACTGACGGAGAGGTACAGCGCGACGAAGACGAACCGAATCGCAAGTCCCAACTCGCCAGTCCCTCGCCCTAGTCCCCGGCGTCCGGCCGGTCATCGGCGGCACGAGCAATGGCCGCGATGAATTCCTGTTCGGGCGCCGCGCCCATGATCTCCATCGTGTCGTTGACGATCGTCTTCGGCACGCCGTTCACGTTGTACCGGCGTACCAGATCGGGAAACTCGGTCGCGTCGATCGCGACGGTGGACACCAGCGGGCTCGCGATTGCGGCCTGATTCGCGAGCGAAATCATGCGGGGGCAATAGATGCACGTCGGCGTGAAGAACACCTGCAGGCTCACCGGTGCCGAGAGCGTTTTCAATTGCGCCTGGCTCTCCTCAGAAAGACCCGTCTCCTGCGTCCCCGCCATGCTGATGGCCTGAAGCAGAGTCGGCAGCTCGTTGCCGAGCGGCGCACCGTAATAGCGGATGCGCTCGCTTTCGGCGGCAGCGATGATGATGGCGGGCACGCGATCCACGCCGTACTCAGCGGCTTTCTCCTTGTCGAGCACGAGGTTCAGCACGTCGAGCGTGACATCGCGATTGTCTGCGGCGATCTGCTCGAGCACACGCCTGGTGGGCGCGCACGTCTCGCACCCAATCGACTGCTCGAAGAAGATGAGGCGTACCACCTACCACCTATTTGAAGAGGTCATCGAATGCCTTGCGAGCGCTGCTGGGCGCCTGAGGTTGGGCTTCCGAGCGCGTCTCGCGCTCGATGGTGACACGCGGCGAAAACAGCTCGCACGTATTCCGGACGTCCTTCGGCGAAATCCGCACGGCGATTTTCTGCGTGCACTCGAATGGCCTCGCCGTATCGAACGACTCACATTGCGCGCACGTACGAAGGTCCGCTCCGCAACGCTTGCAGCGGGAATCAGCGGCGACCGTATCCGTGAACACGTTGCCGCACCGCGCGCACCGCATCACTTCGTGAAAACCCGGGACGCTGGGCGCGCGTCCCTCGAGCGCCTTACGCTCGGCCTTGTCGAGGCGCGTCTCGATGCGATCGGCTGGAGGCTTCGGCGCCTGCGGGGCGCCCGGGCCACTCTGCGCCGGCCGGCGCTCGCGAGGTGAATCCTGATACCCCCTCTGCCGATACTTACGATCAGACACTCTTCGCTCCTGGCTTTGACGGCCCTGGACTTTGGGCTCTGGCCTGCCAAAGCCAAGAGCCTGAAGCCATCAGAGCCTATTTTGACACGTTATACTCGCTCGAACTTCATGCCACGCGGGATCACCAGTTCGTCGCCCTGCTGGCGTCGTGCGTGGCGCTAATTTCGAGCATCAGCGTCAACTCGCAGGCCAAGCGTCCCATGACGCTCGTCGATCTGCTCAACATCCCACGCATCGGCGACCCGCAGATATCGCCTGACGGGCGCACGATTACCTTCATGCTGTCGACGGCGGATTGGCCAGCCAACCGGCGCGTCGCGCATCTGTGGCGGATTAACGCAGACGGCTCAGGTTTACGGCGACTCTCGAGCGAACCGGGGCCGCCACCGAGCGCGCGCTGGTCGCCCGATAGCTCCTCGATTGCCTTCCTTTCGGGCGGCAGCATCTTCGTGATGCCCGCCGACGGGCGGCGCCGCGCGTCAGGTATCGAAGCGGACGGGCGTCAGCGAGATCGCGTGGCACCCGAAGGGCGCGTTCATTTATTTTCTGGCCTTCGATCCGCCGACCGATGCCGAGCGCGAGCGGCTGCGCTTTCGCGGCGATGTCGTCGTGCTCGACGAAACGCGCCCGAGGCAACTGTGGAGGGTGGCGGTCGCCGACGGAACGGAAACCCGTGTGACGAGCGGGTCGGATTACGTCTACGCGTACAAAATCGCGGCAGCGGCGATCGCATCATCGTCAGCCGCCGCCCGACCAGGCTGCCGGCAGACTCAGACAAGATGGAGTTGTGGAGCGTTGCAGCCGACGGCGCCGCTCCAATCCAGCTGACCAGGAACAACGTCCCCGAAGAAGACGGCGAGCTCGCGCCGGACGGGTCGCAGGTCCTCTTCATCGCGCGCGCCAATCAGCGTCAGGAGCCGTATTACAACGCGAACGTCTTTCTCGTTCCCGCGAGTGGCGGCCAGGCCCGCGCCTTGATGCCGGATTTCCCCTACGAGGTGCTGCGGGCCGGATGGGCGGCCGACAGCAAGTCGATTTGGATGATCGTCAACACCGGCATACGCAGCGATTTGTTCGAGGTCGACATCGCGTCGCCGAAACCACGGCAGATTACGAGAGGCGATCACGCGATCGTGCCGACATCCTGGAGCACCGTCGCGGGGCGCCACGTGTTCATGATCGACGAGCCCACACGGATCGGCGACATCTGGACGTGGGCCGAGGGTCGCGATTCTCCGGCCCGCGTCACGAACATCTACGACTATCTCGACCGCGACTTCGCGCTGCCGCGCCAGGAGCAGGTCGAGTGGAAAGGCGTCGACGGCACGCGCGTCGAAGGCGTGCTGACCTATCCGATCGATTACAAGCCCGGCACTCGCTACGCTCTCGTGGTGCAGCTGCACGGCGGCCCGGAAGATTCCGACCGGTTCGGATGGGGGCAGATCCTGTACAACTATCAGCCCGCCTGGGCGGCGCACGGCTACGCTGTGCTGAGGCCGAACTATCGCGGCAGCTCCGGCTACGGCAACGCATCGTACCGCGAGCCGGTCGGCGGGTATTTCAAGAACAGCCATCGCGACGTGCTGGCCGGTGTCGATCGCGTGATCGCGATGGGCGTGGCAGACCCGGATCGCCTTGCGATGATGGGCTGGAGCGCCGGCGGGCATCTCGTCAACAAGCTGATCACCTTCACGAACCGGTTCAAGGCCGCTGCGTCCGGCGCCGGGGTCGCCAACTGGATTTCGCTCTACGGGACATCCGACACCCGTTACGATCGCGATATCTGGTTCGGCGGCTCGCTATGGCAGAAAAATGCGCCCGTTCAGGAGTACTGGGAACACTCTCCGCTGAAGTACATCTCGGCGGCCCGCACACCGACATTGTTCCTGATCGGCGAAAACGATCCGAGAGTGCCAGCCGCGCAATCGATTGAAATCATGCGCGCGCTCAAAGCGCAAGGCGTGCCGAGCGAGCTCCACATCGCGCCCGGTGAAGGGCACATCTGGTAGTATCCCACGCATCAGCTGTACAAAATGAACGCGGAAATCGAGTGGTTCGAGAAATACGTCCGCCATGTCCCCTACATACCGGAGACGGCACCCTCGAAAAATGACGCGGCGATGGTTCCCGCTCCCTAGACTTCGCAATCCAAAGCGAGATAGACTTTCGCCCTTCGACGCTGCTCAGGGCGTCCCGAGTGAGTCGAGGGACGCGGTTTTACCCCGACAAGTAAACGATTCGCATGCGTAAATACGTTTTCGGCGCACTTGTGCTCATTCTGCTGATAGCGTCAGCGGCCGCTGCCGCTCTCTGGCCGGCACGCCGCGTGCCGCAACCCATCGCGTACCCGCACAAAACCCACGTCGTCGACAATCAGATGGAATGTCTGACATGCCACGTCAACGCGGATCGCTCCATCGCCGCGACGATTCCGAGCGTGACCGAATGCATGGTCTGCCATGAGAACGTCAAGGTGGAGAGCCCCGAGATTCAGAAGCTCGCGGCGTATCGCGAAGGCCGGGGAAGAGCCGCCATGGGTGCGCGTGTACGGCTTCCACCCGGAAGCCGCGGTGCACTTCACGCACAAGCGGCACGTCAAAGCCGGCGTCGAGTGCTCGACCTGCCACGGCGACATGGCCAACATGATGGACATGCGCGAGAACGTCAAATGGACGATGGGCAAGTGCATCGATTGCCACAGGGAAAAGCAAGTCAGCGTCGACTGCCTGGTTTGTCATAAATGAAAAGACGAGATTTCCTGAAGACCGGCGGCATCGCCGGCACCGCCGGCCTCATCCTCGATGGGTGCGGCAAGCCTCAGCAGCTCATTCCTCTGCTGGTCGCCGAGGATCAGTTCGTTCCCGGCGAAGAGGGCTGGGTGCGCACGCTGTGCCAGCAATGCTCGGCGGGATGCGGCATCACGGTTCGCGTGATGCAGGGCGAATCCATTCGCACCGTCGAAGGCCAGCAAAAACGCGTCAAGGCGGTGCAGGCAAAAAAGGTCGAGGGCAACCCGGAACACCCGATCAGCATGGGCGGCACGTGCGCGCGCGGCCAGGCAGGGGTGCAGGTGCTCTATCACCCCGATCGCATCCAGACGCCACTGAAGCTGTCGGGGCAGCGAGGTTCGGGGCAATATCAGCCGATCAGCTGGAAAGAGGCGCAGCAACTGCTCGTGACGCAGCTGCAGCAGCAACAGGCGGCGCCGGAAGGCATCGCCATTCTCACTGGCCGCAGAAACCGCGGCACGATGGGCACCATCGTCGAACGGTTTGCGGCGGGCGTCGGCACGCCCAACCTCGTCACCTACGACCCATTCGATCCGGCGCCGATTCGCAAGGCGATGGAGCTCGTGACCGGCACGTCCCGGCTGCCCGCGGTGGATTTCGCCAACGCGAACTTCCTGCTGTCCTTGAACGCGAATTTATTCGAGACCTTCCTGTCGCCCGTGCGCTACATCTACTCGTACGGCCAGATGCGTCAGGGACGTCCCGGGATTCGCGGCGCGTTCGTGCACGCTGAACCGCGGCTGTCACAGACGGCTGCATGCGCCGACGAGTGGCTGCCGATCAAGCCCGGCACAGAGGGACTTCTCGCTCTCGCCATCGCGCACGTGATCGTCAACGAGAAGCTGTTCGACGCGGAGTTCGTCGCCCAGAACACCGGCGGGTTCGCGGAATGGTCGGCGTCGCTCGGTGATTACGCCCCTGAAAAAATTGCTCCGCAGATCGATGTGCCCGCCGCGTCGATTCAGCGCGTCGCGCGCGAGTTCGCCACACGTCGACCGAGCGTCGCTATCGGCGACAGCCGCGATGTCGCGTCGCTCACCGCGATCTACGCGCTCAACGCGCTCGTGGGCGCATTCGGTCGGACCGGGGGCATTCTGTTCGGCACCGACGAAGCAAGCGGTCCCGTGCCGGCTGCAGGTGCCCGGCTTCAGGCGTCGGGCGCCAAGCCTGGCGCTCAAACGCCGCAGCCCGAAACCGACATTCACAGCCTGATCGGCGCAATGGGCGCAAGCCGCGTGAAAGCGCTGCTCTTGCTCGATACGAACCCGCTCTTCACGCTGCCAGAAGCGGAAAAATTGCGCTCGGCGCTCGCGAACGTGCCGTTCATCGCGAGCTTCTCGTCCTTCCTCGACGAATCGTCTGCGATGGCCGATCTGATTCTGCCGAGCCATACAACCTTCGAGCGCTGGGTCGACGATGTGCCCGAGCCCGGTGTCGGCATGACGGTTCGGACAATCGGCCGGCCAGTGGTCGAGCCGCGATGGGATACGCGCGACCCCGGCGACGTCCTGATCGAAACGGCGAAGGCCCTCGGCGGCAATGCCGCGGCAGCGGTCCCGTTTGAAAACATGGCCGCCGCAGTGAAGGAGTCCTTCCGCTCGGCACACGCCGCATTGGGAACGGCAGTAGACGCCGACTTCGAGGCGTTCTTCAAGAAGGCGGTAGCTGCTGGCGGGTTTTGGCAGACGGCGGCAGCGCCCGTCGCCAGAGCCCAGAGCCAAGAGCCCAGAGCCGATGCGCCGCGTCAACTTCGTGATGCCATCACAGCCTGTCGCGGCTCGCGCGTTTGCCGGCGATGCGGGACAGATGCCGTTCATGCTTCACGTTTATCCCTCGGCCGCGTTTGCCGACGGCCGTGCGGCGCATCTGCCATGGCTGCAGGAAATGCCCGATCCAATGACGACCGTCATGTGGGGATCGTGGGTCGAGATCAACCCCGAGACGGCTCACAAGCTGGATATTCATGAGGGGGACGTCGTGGCAATCACGTCGCCTCAGGGCACCATCGAGCTGCCGGCATTCATCTATCCGGGGCTGCGGCCGGACGTGATTGCCATCCCCGTTGGGCAAGGGCACACGCAGTTCGGACGCTACGCGCAGAATCGCGGGGCGAATCCTTTGCGGATCAGCGCATCGGCACTCGATCAGGCGTCTGGGGCCGTCGTGCAGACGGGCGTACGCGTGAGCGCGGCGAAAACAGGACGACACGAGCCGTTGATTCGATTCGGTGCATCGGATGCGCGGGGACATCACGAGCATCCGCTGCATAGATAGCTGTCAGTTCTCAGTTGGCAGCTCTAGAGTTTCTAGATTTTAGATTTCAGTTTCGGAGTTACTGAATGCCTCAGTGGGGAATGACCGTCGACCTGGATCGCTGCACGGGCTGTGAAGCCTGCGTTGTGGCGTGCCATGCCGAGAACAATCTGCCGATCGTGGGTCCCGAGCAGGCCGCCATCGGCCGCACACACCAGTGGATTCGCGTCGAGCGCTACTGGGAAGGGGAATTTCCGAATATCCGCGCGCGCTTCATGCCGGTGATGTGCCAGCAATGCGACGCGGCGCCCTGCGAGCCGGTCTGCCCCGTCAACGCGACCTATCACACGCCCGACGGCCTCAACGCGCAGGTCTACAACCGGTGCGTCGGCACGCGCTTCTGCGCCAACAACTGTCCGTACACCGTGCGGTACTTCACATGGTTCACGCCCGAGTGGCCGAGCCCGCTCAACGAGCAGCTCAACCCGGACGTCTCCGTCCGGACGAGCGGGATCATGGAAAAGTGCACGTTCTGCGTCCAGCGCATCCGCCGCGCGCAGGACACGGCGAAAGACGAAAAGCGCGAGGTGCGCGACGGCGATATTCAGCCCGCGTGCGCGCAGGCCTGCCCTGCCAAGGTGCTCGTATTCGGCGATCTGAGCGATCCGGACAGCCAGGTCTCACAACTCGCCCACTCGCGCCGCGGGTACCGCCTGCTCGAAGAGCTCGGCACGCGCCCGCGCGTCGTGTATCTGAAGGAAGCGGACGCATAACGTGGCTGACAACCTGCCGCCGCAGTCCGTTCCGAACGAGGCGCAGATCAACCGCGACCTGCTCGGCCCGCTCTTCAAGACCGGGCCGATTTACTACGTCATGCGTCGCCATCCTTGCTGGCGGTCACCGGCATGGTGTTCGTCGCGTGGGCCGTCCAGCTCATCTACGGCATCGGCATGGCGGGCAAGAATCGGCCGTCGTTCTGGGGCCTCTACATCACGACGTTCGTGTTCTGGATCGGCATCAGCCACGCGGGCACCCTCATCTCAGCGATTCTGCGGGTGGTGCAGGCCGAATGGCGGAGGCCGATTACGCGCTGCGCCGAGGCGATCACGACGTTCGCGCTGATTACCGGCTCGCTCTTTCCGCTCATCCATCTCGGGCGGGCGTGGCTGTTCTATTGGATGGTGCCCTATCCGAACAGCCGGTATCTGTGGCCGAACTTCCAGTCGCCGCTGATGTGGGACTTCATCGCCATCAACACGTATTTGACCGGCAGCGTGACGTATCTCTACCTGCCGATGATTCCCGACATGGCGGTGGCGCGCGACAAAGCGACAGGCTGGCGCAAGAAGTTGTACCGCATCCTGGCGCTCGGATGGCGCGGCACAGAGCGTGAATGGATACGCCTCGAAAAGGCGATCTCGATCATGGCGCTCATCATCATTCCCGTCGCCGTGTCGGTGCACACCATCGTGTCGTGGGACTTCGCGATGACGCTCATGCCGATGTGGCGCAGCACGATTTTCGGGCCGTACTTCGTCGTCGGCGCGATTTTCTCGGGCATCGCGGCGCTGTTGATCGCGATGGTGCTGATCCGCAAGTACTTCAAGCTGGAGCAGTACCTGCAGCCGATCCACTTCGACAATCTCGCCAAGATGCTCTTCGCGATGAGCCTGCTGTGGTTTTACTTCACGTTCACCGAATACCTCGTGACGTGGTACGGCAACGAAGCGCCCGAGATGCCGGTGTTCTGGTCCAAGATTTCCGGCCGGTTCGCGCCGCTCTTCTGGCTGATGGTGGTGTGCAACTTCATCATCCCGTTCCCGATTCTCGCGATCAAGAAGCTGCGGACGATCCCGCTCATCTTCGTCGCGTCGTGCTGCATCCTCGTCGGCATGTGGCTGGAGCGCTTTCTCATCATCGTGCCGACGCTGACGCATCCGTACCTGCCGTACAACTACGGCACGTACTGGCCGTCGCTCACAGAGGCGGCGATCGCATCGGGCACGCTCGGCCTGTTCGTTCTGCTGTATTTCCTGTTCGCGAAGTTCAGCCCGATGATCTCGATTTGGGAGTACGAAGAAGGATTGCAGGTCGCCGCCAAGCACGCGGGCGAACTGCCCGACCCGACATTTATCGGACAGACGGTTTCAGGCGACGTTCACCCAGGTCACTAGGCTGGTAGGTGGTAGGTGGTAGCTGGTAGGACGTTCAGATTCAAGATTTCAGATTGCTAGATTTCAGATTCATATGTCGCAGACCTGTCTCGTCAAATTCTCTCAGCCGAACGACGCGCGCATGGCGATTCGACGCCTGATCCAGGCCGGCATCGGCCCCGAGTCGATGGAAGTGATGACATCGCAGCCCATTCACGGCGAGCCGTTCATCCCGGATATGAAGCCGACCAAGCTGCGCACCTGGGCGATTTGCGGCGCCGCGCTCGGCCTGGTCGGAGGCCTTTCGCTCGCCAGTATCACCGCGCTGAATTACCCGCTCGTCAAGGGCGGCATGCCGATCGTCGCGCCGTGGACCGTCGGCCTCATCACCTACGAAACGACGATGCTGGGCGCGGTGCTCGCAACGCTCGTGGGACTGCTGGTCGAGCTGCGGCTGCCGAATTTCAAGAATCTGCCGTACGACCCGAGCGTCGTCGACGGCGGCGTCGTTCTGGCCGTGGCGTGCACGGAGGGATCGCGCGGATCGGTTGAAACCGCGGTCGGCGCGGCCGGGGCATCTAAGGTAAACTGGGTATAACGCGCCTAATTACGAGGATTGCCTATTTATGAACATGCGGACTTTTGTTGGATTGACGGGAGCGCTCTCGCTCGTGTGTGTCACTGCAGTGTTTGCCGGCCAGGCCAAGCCCGCGGCCGGCGCAAAACCGGCTGCCGCCCCCGCGGCGACTCCGGAATCGGTTGCCAACGGTGCGGCGCTCTACAAGCGTCAGTGCGTGATGTGCCACGGCGCCACCGGCCTGGGCGACGGCCCTGCGGCCAAGAACCTGAAGGGGAAGCTGCCCGCGTTGAATGACAAGGCGACGATGTCGAAGCTCACCGACGCGCAGATTCATGAAGCGATTACAGCCGGCAAGAAGACCGAAGTCGGCAACATGCCCGCGCTCGGCAAGCGCCTGACGCCGGAAGAGATCACTGATGTCGTGAACTACGTCCGGACGTTAGCGAAGTGATTCGAGACTAGGGATTCGGGACTAGGGATTCGGGATTAGGCCTGACGCGGTACAAGACGAGGGGCGCTGGAAGTTCCAGCGCCCCTCGTTTGTACGCGTACGACGGCCTAATCCCAATCCCTAGTCGCGATTCATCCTGATAGGATTAGCACCTTTGTTCGAACACTTCATCTCGAGGGCATGACACGCGTATGACTCAGGACGGACGAATCACGATCAGCGGCGGCAGGCTCCAGGTCCCGGATAATCCTGTCATTCCCTACATCGAGGGAGACGGGACAGGGCCGGACATCTGGCGGGCGAGCGTGCGCGTGTTCGACGCCGCCGTCGAAAAGGCGTACGGCGGCAAACGCCGCGTGCAGTGGAAGGAAGTGCTCGCCGGCGAGAAAGCCTTCAAGCAGGTCAACAACTGGCTGCCCGACGAAACGCTCGAGGCATTCCGCACATACCTGGTCGGCATCAAGGGACCCCTGACGACCCCGGTCGGCGGCGGAATCCGGTCCCTGAACGTCGCGCTGCGGCAAGTGCTCGATCTGTTCGTCTGCCTGCGGCCGGTGCGCTGGTTCACGGGCGTCCCGTCGCCGGTGAAGCATCCGGAGAAGGTCGACATGGCGATCTTCCGTGAGAACACCGAGGACATCTACGCCGGCATCGAATACGCGGCCGGTTCGCCCGAAGCACAGAAAGTGCTCGACTTCTTCGCGAAGGAGTTTCCGAAAGAGTTCAAGAAGATCCGGTTCGGCACGCTCGAAGCGAGCCGGGAGTGGCAGGCGCTGCTCGAGTCCATCGGCGCACCGAAGCGCGAGGTGGGCATGCTTGTCGGCATCGGCATCAAGCCAATCAGCTATCTGGGCACCGAGCGGCTGGTGCACAGCGCGATCAGCTACGCCGTCAAGTACAAGCGCAAGAACGTGACCCTCGTGCACAAGGGCAACATCATGAAATTCACCGAGGGCGCCTTCCGCGACTGGGGTTACAAGGTCGCGAAGGATTTCTTCGGAGCGGTCGAAATCGACGGCGGACCCTGGTGCCGCATCCCCGACGGCAAGCCCGGCGCGGGGATCGTCATCAAGGACTCGATCGCCGACATCACGCTGCAGCAGGTGCTGACGAGGCCCGACGAGTTCGACGTCATCGCAACCCCGAACCTGAATGGCGACTACCTCTCCGACGCGCTCGCGGCGCAGGTCGGCGGCATCGGCATCGCGCCCGGCGGCAACATCAACTCGCTGACCGGCCACGCCATTTTCGAAGCCACGCACGGCACGGCACCCAAATACGCGAATCAGGACAAGGTGAACCCCGGCTCGGTGATCCTGTCAGGCGAGATGATGTTCCGTCACATGGGGTGGCCGGAAGCCTCGGATCTCATCATCAAAGGGATGGAAGGCGCGATTGCGGCCAAGACCGTCACGTACGATTTCGCGAGGCTGATGGAAGGCGCGAAGGAAGTGAAGTGCTCCGAATTCGGGGATGCGGTGATCGCGCACATGTAAAAGCACAGGAAGGTCAGAATAGAGAACCGCGTCTCCTGATCTCACGTAGTCTCCGATCTTTAGGTTGTCTTACGAGCGCAGGCTGGAAATCAGCGCGAGCACCGCCAGGGCGGCGGCGAAGCCGAAGCCGAGCTGGACGCGCTGCTTCACGAACAGCAGCCCCACGCCGACGAAGCCCGCGGCGGCGGCCAGCAGATACCAGTAGAGCTCGTCCAACGCTTCGTCGACCTGCTCGTTGCCCGAGCGGCGCGCGGCGTTCTGAATGACGCGCGCCGCGATCTGCTCGTCGGCTGTGGTGCCGATCTCGAAATACTCGCCGTTGCCCGCGCGCGCGATCTCGCGAAGCGATGCGCGATCCAGAACCGACTTGATCGGCTCGAAGCCCGCCAGCACCACGCCCTTGTCATCGCGCGGCAGCGGAATGACGCCGCCGTTCGAGGTGCCGACGCCGATGACGTCGACCGAGATGCCGCGCTGCGCCGCCGCCGTAATGGCGCGCAGCACGTTGCCGCTCCATACCTGCCCGTCGGAAATGACCACGAACGTGCGCGCGTTCTTGCTGCGTCCGTACATCTCCTGATCGGTCTCGACGAGCTTGACCCCCCAGTAAATCGCGTCCTCGACGTTCGTGTTCCAGCTCGTCTCGTTCTCCAACCTGAACGTCGGCTCATCGTCCAGATGATCGAGGAAGAAGAGAATCGTGTTCGGATCGCGGGTGAGCCGCACCTGCGGGACCGCGATGTCCGCGAACGTCGCGAGCGCCATGCGATCGCCGTTCCAGCTGAGCGTCTTCGTGAGGGTGCGCACCCATTGCATCGCGCGCTGCCAGCGGTCGGTGCCCATGTCGCGCACCCGCATCGACGTCGATCCGTCCATGAGCAGGACGATGTCCACGCCGGGACTCCGCACGATGGCCGTGATGCCTTGCGGTCTGGACAACGCGAGAATGGTGAGCGACAGCGCGGCGATGAGCGCCAGCCAGAACCCCAGGTCGCCGACCGCGCCAAAGCGCTCGCGCACGGGAACCAGCCGCGCGGCGCGGTACTTCCGGGCATCGGAGCGGCGGCGGATCACCTGGACGCACCACAACACAAAGAGCACGGCGGGCGCGGCGAGCAGCCACAAGTACAGCGGCTCGCCAAAGCGAATCGATCCGAAATCAATCAACCGCTCGAATTGCACTCTGCACTCATTCTCTCTTCGCTTCTTCGTTTCTCGTTCTACTCGTTGCACCTACCCGCGCTTCCGCCGCGCCGCACCGGTTCCGGCGGCCTGCTCCTGGCTCTGCTTGATTTCCTTCGGATCCATCGGAATCCTGATCTGGAACTGCTCCACCTTCATGTCCTTGGGCGGCTCTCCGGGATCGCCGTGCATGTTCGGATCGGACTCTGTGTCGTCGGTCTTGGGCGACGTCAGCGCCTTGCGCTTGCCCGCGCCCACCTCGTCGCGCATCCGCACGGCGAGCTCGTAGTTGAACGCCACATCGGGCCGAGCCACGCCAGAGCGAAGCGCCTCGTCGTAGGCGCGAATCGCGGCGTCCAGGTTCTTGAGCAGCGTCGGACGGTCCTGCGGCCCACGCTGCGCGACGCGATACAGCGCGTTCGCGGCGAGCACGCGCAGTTCGGGATCGACGGAATCGGCATCCTCCGTCTTGCTGGCGGTGCGGGCGACTTCGACCAGGTCGGCATAGTCCGACTGCCAGGTACTGCAGCATCGCCCGCCGGCGGCGAATTTCCCGTAACGGCCGCTCCGACACGAGCGGAAGACCGGCGACGTCCTCTTCGAGCGCCGCGTAGTCGGCCATCGGGTCGGCGAAGTCGAACACAGCCATGTCTTCCTGCGCGATGGCCATACGCCTCTCGAAACGCCCCGCCATGAGGGCGGCGGCGCCGATCAGCAAAAGCAGCACGACGGCGGCAATGATTCCAATCGATCGTTTCATGGGAATGTCCTGAACATGCGCATGGTCATTTGCAGGGCCAGCGCGATGGTCCACATCACGACGGCGGCGAGCGCGAACTTCATGTAACGCGGCTGCTTCACTTCGTACTCACGCACGTCGACCCTGCCCGTGGAGGCTGCGTCAATTTCCTTGATCGCCTGCATGATGGTTTCCTGGCTCGCGGCCGGGTAGAACTTCCCTCCGGTCGCGTCGATCGCCTTCTTCCACACCTGATCGGGAACGACGTCGAAGAGGCCGCGCGCGTACGCCGTGCGGATCATGTAGACCGGCACCTTGTTATCCACGGCTTTCTTGAGCACCTGCTCGAGGCTCATGCTGCCGATCTGCACGTTGTTGTCCTGGCCGTCGCTGAAAATCACCATGATGTTGCCCGACGACTCCAGGAAATCGAACGCGTTGAACAGATCGACCCCTTCGTCGATCGCCTTCATGATGATCGTGCCCTGGTCGGGAAAACGCTGCCACTCGTTGACGTCGCTGATCATCTTCAGGCTGAGCAGCAGGTTCTCGTAGTCCGTGGTGAACGGCGTGATGACGTAGGCCTCGTTGCCGAACTGCTCGAGCGCGATCAGATCGCGGTAGCGCCCCTTCATGCGGACACGGATGAAATATTCCGCCGCCGCCATCGTGTTCGAGAACGCGGTGTCGCTCTGCGTCTTCAGCTGCTGACCGCTGAAGGGCGACAGCATGCTCAGCGAGGCGTCCATGATGACGGCGATGCGCCGGCCCGGGTACGAGGTCTGATGCGACGACAGCGACGAAAGCGGATCGGCCAGCGCGAGGCAGAAGAAAGGAAGACCGGCGAGAAACAGCAGGAACGGCGCGTGGCGCACGAACGCGACCGGCGAGCGAAGCCGCGCGACGCTGAGCGGCAGAACGGCGGGCAGCGCGATCGCGGTACGCCCGGGCAATCTGCCGCGAAGCGCTCGCCAGACGAGAACGGTCGCGGCGATAACCGCGAAGAGCGCCGTCGCGAGCAGCGCCGCGTTGCGCGCGTTGAACGCGAGGCCGCTGATGCCCGACGAGCGCCACTCGCTCAGCGTTCGCCCGACCAGCTCGATGAGCGCGTTCAGCGTGCCCATGTCTGTCGTGCGGCAGCGGCCGCGGCGTGGCGCCTCCGCCGGCCAAAGCGCTGCCACGCGGTGAGTCGCAGACGCCTGACGGCGTCCTGGCCTTCGGCAAGCGCCGCGTCCAATGCGGTGCCGTCGACGCCGCTGTTTCGCGCTTCAGGAGAATCGGAGCCTGGTGAAGGCCGGCTGTACCGCACCGCCGTGAACGCGCGAAGCGCCTGACTCAAGGCGCGCCATGATTCCTGGGTCGATGCGGAGTGGCCATTCAACGCGACGGTGTCAGGCGTCACCGACGAGGAAAGCACCGTGCGCTTGCCGCCGAGCCTGCCGAACGCGCCTGTGGCGATCTGCCCTTCGCTCGGCGGAGTATCGCGAGAGACCTCTTTCTGGCTGATCGGCCGCGACAACGCGACCGCGCCGGCGAGGCGGAGCGCCGCCGCCGCGCGACCGGCAAGCTCGCCATTCCATCCTCCGCTCTGGCTCGCGGTCTGCACGGCATTCAATTCGCGCGACGCAGCTCGAAGCGCGGCGCCGGGCGACACGGTCCGCTGCCGCGTCTCCGATGTCGCACGACGCTTGACCGCCGCGCGCGCGAGCACCATCAAGGCCAGCAGGCCCGCCAGCACGAATGCGACTCCCGCGGCGATGAGCAGGAGGTTCGAACGGAACAGCCGCGCGTCGACATCACCGAACGTATCGACGGGCGTGTCCCGGATGTCGCTCGCGCCGGCCGGGACGAGCGACAGCACGCGGATCGGCACCGGCACGAGCGAGTATTGCGTTTCGCGGCCTTGCAGCGCGGAGCCTCCCTGCAGCGAATTCTGCACGCGGTAGCTGATCTGCAATCTCGGCAGCGACACTTCCTTGCCGAAAAACTCCTCACCGAGCACCCGCATCGAATACCGATACTGGAAGAAGCGCCGCGGCGCATTCACGATGTCGCGGAAGCGCTCGCCGCCAACGATGTCGAAGGGAACCAGATGCAGCGCGGAGGGCGCGAGCGCCGACTCGTCGACAACGACTTTGACGCGATCGGTGTCGAGCACGGCGCACGTCAGCATCAGATCGAAGGTCTCGCCCACGCGAACGGCGCTGCGATCGGTCTTCCACCAGCATTCGATCGGCGGCGCAACCACTTCACCCGGGTTCGCGGGGACGGCAGGTGGGGCTGAGCGCGCGGGGACCTGGGCCGGCCGGGGACGCATCGTCGGATCGGCGGGGTTCTGCGCAATCAGCGACGCCGGCGCAACCAGGGCCAGCATCAGCGTGAGACGCGTTGCTGAACGAATCCGTGATGTCATGCTTTCCTCAACCGCCTCACCATGACGAATTCCAGGAGCGCCGGCAGACTCTGTTCCTCGTTGACGCCGATCCGCAGAACATCGAGGTCGCGCTCGTGCGCCTCCCGTTCGAGCTCGTCCTGCCACGCGCGTACGCGGGACGCCAACGCGCGGAGCTCGCGCCGCGACATCAGCCGCGACTCTCCCGTTTCGATATCGAACGCGTTGATCCACCCCGCAGACACGTCTGGCAGCTCGAAGGCAAACGCGCTGTCGATCATCACGAGAAACACATCGTGGACAGAGCTGAGCTCGGCAAGTTCCTTGATCCGCGCCGATGCGTCCTCGAACAGAAAATCCGAGATCACCGGCAGCAGCGTCGTCCGGCGCAGGTGACCGCCGATCGTAGTCGAGAGCCGGTGGCCGGCCCTCACGTCCTCCATGCTGACGCGTCCCTGATACGCGTCAAGGCAATGAATCACGTGGCCGCGCCCGACGCGCGGGCGAAGGGCCGCCATGCTGGCAAACCCTTTGTCGAACGTGATGATGCCGAACATATCCTGGAAGTAGACCGCCGACAGCCCGATCGTCGCCATTGCGCGGGCAATGCCCGCCGCGATGGGCACGCCTGCGGCGCCGCATCTGGTCGACGGCGATTGATCGGCCACGACAACGATCGGGGCGGTGCCCGGCTGCTCGTAGTCGCGCACAACCATTGGCGTGAAGTTCGTCAGCGTGGATTGCGGCCAGTCGATCGACGACATCCGATCGCCTGCCTGCCAGTCGCGAAGCCCGACGAAATCGACGCCCGTGCCGTGAAACACGCTGCCGTGATCGCCGAGCGTGTATTCCTTCATCCGGCGCAGAATGCGCAGCTCGATTTCGGTGATCTCGGCGAAGTCCACCAGCTCGTCGTCGTTCAGTCGCGGCGGACGCTCCCTCCGACCTGAGGCTCTCGAAGGTCGGGGGCCCCGTTGCCCCGCGCCGTTCGCGCCCTGGTGCCGCTCATGGGATCGGCACTCTCGCGACGATGTCGTCGATCACCTGTTCGGAGGTGATGCCGTGGCTCGTCGCATGGGGTCCGAGCCAGATGCGATGGCCGAGAACGTACTTGCCGAGCTCCTGGACGTCTTCCGGAAACACTTCCGCGCGCTTGTGCACGAGGAGCGCCCACACCTTCACGAGCCGGCCCCAGCAGATAGTGGCGCGGGGCGACGCGCCGAGATCGACGTGCTGCTCCACCATCTCCGAGGGCGAGCGATGGTGCCAATCCGTCTCCTCGTTGTACGGACGCGTGGCGCCGACGAGACGCCGGATGTACTTCCCGAGCTTCTCGTGCAGGAACACCTCTCGGGTGATGGCTCCGCGAAGTTGAACGATGCGCTCCTTCGACATCAGCGAGTTCAGCCGGACCTGTTTGAAATCGAAGTTGACGAGCTTCTGTTCTTCCTCGGGCGGCAGATATCCGATGTTCACCATGATGGCGAAGCGATCTGTCGCGGCCTCCGACAGCGGGAACGTGCCCTGCCCCAGCTCCACGGGGTTCATCGTCGCAATCGCGAAGCTGAACGTCGGCAGATCGTAGGTCGTCTTACCGACCGTGATCTTGCGATCCTGAAGCCCCTCGAGAAAGGCGCTTTGGGACTTCAGCGGGATGCGGTTGATCTCGTCCAGAAGAATGACTTCCGCCGACGCGAGCGGCCCGAACTCGGTGATGAACGCGCCCGTTGCCGGGTTGATCATCTGAAAACCCACGACCTCGGTGGGCTGCAGGTCGGCGCGCCCCTGGATCCGCGCGAACTTCGCGTCGCTGATCGCCGCGATGATGACGCCGAAGAAGGTTTTCCCGATCCCCGGCACGCCCCGCAGCAGCAGGTTGCCCGCGTTCACCTGGCGCTGCTCGTCCTTGTCGTACGTCGTCGGAATCTCCGACATCAGCACGATGTTGGCGAGCGCCTTTTCCCTCTCGTAACCCACCAGAGCCTTGCCGGCCTCGGCGACGATGGCTTCGTGGAAGTCGATGGCTTCTTTGAGCTCAGGATGCACGATATTGGTCGTCCGAAACGGGCTCGAGCCACTCGGTCGTCAGCGTGAGATTGACGGCGAAGTGCGCCATCATCGTGTCAGGACCGGCTCCATGCCAGTGTTTTTCGTTGGGCTCGATGCAGACGGCGTCGCCGGCGGCAATGGCGCGCACGGGCTCGCCCCATTTCTGCACCAGACCGCGGCCTTCCTTGACGAGCAGCAGCTGCGGCGCGGTATGGCGGTGCCAGTTGGTGCGGCCTCCGGGCTCGAACTCGACCAGGTAGACAATCACGGACTGGCCGGGGTCTTCGACCATCGGGAGCTTCTTGACGCGGGCCGCCCCGACAAAATTCCGCGTATCCGCCGGCCCAAAAGGGACGCTGTCGCCTTGTAGCATCGTGCTTCATCGGAGCTAGAACTATATTCCAAATCGGAGCCTAGAACTATATCTCGAAGCACGGAATCCGGAGATCGAAGCATCTCGGGACTCGTCGACTCGTGCGGAAACTTCGTGTCGCGTGCTTCGTGCTCTTCTGTCTTCGTGGTTACTGCCGTTCTTCTCGAGATCTTGGCCCACGTATCGCGCAGCGAGACCGTGCGGTTGAAGACGAGGCCGCCTGGGCTCGAATCGGGATCCACGCAGAAGTAGCCCAGCCGCTCGAACTGGTAGCGCGACCCGGCGGGCGCGTTGGCGAGGCTCGGCTCGACTTTCGCGCGGCGCTGCACTTCGAGTGCGTTCGGATTCAGGTGCTCGAGGAAGTTGTCGGTCCCTGCAGGCTCTTCATGGGTGAACAGCCGGTCGTACATCCGCACTTCGGCGTCGAGCGCGCCGGCCGCCGACACCCAGTGCAGCGTCGCCTTCACCTTGCGGCCGTCTGGCGAATCCCCGCCGCGTGTCGCCGGATCGTAGGTCGCGCGCAGCTCTGTAATCTCGCCGGTGGCGGGATCCTTGATAACGCCCGTGCACCTGATGAAGTAGGCGCATCGCAGCCGGACTTCGTTGCCGGGCGACAACCGGAAGAACTTCTTCGGCGGGTTCTCCATGAAGTCATCCCGCTCGATGTAGAGCTCACGGCCGAACGGGACCTTTCGCGTTCCGGCTGATGAATCCTCCGGGTTGTTGATGACGTCGACCTCTTCGGTCTGCCCCTCGGGATAGTTCTCGATGACGACCTTCAGCGGGTTCAGCACCGCCATGACGCGCGGCGCGCGCACGTTCAGATCTTCGCGAATCGCGTGCTCGAGGTTGGCGATGTCGACGACGTTGTTACGCTTCGCGACGCCGATGCGCTCGCAGAAGTTCCGGATCGACTCGGGCGTGTAGCCGCGCCGGCGCAGCCCGGCGATCGTCGGCATGCGGGGATCGTCCCAGCCGGCCACGTGACCGCCTTCGACCAGTTCGAGCAGCATGCGCTTGCTCATCACCGTGTAATTCAGGTTGAGGCGCGCAAACTCGATCTGCCGCGGTCGAGGCTGCCGAAGCGCAAGGGCCTCGAGATACCAGTCGTACAGCGGCCGGTGATCTTCGTACTCGAGTGAACAGAGCGAGTAAGTGACCCCCTCGATGTAGTCCGACTGGCCGTGCGCCCAGTCGTACATCGGATAGATGACCCACGCATCCCCGGTGCGTTGGTGCGGCGTCTTGCGTATCCGATACATCACCGGATCGCGCATGTTGATGTTGCCGGACGCCATGTCGATTTTCGCGCGCAGCACGTGGGCGCCGTCCTCGAACTCCCCGGCCCGCATGCGGCGAAACAGATCGAGGTTTTCCTCGACCGAACGATTTCTGAACGGGCTTTCGCGCCCCGGCTCGGTGAGCGTGCCGCGATACTCGCGCATCTGGTCGGCGGTCAGGCTGTCGACGTACGCCTTGCCCTCGCGCACGAGCTGCTCAGCCCATTGATAGAGCTGCTCGAAATAGTCGGACGCGTGGTACAGGTGCTCGCCCCAGTCGAAGCCGAGCCACCTGATGTCGCGCTCGATCTCGTCGACGTACTCCTGCGATTCCTTGACGGGGTTCGTATCGTCGAAACGGAGATTGCACCGTCCGCCGAACTCCTGCGCGATGCCGAAGTCGATGCAGATGGCCTTGGCGTGGCCGATGTGCAGGCGGCCGTTCGGCTCGGGCGGGAATCGCGTGACGATGGCGCTCGCCGGTTTGCCGGACACCACGTCCTGGGCGACGATCTCCCTGATGAAATCGCGCGTCGGGGCTTCTGGACGGCGCTCTGCGCTTGGGCTCGACATCTAAGGGCCCAATTCTCGCATATGGCAGAATTGCAGGCCAATGCGAGCCAAAAAGCCCAATGATCCGTTCGCGCTCTTCAGGCGATGGTTTCGCGACGCGCAAAACGCCGGCGAGCCGCTTCCTGAGGCGATGGCGCTGGCGACGTCGACGCGCGATGGCCGGCCATCGGTGCGCATGGTGCTGAATCGCGGCGTCAGCCG
This sequence comes from Vicinamibacterales bacterium, assembly GCA_963802345.1. Taxonomy (GTDB): domain Bacteria; phylum Acidobacteriota; class Vicinamibacteria; order Vicinamibacterales; family JAMQPK01; genus JAMQPK01. The sequence goes on from CAWDIK010000004.1 coordinate 99,159, forward strand.
CGGCGGCTTCGTCTTCTACACCAACTACAACAGCCGCAAAGCGGTGGAGCTCATCGAGAACCCCCGCGCGGCCGTCGTGTTTCACTGGCCGCGGATCGAGCGGCAGCTGCGCGTCGAAGGTCGCGTGCACAAATTGACGCGACGCGAATCAGATCGGTATTTTCAGACGCGGCCGCGCGACAGCCGCGTGAGCGCGTGGGCATCGCCGCAAAGCGCGACGATCCCCGGGCGATCGTTTCTTGAAGAAGAAGTTGCGCGCGCGCAGGAGCGATTTGGCTCGCGCACGATTCCGTGTCCGCCGTTCTGGGGAGGCTTCAGGATTGTCGCGAATTGTATCGAGTTCTGGCAGGGTCAGCCGCATCGCTTGCACGATCGCTTGCTTTTTCGACGAAAAGGAAACATCTGGACGAGCGAGCAGCTTGCACCGTAGCAAATTGTCTCAATTCCCATGGTAGGGTAAGCAACAGTTCATGGGACGTCGTTATAGAAGCGTAATGAAACCTCTAGATGAAGGCGCCGCCGCCACCCCGCCTGCGGGGCCGTATGAATCGCGTCCGCTCGGTCAGGCCCTCGATTTTCTCCGCGTGCTCTGGGCGATCAATCACGGCCTGGCGACGACGTCGCGCTACATGAAATCGAAGTACGGCGTGACTGGACGCCAGCGGCTGATTATTCAAGTCGTCAACGAATTTCCCGGCATCTCGGCCGGCGATCTTGCAAAGGTGCTGCACCTCGATCCCAGCACGCTGACCGGCGTGCTGCAGCAGATGAGCCAGCGCGGACTGCTGCAATTGCAGCCTGACGTGCGCGATCGCCGTCGCCTGCGCATCCAGCTGACGACGAAAGGTCGCCGCATGAGCCACATGGCTGTCGGCGCCATCGAAGCGGCGGTGTCGAGAACGCTTTCACACGTGACTCCCGCAAAGCTGAGGGCCACACGCGAAGTGCTGGCGCTGCTCGCCGATAATTTGGATCGGCATGCGGATGTCGAAGCCGCATTGACTGATCAGGCAACGTCCGCCTGAGAGATCCAAAAAACCATACACAGCCGAAGCCTCCCATCGATCGGGACAAAAGCGTACAGGTTGCGCTGCGGGCCTAAAGCGGGTGAAAATACCCCGGTACGTTCGGGCGGCAATTTCTTCCGATAGCTCTTGTCCGTTATACCTTCATTCCGGTTACGCTTTTTGAGCGTCAACGCACTGTCATCCTTCGTTGTTCATTCCGTTAAACGTCCGTTGCCGCCCGGACGTAGCATTCATTACTTGTGGGGTTCCCTCGCCCTGCTCGGCCGCGTTGCGGCTGTTTTTTCTGGAGAGCACATCATGAGTCTCAGAACCACGGCGATCGTCCTTGCGGCCGTGTACGCCGCATTCGGCATCGCTGCTCCGGCACTCGCCCAGAACGTCACGTCGGGGTCGATCAGCGGCGTCGCGGTCGATCAGCAGGACGCGGTGCTGCCCGGCGTCACGATCGACGCGGTGCATGGACCGACCGGAACGCAGTATTCAGCGATCACCGACGCCGACGGACGATTCTTCATCTCCAGCGTTCGCGTCGGAGGTCCATACACGGTCACCGCGGCGCTGTCCGGCTTCCGATCGCAGGAGCAGGCGAACGTCACCGTGCCGCTCGGCGAGACGATCGAGCTGGATTTCAAGCTGCCGCTGGCGAACGTCGCCGAAACCATCACGGTCGAAGCCGAAGTCGATCCCGTCATCAATCCGTCGCGGACCGGACCTGCCGCGAACGTCTCGACCGAACAGTTGCAGAACCTCCCGACCGTGTCGCGCAGCCTCGAAGACTTCGCGCGCACGTCGCCGTACTTCTCGCCGATCGCGGTCAACGCCGAGCCGGGCGCCCTCTCGGTCGCCGGACGCAACAACCGATACAACAGCATCCAGATTGACGGCGCGGTCAACAACGACCTGTTCGGCCTGTCCGCCACCGGCGCGCCGGCCGGCCAGACCGAATCGCAGCCGATCAGCATCGACGCCATTGAGGAGCTGCAGCTGCTCGTCGCGCCCTACGACGTCCGGCAGGGTGGTTTCTCCGGCGGCGGCCTCAACGCGGTCACCAAGTCGGGAACCAACGCGCTGCACGGGACCGCGTACTACCTGGGCGCGTTCCGAGAATTTCGTGGGCGACTATACCGACCCATTCACCGGTAACGCGTCGCTTCCCTACGGCGCGTTCAGCGAGAAGATCGGCGGAGGAAGCGTCGGCGGTCCGATTCGCCAGAACAAGGTCGTTCTTCTTCGGCAACTTCGAAATGGACCGGCGCGGCGTTCCGTCCGGCTTTTCGGTCGGCGGCAGCTGAGGGCGTCGATTTCGGCCGCGAGGCCGAGGCCAACCGCATCCTCAACACGCTGAAGACCAAGTACAACTACGATCCGGGCGGCCTCGATCAGTTCACGCGCGCCATCGACAACAACAAGTTCTTCGTGCGCGGCGACGTCAACGTCAGCTCGAACCACCGCTTCACGGTGCGTCACAACTTCATCGACGCGACCAACGACATCGGCCGGCTGAGCCTGACGGAGTTCTTCTTCCCGGACTACTTCTACCATTTCCGGAACAAGACCAATTCGACCGTCGGGCAGCTGAACAGCACCTTCGGCCGCATGTTCAACGAGCTGCGCGTCAACTACCAGCGCGTGCGCGACGACCGCGACGGCGATACCGAGTTCCCGGCGCTGTCAGATCGAGCTCGGCCTCGGTGCCGGCGGCGGTCTGTTCAGAGTCGGACGCGAGCGGTCCTCGTCAGCCAACGAGCTGGACCAGGACATCATCGAGATAACCGACGATTTCACGATGCAGCTCGGCTCGCACACGGTGACGCTCGGCACGCACAACGAAATCTTCGATTTCAGGAACCTGTTCATCCAGAACTCGTTCGGCTTCTACACGTTCACGAACGTCGAGAACTTCGAGGCGGGCTTTGCGCAGGCATATGCGTATTCCTACTCGAACACCGCCGATCCGCTGCAGGCGGCCGAGTTCGGCGTGCGCCAGTACAGCGTGTACGCCGGCGATCAATGGAGGGTGCGGCCCGACGCTGACGCTGACGTACGGAATTCGCCTCGACGCGCCCACGTTTCCGGATACGCCGACCCAGAATCCTCTGACCGAGCAGGTGTTCGGCATTCGCACGGACGTGACGCCTGAAGGATTGCAGTGGTCCCCGCGCGTAGGCTTCAACTACAACCCCGGGCGGCTCGGTCCCGCAGCAGGTTCGGGGCGGCGTCGGCATCTTCAGCGGGCGGACGCCGTACGTGTGGCTGTCGAATCAATACACGGGCACCGGGCTCGAATTCACGAGACCTGCTGTCACGTTCAACGCCACCAATCGCATTCCGTTCGTCGCGGATCCGCATAACCAGCCGAGCAACGTCGGCACGGCAGCGCCGAACGAGGTCAACCTGCTCGACCCGGACTACAAATACCCGCAGGTGCTGCGCTGGAACCTGGCGTACGACCGGACAGTTGCCGGCTGGACGACCACGGCTGAGTTTCTTCACACCAAGACGCTGCAGGACGTCTTCTATCAGAACCTGAACTACGCCGAGTCCGGTCAGACGCGTCCGGACGGGCGGCCGGTCATGACGCGGGTCAACACGACCTTCAGCAATGCGTTCTTCCTGACCAATACCGATCAGGGCGATCAGTGGACTGCGAGCGTGAAGGGTGAGCGCAGGATGCGCAACGGCCTGTTCGCCAGCGCGTCGTATCTTTATGGCCGGTCGAACACCGTGAACGACGGCGCCAGCAGCACGGCGTTCTCCAACTGGCAGTTCCTCTATACGCGCGGCAACTCCGAACCTTCCTGTGCTCGGGATTTCCGACCGCGACGTGCGTCACCGCGTCAATGCGATGGCGTCGTATCGCCGCGGCCTCGGCGCCGGCACGGCGCTGACGGCGTCGTTCTTCTACAACATGCAGTCGGGCCGCCCGTACTCCACGACGTTTTCGAATGACATGAACGGCGACATCGCGGACAACGACATCGTGTTCGTCCCGGCTAGTGCGAGCGACGTCGTCGTCATGAACGGCACCTGGGACGAGCTGAATGCCTACATCGAGGCCGACGAGCAGCATGAAAGACCACCGCGGGATCATTCCGGAGCGGAATACCGGACGGGGACCGTGGACCAACGTCGTCGACTTCAGGCTGGCGTTCGACGTGCCGCTCCGCGGCGCGGAACAACTTTCAGATCACGCTGGATGTGTCGAACTTCCTCAACATGCTGAACAACGACTGGGGCGTGGTGCGCTACCCGAACTTCAACGAGGTATCGCCGTTCCGCTACGAGGGCATTGATGCCGCGACTGGGAAGATGATCTACGACCTCGCGCCGATGAAGGCGGCGAGCTTCCGCAAGTTCCAGACCGACGACCCGCGGTCGCGATATCAGGCGCAGCTCGGCGTTCGGTACCGGTTCTAACGTCGTTAGTCCCGCTCCTGCAGGACCTCCTGCTTTCGATTCGAACAGGCCGGAACCGGGCAACCGGTTTCGGCCTGAACGGATCGACCTCGAATCTCCCCCCTTCCCGGCCCCTTCTTCCTGGCATCCGGCTCGCCTCGAAGACCGTCTCGCGTGTTCGGAGTCTGACCGATACGGCCAGGTGCGGCTGACTGAGTGGCCGAGGAAGCGGCAGGCTCGTACACCAGCCCGTTCAAGCGCTGATCCCGTAATAGAATGGAAAGTTTGGAGGGTGATGTGAGACGACTGCATAGCTCGTTGGCCGGTACTCGTTGGCGTGATTGTGATGACCGCCGCCTGCGGTGGAGGATCGAACCCGCCGCCGGCCGGCAACACGGGCACAGCCGCCCCCTCCGCTTCCGCTCCCAGCAACGTTTCCACTCGACAAGAATTCGTATCCGGTCTTCACCAACCCGGATGCCGGCGCCGATGCGTCGGTTCCCGCCGAGCAAGGGCGGAAAGGGATTCAAGGGCGAGGGCTGGGAGACGAACACCGACTTCGACCTCATCGGCGATCCGAAAGCGGTCAAGGGGGGCGAGCTGAAACATGGCAACATGTCGGACTTTCCCTCCACGCTGCGCTACTACGGCCCGAACATCACGGCGTGGAACCAGATGGTCAACGCGATGGTGTACGAGACGCTCCTCGGGCTGCATCCGACGACACTCGAATACATCCCCGCGCTCGCCACACATTGGCAGGTCTCGCCCGACAAGATGACATTCCGCTTCCGCATCGATCCGAACGCCCGATTCTCCGATGGGACGCCGGTCACGTCGGAAGATGTCGTCGCCACGTGGAAGCTCCTGACCGACAAGAGCCTGCAGGACCCGGCTCAGACGTTGATCTACTCGAACTTCGAGCCGCCAGTCGCAGAAAGCAAATACATCGTCTCGGTCAAGGCCAAGACGCAGAACTGGCAGAACCTGCTGTATTTCGGCAACAGCATGCTCATCCTGCCGGCGCACGTGTTGAAAACGTGAACGGCGCCGCCTACATCCGTGACTACAACTACAAGATGATGCCGGGCACGGGCCCGTACATCATCAGCGAACAGGACGTGAACAAAGGCAACTCGGTACGCATCCGCAAGCGGACCGACTATTGGGCAGAAAAGGATCGCCGCAACGTCGGCCTGAACAATTTCGCCGACGATCAACCAGCAGGTCGTGCGCGACGAGAACCTCGAGTTCGAACGCGTCAAGAGGGGCGACCTCGATCTGTTCGTTCTGACTCGCGCCCAGCAGTGGGTCCAGGAGCTGAACTACCCGGGCATCAAGCGCGGCCTCAACCAGAAGCGAAAGATCTTCAACAACAACCCGAACGGGATCCAGGGTGTCGCCATGAACACGCGGCGCGAGCCTTATAACGATGTCCGCGTCCGCAAGGCGCTCCGGCACCTGTTCAACCGCGAGCTGATGATTCAAAAGCTGGCGTTCAACGAATACGTCCCGATGGACTCCATGCTTCGGCAGCGTGTACGAGAACCCGGGCAACGAGAAAGATCAAATACGACCCCCAGAAAGCTCTGCAGCTGCTCGCCGAAGCCGGATGGAAGGACCGGGACTCGGCAGGGACGCCTCAGCCGAAGACGGACAGCCCCTTACTTTGGAAATCGTCTACGGACGCCAGGGCTTCGAACGCTACTTCACGGTCTACCAGGAGGATCTGCGCAAGCTCGGCATCACGCTGAATCTCCGGCTCGTGACGTGGGAGACCTTGGTCAAGCTGCTCGACGATCAGGCAGTTCGAGATGGCGCTCATCAGCTACACCGGCGAGGTGTTTCCCGAACCCGAAGGCAACCTTCACTCGTCGCTGGCCGACCAGAAGAACACGAACAACATCACCGGCTTCAAGAACAAGCGCGCCGACGAGATCATGGAGGCCTACGAGAAGGAGTTCGACGTCGACGAACCGCGTCAAGCTGCTGCGCGAGCTCGACGGCATCTTTACCAACGAGCATCACATACATTTTCGATGTGGGCGCGCTCCGTTTCAGCGGCTCGTGTTCTGGAACAAGTTCGGGTATCCGCAGGGGGTCGTGACGCGCATTGGCGACTACCGCGATGTGCCGACCGCTGTGGTGGCTCGATCCGGAGAAATCCAGAAAACTCGAAGCCGCCATGAAAGACCCGTCGATCAATCTCGGCGAAGGCCCGAGTGATGACAAGTACTGGATCGAGTACGGGAAGCGCGAGGCACAACAGCAAGCGGCATCGCGGTGACGAGCTATTTTCTCCGGCGGTTGCTGCTGATCGTCCCGACCTTCATCGGCATCACCATGGCCGTGTTCGTGATCATGCATTTCGTGCCGGGCGGACCGGTCGAACGGCAGATCATGCGCTACAAGATGGCGACCATGGAAGGCGGCGGCGGCGGACGCCAGCTGTCGATGTCGCTGCCCGAAGACGCCATCGCCGAAATCCGCCGGTACTACGGGTTCGACAAGCCGGTTCACGTCCGCTACATCGAGTGGCTCGGCAAGGTCGTGCGTCTCGACCTTGGCAACTCGTACATCTATCAGGAGCCGGTGTGGGACGTCATCAAGTCCCGGTTTCCGGTCTCGCTTTTCCTCGGACTCACCGGCTTTCTGCTCAACTACCTCATCTGCGTGCCGCTCGGCGTATTGAAGGCCGTGAAGCACGGCAGCCGCTTCGATTTCGTGTCGAGCGCGCTGGTGTTTCTGGGCTATTCGGTGCCCGGCTGGGCGCTCGGGACGGTGCTGCTGGTGCTCTTCGGCGGCGGCAGCTTCTGGAGCGTGTTTCCGCTCGGCGGATTCCGGCCTGACAACTGGGAGTATCTGAGCGCTGGCCAGAAAATCGCTCAGCAGGCGTGGCACATGGCGCTGCCGGTGTTCTGCTACATGGTCGGCGGATTCGCCACGCTGACGATCCTGACCAAGAACTCACTGCTCGAGAACATGGCGCAGGATTACGTGCGCACCGCGTTCGCGAAGGGCCTGCACGAAACGCCGCGTCATCTTCGTGCACGCGCTGCGCAACTCGTTGATTCCCATCGCCACGGGTCTTGGACACGTCTTCAGCCTGATTCTCGCCGGCTCGTTTCTGATTGAAAAAGTCTTCAACATCGACGGCATGGGATATCTCGGCTACACCTCGATCCTCCAGCGCGACTATCCCGTCGCGCTCGGCATCCTGGTCATCGGCAGCCTGCTGATGCTCATCGGCAACATCCTCTCGGACGTCATCTACGCCGTCGTCGATCCGCGCATCCGCTTCAGATGACCACCGGCCGATCGGAAACGCTGTTTCGCAAGCGCGTCCGCAAGTTCCGGCGCATCAAGCGCGGGTACTACTCGTTCCTGATCATCGGGATCGCCTACGTGTTCTCGTTCTTTCTCCCGCTGATTCTCACCAACCAGGCGTTTCTCGTGAAATACAACGGCGAGTACTACTTCCCGATGCTGCAGTACCACGCCGCCTCTGAGTTCGGGATGACGGCATTCGGCGAGACCGACTATCGGGAGCTGAAAGCGCACTTCGCATCCGAAGGCAGAGGCAACTGGGTGCTGATGGCGCCCTATCCCTACGGCCCGAACGAATCGATTTTCGACGCTCACCGAGCCGCCGCCCAATCCGCCGTCGCGCGAGCACTTTTTCGGCACCGACGACCGCGGCCGCGACGTGTTCGTCCGGCTCGCGTACGGCTTCAATATCTCGCTGACGTTCGCGCTGTTCGTGACGATGTTTGCCGAAGGTGTGGGCACGATCATCGGCGCCATGCTCGGCTATTTCGGCGGCAAGCTCGACATCGTGGGACAGCGCATCATCGAAATCTGGTCGTCGCTGCCGTTTCTCTACACCATCATCATCATCAGCTCGATCGTCGTCCCGGTATACGTGCCGGGACAGGACGCTCGTTCTCCAGCCGTCATTCTGGCTGCTCGTGTTCATCCTCGTCGGTCTTCGAATGGGTGAGCATCACGTACTACATCCGCGGCGAGTTTTACCGTGAGAAAGCGAAGGACTATGTCGGCGCGGCGATCGCGACTGGAGTATCGGAACCGAAAATCATGTTCCGGCACATCCTGCCGAACGCGTTGACGCCCCTGGTGTCGTTCGCGCCGTTCGTCATCGTCGCCAACATCAGCATCGCTCGTCGCGCTCGACTTTCTGGGGTTCGGGCTGCCGGCGCCGACGCCAAGCTGGGGAGAGCTGATCGGCCAGGGCATGCAGAACCTGACGCAATGGTGGCTCGTGATTTTTCCGCTGGGCGCCATGTTCATCACGCTGCTGCTGGTCGTCTTCATCGGCGAGGCCGTGCGCGAAGCGTTCGACCCGAAGGAGTTTTCGCAACTCCAATGAGCTAGCCAGGCGCCCTCTGCTCGACATCCGCGGGCTGCGCACCCACTTCTTCACCGAAGCGGGTGTCGCGAAGGCGGTCGACGGCATCGATCTCAGCGTGTATCCCGGCGAAGTCGTGGGACTGGTCGGCGAGTCCGGCTCGGGCAAGAGCGTCACGGCGTTGAGCGTCCTGCGCCTGATCCCAAGTCCGCCAGGACGAATTGTCGCCGGCGAGATCATGTTCAAGGGACGCGATCTGCTGAAGCTGGACGATGAAGGCATTCGCGACGTGCGCGGCGACGAGATCAGCATGATCTTTCAGGAGCCGATGACGTCGCTGAACCCGGTGTTCACGATCGGCTTCCAGCTGATGGAGGTGTACCTGCAGCACGAGAAGATCTCGAAGCAGGAGGCATTCAACCGCAGCGTCGAGATGCTCCAGCTCGTCGGGATCTCCGACGCGCCCGCGCGAATGAAGCAGTATCCGCATCAGTTCTCTGGAGGCCAGCGCCAGCGGATCATGATCGCGATGGCGCTCGCGCTGACACCGGACCTCCTGATCGCCGACGAGCCGACGACGGCGCTCGACGTGACCATCCAGGCCCAGATTCTGGATTTGATGCTCGAGATGAAAGCGCGGCAGAAGGACGCCGCGATTCTGCTGATCACCCACAACCTCGCCGTCGTCGCCGAGATGTGCGATCGGGTCGCGGTCATGTACGGAGGCAAGATTCAGGAGCTCGCGCCGGTCAAGGAGATCTTCAGCAACCCGATGCACCCGTACACGCGAGGCTTGCTGGGATCGCTGCCGCGGGTGGATGGGCCGCGCGCCGAACGGCTGACCACGATCCCGGGATCGGTCCCGGACATTCTCGATTTGCCCAAGGGTTGCAAGTTCACGACGCGCTGTCCCGATCGGTTCGAGCCGTGCCCCGACATCGAGCCGGCGCTCGTCGAGCGCGCTCCGGGCCACTTCGTTCGCTGCCACCTGTACGGAATCACCGACGAACCCGCCTTCGCGCCCCCGGCGCTTCGGCAAGGCAAGCATGCCGCCCATCCTCGAAGTTAAGGACCTGCACGTCAGGTTCCCGGTGTTCGGCGGCCTGCTGCTGCGCAGGACGGGCGAGGTGCACGCCGTCAACGGCGTGTCGTTCGTGCTGAATCAGGGAGAGACGCTCGGCCTGGTTGGCGAGTCCGGCAGCGGCAAGACGACAGTCGGGCGCGCGATCATCAACATCCTGCGGGCGATGAGCTACAGCGTCGAGATCTCAGGCGAGATTCTCTACCATCATCCGTCCGGCGTCGTGAACCTTGCACCGCTCAGCAAGAAGGACATGCGCCCGTACCGCACGGACATCCAGATGATCTTCCAGGATCCGTACTCGTCGCTGAACCCGCGGATGAGCGTGGGCCAGATTGTCGAAGAGCCGCTGAGGATCCACACGAAGCAGTCGCCCGCCGAGCGCAGAGACCGCGTGAAATGGCTGATGGAAAAGGTGGGCCTCTCGCCCGAGTACATCCACCGGTATCCGCACGAATTTTCGGGCGGGCAGCGCCAGCGCATCGGCATCGCGCGCGCGCTCGCGACGAACCCGAAGATCGTCATCGCGGACGAGCCGGTGAGCGCCCTCGACGTCTCGATTCAGGCGCAGGTCGTCAACCTGATGCAGGATATTCAGGAAGAATTCGGCCTGTCCTACATCTTCATCGCACACGATCTTTCCGTTGTCCGCCACATTTCCGATCGCATCGCCGTGATGTTCAAGGGGCAGATTGTGGAGATCGGCGAGGCGGAAAGCATCTACCAGCAGCCGCAGCACGCGTATTCGCGAACCCTGCTCGCGGCGGTCCCAAGGCCGGACCCGGAGCGCAGCCGTCGTAAACGCATCGAGACATCGCGCGTAGTACGGCTCAGCCGGACTCGTGAGCTTAGCCGGACCGTGGCAGCGTGACGGGCCGCAGTTTCTGTATCTGCGCAGCCACGGCGAGCACATGTTCTTCGCCGAGATGTCCGCCCGCAACCTGCAATCCGACAGGCATACCAGCCGGATCCAGTCCGGCCGGCACGCATGCCACCGGCAGCCCCGTCAGGCTCAGCACGAATGTGGGCGCGATCCAGTCGATGTAGGTCTTCATCGGCTTGCCCGCGATGGTGTCTGGAAAGTTCTGCTCGACCGGGAAGGGCGGAACGGCAACGCACGGAGTCAGCAGATGATCGTACTCGTTGAACAGCTGACGGATCTGCCGGCAGAGGTCGGCGCGGTACGCCTCAGCGGCCGCGATCTCCTTCGACGTCACCTCGAGGCCGGAGCGAACGTTGTTGGCGACGTTCGGGCCGAACCGATCCTGCTTGTCGAGCCGCGAGTACATGTGCGTGACGAACCACAATCCGCGCAGCGACAGGAACGCCGGCCTCGCGGCAGAAAGGTCGAGCTGAATCTCTTCGACACCACAGCCATTCCGTGAGAGCGCAAAAGCCGCATTCCGGCATACGCGTTCGACGGCAGGGTCGACGCCGATGCCGGCGATATCCGCGCAGTACGCGATGCGGAGATTCTTGCGGTCCGCCTGTGCTCCGCGAACGAAATCGCGGCCGTCGACCGGCTGCGCAAACGGCGAATACTCCGACGGCCCGGCGATCGCCTGGAGCATCAACGCCACGTCCTCGGCAGTACGGGCCATGGGCCCGGTGACTGACAACGTATCCCACGGCCAATCCGTGGGATACGTCGGCACGAGGCCGACCGAAGGCCGCAATCCGGTGATGCCGCAAAATGCAGCCGGGATCCGGAGCGACCCACCAAGGTCGGTGCCCTCTGCGAACGCAATCATGCCCGTCGCAAGCGCGGCGGCCCCTCCGCCGGTCGAGCCGCCGGCCGACTTGGTGGTGTCCCACGGATTTCGAGTGCGGCCGAAGACGTCGTTGAACGTGTTGGCGCCGGCCGCAAATTCGGGACAGTTGGTCTTGCCGAGTATCACCGCGCCGGCTGCGCGGAGGCGCCGGACGACGAGTGCATCTTCCTTCGGAACGTAGTCGGCATAGATCGGCGACCCGAAGGTCGTCCGCAACCCGGCGACAGGTGTCACATCCTTGATGCCGACGGTCAATCCGCAGAGAGGCCCAGGGTCCTCCCCTTTCTGAATTCGCCGGTCGAGCTGGGCCGCATCGTCCAGTGCTCGAGGGTTCAACGTGACGATGGCGTTGAGCGCAGGGTTGAGCTGGGCGACGCGTTCGAGACACGCCTCGACCGATTCGACGGCGGTGACCTCGCGGGCGGCGATTCGGCGCCGCAATTCAATGGCGGGCAGGTCGGCGAGACTGACCGCCGCCTTCACAGACGGGCCTTCAGTTCGGCGTTCAAGGCTTCGAGCGCCTGCTTCGCCATCATCTTTCCGACCGACTCGAGCAGGCGTCCTCCGACGACGGCAATCCTGCCGCCGATCTGTACGTCCGAGTTGTAGGTCATCACAGTGAGCGGACCCGGTTGCTCCTCGAGAACAACCGTGGCTGTGCCTTTCGTAAAACCCACGTTTCCCTTGCCGTCAATCTGCATCGAGAAGGACTGAGGAGGGACTTTGTCCTTCAGCTCGACGTCGATCGCGAACTCGGCGGCGTTGACCGGCCCGACACTTACCTTCATCACGCCCTGATAACGATCCTCACCGGCCCGCGTCAGTGTCTTGGTGCCGGGCAGCGCCTTGGCGAGCACCTCGGGATCCTGAAGGATTTCCCAGACGCGCGTGCGCGGACCTTCGAACGTGAACGTGCCGGTCAGAATCATCTGCTGATTGCCTCGCGGTAGCGTATCGCAGATGTCGCGGTTGCGAAAGTGCGCAGGAGCTCCGCATGCTCCTATTCGTAGCGCAGCGCTTCGATCGGATCCAGCCTCGACGCACGCACGGCGGGCCAGAGTCCGCTCAAAATTCCCGAGAGCGCAAGGATCCCCGACGATGTAAGGAGTATCCCGCTCGACAGCACGAGCTGAATGTCCGTTTGCCTCGTCGGATCGTCGAGCAGCGTCGCCAGGAACGGTCTCGTTCCGATGACCCAGACGAGGACGTACGAGAGCAGGACGCCCATCACGCCGCCGAGGAACGTGATCGTGAGCGCCTCGAGCAGAAACTGCGTGAGGATGTGCCGCCGCCTGGCTCCGAGCGCCTTCCGAACGCCGATCTCCCTTGTGCGCTCCGTGACCGATACGAGCATGATGTTCATCACGCCGACGCCGCCGATCATCAGCGTGAGCGTGCCGATGAAATACAACACGAACTGCAGGCCGTCCGTGATGCCGCTGATCATGGCGGCAGAGTCGCCGGTGTCGCGCACGTTCACCGCGCGCGTGTCACGAGGGTTGAAACGGTGCCGGCTCGCCAGCAGCTCTCGCACCTGGCGGATGGCCTGCTGGTGCATCTCGGGCGTAATAGCCTGAAACAGAATGTTGTCGACGAATTCGCGCTGGTTCGTCGTGTAAGGCACGAACACCGACAGTTTGTCGGGATAAAAGTAATTGGAGATTTGCGCCTTGTTCGGCATCACGCCGATCACTTCGAACGAGACGCCGTTGATACGTATCGTCTCTCCGACAGGCCTGATGTTGCTGAAGAGCCGGCGCGCGACCTCGTAACCGAGAAACGCGACCCGCCGGTGGTTCTCGACGTCTTCGTGGTTGAGAAATCGCCCGAACTCGGCCGTCTCCGTCCGCATGATGCCGTACTCCGGTGAGACGCCGCGCACACCCGCCGTCGTCTGACGAAGGCCGTACAGATCGGCACGGACTGCATGTATTCGGGGCTGACGAACTTGATCGATCCAAGCTCACTCAACGCGTCCACATCGTCCTGCTTCAACATGATGCGGCGCCCCGATCGCTCGCCCCCGGCCTGCATGCTCGTCTGACCGCTGCCGACGAGCACCGTCCCCTGCGAAAAGGCGTTGCGGAAGCCGTACATGATGGCGCGCTGAAATCCTGTGCCGTACGCCATCAGCAGCACGACGGTCACAATACCCCACGAGATGCCAAGCATGGTCAGCGCAGCGCGGAATCGATGCGCCAGCAGCGAGCCGATGGCCTGGCCGATGACTTCGCGATAGAGCCGCATGTCAGGCCTCGTACCGCAGCGATTCCACCGGCGGCAGCGCCGCGGCGCGTGATGCCGGATAGAGCGCCGCCAGCAAGCCGACGACGGCCAGGGCACAGGCCGCAATCGCGCCGGTTCCCGGCGTGATGATCATTCCCGAGAAGCGAGCGGGCATCGGGAGCTGGTTGATCAGCTGGCATAGTCCCCAGCCCGCGGCGAGACCGAATGCGCCGCTGAGCAGCGTCAGCGCCAGGCCCTCGACGATGAACTGGCGATGGATCGTGTGGCTGGTCGCGCCCAGCGCCTTGCGAAGCCCGATCTCGCGCGTCCGCTCGCGCACGGCAATCAGCATGATGTTCATGACGCCGATGCCGCCAAGCACCAGCGTGATGAGGCTGACGCCGAGAAAGAAATTTTTCATGCTCTGCATCATCTTGCTGAACATCACGGACTCGATCGCGGTGTTCCAGAGCGAAAGCGCTTCCCTGTCGTCTGGATCGAACCCTTTCACCGGCGCCAGCACGCGACGGATTTCGCGCTCGACCATCGTCTGGCCAAATACGCCGAAGACGCTCGAGTGCTCGCCCTTGTCGAACTCTTCGCGAAGCGAATCGGCGACCCAGGTGTACGGCGCCGCGATGATGACGGAAATGGAATCGGGCGTGTCATATCGTCCGGTCAACGGGAAATCACGCCGCATCGCCTCGTAGGGCACGAACAGGCGAAGCTCGTCGCGGCCGCTGTAGCTGGAATCCTGAAACTTCTGCCGGACCTTTCCGATGATCGTGTACGTGAGGCCGTTCAGCTGCACCGGCTCACCGATTGGGTTCCTATCGGCGAACAGCTGCGTCGCCGCCTCACGCCCGATCACCGCCACACGGCGCGCCTCGGCGTTATCGGCCTCGTTGATGAGCCGGCCGTGCGACACCTCGATGGTCCTGATGCTCTGAAAGTCGGGCCAGATGCCGCTGATCTGCAGCGAGGCGGCGTTGTAGGCGCTCTTGATCGACACACCGCCGCGCATCAGCTCGGGACTGAGATGCTCGATGAGACGCGATTTGCTTCGAAGCTCGTAGACGTCGCCGATGTTCAGGCGTATCACACGCCCCGCGCGCTCGCCGCCGGCCTGAACGCTCGTGCGGCCGTTTCTGATCACGACGATGTTCTTGCCGAGCTCTTCGAGCACGGCCTGGTTGCCGCGCTGAAACCCCTCGCCCATCGCCGAGAGAATGACAATGGAGATAACGCCCCACATGATGCCGAACATCGTGAGGCAGCTTCGCAGCTTGTTGGTGCGAAGATTGTCGATGGACTGTTTGAGAGCTTCTTTCATGCGTGTGATCGGGCCGACCTGAAGGTCGGCACTACGATGGGAGGATCACCCGGTCGCCCTGATTCACGCCCTCCAGCGCCTGCGTGCGCGTGCCGTTGCTGATGCCCACTTTGATGGGCACGCGCCTGCGGCCAGTACGCTCGCGGGCATCGAGCACTTCGACGGATGCGTTACGCGTGGCGTCGTAGGTAATCGCGGCCTCTGGCACGATGATCACGTTCGGGCGCTCTTCGAGAACGATCTCCGCGTTGGCAGTCATGTTGGCCTTGAGCTCGTGCCCCGGGTTGTCGATGGATACGCGAACTTCGAAATTCGTGACGTTGTCCCGCTCCACGCCCATCGGCGAGATCTGCGTGACCTTTCCCTGGAACGTCCGATCCTTGAAGGTCTCGACGCGTATGCGCGCGGGCTGACCGAGCCTCAGGTTTCCGATTTCGGTCTCGTCCACCCGCCCGCGAACGAAGACGTGCGAGATGTCTCCCATCGTAATCACCGACGTGGCGGCGGCGCCCATGTTGAGGATCGACGACACGGGACTGCCGACCTCGATATCGCGCGCCAGAATGCGTCCCCGTATCGGCGCGCGGATCGTGGCGTTCGCCAGCTCTTCTTCAGCACGCTCGACGGATGCCTGCGCCTGCGCGACGTTGGCCGACGCTTCCGAAACGCGCGCCCTGGCAATGGACAGCTGCGATTCGGCGGCGCGCTGGCGATTCTCTGCCTGATCGAGCTGCGTTCGCGCTTCCTCGAGCTGCTGGATCGGAATCAGCTTCTGGTCGAACAGGCTCTTCGCACGTTCGTGCGAGCGGCGGGCGAACGCGACCTCGGGACCTTCGGCCTCGACCTTGCTCTTCTCCAGTTGCGCTTCGGCCGCCTGAAGTGCTGCGCGCGCGCCCTGCAGCGTCGCCCGGGCTTCGCGGACGCGCGCCATCAGGTTCTCGCGATCGAGCTCGACCAGCACCGTTCCCGCCTCGACCTCCTGGTCGACCTCGACAGGAAGGAATTTGATGATGCCGTTGGCTTTCGACTTGATTTCGACTTTCGTGATCGGCTCTATCTTCCCGGTCGCCACCACCGAGCGCGCGAGCGTGCCGCGCTCGACTGTCGCGAGCCGCGATTCAGGAATGCTCGTGGGACCGCCAAAATAGGCGGACGCGCCCCATCCTAGAAGGACCAGAGAGAGAATCGCCGCGCCGCCGTACACGGCTCGTTTCCTCGACTTTGTCATGTCTACGAACTATCAGACGGGCGATCGGCTGAAAATGTTGCAATCGCCTGTCACTATAATGCCACCCAATGGGACGTCATCTGCTCACCCTTTCGCTTCTGCTGTCGCTGTTCGGAACGCTCGGCGACGCCCAGGTGACCCGGGATTGGCCGGTGTACGGCGGCGACCCCGGGGGCACTCGATTTTCGCCGCTTGCGCGTATTACGCGCGAGAACGTCGCAACGCTCGTGGTCGCGTGGAGATATCAAACGGGCGAGCCAGCAGCTCGATCTGGCCCGGCAGCCGTCGTTGCAGGTGACCCCGATCGTCGTAGACAACGTGATGTACGTCAGCACACCGCTCGGAAAGGTGATGGCGCTGGAGCCGGCAACCGGTCGCGAGATTTGGCGCTACGACGCGCGGGTCAATCCACGAGGAGGGTTCGGCGATTTTGCCAACCGCGGCGTCGCGACGTGGGTCGACACGACGTTGAAACCGGGCGCGCCATGCCGCAGGAGGATCTACGTGGCGACAGTCGATGCGCGGCTGACCTCGCTCGACGGCGCATCCGGCTATCCCTGCGTGACGTTCGGTGTCGAAGGCACGATCGGGCTGAGGGAAGGCCTGCGAATCCCTCCCGCGTTTCCGACGGCGTATCAGGTGACGTCGCCGCCGCTCGTCGTCGGCGACCTGGTCATCACGGGCTCCTCCATCGCCGACAACTCTCGGCCCGCTCCCGCGAGCGGCGAAGTACGGGCGTTCGACGCGCGGACAGGCGCGTTGCGCTGGACCTGGCACCCCATTCCACAGGATCCGAATGACCCGGCGTTCGCGTCCTGGCGCAACGGAAGCGCCGCACGCACGGGCGCAGCGAACGCATGGTCGATCATGACGGCCGATCCGTCCCGCGACCTGATCTTCGTGCCGACGTCGAGCCCCGCGCCGGATTATTACGGCGCGCTTCGTCCCGGCGACAATCGGTACGCGAACTCCATCGTCGCGCTTCGCGCGTCGACCGGGCGCGTCGTGTGGCACTTCCAAACCGTGCATCACGACCTGTGGGATTACGACAACGCCTCGCCTCCGGCGCTCGTCACCGTATCGCGCGACGGCAAGTCGCTTCCCGCCGTCGCGCAAGCGACGAAGACAGGGATGCTCTTCGTGCTCAATCGCGAGACCGGCGCTCCGATTTTTCCTGTGGAAGAGCGAAAGGTTCCCGCGAGCACAGTCCCTGCTGAAGAGGCCTCGCCGACACAACCCTTCACGACGGTGACACCACCGCTGAGCCCGCACCGCTTCACGGCAGATCAGGCCTTCGGCATCACACCGGAAAGCCAGGCGGCGTGCAAGCAGATGATGACCGGGCTGCGGAATGAGGGGATCTTCACACCGCCGAGCCTGGAGGGCACGCTTGCGATTCCGTCGAACATCGGCGGCGCGCACTGGGGAGGCGTGTCGGCCGACAACCAATCCGGGATCGTCGTCGTGCCGGTCAATCGCGTCGCTGCCGTCGTCCAGTTGATTCCAGCGAAAGGATTCGATCTCGCCGCGGCCCGCCAGGAATCGAGCCGTCTCGGACAAGGCTACGAATACACGACGATGGAAGGGACGCCCTACATCATGCGGCGCCGGCTGTTGCTTGGTCCGGGCCAGGTTCCGTGCACGCCGCCGCCGTTCGGCGCGCTTGTCGCGGTGAGCCTGCGAACAGGCGGCAAGCTGTGGGAAGTGCCCCTCGGCACGCCGCCCTTGCCGCCAGGCGTTCCTGCGCCGCCGATGAACCTCGGCATGCCGAACCTCGGCGGTCCGATCATCACCGCCGGCCGTCTCGTGTTTATCGCCGCAACGCTCGACCGCACGTTCCGCGCCTTCGATCTCGACAGCGGGAAAGAGCTATGGAAGGCGCCGCTTCCGGCCGGCGGACGCGCGACCCCGATGACCTACGAAGCGAACGGGCGTCAGTTCGTGGTGATCGCGGCGGGTGGAGGGAATGAGTTCGGGTACAGCGACGCGATCATCGCCTACGCGCTGCCCAGAACTGAACAGAAGATCAGGAGGTCAGGAGATCAGAAGATCGGCTCAATCACAGATACAGTTCGCGTTGATGTTCGCGGATGTGCTGGCGTGGCGGCGGTAGCGAGCCGACGTTGCCGTTACGTCTGAAGCCTTTGAACTCATAGAGCGCAACTGCCGCCACATTCCAATCGGCCACATCGAGCACGAGCCGCGCGATGCCGTTCGATCGTGCCCAGGTCACGACCAGGTCGACCAGGGCGCTACCAACCCGGGCGCGTCGAGCCTCTGGTGCGACCCACATCGACAAAAGCCAGGCTGTGTCGGCTCTATGCTGGTCGCGCTTGCAGCGAACCATCGCCACGTCACGGCCATCCTCGACCGCGACGAAAGTTGGGAGTTCCGCGAGCTGCTTTTCCCAGTCGTCTTCAGTCCTGGCACTCGCTTCCGCGAATGTGGCGCCGAACGCGTCCGGCGCATCCTGTAATGCGCGCAGGCGGACCGCGCGCAATCGTGACACCTCATGTGATTCAAGTTGCTCGTACCGAATCATAGGTCTTGGTGCCCTGATGTTTTACAGGAGGCTAGGAGTCAGGAGGAATACAAGAACACAGATGGCATCAGGAGTGCCGCGTCGAGCGGACGCCACAGGCTCTGCAGAAAACACAGAGCGTAATACTCGCCGCTGTGATAGCCGGCCAGCTCGACGCGCCGCCGCCGACTGAGCCCACAGAGGGGTGCAATCTGCGCGCGTCCTCGTGCGTTCTGCTAGATAGAGACGAGACTCCTGATCTCCTAGTCTCCTGTTCAAGATCAGCATCGCAATCTACGCGTTCCCGATCCATCCCTTCAACGGCTTCGTGAACAGCAGCAGCACCAACCCCGTGCCCACCGAAAACATCGTGACCGCCCCGAAGAGCTGCGGCAGCGGCAGCGATTCGATCAGGCCGGCGACGCGCCCGGCCACGAGGTTTCCGAGCGCCGCGCCCATGAACCAGATGCCCATCATCTGACCCACGTATCGCGCCGGGGACAGGCGCGTGATGCTGCTGAGGCCGATTGGGCTGAGGCACAGCTCGCCGATCGTATGAAAAAAATATGTGACGACCAGCCACACCGGGCTGACGGGGTTTTCCAGCGTGGCATTCACCGAGCCCCAGGCCAGAACCGCGAAGCCGATGCCGAGGAAAATCAGCCCGAACCCCATCTTCCCGGGAATCGACGGGTTGCGCGCGCCCAGCCAGATCCACAGCGCGCTGAACAATGGCGCGAGCAGAATGATGAACACGCCGTTCACCGACTGCAGCCAGCTCGCCGGCATCTCCCATCCGCTGATGATGCGATCGGTGAGGCGGTCGGCGAACAAATTCATCGACGACCCGGCCTGCTCGAAACCCGACCAGAAGCACGCCGCCGCGAGAAAGCAGACGGCGATGACGCCGACGCGTTTCTTCTCGACCGTCGTCAGGCCGCCGAACAGCACGACGTACAAAAGATATGCGCCCGCGAGCGAGACGATGAACAAGCCCGTCCAGTCAACGAAGCCGACGAGTGACAGGCGGATGGCGCCAATCGACTGCAGCACGGCAGCAATCAGTCCGAGCCCGACGATCCCTTCGATCGTCCGCACGAGCGCGCGAGTGGCAGCCGAGCGCCGCGCCGGCACGGCCATCTCGGGCCTCAACTCGCCGGCGGCGCCGAGATGCCGTCCTCCAAGCGAGTACTGGATGAGCCCGAGCACCATCCCGACGCCCGCGGCACCGAATCCCAGGTGCCAGTCGACCGCCTCGCCAAGGTAGCCGCACACCAGCGGTCCGAGAAACCCGCCGGCGTTGATGCCCATGTAGTAGATCGAAAATCCCGCATCCCGGCGCGCGCCCCCCTCGGGATACAAGTCGCCCACGATCGCGCTGATGTTCGGCTTGAGGAGTCCCGTGCCGATGATGATGAGCGTGAGACCGATGTAGAAGGCGATGATGTGTGGAATCGCGAGCGTGAAGTGGCCGATGGCGATGATGCTGCCGCCCCAGAACACCGCGCGCCGAAGGCCGAGCAGGTGGTCGGCGATCCATCCGCCCGGCAGCGCGACGACATAGACGGCCGCGGTGTACAGACCGTAAATCGCCGTCGCGGTCACGTCATCCAGGCCCATGCCGCCGGTGGCGACGGCGTTGGTCATGAACAACACGAGAATGGCGCGCATCCCGTAGTAGCTGAAACGCTCCCACATCTCCGTGAAGAAGAGCGTCGACAACCCGCGCGGATGGCCGAACCAGCGCGTGTCAGTCATCGAAACGATCGAACATGATGGGCTGCGCCCCCTCCCATAGCGTCAACCGTCCGAGATCGGCTAAATGCTCGCCACCCGAGACGATCGTCAGGAAATGGTTTCCCGCGAGCAGACCTGCCTTGCTGCCGAACTGCGTGCGTCCGTAGGGAATGAGAATCTCCGTTTCACTCAAGCCACCGGGATACAGAAGAATTTCTCCTGGAAGCGGATAGGTCGTCGCGTTCTCCGGCGGGACCGGCACCGACAGGTCTCCCAGCGGCACCCATGTGGATTCGCCGCTCCAGCGCACGTGCAGCAGGTTCTCCTTGAACGGCAGCATCTCGAGAAACGCGGCGCACGTCAGCGGCGCTTTCTCGGTCTCGAGTCGCGCCTTGAGGCGATACGGACCGGCCGTGACGAGCAAATCAGACATGCGGCCTCACAAACCTCCCCTTCGTCTCGGCAACAATCTGTCCTTGAAGGAAGATCGTCTCGCCGCGACGGATGGTCCGGACGACGGCGCCTGCGAACGTAAACCCGAGATATGGGCTCATTTTATGCCGTTGGAACAGATGTCCTGCGTGCAGCCTATACGAACGCGACATATCGAGCAGCATCAGATCGGCATCGCTGCCGACTGCCAGGGTTCCTTTCCCGGGAATCCGAAACCGTGCCGCGGGGTTCGCCGCGATCAGGGCGGAGATGTGCTCGAACCGAAGGCGCCTTCCATCGAGGCCTCGCTCCAGCAGCACCGCGAGCGTCGACTGCACGCCAGCCACACCGCCCCAGGAAGTACGGAAGTCCCCGGCGTGCTTCAACGACGGTTCGCACGGCGAATGGTCGGACGCGATCAGATCGACGCGGCCGCCGAGCAGTTCGCCCCAAAGCGCCGCGTGTTCTCCGTGGTTGCGCAACGGAGGCGCGCATTTCGCAGCGACGCCGATCGTGTCGAGATCGTCGTCGGTGAAGAACAGATAGTGCGGGCAGGTCTCGACCGACACATCCACGCCCCTGGTGCGTGCTTCTACCGCCCTGGCGATGCCGCTGCCGGTGCTGACGTGCACGATGTGAAGCTTGGCGCCGGTCTCTCCGGCCAGTTCGAGCGCTCGCGCAATCGCGTCGAGCTCGGCGTCGACTGGTCGCGACGCGAGAAATTCCCTCGCGCTCGTACTGGTCATGCCGGTGGCCAGCAGGCGCGTCATCTCCTCACTTTCGGCGTGTACCGCGACCGGCAGACCGAGCCGCGCCGCCTCGCGCATGCCATCGTGAAGAGTCTTGTCGTCGGCGTACGGAAATTCGGGAAGCCCCGAATCGCACATGAACGCCTTGAACCCCACCACTCCGCGCTCGGCCATGCCGGCCATCTGATCGATCGAACTCGGGACGAGACCGCCCCATAACGCGAAGTCCGCAATCGACGATTGTTCGAGCGCCGCCCGTTTCGCGTCGACGTCCGCTGCGGAGACAGTGCATGGCGTCGAGTTGAGCGGCATGTCGAAGAACAGCGTGCCGCCGCCCGCGGCGAGCGCGTGGCTGCCGGTCTCTGCTCCTTCCCAATCGGTGCGTCCGGGCTCGTTGAAATGAACGTGGGCGTCGATGAGACCGGGAAATACGTGAGCGCCGCTCGCATCGATGTCGAGGCCCGCGCCTGTCAGACCAGGAGCGATCTCGACGATGCGCCCGTCCGAAATACGAATGTCGGCGGCCAATCGGCCATCCGGCCGGACGATGGTGCCGCCGCGGATGATCGTGTCAACCATGATTACGCATGATGCGAGCGCTCCAGCTCGTTCAGGAATGCGACTCCAGCGTCGAGCGCGGCCGCCACATCGCCATCGCGAACATTCTCAGCCGGATGATGGCTGATGCCCCCTTCGCAGCGGAGAAATACCATGCCGGCCGGCATTTTCGCCGCGAGCACCATCGCGTCGTGTCCTGCGCCGCTGGACATTCGATACCGAGGGGCGCCAGTCCGCTCGAGCGCGCGCTCGAGCATCGCCACCATCGAGTCATCCATGGCGATCGAGGCCTGATCGAGCCGCGGCTCCCATGTCATTTTCAATCCGCGTTGGGACGCGATCTCTTCGGCCGCCTTCGCCAGCCGCTCAGCCGATTGCGTGCGTATGCGATCGTCAGCATGACGTACGTCGATCGACGCGGTCGCGCGGCCCGGCACGACGTTGCCGGCGCCAGGCGCGACCGAGATTTTTCCCACTGTCGCAACAAGTCCAGGCGTCGCCAGCGCCAGCCGCTCGACTTCGGCGATCCACGCGGCCGCGCCTTGAAGCGCGTCCTTGCGCATGTGCATGGGCGTCGTGCCGGCGTGTCCTGCGACGCCGTCGAACGTCAATTCTGCTCGGCTTTGGCCGGAAATGACATCGACAACGGCAAGCGGAAGGTTGAGGTTCTCGAGGACGGGACCCTGCTCGATGTGAAATTCCAGGTAGCCGAGCGCGCCGGCGGGCGCCTCCGCATCCGGAATCCGGCCGGGATCGAGGCCGAAATGCCTGATCGCCTCGCGTACGGACCGGCCATGTTCGTCGGTCCGATCCAGGAGCGTCGAGTCGAATGTGCCGGCGAGCGCGCGGCTGCCGAGAAATGGCGCGCCGAAGCGCACGCCTTCCTCCTCCGAAAACCCGATGACCTCGATGGCGAATGCGAACCGCCTGGCGCCAAGCAGCTCGACGAGCGCGATTGCCAATACAGTGCCGAGGACGCCGTCGAACGCTCCGCCGTTCGGAACCGTATCGAGATGCGAGCCGATGTAAAAACGCGGCACCGCGGACGCTGGCGCCTGCGCGGTTCTCGCGGGATACACGCCGCGAAGATTCCCGGCGGCGTCGACGCGAACTGACATGCCGAGCTTTGCCATCCAGGTAGCCAGCGCCGTGTGGACGTCGCGCATCGGCCTGGAGAGAAAGGTGCGCGTGATGGCGTTGGGATCCTCAGACAGTTTCGCCAGCCGGCGGCACCAGCGGATGACCTCGCCGGCCTGCTCGGTCGACGTCATCTTTAGTTGTCGTGGGGCCCCACACGAGCCTCGCGACTTCGGTCGCTCGGCATTGTTTGCAGCGCCTTCTGCTGTCATGATCCCCGATACGTGCTGTAGCCATAGGGCGAAACCAGGAGCGGGACGTGATAATTCCCCGCAGAGCTCGCCACGCCGATGCGAATGACAATCACGCCCATGAAGGGCGGATCGGTCAGCGTGATGCCGAGGCGATGAAAGTAATCTGCGGCATGAAACGAGAGCTCGTAGATGCCTGTCTCCAGCTGGTCGCCCGAAATCAGCGGCTGATCCGTACGGCCATCCGAGTTCGTCGTCACGGCCGCCACCAGCCTGCGCTCGGCGCCTTTCACCAGGTGCAGCTCGACGGCAATCCCGTGCGCCGGCGTGCCCCGGGTGATATCGAGAACGTGAGTGGATATCCGAGCCATAGTTTTCTGAACAGGAGATCTAGGAGAATCAGGAGGCAGATTCTGTTTCTAGAAAAAGATTTCTTCTAACGTCCCCTCTCCTGTTTAAAGATTTCCTCCGTCTCAGCGTCAGTCCCAGGCACCCGTATGGAGGCCGCGCGTCCGTGTAGACACCCAACTCGTCGCCGCGCTCCGCAATCGTATCCCAAGTGCGGTTGTTGGCCTCGAGCCGCACTTCGGATATCGCAGGAATCTCGACCAGCAGCCTCGTCCCCATCTGATAAATGAGCTGCTGGATGCTGCCGGATACGAACGACGTAAACACATCGCGCACGATGTGCCGCACACTCGCCGTCACCGTGCCGCCGCTGAATGCGGCATCAGCGCGTCTCATAGCTCCATTCGAGGTCGAGCCACATGTGGAGAGGCCGATTGTGCAAGTCGGGCAGCGTCGTATATTCGTCGCGCACGAACCCGCGAAATGCGCTGCCGCCGAGCCGCAGCAGCTTGAAGCCGCGCACGCCCGAGACGGCCTCAACGATCCCGCTGCGGTCGATCTCGAGACGAGCCGTTGCGGTGTCGCCACCGGAAGGCTCGAACGCCACGTTTCCACCGACAGCAGAGTAAGGAATCTGCGTCGCCGACAGTTGCAGTCCTTCAATCTGCGGATACTTCGCAAGAAACATCTCGCCGATGAAGCGGCAATACTCTTCCACATCGTTGCCGTCGAAATTCATCGTCTCGCGCTGCACGAAATTTTTCATCGAATCGGTGGCAACGAGGGCGCTGTTATCCCCTTGGGTGTAGGTCTTCCAGAATGCATCGCCGTAGACGAGCAGCAACACGTTCACACCAAAGACAGGGTTGCCGTCCTCCGGCGTGTTGCCCTCCCGCTTGAGACGGTAGGCGATGACGTCCCCCTTGCCGTAGTAGTGACGCTTCGCTCCCGACGCAAATCTGTTCAAGAAATGATGCCCTCCAGGCGGAATCGCGCGATTCGATAGACCTGGCGCAGCGCTTCCCGATGCTCCTCGTCGCGCGGCGACGTCAGCCGGCGTTCGATCGCATTCAGAACATCCTGTGCCGTGCGTCCCGCGACGGCAAACAGGAACGGAAAGCCGAACTTCTCACGGTACGCCGAGTTCAGGGACCGGAGGCGCTCGATCTCGTCACGCGTCAGCGCATCGAGACCGGCGCTCGTCTGTTCCCGGCTCGATGTGTCCGACATGCCGGCGCGCGCGCCGAGCTCCGGGTGCGCGCGCAGCAGCGCCAGCTGTTCGCCGAGTTCAGCGGACGCCACGACTGACGACAACGCGTCGTGCAGGGCATCGAGCGTCGCAAACGGTCTCTTGTCCCACGCGCGCTCGGCCACCCAGGGCGAGCCCTCGAAGACCCAACCGATCGCGCCGACGAATCCGCTCCGATCTTTGCTGTTCAGCTCGTCGAATGTCATTCACGCCTCAGCCGCGAATACGACATCCCCTTCGACTCGAACCTCGCGAACACTTTCAACGCCCGCGAGCGTGAATACCGCCGCGAGCGCCTGAACCGGATCCGGCGCATGGCGCACCGCCGCCTCCAGCACGCTGCCCTCTCGGGGACGCAGATAAACGAAGTCAGCCGCCTTGCCGGGCTTGAAATCGCCGACCTCGGCTTCGAGCCCCAAGGCGGCAGCGCCCGCGCGCGTGGCCATGTACAGCAAACGGGCCGCGTCGAGCCCCTGAGGATCCGGAGCGAGGCGCTGCATCAAGTACGCCTGCAGACCTTCCTTCAACAATCCAAACCCCAGCCCGCCGCCGACATCAGTCCCAAGCGCACAGGTGACACCGGCAAGAACGTGGCGGCGCAGCGGAAAACTTCCGCTGCCGAGCGCGGCGTTGCTGCCGGGACAATGCGCTACGGCCGTGCCCGCGGCGGCGAGCCGGTCGATCTCGGACGGCGTGCCGTGAACATTGTGCGCCATTACGGAGCGGCTGCCGCTCAATTGATATCGTTCGTAAATTTCAAGGTAGTCGGCGGCCCAGGGAAAGAGTCTGGCAAGCGCCGCGTTTTCCGCCGTGTTTTCGTTGATGTGCGTCTGCAGCCGGACATCCGGGTGCTCTGTCAAAAGCTGCTGGCAGACTTCGAGCATTTCCTCCGTCGTCGAGTATGCAAATCGCGGCGTCACGGCGTACAACAGACGGCCGCGATTGTGATAACGCGCTATCAACTCGGTACTCTCACGATACGCGCGTTCAGGAGTGGTGTGGAGGTCGGGACGGAGCAGGCGGTCGGAGAGCACCAGTCCGGACGCGATGCGTAGTCCGGACTGCGAGGCGGCCTCGAAAAGCACCGCGGTGGCCTCCGCAAAATGCGCTCCGAACACGAGCGCCGTCGTCGTCCCGTGAGACGCCAGGCCGCGCAGGAACAACCTGGCGGTGTCCCCGGCATATTCGCGGTCTGCCATCCTCGCCTCTTCCGGCAGCGCGACCGCTTCGAGCCAGTCCAGGAGTGTTCGCCCCATCGCACCGATGACGCGCACCTGCGGAAAGTGCACGTGCGCATCCACGAGGCCGGGAAGGACAATCCCTCCCCGCCAATCGATCGTGACAGCGCCTGGATTCGCTTTAGAAATGTCCGAATATCGGCCGCATGCGACCACGCGGCCTTTGTGTACGAGAAGCCCGCCGTCTTCATGGCATGTCAGCGCGTGACCATCGCCCACAGGAAGCTGAAACGGATCGTCCGGCGTGTGGAAGATGGTTGCGCGGAAGAGGTCCATTACTTCAAGGCGGGGCGGCGGACGTGACGCACGGCAAAGAAGACGCGTTCGGGCGTCGCGGGACTGTCGAAAGTGAACGGCCGGCCATCCCCAAACGCCGCGATTGCGTCGCGAAGCGCCTCACGAACAGAAAATGCCAGCATGAGCGGCGGTTCGCCGACCGCCTTGCTGCCCATCACAACGCCGGGTTGCGCGGCGTGCTCCAGCATCTGCACATTCAACACCTCGGGCATCTCCGACCACGAGGGAAGTTTGTATGTCGAGGCCCCTCGAGTACTCACGCGGCCTTGCGTATCCCACAGCAGCTCCTCGATGGTGAGCCAGCCCACGCCTTGCAGAAAGCCGCCTTCGATCTGGCCGCGATCGACGATCGGCGAGATCGAATCGCCGGCGTCGTGAAGGATATCGGTTCGCATCAGCCGGAACTGCCCCGTAAAGCCGTCCACTTCCACCTCGGATACCGCGGCGCCATAGGCGTAATAGTGGAAGGGTGTGCCGCGCGAGGTCTTGAAATTGAAATGGATGTCCGGCGTGCGGTAGTACCCCTCGGCAAAGAGGGGCACGCGCTGCTTGTACGCGGTTTCGCACAACGCGGCGAATTCCATCGACTTTCCTCGGGCAGCCGCGAGTCCATCTTCGAATTTCACGTCGGCCGGCGCGCAGTCGAACACGGCGGCGGCGACGGCCGCGAGCCGCGATTGAATCTGCAGGCACGCGTCCTGGACCGCCGCGCCATTGAGGTCGCTGCCAGACGATGCGGCGGTCGCCGATGTGTTCGGCACTTTGTCGGTCCGAGTCGGCATGACGCGGACGCACGAGACGGGCACCCCGAGGCTGTCGGCCGCGATCTGGAGAATCTTTGTAGAGAGGCCCTGCCCCATTTCCGTGCCGCCGTGATTCACCTGGACGGTGCCGTCGCGGTACACCAGCACCACCGCTCCTGCCTGGTTATAGAACGTGGCCGTGAACGAAATGCCGAACTTTACCGGTGTGATCGCCATGCCGCGCTTGAAGTGAACGCTGCGCGCGTTGAATCGCGCGATATCCGCGCGGCGCTCGGCGAAGCTGCTGGATTGCTTCAACGCATTCCAAATCAGGCTGATTCGGCCTGCGTCTCGTACCGGCTCGCCGTAGTGGGTCTCGTCGCCGTCACGATACAGATTCCGCTCTCGAACGAGCTCGGCGGGAAGATTCAGCGCGTGCGCCGCGCGCGAGAGGATCTCCTCGATGACCAGCATGCCCTGCGGCCCGCCGAAGCCGCGGAACGCGGTCTGCGACGTTTTGTTCGTTCTGCACACACGGCCGGTCACCTCGACCGCAGGCAATTTGTATGCGTTGTCGACGTGAAACATCGAGCGCCACATGACCGGCTCTGACAGATCCAGGCTCCATCCACCGTCCGAGAACAGCGCAATGCGCAGCGCGTTCAACCGGCCGTCGGCCGCGAACCCTGCGGCGTATTTCGCAAGGTATGGATGGCGCTTCCCCGTGATGGCCATGTCGAGCTCGCGCGACAGCCTGACGCGCACCGGGCGGCGTGTCTTGTACGCGCCCAGCGCCGCGATCGCCGCATACGGGTTGGCTTGCACTTCCTTCCCGCCGAACGCTCCACCCATTCGCAGGCACTCGACCGTCACATGATTACGCGGGACGCCAAGCACGCGCGCGACGACTTCCTGCGTTTCGGATGGATGCTGCGTCGAGGAGTGGACGGCGATGAATCCTGCCTCATCTATCCACGCGAGCGCCGCCTGGGTTTCGAGATAGAAATGCTCCTGGCCGCCGATCCTCAGCTCTCCCTCGATACGAGCGGAGCTCGCATCGATCGCGGCGGTGTCGCCATCGACGATCCGAAGCTGATCGGTAAGGAAGCTGCCGGCCTCGATGGCCTGCTCGATCGTAAGGATGGCCGGCAGCGGCTCGAACGACGCTGTCACGCGCGCGGCGCCGCGCCGGGCAGCTTCCATCGTGTCGGCCAGCACCCACGCAATTGGCTGGTGATGAAAGAGCACCTCAACCGGGAACAGCGGCTCGTCGTGGCGATTCGCTCCTGTGTCGGCTTCGCCGGGCACGTCGCTCTGCGTGAGCACCGTCACCACGCCAGGCTCTTGCAGCGCCGGCAACGTGTCGAGCTCGGTCACCAAAGCATGCGCGTGGGGCGCGCAGACCGGCCACGCATGAAGAAGGTTCGGGTACCTGCCGCACAGATCATCGACGTAGAGGGCCTCACCCGTCACGTGCCCGCGCGCGCTCTCATGCGGAAGAGGCGTGCCAGAGATCGTCACAGGGACTGCTCCCATTGAAACTTCTCGACGAGGGACTTCGACACTTCGAGTCGATACTCTTTCGACCCGCGGTGGTCCGACATCGGTGTCAGATCTCGTTCCAAAATTGCCTGGACACGCTCTACCGCAGCATCGTTCCAGATCTGATTCACGACGGCGGCTTCGGCCTCGGCCACGCTGATCGGTGTCGCCGCCACACCGCCGAACGCAAAGCGGGCGCGCCGAACGACGCCGTGTGGACCGAAGTCGAGCGCGATTGCCGCGGCCACCGTGCTGATGTCATCCAGCCGGCGCTTGGCCACCTTGTAAAAACGGAGAGACTCGGGAAGCGGCTTCGGAATTTCGACAGCCGTGATGATCTCGCCGGCCGCCAGAGCAGTCTTGCGATATCCGGTGAAGAAAGACGAGAGAGCCATAGACCGGCGTCCTGACAATCCGGCCACGTGAACAGTGGCGTCGAGCGCGAGAAGAAGCGGCGCGGCGTCGCCGATGGGCGACGCGGTCGCAAGATTGCCGCCGATAGTCGCGCGATTGCGGATGAGCGGCGACGCGAACAATGACAGCCACTCGCGAAAGGCGTCGGGTGCATCCGTCCAACGCTCCCCCACTTCGTTCAGAGTCAGCGCCGCGCCTATGGTGACGCTCGTGGGTGTGCTGGAATACTCCCGCAGCTCCTGAATGGCTTCGACGCTGACAAGATGGGGCCATCTGCGACCCGCGAGGTTGGACTCCACTCCCAAGTCGGTGGCGCCGGCCACGAGTTTCGCTGCCGGGTCGTCACGCAGAAGGGCCAGGCACTCATCGACGGCTGCCGGGCCTGGAGAACCCGCGAATCGAAACCGTCTCGAGATCTGGCGTGGGGACGTCCAGACGTTGACGAAACTCGTCGGCCGGTGCGCTTCCAAGCGACTGCGCCGCATCCCGAATCGGCCGATAGCCGGTGCACCGGCAGAGATTGCCCGCGAGCGCGGCGGTGTCGCATGGCCCGACTCGATCGCGACGATAGTGCTCCGCGAACAAGCTGACGACAAAACCCGGGGTGCAGTAACCGCACTGCGAGCCACCCGCTGATGCCATGGCATACTGCGCTTCACTCATTTCTCCATCGACGACGAGTCCTTCGACCGTATACAGCTCGCGGCCGGCCGCCATCGGCAGGAACATGAGGCAGCTGTTCACGACGCGATAACGGCTGCCGGCTCCATCGGGCTCAACCAGCGCCACTGCGCACGCACCACACTCTCCCTCGGCACATCCTTCTTTCGCACCTGTCAGCCCGTGGACACGGACGAAATCCAGCAGCGTCATCTGAGCCGGAGGGCTCTCGACATGCACGGATCTTCCGTTCAAGAGAAACTGGATACCCGCCACACCTCTAGCATAGGAGCACAGAGGAGCAGGTGCAGAGAGCAGAGCGAGGAGGGCGGAGGCGAACGGGCTAGCGACTCGCGAGCAGTCTGGGGGAGCCGTTTACAGCTTGACCGTCGACCATGTTGTAGTCGTAGGTCATCGAAAATGTCGACATCCCGGCGATACGGACGTCCGCGGTGGATTCGATGGCCACGGGCATCATCGCACCGGCGATTGGCGCGTAGCTGCGGGACACATCGACCCAGCGCACCCATATCGAGGGTGACTTCGAGAGTCGTCCATCGACGCGAACGAGATTGCCCGACGTCGCAGTGACCAGGGCGGATCCAAGAACGAGGCGCGCGTCACGGCGGCGCGGCGTCAGCTGCATTCTCAGCATCCCGTCTCCGGCATGCCCGCCAAAATCAAATTCATAGTTTGCGCGCGACAGGTTCGCTTTGCGCCACTCGGCGTCGGTGGTGTTTTCGCGTTCGGTTTCGAGCACCGCTTTCAGGACGCGGCGTTGGATCCGCTCCGAGCCGCCCTGCGCGACGATGGTATAGGTGAAGCCCGCGGCCGGATCGAATTCGGTGATCGCTTCCATCCACGCGGATTCCTTCAGTTTGGAGCTCGACGCATCGAGCCGCCGCCGTGCCTTGTACGCCACCGGTGGTTTCTCAATGCCGGCGAGAAATCGCTCGACGGCCGCGTATTCCGAGGTCGACGCTGGAACCGCTGGCCCGCGCGCGCCCGCGAGGTCTTCGACCGTCAGGGCTAGCAGGCATCCGAACCCGAAGAGAAGTGCCGTCGCTCGAACCATGCTGCTTCCCTACATAGCAACTCGCATGCCCCTTTACGGAAGGCGGCCCGCGTGGTCCTCTTTGCCTCGAAGTTGTATTCAGTTCGGACGATCTGACCGGACTTAATGCAATCGGCCGATTGGGCCGAGGTCGAGATTCAAGTCTTTCGGGTCCAGCTTGAAGCGTTTGGCAATGTCGTGCACGGTCTTCTCCAGCTTCATCAGCGCGACACCGACATTCTCGATTTCGGCAGGTGTGAGGGTCTTTTCTTCGAGTCGCCTGATGGCCTGGCGCTCCATCAGCTTGCGGATGAATTCGATCAAGCTCAGGACGAGCTTGACGACCGAGCGTTGCACGTCATCTGGATCGGGGTTCCAGCGCAGCGGCGCAGCCGCAGCGCGGCGAGTGCCGCGCGACCTTTGCGCGACGCGAACGTCGAATGCGACGGCCCGGGCGCGCGGCCTTCTTCGCGGAGCGCTTCTCCACTCCGCTTCTTCACGCGCTGTTGCGTTTCGCTTTCCCGTCCTTGGCGGCGGGCGCACCGATCACTTTTTTGATTTCCTTGATCAGATCGTGCGGCAGGCACGGCTTGGTGATGACGACATCGCAGCCTGCACTCTTGGCACTTTCGGAATGGCCCGCCATCGCGTGGCCCGTGAGTGCCACGACCGGTATCCCTTTCGTCGACGTATCAGCCTTGAGGCGGCGCGTGGCTTCCCACCCATCGACGACCGGCATCGACAGGTCCATCAGGATGAGGTCCGGCTTGAGCCGCTTCGCCTTGTCGATCGCCTCGACGCCGTTCTGCGCTTCGGCCACCCTGAAGCCACAGAATTTCAGATACTCGCCGTACATCTCGCGCGCGTCGGCAAAATCGTCCACGACCAGCACCAGCGGTTCGCTCTTGTTTTTTGTCGCCATCGCGTCCTTCATCGTTTCCTCAAACAGGCGGTTAAAAAGCCGATACTACTTCCGTAAATTTGCCGGCAGGGTCAGCGTGAACGCAGATCCGTGCCCCAGCTTGCTCTCCACCTTCAGAGTGCCTCGCAGCATCGTCGTCAACCGCCGGCAAATCGACAAACCAAGACCCGTGCCACCGTAGGCCCGGCGGGGCGTTTGATCGACCTGGCGGAAGTCTTCGAAGATCTTCACCTGATCCCCCTTCGGGATGCCAATGCCGGTATCGATAACCGAGATGGACACCGCGTGCCTCCCGGAGAGCTGGGTCTTGATGGTGATGCTGCCTTTCGGCGTGAACTTGAGCGCGTTGCTCAGAAGATTCACGAGGATCTGCTTCACCTTCTGGCGGTCGGTCCGCAGCGTCGGTATGTCCGACGGCAGCTTGCAAATAACCTGCAGACCCGACTTCGCGATGATGGGTTCGAGCTCGGTCGTCACTTCGCGCACCAGCTCGGGAAGATTGAACGCCACCACCTGTATGGGCATGCGCCCCGCTTCGATCCGCGTGATGTCGAGAATCTCGTTGATCAGCGTGAGCAGGTGTCGCGCGTTCGCGTCGATGCGAGACAAATTCCGCCGCTGCGGCGCGCTGAGCTCACCCGACACACCTTGGAGCGTCATGGCCGCATAGCCAAGAATGGCGTTGAGAGGCGTCCGCAGCTCGTGTGACACGTTCGCGAGAAACTGCGACTTGGCGGCGGATGCCTGCTCCAGCTCGAGCGCCTGCCGCCGCAGAAGCTCGTTCTGATTTGCGAGCTCCCCGGTCGCTTCGCGCACTTTCCCCTCGAGCTCCTCGGATGCGAGCTTCAATCGCTCGTACAGCTGATTACGCTCGATGGCCTCCGTGCGATCGTGCAGGATCGTGACGATTGCCGTCAGCTCGCCGATATCGGACAGCATCTTGGCTGCGAGGGCCTCGACAGGAACCAGCTTCCCCGTGTTCGGATCCACCAGCGCAATCTCTCCGCGACGCGTCGTCTCCCACCCGGTCGACAGCAGTCCTGAGACGAACGACGTAAAGTGCGCGTCGTTCGCGCGCACGATGCGCTGCGCATCCTCGCCAGAGCCGCGCACCACCGTAAACAGGCGCTCGGCCGGATTGTTCATCAGCGAGATCTCGCCTTCCTGATCGGTGACGATGATCGGATCGGCGACAGAATCGATCAGCAGGTTCAGGCGGTCACGTTCGGCACGCACCTCGGCCTCGGCCGCGCGCAGCTTGACGTAGTTCTCGTCAATCTGCCGCGTCGCCATCCGGAGGTCTGTGATGTTGCGCAGAATCGACACAACGCCGGTGCCTTCGCGCGGATCACTGACGAGCGTGCTGAGCAGCTCGAAGAGGAGATCCGATCCTTCCGTCGGATCGACCAACAGGAGCTCGCGGCGGCCCGCCTCGCCCTCGCCGAGCGCCGTCCGCGAGAGAGCGGCGGAAAAAAACATGTTGTTCAGCTGCACCGCGCGCCGGCGCCCTTCACTCACATCGTCCGGCGCGGTGAACAGCATTTCGGCCCGCGCGTTGGCGATAATCAGCTGACCCTCCATGTTCGTGAACAAGATAGGGTCGGTCGCCGCGTTGATGATGCTGAAGAGCAGCGCGTGCTCGCGTCGAACGCGGGGGTCCTCCTCGCCGAAGCCAGCGGCGGGGCCGCCGGTGGTTTCAAGGCACCGGCCCAGTGCATTCGCTGCCCATGTGACGCTCGCCGTCGGCATGTCCGTCGCCGGGCTGATGAGCAGCAACCCGAACGCCGGCTCCTCGCCCGTTCCTCCGACCTTGACCGAGGTAAACGGCGCATCGCCAAAGACGCTCAGGCGAGCGTCTTGAGGGTTGTGAAAGGAAACAACGGACCCGTTGGTGAGAGCGTTGACGAGCGGATGCGCGGAATCGTCGAGCGGGACCGCGAACTTTTTCAGCTGCCGGGCCGGGACGCCGGCTCCCGCGATGCCGGCAAGCGTGCCGCGTACATGATCGGGCGCGACGAAAACGGTGCGTTCAGCGCCCGAGTGGGCGAGCAGCCACTCAGCTGCGCTTTGAGCCGCCGCGGCGGGATCTCCACACCGCTGCAAATCCTCGAGCAGCGCCAATTTTGCTTCGGCGGACGCCGTCTGGCGTGCCGCTACTCCCACGGAGCGCCGGGCCATCGCCATCAATCATTACGAGCGCGGAGCACGGCGCCGGCTGGTCGCCCGCTGACGGACGGCACCTGCCGGTGCGCCGCCCGCACTGAGCTCTGCCCGCAGCGCCTGGTTCTCGGCGACAAGATCGTCATAAGGGCGCGATTCGAGCGCTGGCCGCGCGACCGGCACCGATTGTCCAACGGCTTCCGAATATTTCAAGTAGGTGTCGATGGACGCGACGACGACGCGCGCCTCTACGGTGATGAGGTCGATGCCGACGAGTGAGACGCGCACCCAGGCATCGATGACGATGCCCTTGTCGAGCACTCGATCCAGAACGTCGATAAGACTTGAGCCGCCCGCGGCGCGTTCAACGGCCATTCATGTGCCTCCAGAAATCTGAAATCCAGAATCGCAGATCTACAGTCCCTTATCGTCGTTCCAACCGCTTCGCGCGCAGCTTCGGTGCCCGCTGCGCAGTGCCCGGCGCCGCTTCGAGCTGCCGCTCGAGACGGCGAATGCGTTCCTTGAGCTGCTCGTTCTCGATGGCCAGCTCGTCGTTACCCATCGACAAGTGGCGATCGTGGCGCCACCAGTCGAGTCCGATCTGTTCGGCCTTGTCGATGGAGCACACCATCAATCGAATACGGATGGTGAGCAGCTCGACTTCGGCGATCGAAATCTTGATATCGCCGGCGATGACCAGGCCCTTGTCGAGGACGCGATCGAGGACGTCGACCAGGCCGCTTGCACGCGCATGACCGACTTGAATGGAATCGTTAGGCATAGGGGCGTCTGCTAAGGCCAGCGAGTATATCCCGGCGCGAGTCTTGCGACTATCCCGCCGGAGGTCCTATGGCTCGTACGAAACCGCACCCCCGGCCACCATTTCCCCCGCAGCATCAACGTAAACCCGGTATCGAATCGAAACTGCAGCCTCGCCCCGAATACGAAGCGCCGGAGTACCGCGGCGCCGACAAACTAAAGGGGTCCGCCGCGCTCATCACCGGCGGCGACTCGGGCATCGGACGCGCGGTCGCAGTGCTGTTCGCACGTGAAGGCGCCGACGTCGCGATCGTGTACCTTCCTGTCGAAGAGTCGGATGCACAAACGACGCGGAAAGCCGTCGAGGCCGAAGGCCGCGCGCCCTGCTGATTCCCGGGACGTGCAACAGTCGACCTTCTGCGCCGAAGCGGTCAAACGCACGGTAAAGGCCTTCGGCAAGCTTGATATCGTCGTCAACAATGCCGCCTATCAACAGCACCAGGAATCGATCGAGGACATCAGCGACGAGCAAGGTCTCGCGGTTCGGCGCCGACACACCGATGAAAAGGCCGGCGCAACCTGAAGAGATCGCGCCGGCCTTCGTGTTCTTTGCCTCGAACGCCGATTCCAGCTACATCACCGGCGAAGTGCTCACGCTGCTGGGCGGAGAGACGACAGCAGCGTAAGGGTTCCGGTTCCGGTTCCGGTTCCGGTTCCGTTCCGGATTCCAGGACCGGTTCCCAGTCCCTATGCTTCCGGGACTGGAGGCTTGAATTCCGGCGGCGCTGGCGCGACCGGCGCCGGCGCTGCCGGAGCCTGCGGGACGCGCGGCGCCCGCTCCTGTGTTTCGATCAGGTTGTATTTCTTCAGCTTGTTGTAGAGCGTCGGGCGATACACGCCGAGAATGCTGGCGGCCTTGCGCTTGTTGCCGCGCGTGCGCTCGAGCGTTTGCAGAATCGCGAGCTTCTCGATTTCCTCCAGCGTGTGGTGTGGAGGAATGACGAAGCCGGTCTGGTTCGGCAGACGTTCGGCATCGCGAATGGTCGGCGGCAAATCCTCAACGGTGATGTCCGTCCCCTCGGCGACGATGACGGCGCGCTCGATCACGTGCTCGAGCTCGCGTACGTTGCCCGGCCAGCGATAGCGAAGCAGCGCCTTCGCAGCGTCCGGCTTGATCGACCGGATGTTTCGCTGATGCTGACCGGAGAAGCGGTCGAGGAAGTGCTCGGCGAGCAGGAGAATGTCCTCGGTGCGATCGCGGAGCGCCGGAATCGCCAGTGTGACGGTGTTGATGCGGAAGTACAGGTCTTCGCGCAGCTTGCCCTCGCCGAGGGCCGCGTCGAGATTGATGTTCGTCGCGCAGATGAGCCTGAAATTCGGCTGAATCACGCGGCTGCCGCCAACCGGCCGGAACTCGCGGTCCTGCAGCACGCGAAGCAGCTTCACCTGCAGGCTGGCCGGCATCTCGCCGATTTCGTCCAGGAGCAGCGAACCGCCGTCGGCCAGCTCCATCAGACCGGTCTTGTCCGACACCGCGCCGGTGAATGCGCCGCGCTTGTGTCCGAACAGCTCTGATTCGATCAGCTCGCTCGGAAGCGCCGCGCAGTTGATCTTGATGAACGGGCCCTTCTTGCGTTTGCTGTGCTCGTGAATGGCGCTCGCGACGAGCTCTTTGCCGGTGCCGTTTTCTCCGTGAATCAGGACGCTGGCGTCGGTTGGGGCGACGGATTTGATGAGATGAAACAACTGGCGCATCTTGTCGCTGCGCGCCACGATATTGGCGAAGCTCGTGTGATCCCGCAGCTCTTCCTTGAGCCGCTTGTTCTCCGCTGACAGCTGAAGCTTTTCAGCAGCCTTGTCGAGCATCACCAGCAGCACGTCGGCGTCGACCGGCTTCTCGATGAAGCTGAACGCACCGCCCTTCATCGCCTCGACGGCCTTCGGCACACTGCCGTACCCGGTGACCATGATGACCTGCGTCTCCGGGCTCGCCTCTTTGAAATCTCTCAACAGGTCGATGCCGTCTGCGTCGGGCAGCATCAAATCCATGAGGACGACTTCTGGCCGCCATGAGCGAAGAATCTCCCGAGCCTGCGCAGCATCGGATGCCGTCCTGGCCAGGTCGCCTCTGGGCTCGACCAATAGTTTCAGGAAGTCAGCGGTATCCCGATCGTCATCGATGATCAGTACTCGGGTCGCCATTTGATTCACTCTCCCAGTCTGTTATGTATTGATAAACTACACATTGTATTAAATCAATACTTGTTTCGCGCTGAATTCAAGCTAGCGCAGGCCAAAATGCACGGGCTATGCCGTACAGGAAACACACTGTAAGTGATTGAAATCAAAGGCTGGAGTCAGAGTCGCGAGAGCAAAGAGCCTCCTTCTGCCCTCTGCCCTCTGCCCTCTGCCGTGTTGCGCGGTGCTGCGCTTACGCGCCGCCCGTGGTTCGGGGGCCGCTGCTGAAGTCTGAAACGCCAGGCCGGCTCTGGCTGCTGCCAAAATCGGACGTGGTTCCGTTGCCGCCGGTTGCCTGACCGGCTGCTGACTGTCTGGCATTCTCGAACGCCTCGCGGCCACGGTCGACAGCCTGACGGCCCTTCGACACCATGTGTGTTCACCTGCTCGCTCGCCTGGTCGTAGGTCTCGTAGGCCTTTCGTCGGATGTCGCCGGTCGATTCATACAACCGCTGGCGGAACTCGGAGCCAGCTTTCGGCGCAAACATCAACCCGATGGCAGCGCCGAGCGCTGTCCCGCACAGCAACCCGATGAGAAAACCGCCGCCGCCCGTTTCTTCCTCGTAATGTGGTTCGTACATTGCCCGCCCCTCCTTAAGAGACAAATTGATCTCCGCTGCACTACTACAAGTCACGTGCCAGACGCGTTCGAGAGGCGACGCCGCACACCGTTCAACGGTTTCCGAACAATTTCCAGACATCTTTCGTGAGCCGCTGACGGTACGCGGTGCAGCTGCTGGCCCCGTGAGGACCGGAGTTTGCTACTTGTATCAGCAGGATGGTGCGCTCATCGATCGTCATCGCCGCTCTCGCCTTGACCGGAGCGTGCGTGGGGTGCGGCGCGAGGTACCGCGTCACAGGAGCGTGACGCGGAACTGCCATTGCGGCTCGACGCGACCGCGCGCGCGCCCATGAGCTCGGTTGGCGGTTCGGCGCCGGTGGCCGTTCCGGATAACCCGATCGATAAAGCCATCCGCCGCGATCTCAACCTCGCCATTTCTCGCGATGCCGATCTGAAAAATCGACGCATCAGTTTCATCGTTGCGAACGGCGATGTGAGCGTCAGCGGCACGGTGGGAACGGAAGAAGAGCGCAGAAGGATCAATGACCTGGCCATGAACGTTCCGGGCGTGAAGAGCGTCGCGAACGCATTGCTGATCGCAGAGTAGGGAGGCGACGTGGACTCAAAAGACAAGAGCGCGCAGAACTCGGGTAAAGGCGAGACAAAGGATCTCAGGGAGGCCAACGAGAACATCCGGAAGGCTCAGGACGAGAGAGAGCCGACGGAAACGGCCGTCGATCCAAAGAAGGCCGGCAACAGACCCCGGCTCGATCGGGATCGTTAGCACATAACTGAGGGATCCAGCTCGATATCGATTTCGCGGTGAACTCTCGGTGGCGAGCATCATGGCGTTCTTCGCAGAGCATGTCGGCCTGCGTGCCGACGTGCGACTATTGCCGGTACAGCTGACGCGACACTCAGATCGGCACAATGGCGGCGATCGACTTCGACCTTGAGCGAATTCCCAGAACTTCTGGAAGTGGGACATCAGGCACGGCGTTCAGTTCTAACGCCCGGCGCGGAACAGGAGGCTCGTACGTTCCTGGCTGTCTCCGATGTGCATCATTTCGGCGGCGGCAGCGTCTTCGCCGAACATGTCTGCATGGCGCGCCTCCAGAACGATACGCCCGGCAATCGCGCGCAGCGGTCTCGAGCGTGCGCAGCGTCCGTCGCTCTGGGAGCGCAGCTGCGATCGGCATCTACGCAGCGCGCGTGGCGAACAGCGCGAGCACGAGGAGCATCAGGAACACGAGCAGAAAAATGCCCGCGAGAATCTTGGCGATCGCGAATGACGCGCCGGCTATCGTCGTAAACCCGAACAGCGCCGCCACGAGTCCAACGAGCAGGAAAATCGCCGCACCCTTCAACATTGGAATCCCCCGGTGATCTGATGGAGCAATCCGTGTTCCGGTCGACTCAGGGCAGCGATCTTGCGTACCTGCGCCCGGAGGTAATCGCAATGGCCCAGAAATCGAACGCTCCAGGCACGAACGAACCGCGCGCATCCGTCCCGCAGGAACAGGACGATGAATTGGAAATGGCGAACGATGACGAGGACTTCGAAGACGACGAGGACGTGGACGATGACGACAGCGAAGTGGACGACGAGGACGTAGAGGAGTAAACGGAATGTAACTAGAGATCTTGAGATCTCCAGATCTCAAGATCTCTAGTTACAGTATTTAGTGATGTGGCTCTTTGGCCCACTCCCGGTCTTTCGCATGGCCAAATGGGATGGCTTCGGACACCGCGCTGAACGACCGGCGTCCCTCGTCCACGGCCTCTCGCGCTTTTGCGGCGGCATTGCGCAACCGGTGAAGGTCGCGTATCACATCGTCTAGCCACGGCTCGGCACTATCGAGAAGCCGGTGCCCTCTGGCGGTGAGGAAAAGAAAAGCAAAGCCGGCACCAATGGCGGCCCCCGCCAGCACTTTCGACAGCTGCGTTTGTTGGTCCACACCAATCTCCTTTTACGACCGGCGCGGGACGTCCGCGCGCCCAAACTCTCGCGTTAGACGACCCGCCGTCCCTGGATCAGCTGTACGAGCAAAGCGACGATGGCGAGCACGAGCAGTACGTGGATAAAACCGCCAAGCGTGTACCAGCTCACGACACCGAGCATCCACAGCACAACTAAAACGAGAAAAATTGTCCACAACATCCTCGCACCTCCGTAAAAAGTTCCTGCGAGTACGGAAAGCACGGTGTATGCCACCGTGCCCCCTGCTGACGAGGCAAACGACCGTCCAAAACCGCTACAGCGTGCTGGGCTGGATATCCTCTTTGGTCACTGTGTACGGTGCCTTCGGTTCGCTGACAGGAGGATCCTGCACAGGAACAGGACTGGGTTCATCCGTCGGCGTCGCGGGCGCTTCGTCGGCTGGCTCGCGATCGCGAGGGTCAGACTTGGGTTTCTCGGGAGTGTGTTTGTATTCGGTCATGCACGACGGTGTGCACGATCGATACCGGAAAGCGGCGACGCGTGCGCGTCAGCGCTTCTTGCCGCTCTGGCGCCCGCGCGCCGGGGCGCTTTTGGAGTTTTTGCGTGGCCGGGCCGCGATGGCCTTGAAGACCGGGTCGTGCCTGGTCACTTTGTCGAGCGCAGCCAGCAGCACAGAGAGCTTCACGTAAATCAGATCGACGTCCGCGACCCCCAGGACGATGTCGCCAGTGAGAACGGCGCCGCGATTGAGCACGTTGTCCAGCACGTCGAGCAGCGACGACTGCTCTTCATCCTGAGCAGCGCGTGTGACGTTCGGAAACAGCCAATCCCCGGTCTCCGGCATTTTCCTGCGGCGAGCCATCTACTTCGTGACGAAGTGATACGGAGGCCACGGGCCGCTCATGTCGAGCCTGTGACCGTCAGCGGCGAGCGCTGCGCCGAGCTTTGCGGCATGCGCCTTCCACGCGTTCCGCCTCTTCGCCTTCACGAGAAACGATGCGCCGGCGACATACGGGCGCCCTCGACCCGGCGGCGGCAATGCTTCCTTCCGCATTTTCGATGCGATTCGCCCGAGCGAGTTGACGGCGCCATTCACCGCGCGGATCGTCGCGCGCGATGGGGCGACAGTCTGCTCGTGCAGCCGCTTCTTCACCTGCAGATAATCGCGGCCGCTGTCGACCGTTCGCGCCGATTCCGCTTCGGCCTCGCCGGCGAAAATGCGCACGCCCCACTCCTCGAGGCCGCGCAGCGCTCCGAACATCCGCTTCAGCGCCGGCAGCCGGCCGCGCACGTGCTCGCGAGCCGTCTCGTCGCTGGAAAACAGGGTGAATAATTTCAGCGGAATGACCGCCGCGCGGCGGAAGAAAAACTCGATGACCGCGGCGTGCGCGAGCGCATGCCGGGAGATGGCCTCGACGTCCTGAAGCTCCTGCTGCAACACCTCGGCAGCGAAGCGATCGAGCGGCGCGTCCGCGACGACAGCCCAGACATCCCGATCGATCGCGAGGAGTCGCGGAGCGCCTGCGCCCGGAACGCTGGCCGGTGCACCGCGCGCGGAAGGAGGCTTCGTCGCCTGAACCAGACAGTAAACGTACGTGGCGTTTGTGCGGATGGATGCGGGGCGGGACGATCGATCCTGGGGTCTCACGCCTCGTCGTCGACGGTTATCTCGACTCCCGCCACACGATGCTCATCGTCGACGATGACGTCCTGCGGCTGCGTGCGCGCCTTGATCTCGCGAATGCGCTCGAAGACGTCGGACTCGACGGCGGCGAACTCCTCCTCGGTGATCTCTCCGCTCTCGAGCTTCAATTGCGCCTCGAGCAGCCGCTCGCGCTGCCGCTCGGGGTCGTTCAGCTCGGCATCGGCGATCGTCGCCACCTTGTCGAGCACGAACGAGATGCCGTTGATGAGAAGAGAGTCGAGCAGAAACATCAGACCCGTTCCAGCTTCAACCGGATGTTCACGAAGTTGTACGGAGGCCACGGCCCCGTGTACTTGAACGTCAACTTGTCGTGCTCGGCCGCAATCGACTTGACGCGCGCGTCGAAGGCGGCTTCCTGGTCGCGCGAGACCAGGAAGGCCGCGTTCATGATCATCTTATCGCCGATCGGCTTGTTGATGCGTGACGCCACGGCGACGTCCCTGAGGCGATCGAGAATCTCAGTGCCGTAACGCTCTGAACGCGCCTGCAGTGCCGCGTCGATGGCGCGGCCGTACTGCATGCGCGCGAAGTACGTCGATCCCTTCTGCAGCGCGATTTCGTTCTTCAGGCGGTGGATGCCCTCGTCCTCGTCTTCGATGTCCTTGACGATCGAGTCGCGATCCCACAGCACCTTGAGGCCGAACTCCATCTTGTCGCGCATCTTGGACAGCACATCGCCGAACGCGTCGTAGGCCGAACGCAGCAGCTGCACGATGTCGTCCCTGGTCTTGAAGATGGTGCCGAACGACATCGGAATCACCGTGTGATCGCGCATGACGATTTCGTTGACGCGCTCATGGGCGAGCACGTTCTCGCGGGTGGAGTCGAGCACGCCGAGCGGGACGTCCGAGACAACCGCCGCGAGATCGCGGTAATGCACCGTGTGGATTTCCGTGCCGTTGTCGCCGATGCCGGCAGCGCCGAACTTGAGCGGGTCGGCAGACTGTATGACGCAATAGACGTACTTGCCTCGCACCGCATCGCCGGGCTGCGGATCGTCACGGCGTGAAACGGGTTTCTCGCGCAGCGTCTTGACGACGGCTTTCGCGGGTACTGGCACAGGGCGCTTCACCACACGCCGC
This sequence comes from Vicinamibacterales bacterium, assembly GCA_963802345.1. Lineage (GTDB taxonomy): Bacteria > Acidobacteriota > Vicinamibacteria > Vicinamibacterales > JAMQPK01 > JAMQPK01. Next base: position 141,829 of record CAWDIK010000004.1, read on the forward strand.
CCTTTGGTTTTCGTCGTTTTTTTTGCCATCAGACGCTACACCCCCGGACGCCGTCTCCGCGCCACCGGCTGACGCGCACCGCCCGAGCTGTTCAACTCCGCGCGGAGCGCCTGATTCTCGGCCGCGAGCTCGTCATACGGCCGCGATTCGAGGGCCGGGCGAGCCACGGGGACCGACTGTCCCACCGCCTCGGAGTACTTCAAATACGTGTCGATAGACGCGACGACCACGCGCGCTTCGACCGTAATGAGATCGATGCCGACGAGCGACACTCGAACCCACGCGTCGATGACGATGCCCTTGTCGAGAACGCGATCGAGGACATCGATAAGACTGGAGCCGCCGGCGGCCCGTTCAACAGCCATGCACTCTTCCTCCGGGTTGTCGTGCCGGCTCCCCGGGCACGGGGAGCAACGGGTGGCGAGTATACGACAAGATATGAAAGAGTTTTAGTGGCGGAACGAATTACCGCACTGAGGTGTCCGCAGCCCGATCATGATCATGTACAAAACTAATGCACGGATAGTGTCTCGCCGCGGAGACGCTCGACAGTCGCGACGAGCACGGCAGGGTCCACTGGCTTGGCCAGATGGAACTGAAAGCCCGCCGCAAGCACACGGTCGCGATCCTCTTCGGTCGTGTAAGCCGTCAGGGCTGCCGCAGGCAGCCTGGCAATCTTGTCGACCTCCGAGCTGCGCACGTGGCGAATCAGATCGTAGCCGTCTTCTATCGGCATGCCGAGATCGGCGACCAGCACGTCGACCTGTTCGCGTCGCAGCGCGACGAGCGCCGTCGAGACCGACGTCGCCACAATCACCGACGCACCATAGTGGCGCAGTATCGCGGCGACGACCTCGCGCGCGTCAGGGTCATCGTCGACGATCAGCACTCGCGTGCCCGCCAGGCGTGATCGCAATTCGGCACGGCCGCTTTCTTTGACCTCACGAGCTTTATCCGCGTGCACCGCAATCGGAGCGGCCTGCAGCGGAAGAAGGACGCGAAACGTCATGCCGGACTTCCCGTCGGTCTCAGCCCTGATGGTGCCGCCGTGCAGGTCGATGATGTCGCGAATCAACCCGAGACCGCGCCCGTATTTCGCGCGCGCCGAATGTTTGGTCGGGTCCTGCGGCCGCTGCCTGCTGAAGAGATACGGCAGGGCTTCAGCGTCCACGCCCACACCCGAGTCGTGCACCGTGAGCTCGGCCATCCCGTTATCGCCCGGCCGCATACACACCTCGACTGTGCCTTTGTCGGGCGCGAAGTGAATGGCGCTGTTGAAGAGGCCAATCAGCGCCTGGCGGAGGCGCGCGCCGTCTGCGAGCAGGGGACCGGGAAGCGCTTCGAGCTGGAAATCAAATTCCACTTCCTTGTTCGTGCCTTCTTTCGCGGCATACGCGGCGGTGTTGACGAGCTCCTTCGCGTCCACAGGCGCGAGTTTCAATCGGAGATTTCCCGACAGCAGACGCCAGGTGTCGACGACCTCGTTGACGAGATCGAGCTGTTGCTTCGCCTGCCGGATAATCGTCTCGCCCGCGCGGACATTGCCCGCCTCGTTCAGCGCCTGGCGTTTGATCAACTCGGCCCATCCGATGATGCTGTTGAGCGAGCCGCGCAGGTCGTGGGCGACCACGCTGAGGTAATCATCGGAAAATCCGTCGACCTCCAGGGACGGCCGCTGGTGGGCATCCTTTCGACGTTCGGGCGGGCGTGCGGATCGTTCGTGTGCTTTGCTTCGGCCGGGCATCCTCGACTCTGTACCCTTCATGCTAACTCTTTCGACCTTCGACCATCACCCCTCACTGCTGAAGACAACCCGACATCAGCGTTGAAATGGCGAGAGGAGGCGCCAGCGGAGGCGCCTCCCGAGCGTTGTGGTTGCTCCGCACAGTCAAGGGGAGCGGTTCTGAGGAATCCGGAATGGGATCCGGTCGAGCGTACACAGTGCAACGCTCGTACCGCGAGAGAATGGCCGATTTTTCGCGTGCCGTTCGAACGCCTGTGCAGCGAAAACCTACATCGCGCCGTACGGCCTGTCCGTGTGTTCGTGGCGGCCGTTGCCCATCATCGCAGTGGCGACCGACTTCAGCCCCTGAAAGATACCGACGAGCGGCCATGCCTTCGATTTGACTGCGCCGGCGACGGCAGAGCCGGTTCCGGTGACGTGGTGAAGCGCATCGGATATCGACTCCTGCGCGTGCCTCACTTTGTCGGTCATCTGCTGCACCTGATCGAGCACCGAGTCCACTCGCGCGCGGAGCGGCGCGATGTGCACGCGCTCGACGGTCTCGATCGTCGCCATCGCCTTCGAGTACATGCGATAGGCGAGAAAGCCCGCCACACACATGACCAGAAACTGAATCAGGCTGATGACGGCGAGAATCCCCAGCCACGTATTTGTCCACGTCAAATCTGCCATAACAGTCCTCGTTAAGACGCCAGTCGCGCGTTGGTCGGCAGCGGACGCAGCTGTCGGCGCCGGTCCGGACGCGCCTGGGGGTTATTTGCCTGCCGGCGCGCCATCAGTGGCCGGCCGACCTCCCATCCTTCGGTCTCGTACCCGCAAAGTGAGCACTGCAGCGACAGTTTGTTGGGCTCGAAGTGCAGCATGATCAGGTGGCCATGCAAGCCGCACCACAGCCGCGCGAGCTGACGCGCGAGAGCCGCGAAAATTCGTAGAAACGGCGCCGGCAACGCGACCTCATTTGCCCGTGTGTTGTTGATTCCAAAAACGTTATCGCTGACCATAACTACGCTCCCTCCGCATCTCAAGCAAGGTGCGGGCCGTTTCAGCCTCGGCGGAAACCTCAGGCCCGGCAGAAATACGCGGATTTGGAGCGTCGAATTGACTAGAAACCCGGTCACCTGAATCCCAACAGGACACGTTCCGGGTTCCGGTTCCAGGTTCCGGTTCCGGGTTCCGGTTCCGGTTCAATAGCTGAGTGTGTAAATCAGATCGAGGCCGGTCCTGTCGATGCGCTGGGTGCGATGCGATCGCTGGTTGCCCTGCGTCACTGTGCTCACAACGCGAAGCAGCTCGTTGATGCGGTACTCGAGGGAAAGCTGAGCGAAGTCGTCCGAGCCGAATTCCTGCCTGAAGGACACGAACAGCCTCGACCCCAGCTGCTGTCCGACGGCGATCGAGGGCTGCCCGGTTTCGCCGCCCGTGGCGCGAATCTCGAACAAGTCGAGATCGAGCGTGCGGGCGATCGAATTTGCGAGCGGCGTGGCAAGATACCCGACGGCGAGGCCGCCCGCGCGCTCCGCGAGATTCAGCCGCTCGCCTCCACCCAGCTGATTGATCGGCTCGTTGAAGACGATCAGCGACAGCACATCCGCCTCGTCCAGTGGCGGCTGGCTCGACAGCCGCACCTGAGGCTGCCGGGCGGTGCCACGGATGTTCACCATCGCGGTGACGCCGGAAATGATGCGCTGCGCGTCCACCTGCAGCGCAGGATCAACCGGCCGCGTGCCCTGGAAGCGAATCTGGCTGTCGCGCAGCACTTCGAACCGGCGCCCCTGGAAATCGTAGTAGCCCCGCACGACGGTGACGGTGCCGATGACGTCCGGTTGTCCGGCAGGCGCTTTGCGAATCTGCAGCTCGCCGCCTACGGTGATGTTCATGTCGCCAAGGCCGATGCGCGAAAAGCTCGCGTGCATGTCGCGGCCGCGCAACAGGAGATCGTCGGGCAGCCGCAGGCGCACGTCGATGGTGGCGGTGTCGTAGAGACCGGCACGCGGGTTGTCGCCGAAAGGCGTCAGGGCCGACTCGGAAGCGGGCGTTGCCCCTTCCAGGATGGTCGCGGTTGTTGCCTCGGTGCGGTAGGGGCTTCTGGACAACTGCTCGAGGATTTGATCGACTTCGAGCCGGCCGGGACGCGTGACGATTTCGCCGGTGACCGTCGGCGTCGCCACCTCGCCGGTGACGCGCACGTCGCTGTCGATTGACATGTCACCGAACTCGTTGTCGAGCACCTTGAACTGCGACGACGAGATCTGCAGGTTCATCGCGCCGATGCCACGCTGCACGATCCCGAGCTCGCCGATCGCGACAAGGCGGTCTGCATCGTCGTCGCTCAATTCGAAGCGATCCACGAATACCCGATCGCCCTCGAACAACAGGCGCGCGATCGCGTTGGTGTAGGTCACGCCCGTCGCGACGACGCTGAAGCCGCCGTTCGTTGTCTCGACGAGGCCTTCAAATCGAGGCGCCTCGAGGGTTCCTTTGACGCGCACGTCGGCGCTGAACTGGCCCGCAAGGTTCGTCACCTGTGTCGTTGCCGGCTGCAGGAGCGCGATGTCGATGGGTGTGCTCTTGACGGCGAGGTCGAACTCCGCGGTCCGCGCGGTCGCACCGGGCCCGTTCGGGACGGGAATTGTGCCGACAGCCGTCAACACGGCAGCAGGGCTCTGCTCGAGACGGGCGTCGAGGTCGACCGCGCGCCCTGCGTAATGTGCCTTGCCCGTGAGTCCGTTGAACTTCACCCCTTCGACCGTCCCTTGCGTCACGGCGAAATCGGAGTCGACTACCGGATCGTTGCGCGTGCCCTGAATCACCGCGCTCGCATTGAGGACGCCGGCGAGCGAACGGTTTCCGAGGAGAAGCTCGTTGATGTCCTGCACCTGGACGTTGTCGAGCTTGAGCGTCAGATTGTTCCTGAGATTGGCCGATGAGGCGCCAATCGCGACGGTGCCGGCCGCGGAGACGACCTGCGCGCCGCGCTGCAGGACGAAATTCTCCAGCGTCACGGAGTCTTGCGAGTACTTCGCGACGGCTTCCTGTCCTTGAGGCAGCGTCCACTGCGTCTGGCCCACCGTGAGGTTGAGCGCCCGCAAATGCAGCTCGTCGTGGTCGGGATGAAACAACACCCGACCACCCAGACCCAGCGACCGTCGCTCTTCCTCAACCGTGGTGTCGAACTGCAGCTCGTTTTTTTCGTAGTCCGTCTTCGCGGTCAACCGCGGAAAACTCTGGCCGGCGAGCGTGACGAACGTCGCGGTCGTCTCGGCCTGAACCTTCCCCTGCTCGATATCGAAATTCGGGAGCTGTGCCGTGTAGGTGCTGTTCGCCGTGAGCGCGTCGACATTCGTGCCGTACCGCAGCCGGTTCGCGCCGAGCTTGCCTGCGAGCGTCAGGTTTGCGGCAGGCCCCGACGCCTCGCCGACGATATGCGCCGAACCCGCGAACGGCTTGTCGAAGCGCTTTGCGAGCGGCTCGAGGTTCGTCACGGCGACGTCGTAACTGAGCTTCGACTCTCCGGTTTCGCCAAGAGCGAGCGTGCCGGCGGCACTGGCTTTCACGTCCGGTCCGCTGAGGACGAGCTCCTTGATGTCTACCGTCTGGTTGGCGAACGAGCCGGCCGCCTGGCCGGAATCGATCGCCATTCCAGCGATCGTCGACTTCTCCAGTGTCGCCGTGCCGGCCAGATCCAGCAGCTCAGTTGGGCCAACTTTGGGCACGGTCAGCGCGACGGCCATGTCCGCCGATCCATTCAGCGTCGTGCCCGCGAGCTCCTTGCGCTCCGTGAGCAGCGATCCCGGCAATTGCTCGAATGGCCCCGTAAATTTCGCGTGAATCTGGCGCGCGGCCATCTGGAAATCGACCGCAGACGAAGGGAAGCGAGCACCCGCGAGGGTCGAATCCACGAGCGTGGCCGTGGTGTTCAGCACCAGATCGTCCACCGTGCGGCCGCTGCCCGTGAACGTGAACGCGCCTGTCAACGATCCGTCGAGGCGATCGTCATCGAGCCAGCCAATCTCGAGAGGCGCGGCGAAACGTCTCGGGTTCAGCCAGGCCACATTGCCGCTTGCCGAATAGCTGAGCTCGCGATCGCGCGATTCGATTCCGAGCACGGTGCCTGAATCGAAGCGCGCTCCTTCGACCACAGACTCGTTGAGCGTGGCCTTGCCCGTCCAGTTGCGCCCCTGTGCCTCGAAGGAATAGTTGCCGGCTGCCTGGGTCTCGAGCGGCGGCATCGAGAGCTTGCCGGGCAGGCGCCGCATGTCGAGATTGCGAAACGCCCCTTCGAGCCGATACGACAGCGGCCTCGACGGCGTCGAGAAATTGAAGGTCGCGCGCGTCGTGGCGTTAGCGCCGTATGCGGCGCCGCTCGCGTCGAAGCGCAGGACGGTCTGTCCAGGGCGACCATCAGCGAGTCGCGGAACCTGGTACACCCCTTGTGCTCGCACGTTGGCCGCCCGATACCCGAAGCCCTCGACGTTCGGACCGGCAAACTTGAAATCGATCTCGGCCGGGCTGAACGTCCATTTGAAGTCTGCCTGCCCCGTCACGCGCGTCTTCCATTCGGCGCGATTGAGAATCGGCGCCATGTCGACCTCGCGCACGTCCAACCGCCCTCCGAGGTTCTTCGAGCTGCCGTTGAAATGGCCGACGAGCGGTCCGCGAGCGGTGCCGGCAGACGAGACGACGTCGACGTCCATGTTCAGTGTGTCGAGCGTGCCGCGTGCCTTGACGTTGACCTTGGGATCGAGGTTGATCGTGGCGAGCGGGCGGAAGTATCTGCCGATTTCCGGCAGCGACAGGCGCTCGGCATCGAGCTGAATGTCGAGCAGCCGCTTGTCGGGACCGCTGTAGTCAATCGCGGTGACGAGCTTCGTGCGATCCGTCTCAATCGCGATATCGCGCGCGCTGATCGATCCGCGATCGAATCGCAGATCGCCAGTCAGTCGGCGCAACGCCGTCTCGCCGGCATCCGCAGTCATGCGGTTTATCGAGATTGCGATGCCCGGCTTTTCATAAGCGAAGCGAAACTGCATATTCAGACGCGTGAGGTCTTCGACGAGGCGGCCGCGGTCGTTTACGATCACGTGGCCGTTGTTGATCACGATCGACTGCATCGTGATCGGCGGCGCGCCACGTCCGCCGGTGTTGCGCCTGGTCTTCACGAACCGGCTGAAATTCCATCCAGCGTCGTCGCGGTGCAGCAGGATCGTGGGGTTGTCGAGCGTCATCGAGTCGAGGATGACGCCCTCCGAGATCATCGTGAGCGGGCTGTACTCGACCGTGAGCTTGTCCATCGCGACGGCGGTCTGCCCTTCATGGCGCAGCGTCACCCCCTCGAGCGCAACGCCCGTGAAGATGTTGCCGCTGAGACGCGTAATCGTGAGCTCGCCATTCAAGTACTGCGCGGCCTGGGAGACCGCTTTCTGGCGCAGCCAGTTCTTGAACCAGCTCGTCTGCGTCACCGCGACGCCCGCGCCGAGCAGGATGACGAGCGAGAGCACGGCGATCGCCAGGTAGCGCGAAAGCCGGCGCGCCGCCCGCATCGCAGGGCCGCCCACGCCTAGAACGCCTGGCCGATGCTGAAGTGTACTCGCCACTTCCGCTCCTCCGGGTTGCCCTCGAGGACCAGACCGTCGATGGGATTCAATTGGATGCCGAGGTCGAAACGCACCGGTCCGATTGGCGTGTCGTAGCGGATACCTGGACCGGCAGCCCAGCGCAACTCACCGAACCTCGCCTCAAACGGGCCTTCCCACGCGTTGCCGCCGTCCACGAACAAGACTGCCGCCCAGCTTGCCGCGAATGCCGAACCGCGCCTCGGTGGAAACCTCCAGCATGGTGCGCCCGCCGATAGGCTCCCCTGCGGGCGTCAGCGGGCTCACCTGGTAGCGCCCCCATCCGCGGACGCTGCTGGAACCGCCGACAAAATAGCGTTTGTAGAACGGAATCGTCGCCGCGCTCGGTCCTGCCAGCGTTGCCGAGCCCAGCCGATTCGCCCAGACGAAGCGCGATCCAATCGGCACGTACCCACGCACCTCGCCGTAGAGCTCGGTGAACTCGAACGTGCCGCGGGCCCACTGTCCGGCCTTCTGGACGTGTCCGCTCACCACGTAACCCTGGCGCGGATCGAGCGGCTGCTCCGCCGTATTGCGTTCGAAATCAACTTCGACAGCCGTGACCGTGCCCTTGCCGCGTCCAGTCACCGGGTTGAGGCCCAGCGCAATGAGCTCGTCGCGGAAGGTCGGGTCTTCGAGAACGCTGGGCGCCACCGCGTAATCTTCGTACTCCTGTATGAACGAGGCGCTGACGGTGTTGCGCACTCCAGGCTCGCTGCCCACCCTCGCCCTGCTGAGATCCTTCGCCAGCGTGACTCGTCCGCCGCTGCTGCGGTGCTCGTAAACGGGCTCGTCCGCCCACCAGGTCGATCCCGAGAGGCGCAGGGATAATCCCCGTTGAAACAGATAGGGCTCGAGGAAGCTGCCCCGCACTCCCTGCTCGAGCGACGACGCCTTCGCTTCGACCTCGCCGGTGCGAGCGCCGCCGAAAAAATTCACATGCCGCCAGTTGATGCGGCCGCGCGCTTTCTCCTCGGAACCGTATCCGCCCGCGAGCTGCAGCCGCCGGTGCTTTCCTTCGGTCACCGTCACGGCGATGGGGATCCGTGGCGATCGATCTTCAGGAAGGCGGGGCGCGACGTTGACGAACTGAAACAGCTCGAGGCTGTAGAGCCGCCGCTGTGTCTCGGTAATGCGGCTCAGCTGATAGAGATCGCCTTCCTTGAACGCCAGCTCGCGGCGAACGACGTCTTCGTCGACCGAGACATCGCCTTCGATGCTGATCGGGCCGAACACTGCCTGCGGTCCGGTATCCGCGGCGATGACGATCTGCGCGCGCATGTCGGACGAGCCAGGCCGCTCGACCATGCGCACGCTGCCGTATGGAAATCCGTGATCCCGCAGCTCGGCAACGGACACGTCGTGAGACGCGAGGATCAAACGCTGATCCCGGGGCTTGCCTGGCGAAATCGGCAGCCGCTCGCGGAGACGATCGAGGTGATCCGCGGGAACGGGGTCGAACCCCTCGAAGGCGACGCTCTCGATGACGATCGGCTCGCCTTCGGCGATCTCTACGGTGATCGCGACTTTGTCCTTCGCGTCGTTGAGCTTCACGTCGACGTTGACGACTTTCGCCTTGGGATAACCCCGGTCAGCGTAGTACGCCTCGATGCGCTGGACGTCGCGATCGAACTCCGGGCGATCGAAGAATCGCTTGCGCGACCATGGCAGAAAGCCGCTTTCCCGCGTCGCGAGAACCGCCTTCAGCTCCTCCGCCTTGACCGCGGTCGCGCCACGGAAGTCGATGGACGTCACCTGGACGTCGCCGGTCTCGCGGCACGAGGCGGACGCTATCGCCAGCAGCAGGATCGTCGCAAAGAATCTTCGCATCGCCATCACGCCGCGCGGTGGGTCTTCTTCTTCCCGCGTGTCTTTGTCTGCCCCGCGCGCGCGCGTTTTGCGTGCGCGGCACGGGCGGCGGGCTTCTGATTCTGTGCGAGGCTCTGCCGCAGCCGCTCCATCAAATCGACGACCTTGCCTTCGGGAGGCGGCTCGGCGGATGGAAGCTTCGGCTTCTCGCCTTTGATGCGGGCCCGAATCAGCTTCATCAAGTTCTCGCGGTATTCGTCCGTGTATTTCGACGGATCCCATTCCGAGGCCAGGTTGTCGATCAGCATCTTCGCCATGTCGAGCTCGGCCTTGCGCACCTGTTCCCTGGCCGGGAATTCGAGCTGCGACGTATCGACCAGCTCATCCTCATATCTCAGCATCGTCAGCACCAGCGCGTTCTCGATGACCTCGACGGCGGCGAGGTGCTGAGCCTCTCGAATGATGATCTTGGCGATGCCGACCCGACCGGAGTCTTTCAGCGCGTCGCGCAGCAGGGCGTACGCGTGATGCGATCCTTTTTGCGGCGTCAGGTAGTAGGGCGTCTCGAAGTACCGATCGTCGATCTCTTCGCCCTTGACGAAATCGAGGATGTCGATCGCGCGGTCTTTGGCGAGCGCGGCAGTCTTCAGGTCTTCTTTGGTAAGAACGACGAACCGCCCTTTCTCGTACTCGAAGCCCTTGACGAGATCTTCCCATGCGACGGGCTTGCCTTCACGCTGGCACACGCGCTCGTACCGCACCGGCGATTTGTCCCGCGCGTGGAGCATCCGGAACTTCGGCCGGTGATCGCGCACGGCTGTATGCAGTTCGACGGGGATGGAGACCAGACCGAACGCAATAGAGCCTTTCCAGATTGATCGAGGCATAGCGCCAAGCATATCTGCAAGGTGTACGCCGTTCGTTAGGAGGTAGGTGGTGGCCGGTAGCTGGTGGGCAGAGCGCCGGTAGCTGGTCGGTTGTAGCCACAACGCTACAACCGACCGACTACAAGCTATTTCTTCACGATATTGAAGTGCGCCAGGTAATGATTTCCGCCGCGGTTGAACCACAGCCGCAGGTAGTCGTCGCCCTTGAGCACTTCGGCGCGATACCCGCCGGCTGGCGGCGGCGTCTGCTCGGCGACTTGCTTGATTTCGCTGGCAGGAACCACTGTGACCACTTCACGCGCCACCACTTTGCCGCTGCGCATGAACTCGGCCCACCGTTCGTATTGCGGCGTCTGCCCTGCCGCCTGCGGAGTAGCGGGCGCTTCCGTGACACGCACCTGATAGGTGCCGGCGGGCAGCGCTTCCCCCCGGCCCTGACGTCCCGGGGAATGCGGACCTCCCCCAGATTCACTGGACCCGACTGCGACGACTGTTCCGTGGCCGGCTTCGCCGTCTGCGGCTTCTGCGTGGCTGGCTTCGCTGTCTCAGGCTTCGCCTGCGCCGACAGATGAGCCGCGGCGCCAAGGAAGGCCGACATTCCGAAAGCCAGGCCGATGTTTACGTAACGGTTCATAAACATGTCTCCCTTAGTTGCCGGCGACGAGCTGCACCGTCATGGCCGCGCGGCGATTGAGCCGGCGGGTTTCTTCACGTGAGTTGTCGTGCTTCGGCTGCTCTTCACCGAAGCTGACGGTGGTGAGTCGATCGGCGGCGATGCCGTTCGACACCAGATACTGCTGCACCGAGCGGGCCCGGCGATCGCCGAGCGCCAGGTTGTACTCCGCCGTGCCGATGCTGCACGTGTGACCTTCGATGCGCACCCGCAGAGTCGGATCGGCTCTCATCGCGTCCACCGCCTGCGCGAGGATGCGCTGCGCGGCGTCAGTGAGGGTGAAACGGTCGAAGTCGAAATAGACGTCTTCGAACGTGATCGCCTTCACGACGCGCGGCACGACCTGAATGTTCACCGTGTCGGTCGCCTTCATGCTGTCCGTGGGGCACGTGCCGGTCACGGTGACGGGCACGGTGCCCGGCGTGTTCGGCGCGGTCCACGCGGTGTTCTGCTGCGCCGGGTTGGCGAACGAGCCGGTCGGGGCGCTCCACTGATACGTGATGACGCATCCGATCGAATCCTTCGCGTTGGCCGTCAGCTTGGAAGTGCCGCCGACTTCGACCGTGCACGGATTGCACTCGCGCGTCGACGGTCAGCGTGTGCTGCGGCGCGGGCGCCACGACTGGCGGCGGCGGAGGCGGCGGCAGCGCAACCGGGATGCCGGCCACGCCAGGGTGATAGCCGATGCGGAACTGCCAGCCGAACCTCGTGCCGAAATTGTCGTCGCTGTCGATGCCCAGGTCCTCGCGATCTTCGGCCTTGGCGGACCAGTTGATGCCGCCGCCGACGAAGAACCCTTTGGTCGTCTGCCAGGTCGCGCCGAAGTTCAACGTCGACTGCAGCGGAAGATCCGAGGTGACCAGCGGCACACTCCCATCAACGCCGAGGATTGAGGCAGGCGCGGGGGACACCGTCCGCGTGACGACGTCGTTGTTGAAGATCTCGCCGAACCACTCGGCCGTGAACTTCAGCGGGCTTCGTGTCGGGAATTGCGCGCCGATGCCGAACGGAATGCCGCTCGAGAGATCGTATTCGTCGGGGTCGCTACGCTGCCGGTAGCCGATGCTGCCGGAGACTTCGGCCGTGTTCGCGACTACCTTGCTCACGATGAAGTCGATCTGGTAGTCGACCTTGCCCGTGCCCGCCCCGTCGTCGGCAGAGCCCGTCGGAAGCTTCACCATGCCGCGGATGGCAGCGGCGACCTTGTGCTGCCGCGATTCGGACATGATGGAGTACTTCCCGCCCACGAACACATCACCGAACTTGTTGCCGATCCACCCGTCGCGGACGAAGGGATAGCTGTTGTCGACGCCGCCGTACTCGGTCGCCGCCAAACCCGAAGATCGGCCGCGTGTCGCGGTCGATGCGCGTAATGAAGCGGACGGCGCCGAAAATTTCGGCTCGTCCCTTCACGCCATATGCGAAGGTCCCCTCAAAATGTGAGATGTCGGTGAAACCCTGGCGGACGTCCCAATTGAGGCGATATGCGCTCGCCGACCACGTGCCGTCACGCAGCACCTCGCCGGTCGGAACGAACCATAGACCGGTATCTCCATAAATGCTTGTAGTTGCTGGACGTATGGTCTCTTCCATTCCAGCCGGTGCCTGGGCCCGCGCGTCGCCAGTGATTAAAAACAATGCACCAGCAAGGGCCAGGATTCCGAATCGTCGCGACATGTGTGTTCCTCCTGCAGGTAGTACAGGCATATGCACCTAAATCCGCTGCCCACCTTGCACAACGCGTGCCGGGCCTACAGGGCAACCAGTCGTGGAGTGGGAAGTCGGTGCGGGCGGCGAGAGACGTGAAACTCCGTGTTCAGCGTCACCAGATATATGTGATAGCACATCGCTCCAAATGTAGACAGCGAAATCAATCGCCGGCTGGCCCGTATTTTCCCGATTTTGCGCTCGAGATCATCGCGAAGCCGCGCCAAATCGCGCCTGTAAGCCTCCTCGGCCTGGGCGCGCTCGGCGGGATCGACGAGCCCTGCCAGCTTCGACCGGTGAAGAATCTCGGCTTCGGCCACTTTCGACGCGTGAAGGCTGCGCGCCTCCGCGATCGCGGCTTTCTGCTCCTCTGTCGGAGGCCGTTCGGACACGCCGCTGTCGGCATCTTTCCTACGCATGCGCTCCATGGCCAGTTCCACGGCGCTCTTGGGCTTGTCGTCGGTGCTCATTCCGTGAGTGTACCGTGACGGAGGGCCGTTAGTGCACGCTGAGGATTTGACACAATTCGCGGTGTGCCGCTATAACTGTGTGGTCTTGACGTTCTCTTCCTGACTGCTCCGGCCCACGACCTCGACCGCCTGTTGTCGATGCTCGTGTATCGTGCCGGCGGCAGCTAGGTAAGAGCCTTCCTACGCAAGTCCTGTAGTTTCGCCTTCCTTCTCCTAGCCACTCCGACCGGCCTTCGCTAACAACCATAATCTGGTCTGTGTGCATTTCTAGCGAATGCGGCGCGACACGCGTGCGCATAGGGAGAACGCGACAATGGTTTCCGGAAAGCTGCTCAGAACGGCCGTGTATTGCGACGGCGCTCGCGATCGCGTCAGCGCGTCACGCCACCGTCATGCAGGCCCAGGCGGGCACCGAGCACCATCACCGGCGTCGTGCGCGACTCGTCGGGCGCCGCGGTGCCTGGCGCGACCGTCCGAGTCGTCAACGAGAGCAACGGCACCGCCACGTGAGATCGTCAGCGAACGAGACAGGGTGCGTATCGCGCCGACGCGCTGCCGCCCGGCTCGTACCGCGTAGAGACGACCCTCGACGGCTTCGAAGCGCCGTCGCGCCGCGTGGCCGTCGAAGCAAACCAGACGCTGACGCTCGACGTCACGCTGACCCCTTCACGTCTCAGCGAAGCGGTGGTCGTCACCGCCCGCCGCATCGAGGAGGCGGCCCAGGAGGTTCCGATTCCGGTCTCGGTCGTCAGCGGAAACCTGATCGCCGACGCCGGCGCCTTCAACGTCAATCGCCTGAAGGAGCAGATCCCCACGGTCCAGTTCTACTCGACCAATCCCCGCAACTCATCGGTCCAGATTCGCGGGCTCGGCGCGCCGTTCGGATTGACCAACGACGGCATCGAGCCCGGGGTCGGCATGTACATCGACGGGGTGTTCTACGCTCGTCCCGCCTCGGCGTCGCTCGACTTCCTCGACGTGGAGCGCATCGAAGTACTGCGCGGGCCGCAGGGCACGCTCTTCGGCAAGAACACCACCGCCGGCGCCATCAACGTGACGACGCGACGGCCCGACTTCACGCCGGAAACCGAGTTCGAGCTCAACTACGGCACCATCGGATTCGTTCAGGCGAAGGGGTCGATCACGGGACCGCTCCTCGGCCGGAAGGTCGCGGGGCGACTGTCCTTCTCCGGCACTCAGCGCGACGGCACAGTCTACAACGTCGAAGACGCAGGAACTGGTGAACGACCTCAACAATCTGGGCATCAGGGGCCAGGTGCTCTTCACGCCGTCGGACAGAGTCGCGGTCACGCTGCGCGATGGACGACACACGGCAGCGCGTCAGAGGCTCCACGCAAGTCTTCGCCGGCGTGACGCCAACGCTGCGTCCGGCAAACCGGCAATTCGACACGATTGCGGCGGAGGTCGGCTATGTGCCACCGACGCGTGACGCCTTCGATCGGATCACAGATGTCGACTCGCCCCTGCGATCCAACCAGGGCCTGGGCGGCGCTTCGCTGAACGCCGACTGGCGTGTGGGGTCCGGACGATTGACGTCCACGACGTCCTGGCGCTACTGGGATTGGGATCCGCTCAACGACCGCGACTTCATCGGCCTGCCGATCACGACGGTGTCATCCGGCACGTCGAAACAGCGCCAGTGGACGCAGGAGGTCCGGTACGCCGGCGACCTTACCTCCCGCACGAACTTCGTCGCGGGCGCCTTCGTTTACCAGCAGCAGATCAAATCCGACCCGGTCATCAAGCAGGAACAGGGCGCGTCTGCGGCGCGCTGGCTGCTGGCGCCGACGCCCGCCGCGGCGACGCCCGGATTGCTCGATGGATACGGCTTCAATCAGTATCTGGACTATCAGAACACCAGCGCGGCGCTGTTCGGCCAGCTCGAATGGTCGGTGACCGATCGCCTGCGGCTCCTGCCCGGCCTGCGGTTCAACTACGACAAGAAAGACGTGGACTTCGACCAGCAGGTGTACGGCGGTCTGCAGACGACCGATCCCGCGCTGATCGCACTGCAACTCTCGGTTCTCGCGCCGCAGAAGTACACGGCCGATGTCGACGACACGAATCTGTCGGGTCAGATCACTCTGGCCTATGCCCTCGCAACCAGAGTCAACAGCTATGCGACGTATGCAACGAGCTTCAAGTCGGTCGGTCTGAACCTTGGCGGCGTTCCAACGGATGCGCTCGGCCGGCCCGTCCTCTCCGCTGCGACGGTTCGCCCCGAAGACGTGCGCCACATCGAGGTCGGCTTCAAGACGGAGCCCTTCGACGGCGTCACCGCAAACGTCACCGTCTACAACACCGAGATCAAAGACTTCCAGACACAGGTTCAGAACGCCGCCGTCGGCGTACTGCGCGGCTATCTCGCCAACGCTGAAAAAGTGCGCGTGCGGGGTGTCGAGTTCGACGGCCCGCCAGAGTGAACGATCATCTGTCGTTCTACGGCGCCGCCGCATACACCGACGGCAGGTACATCTCCGTTCCCGGACGCGCCGGCTCCACTCGAGGAAACCGGTGGGCCCGGGATCAAGGACATCTCCGGCTCTGTGCTGCCCGGCATCTCCGAGTGGGCCGACCTCTGTCGGCGGCGAGTACGCGAATCCCGGGAACGCGCTCGGCCGGGCAGGCGAGTATCTTCGGAGCGATCGACGCCAGCTACCGCTCCTCATTTTCGTCGAGCCCAGCGCGTCGAAGTATCTGGTTGTCGACGGGATATTCCCTGCTCAACGCCCGGGTCGGCTTCCGGGCGCGTGACGGCTGGACGCTGTCGCTGTGGTCGCGCAACCTGCTGGACAAGAATTACTTCGAATCTGCTCTCGCCGTGCGCAGGCGGCACCGGGCTCTATGTGGGCCAGCCCGGAGATAGCAGAACCGTCGGCTTGACTATGCGGATCGCCATAAGGCGTCGCGGCCCTGAGCAGTCGTTACTTTCGATGATGGAGAGAAGTATGAAACGCGTGTTCGCCGCTGTTCTCGTGCTCGCCGCGCTCGGCGCTCCGCCGGCGGCCGCTCGGCGCAGACCACACTGCTGAATGTCTCCTACGATCCGACGCGCGAGCTGTATCGTGCGTTCAACGAAGCGTTCGCCAAGTACTGGGCCGCAAAATCCGGCGGCCAGAAAGTGACGTTCCGCCAGTCTCACGCGGGCTCGGGAGGACAGGCGCGCTCGGTGATCGACGGCCTCGAAGCCGATGTCGTCACCCTCGCTCTCGCCTACGACGTCGAGGCGATTTCCAAAGCGGGCCTCATCACGCCGGGCTGGATCAAGTTCCTGCCGAACAACAGCGCGCCCTACACGTCGACGATCGTGTTTCTTGTGCGAAAGGGCAACCCGAAAGGCATCCGGGACTGGAGCGACCTGGTGAAACCGGGCGTCCAGGTCATCACACCGAATCCGAAGACGTCGGGCGGCGCGCGATGGAACTACCTGGCCGCCTGGGAATATGCGCGGCAGCAGAACGGCGGCAACGACGCGAAGGCGCGTGAATTCGTTGCTGCGCTGTACAAGAACGTGCCGGTGCTGGATTCCGGCGCGCGCGGATCGACGACGACCTTCATGGAGCGCGGCATCGGCGACGTGCTTCTCGCGTGGGAGAACGAGGCGTATCTCGCGCTCGGTGAAGCGAAAGACAAGGTCGAGATCGTCGTGCCGTCGGTCAGCATTCTCGCGGAGCCTTCGGTTGCTGTCGTGGACAAGGTGGTCGACAGGCGTGGCACGCGGGCCGATCGCGCGAGCCTATCTCGAGTATCTGTATTCGCCGGAAGGCCAGGAGATCGCCGCACGAAACCACTATCGTCCGCGCGATCCGCAACGTCGCCGCGAAATATGCCGGCACGTTCGCCAAGGTGAAGCTGTTCACGATCGATCAGGCTTTCGGAGGGTGGGACGCCGCGCAGAAGACGCACTTCGCAGACGGAGGAACCTTCGATCAGATCTACAGGCCAGGTGGCCGATGAGCACTCGGGTTCGTGTCAAAATGTCGGGCCTATGACCCGATGCGTAACCCTCGTGGTGTCCCTGCTGGTGCTCGGCTGCGCTCCGGCAGCGGCGCAGGCCCAGAAGACCCGCGGAGAAGAAGCCGGCACCGCCGCTCGCGCGCTGGATCGATCTGCAGAACGCGACGCTGAACACGCGATATCGATTTATCGACACCAGCGCAGGATTGATCACGACCAACCAGATTCAGCATCGCGAAACCCTGCGCGCGCGGCTCAAATTCGACGCTCCAGGACGATACGCCCTGAATGTCGGGCTGTTCACGGGCTCGCGTTTCACCAGTGGATGGAACAATACGGGCATTGGATTGGGCGACTGGCAAGGCCCTCTCAGGTTCAGGAACGTGTTCCTCGCCGCCCAGCCCATCACAGGCGTCGAGGGTCAATACGGGAGCATGTACATCATCAAGGGAGAGTCGACGGAGATCACGACGTACGACGATGACGGGTACGTCATCGGCGAGCGGGTCTCGGTCCGGCGGCCGCGACAATTGTTCTTCGACGAGATGTCGGCGACGGTCGGCTACCTCTCGAGCGATCCTGCGGAAATTGCCATCGGCAAGCGCATCAAGTATCTCAACGACCGTCCGAACTACGGACACTTCCTCGTTGACAAGAAGCTGGGCGCACGCGGAGGCGTCTCCGCCGACTTCACGTCGGTCGACGGGGCGGAAACGTGGCGCGCCGCCGCGAACGTCAACGCGAAAGAACTGCGCGCGGTGGACTCGATTCTTTTCGAAAATTACAAGCGCACGAACCACAACCCGGCGTATGGCTTTGCGGTGACGGCAACCAAGGCCGTCACACGGAAAATCAGCCTGAACGGGGGCTACGCCAGCATCGATCAGTACTACGGCGGCCTCAACTCAGACCGCTTTCACATCGGCAACCGCGTGTTCGGCATGGCCACGTACGTCTTCTCCCCGCGTTTCACCGGATCGGCATTTCTCACCAGGGCTGTCGGCAACGAGATCGCGCTTCCTCAGAGAACGCTGTTGAACCTCATCTTTACCTACAACGCGCTGCTGGATCTGCGGCGGACGGGGCTGTTCTAGATCGCATGGCAGGAACCAGACGCTCGAGCGTGTTGCCCGGGTTCCGGCTGACACTGGGATTCACGCTTTTCTATCTGTGCCTGATCGTGCTCGTGCCGCTGGTGACGCTTCCGGCGCGCACGGCGACGATGGGGTGGAGCGCCGATATGGCAAACCGTCAGCGATCCGCGCGTGGTCGCGTCGTACAAGCTCAGCGTGGGTGCGGCCCTCATCGCCGCGGCCGTCAACGCCGTGTTCGGTCTCATCGTGGCGTGGGTGCTCGCGCGCTATCAGTTCCCCGGCAAGCGCATCGTCGACGCGTTCATCGATCTGCCGTTCGCCCTGCCGACAGCCGTCGCCGGCATCACGTTGACGACGCTGTATGCCCCGAATGGGTGGCTCGGGGCGCCGCTGCGAGCAGTACGGGATCAAGGTCGCGTTCACGCCGCTGGGCATCACGATTGCGCTCGTGTTCATCGGGCTGCCGTTCGTCGTTCGAACGCTGCAGCCGGTCATCGAGGATCTCGACGTCGAGATCGAAGAGGCGGCGACAAGCCTTGGCGCAAGCCGGTCGTATGTGCTGACGCGTATCATCCTGCCCTACCTGTATCCGGCATGGCTCACGGGGTTCGCGCTGGCGTTCGCGCGTGCGGTCGGCGAATACGGCTCCGTCGTGTTCATTTCCGGCAACATGCCGATGCGGACGGAGATCGCGCCGCTTCTGATCATCACCAAGCTCGAGCAGTACGACTACGCGGGCGCGACGGCCATTGCCGTCGTCATGCTGCTGATCTCGTTCACGCTGCTGCTCACGGTCAATGCGCTGCAGGGCTGGAGCAGCCGAAAGCTCGCGCACTGATGGCCCACGTGCAAACGGGCCGAACGCGGGATCCGAAGAAGGGGCTCACTGAGCCTGCGCTGATTCGCTGGCTGCTGACCGCCATCGCGCTGGGGTTTCTCTTCCTCTTCCTGGCCGTGCCGCTTGCCGCGGTGTTCACCGAAGCGTTTCGGCTCGGATGGTCGGCGTACCTGACGGCAATCACGCGAACCCGATGCGATGTCGGCGCTGACGCTGACGTTGACGGCGGCGGCGATCGCCGTGCCGGCGAATCTCCTGTTCGGTGTCGCGGCGGCATGGGCGATCGGCAAGTTTCAGTTTCGCGGAAAGCAGCTGCTCATCACGCTCATCGACCTGCCGTTCGCGGTGTCGCCTGTCATCTCGGGCATGGTGTTCGTCCTGCTCTTCGGCCGTCAGGGTACCTCGGGTCGTGGCTGATGGAACACGACATCCGAATCGTGTTCGCGATTCCGGGGATCGTGCTGGCGACGATCTTCGTGTCGTTTCCGTTCGTGGCGCGCGAAATCATCCCTGTCATGGAAGCGACGGGGTCGCAGGAGGAGGAAGCGGCGCGCGTGCTCGGCGCCGGCGGGTTCCAGACGTTCTTCCGCGTGACGCTGCCGAACATCAAGTGGGGACTGCTCTACGGCGTGATTCTCTGCAACGCCCGCGCGATGGGAGAATTCGGAGCGGTGTCAGTCGTCTCAGGCCACATCCGGGGGCTGACCAACACCCTCCCGCTGCACGTGGAGATTCTGTACAACGAGTATCAATTCCAGGCGGCGTTCGCGGTGGCGTCGATTCTCGCGTTCCTCGCGCTCGTCACGCTCGTGCTGAAGACCATCGTCGAGTACCGGACGCGGCGGTCGATGGAACCTGGAACTGGAATCTGCAACTGAAATCTAAACTGGATTCCAGATTCTAGATTCAGTTCTAGTTTCAGATCGCATAATGGGCATCGACATCCGGAACGTCAGCAAGACATTCGGCAGCTTCGCGGCGCTCCGCGACGTGAGCTTCGAAGTGCGCCCGGGCGAGCTCGTGGCGCTGCTCGGTCCGTCCGGATGCGGCAAGACCACGCTGCTGCGGATCGTCGCCGGACTGGAGACGCCCGATCGCGGCACCGTGCTGTTCGAAGGTGAAGACGCCACGCACCGTCAGGTTGGCGAACGGCGCGTCGGGTTCGTCTTTCAGCACTACGCGTTGTTCCGCCACATGTCGGTGTTCGAGAACGTCGCGTTCGGCCTCCGCGTGCGACCGCGGGCGCATCGTCCGTCGAATGCCGACATCACGTCAAAGGTGACGAACCTGCTGAAGCTCGTGCAGCTCGACTACCTGGGCGATCGATATCCCTCGCAGCTCTCCGGTGGACAGCGGCAGCGCGTCGCGCTCGCGCGCGCACTCGCGGTCGAGCCGAAAGTGCTCCTCCTCGACGAGCCTTTCGGCGCGCTCGACGCCAAAGTCCGGCAGGAGCTGCGCCGCTGGCTGCGGCGGCTTCACGAGGAGATCCATCTGACGAGCGTCTTCGTGACGCACGATCAGGAAGAGGCGCTCGAGCTTGCCGACCGCATCGTCATCATGAACGAGGGCAGGATCGAACAGGATGCGAGCCCGGTCGAGGTCTTCGAACGGCCGGCGAGCCCGTTCGTCATGAATTTTCTCGGGAACGTGAACATCTTCCATGGGCGCGTGGAGAAAGGGCGGGCGCTGCTCGGGCCGCTTGCGCTCGATTATCCCGATCATGCGGCGGCCGAATCGCGTCCAGCTGCCGGCTACGCGCGGCCCCACGAGCTCGACGTCGCCCGCGTCGACAGCGGAGGCGGGCTGTGGGCCATCCTCGAGACCGCCAATCTCGCCGGCGCGATTGTGAAGCTCGAGCTGCTTGACGATGACCGCCAGCTGCTGCAGGTCGAGGTGGCGCGGGAACACTACGACGGATTGAATCCGAAAATCGGCGAGCGGTTATACGTGAGGCCCAAGAAGATCCGCGTGTTTGTCGAGCAGAGCTAGAGGTCGATCGGTTCACGGCTGCCTCTCCCTGGGCAACGCCACGAAAAACGTCGCTCCCTTGCCCAGCTCGCTTTCGGCCCACACGCGCCCGCCATGTCGCGTGACGATGCGCTGCACGTTCGCAAGACCGATCCCGGTACCCTCGAATTCCTCGGCACGGTGCAGCCGCTGAAACACTCCGAACAACCGGTTTGCGTACGCCATGTCGAAGCCGACGCCGTTGTCTTTGACGTAGATGACAGCGTCAGCGCCAGAGCCGTTCATGCTGCCGACCTGTATGGACGCATTGTCCTGGGTTCGGGAGTACTTGAGGGCGTTCGACAGCAGGTTGGTGAAGACGAGCTGCAGCATGGCGGGGTCGCCGGCGACCGTGGGCAGCTCGGCAATCGCCCACGCCACTGACCGGCCGGGGTCGGCCTGCATGACATCGCGCTGCGCCTGGCGGACGACCGCGTTGAGATCGACGCGCGTGTAAAGCATTTCGGCGCGTCCCATCCTCGAGAACACCAGCAGTGAGTCGATGAGTTCACCCATCTTCACCGCGCTTTCAGAGATCAGCCGCAGGTAGCGCCGGCGGCGGTCGTCGAGGTCAGAGCCAGGCGACTTCTGCAGCAGCTCCGTAAACCCGCTGATGTGCCGGAGGGGCGCGCGCAGATCGTGTGACACCGAATACGAAAATGCTTCGAGCTCCTTGTTCACCGCGGCCAGCTGTTCGCTTCGCTCTCCGAGCTCGGTGATGAGCGCCTGCTGCCGCTCGCGCATCGCCACGTTGTCGAGCTGCACAGCCGTCTCATTGCACGCAGCGGCGAGCAGCGCGAGATCGTCGGACACGAACAGCGCAGCTCGCGGCAGAGTCACGAACAACAACCCGCGGGGCCCGACCTCGCAGGGGATCGGCACCACATAGACACTGCCTGCCGATCCCCCGGGAAGCACCCATTCGTGCTGCTGGACAAGAGTCGCCCGATTGCTGCGCCAGGCATCCAGCAGACTGCCGTCCGGAACGGGACGTCCCGGCTCGAGATATCCCCAACGGCTGACGTCAGTGATCAACGCCTGCCGGCTGTCGTCCCATAACGCCGCAGAGCCACCGGTCGCGCCTACTGCCGAAACGGCGAACGTGGACAGCCGGTTCAGCACGTCGGTCCGTGACGCCGCGCCGCCCGCGACAGCTCGATCTGACAGCAACCCGTAGAGCTCGGAGGACTGCCACATACGACGAAGCCATGCCGGCGGCGCGAAGGCGAAGTAGTAGTTCAGCGCGGCGCCAAGCGCGGCCAGAGGAACCAGCGATGCCGCGACCGAGCGCGAGAAGGGCCATACCGCCAGGAGGACCGCAAGAATGAACACGACCGCGAGCAGCAGAGCGCCAAGCCCCGCGTGCTGCATGCGCCAGTGGGTAACGCCGCCTGCCGCGCGGGCGCCCTGCCGAAACGCCCACGCGGCATACCCGAGCAGCCAGATGAAGTACAGGAACGCAAACACGACAAGCCCGGCCGGAGCGCAGCGGCCAGATCGCCACCCAGGTGGCAAGCAGCGACACCGCAAGTCCCGCCGTGGCCACGCGCCGGATGATTCGCGACACAGGGCGGAAGTGCGACACCACGCGCATGAGGAGGTACGGATGCGCCAGCAGAACGCTGATGCCCAGCGGACGGATCCACGCGACTTCAACGTGCGTGAGCCGGAGAGAACGCTCGAGGATGAGGAGAGTGGCAAGCGACCCAAAGACGAGGAATATGTCCAGCGAGACCCGATCGCGCCACCGTGCCCACTGCAGCACCATGAGAATGGCGAGCAGGACGATGGATCCCTGCGTGAACCACTCGAGGAATGCTGTAAGGACACTGTAGGGAAAACCGAAAAAGGAAAAGCGAATAGAGATTCTATTCCTTCTTCGGTTTTCGTTTTTCGCTATCGACGCACTCGCACGGCCACCGGTGAAGCCAGCCGCAAGGTGAGCGGTACGCCTCGGCCGATCCCCACCTCTTCGCCGCGGGTGGACAGCACGACAGCCGTGCCTGCGCCGCCACCGGCGCCGGCGCCAATCAGCGCGCCCTTCTTGCCGCCGATGAGCGCGCCGATGGCCGCGCCGCCCGCCGCAGGAGCGCCGATTTTGATCGCATCCTTCTTCTTCGTCGCCCGGCCCGTTCGCGCGATGCGCCCGGTATCGATGCTGTACCGCTCGCCGCTTCCGCGCGGCACGAGAGTGGTCAACCGCAACGCGATGTACGAACGGCCCTTCACCTTGCCGGCGCGACGCACTGCGGTGACGTTGCCGTACACCTCGCTGCCTGCGGGAATCACGATCTCATTGTCGAGACGAACGTCGCGCGACACGTGCGCGCGCACCGGCTGCTCGACGCGACTCGTGTTCGACGCAACCGACGTGTCCAGAATGATGGGCAGCGGTGTGCCCGCGGGGACAGTCACTTCGCGCGTCGTAAACCGCTCGAAAATGCCTCGTTCCGCAGCAGTTGTCGGCACGAACGCTGGCGCCGCAAACACGGCGGACAGAACGAATGCCATGACCTGTGGAACTCGCATATCGTCTCTCCCTTCGACAAGGCTCCGAGAGCCTTCTCAAGGAAGAGAGCATCAGGCGTGCCAGACAAAGTGTCCTGCCTCAAGACAGAGCGGCAGGCTTCACTCGTTTTCTCCTTCGTTTCGTTTTCGTTTTTCGTTCTTTGTCTCTACCGCACCACGGTGCCTTTGAGCACCGAGCCACCGAGGTCTTCGACCAGTTCGGCCTGCACGATGAATCTGTGGGGCGCGTTACCGACGAAGGAGAACGGGTAGCACGTAATCAGGGTAATCGTCGGCGTCGCGGTTGGCGCAATCACCCACACGTCATCCGGATCGACGATGTGCGTCTTCTTCACTTGATAGTGGAACTCTCCGCGCGTCGTGACGAGGCGAACGTCGTCGCCGATACGAATCCCCTCGAGCTTGCGGAACAATCCATCACGATGAGCGGCCAGCGCGACGTTGCCACGCCGTTGCCACGGCAGCGGCGTATCGGGAAGATGGCCAACCGCCTTCCCGAGAGTCTTGTCATCGTCGCCTTCGGCGACCGCTGCCGACAGCTTGAGCCGCGGGATATCGACGCGTCCGATGAGCTCGCCGGATTCGAGAGGCTTCGCTGTGCCGGGCACCACAACACGGGCTGCCGGAGGCCGCTCGATCGAGACCATCTGCTCGACCTGGGATTTTGCGGCGCGCTGGTAGCGCAAGGTATAAACGCTGGCGACGCTGTAATACACGAGACAGATGAGGCCCAGCGCGAGGAGCCCGCGGCTCGCCCACGCGCGAGCCCTGGCGCGCGCGTCACCGCGCATCGCTGTATGCCTCGGCGCCGCCTGCCAGATACGCGCGACGGGTTCGAACGGCAAGCTTCTGACCCGTGGGGAGCTTCACGTCAACCGCCACTCGGCGAAGCGATTCATTGCGCCTGACTGCAGCGACGGCGTCTGATGGAACGTATCCGATCGTGTACATGTTGCGAATGTCGCGGGCGACGCGCTGGAGTATGTCCTCGATCTCTTTCGCGTTCTTCGGCTTGAACGCAACGCCGCCGGTTGACTCCGACACCTGACTGAGGAACCCGGGATCCGCTTCCGAATCCATGGGATCCACGAGCGCAATCGTATAGATCACGGCATTCGAGGCCTGCGCATTCGCGACGACTTGCGCGCGGGTCGTGCTGCTCGCATTGTCGCCGCCGTCGCTCAGGACAATCAGCACCTGGCGTTCGAAGCCGCCCTTCTGCACGTAATCGAGTCCGGCATTGAGCGCGTCGTAAATCGCCGTCTGTCCACGCGCCTTGATGGCTTGCACGAGGGCAACTCTGAGCGTCGGCTCAAAGTTCGTGAATGGCTTGTCGGCGGGAAGCGGCGTGTGAATATGTTCATTGAAGCCGAGGACGAAGAACTCATCCTGCGGATTCATGGCTTTCGAGAACGCCATGCTTGCCGCGATCACCATGTCGCGATTGGGGGCCATGCTGCCGCTCGCGTCGATGAGCAGGCCGACGGTGACGGGGGCGTCCTGATTATTGAAGAAGCTGATTTCCTGACGCCGCCGGTCCTCGAGGACTGTAAAACTGTCCTGCGCGAGGCCGCCAACGTAGCCGCCCTTCTTGTCCTTGACGGCAACATGCAGCACAACCAGTTCGGATTGCGACGAAAAATTCGGCTTGGCGTCCGGCTCTTGCGCAGCCGGCGTTGCGATGAATCCGCACGCACAGGCGAAAAGAAGAAGGCGCTTCATGACGTGAATCAGATGGGGAAGGTGAGGGCGAGGGGTTAGCACCCCTTGCCCTTTTCCGTGTCCCTACTGCATCAGTTCCAGTCTACGCCCGGAAGCGTACCCACGCGCCACCGATAAGCGAAAAGAGTCCCAGCAAGCCGATACCCGCAAGCGGGGTGGCCGTGCGCGGCAGCCGGGCGCGCGCCATGGTGCCCTGCTGAGCCGGAGCGCGGTTCATCGCGGCGTTGTCGAGCCGACGACGCCGATGCTGACCCGATGTGCCCACAGGAGGGGTGTTCGCCGCTACGTCTACCAACTGCTCATCGGTCAAGGGCGTCTCCTGTCCCGACGGCGAGACATACGTCAGGTCCGCTGACTGCATCTGATCGGTCTTCACTTCTGTCTTGGTCGTCAGCACGGTGCTGTTGGTTGCCTTCGCAAGGCGCATCGCCTGCGACTTCGGGTAAATGAATTCGCGCCCGATCGTGTTGCCGGGATACCACCACGTCTTCACCGCCGTCGGCTGACCCGCAGGCGTTTCGAGGAAACGCAGCTCGGCGTCGTCTGACGCCTTCGGACGCTGGGCTGAGATCGTCATGAACATGCCGTACGTCTTGTTGCTCGCATCTTTCGCCTGAACCTGCATCACTTTCTTACCGGTCGTCGCATCGACGAACCGGAAGACGTAGGTGCCCGGAGGGAGCGTGACGCCCGGGAGCTCAACGGGTTGATTGAAGGTGAATTCAGTGCGCGAATCCAAAGGGCCGCCCTGTGCCCGTGCCGGCGTCGCTGACATCGTCAGCAGCATCGCCGCAGCACATGCGGAAGTGATCAGTTTCTCTTTAAACATGTCGTGTCCTCCTCGTCGGTTGGAAGTGTGCAATTGGCTTGCCGGTGCTCCGCAAGGGGATACGGGGTTTCCTGTATGGAAAGGCGTCACTGGCGTACCGACAATCGTGAACATTGTTCAGCCGCGTGAGAATTGCCGCGCGTATCAGCTAGAATCGCGCGCTGACGTGACGACGCTCTCCACACCGGATGCGGCGGGCTCCGCCTATCTCACTTTCACACGCAGCGGCACGGACACGGTGCTCACGCGCGCGTTTGCGACAAGCCCGGCGAAACTGATCACGTCGAAGGGCCGTGGCTCGACCTGCTGGGTCTATGCCGCCACCTTCGGCGGCGGCCTTGTTGGCGGCGACGACATTCGGCTGCGCGCGGACGTCACAGCAGGGGCGCGCGCGCTGTTGACGACACAGGCCTCGACCAAGGTGTATCGATCGGAGCACCGGTCGCGGCAAAGCCTGACGGCCACTGTCGGCGCGAATGCGCTGCTGGCTGTCGTGCCCGATCCGATCGTGTGTTTTGCCGCCGCGGACTTCGCGCAACAACAGCGGTACGACCTGCACGCTGACGCAAGCCTCGTGATGGTCGATTGGATGACCTCGGGACGCCACGCCGCCGGAGAGCGCTGGGCCTTCTCGCGGTACGAGAGCCGGTTCGACATCAGGCGCGGATCGCAACGAGTGTTTTTTGACGGGCTCGTGCTCGAGCCAGGTGCCGACACCGTCGTCGCTCGCATGGGCCGCTTTGACGTGTACGTGACCGCAATCGTCAGCGGGCCGCTCGTCGCCGCCGCCGCGGCGGAGCTCGTCAGCGAGGTTTCAGACGCGCCAGTCGCACGTGGCGCCGATCTCGTCATCGCCGCCGCAACGCTGCCTGACGGCGGCGCGCTTCTGCGCATGGCCGGCACGAGCGTCGAAGCTATGGGCCACACGCTGCGCCGCCGCCTTGCGTTCCTGTCGCCGCTCGTCGGCGACGATCTCTGGAGTAGAAAATGGTGACTTCATGCATCTGACACCGCACGAGCTCGACAAGCTCGCGCTGCATCAGGCTGGCTATCTCGCGCAGAAGAGGCTCGCACGCGGCGTGCGCCTGAATTACCCCGAGGCGGTCGCGCTGATCAGCACGCAGGTGATGGAGTTCATCCGCGACGGCCGCACGGTCGCCGAGCTGATGGATCTGGGCCGCCAGCTGCTCGGGCGCGCGGACGTCATGGACCAGGTGGCGGAGATGATCGTCGAAGTGCAGGTCGAGGGCACGTTCCCCGATGGGAGCAAGCTCGTGACGGTCCATCATCCGATTGCCGCCGAGCACGGCAACATGGAGCTCGCGCTGTATGGAAGTTTTCTGCCGGTGCCGGTAAGGGCTGGCCTGAAGGCCAGCACTACGAATGATGCCAGCACGAGTGCGTCAGACGCCGACGATGGCACGCGTAGTGCCGACCTTCAGGTCGGCCGGCGAAATCTTGCCGGCCGACGGCGACCTCATCCTCAACGAAGGGCGCGAGCCGGTGCAGGTGAAGGTGACCAACCGAGGCGACCGGCCCATTCAGGTCGGCAGTCACTATCACTTCGCGCAGACCAATCGCGCGCTCGAGTTCGATCGCAGCGTCGCGGCCGGGACGCCGGCTCGACATTCCCGCCGGCACCGCGGTGCGATTCGAACCGGGCGAGACGAAGACCGTCGCGCTCGTCGAGATCGCCGGCAATCGCGTCGTGCGAGGAGGATTGCTGTGAGCTATCGGATGCAGCGGCGGCACTACGCCGACATTTACGGACCGACAACCGGCGATCGCGTTCGCCTGGCGGATACCGACCTCGTGGCAGAGGTCGAACGCGACCATACGGTCTACGGCGACGAGTGCAAGTTCGGAGGCGGCAAGGTGCTGCGCGACGGCATGGGACAGGCGGCCGGCGTCGGCGACGACCGCGCGCTCGATCTCGTCATCACCAACGCGCTGATCGTCGACTGGAGCGGCATCTACAAGGCTGACGTCGGCGTGAAGCACGGGCGAATCGCCGGCATCGGCAAGGCAGGAAATCCAGACGTCATGGCCGGCGTCTCTCCGGATCTCGTCGTCGGCGCCACCACCGAGGCGATCGCGGGCGAAGGATTCATCCTTACCGCGGGAGGCATCGACGCCCACATTCATTACATCTGCCCGCAGCAAATCGACGTCGCGCTCGCGAGCGGCGTGACGACATTCATCGGCGGGGGCACTGGACCGGCGACAGGCACGAAGGCGACGACGTGCACGCCGGGGTCGTGGTACCTCGAGAAAATGCTCCAGGCGACTGATGCGTTTCCGATGAACTTCGGGTTTCTCGGCAAAGGCAACAGCTCGATGGCTGAAGGGCTGCACGAGCAGATACGAGCCGGCGCCATCGGGTTGAAGCTGCACGAAGACTGGGGCTCGACGCCGGCCGCCATCGACTGCTGCCTCTCCGTCGCGGAGCAGTACGACGTGCAGGTGGCGATCCACACCGACACGCTCAACGAATCCGGCTTCGTAGACGATTCGATCGCGGCGTTCAAGGGGCGCGCTATTCACACCTATCACACCGAGGGCGCAGGGGGCGGGCACGCGCCCGATATCATCCGCGTGTGCGGCGAACCGAACGTGCTGCCCAGTTCGACCAATCCCACCCGTCCGCTCACGGTCAATACGCTCGACGAGCACCTCGACATGCTGATGGTCTGCCATCATCTCGACAAGAACATTCCCGAGGACGTGGCGTTCGCCGAGAGCCGAATCCGCAACGAGACGATCGCCGCAGAAGACATCCTCCACGACCTCGGCGCCATCAGCATGATCTCGAGCGACAGCCAGGCGATGGGCCGCGTGGGCGAGGTGGTCGCGAGAACGTGGCAGACGGCGCACAAGATGCGGCAGCAGCGCGGAAGGCTCCCTGGCGAGCAAGGCGCGAACGACAACCTCCGTATTCGACGCTACGTCGCGAAGTACACCATCAACCCGGCGATCACTCATGGCGTGGCAGAGGAAGTGGGATCGGTCGAGGTAGGCAAGCTCGCCGATCTCGTGCTCTGGCACCCGGCGTTTTTCGGGGTCAAGCCCGAGCTGGTCATCAAGGGAGGGTTCATCGCGTGGTCGCAGATGGGCGACGCGAACGCATCTATTCCGACGCCTCAGCCGATCGTGATGAGGCCCATGTTCGGCGCGCACGCTGCCGCCGGCGCGGCCACGTCGCTGGCATTCGTGTCGAAAGTGGCGCTCGACACAGGAACGGTCCAGCGCTACGGTCTTCGCAAGAATCTGTACGCGGTGCGAGGATGTCGCGCTTTAACGAAGGCGGACTTGAAACTCAACGGCGCGACTCCGAAGATGCACGTCGACCCGGAAACGTACGTCGTGACGGCCGACGGCGAAGAGCTGCGTTGCGCGCCGGCCTCGGTGCTGCCGCTCGCGCAGCGATATTTTCTTTTCTAATCACGATGAACTTCCTCGTTTGGCAGTTGATCGACTCGGCCTTCCCCTCTGGGGGATTTGCCCACTCGGGCGGGCTCGAGGCGACCGTGCAGCACGGACATGTCACCGACGCGGACAGCGCGCGCGCCTTCGCCCGGCAGGCGCTGGCGCAATCCGGTCGCAGCGCGCTGCCCATCGTGACGGCCTCCCATCGCTGCCAGGAGAGCCTTGGAGAGCTCGACCGCCTGTCTGACGTGTTTCTCTCAAACCCCGTTGCGAACCGCGCGAGCCGGGCACAAGGCCGCGCGTTATTGACCAGTGTTGCGCGGTCGTTTCGCGGAGGCGACGTGGAGACGCTCGAGACGCGAATACGGATCGAAGGATTGGCCGGCCACTATGCGCCGCTCTTCGGCAGGCTGTTCAGCGTGCTCGGCATCGAGATGGTCGACACCCAACGGGCATATCTCTTCATCTCGGCGCGCGGCGTGAGCTCCGCAGCCGTACGCCTCGGCATCATGGGCGCCTTCGAGGCACAAGCCATGCAAGCCGAGCTCACCGCGCACATCGACGCGATCGTTCGCGACTGCGGCGAGCTTTCGCCGGACCACATCGCACAGACAGCGCCATTAATCGATCTGTTCCAGGCCACCCAGGACCGCCTGTATTCGAGGTTATTTCAATCATGAGCGCACCCCGCTTTCATCACGTGGAGTACCCACACACGCACGACGGCGATCCGGCCGCGCCCGGATCCTTCAGTCAGCGCGCGGCGCCCAAGCGGCGAGACTACAGCGCGCGGTCGTACACCGTCGGTATCGGCGGCCCGGTGGGCAGCGGCAAGACAGCGCTCCTGCTGTCGCTGTGCCGGAGCCTTCGCGATCGGTACCAGTTGGGGGTGGTCACCAACGACATCTTCACAAAGGAGGATGCCGAGTTCCTCATGCGGCACGACGCGCTGCCCGCCGAGCGCATCCGCGCCGTCGAAACGGGCGGATGCCCGCACACCGCCATTCGCGACGACATCAGCCCGAATCTCGTGGCCCTCGACGGGCTCATGGAGTCGCTCCGTCCCGAGCTGTTGTTCGTCGAGAGCGGCGGCGACAATCTCGCCGCGCAATTCAGCCGCGATCTCGCCGACTACACGATTTACGTGATCGACGTGTCGGGCGGCGACAAGATTCCTCGAAAGGGCGGCCCGGGAATAACGCAGTCGGATCTTCTGATCATCAACAAGACGGATCTCGCGCCGCTCGTCGGCGCCGATCTTGGCGTGATGGAACGTGATGCGCGAAAGATGCGCGGAGACGGGCCGTTTCTGTTCACGCAGGTGAAAAATGACGTGGGAGTCGAGGAGGTTGTGTCACACGTGACTAGCGGCGTGGAAAGACAACGAAACAGGAGGCTAGGAGATCTCCTAAACTCCTATCTCCTGTTAAAGAGCCGGGCTCGCGCAGTGCGCGTTCGCGATCTCGTCGCGCTTCTGCTTGAACACCCTGACCCAGTCGTCGACTGAGACGCTGGAATCGCGCTTCGTGAAGCGCGCGACCTCGAACAGATCCCGCAGCTGGTCGTCGGTCAGCTGCGCCAGCAGCTCCGAGAGGAACTTGCGTCCGCCTTCGCTGATCTTCGGATGCTCGAGCGATCCGGTAAATGACTTGGACAACTGCGCCACGCACGCGCGGTCGTCCTTCCAGATCGGCGTTTTGGACCACTCCTGGAAGTTGACGGCGCTCTTCTTGTCGCCGTTGGACATTGTCGCCGTGCCGAACGTCTTGCCGAGATCGTTGATCATCATGAACGGATGCCCGCACGTGCCGTCCTTCTGCGGCCGGCAGGCCGTCCGTCGTATCGAGGCACACGAGCCGCTGCTGCTGGGGCTTGGTGTCAGTGTGCTGAATCATCGCCGCGAGCAGCTTCAGCGCATCGCGCTGCGCCAGCGGCGCGCCGCCGCTCGTCTGATCGACAAACGTGAGCTCCACCCATGCCCAGCCCGAATCCTTGTTCAGCTCGATCGCGTCGCCGGGCAGCTTGCGTTCGACGATCGCGGCCGCGAACTCACGCGAGCCGTCGACCTTCTTGAAATTTTTCATCGGGTCTTCGGGACATCCGTTACAGATGACCTTGACCGGATATACCCGATCGGCGCCAAATCCCAGCGCCCACAGCAGGCGCGTCGCGGCGACCTCGGAATAGACCTCGCCGTTCTGCTCGCCGTACTTCACGCGTATCTTGTCGTCGGAAGAAAGGGCGCAGTCGAACTTGGGCGTGCCTGTCTGCTTGGCTTCGATGTAGTCGCACGTGACGGCGGCTTCGGGATCGAAGCTCGACTTCGTCCTGAGGCCCCAACTTGAGGTTTCTCGAGGCGATGTCGCCAGGCATCCACACCTGCGCGCGACGGAGCGCAGCCAGGCGGACGTCGCCGTCGACGTTCTTATAGGGATCCTTTTTCTGAGCGTGAAGTGCCGCTGTGCAGCAGATCGCGACAATGAGGGCGATGAAGCGAACGTACATGCCCTCCGTTGAGCAAGAGGTGTACCGCCCGCACTTCGCCGCAGAGCGGCTTCGCGACGCCCGAAGGCTACTGCTTACACTCCGGGCCGGACAACACCGAGATCACGATGAGTGGATTGCGCCCCTGAGGTATCAGCGCGTGGGACATGGTGTGCGGCACCAGGCTGAACGTCCCGGCCTGGAGCTTCTGCTCGGTCGTGCCGATGCGCAGCGTGCCTTCGCCGGCCACGACGTAGATCCATTCTTCGGCCGTGTCATGGGTGTGCGCCTGCCACGTATCGCGAAGCTGATGCAGTGTGGCCGTTCCCGTTGCCGTGCAGCCCAGCGGCGAATCCTTTCGACCCTCGCGTCCGCCGATGAAGTTCTTTTCGAGAAACAGCGGCACGGGAGTAATTTTCGGCTCGCCTGGGGGTCCAAGCGACGGCGGGGGCGGCGCGACCGGTTCGGGTGCCTTCACTGGCGGAGCAGGATTCAGTGCGACGTCGACCGTCGCGGGCTCGCCCGCACGCAGTATGAGCTCGCGTTCGACCGTGATCGAGCCTTCGCGTGCAAACCGTACCCGGTAGGTGCCCGGCCGCATGTTGATCCACTGCAGTGAGCCATCGGCCCCCGTCACACCTTCGCGCGACACGACTCCTGCCGTCGTGGTCACCGTTGCGTCGGCGAGTGGCGCCCCTGCCGCGTCGGTGACTTGAATCGTCACCGTCGGAGGTTTCGCGGTCGATGGCTTGGCAGTCGAACGTGGAGTGGGCGGCGCCGTCTGCGCGTACGTAATCGCGGACGATGCGAGGACGACGGTACAAAGAAAAAGGGTTCGGCGCATACCCTTCAGTTTACGCCGAACCCCGCGGTTTTATTTCGCAGCGCGAAGAGTGATCTTCTGAACGCGCCAGTTGGCGAGTTCGCCGACCAGCAGTTCGTTTTCGTTGCGGCAGTCGATCGAGTTCACCAGGCTGAATTCCTTCGGCAGTTTTCCGGCGCTGCCGAACTTGCCGAGCACGTTCCCTTTCAGATCGACCTTGTAGATCGCGGCGTCCTCCATGCCGTCAGGGTCGCCTGTATGCGCGACATACAGCACCGGCTGTGCGCCGCGCGTCAGGCACAATGCCGTCGGCGCCCCCACGTTGGTGAACTGTGTCTTGAAAGTGCCTTCGGTGTCGAACACCTGCACGCGCTTGTTGCCTTCGTCCCCGACATACACGTTGCCCTGTGCGTCGATGGCGATGCCGTGGACGATGTTGAACTGCCCCTGGGCGGTTCCGCGCGAGCCCCAGTTCTTGAGCCACTTGCCCGTTCGGTCGTATTTCGCCACGCGCGCGTTGCCGTAGCCGTCGGCGACGTAGATATTGCCCTGCGCGTCCCACGCCACGTCGGTCGGCCGCGAGAAGCTCTCGCCTTCGACGCCCGCGCCGGGCAAGCGGAGCAGGACCGCCGGCCGCGCGCCGCCGCGCGCGCCGCCGCCACCGCCGCCGGCAGGCGGCTCCGGCTGAATGGTCGGAATGTTCGTCGGCAGCGGTGTCAGCCGCGGCGCCGGCACCGTCATCGCTTCCGGCTTGCGGCTCAGCACCATCTGCACGCGCCCGTTCGGATCGAACTTGATGACCTGCGTCGACATCTGATCGACGACCCACACGTTGTCCTGCGGATCGACGCGCACCTGCTGCGGCTGCAGGAACCCGTAGATGCCCTGGCCGATCTCACGCACGTACTTGCCGGTGCGATCGAACTGGAACAGACGGCCGCCGCCGTGCGACACCGCGCGCGCCGTGCCGATCGTGATCGTCGGATTGCCCGTGCGCGTGTAGACGTAGATGTCGCCCCTCGAGTTCGTCGCCACGCCCGCGACCTCGCCCAGGTGGATGTTGTCGGGCATCGTCAACGGGCTCGGATTCGAGTCGAACTGAATCGTCGGCACCGTCTGCCCAGAGAGCAGGCCGCCGCTGACGGCGAGCGCCGCTGCAATCGAGAAAATGAGTGTTCTTTTCATGTCGTCCCCCTTATCGCGCCGCCGCAGACGGACGTCGCCGGCTGCATCTTTGACGGGTTCAAGATGATCTTCTGCGCGCGCCACGCCGAGATCTCCGAGACGAAGAGCTGATCGGGATTGCGGCAGTCGATCTCGTGCACGGTGCTGAACTCGCCGAGGCCTTTGCCGGCCTTGCCGAACTTGCCGATGATCTTGCCGTCGAGCTCCATCTTGTAGATCTCGCCCGTGATCGCCCACGACGCTGCCGGGTTGCGAGTCGGGATTCGAGTTCGACGAGTACAGGTACTGATGCGGTCCCGGCGAAACGCAGACCGCCCACGGGTTGCCCACGTTCGTGTACATCGTCTTGAGCGTCAGGTCGTTGTTCAGCACGACGATGCGGCGGTTGCCGCGATCGCCGACGTAGATGTTGCCCTGCGCGTCGACGGCGATCGAGTGCGGCGTGTTCAGCTGATTCGCGCCCGTCGCCGCGCTCTCCGCCGGCGAACTGGCCGATGAAGCGGCCGTTCTT
Organism: Vicinamibacterales bacterium; assembly: GCA_963802345.1. Lineage (GTDB taxonomy): Bacteria > Acidobacteriota > Vicinamibacteria > Vicinamibacterales > JAMQPK01 > JAMQPK01. The sequence goes on from CAWDIK010000004.1 coordinate 176,157, forward strand.
GTCGAACTTCACCACGCGCGAGTTCACGTAGCCGTCGGAAACGAAGATGTTGCCCTGCGCGTCCCAGGTCACGTCGGTCGGCCGTCCGAACTGATATTCTCGATCGAGCGCGGGCGGGTTCTGCGCGTTCTGCGTCTGCGTGGCGCCGGCGACAGGCCTCGGGCCGGCGGCCGAGCACCATCACGACGCGCCCTGCGGGGTTGAACTTGATGACCATGTTCGTCCCCTCGTCGACCACCCACACGTTGTCCTGCGGATCGACGCGCACCTGGTGCGCGAACTCGATGCCGTAGACGCCGACGCCCCATTCCTTGACGAAGGCGCCGTTCGGGTCGAACTCGAACAGCCGCGTATCGCCGCTGCGGTGGTAGACGAACACGTGCCCTTTCGAATTCGTCGCGATGCCGATGCCCTCGCCGAAGTAGAGATCGGCCGGCAGCTTGAAGAAATTCGGCACCGACGAGTGCGGAATGGTCGGAACGTTTTCCGCTGTGGCTTTGGTCTGCGCGAACAGCAGCGCGCCGTCGAGAAGCGCGACAGCCGCGACGGACAGCACTAGACGAGTCAGCACTTTCATGACGCCTCCCGCTCTGGGTTGTTACTGTGGTGAGCGTGAAAATCTATACCGGATTCACTGGACATTCAAGGTTTTCAGCGGCGACGGCACAACGGGTGGTTTCTGCAGAATGTCGCGGACCCGCTGAATCTCGAGCTCTTCGAAGATGAGGCTCGGTGCGATGACGGACACCGCCGAGGTCGCGCCCGCGCGATATGAGAAGACATGCCGCTCTTTGGAGGCCTCTGCAAGGTCCCTGAACGCCATCGGCGAGACGACGCCGAAGCGCATGCCGCGGACGGGCTCTCCCGGCCGTCGAGCGTCACCTTCACAATCGAGTCGATGCCTGGACCTGTGCCGCCGCCCTGGCCGTCCGATCGCACGCCCCGCACGATGTAGCCGAACGTCTTGTCCTGCGCTTTGAGCAGCGCGATGTACTTGTCCTTGAGCTCGGCGGCCGGAATCGCCTGCGCGCTTTCGATTTGGAACACGCCGGCGAGCACGGTCGTCGACCGGCCGTGGCCGTTCGAGCGCGGGAAATTCTTCTGCGGGACGCGGCCGGTCAGCAGCGCCGCCAGCCGCCCCTTTTCGACAAGCGTGACATCCTTTGCGCGCATCCCCTCATCGTCGACAGCGTAGCTGCCCGCGAGAGGCTTGCCTTCGAAATGCGTCAACGACGGCGTATCGCTTGCGCTGAACGCATCGGCCATGACCCGAAGCCCCGTGCGATTCAGAAACGGCGATGGCGGAACCTGTCCCATGCGGGGATTTTCGGCATCCGGCGGACGGCGCGCCTGCATCATCTGGACGAGCGTCTCGGCCACGAACTGCGCGCCGCCGACGCCTTCGACCATGACGGGGCCGGCGAACTCCTCCCCGATGGGCGCCACGCGCGCAGCGTCGACGTCCGCTCCGATCTGCTTCGCGCGCGCGACGAGATCCGCGGCCGATGGCAGATCGGCGACCGTGCGCCCGACGTCGGTGAACGTCTGCCGCACCGGCATGCCATCGCCGGCCTGCGCCTCTCCGTACATCGTGAGGGAGGCGATCTGAATCGGCGCGACAGTCTTGAACCCTTCGCTGTTCAGGTAGTACCGCGTGCCGTGGACCTGCGAGATGGAAACTTCGGAGAGATCGACGTCAGGATGCGACGCGAAGACCGCTGAGGACTGCTGGACGCGCTCGAGGACGCCGGCACGGTCGGGCTGAAACCGCGGAGCGGGGAGGATCGTCTCGACCGGGGCCTCCGCCGAAAAGTCCGGGATCGGGTCGCTCGCGGTGCGGTTCTGGAACGCCGCCTTCTTGCGCGCGAACATCGTAATGGCGCGCTTGTACGCGACGTCTGTCGTCAGCCAGATCTCGCGGCGCATGGCGTCGTAGTCGTCGTCGAGCGGTGCGATGACGGTCTCGCCTAAGAGCGCCGCGCCGCCAAAGCCCTGTACGACAAAGCGGGAGCTGTCGAACGTGTAGTCGCCGACGCGCACCTCGACGCGCAGCGTGCGCGTGCGGCGAGGCGGGTTTTCGACGATCGCGCCGAGTCGGCCGGAGACGTCCGACATGGTGCGGTCGAGCACCTCGTAGGCGATGTAGTACGGCGCTGCCTCCCCTTTCATGCGCAGCTCGGCCATCGAGCGCTTCATCTCATCCTGCATGGCCGCGACGGTGGGAGACTCCTGTGCGCGCAGACCATCGGCGAAGAGCCACGCGACGGCCATCAACCCGACCACGGCCCATCGGCCCACCATGCGGGAGCATGCGCCAGCGTCATGATTTCCTGGCGGCCGGCGGGGCGGGCAGGATCGGTCTCGTCTCCTGCGACTGAAATTTCTTCTGCACCTCGACCTCGCTCACCAGCAGCGAGGGCGATGAGGCCGAGACAGGCACGCCGCCGCTTTCGGCGCCGCAGACGCCGTTGAACACATCGACGCGGTCGTCGGTCGCGATGATCTTTCCAAACGCGGCCAGCGGAGTGCCGATGAGGTCGACGCCCCGGACGAGCTCGGGCTCGCGACCGTCCGTGTAGATGCGATACACGACGTTCGGCAGCACGTTGAACGCGTTCGGCGATCCGCGTCCAGTGGTGGTGAAGCCGCCTTCGATGTTGTCGAACAGCAACCCGAACGGCTTGCCCTGGCGCCGGGCCTCGTCGCGCAGCTGGTTCATCAGCTGCTCGCGCGACACCGACTTGCTCGATTCGACCTGCAGATTGGATTGGCGCGACACCGGCAGGAATCCCGGCTCGGCTCTGCCGTGGCCGTTCGAGCGGGAGAAGTTTCTCAGCGGCGCACGGTCGAGCAGGAACGTCTTCAGCACGCCGCTGTCGACGACCGTGACGCGCTGGGCCTTCACGCCCTGGTCGTCGTAGAGATAGTGCCCCATCAACTCGATGTTGCCGACCTTCTTCACGGTCGGATCGAACGAGACGCTCAGAAACGCGGGCAGCACCGGCTGTCCAACCCTGCTCGAAAACGTCTGGCCATCATCAGCGTTGCGCTGGCGGTTGCCCTCGACGCGGTGGCCGAAAATCTCATGAAAGAAAACACCTGCGGCGCGCCCGGACAGGATCGCCGGGCCCGAGAAGGGCTGAACGATGGGCGCCCTGCGGAGACGCGCGAGCAGATCGACCATGGCGCGCGCCTCGGCGATGAGCTTGCTCTCGTCCGGCAGTCGATCCGGCGAGGTCGCGAAGTAGCTGGTATAGAGCGGAAGCTCCATGCCGTCTTCGGCCTTGGTGACTCCCTGGATGAAGATGCGCGAGCTCAACCCGCCGGTGACGATCTTCGAGCCCTCGCTGTTGATGTAGTACCGATTGTCGGCATCGACCGTCAGCGAGACCTGGCTGCGCAGCACCAGCGGGTCTTCACTGAAGACCGCCGACACCCGCCGCAATCGCGCTTCCCACGCAGGCGTGTCGAGCGAGTACGTGACGGTGTCCGTCGCATGCTCCTGCTTGTCCTCGCGCGAAAAGTCCGGCGCCGGATTTTCGTCCTGCACTTTTGCCGCGACGTTCGTGCGCACCCGCGTAAGCGCCTCGCTCGCCTGTTTGTAGCTGCGGTCAGTGGCGCGCCACAGTGCGAGCCGTATCGGCTTTTCGTCATCGGACATCGGCAGGCTGACCTGCACGAGTCTCGGCGACAACGCGCGCGCGTCCCCTCGGATCGGGTGGGTGTTGTCGAGCTGATAGTCGCCGACCCGCACTTCGACCGTGGCGAACCGCTGGCGATTTTCGTCGCTGCGATCGATCGCGCCGAACGACGCCAGAATCTGGGTGTGCCGCGAGTCGTGCAGGGTGTAGGCCGCGTAATAGGCGGGCACCGGCTGCTGTTTGAGGACGTCGATGTTGCGGCGCCAGCTCGGCTTGCAGCATGCCGACGATGGCGTTCGAGCCATCGCCGCGCCCGGCGGCAGTCCTGGGAGACTGGGCCGCGGCGCCCTCGACGACGCACACGAGAACGGTCACCGTCAGAACGCGAAATTTCGGCATAAAACCGTTGTACGAGATTGACGGATCATACCCCAGTACGAAATCCTTCCTTATATGAGGCAAGCTGAAATTGGCGGCGATCGCGGCGTGCGTCTCGCGCTCGCGGCCGCCTGCACGACCCAGGCGGAAAACTCGCCCTATTTCGGCAAGACGGTGCCGCCCGAAGGGCAGCACATGCGCTACATTTCGGGCTCCGAACCCGAGTCGCTCGACCCACAGGTCTCGTCCGGCCAGCCGGAGGCGCGTCTCTACATCGGCTTGTTCGACGGCCTCACGGAATACCACCCGGAAACCGCACAGCCGATTCCCGCGCTTGCGGAGCGCTGGGAACCGAACGCCGACAATTCCGAATTCACGTTCCATCTTCGCGACGCGAAGTGGTCGAACGGCGACCCGATTACCGCGCACGATTTCGTGTATTCGCTGCGCCGCGGTCTCGCGCCCGAGTTCGCGGCGCGCACCGCGTACCTCGCGTACTACATCAAGGGCGCGCAGGCCTACAACGAGGGCAAGGGGAAGGCTGAAGACGTCGGCGTCGACTGCCGTCGACGACCGCACGGTGCAAGTTCACGCTCGCGCAGCCGGTGCCCTTCTTCCCGGGTCTCGTCGCGCATCAGTTTTTCCGGCCGGTCCCGCGCAAGGCCATCGAGGCGCTACGGCCAGGCCTGGACGCAGCCGGAGAACATCGTCACCAGCGGCGCGTTCACGCTGAAGACGTGGAAGCCGTACAACCAGCTCGTCTACGTTCGCAATCCGCAGTACTGGGATGCGGCGAACGTCAGGCTCGAGTCGATCACGTTCTATCCGGTGGAAGACGCGACGACGATGATGAACCTGTACAAGGCGGGCGAGGTCGACGCCGCTGTACAACCACATTCCGCCCGCCGCGTGGATCGATCATCTGCGCCGCACGGTCGATCACATGGACAAGCCCGAGTGCGCGATCGACTACTACATGCTGAACACGACGAAGGCGCCGATGGACGACGTCCGCGTGCGCAAGGCGTTCAACATGGCGATCGACAAGGTCGGGCTGGCCGCGTACAGCGCACGATCAAGCCGCTCACGGCGTTTTCGCCCGAAGGGATTTTCCCGGGCTACCCGCAGCCGGACGGCGATCCGTTCGATCCGCGCGCGCGCGAAGCGACTGCTCGCCGAAGCCGGCTATCGCGACGCCAGCGGCAATTACGATCCGGCGAAATTTCCGATCGCCGAAGTCGAGCTCACCTACAACACCACCGAGCGCAATCGCCAGATCGCCGAATACGTGCAGGCGCAGTGGAAGCAGAACCTCGGCCTGACCGTGCCGCTCAAGAACATGGAGTGGAAGACGTTCCTCGACTATCGCGCGAAGCTCGAATACAAGGGCGTCGCGCGGACCGGGTGGGTCGGCGACTACATGGATCCGTACACCTTCCTCGATCTGTTCAGCACGAAGACCGGCGACAACGGCACCGGATGGTCGCCACCTGAAGTTCGTCGCCGCGCTTCGACGAGGCGAACCGCGCGCACGGATCCGAAGCGAGCGCTACGAGATGCTGGCGAAGGCCGAGAAGATGCTGCTCGACGCGCAGCCGGTCATTCCGCTGGCGACGAGCTCGACCAACTGGATGAAGAAGCCGTACGTCAAAGGGATGTATCCGAATCCGGTGACGCTGCACGCCTGGAAGTTCGTCTACATCGAGCACGACCCCGCCAAGTGGCCTGCCAAGCCGTAGTCGTCCGGACGCGAACCAGGATGTAAGGTTCATCGTCCGCCGGCTCATCGTCATCGTTCCCATGGTGCTGGTCGTGGTGTCGCTGACGTGGGGACTGATCCGTCTCGCGCCCGGAAATTTCTATACCGGCGAAAAGCCGCTTCCGCCCGCGATCGAAAAGAACATCCGCGAGCGGTACGGCCTCGACAAGCCGTGGTACGTCCAGTACGGCAAGACGATCTCGAGCACGCTGCGCGGCGACTTCGGACTGTCGCTGCGATATCAGGGGCAGCCGGTCAACACGATCCTGAGGCAGGCGGTGCCGGTGTCGGTCACGCTCGGGCTGCTCGCATATCTGCTGGCGCTCGCGGTCGGCATCGTCGCCGGCACGTATGCGGCGCTGCATCAGAACACGCGGCTCGACTACGTGTCGATGGCGATCGCGATGCTCGGGATTTCGATTCCGAACTTCGTGCTCGGGCCGACGCTCGTGCTGCTGTTCGGGCTGACGTGGTACTGTGCTGCCGCCGGCGCGGTGGGAAGGGTTCGGCGTGCACATGATCCTGCCGGTGCTGACGCTGTCGGCCGTCTACATGGCGTACATCGCGCGGCTCACCCGATCGGGCATGCTCGAGGTGCTGCGCTCGAACTACATCCGCACGGCGCGCGCGAAAGGACTGCCGGAGCGCCAGATTCTGTGGCGCCACGCGATGCGCGGCGGGCTGCTGCCGGTCGTCTCGTTCTCGGGTCCGGCGCTGGCGCTGCTGCTGACCGGCACCGTCGTCGTCGAGCGCATCTTCGCGCTGCCGGGTCTCGGCAACTACTTCATCAACGCGAACCTGAACCGCGACGAGCCGCTCATCATCGGCATCGTCGCGTTCATCTCGATCGTCGTGCTGATCTTCAATTTGCTGGTGGACATCGCGTACGGATTCATCGATCCGAGAGTGAGGTATTAGCCGACCTGAAGGTCGGCACTACGACCGGACTGCGACGGTCGTAGTGCTCGACCTTAGGCGAGCCAACTATGGACGAACCCGTCGTCGGCACATCGCTCTGGAAGGACGCGTGGAAGCGCCTCAAGCGCAACCGCTCGCCGTGCTCGGGCATGGTCGTGGTGAGCTTCGTCATCCTCGCGTCGGTCGCTCGGGCCTGCCGATCATTCGCAGCGTGACGGGCTACACCTACGACTACATCCCCAGCGATCCCGAAGCTGCTCGTGTCGTTGCCGCCGTTCACGGCGCCCGACGGATCGTTCTCGTGGACCCACCCGATGGGCACCGACAACGCCGGGCGCGACATCCTCGCGCGCGTGCTGCTCGGCGGGCGCATCTCGCTGATGGTCGGCATCATCTCGACTCTCGTCTCGCTCATCATCGGCATCACCTTCGGCGCAACCGCGGGCTATCTCGGCGGGAAGGTCGACGAAGTGATGATGCGCATGGTCGACGTGCTCTACGCCATTCCCTACATGATGATCGTCATCGTGCTGCTGGCGTTCTTCGGCGGCCAGTCGCCGCTCGGCCAGCTCGTCCTGCTGTTCGTCGCGCTCGGCGCGGTCTCGTGGCTGACGATGGCGCGCATCGTCCGCGGGCAGGTGATTTCGCTCAAGAACCAGGAGTTCATTCTCGCCGCGCGCGCGACAGGCGTGCCCGCGTGGAAGATCATCGCGCGGCACCTCGTGCCGAACACGCTGGGGCCGGTCATCGTCTACGCCACGCTTGACGATTCCGTCGGTCATGCTGCTCGAAGCGTTCCTGTCGTTTCTCGGGCTCGGCGTGCAGGCGCCGCTCGCATCGTGGGGCAGCCTGTCGGCCGACGGCATCCAGAACATCGCCATCTTCCCGTGGCAGCTGCTCTGCCCGGGCATCACGATGGCGATCACGCTCTTCTCGCTCAACTTTCTCGGAGACGGCCTGCGCGACGCGCTCGATCCGCAGATGAGAAAAAGTTGAGCGCTCGCTCCTCTCGGTCAGAAACCTGCGCACGTACTTCGACGAAGACGGCCGCGTCGTCAAAGCGGTCGACGGCGTGTCGTTCGACGTCGTGCGCGGGCGAGACGCTCGGCATCGTCGGCGAGTCCGGCTCCGGCAAGTCGGTGACGAACCTGTCGATCATGCGGCTGATCCCGACGCCGCCGGGCCGCATCGCCGGCGGCGAGGTGATCTTCGACGGCAGGGATCTGCTCAAGCTGCCCGACAGACGAGATGCGCGCGATTCGCGGCAAGCGGATCGGCATGATCTTCCAGGATCCGATGACGTCGCTGAATCCGTTCATGCGCATCTCGAAGCAGCTGATGGAGGTGACGCAGCTGCATCTCGGCCACTCGCAGAGACGAAGCGCACGAGCACGCCGTGCAGATGCTCGAGATGGTCGGCATTCCCGACGCGCGCCGCCGCGCCGACGGCTATCCGCACGAGTTCTCCGGCGGCATGCGCCAGCGCGTGATGATCGCGATGGCGCTGTCGTGCAGGCCGGAGCTGATCATCGCCGACGAGCCGACGACGGCGCTCGACGTGACGATTCAGGCGCAGATTCTCGAGCTCATCAAGAAGATCAAGGACGAAACCGGCACGAGCGTCATTCTCGTCACGCACGATCTCGGCGTCGTCGCCGGCACGACAGACGACGTCGTCGTGATGTATGCGGGCAAGGTCATGGAGCGCGCGCCGACGGTCGAGCTGTTCGAGCGCCCGGGCAATCCCTACACGAAGGGGCTGCTCGCGTCGGTGCCCGACCCGACGTGCGAAGACCGGAAGGAGCTGTACCAGATTCCCGGCCTGCCGCCCGACGTGGCGCATCTCGGGCCGGGCTGTCCGTTCGCGCCGCGCTGCGCGCGCGCCGAGGCTGTCTGTCACGAGACGTTTCCGCCGTTCGTCGAGCTGACGCCCGACCATCATTCGCTCTGTCATTTCGCCCACGAGGTCTATGGCTCCTCTGGTCTCAATCGCTGACCTGAAGGTGCACTTCGATCTCGGCCGCGCGCCGCGTCGTCAAGGCGGTCGACGGCGTGTCGCTCGACATCCTGCCCGGCGAAACGCTCGGGCTGGTCGGAGAATCGGGCTGCGGAAAGACGACGCTCGGCCGCGCGGTGCTGCGGCTCGTCGAGCCGACGGGCGGGCACGTGATGTTCCGGGACATCGACATCGCGAAGCTCTCGCGATCGGAGCTGCGCCGCACGCGGCAGCACATGCAGATGATTTTTCAGGATCCCTACGCGGCGCTCGATCCGCGCATGACCGTCGGGCAGATCATCGCCGAGCCGATCGAGACGTTCCGGCTCGCGCTGCCGGCGAACGACAAGCGCGATCGCATTCGCGAGCTGATGAAAACCGTCGGGCTCAGCGAGCGGTTCATCAACCGGTATCCGCACGAGTTCTCCGGCGGACAGCAGCAGCGCATCGGCATCGCCCGCGCGCTCGCCGCGAACCCCGACTTCATCGTCGCCGACGAGCCGATCTCGGCGCTCGACGTGTCGATCCAGGCGCAGATCCTCAATCTGCTCGAGAAGCTGCAGCGCGAGCGGCATCTGACGTATCTCTTCATCTCGCACGATTTGCGCGCGATTCGGCACACGTCGCATCGAGTCGCCGTGATGTATCTGGGAAAGGTCGTCGAGCTGGCCGACGCCCGCCAGCTCTACCGCCGTCCCTTGATGCCGTACACGAAGGCGCTGATTTCGGCGGTGCCGGTGCCCGATCCGGTGGTCGAAGCGCAGCGGCGCCGGATCGTGCTCGAAGGAGATGTGCCCTCGCCGATCAACCCGCCCGCGGGCTGCCGTTTCCATACGCGCTGTCCGTATGCCGTGGCCGCGTGCAGTCAGGTCGAGCCGGTGCTGGCCGAAATCGAGCCGAATCATTTCGCCGCATGCATCCGCATCAGCCCGTCCGAGCCCGACATCGATCGCGTCGCGCCGGGCGCCACGCCAGGCATTGCGGCGGGAGATAGCATGACGGCACCTCGATGAAGCTGATCATCGTCGACCGCGCCCGATCCCGATCAGCGCAATCTGTCGTAGTGCCGACCTTCAGGTCGGCCATCGTGATCTATATCGCCGGCTGAGGGTTGTGCCCGGCCCCGGGACCGAGGTTGAGGAAGGTCAGCGCCTCGGGATCGGAGTCGTCGAGCTCGGGCTCCGGAGGCAGCGTCCATTTGCGCGCGCGGTGCCGCGCGGCGATCTCGAGCACGACGATCACCGCGAGTCCTTCCGCAAGCAACATCCCGATCCCCCACGCATCGTTCAGCACCCGCAATTCCAACCGCACCGGCACATAGGCAATCGCCCACATGCCGAGCAGATACAGGTGCCATCGCGTTTTGAGCCGCGCGTGTCCGGGAGGATATGCGCGCGTGAACGGGACGCCGTCGACCAGCAGCGACGCAAACTGCGCGGTGATGACAATGGCGACAGCAACGACGAGCGCGTGAATGGCCGCGACTCGCCAGCCGAGCAGCGGAAGCACGACGAGTGCGTTCACGCAGCAGTGCCGGTCCGATGGCGAACGCGACCATCGCGGCGCGCACTCCTGCCCAATACGATGACAGACGGCAGCCGTGAGTGCACGCGGAACGCCCACGCCGCTTTCAGCTCGGTCGGAAGCACGAACGACGCGCGCAAGCCGACGATGACCCAGTAGCCAAGGACGATCGGAATCCACAGCACAACCGTCCTCGGCGTCCGCAGCTCCGCCAGACCGCCCTCCCGCGTCGCAAGCGCGATGCTGACGATCGCGACGCCCAGCGACGCCGCAATCGCGATCGGCGCCTGCTGCACGCGGGCTGCGCGCGAGCGTCGTCAGCACGAAATCGGATGTGGCGTGCGCAACGCGATCGCGGCCGGTGATGAGCGCGGCGAGGCGGCGCCGGATCGCGCGGTGCCGCGACGCGCGCAGACGGTGCGAGCGCCGCGCGCATCTGCTGCCAGTAGCCTGCGAAGGTGACGGCGATCGCGCCGGCGACCGACAGCGGCAGCACGATGAGCGCCCGGTCTGCGCGAGAGGGCCGATACCGTCCTGACGAGAGCCGCGAATCGAGCTCGAAAAGCGCCGCGAACCAGGAGATCGGCGGGATCACCTGACCGATCGCGGTCGGCACCATCATGAAGCAGAGGACGGCGCTCAGGAACAGAACTGCAGAAACGACCCCACTGTCGCTGCGGCGTGCGCGCTGACGAGCAGCACGAGCAACCCGCGAACAATCACGAGCGTGCGAGAACATGAACACCGCGCCGCCAATCGTGCCCGACAGATGCCCGGCGAGGTGCCGAAGGATGTGGCCCTCGGGGCCGCCGGTGACGAACGCGAACGGAACGCCCGATGTGACGTTCACGGCGAGCGGCGTGCCGACGAGAAACGTCGCCAGCGCGGCCAGCTTCGCGCCGACGATCGTCGAGCCTCGCAGCGGCAAGGGGCCCGAGCACCATGGCGTCGCGTTTGTCGAACACGAGCGTGTCCCAGATGAACACGGTAAGAAGGCCTGTCGTGATCATGGAGTACGACACAAACAGCACCGCCAGCTGCGCCAGGACGATTTCGATCGATCTGCGGCATGTTCCGGGCCTTGGCGACCATCAGCATCAGCTCGTAGCCGGGCATGGTCTTCATCATCAGGAAGAAGCCGGGGACGATCAGAAACGTGATGACGCCGATGATCGCGCGCCGCATCTGCAGATCGGAGGTCGCCGATTCGTTCGCCGCAAATTGTTCGACGAATACCCGCCACAGGATCGTGAACGGCGGACTCGGCCTGGTGGCTCATTGCAGGTGCATCGCCTCAAGCAAGCGCGCTCGTGCGCCTCTCGACGTTGTCTTCTTCGACGAGCGTCGCAAACACGGCATCGAGTGACGGCAGCTTGAGCGTATTCCGCAGGTTGGCGACCGAATCGTGGCCGACGATGCGGCCGTCCTTGAGGATGACGACACGCGAGCACACCTGTTCGACGACCTCGAGCACATGCGAGCTGAAGACGACCATCTTGCCCTCGGCGGCCAGCGAGCGCACGAATGCCTTCAGCACGCGGGCGGCGCTCACGTCGAGTCCCGAAAACGGCTCGTCGAGGATGACGATGCGCGGATTGTGGAGCACCGCGGCTGCGATGAGAATTTTCTGCCGCATGCCCTTCGAGTACGACGACAGCGTCTGATAGCGGTCGTCGTAAATGCCGAGCAGCTCGAGGAATCGATCGATCTTCTCGTTCAGCAGTGCCTCGGGAATGTTGCGGAGCCGGCCAATCAGCTGCAGGTATTCCGGGCCGGTGAGATACGTATAGAGGTACGGCTCTTCGGGCACATATCCGAGGAGCTTCTTGTATTCCTGCAGATCGGCCAGCGCATCGCGGCCATCCAGTTCGACATGGCCGCTCGAGGGCTCGAGCAGCCCCATCAGAATTTTGACGGTCGTGCTCTTGCCCGATCCGTTCGGACCGAGCAACCCGAACACCTCGCCCGGGCTCACTTCGAACGAGACATGTTCGACCGCCGTCAGCGCGCCGTAGCGCTTGGTGAGGTCGCGGACGGCAAGCATTCATACTTTGACACCGGTTCCGGTTCCCGGTTCCGGTTCCAGTCGTTCCGGTCCGTGGTAGTTCGGTCGTGGGACGAGAGTTCCCAGGCGGACAACTGCTTTGCCAGGGTGGAAGAGTTGACGATTGGCAAGTAGAAGGCTCAACCGATGGCCGACGCTGCGCATGTGAGAGACGCCTCCCCTTCGGCGATCTGCGCCGTCGACCTGCGCGGTTCGCTACTCAGCGCAGCGCAACAGCCGGCGCGATGCGCGCGGCTCTCACCGACGGCAGCCACGACGCGGCGAGCGCGATGGCGAGCATCAAGACCGCCACCACGGTCAGAGTCCAACCGCCGGCATTCGCGGCCTGAGCTGGAAATTCGGAGCCGAACGATCGAACAGCAAGAAAGATGAGCGCGATGCCGGCTGACACCCCGATGGCCGCGAGCGTGATTCCCCGAACAAGGACGATGCGAGTGACATCCGCCGGCGCGGATCCGAGCGCGAGCCGCACGGCCCACTCCCGGCGGCGAGAGGTCACGCTGTGGGCGACCACGCCGTAAAGCCCGGCCGCCGAGAGCATGAGCGTCAGCGCCGCGAACCAGCCCATCAGCCACCGATACAGATTCAGGTTCCAGAGCGAGTCCGACACGACCTGCTCCATGGTCCGAACGTTGAAAATCGCGATGCGAGGATTGACGTCGAGGACTCGGCCGCGCACGGCGTCGATGACGCCATCGGGACTGCCCGCCGTGCGCACGACGAGCGTCATGCCAAGGTCGGCGACCTGCGACCAGTTCTGCGCCATCGGAAAGTAGATTTCGGGGACGGCCGGCTTATCGAGCCCGACTTGACGCACGTCTCTCACGACGCCGACGATGCGTCCCCGGTTCATCTCGACGCCGACTGGATCGGCCGCGCCGAAGTAGGTACGAGCCAGCGTCTCGTTGATGACGATGACGCGCGGCGACGCAGCCGTGTCGCTCGCCTCGACGTTCCGTCCGCCGCGAAGCTGAATGCCCAGAGCCTGGAAATAGCCTGGCGTCACATAGCGAAGCTCAATCGGGAACGGCGCCTCACGGCGCGGCGCCGTCCCTCGCACGAAGAAGTCGGTCGAGCTGCTCGACCAGCCCCAGTTCTGGAGCGGCAGCACCTGAGTGAAGCCGGCCGCCTGGACACCTGGAATCTGACCGACGCGCCAGGCGATGTCGTAATACTGCGACTCGATCCCCTGCGCCATCGGCTGGCCGAGATGAAACGTCAAGACGTTCTCGGTGGTCATGCCGTTGTCCGAATCGCGCAGCCGCTCCATCTCACTGACGACGAGAGTGGCGCCGCTGGCGAGAACGAACGCCAACGCAACCTCGGCGACCACGAGCGCGTCGCGAACACGGCCGTAACCACGTCCGGCGGTCGTCCGGCCGCCGCCCTTCGCCAGAATTCCCGCATCGACGCGACCGGCTGTCAGCGCCGGCGCGACGCCGAAGGACAGCGCCGTCGCCACGCAGACGAGGAGCAGAAACGCGAACACGGTCCAGTCGAATGAGACTTCGTCCACGCGGGGAATCCGTTGAGCGCCGAACGCAATGAGCAGGTTGGTCGTCCAGCGCGCGACGATGACGCCGGCCAGGCCTCCGGCCGAGCGCGAGCATGAGACTTTCAATCAGGAACTGACGCGCGAGCCGTCCGCGCGACGCGCCGAGCGCCGCTCTCGTGGCGACCTCCTGCATCCGCGTGCCAGTGAGCGCCAGAAGCAGGTTCGCCACGTTTGCGCACGCCGCGATCAGGACGAGCGAAACAGCACCGAAAAGCAGCCAGAGCGATCGGCGAGCCGGGCCGAGCACGGCGTCGGCATAGGGCACGACCGATGCTCGTTCCAGCCTTTGCGGTCCCGCGTTCAACGACTGACGCCGCGCCTTCGACCGCTGTGATTTCTGCTGCTGCGGCGGCCTGGGTGGCGCCCGGCTTCAGTCGAGCGACAAGCCGACTCAAACGTCCGCGCAAGGGACGGTACTCGGCGATCCACACATCGACCCGTGCTTCGGCCATGGCGCCACGAAGCACCGAGGCGGCGCCATAGGGAAACTGAAACGCCTCGGGCATCACGCCCACGACGGTGAACGACCGATCGTCCAGCGTAACCTGCTGTCCGATGGCAGCCGGATCACCCGCAAACCTCGCGCGCCACAGCGGCTCGCTGAGCACCGCGACGAGCTGATCGTCGTCTCGAAACGTGCGGCCGGCCAGCGTCCGTGCGCCCAGCACATCGAACAGATCGCGGTCTGACACGATCGCGGTGACGCGCTCGACGCTCGAACGGCCATGAAGGTTCATCGTACCGGTCGAGTATTCGGAAAACGACTCGAACGCCTGACTTTGCACGCGGAGCGCTTCGAGATCGTCCCGCACCATCGATGTCTCGGCAATTTGCACGAGACGTCCCGGCTCGGCAAACGGCAGCGGCCGAAGCAGCGACCGCGTTGACGACGCTGAAGATCGCCGTGGTCGCGCCTGTCGCCAGCGCCAGGCTCAGCACGGCGATGGCAGTGATACCAGGGTTCTTCCTGAGCGTCCGGAGTCCGAACCGCATGTCCTGCCAGATGTCGTCCATCATTCGTGCGAGAATCTTACGTGTGTTGCCGCATTGAAGAATGGCAGATTGGAAGCTGGCAACATTCGATCAATCTTCCAATCTTCAATCTGCCAATGCAGCGACTAGAATGAGCGCGCATGAGCCTGGACCGCCGCGGCTTTCTGAAATCGGTCGTAGCGGCGCACGCCGGGGCTGCGCTCAGCACCGCTGCCGCGCGACAGACACGCGCACCCGCAGACGTGGTCGTCGTCGGCGCGGGCGCATTCGGCGCGTGGACCGCATTTCATCTCCGGCAACTGGGCGCGCGCGTCAGGCTCGTCGACGCCTACGGCCCTGGAAATTCGCGGGCCACATCCGGCGACGAAACACGCGGTGTTCGCAGCTCGTACGGCGACCGTGGCATTCGCGCAGAGTTGTGGACCACCTGGGCGAACCGCGCCATCGATCGGTGGACGGCCTTCGACGCCGAGTGGGGCCGGCCGATGAAGGTGCGCCTCTTCTTCAACACGGGCGATTTCATCTTTCGCGCGGCCCCGGAAACGTTCACGGACAGAACGCAGGAGCTCTGGAAGCAGCTCGGCATTCCGTTCGAGGTGGCGAAAGTCGAGGACGTCGCGCGTGATTATCCGCAATTCGATCTGAAGGACATCGCGTTCGCGCTCCACGATCCCAGGGCCGGTGTCGTGCGGGCACGCCGAGCCATCGAAGTGGTTGCCGAGGCCTTTCGACAGTCGGGCGGTGAGGTATTGATGGGACATGCGTCGCTCGGCGATCGCACCGGCGACCGGCTGCAAAACATTCGCACGACCGGCCCCGCGGCGACGCTCACCGCGGCGACGTTCGTCTTCGCGCTCGGGCCGTGGTTCCCGAAGGCCTTTCCCGAACTGATGGCGACGCGCATTCGCACTCCGCTCGGCCACGTCCACTACTTCGGCACGCCCCCAGGCGACGACCGCTTCACATTCCCGAACATGCCGAGCTGGAATTTTCCCGGCGTCACGGGATGGGCGGCGCTGCCGCCCGACAATCGCGGGTTTCGCGTGCGGCTGCGCGGCTCGGCGCCAACCGATCCCGACACGAGCGATCGCGCCTTCGATCGCAGCTACGACGCCATTGCGCGCACGTTTCTTGCGGAGCGCTTTCCGATCTTGTCGAAGGCGCCCCTCCTCGAGACGCGCGCGTGCCATTACGAAATGAGCGCGTCGGGAAATTTCATCATCGACCGCTTCCCGGGATTCTCGAATGTGTGGGTTGCCGGCGGCGGGACGGCCGAAGGATTCAAGTTCGGGCCGGTCGTGGGGGAATACATCGCTAAACGCGTGCTCGGCCTTGAAAATGACCCGAGCCTCGCTGAGGCGTTCGGGCTGCCTCCATGAATTGGCAGGTTGCCAGATCGGAAGATTGTAAGAATGTTGTTGGATTGAAGAGGTGGATTTCAGAATCCGCAGTCTTCAGCAACAATCTGACAACATTCTTGAATCTTCAATCTGCCAATCTTCCAATGTTTGGATTTGGCAGCCTCACCGTCGCCCTCGCGCCTTTGGCGCCCGTGCGCGGCTCGAGCGTAAGCGTGCCGCCGTGCGCTTCGGCAATCTGACGGCCCAGTACAAGGCCGATGCCCGATCCCTGCGGCTTGGTGGTGAAGAACGGCACGAACAGGTTGGAGGGGTTCGCCAGGCCCGGTCCTTCATCGTCTATGTAAACCGCCACGTGATGGCCGTTTCTGTGCCAGCCGACACGCACGGCCCCGCCCGTCTCCAGCGACGCATCGACGGCGTTGCGCATGAGATTGATCAACAACTGCTCGAGCTGATCGGGATCGGCCTGCACGGCGACGGGCTCGCCATGCTCTACCTGAATCGGTTTGCGCATCTCGAGCCGCGCGACACGCTCGACGAGCGCCGGCAGATCGACCTCACGCATGTTGGGCCGCGGCAGGCGCGCCAGCGCGGTATAGGCGGTCGTGAATCGGCTGAGCGCGTCGGTTCTCCCCGCGATGATCCCTAAACCGCGCCGCATGTCCTCACGCCAGTCCGCCGGCATCGGATCCTGGGCCGCAATGCTCTCGAGACTGCCGGCGATCGACTTGATCGGCGCGAGCGAGTTGTTGAGCTCGTGCCCCAGCACGCGGATGAGGCGGTGCCAGGCGTCGCGCTCCTGCTGGCGCAGCGGGACGTTGACGTCACTCAGGACGACGAGAGTGTGTGGAAGGCCGCCTTGCCGGAACGATCCGCGGCGTACCTGCCACTGGCCGCTGCCGCCGGGGAACGCGATGTTCAGTACCCGCGGCGCGCTGCCGTCGAGACACGCCGACAGGCTGATTTCGTCCGCGGTTCGTCCAAGCAGCTGCTCCACGGGGCGGCCGAGCAACCGTTCGCCCGCCCGATTGACCAGCCGAAGCTTGTGCTCATCGTCGAACGCAAAGACGGCGACATCGATCTCGCTCATCACCGTCCGCAGCAGCGCCGTCGCCTCGAGCGAGCCGAGCCGCTCGTCCCGCAGCGTGTCGGCCAACGCGTTGATCTCGAACAGCGTCTCGCCGAGCGGGTCGTGGCGCGTGGCGCCGCGCGCGCGAAACGAGAAGTCGTTCTCCCGCAGCGCTTCGAGCAGGTTCGCCATTGTTTGAAGCGGAAAGACGATCCGGTGGCGGAGCGATGACGCCACGACGGCCAGGACGACAATCATGACGAACCCCGTCGTCGCGATCGTCTGGGTGGAGTACCCGCCGGCCCACAAAAGCGCGAGCGACGTCACAATGCCGGGGCCTCCGGCGGCAAGCGCCAGAAGGAGAATCCGACGGTCGTAACGAAGCTTCATGAACGTGGATTCTCGATTTTAGTTTCCAGATTTCAGTTTCGTTCGTTTCGTTATGGCTCTATCCCATAGCGCTCGAGGCGACGATACAGCGCACTGCGGCTCAACCCGAGCGCTTTCGCCGCCTCGGTCACGCTGCCGTACCTGCTGATGGCCTTCCGGATCAAGAACGCCTCGACGTCCTCGAGTCCCATGTTCTCCAGACTCTGGGCGCCGTCCTGCGACCGCCGCAAGCCGAGATCGCCGGCGGCCACAGTCAGGACCAGCGGCCATCAGCACCGCCCGCTCGATCGAATGCTCGAGCTCGCGCACGTTGCCCGGCCATGGGTGCCGCAGCAGCGCGTCCATCGCGGCGCTGTCGAAGCCACTGAGATTTTTTCGATAACGCCGCGCATGCTGTTCGAGAAAATGCGTCGCCAGTGACGGAATGTCATCGCGCCGATCGCGCAGCGGCGGCAGGACAATTTCGATTGTGTTGAGGCGGAAGAGCAGATCCTGGCGGAAACGCCCTGCCGCAACCTCGCCGTCGATGTCGGCGTTGGTAGCCGAGAGGATGCGGACATCGACCCGCCGCGTGCGCGACGAGCCGAGGCGCTCGAATTCGCCGGCCGCGAGCACGCGCAGCAACTTCGCCTGCTGCGACGGCGGCACGTTCGCGATCTCGTCGAGAAACAGGGTGCCTCCGTCGGCGAGCTCGAAGCGCCCGACGCGGTCAGCCCGCGCGTCGGTAAATGCGCCGCGCACGTGGCCGAACAGCTCGCTCTCGAACACCGTCTCGGAAACGCCGCCCGCGTTCACCGTCACCATCGGCCGGCCCGCTCTCGGCGACAGCGCATGGATCGCCTGAGCGACGAGCCCTTTGCCTGTGCCGTTCTCGCCGGTGATCAGGACGTTGGCATCGGACGGCGCCGTCCGCTCGATGAGCTCGATGACCGGCTTCATCGCCGGCGAGCGCGCAATCAGAGGAGGCGCGCCATCGAAGCTCAGGCGGGCGGCGCCTTCGAGCTGGCGCCCGCGCCGCAATGCGCGGCTGAGCTCGACCTGCGTCCGCACGATGGCGAGCAACCGCGCGTTGTCCCACGGCTTCTGCACGAAATCGCGCGCGCCTCGACGCATCGCCTCTACCGCGACGTCGACGCTTGCCCACGCGGTGAGCACGATGACCGGAAGCGTCGGATCCTGGGCGTGCAGCCGCGCCAGCAGGTCCAGCCCTTCCTGCCCGGACGTCGTGTCGCGGGCGTAATTGAGATCGATCAGCGCCGCATCGAAGTCGGCTTCGTCGATCGCCGCCAGGACGGCCGCGGGCGACGAGACGGACTGCACCTGGAAACCCTCGCTCTTGAGAAGCAGTTGAAGCGCTTCGAGGATGTCGCGCTGGTCGTCGGCCAGAAGGACGCGGGGAGATCGTGACGGCACGGCTATTCGCTCGCGCGAATCATTGCACGATCCACCCGTCGCGCAGCTTGATGACGCGGTTGCCGTATTGCGCGTTGGCCTCCGAGTGCGTCACCTGGATGATCGTGGTTCCGCCGTCGTTGAGCTTCTTGAACAGCTCCATGATTTCACGGGCCTGATCCGAGTGGAGGTTGCCGGTCGGTTCGTCGGCGAGAATCAGCCCGGGGCTGGCGACGACGGCGCGGGCGACGCCCACGAGCTGCTGCTGACCGCCTGACAGCTGGCTGGGATACAGATCCTTCTTGCCGACAATCTGAAAGCGATCGAGCACATCGGAGACGATGCTTTGGCGCTGTGCGCGTGGCACGTCGCGATAGCTGAGGGGCACCTCGAGATTTTCGTACACGGTGAGGTTGTCGAGCAGGTGATAGCTCTGGAACACGAAGCCGATGTGCTTCTTCTGCAGCGCCAGCCGGTCTTTCTGACGCAGCGTGTGCACCGGCTGTCCCTGCAGCTCGTATTCGCCCCGCCAGTCGGTGTCGTGCATTCCGAGAATGTGCAGCAGCGTCGACTTCCCCGCACCCGAAGGTCCCATGATCGAGACGAACTCTCCTGGCTTGACGTCGAGATTGATGCGGCGCAGCAGAAACGTTTCCCCTGCGCCGCTCTTGATCGATTTTTCGAGATTCCGGACTGCAATCATTCGTCTGTCAATCCGTCAACGCGCGGCGCGCGGCGCAACGACCGGGTTTGTAAGTGTGCCGATTCCTTCGTACGTGCAGACCGACACGTCGCCCGCCTTGAAGAAGATCGGAGGCTTCCGCGCCGAACCGACGCCGGCAGGGCTCCCGGTCGCCAGCACGTCGCCGGCGCGCAGCGTCAGGATATGCGAGCCATACGACACCAGCTCGTGCACCGTATGAATCATCAGGGACGTATTCGCATCCTGCATGACCTGGCCGTTGAGCGTGAATTTCACCTGCAGATTCTGCGGGTCGCGAACAAATTCCTTCGGCACGATGAAGGGCCCCATCGGGGCGAACGTGTCGTGGTTCTTTTGAAGCACCCAGTCGGAGCCATGCCGCGTGTCTCCGCGACCGCCACGATCGGACACGTCGTTTTCGAGCGTGTACCCGAAAATGTAGTCGCCTGCGCGGTCGGGCGGCACATGGTCGGCGGTTCGGCTGAGGACGACGCCCAGCTCGCATTCCCAATCGATGTTCGTCCGGCCGATCGGTAGACGGATCGCCTCGCCGTCGGCAATCACGATCGTCGGCGACTTGAAGAACATGTACGGGTTCCACCGCTTGTCATCCGGCTTTCGCTCCCAGATGCCGGGTGCGCTGGTCGTGCCTGGCAGCGCGTCGCCCTGCGCGGCCCCGCCCGCCTGCGTCGTCGCGCCGCCTGCCATTTCGGCTGCGTGCGCGCGGTAGTTCACCGCCACGTTCAGCATCGTCGTCGGGTACATGATGGGCGGCAGCGTCTTCAACGACTTGAGATCGTGGACGAATGCCGGGCGGCCCGCCCCTTCGAGTGGTTTGGTGTTGGCGATGACCTCACCGATGCGCGCCCGCACGCCGCTGTCGTAGCGCGCGATCAGATCTTTCATATCCGAAGGCGCCGCTACTTTCGACGCCGGCGCTTGCAGCGCGGCGCTGGCCTGTGCGACGTCGATCACGATCGAATCCTTCAGGACAATCCCGACAAACGATCTGCCGTTCTGGTCGAACGTGCCGAGCTTGAACGGCATCGCGCTCTGACCGAAGGCATTCGCCGCGGCGGCGCACACTACGAGAGCGGCGATAGTCCTGACCGATCGGGACATACGGATCTCCTCAGTCGTTTTTGAGACTTGCCAACGGATTCAGTGCGAGCATACGCCGAACAGGCACGTAGCTGGCAAGTAGCGCGACCGCCATGAGGGCCATCCCCGATAGCGCCATGGTTGATGGGTCGCCCGGCTTCACATCGTAGAGCAGAGTCTCGATGTACCGCCCGAGCGCGGCCGCAGCGGCGAGGCCGATCGATCACCGACACGAGTACCACTCTTCCCGCCTCACCCAGTACGAGCTTCACGATATTGCGCCGTGTCGCGCCGAGCGCCATGCGCACGCCGATTTCTCTCGTGCGGCTCCTCACGACATGGCTCATCACGCCGAACGTGCCAATCGCCGCGAGCATCAATGCCAGCCCGGCGAACAGCGCCGCGATGAGCATCGTGAATCGCTGCGTCGCGATCGACGCGCGCATGTCGTCCTCCACAGGACGGACGCGCGAAATCGGTTGATCCGGATCGGAGGCGAGCACGGCTTGCCGGACGGTCTCACCGACGGCGGCCGGTGGAATGGAGGTTTTCACCAGATAGGCTCCAGACGTAAACGGGTCGAGGGCCTGACGGAACGGCGCGTACATCGTCGCCCGCGCCGGCTGCCCGAGCCCCTCGTACGTGTCGGCGGCAAGCCCGACGATGGTGCGCCAGTAATGCTCGTTGTTGGGGAAGCCGTACGCGATCCGCTTGCCGATCGGATCCTGTCCCGGATAGTACTGCCGCGCGAACGCTTCGTTGATGACGACGACGTCCGGCGATCGAAGGTTGTCGTCGCGAGTGAGCGCTCGGCCACGCAGGAGTTGTATGCCGGTTGTCTCGAAGTACCGTTCGCTGACGGTGACGAACACCGTCAGGTTGAATTCTCCCGGCGGCGGCGCCGGACGACCTTCGATCCACACCCCCCGCGTGACAGGCGCCGGCCGCATCGGGGCCTGCATCGCCATCGCAACACTGCGGACGCCGGGAGTCGCCGTGAGCCGCTCGAGGACGTCCTCGTGAAAGCGGATGCGTGTGTCGGCGTCGCGGTACTTCGCGCCCGGCAGACTCACGTCGATGGCGACGAGATCGCGCGGATCGAAGCCCGGATCCAGCGACGTAAGACGTACGAAGCTGGCGAGAAGCAAGCCGGCGCCCACGAGCAGCACCTGCGCAATCGCCAGCTCGCTCGACACCAGCAGCATCTGCGAGCGCCGGTGTCCAGCGGCGGAAGTGCTTCGCACGCTCGCCTGAATGGCCGAGTTCAACTGGGCGCGTGATGCACGCCACGCCGGCCACAAACCGAATCCCAATGTCACAAGTACCGTCACACCGACGGCAAACGCCGCAATCCGCCCGTTGACGGCAATCTCTTCGAGCCGGGGCAATCCTTCGGGCGCGAGCTGCACCAGCACGTTCACACCCCAGGCGGCCAGCGCCAGCCCGAGAGCGCCGCCGCACGCCGCGAGAAGCGCGCTTTCGGCGAGCAGCTGACGGATGACGCGGCCCGGCGAGGCGCCGAGCGCGCTGCGCATCGCCAACTCGACCTCCCGTGCCTTCGTCCGCACCAGCATGAGGTTCGCGACGTTCACCGAGGCGATCAGCAGCATGAGCGCGACCGCGCCCAGCAGCAGCATCAGCATCCGCCGCGTGTGTCCCACGAGCGCCGTATGCAGCGGGTCGAGGGCCGTGCCCCAGCCTTTATTGGTCTTTGGGTACTCGCGAGCCAGGCGCGCGGCGATGACGTCGAGCTCCGCCTGCGCTTCCGACAGCGAGGCGTCCTCGCGAAGGCGGCCGACGGCGGTGAGCATGTGGACGTCGCGATTCTGTTGAAGATTCCCAATCGACGAGAACCGCGGGATTCCGCGATCGCCGAGGAGCCAGATTTCGACCTTGTCCTCAAACCGGAAGCCCGCCGGCGCGATGCCGACGACTTCGACCCGTTGATCCGAGACGGTTATCGCGCGGCCGATCAGGTTCGCCGCGCGGCCATATCGACGCTCCCACAACGCCTCGCTCACGACCGCTTGCGCCGGCCGTCCAGGCGCATCGTCGGCCGGTAGAAACAGCCGCCCGGCGAGAGCGTTCACTCCCAGCAGCGAGAAAAAGTTTCCCGAGACCTGCGCGCCCTGCACGAGCTCCGGTGTGCCGTCGCCGGTGAGCCGCATGGAATTGGTCGACACCGCAGCCATGCCTTCGAAGCTCGAGGCGCTGCGATAGTCGAGAAAGTCGGCCGGCGAGAGGTCGCCTCCACGTCTCGTCTGCGAGCCACCTCGTGACATCGGAGACGTGGCCGATATCAGCACCAGGCGTTCGGGGTTTGCGAACGGAAGCGGCCGCAGCAACACGGCGTCGACGGCGCTGAACATCGTCGTCGTGCCGCCGATGCCGAGCGCGAGCGACAGGATCGCGGCAGCGGACGTGATGGGCGCCTTGCGCAGGAGTCGGGCGCCGAAGCGGAGGTCGGAAAAGAAGTTGGTCATATCGATGTCCCTGAAGTAGAAACGTTGCTACCCCTCCCTCAACAACTGCGCCGGATCGACGCGCGTGGCGCGCCGTGCCGGAAGAAAGCTCGCGATGGCCGCGATGATCCCAGGAGCGCGCACGCCGACGCCAGCAGCAGCGGGTCGTTCGGCGTGATGCCGAACAACAGCGACGCGACGCTGCGGCCGGCCAGGAGCGACAATCCGAGACCTGCCACAACGCCGAAGAGGACCAGCTTCCCGGCTTCGCTCATGATCAGGCCGAGCACGTCGAGCCGCCGGGCGCCGAGCGCAACGCGCACGCCGATCTCCGGACGTCTCTGCGCGACGACGTAGGACAACATGCCGTAGAGGCCGACGACCGTCAGCGCGACCGCGAGCACGCCGAAGAATCCCGCCAGCATCGCCAGCAGACGTTCGCGGACGAGTCCGTCGCGGATGCGCGACTCGAAGACGGAGAACTCGGCAATCGCATCGGGATAACGCTGCCTGCAATCTGCTCTCTGACCCCGCGATCGCCACATCAGGCGGCACGCTCGCGTGAATCATGATGTTGGCGCCGGGCCCCGGCGAGGGATGCTGCGAGTCCGGACGCGAACACCATCGGCCGCTGCTCGCCGCGAAGATCGTTGTACTGCGTGTCGGGAATGACGCCGACGATTTCGTACACCGTCGAGGGATAGCGCGGCTCCTCTCCGGTGCGCAGCGTCTGGCCGATCGGATCGGCTCCGCCCGCGAACTGCTTGACGAACGTCTCGTTGACGATCGCCACGCGCGGGGAATATCGTGTATCGCGCAGCGTGAAATCGCGCCCCCGCACGACGGGAATCCCCATCGTCGCGAAATAACCAGGGCTCACCCACGTGAATTGGGCGCTGTTCGCGACTGCACCGACGCGAATGCCGTGGCTCCAGCTGCCGCCGAGCAGCGGCGTGTGCGACGTCGTTCCGGCGTTGACGACCCCGGAACCGATTTGATCTCGGCAAGCAGCTCGCGCCTGAAGTCGTCGAACCGCTCCGGCGACGATCGATTCCGGAAACCGCGATAATGCGCCACTGAGATGCCTTCCTGCCTCATGCCTGTGTCCACGGTCATGAGGTTCCTGAAGCTGCCGACGAACAGCAGCGCCGCGACGAGCATGACGACCGCCATCGCGATTTGCGTCGCCACCATCAGCCGCTGAACAGCAGGCGCTCGTGACCGGCGGTCGATCCCCTGCCGCCCGATTTCATGGCCGCGATCGGCATCGATGCGCGCCGCTCGAATCGCCGGCGCGATGCCGAAGATGACGCAGGTGACGGACGCGACGACGGTCGCAAAGCAGAAGAACGCGCCAGTCAGTCGAAAGTGTCAGCGTCGGACCGCCCCGCCTTGAGTCGACATGGCGTACAGCAGCATGTGGCCAAGGCCGCGCGCAAGGAAGAGCGCCAACGACCGCGCCGGCGGCAGCGAGCACGAGAGCTTTCGGCAACGAACTGGCGAATCAGCGCCATGCGGGACGCGCCGATGGCGACGCGCACGGCCACCTCCCGATCGCGCGAGCTCGCGCGGGCGAGGAGCAGGTTCGCGAGATTCGCGCACGCAATCAGAAGAATCAGCGCGGTGATCGCAAACAGGAACTGCAGCGCGTCCTCATACGCGTCCGGAGGGCGCTCACGCCGGTCGCCGCCGAGTACGCGGCGAGCCGGAAGGACTTGAAGCGCGCGATGGTCTGTGGCGCTGTACGCCGTCGGTGCCACCGCGTCGAAAATGCCGGCGCTGAGCGAATCGAAGTGCGCAGACGCGCGCTCGATCGTCCATCCCGGTCCGGAGCCTTCCCATGACGGCGATATCGAAAAGCTCGCGCCGCAGCTCGTTCGGCTGACACATCGGCAGCGCGATGTCGAACGACTCGCCAACGGCAACGCCGAAGAATCCTGGCGGGTCGACGCCAACGACATCGAAGAGATCCATGTTGATGCGAAGACGGGTCGAGGCTCCGAGCTCCGGGGCTCCCATCTGGCGCTGCCAGTATTCGTAGCTCACCACGGCGGCGGTCGCCGGACAGGCCGCCTGTTCGTCGGCGGCCTGGATGAGACGGCCGCGATGGGGTTTCACTCCGAGAGCGTTGAAGTACTCGCCGCTGACGGAGATGCCGTTGGCCGGGCGCAGATCGGTTCGCTCGCCGACGCGAAGGTCGTAGCGTGCCCCACGCGAACATCCCGTCAAGCGCTTGTTGTTGATTCCGGAGCTCCTGCCAGACGGGCCGTGTCAACTGCGGGTAGCGGCCGGAGTTGAGGCCGAATCCGCGATTGCCTCCGACAATTCGAACCTCGACCAGCTCCGCGGATTGGGAATCGGCAACGGTCGCAGCGCGACGGCATCGATCAACTGAAAGATCGCCGTATTTGCGCCGATGCCAAGGGCAAGGGTCAGCACGGCCACGGCCGTGAAGCCCGGGCTCTTTAAAAGCGTGCGGAACGCGTAACGAAGGTCCGACAGCATGGCCTTAGTCCTTGTGTTGTGTAACGAAAAACGAAAAACGAAAAACGAATAGAGATCGCCGCTTCGCGGCGGCATACAACGTGCACAAATACCCGTTCATGATCGACAACCATGAGCTCTGTGAACGGACGTTTCGGTTTGCGTGTGATGTGTCGAAACTATGTGTCGGCTCCAGGAGCGCGGGCCGGTTGTGAGGCGTCTCAGCATGAAGCTGCTGGACGCCGGAACCTCGATTGGCGCGAATATCGAGGAGGGCCGGGCGGGCCAATCGAAGGCCGATTTCATTGCGAAAAACTTCATCTCGCTGAAGGAATCCCGCGAAACCCGGTTCTGGCTTCGGGTCATTGGAGTGACCGATCCTCCACTACAAAACGAATTGCAGCCCTTACTTCAGGAGGCCACCGAATTCATCGCGATGCTGACGACGTCGCTGAAGAACGCCCGGCTGTCTCCCGTCGCGAGGTACGCAGAATTTGCAATGAACGGTCAGCGCAGGCGTGAAGTTGCTGCGCAGTGATCTAGCCTTTCGTTTCGCTCGTTCGATTGTCTTCGTTCTATTCGTTTTTCGTTTTTCGTTTTTCGTTCTTCCTTACGATTCTGCCGTAAACCCGATTTCCTGATTCAGCTTGTGCGCCGTGCTCTCGTCGACGATCTGGCCGTCGAACAGATGAATGGTGCGATCGGCGTGGCGCGCGTAGCGCGGATCGTGCGTCACCATGCAGAGCGTGGCGCCGGCGCGATGCAGCTCTCGCAGCAGCTCCATCACCGCTTCGCCGTTCTTCGAATCGAGGTTGCCGGTCGGCTCGTCCGCGAGCAGAATCGACGGCTCGCCGGCGACGGCGCGCGCGACCGCGACGCGCTGCTGCTGGCCTCCCGAGAGCTGGCTGGGATAGTGCTTCGCGCGATGCGCCATCCCGACGCGCTCGAGCGCTTCCTGCACGCGCTTTCGCCGCTCGGCCGACGGCATGCCGCGATAGGTGAGCGGCAGCTCGACGTTGTCGAACACGGTCAGATCGCCGATCAGGTTGAAGTTCTGGAAAATGAACCCGATTTCGCGATTGCGCGTCCGCGCACGCTCGCGCATCGTCAGGTTGGCGACCTGCTTGCCGTTCAGCCAGTACTCGCCGGCTGTCGGCGTGTCGAGCAGCCCGAAGATCGACAGCAGCGTCGACTTGCCGCAGCCCGACGGCCCGGCGATCGACACGTACTCGCCCCTCTGTATTTCGAGATGGATGCCGCCGAGTGCGTGCGTCTCCACTTCGTCGGTGTAGAACACTTTCTTCACGCCATCGAGCTTGATCAGATTTTGATCCATATGCGATCCTCTAATGCTCTGTGCTAACGCCGCGACGCCACGTCGCAACGTTCGATTCTTCCAGACAGCCTAGCGTCTATCGCGTCTGCACCCATACGCACTCATCTACGGCGTTCCGCACGGCGGAGTTCCCGAGAGATTCAACCGGTCGTAGTCCGCCCACTGCGACATGTCGGTCAGCACCACGCAATCGCCGACGTTGAGGCCGCGCACGACTTCGATCGTATTGACCGAGCTGCGCCCGAGCTCCACAGGCGTCAGCGCCGCAGTGGAGCGGTCGGCCGACACCTTGAACAAGCTCATCTTCGACTGCTCCTGGCCGAATGCCGGGCGCCCGACGAACAGCACGTTGTCGAGGCGCTCGAGCTCGATGTTGCCGTCGACGCTCATGTCGGGACGCGCGCCGCGCGGCAGCGCGCCGTCGAGCGCGACATCCACCGTCACCGTGCCATTGCGGGCGGCGGGATCTATCCGCACGACTCGTCCTTGTGTGACGCCGCTGCGGGTGTCGATGTCGGCCTTCTGTCCGATGGCGACATCCTTGACCTGCGTCTCCGCTATCTGCAGCTGCGCCTTCAACCGCGTCGGGTCAACGACTCGCGCGAGGTTCGTACCCGGCGCGATGCGCTGCCCGACTTGCACCGGCACTTCCTGCAGCACACCCGCAACTCCGGCCCGAATCTTCAGCCCGGTCGCCTCGGCCCGCCGCAGCGCAGCCATCGCCTCGCGCCGTTTTACTTCGGACTGCTGCACCGCCAGCTTCACGGCCAGCGTGCGCTCGCTGTTCGCGAGGCGCTCTTCTTCCATCTTC
This sequence comes from Vicinamibacterales bacterium, assembly GCA_963802345.1. GTDB lineage: Bacteria > Acidobacteriota > Vicinamibacteria > Vicinamibacterales > JAMQPK01 > JAMQPK01. The sequence continues at coordinate 204,095 of CAWDIK010000004.1, forward strand.
TGGCGTGCTGCCGCCGTTTCCGCGAGCAGCTTCGAGCGGCGCAGCTGAATCGCGGAGATGAGACCCTGCTTCGCCATCGCCTCATCGGCGTCGGCATTCATCGCCGCCTGCGCGGCGTCGGCAGTCACTCCGGCGGCGGCGGCACGCTGCGCGAGCAAATCGCGATCGAGATCGGCCTTGAGCACTTCGTAGTTGTCCTGAGCGGTACGCAGATCGAGATCGGCCGTCATGGCGGCTTGCTGCGTCTGCGGATTGCTCAGCTCCACGAGGACGGTGTCAGCCTCCACCGGCGTTCCAGGCAGCACGACGATCCGCTCCACGGTTCCGTCGGTAAGCGCCGTGATCCAGCGAATCTCATCGGGCACGAGCACGCCGGTGCCGTGCACGTTGCGCAGCATGGTTCCGCGCTTCACCGGCTCAATCCATAACCCGCCGGCTTCGACCGTTGGCGCCGCAGGCTTGAGGCGGGCGAGCCCGACGGTGGTAATGACGACGACAAGCGCAGCAGCGGCGCCCGCAAGAATGCGGTTCCGCTTCTTCCGCTGGGCAACCTCGGGTGGTCTGGCTACGTCCATTTAGCTTCGATTAGCTCAAGAATCCTGCCACCAAAATGGCGCTAAACCAGCGCGTTTTTGGCTCTTTACGCGAGACGGCGTCCGCCGATGGGATTCCCGTCCCACGCGCGGACATGGACAGCCAGCAACGAATAACGAAATGCGCAGACCGAATAGCGTCTGTCGTTCGTCGCTCTACCAGCCGTACAGACGCGCAGGGTTCTCGGAGAGGATTAGACGACGTGTGGCCGCGTCGGGTACCCACACCGGCAGAAGATTCAGCACTTTCCCATCGTCTGTCTGCACGTGAGGAGCGAGGTCGGTAGGCTTGCGTCCGGGGACCGGGTTCGATCCCGGGTGGGGCCAGTTGGTCCCCCAGAGGATGCGCTGCGGATTGGCCTGGACCAACGCTCGGGCGAACGGCGTTACGTCTGCCAGATCGGGTTGCGTCGACACGGAATCGGCGCTGCCGGAAATCTTCACATACGCTTTTCCCGATTTCACCAGATTCACGAGCGCGCCGAAGCCGGGTTGGTCGAGCCCGCGCGCCGCCGTCGCGCCACCGAAGTGATCGATGACGAGCGGCACGGGCGACGCGAGAAACTGCGGGCTGAGCGCTTCGATGACCGGCAGCTGCGTGTTGAACTGAATATGCCAGCCCCGCTTCTCTGCCCGGGCGACGGCATTGGCGAATCTCTGGCGCGCGACCGATGGATCGTTGATGCCGGCGGTCGCAAGGTTCAGGCGAATCCCTCGAATGCCGGCTTTGCCCATCGCGTCCAGCTCGGCATCGGTCGTCTTGTCGTCGATCACCGCCACACCACGCACGCGACTCCCAAGCGCGCGCATGCCGTCGAGGGTGCACGAGTTGTCGGTCCCGTAGACGCTCGGCTGCACGATGACGACGCGCTCGAGACGCAGAGCAGCAAGCAGTTGTCGAAGCTCGTCCACCGACGCAACCTGGGGCGTGTAGGTGCGGCCCGCAAAGAACGGATACTTCTTCGGATCGCCGAAGACGTGCACATGGCAATCGCACGCGCCGGGCGGGACGTCGAAATTGACTTTCGTCCGCGGCTGCGGCGCAGCCGCGAATCCGGCGCGAACGGGACCAACCAGGCCGGCGACACCTGCGGCAATGCCACCCTTGACCACTTCGCGTCGTGTGAGCATGGGGGGAGTATAGGAAGTCCAGAGTCCAGAGTCGAGAGTCCAGAGTCAAGAGTCCAGAGTCGAGAGTCCAGGAGTCCAGAGTCCAGAGTCCAGAGTCGAAGGTGTTCTCTCGGCGTCGTGGCGTCCCGGCGTTGAAACAGCTTTGTTGCTACGAACTGTGGCGGAATACGAGGTGCTCGGAGACGAGGTAGTTCGGGATGGCGCAGGCGAGAACCGCTGCGGTGTTGGCAAGCTCGGGAGGCAGGCCTGCATGAATCAGCAGCGCCGTGATCGCGAGATTCGCTGCGAGCGAGGCCGTCTTGGCAATCTGATAGCGCCAGTAGCGGCGAAGCCATTCGCGCCAGCCGCCGGCCGGTCGGTCGCGCCACGTCCAACGGGTGTGGCCGAAGAAATTCTGCAGCGCCGCCAGCTCGAGAGCCGCGGCCGTGGCAGCGAACGGAGACCAGCCGAAGCACCGAGTCAGCAGCGCAATCGTCCCGATCTGGGTGGCAAAGCCGGCGAAACCAACCAGATTGAACACACCCCACCGCCGGGCACTGAGTCGCACATCAGGGTATGCGAATTGCCGCTGGAAAGCGGGTCAGCGCGGCAATCGGGGAGGTCGAGCTCCATGGCGGACGGCGCCGATAACCGGGATGTACTCGAGCTCTTGCGACGCCGCGGCGGCGCGCAGCAGCACACCACCGCGGCTCATGTCGCCCCGGCCGACGAACGTCGCGGGAAACACGAGCCGCTGGCCGAATATGGCGCTCAGCACCTGCACGTACTTATCCGACGCGATGCTGCCGAGCAGCACGAACTGCGCATCGGCGCCGGCCGCCTCGCCCAGCTCGCGGGCGGTCTGCTCGAGGGGCGTGCGATATCCGGGATTTCCGAGATCGATCTCGGCGTCGGCAAACCGGGTGAGCACCTGCGACGTGATGGTCGTCTCTGCCGGCAGCAGGCCCTGATCGGGCGTGATCACAAACGCGCGGCCGAACTTGCGCGCGTAGGTGATCTTTCCGCGGAAGTACAGGCCGCTCATGTGGGCGAACAGCTCGCCTATCGGAACACCGTCGCTCCGGAGACGCGCGGCGACAGAAAACGCCGCCTTCGGCGAGAGCACTTGTTGAGCACGCCGCCCGCGGCAGTTGGCGGGCGAGAGCAGGAACACGCGAGTCGGCGTCACTCGTCCAATTTTATCAGCGCCACGCTGCGTGTTCGAGCCGGCAGCATCGCCAGCCCGACGAGGAATAACGAGAGCGTCGCAAACGCGATATACCCGGCGGACTGGGTGGAGCACAGGTTGCGAGAGCGTGCCAAGGGTCACGCCTTCCAGCAGCACATACAGCACCCGTTTCACGACGCCCTCGCCCGGATCGGATATGGCGCCAAGCACGATGAATTTCAGGATGAATGCCGCCCCGGTGATGACGGCCATGCTGCGCAGGACAGACACGCGATCGGGAAAAGCGGCGAGCGTGTTGACGAGCAGCACGAACAGGAACACGTTGAACAACAGAAACGGCAGGCCCGTCTCCGGCGTGACGAGATTGAAAATCTGCGCCGCCGCGAAGAACGTGGACAGGATCACGACGAGGCCGTTGAGGTTCTCCAGCGGCATGCGCGATGCGCTCATCAGCCTCTCGGGCGCAAGCACCCGCCCGCGCACCAGCACGCCGAACAGCATCATCCCGAGCACGAGCGCGAACAGCGGCGGCGGCACGAACGTCACGCGCTCGTCGACCCTCAGACCGCCGAGCAGCGCGACCGTCAGAAACAGCATGGGCAGATAGACGGCTTCCGTGGCAGCCTTCATTTTCGTTTCCTGAATACCCGCAGCGGATTGAAATCAGACGCCTCGACCCGGAGCCCTTCAACCAGCTCCGCTCGGAGCTCGTCGCCGCTGTGGATGTATAGCTCCGGGTCCTCGACGATCAGCCGTCCGCCCGGCGCCAGCGCGATCGCCTTGTCGACGCGCTCCAGCCCTTTCCTGAAAAGCGCGTTGTCCTGGTACACGCGGCCCCAACCTGATCGATAGTAGGAGTAGGCAATGTAGAACTGCGTTCGCGCATCCTGCCCTGCCGGGTCCGCGCGGTCGAATGCGGCACGCGACGCTTCGAACTGGTCACGGCGGAACAGCGCAAGGCCATCGTCAAACGCCTGCTGATTGATCCGGTAGGCGCCGACGGTGGCGGTCAGGCCGCCGGTGACTTCCGCAAGGGTCTGCGGCTGCCGGACATACAGCCAGACGATGAATGATGCGTAGATCATCGCCAGCGCCAGGCCAATTAATCGAACAGACCGCTCCGCCATCAGAATGAGCATGCCACGTGATACCGCGCCACCGCCTCCATTTTTGATTGGCGCCAACTTGCCGTGGGTCCATTACGGCATCGACTTCGGCGCCAACGCGTGGAGGCCGGAGGGAGGCGTGGCGCAGCCGGACGAGCGTGCACAGCTCGAGGAGACCTTCGCACAACTCGCCGCGTCAGGGGTGCGTTACGTGCGGTGGTTCCTGTTCTGCGACGGACGCGCGGGCATCCGATTCAGCGAAGGCGGCCGCCCACAGGGCCTCGACGAGTTCGTATTCAGGGACGTGGACGCCGCCCTCGACATCGCGAGCCGCAACGGCATCAGAATCCTCTTCGTGCTCCTCGACTTCTTGTGGTGCGACCCGGCCACCGTGACACGAAGCGTGCAGATGGGCGGCCGCAGCGGAGTGCTCGCAGATGCCGTCAGTCGCGACGCGCTCCTCGACCTGGTGCTTCGCCCTCTGCTCGAGCGCTACAGCGAGGAGCCCCAGATTCTGGCGTGGGACATCGTCAACGAACCGGAGTGGATCAAAACAATCGATCCCCAGGACCTCCGTGCGTTCCTCGTCGATAGCGTCGCGCTGACGCACTCGGTTACCTGTCACCCGGTGACCGTTGGCTCCGCAGGCGTGCGCTGGCGAGACCGTTATGCCGGCATCGGACTCGATTTCTACCAGGTCCATTGGTATGACGGGTTGAAGCACCAGCCCTCGTTGGACACACCTGTTGAAGAGCTCGGTTTCGATCGGCCGGTGCTGCTCGGAGAGTTTCCAACAACGGGCTCGAAGCGGACCCCCGACGAAATCCTGGAGGCGGCGCGAGGGGCAGGGTATTCGGGAGCGTTCTATTGGTCGGTGCTGGCGAAGGATGAGTGTTCGGCCTACCCCATCTCTTCCAATGCCTTGACACCCGAGCGCATTCCGTAGAGAAAGACCGCGATGCTCAGCGCGATCGCTGTGGCGAAGCAGACTGCAATCAACGCGATCTCGTCGGGGCGGAACGGCCTGACGTGCAGGCGTGACAAGCGCCACAGGAACACCGACGATGGCCAGCCGAGCAGCACGACCATCGAAATGACGTAGGACACGGCGGCGATCATGAAAGCCACGCCGCCCGGCGATCCTGCCACCTGCGTCGCATTGTCGGAGGAGAACCGCGGGTAGCGCGCGCCCAAGCCCGTTGCGAGCCCCACGAGCGCGAAGGTCATGAACGTGATGCCCACGGCCGTCAACAACCTTCAGGAACGGCGCGACTCGCCAGCAGCTCATTCGCCACGACCGTCAACGTCAGGCTCATCAGCAGCAGACGGCACGACGCCCGACCAGAACTTCGACCACAGGAAATCGCGGCAGGTGATCGGCGCCGTTCTGATAATCCAGAACGCCGCGCCTTCCGACGAGACCGCAGGAAACACGAACCGAACGGCGACGGTCGCCATCACGAACCCCGCGAGCCCCAGGTTGAGAAACGCATAGAAGTTCTTCACGAAGCCGGCCATGTAGGGAATGCGATCGAGATCCAGCACCTGAAAGTTGTAGAGATACATCACGACCAGCGCGAGCAGCAGAAGCAGCTGCGACCATGCGTGACATCGCGAAGAAACACTTTCAGATCCTTGATGAGCAGGTTTCTGCGCACTACTGACATCGGCAGGAGCGCCGCCAGCGTGTCGAGAATGCGCAACTGATTGAATCGCGCCTTCCGTGCTTCCTGTGACTTGCTGAACCCGGCAAAATACCACCGCTCGCTGGCCGCGCTCAGCATCACCGTGAACGCACACGCGGTCGTCCATAACGCGCCCGCATGCAGCAAATCGCGGCCGCCCTGCAAGGCTGGCGAACAGCGTTTCGCCGGCCCAGAACGACGGCAACAGCGGCGTGACCGGGGATTGCAGGGTGGCGAAAAAACCCGTCACGTCGGGCAGCGACTCGACCCGCAGCAGCCGCTCCGGCTGGATGAAGCGAAGCAGCAGGACGATGCTGCCGGCAAAGACGAGGCCCATCAGCATCAGGATGTCGCGCGCGCGCCGCGCCGGGAAGACATTCACCAGCAACAGCGTCGTGCCCGTTCCGGCGGCAACCGGAATGACGCAGAACGGCGCGACCGTCAACAGCGCTGTCACGTAGAACATGCAGGGCGCGCAGCGCGCAATGCCGACGCCGAGCAGTACCGGCAGTCAGAAAGATGACCACCATCCAGGACGACTGGAGCACTGTCTTCGTGAACCGCGCGTAAAACAGCCGGCGCACCGCGACCGGCGTCGCGAGCAGCAACCTCAAGTCCTCAGACAGGAAAAACGTCGACAGCGCGGTCACGATGCCGCTGAACGCCAGGAACGACAGGAACGTCAGGAACAGCCACGACAGGCCGATGCGAAGGAGGAAATCGCCGAGCTCTTCATAGGCATCCAGCTGCGTCGTAATCCAGAAGGCGCCCCAGAACAGCGCGACGAACACGAGCACGCCGACCGCCGCCGAACAGCGAGGCGCGAGCGAAATCCGACCGCTCGCTTCGAGCGACGCGATTGCGCGACGACCAGTAGCCGCGGCAGCAGAAGATACGTGAACGGCTGCATCACACGATCTCGTCGAGCTCCTGCAACCCGCTGCCGCCCGTGAGCTTCAGAGAAGACCGCCGTCAACTCCTCGTGCTGGGTGCCCGCCATTGCGCGCAGCTCGTCCACCGTGCCGCGGGCAATGATTTTCCTTTCAGAATGATGCTGATGCGATCGCACATCTCCTCGGCCACTTCGAGCGTGTGCGTGCTCATGAGGATCGCGACGCCGTGCTCGCTCATCCGTTTGAAGACGCTCTTGATCAGCTTCGCGCCTCGCGGATCCAGGCCGACCATCGGCTCGTCGACCAGCACGGACTGCGGCCGATGCAGGAACGCCGCGCACATCACCAGCCGCTGCTTCATCCCGTGCGAGAAGCTCTCGACGAGCTCGTGTTCCCATCGGCCCAGCTCGAACAGGTCGAGCATCTCGCGCACGCGCCCGTTCAGGCCGTTGCCGTTCATTCCGTACAGGCCGGCATGGAAGCGAAGAAACTCGCCAGCCGTCAGCTTTTCGTAGATGTACGGCCTGTCTGGAATAAAGCCGAGCGATGCTTTCGCCGCCTCGGGCTGCGCGGCGAGATCGTGGCCGTTGACGAGGATGCGGCCGGATGTCGGCTTCAGGAGGCCGGCAATCATCTTGATCGACGTCGTCTTCCCCGCCCCGTTCGGGCCGAGAAAGCCGTGGATTTCTCCCTTCGTCACCTCGAGGTCCACGCCGTCGACGGCCGTAAACGAGCCGTATCTGCTTGCGCAGGTTCTGAATCGAGATCATTCGTGTCCCCCCAGGAAGCACGGCAGGCACCATCGCGACTGGCGCCGAGACGGGGTGAGCGCGATGGGCACGACCGGCCGCATCGGCCTTCCCGACGAGAACCGGCGTGACTGCCCGCGACGACATCGACGTCGACGAGCGTCGATTTCAATGCGCCCGATGAGCGGAATAATCGCCGCCTGCTTCTCCAGGCCGCCGCGCGCGAGCCTGAAGTGCGTGGCATCCGCGGGAAACTGGTTGAAAGTCGGATCGACCGGCAGCCACAGCCCGCGCGACCCGCCTTCATCCAGGTAGATCTCCGGCCACGCGTGGTAGTAGAACGCGCCGCGGACGTAAGCCAGGCCCACCGCAATGCGCGCAGGGATGCCAATGGACCGCGACATCGCGACGAACAGCGCCGTGTGCTCGTTGCAGTCGCCAATTCGCGTTCGAAGCACTTCTCGCGCGGAGGGCAGGCTGACGGTCGGCTTCTTTTGCAACGTCGCGTTGACGAAGCGCGTGAGCGCCTCGGCACGCGCGCGCGTGCCGACCGCGCCGCGGACCGCGCCTTCGGCCGCCGCACGAATATCGGCGTCATCGCTTTCGATGAACGGCTCCGGGCTCAAATACCGCGCGAGATCGGCATCGGCGGCCTCGGCGGCGAGTGTTTGCGCGTCGACGAGATCGACGATGTTGCCTTCGACACGCTGGCCGGCGCCCTGCAGGTCGGGCGACGACAAGTCCGCGCCTTCGACGCGCATGCGGAGACGCCGCACGTTACGCGGGTCGTCGATGGGTGGAAGCTGCGGCGTGCGTCGTTCGATGGTGGGGACGACTGCCGACGCTTTGAGAAGGTCCTGCCGGGTGCGGCCATCGATCGCGAGCGCCCGCGCGCGCTCCGGCGACTCGCGCACGCTGATGAACCCGAGCGGGCTCTCTTCACGAACGATCTCGCCAGTGTCGGTGATCCACGCCGTCGTCTTCAGGCCCGCGAACTCCATCTCGACGCGAAAAGCCGGTATGGGCGCATTTGCTGCTCGCACTATCTCCCGGTTGCCGACGGTTACGGTGACCGGCGCGTTTCGCAGTGTCGCGGGGTCGAAGACAGTCCAGCGATGCAGCGATCCAGGCGTCAGCCCGTGATCGGCGAGCCGCCGCACCAGATTCAGCGCCAGCATAGGGCGCTCGCCCAACCTGCGGACTTCCGTCCTGGTGCCTCCACCGGTCGTGATCGAAAGGTGAAGGTCCACGTCACGTACGACACCCGCGATCGTGATCGGCCCCGTCCCGGGATCCAGCGCAAACTCGAACGACTGGAGCTCGAACGCGCGGTTCACCCGCGCTCTCGTCTGAAGTGTGGTGACCGTGTGCGCGCCAAGCAGCGCCATCTGCAGCTGCCCGTCTTCCTGCAGCTCGAAGCCCTCGTCCTCGCCCTGGTCGGATCGGGACCGTCTCGCTGACGGTGAATCCGATTTTTTCGCCGCGGTAGTAAACCCCGCGCCACTGCGCCGACGAGCCGTAGCGCGCAAGGTCGGTCGCGATGTTGCCGGTGGCGTGGACGTACGAGCGATCCACGAGCACCGCCATCACGCCGATCCACGCGACGAGAATCAGCAACGAGAGAGGCCGCGTCGACGCTTCTTGTTAAAGGTACAAACTTGATCATGGAGGCCGCTGTGTCAGTTATCGGCTGTACGAGCGAGCCACTTCATGACAGAATGTGCCGCATGTCGGATCCCGTCGATGAGGCGTTTCTCGATCAGTATCTCGAACCCGCGACCGCGCAACCGTCTTCACTGGACAAGCCGCACCCCGTTCGTCAGGGCCTTCCGTCCGGATATCGCATGCGCCACGACGCACATTACGTAGACGAGCTCGAATCGCGGCGGCGTCCGTCCGAGGCCAGCGGACCGGCGCTCGCGTTTCCTACGAGCATTCCCGTCACGTTCGCGCTGCGCGACATGTCGCAGGAGCTCGAAGGGGTCGCATCGTGTTTCAAGCTCGTCGCGCTCAAAGCGCGTCCGCTGCGAGAGCGGATGGGGTTGTCGCTTGCGCTCGTCGGCGTCGAGCGGAATATGCGGGCGTTTCAGGCGCTCCGCGTGCTGCTCGAAGACCCGCCGCCCGAGCCGGCGCCCGCATCCGTTGACGGCGGTTGTCGAGCACACGATCCGAACCTTCGATGACGAGCTGAGGCTGACCGGGCTGCGCGTGTCGCTCGATGTGCCCGACGCGCCAATCCGCGTCACGGCCGATGCCCGGATGTTGTCGCTTGCGATGCAGGCGTGCGTCGGCACGCTTGTGTGCCTCGCCGAAGCGTCGAACAGCGACGGCGTCATCCACATCGGCGTACGCAGCGCCGACGGCGTCGTGTCGTGCGAGATGCGTCAGGACGTCTATCGCCTCTCGGCGGATCAGTTCTCTCGGTTGGCGGATCTCGAGTGGTCGGAGCGGCCCGGTGGCATTCCCGCTGGTATAGGGCTCGCAGCGGCGGCGCGCATCGCGCAGGCACACGGTGGCGGGCTCGACGCGCGGCGCACCGAGGCCGGCGGCTGCGTGCTGACGTTTACGATTCGCGCGTAGGCG
>CAWDIK010000005.1:0-32913 GCA_963802345.1 Vicinamibacterales bacterium
TCTCGCTGTGGCCGTCCTGGCCACCCCTTCACGTCGCCCGACGTGGAGCTCGTTCCACCTCGTCGCCCTCAGGGCACGCAAGAAAGGAGCACCTCATGAACGGGATTGGTGTGTCTGCTGTCACGGCGTACACGGCTCACCGGGAATGGGCGTCCCGCCCACCCGATGAACGGTACGCCAGCGTCCACGCTCTCTACGATGCGGCTCGCGCGCGGCGCCTCCGCACCGAAGAGCGCACCATCGACACCGTCGCACTCAGGACCGAAGCGGTGGCGTCCGACGCGCTCGCGCTACGCGACACGTCGGGTCGCCAGGCCGCCCTCACAAACTGGAGCTTCGAGCAGCTCGCCGGCATCGCCGCCGCGCCGCCGAAATACCTCCGGACGTTGCCCGCGGCGATCGCATCCGACGCGATCAACTACGGGCTGCGCCGTCAACGTCGCGAGCAGCAACAGCTCCTCGTGGACCGCGACGATCCGTGGACTGTTCACGCCGTCACCTCTCCGAGGTACGCGCGGGTCCACCACGACGAGCTGGCCGGCCGGGTGCTCGACCTCATGGCCCAGCATCCGGCCTGGTCCCTGCCGCTCGGCTACAAGGACGGCGTGTTCGGCGCTGAACGGGTTCCGTCCGGCGCCTACCTGGGAGACCGAGACATGTTTCTGTTCCTCGTGGACGGCAACCGCGATCTCGACGACCCGACCGACGCGTCGCACGCTGGCTTGTTCCGCGGATTCATTCTTCGGAACAGCGACGTCGGTGCCGCCGCCCTTACCCTGGATGTGTTCTTGTTCCGCGCGGTCTGCGGCAATCACATCATCTGGGGATTCCAACACGTGGTCGGGTTCCGGCGCCGACACGTGGGTGCGTCGATTCAGGAGGCCTGGACGACTTCTCTTGAAAGCGTCCGGACCGCCCTCGACGCCGATGCCGCGCACGATCGCCTCGTCCTCCTGCGGGCCACGTCCCAGGAACTCGGGCCGACGCGTGACGCGGTCGTTGACGCGGCTGTCCAGCGACTCGAGCTGTCGCAGAAGCAGGCCGCAGAGGCGTACACCCTGGCGGAGATGCACGAGACGAATCCCCGTTCGGTCTGGGGCTACGTGCAAGGGCTCACGCGTTTGAGCCAGCGCACGCCCTGGCAGGATGGCCGATTCGCTCTCGATCGCGCTGCCAGTCGCCTCCTGACCACGGTCCACTAGACCTGGTCCATCGCCGTCCGGGCGCAGCCCCGCGGCTCCTTCCACACACAACGGGCGTCGGCACACGCCACGTCCTTCATCCGCCCCTCGCGACAGCCGTCGCGCAGGTGGCCGCCTCCGCTCCCAGAGCCCGGGCGCTCTGAACCGGAGGTGTCTGCCATGCGCGACGGATCCACACGCCGACGAAGCACGAGCTCACAGCACACGACCTGGACACCGGAGCGTGTCCAGGTCAACGACTGGCGACGACACGGCCGCCTCGACGACCTTCGGGCCTTAGCCGAAGGCGCGGGCGGCCTCACGTTGTCGCGTGAGCTGCTGCACGCCCTGCTCGAAGAACTTCACGTCAGTGACGACTTCGACGTGCTCGTCGGCCGTGTGGCCCGCCTGCCCGCCAGCCAGTACCCACGGCTGCTCGCGATCGCGCTGCTCCTGAGACACAGCTGGTGTCCTCAGGACCTCGCGCGAACGGCCACGCGACTCGGACTGTCGCGCCCGACGCTCCTCACTCCGGAATCACGCACAACACCACGCGATGGCGGCCACCGCCGTCGCGCAGCGGCGCGTACGCCGCTCCCAGAGCCCCGTACCCGCTGAAAGGAGATCACATGTTGAACGAATCGTTCTCGCCATCAGCATCCACCCGCGGTCACCGCGTGCGGGAACTCGTCTGCGCCTATCGTCCGTTGCGCGATAGCGACGGACGCGTCGTGGACGTGCCCACGGTGGTGCTGAAGGACCCACGCACCGCTGCCGTCGTCCTGGCGCCGCTGATCGCCGATCAGACCGTCGAGGTCTTCGCGGTTGCGTGTCTCTCCACCAAGCATCGCTTGCTCGCCTGGCATGTGCTCTCGCGCGGCACGCGCGCCAGCACACCAGTCTCGATGCCGGACGTATTCGTGCCCGCGTGTCTCACACCGGGCACGACCGGCCTGATGGTCGTGCACAACCATCCGAGCGGCGATCCCACACCGAGTCCGGACGATGCGCGGCTCACGCTGCGATTGTGCGCCGCCGCCGACGTGCTCGACCTGCCACTGCTCGATCACCTCATCGTCGGTGACGAGCATCGGTACTTCAGCTTTCGCGAGGCCGGACTGATGGAAGCCGTTCCATCGAGCCGGTGACATCAACGTGCCGCCGCTTCGAGTTGTGAATTCTGTGGAAGTGCTCGGCCGCGTCAAGGCTTCGCTCGCTGCGCTCGCCGCTGGCGCGGCCTTGACTCGGACCTCCGCACTTCACACGGAGGGCATTTATCGAAGCGGCGGGGGATCTCGAAGAAAGGAGAACACCAATGACTGAACGGTCGCTCACACCCAACATCACGGTGACGATCGGCCACCACACGCGGATCTACTTCGCGTTCGTCACCACCGCACCAGCCGAACTCGATTCGCCAGCAACGGTCACGCTCCACGCGGCGCCGTTCGCGGACGTGGCCGGCTTCGCCGCTGAACCACTCACAGTCGATGGCACTCGCGGCCGGACACCGGCGCGATTGGTCCTCGTCGATGCGATGGAGCTCGCCTGGCAACGCGCACGCTGCCGCGGCAACCAGCACCTGCTGTTGCCCGCGGATCCCGTGCTCGTCGGACTCAACACGCTGCAGCACTGGCTCTGGCAACGGCTTCAGGCCCCAACCACCAGCCAGGTCGCGGCGTGACTCGCGCAACTCACTCGTCGGCGTCAACCGCTCGCCGAAAAGGCGAGCTTTTCAGGAGGTCACATCATGGTCGTCAAAATCGTTCCGAACGACAAAGGCAACCCGCCCGGCAAACTCGCGGATGCCGAGCTGCACTTCACCGACGGCGTGCTCGACGGCTTGAAGCTGATCGGGTTCGCCGTGTGGGAACGGCGCAGCGGCAGTGGCCGCAACGTCACGTTCCCGGCGCGCCAGTACTCGGTCAATGGTGAGCGCCGCAGCTTCGCGCTGCTGCGCCCGATCGCTGACGCGGCGTCACAGGAACGCGTGCGTGATCTCGTGCTGCAGGCGTACGCCGAGTACGAGGAGACGGCAACGGAGGCCGCTTCGTAAAGCGGAGAAGTGCAGGTTCTGGGCGCCCTCCTTCGGGAGGGCGCCCGGGATCGGAGGTGAAAAGCCAGACGAAACAGGGGTGAGGGACGATTTGGCCGGAGGCCGTCGAATGAGACCGTCAACAACCTTAGTGCAGGGATCGAGGCACACAGGCCGCCGACTCGATCGACGCGGACGAGCATCCGCTCTTGCTCACGGTGGACGAGGCCGCGGCGTTGCTCCGGACGACCCGGAAGGCGATGTACGCCATGGTCGAACGTCGTCAGTTGCCGGGCGTGATCCGCATCCGTCGCCGCGTGCTCTTCCGCGCGGCCGACTTGCTACACTGGCTGGACCAGAAGTGCGCGCCATCGCCGAAGGAGTGATCGGCGATGAGCGTGAAAGTACGACCGTATCGAAACGGAGGGTGGGAGGTGGACATTCAGTTCCGCCTCCCCGACGGGACGCGTCACCGGGAACGGTACAAGGCGCCCGTTGAATCGAAATCCGGCGCATTGCGCTGGGGCCAGGATCGCGAGCGGCATCTGCTGCAACACGGTCCCGAGCCGGCGAAGAAGGAGGTGCCGACACTCGAGGAGTTCGCGCCGAAGTTCCTGGAGGGCTACGCCAAAGCGGACAGGCACAAACCGAGCGGCGTTGCGTCGAAGGAGACGATCCTCCGGATTCACCTGATCCCGGTACTTGGGAGTCAGAAGCTCGACGCGATCACGAACGCGCAGGTGCAGCGGTTGAAGTTGCACCTGACGGACAAGGCGGCCAAGACGGTGAACAACGTGCTGACCGTGTTGAACGTCATGCTGAAGACCGCAGTCGAGTGGGAGATGATCGACCAGCTTCCGTGTTCGATCCGCTTGCTGCCCGTTGCGCGTCGAGACGCGGCGTTCCACGACTTCGGCGCGTACGAGCGGCTGCTCGAAGCGGCGCGTTCGATCGATTGGCGCACGCTACTTGATCGCCTTGCTGGGCGGTGAAGGCGGGATGCGAGTCGGCGAGATCGTCGCGTTGGAGTGGGCCGACGTCGACCTCGAACGGCGGCAGATCAGCATTCGCCATTCGGATTGGCGAGGCCAGCTGACGAGCGCCGAAGAGCGGCAGAGGTCGGTTCGTGGCGATGACGGAGCGTGTGGCGACGGCGCTTCGCAAGCAGCGTCACCTTCGCAGCCCACGCGTGTTGTGCAAGGACGATGGGAAGCCGATCACTCGGCAGGGCGCCTGGTCGCGCGTTCGCTATGCGGCGCACCGGGCGAATGTGCCGACCGGCGTCCACATCCTGCGTCACACGTTCTGCTCGCACCTGGTGATGCGAGGGGCGGCGATGCGGTCGGTGCAGGAACTGGTCGGTCACCAGGATCTGACGATGACCCAGCGGTATTCGCACCTGAGTCCGGCCGCGTTGATCGACACCGTCCGGTTGCTGGAAACGCAGGACGGTCGAGTCGGAGCGTGGAGAAATACTGGAGACGGCTGAAGGCCGCGATCGGAAGTTGAAGTCCTAGAACGAGATAGTTGGCTGGGAGGCAGGGATTCGAACCCCGATACCGTGGTCCAGAGCCACGTGTCCTACCGTTGGACGACCTCCCAATCTGGGATTACCGAGTGGGCCTACGCCTCCTAAGATTAGGGCGTGCTTGCGGAGGCGCAACGAAACTTTAATTATACATACTAGCTTGATGACGATGTACCCAAGGGGTTCTCACACGGTTCGGCTCTGCTCTGCTTCTGGACGCTTATCGCGGCGACCGAATCGGCGCAGTCGCGTTTCTACGTCGGCGGACGGCCTAACCGGAGTCGGACGCTTGCAGCGTTGAACTGACCCACATCCTCGCGAGCTTCGCCGTGGTAATCGGCGGAATGGCGTTGGTTCTCCGATCGAACTCCCAATCCATGAGAAGGCTACCCTCGATTCGAAACCCTAGAATCGCTAATCTCCGGCTTGGTGCGAGACCAGTCGCGTGAATCCGCTGCTCGACCTCGGCGAATCGCGCGTCGGCCTCGGGCTCGGGCCACAGCAGCGCAACCACCGTCCCGACGGCAAACGATAACGGAATCGACACGAGGCCCGGATTCCGCAGCGGAAACCACGCCGTGGGATTCTTGAGCACGTCCAGCTGAATGGTCGGCGAGAAGTAGATCAGAATCAGGCTCGACGCCGTGCCGACGAGCATGCTCATCTGCGCCCCCCGCGTCGTGAACTTGCGCCAGAACATCGAGAGCACGAGCGCCGGAAAATTCGCGCTCGCGGCAATCGCAAACGCCAGCCCCACCATGTACGCGACGTTCTGACCCTTGAAAATAATCCCCAGCACGATCGCGAGTAAGCCCAGCACGACTGTCGCCGCGCGAGCCACTTTCAACTCTTCGCGGTCCGATGAAACGCCGTGGCGCACCACGTTCACCCACAGGTCGTGCGACAGCGTCGCCGCGCCGGCCAACGTCAACCCGGCGACGACGGCGAGTATGGTGGCGAACGCAACGGCCGAGATGAATCCCAGGAACGCATCGCCGCCCACGGCCTTCGCCAGAAGCGGCGCCGCCATGTTGCCGCCGGCATCGATCGCGCGAATCGCGGGCTGCCCCACCAGCACCATCGCCCCGAACCCGAGGATGAACGTCAGCAGATAGAAGAATCCGATGAACGCCGTCGCGTAGCTCACTGAAAGGCGCGCCGTCTTCGCGTCCTTCACCGTATAGAAGCGCATGAGGATGTGCGGCAGCCCCGCAGTCCCGAGCATCAGCGCGAGCCCCAGCGACATCGCGTCGAACGGATTCGAGACGAGCCGCCCGGGCGCGAGCACCGCCGCGCCGTACTGCTGCGATGCAGCCGCGAACAACGCAAGCGGGCTGAAACCGAACTGCGACAACGCCATCACCGCCAGCAGGAACGCGCCGCTCAGCAAAAGCACCGCCTTGATGATCTGCACCCACGTCGTCGCCATCATGCCGCCGAAAAGCACGTACCCGAGCATGACGATGCCAACGATAGCGACCGCGTACTCGTACTGGAAGCCGAAGAGCAGCCTGATGAGGTTGCCCGCGCCGACCATCTGCGCGATCAGATAGAACGAAACGACCGCGAGCGAGCCGATCGAAGCAGCGACACGGACAGGCGCCTGCCGCAGCCGGAACGCGACGACATCTGCGAACGTGTACCGTCCGAGATTGCGCAGCGGCTCGGCGATGAGAAACATCACGACCGGCCAGCCGACGAGAAATCCGATCGAGTAGATGAGCCCGTCGAAGCCCGACAACGCGACGAGGCCGGCGATGCCCAGGAAGCTCGCCGCGCTCATGTAGTCGCCGGCCAGGGCGAGGCCGTTCTGCAGACCCGTGACGCTGCCTCCGGCTGTGTAGAAGTGTTCGGCGCTGCGCGTGCGCCGCGCGGCGACGTACGTGACACCCAGCGACAGCGCGATGAAAATGAAAAAAAAGACGCCTGTCACGACCGGCCTCGGAGGGCCTCGATCGCCGCGTCGTAATGCGTGTTGGCCCAGCGCACGTAAATCCAGATCAGCACCCACGCAGCGACGATCACCAGCGCGCCGAGAAGAATCCCCAGGCTCAAGCCGGGCACGACGAGCCGTCCAAGCAGCGGTTTCGCGTAAGCGACGAGAAGAATGAAACCGAAATACAACGCCATCATCGCGACGGTCAGCGCAATGGCGATGCGCCAGCGCGCATCGTCGAGGGCTTTGAGTTGTTCGGAATGATTCATGGTCAATGGGCCGACCTGAAGGTCGGCACTACGAATGAGTGCCGGGCTGTCGCGCAATCGTAGTGCCGGGCTTCAGCCCGGCCGCGGAGTATATGTTACGGAATGACTATGTCACTTATCGGCCGCTCGGGCGGAAACTTGAGCGCGAAGGTCGTGCCCCCGCCTGCTCGGCTCGAGGCAGTCACCACTCCGCCATGGCGCTCGATGATCGCTCTGACGATCGACAGACCAAGGCCACTACCGGTTGCGTGCCCCGCGCGGGAAGGATCCGCCTTATAGAACCGGTCGAATACGTGCGGCAGATGCTCCGGCGCGATACCAGATCCGGTATCGCTCACCGTCACGACGATGCCATCGTCCTCGTACGCGGCATTCAGCGCCACCCGCCCGCCTTTCGGCGTATGGCGGAGCGCGTTCGCCGCCAGGTTCTGCAGCGCCTGTTCGAGCCGCATCGGATCGCCGGCAACGATTTCGGCGCCAGGCGCGATGCTCGTCGTGATCTCAATCCCCTTCTGCTCGGCCGCGCGGCCGTGGCGCGCGAGCACGCGCCCGAACAAATCCTCGAGCGGCACGTCCTGCGCATCAAATGATTCGCCGCCGCCTTCGAGGCGGGACAGATCCAGCAGATCGCCGACGATGTGCTCGACGCGCTGCGTCTCGTCTCGAATGATGGCGAGATACCGCTCTCGCGTTTCGGGGTCGAGAGATTCCGCGTGGAGTGAGAGCGTTTCGAGATAACCGCGCATGCCGGTCAGCGGCGTCATCAGCTCGTGCGAGACGTCTGCCAGGAGTAGCCGCCGGGTGCGATCGGCGGCCTGCAGCTGCTCCGCGCGCTGCTGGAGATCGTGCGTCATCTGATTGAACGCACTGGCGAGCGCCGCCACTTCATCGCCGCCATCCTCCCGAGCGCGCGCCGTCAGATCGCCGGCGCCTACCTTGCGCGCGGCATCCTCGAGGCTGCGCAGTCGCGGACGCACCGGACCGAAGATCAGCAACGCCGCGGCGGTTGTGCCGATGACGACGAGCACCGCACCGACAATTCCGAGCGTCGGGCCGAGCTGCCGCAGCGCCGAGCGCGGCATGGCAATCACGAGGCCCACGGGCACGCCATCGACGATGATGGCCCTGCGGCGCCCGCGCGGCGAGGTGGCGGCTGACCGAACCGCGGCGGAACGTCGCCGTCCGGCCGCATCGGCCGAGGACCCACGGCGCGTCCCCGCCCTCCACGTGCGCGCATGAACGACTCCGGATCGGCGTTCAGCCGCGCGCGAATATCCTGCACGAACGAGTCAGAGGGCTTCGTTCCGTCCGTCGAGAACACACGTCCATCTTTCATGATGGCGACGAGCGGCACGCGCCCTTCGTATTCCTGACGAAAGAACTGCTGGATGTCGAGTGCCGGATTCGCGATGAGCGCGTCGCTCAGATCGCGCGCGACCAGGCGCGTCACTTCGGGCGGCGTCGGTCCGGGCGCCACCTCCATTCCGGCGATGAGGTACACGAGCGCGCCGCCCTGCAGCGCGAGCATCGCCGCGAGAAACAGCACGAACCCGATCGCGATTCGCCAGTAGAGGCTTTGATACCACTTAGGCATCGGCGAACTTGTACCCGTCCCCCCACACCGTCAGGATGAGCTGCGGTTCGGCCGGATCGGTTTCGATCTTCTTGCGAAGACGCTTCACCAGCGTGTCGACGCTGCGGCCGGTGACGAACGACTGCTCCTGCCACACGCGCGAGAGCAGCCGCTCTCTCGTAAACACGATGCCGGGGTTCGACGCCAGAACGTAGAGCAGATTGAACTCCTGCCGCGTCACATCGACCTGCTGGCCCCGCACGCGGACGCCGCGGCGAGACGGATCGAGCTCGACGCCGCGGATGCTGATGGGACGGCCGTCGCCGTCGGCCGCCGTCAGCGGTGCGCGCGCGCGCCGCATCAGCGCCGCCGCGCGCGCGACAAGCTCGCGCACGCCAAACGGCTTCGTCAGGTAATCGTCGGCGCCGCTGTCGAGCCCCATCACTTTGTCGGCTTCTTCGCGCCGCGCAGTAAGCATCAGAATCGGCGCGTCGCGGTTCGGGCCGTGTCGCCGAATCGCGCGCGTGATGGTGACGCCATCCATGCTGGGCAGCATCAGGTCGAGGATGATGAGGTCGAAGGGTTTCTCGCTCGCGATCAGCATCGCTTCCTTGCCATCCGCGACCGGCAGGCACTCGTATCCCTCGACGCCCAGATGCAGACACACCAGGTCGCGAATGTTCTTTTCGTCCTCGACGACGAGCACTTTACGAGGTTCCATGTTTCTCTCCGATTCGGCTTCCAGTTTATCGATTCTAGTTTGTAGATCCTGCGTCAGTCGTCCCCTGCCACCGTCTTTTCACAATTCCGCCGCAGCAGCGCCACGAGCGACTCGTCTAATCAGAAGAGTCCGATTTTGTGGTGCCCGCCTTCACGTGGGCCGTGCCGGACCGTCACACGGAGGAACCAGATGAAGAAGACATTGATGGGAGCATTCGTCGTCGCGCTGGGGCTCGGGGCAACGGTGCCCTTCGCAAGCTGGGCGCAGGATCAACCGCCGGCGCAAACCGAGCCGGGGCGGCACGGCGGCCGCGGGCCCGGAGGCCCTGGCGGACGCATGGGCGGCCCGATGGGCGGGCCTTTCGCGTTCAGAGAAGTGATGCGCGATCTCACCGACGCCCAGCGCGAGCAGGTAAAGGCGATTCACGAGAAACACGCCGATCGCATTCGGCCGCTCGCGGAGCGCGCGCGCACCGCGCGTGAGGCGCTCGATACCGCTGTGCTGTCGGGCAACGCCGGCAATCTGCAGGCGCTGAGCATCGAGGTCGGCAACGCGGAAACCGAGCTCACCTTCGCACAGGCGCAGGTGCAGACGGAGATCGTCAATGTGCTGACCGCCGAACAGAAGCAGAAGATCGCCGAGCGGCGGAAGCAGATGGAAGCACGGCGCGCGGAAATGCAGAAGCAGAGGCAGCAGCGTACGCAGTAGGTTCCGGGTTCCGGGTCCGGTTTCAGAGTTCCGCGTTCGGGGTTCCGCGTTCGAACGTGGAACCGAACTGGAACCCGGAACCGGTACCACTGGCAACACTGTTGCTTTGTCCGTCCGGTTATGCGGGTATTTGTCCCCTTTTACAGACGCTTTCTTGTTGACGATTGCCAGTGCCGCTGTCCTTCTTTTGATAAACGGCCGGGCCGAAGCGCAGGGCATCGGCTTCCAGGGCGGCGCCACGGTTGACCCGGAACAGGGGTTCTTCGGCACCCACTTCGAAACGCCCGAGCTGTTTCAGAATTTCCGGTTCAGGCCGGGCATCGACGGCGGCTTCGGCGGCGATTTCTCCCTCGCCGTTCTCAATGTCGAATTTCTCTACTCCTTTCCGATCGGCCGGTCGTGGGCCGTGTACCAGGGCGGCGGACCTGCAGTGGTGTTCCTGCGACAGAACGATCAGACGAGCACACATGGTGGCTCGTTCTACACGTTCGGCTTCGCGCACGAAAACGGCTTTTTCACCGATTTCAAGCTCGGCTACGGCACCGTGCCCATGTTGAAGTTCGGTGTCGGATTTACCGTGCGGAAGAAGAGTCCCTGAGGAAACGTACGAGGTCGCGAAGCCGCGAAAGTGTGAGCGGCTTCCCCAGAAGCGCCAGCACTTCGAAGATCCCCGGACTCACAGCCTTTCCGGTGGCGGCGATGCGGGCTGCATGAATGAGCGCGGCCGCCTTGATGCCGCGCGCATCGGCCACGCTGCGCAGCGCACGCTCAATCACCGCTTCCTCGTACGGCTCGTCGTTCTCGTCGAGCGCTGCGATGAGCGCCTCGACGTGGCGATCGAGATCTGCGGATGTCAGATGCTTGCGGACGGCGTCCGGATCGTACTCGACCGAAGCCGTCAGGAACGGCGCGGCCTGACCCACGAATTCAGGTAGTCGCCGCACCCGTGGCAATACTAAACGCAACACGCGCTGCAGCCAGTCCCGCCGGCCGTCGGCGTCAAGCTCGTCGGTCCACAGTCCGGCGGCCTGCAGCAGCGGCTTCACGCGCTCGAGGAGATCGTCCGGATTCAACCGAGCGAGATACTGCGCGTTGAACCAGTCGAGCTTCTCTGGATCGAAGACAGCGGCGCCCCCGCTGATGCCGTCGAGCGAAAACGCCGCAATCAGTTCGTCGCGCGACATCACCTCGCGATCGCCTCCCGGCGACCACCCAAGCAGCGCGAGGAAATTCACCATCGCATCCGGCAGATATCCGATGCGCTCGTACTCGGTCACAGAGGTGATGCCATGCCGCTTGCTCAATTTCTTCTTGTCGGTGCCGAGAATCAACGGCACGTGCGCGAACTCCGGCGGCGTTCGGCCCAGTGCCTGAAACAGGAGAATGTGCTTCGGCGTGTTCGAGATGTGATCGTCGCCCCGAATCACGTGGGTGATGCCCATGTCGATGTCGTCGGCGACCACCGACAAGTGATAAATCGGCAAGCCGTTCGAACGCAGGATGACGAAATCCTCTATTTCCTGGTGATCGACTTCGATGCGTCCGCGCACATGATCCGTATAGGATGTTTTGCCTTCCGGGACCTTGAACCGGATCGCGGGTTGAACGCCGGACGACTCGAGACGCTGCTGCTCTTCAACCGAAAGGCCCAGGCAAGTGCGATCGTATTTCCAGCCTCCGCCCGTTCTTTCCGCCGCTTCGCGCTTTTCCTTGAGCAATTCCGGAGAGCAGTAGCACTTGTACGCGGACCCGCGGGCGAGCAGTTGCTGAGCGGCAGCCTTATGGCGTTCGAATCGCTGCGTCTGAAAATACGGCGCGTGCGGCCCTCCGATTCCTGGACCTTCGTCCCACTCGAGTCCCAGCCACCGCATCGACTCGAGGATGCCGGCCACCATCTCGTCAGAGGATCGTTCCGTGTCCGTGTCTTCGATGCGAAGGATGAACGTGCCGCCGTGCCTGCGCGCGTAAAGCCAGTTGAACAGCGCTGTGCGAGCGCCGCCGACGTGGAGATACCCTGTGGGAGACGGCGCAAATCGAACGCGCGGGCGATCCATCCCGCGAATTCTATCTCGTCATCAGGAGCTCGTTATTGCGGACCGCGCGCGATCGCGGAGGAACGTGATCAGGCGCAGCAGCGCTGCGGGCCTCGCTTCACGACCGGGCGGCGGGAAGCGCAGTATCACGGGAGTCACACGCGACGACATTCTTGTCTGTTGAGACTTCCGCCATCTGCGCGGACAATAAGGCACCGCCATGAAATTCGAGCACTATCAGACCGGCCCTTTCTTCGACGAGATGTTCGAGGATGGGTGCGAGCCTCGAGCGGCCGCCCGGGCGCTGTTCCAGCTGATCGAGACGATGGTGGACGGCGAGCTCCTGCGGCGGCAGCAATCGGCCGAGCGCGTCCTCCTGCATATGGGAATTACGTTCAACGTGTACGGCGACAGCGCCGGCACCGAGCGCATCTTTCCCTTCGATCTCGTCCCTCGGATCGTGGCGGCGGCCGAATGGAACTGGATCGAGCAGGGCCTCAAGCAACGGATCCGCGCGCTGAACCTCTTCATCGACGACGTGTATCACGATCAATCGATCCTCAAGGATGGTGTCATCCCTGCCGAGATCATCAGGAGCGCCAGCAGCTTCCGGAAGCAGTGCGTCGGCATGAATCCGCCCGGCGGCGTCTGGTGCCACATCACGGGCACAGATCTCGTCCGTGACCGTGACGGACAGGTCTACGTGCTGGAAGACAACCTGCGCTGCCCGTCGGGCGTGTCCTACGTCCTTCAGAATCGCGTCGTCATGAAGCGCACGTTTCCCCAGGTCTTCGAGTCGTCGCGCATTCGTCCTGTCGACGACTATCCAGGCAGGCTGCGCGACATGCTGGAGTCGTTGTCCCCCGCAGACGTCGAGTCGCCCCGCGTGGTCGTGCTTGACCCCCGGGGTTCACAACTCGGCCTACTTCGAGCACTCATTCCTGGCTCAGCAGATGGGCGTGGAGCTCGTCGAAGGGCGCGACCTCGTCGTGTCGGACGGTCTCGTCTGGATGAGCACGACAAAAGGATTCGAACGGGTCGACGTCATCTACAGGCGGATCGACGATGATTTTCTGGACCCGAAAGCCTTCCGCGCCGATTCAGCCCTGGGCGTACCCGGCTTGATGGACGTATACCGCTCCGGACGCGTGGCGCTGGTCAATGCTCCTGGCACCGGCGTGGCCGACGACAAAGTCATCTACGCCTACGTGCCGAGGATCGTGAAGTACTACCTGAACGAGGACATCATCATTCCCAATGTGCCGACGTTCATCTGCGCCGAGGAGAACGATCGGAAACAGGTGCTGGCGCGTCTGCCCGAGCTGGTGGTGAAGGCGGCCAACGAATCCGGTGGATACGGAATGCTCATGGGGCCGGCTTCGACCAAAGCTGAACAGGACGTCTTCGCAGCCCGGATCGAAGCCGATCCACGCAACTACATCGCGCAGCCCACGCTATCGCTGTCGCGGGTGCCGACGATTGTGGACGGCGCGTTCAAGGGACGGCATGTCGACTTGCGCCCGTACATCCTCTACGGCAAAGACATCTTCGTGCTGCCGGGCGGTCTGACGCGCGTCGCGCTGAAGGAAGGTTCGCTCGTCGTCAATTCCTCGCAGGGCGGCGGCAGCAAGGACACGTGGGTGCTCGCCGACGAGTCACCAACCGGCGCCGGTGACCGCGTCGCCCCGCCAGGTGCAGGTGCAAGGCAGCGCCAGCGGCGGAGCGCAATCCTAATGCTCGCGCGGGTGGCCGATTCGATCTACTGGATGAGCCGCTACGTCGAGCGCGCGGAGAACGTCGCGCGGTTCATCGAGGTGAATCTGAACCTCATGCTGGATCTGCCAGCCGGCGCCGCGCAGCAGTGGCAGCCGCTCGTGGCCACCACCGGTGATTCGGAGGAATTCGCGAAACGATACGACACGGCGACGCAGCAGAACGTCATTCAGTTCCTCACGTTCGATGAAGAGAACGTGAACTCGATCCGGTCCTGCCTGCGGCTGGCTCGCGAGAACGCCCGCTCCGTGCGCGAGATCATTTCGTCGGAGATGTGGGAGAACCTCAACGAGTTTTACCTGAGAGTGAATTCCGCGGAGGCCGGAAGCCGGACCGACCCGCAGGACGTGTTACGTTCGATCAAGAGGTCCGGCCATCTGTTTACCGGCGTGACCGACGCCACGATGACCCACAACGAGAGCTGGCACTTCTGCCAGCTCGGATGCATGCTGGAGCGCGCCGACAAGACGTCGCGCATCCTCGATGTGAAGTACTTTCTCCTGCTGCCTACCGCAGCCGACGTCGGCACCACGTCGGACGACATACAGTGGGCCGCCGTGCTGCGCTCCGCCAGCGCATTCGAGATGTACCGGAAGTGTCACGGGCGCATCGCGCCCGAACGCGTGGTGGAGTTTCTGCTGTTCGAGACCGAGTTCCCGCGCGCAATCCAGTACTGTCTCCAGCGGGCGCGCACGTCGGTGCACGCCATCTCGGGGACGCCGGCCGGGATGTTCCGGCATCCGGTCGAACGCCTGTTCGGAGAGCTCTGCTCCGAGCTCGCATACGCCCGCGTCGAAACCATCATCGCGGCCGGGCTGCACGAGTACCTCGATCGCCTGCAAACGAGGATCAACGAGATCGGCTCTCAGATTTCCGAAACGTTCTTCGCCGCGCGGGGCACCCCCGTCCGCAAAAAGGCGAGAGGACGAAGAGCTGCCGCGCCGTTCGTCTGAACGCCTTACGCGACGACGTTCTCTTCGATGACGCTCACCTCGACGTCCATGCCGCGGAAAGCCGAAGCGGGACCGTTGAACGTGCCGTGCAGCGGCACGGCGTTCCGATGGTCCCACGCCACGGCCACTCGAATGAGATTGCGATTGCCGACAATGCTGTTGGTGGGATCGAAGTCGACCCATCCGGCTCCCGGCAAGTATGCCTGCATCCACGCGTGCGTGTTCCCGCCACCGACGGAAGCGGTTCCACTCTGCGGCACGAAGATGTACCCGCTGACGAAGCGCGCAGCAAGGCCGACCGAGCGAACGGCGTCCATCATGAGCACGGCGAAGTCCCGACAGCTCCCGCTGCGGCGCCGAAGCGTCTCGGCCGGTGTCTGGACGCCCTTCTCGGTGCGCCGCAGATACGTGAACTCTTCCTTGATGCCGCGCGTCATCGAATGGAGCAGGCTCATCGTCGTTGTCGATCCCGACGACGATGTCAGGAAGCGCTCGACCCAGGGACTGATGTCGTCGGACGGATACTGGCGCGCGAGAGCGTTGACGAGGTCGGGCCGTTCGTCATCCGAATAGTGAAACGGGAACGTGTGCGCGCCCGCTCTCGAGAGCATAGTCGGGAAGCGCTGTCTCCGTTTGTTCGAGGGTGATCGTGCTCTCGAAACGAAGCTCGGAAGCCGGGGCGTCGAACGTTGCGATGGCCACCGAGTTGTCGAAGACGTCGTGAAGCCACCGAAGGCCGGACGGCCGAGGCATGATGTCCAGCTTCGTGCTGACGAGCCGGAGATCGTGGCTCTCTCGCGGCCGGAACATCATGCGATGCTCGCCGAATCTCACCGGTTCCGAATATCGGTAGACCGTGATGTGACGTACGGTCAGAAGCCTCACCTGGGCGCGGACGACCTGCTGAAAGCTAGCTTCCGACAGGGTCCCTGACCTCGTCCGTCCACACCTTGAAACCCGCGAGCGTGTTGGGACCGAACGTGTTGCTGATCGCCACATCGGTCGCATCGCGCCCTCGCGCCATGAGCACACGGCCAATCCGCGGGACATTGTTTCGCGGATCGAATGTGTGCCAGCGCCCTCCGATATAGGCCTCGAACCAGGCAGCAAAGTCCATCGGGCTATACGGCGGCGGAACGTCGATATCGCTGAGATAGCCCGTGCAGTAGCGGGCCGGAATGTTCATGCACCGGCAAAACGTGATCGCCAGATGCGCGAAGTCGCGGCAGACCCCCCTGCCTTCCTCGAACGCCTCCATTGCCGTTCTCGTCGATCGGGCGTCCTGGTAGTTGAAGGTGATGTGATTATGGACGTAGTCGCAGATGGCCTGGACGCGGCGCGCGCCGGTGGGCGCGTTGCCGAACAGGTCCCACGCAATGCCAGTCAGACGATCGGTCTCGCAGTATCGGCTGCCGAGAAGGAAGACGAGCGACTCCTCAGGCAGATCTTCCACCGCGTGCTGATCCTGCGCCACGGCAATCGGATCGGGCTCGCCCGAGTCGTACAGGAGCGCATCGGCTGAAAGTCGCAGCCGGCCGGCTGGCGCGAGGATGCGGCTGCACCAGTTTCCAAAGCCATCTCTGTAGGACGTCACCGGGATCGTCCGGGTCTGTGATCATTCGATCGGGAACGACGATGTCGTTGGCGCGGGTGTGATGGATGTTCAACATCAACGCCATCGGTGTCTGTCGCGGAAAGTCGTAGATCAGCTCGTATCCGACACGGAGCTGCAGGGTCGCCGGAGAGTTGTTCGCCAAAGGAAAGGAACTCATGTTCACTCGTTTACTAACTGGAAGCCGGTCGATGAAGGCTGAAGGCGACGTGCGGGTCGCGAAAGCACCACAACTCGTTGAGGCGAGTTGGTCACTTACAGCATGCCTCTATTATGAGGCGACCGCAACGGCAATCGTTGGAAGGGCCGGAAGCTTCAAGTTTGTTCAGTCAAGCGGCCGCGCGGAAACGGCCTTTGCCAATGCGGTGGCGTCCTCCGCCGCAGGGGTCACGCTGACCCCAACGTGAAGCGTATGGCTGCGGCCACCGAGAACAACGCCGTGCAGCGGGCTGACATCGCCGTAGTCGCGGCCCCAGGCGAGTGTAACATGGCGCTGGGACGGCAGCACGTCGTTGGTGGGATCCAGATCCACCCACCCAAGCTGTGGACACCAGATGGCGAGCCATGCGTGAGACGCGTCGGCGCCGACGAGCCGCGGCTGTCCCGGCGGAGGTTCGGTCAGGAGATACCCGCTGACGTACCGCGCGGCGAGCCCCAGCGATCTCAGGCAGCCGATCTGCAGGTGTGCGAAGTCCTGACAGACACCGCGCCGATTGGCAAGCACGCGGGTCACCGGCGTCGCGATCGTCGTGGCTCCGGGATCGAAGGTGAACTCTTCGTGAATCCGATGCATGAGATGGATTGCCGCCGCGATCAGCGGCCGCTTCGGTGTAAACGATTCGCGCGCAAACACGGCCAGCTCGGGAGCCGTGACGGCGTAGGGCGACGGATTGCTGAACTCAGACGCGTCTGCGTACCGCGCGCCGCGCTTGTAGCAAAGCTCCTCGCGGACCGTCTTCCCACGGCGCGCCGGCGTCGCCGATCGGCGGCTCGGTTGCGATCACTTCCACGAGGCTTCGTCCCACCACGCGCAGCTCGTCGTACGGTGTCAGGATCGTGAACTGGTCGACGGCGTTGCCGAAATAGTCGACCCGCTGCACATGGCTGGCCGGCGCCGGCTCAATCGCAAGATCATGCCAGCGCACGCATTGACGCGGCAGCGTGCGGGGCGTCAGGTACGCCACGTGCTGCGATGTCGACACGCCGCCCTTGTGGACGTAGCGCGTCTCATGCTCGATGCGATACAGGCCGTCACTCATAGGCCGACCGTCGCACGCGGAACGTCGTTCACATGGCTGAAGTAGCGGAGAGAGAGCGCAGAGCCGAGACGCATGGAGACGTTCTGACACCCAATCAAGAGCGTCTCGAGCCGCTGCTCGCCACGGCCGAACAACTCGCCCTGTTCGGCGTCGACGTCGGAGCGGCAGTCGTTCAGCAGTTGCTCCATTTCCGCCAGCACGTCGATCAGGCCCGCATCCGGCAGCAGGCGGACGTGCTTGGCGAGCTTCGCGAGCTGGAATCTGGCCGACCGTGGGTTGCGGTCGTCGATGAGCATCAAGTCGACGACCGATGCCCATTCGGGATACTCCAGATGACGGACGCGATAGGTCAGCAAGCTGTCCGACAGCTCGAGCAGCCATTCGAGCAGACCCGATCCGGCTGTTGCCTGATCGGCGCCACGTCGCCGAGCGTGCAGGAGACGAAGTGCAGCCGCTCGAGGTGACGCCCCAGACTGAGAAACCGCCAGCCGTCGTCGCGGCTCATGTGGGCCATTTCGAGTCCGCCGACCGCGGCGAGGGAGAACAGCGCGTCGTCGATCAACTCGAGCGCGTCGTCCAGATCGAGCGCGTGCGTCTCCCGCGTGAACAGCTGGAGCAGCCGGTTGAGCACACGCCAGTTGTCGGTCGACAGGCGATCGCGCACTGCGCTGGCCACACGCACCGTCTGCTCGACGTTGTACCCGAGGCTGCGGCGGCCCTGGCGATCGATCAGTCCGGCCGTCAGGTCGTGCACGATCGCGGACGCGGTGCTGCCGGGCAGCGGCTGCTCGATCAGATTCTGACGCACGCAGGCGCGGAGAAACGCAGGATGGAGTCCGGCCGGCACGCCGTCGGTATCTGTCAGCCGGCCCAGTACCGAGCGGAGCAGCCTCGCGCCGTTCTCGCTTCGCTCCGCGTAACGCCCCAGCCAGAACAGGTTCTCCGCCGCGCGGCTCGACGTCGCGGGCTCGCCGTGTGCCTCACGCGGCCGGCCGCGGCGATCGACCGGCGCGATCGGCGCCACCGGCAGGTCTGAGAGCACCCACGTGTCTTTGCTGCTGCCGCCGCGCTGGCCCGACACGACATGGCGATCGTCGCCGGCGATTCGCGACAGTCCGCCCGGCATCACCCGATAGTCGCCGCGGCCGTCGGCGAGCAGAAACACGCGCAGCATCAGCGCGCGGCTCTCGAGGTGGCCGTTCTGCCAGACGGGCGCGTGCGACAGCGGCAGGAACTCCTCCACCACGTACGCGTCGGGCGTGGTGCCAAGGCGCTCCGTCCATTCGCGGCGCGCGTTGGCGTCGAGCTCCGAGACAAACACCGGCTCCATCGACGCGTCCGCGAACGCCGGCTTGATGATCCCTTCCGCGAGACGGCGGCGGGCGTCGTTCAGCGCGGCGGTCTCGCCGCACCACCAGGTTGCGATCGTCGGCGTCTCGAGCTTCTCGCCGAACAGCCGCTCGCACAGAGGCGGCAGGAACGCCAGGAGGGCCGGCGATTCGAGAACGCTCATGCCGAACGCGTTGGCGACGAGCACGTGCCCGGCTCGCCACGCCTGCACGAGGCCTGGGATCCCCAGCGTCGAATCGGGCCGCATCTCGAGCGGATCGCAGAAGTCGTCGTCGAGACGGCGAAGGATCGCGTGGACGGGCCGGAGACCGGAGACGGTCTTCAGGAAGACGCGCTCGTCGCGAACCGTCAGGTCGCCGCCTTCCACGAGCGGAAAGCCGAGCTGCCGCGCAAGGTAGGCGTGTTCGAAGTAGGTCTCGTTGTATGGTCCGGGTGTGAGCACCACGACGTGCGGCGCACCGCCGTTCGAAGGCGCGCCGGCGAACAGGATCTGCCGCAGCTCGTGAAAGAAGGACGACAACGCGCGGACGCGCAAGGCGTGAAACGCGTCGGGCAATACGCGCGACATGATCGCGCGGTTCTCCAGCGCGTAGCCGACACCGGACGGCGCCTGCGTGCGGGTGCCGACAACCCGCCATTCACCGTCAGCGCCGCGCGCGAGGTCGAACGCAATGAGATGCAGAAACACGCCGTCGCTGGGACGAACACCGTGGCATGCGCGCAGGAAGCCTGGATGCCGGAAGACGAGCGCCGGCGGGACCAACCCTTCGCGGAGCAGGGTCTGCGGGCCGTAAAAGTCGGTCGCGACGGCGTTCAGCAATCGTGCGCGCTGCCGCAGGCCGCTCCCGAGCCGTTCCCACTCCTGCGCCTTCACGATCAGCGGAAGGACGTCGAGGCTCCACGGACGCTCCTGCCCGTCGGCAGTCGCGTAGACGTTGTAAGTGACGCCGTTCTCGTCGATCTGACGATCGACGCGTTTCTGTGCCTCGGACAGGTACTCCGCGTGCAGCTCGGTCGCAGCCGCGAATTCCGCCCACGGCTCGCGCAACGCTCCGCCGCGGGCGCGCACCTCGTCGAAGTGCCCGTCGGGCACGACATACTCCGGCGACAGCGGAAGCCCTGTCACAGCGGTGTGCGCAGGTCCAATGTGTAGGGAAACTCCAGGCTCCGCTCCGGACGACCGGCGCGGACAGGCCCTGGTGTGTGCGCGAGACGCGTGAATCTCGCGAGCCGCCGGCTTTCCGCCTCGTAGCTGTTCACGGGGAACACATCGTAGCTGCGTCCGCCAGGATGCATCACGTGATACTGGCAGCCCGCGACCGACCGCTCCATCCACGTGTCGACGATGTCGAACGTGAGCGGTGTGTGAACCGGTATCGTCGGATGAAGCGCCGACGGCGGCTGCCACGCGCGGTAGCGGACGCCCGCGACGAACTCGCCGTTGCGCCCCGTCGGCTGCAGCGGGAGCGGCCGGCCGTTGCACGTGATCACGAAGCGATCGCCCGTCAGCCCGGATGACGAGCAGCTGCATGCGCTCGAGGGATGAGTCGACGAAGCGCGCCGT
The DNA here is from genome assembly GCA_963802345.1 of Vicinamibacterales bacterium. Classification (GTDB taxonomy): domain Bacteria; phylum Acidobacteriota; class Vicinamibacteria; order Vicinamibacterales; family JAMQPK01; genus JAMQPK01. Next base: position 20,496 of record CAWDIK010000005.1, read on the forward strand.
GCCACCAGCAGCCCCCTCTTCTCCAAGTACGTGCCACGGCTCGAGCGCCTGACGCAGCGTCAGGTGAATCGCGCGTGCCGACAGCTCGCCGGCCAGCGGAAACCTGAACTCGAGGTGCGGCGCGAACCAATCGGACAGACAGCTCGTAGCCGGCCCGCCCCAGTTCCTCGATCACATCGTCGAAGTCGAGCGCGACGAAGTACGGAAGCATGAACCGATCGTGCAGCTCGGTGCCCCAGCGCGTCAGGCCTGTCGTGTACGGCTCGCGCCAGAAACGCGCAATCAGGGCACGGATCAGCAACTGCTGCGCGACGCTCATGCGAGCGTCGGGCGGCATCTCGAACGCCCGCATCTCGAGAAGGCCGCGACGCCCGGACGACAGGTCCGGCGAGTAGAGCTTGTCGATGCAGAACTCCGCGCGGTGCGTGTTGCCGGTGACGTCAACGAGCAGATGACGCAGCGCGCGATCGACAAACCACGGCGGCGTCGGAGTGTCGCGGCGGCGTGAAGCGCGAGAAGGCGATCTCGATCTCGTACAGGCTGTCGTGCCGCCCTTCATCGATCCGCGGCGCCTGGCTCGTCGGGCCGAGAAACAACCCCGAGAAGAGGTACGACAACGACGGGTGATTGTGCCAGTACGTGATGAGGCTTCGCAGCAGGTCGGGACGACGAAGGAACGGGCTGTCTTCCGGTGACGAGCCGCCCAGCACGAAATGATTGCCGCCACCAGTGCCGGTGTGGCGTCCGTCGAGCATGAACTTCTCCGGCGAGAGGCCCGCGTGTCTGGCATCCTCGTAGAGCGTCGTCGTCTGCTCGACGAGCCGATCCCAATCGGAGGCCGGCTGCACGTTCACCTCGATCACTCCCGGATCCGGTGTGACGTTGAAATGCGACAGCCGCGGGTCGCTCGGCGGCGGATAACCTTCGAGCAGCACGCGCATGCCGAGTGCTCGTGACGTCGCTTCGACTGCGCTGACGAGGTCGAGGTAATCCTCGAGCGTCTCTTGACCGGCGGCATGAAGATGTACAAGACACCGCCGCGCGGCTCGACGCACAATGCCGAACGGACGACTCCGGCGGCCGATTCGCCGCGCGATGGGGAACGTCCGGTCACGCCTGCGGCCGCCGATGCCTCTCCGGCCCCGACACGTGATTGCTCGGCCGGATCGTGCACGCCATGAACCCCGGGCCTGAGACCCGCGGACTGTGGATCATCGCGCTGCCCCGCCACCGCGAGCGGCGCGCGTGGCGCGAACGGATCGAGCTCGTCGATCGTGAGGAGGTCGTCAGCATCCGACCACGGCAGGGAGTCGAGCGGCAGCCGAAGTCCCATGGGCGAATCGCCGGGAATCAGATACAGCCGCTCGTCACGCAGAAACCACCGCCCAGTCGCCCAGGATCCGCCGCGGCCGCCCACCCGCCGAATCGGCAGGGCGTAGCCGACGACGGCGTCCAGACCTTGCGTGAAGACGCGGCGCAAGCGATCGCGCTCCACTTCGTCTTCGAGGCGGGCGTCGAAGGGGTCCACGTTCACCGGCAGCTTCCGTTCCCGCCAGAGGTAGTACCACACGTCTTCGTAACCCGCCTGCACGTGGCCGGCAGTCACACCCAGCCGCGAGGCGAGGGCGGTGATGAAGCGCTCGGCGTCGGTCGCGACGTGTCCATCGGGGTGCTGCTCGTCGGCGAAGAGGGTCGGGTCCGTCCATGCGGCGTGACCGTCCGCGCGCCAATAGCAGCCGAGCGTCCAGCGCGGCAGCTGCTCGCCGGGGTACCACTTGCCCTGTCCCATGTGAACGAAGCCGTTCGCTGCCGTAGCGCTGCTTCAACCGAAACAGCAAATCGGCGGCGCGCGCGCGCTTGGTCGGCCCGAGTGCAGCGATGTTCCATTCGTCGGCGTCGCGATCGGTCGTCGACACGAACGTCGGCTCTCCGCCCATCGTCAGGCGTACGTCGCCGATGGCCAGGTCCTCGTCAACCGCGCGTCCGCACGCGAGGATCTTTTCCCACTGCGCGTCAGTGTAGGGCTTGGTGACACGCGGCGATTCCGCGATCCGCTGCACCGACATCTCGTGGACGAACTCGACCTTGCATGGCTCAACGCCACCCGAGACTGGCGCGGCTCCCGTTGGCTCGGGGGTGCATGCGAGTGGAATGTGGCCTTCGCCCGCGAGGAGTCCCGACGTCGGATCGAGGCCGATCCAGCCCGCGCCTGGCAGGTACACCTCGCACCAGGCGTGCAGGTCGGTGAAGTCGCGGTCGGCGCCCGTGGGTCCGTCCAGCGCCTTCACGTCCGGGACCAATTGGATCAAATAGCCGGACACGAAACGCGAAGCGAGCCCGAGGTGGCGAAACAGTTGTACGAGCAGCCACGTGGTGTCGCGGCACGAGCCTGATGCCAGCTCGAGCGTTCGCTCCACCTCCTGCACTCCCGGGTCGAGCCGGATGACGTACGAAATGTCCTGCTGCAGCTGTCGGTTGACGTCGACCAGGAAATCGATGGTCCGCCGCCGACGGCGATCGACGCCTTCCATGTAGCGGGCCAGATGCGGCGTGAGCGGCGCGGCGTGCAGAAACGGCTGCAGCTCGCGCAGCTCTGACGCGTCATACGAAAACGGAACGTGTTCGGCATACGGCTCGAGGAAGAAGTCGAACGGATTGTAGACGGCCATTTCGGCCACGAGGTCTATCTCGACCCGAAGCTCCTCGACTTTTTCCGGGAAGGTGACCCTCGCCACGTAGTTGCTCTGCGGGTCCTGCATCCAGTTGAGAAAGTGACCCGATGGCGTGATGCGCTGCGAATAGGACAGGATCGGCGTACGGCAGTGCGGCGCCGGCCGCAGGCGAACGAGTTGCGGCGACAATTCGACTGCTCTGTCGTAATGGTACTGCGTCACGTGCCGAAGCGCGACATGGATGCTCACCGGACTGCCCACTCATACTACTGTAGAGATAACGATCGTCCACGGAGTACACGGGCGGCGCGGCAGGCTTCGTCAGGACGACAGAATTGAACGTAATTTTCGGCTATTCCATTCCGGATATGAAGATCTTCCATTGCGACCACTGCGGACATCTACTCTTCTTCGAAAACACGGAATGCGTGAGCTGCCGCCATCGCGTCGCGTTCCTGCCGGACCTGCGGCTGGTTGGCTCATTGGACCCGGATGGCGGCGACAAGTGGCGCTCTCCGCTGCCGCGTGCGGCCGAAGGCGGGTACCGGCTCTGCCAAAATTACGCACTTGAGTCGGTTTGCAACTGGGCCGTGCCAGACGCGGACGACAACCCGCTCTGCGCGTCATGCCGAACCACACGGGTGATCCCCAATCTTGCCGATCCGGCGAACCGCGCCGTGTGGTATCGCCTCGAGGCCGCCAAGCGACGTCTGCTGTTCACGCTCATCGAGCTCGGTGTGCCGATCCCGAACCGGGTCGACGATCCGGAACGGGGGTTGACGTTCGAATTTCTCGCGGATGCCGATCGGGATACGCCGGTGATGACCGGGCACGCTCGACGGCGTCATCACCGTCAACATCGCCGAGGCGGACGACGCCGAGCGTGAGCGACGGCGCACGGCGATGTTCGAGCCGTATCGGACGCTCCTCGGACACATGCGGCACGAGAGCGGTCACTACTACTGGGATCGCCTGATCGCGGGCACATCCGAGATCGATGAATTCCGGTCGCTCTTCGGAGACGAACGCGCTGACTATGCCGCTTCGCTCAGCACGTATTACGAGCGCTGCGGGCCGGCCGATTGGCAGGAACGTTGCGTCAGCGCGTATGCGACCGCGCACCCATGGGAGGATTGGGCCGAAACGTGGGCGCAATATCTTCACATGGTCGACACGCTCGAGACTGCCGCCGCATGCGGTCTCTCGCTGACGCCGCGACGCCGCGATGAACCGACGGCGCGGACGATACCGGAACCCGTATCGCCGCAGCCGGCGGCCTTCTCAGATCTGATCGAGAGCTGGTTTCCCCTGACATACGTGTTGAACAACCTGAATCGCGGGCTCGGGCACCCTGATGCGTACCCATTCGTCTTATCACCGTCCGCTGTCGCCAAGCTGAAGTTCGTCGACGATGTCGTCGGGCGCGCGAGAGCTTAGAGAGCATCTTGTCTCATCGTTGTATCGTGTAGCCGGGCCGTATGGCCCGTTGCTATCCTTCGACGCAGAGAAGTGGCGGATGCGCGAAGTCGATGCGTACCGCGACGCCCGCGGACGCAGCCCGCAGAGGATACCTCTGCGGCTCGGCGCATCTGCGTGGAGCAGGAAGCACTCGGCCTCACCGCGTGATAATAAACACGCGTCAATCCCGAGCCCGCCAGGAGTGCTGCCCCGTTTCACGGCCGCGAGGACGCCCCCTACGCTCATCAGCATCAAAGTCGCGGGCTCCTGTGACATGGATACTCACCGGTGCACACTCATACTACTTTTGGGATAGAAAACTTCCACTGCGGGCAGAGGGGCGCCGGCGGACTTTCTCAGAACGACAGAATTGAACGAATTCTCGCGCGAGCGCGCTACAAGCTGGGGAAGATCGCCGAAAAGAAAACCGAGAGCAAGACAAGACTCAGCGCACCGGCTGCGAGCGACAGGCCGAGAGACTCCTTCGTCAGAGTCAGTCCGGAAATTCCGAAGGCGATCACGGGAACCCAGAAGTAACTGAGGGTCACCATCGTGGTCTCGGACAGGCGACTCTCGAATACAACGTAGATACCAATTGCGGCGACGATAGCCACTGTGAGCGCGCCGATGTAAAAAGGCCGCAGCACGTCGGCGTGTGCCGTCTCCGTTGTCGTCGGTGAGGGGAAGTCGTACTCGCGCGCCGACCCTGATCTGGTTCGGCGGCCGGCGTGTGACTGGAGGGCGCTTCACTCCCCGCCGTGCTCGGCAGCCGCTCACCTCTCGAGACGGCAGACGCCGCTGAGCGCGGCGAGCAGGCGCTCGAGTGCTGCCTCGCGCCGGTTCGAGAAGTCAATGAACTGCAGGCGCCGGAGTCGCATCGGGACCGGGCACGTTTCCATCATCACCGGCACAACTCGTTTCCGTTCGTCGAGCGCGAAGGACACCTCGTCCAGCACGTTCGCTGATTCGACCGAGGCACGCGAGAGCACGACGACGACGCAGTCACTCCCGCGCAGCGCCTTCTCGATGGCCGTATCCCACCTGTCGCCCGGAGGAATGTCGATTTGATCGATCGACGCGGCGACGCCTGCAGCCTTCATATCGCGCGCGAGCTGAAGTGCGAAGTCCGCATCCGACGAGCGTTTGTAGCTCACGAAGACGCTCAGGTTCGATGGCTCCATCCGACCTCCGGTGCCCATAGATTACGTCCAGCGTGATGTCGTACCCGGAAATCTTCCTATCGGTGGTGCTCTCCTGCGCGTGACCCACTATAATTCCCGCCCTGAACATCACCTCGCTCCAATCGCACATCCTGCAGGGAGAAGAGCAGCATCAGGGAGCCACGGGCGACTTCACGTGGGTATTGTCTGCCCTGTCCCTGGCGGCGAAGGCGATCGCGGCAAAAGTACGCCGCGCGCGCATCGAAGACGTCCTGGGCGAAGGCGGCGGCGCGAACGTGCACGGCGAGACCCAGCAGAAGCTCGACGTCATCGCGAACGACATCCTCATGCAATGCCTCGGAAGCCGGCCCACCATCGCGTGCGTCGCATCCGAGGAAAATGAAGAACCGACGATCCTGAAGCGCGGCGTGGATGGCGGCAAATACTGCGTCGTCTTCGATCCGCTCGACGGTTCGTCGAACCTGGATGTCTGCGTCGGCGTCGGCACCATCTTTTCGATCCTTAGAAACGATCCGTCCATTCCCGGTGCTGTCGAGACGCTCTGCCAGAACGGCACGTGCCAGGTGGCAGCCGGCTACATTCTCTACGGCTCGTCCACCGTCTTTGTCCTCACGACGGGGCAGGGCGTCGACATGTTCGTCCTGGATCCGTCCATCGGATCGTTCGTGCTCGTGGCGCGCGGAGTGCGCATCCCCGAGTCGGGCAAGACGTATTCGGTCAACGAAGCCAACCGGGCGACGTTCTCTGCCGGGTTTCAGCGGTATCTCGATTGGGCGCACCGCGAGGGCTATTCGAGCCGGTACATCGGTTCGATGGTTGCTGACGTGCACCGGACGTTGCTGAAGGGCGGCGTTTTTCTCTATCCGCCCACGCGCAAGAACCCGGAAGGCAAGCTGCGGCTCCTGTACGAGGCGAATCCCATGGCGATGATCGTCGAACAAGCCGGCGGAACGGCGATCGCACCGGCCGCGGCAGACTCTGTGCCGGCGCGCATTCTCGACGTCAAACCGCAAAGCATTCACCAGCGGACAAGCGTGGTGCTCGGCTCGCCGCGCGAAGTCGAACACGTCGTCCGACATCTGCAGGACCGTGTCTAGCACCGCTCCGCGATTGCGCCTCCACTACGCCTGGGTGATCGCGGCAGCGACGTTTGTCGTGCTGCTGATGACGGCGGGCATTCGCGCGACACCGGGCGTGCTCATCGTGCCGCTCGAACAGGAATTCGGGTGGAACCGCGCGATCATCTCGCTCGCGATCGCGATCAACATCGCGCTCTTCGGTCTGATCGGCCCGTTCGCGGCCTCGGTCATGGACCGGTTCGGGCTGCGGCGAATCGTGCTGGCCGCGATTGCGCTGCTCGTCGCCGCTGTCGCGCTTTCGACGCGCATGCATACCCAGTGGCAGCTCATGCTCTTCTGGGGCGTGCTCGTCGGCGCAGGCACTGGCGTCACCTCCATGGTCCTTGCCGCCGTCGTCGCCACGCGATGGTTCGACGAACGGCGCGGCCTCGTGTTGGGCGCGCTTTCCGCCGCCAATGCGACCGGTCAGCTGGTATTTCTGCCGGCGCTCGCGACGATCACTGAATCCAGCGGGTGGCGTAGCGCGACATTGGTGGTGGCTGGCGCGGGCGCCGTGACCTTTGTGATCGTGCTGCTGTTCATGCGGGACCGACCCGAAGACATCGGGCTCCTTCCGTACGGCCAGCGCGCGGCGGCTGCGCCCGCGTTCCCGCCGAGATCGCTGGCGCCGATCGAAGCGCTGCGCCACGCAATGGAGTCGCGCGCGTTCTGGATTCTCGCGGGCACGTTCTTCGTGTGCGGCGCCAGCACGAACGGCTTGATCGGCACGCACCTGATCGCCGCATGTCACGATGTCGGCATTCCGGAAACGCGGGCGGCACAGCTACTCGCGGTGATGGGCATCTTCGACATCCTCGGAACGACCGCGTCTGGATGGCTGACCGATCGTTTCTCGAGCCGATATCTGCTCTTCGGTTATTACACCGTGCGCGGTGTGTCGCTGCTGTTCCTGCCGCTGACGCTCAGCGGCGGGGCCACGCAAAGCCTCGGCGTGTTTGCGGTGTTTTACGGCCTCGACTGGGTAGCCACGGTTCCGCCGACGGTACGGCTCACCGGCGACGTGTTCGGACGTGAGAATACCGGCGTCATCTACGGATGGATTGGCGCGAGCCACCAGCTCGGCGCGTCGATCGCAGCGTTCGGCGCCGGGGCCATCCGAACGATCAGCGGCGACTACGCTGCGGCGTTCTATATCTCAGGCGTGCTGTGCGTCCTGGCCGGGTCGTCTTTCCTGACACTCGGCCGCCGTGCGTTCCATGTGCCGGCTGTGCGAATGGCGTAGAAGGTCTTCATTCTGATGTCGTCGATCTCACGTACAAGTCTCGCGCCGTGCGCGCGCTGGTCCTGTTGCACGACGAACACCTCCGTCGCTTCCTCGTCGTCTGGAAGCAGGCTCGGGCCGCATCGGTCACGCTGCCGCAGACCGAGGATCCGGCGTACGCGTCGCTCGATACGCTGCTCCATCACGTCCTTCGCGCCGCCCGCGGCTACATGACGTGGATGTGTGAGGTGTTGGAGCTGCCGGACCCAGAGATTCTCGTGACGCCTGACCCGGCGGCACTCTCACAGGATCCCGAAGGCTACATGGAGCATGTCCTGGAGCGATGGCGGGCGCCCTTGCAAGGCGTCGGCGACGATCGACTGGAGACGCCCGAGTATCCCTCTCGCTGGCAGACGCGCTATTGCATAGACGCGATGCTGGAACACGCGGTCATGCATCCGATCAGGCACGCATTTCAGCTGGAAGGATTGATGGGAAAGCGCTGAATCGGCGAACCCTAAGAACGCGATTTCTACGTCAATGATGACGAAGGACCCGTGCAGAGCGGCGAGTGAAATCAGGAGAGACGGTGCGCCATGACGAGGCGGTGACAATGATGGAGCACCTCGACCGCTGGGCCGAGATGCTCCGACGAACCTAGCGCACTTCGGTGAACGTCCACTTCACGCCAGCAGACAAGGTGACCGCAACGAGCCCGCCGCTGGTGGCGAGCACCCCTCGTAGACCGTCGCCGACCCAGCCGACCGTGCCGATCAACTCGTTCACGATCAACCGGCCCGCCAACGTACACGACGAAGTTCGAGCCATGTAATCGGTCGATAGTGCCCGTGATCTTCACTCTCTTCACGTGAGTCGGCATATCGAACACATTGTTCGCCGGTGCCGGATACCGTCCAGACCGGGAGCATGGTTCACGCTGATGAGGCCGCGGCCCTGCACGCCTTGGCAGTCCACTGTCACGGTCGACTGACCGCTGTTATTGGCCGTCAACATCCCGCTCTGGCTGACCGTTAGCGCGAACGGATTGTCGGAGGCCCAATTTCGGCAGCTCGACGTGATGTTCTGCGTCGTGCCGTCCGAGAAGCTGCCCATTACCGTGGTCGAAGCTGTCGCGCCGGGCAGATTGAACGAGGACAGGTTCGCCCGCATATCGAGCGACCGCAGCGTCACCGCTGGTGGGGTCGGCGTCGTGGTCGCCGGCGGGGAGGTGGTGGGTGCGTCGGGCGCCGTCGGGCTACCTTTGCCACCGCACGCGATGAGAGACGAGACAGAAACGAGCGCGACGATCAACTTTCTCACTGATTCCAACCTTCCAATCCGAGTTACCGAGTTTTGGGTCGGCGGTATTGCCGCCCGAGTTTCCGAGTGTCCCAAGGGTTCGAGCCGAAGCAAGCTGTTGGGCGGTCGGCTATTTTTCCGAAATTCTGTCGGTTGAGCGTCGGTTGTGCAGCGGCTTGACGTGACGCGTCAGCACAATGGAATCGCCGGATACGCGAATCTCGATTTCTGTCCGCACGTCCCAGCCAAGCATCTTCAGGATGCTCTGTTCGAGGATGATTCCGGCGGAGTTCCCGTGTTTGGTGATCGGTTTAATCAGGGCCATGTATGAACTCTGTGCTCACACATGTATGCGTGACTCGCCGCCAAAGCGGCTCACGGCTCTGTCGGCCCAGTGAACAGCCGTGACTGCAGATTGCTCTGGAGCAACTTGGGGAAGGATTCGTCCGCCTGCTCCGGGACGCCGCGTGGCTCGCTTCCTCGAGGCTTACACCGAGGCCAGCAGTGCGTCGCCGCGAGGCGTGCTGCCGCCATTCAGACCGTTCGCCACCTCGATCGCCGACAGCAGCGCGGTCTCCTGGGCGTCGTAGGGGAACAGGTAGCCGCCTGCGAACCAGAGACCGTTCTGCCCTGGAGCAGGCGCGTGTCCGTCTGCGCCTGAATCGACGCCGGCGTAGGCAGCATGTGCATGAAATCGGCCTGATGCAGCACCTGCGTCGGCTGCTGTAGCCGGTGTGTCGTCCAGCTTTTCCAGAGCTTTGCCGCGGTCGCCGGCGGGGCGCCAGTCACGACGTCCGCGAGCCACATCGAGGTTTCGCAGAAGCTTGCGCCGTGCAGCTGGCAATTCAGGAACGACCAGTACATCGAATTCGCGGGCGCGTAGATCGGGTCGGTGTGCAGCGCGAGACTGGCGTGGTGAAATTCGATGCCGCGCAGCGCAGACTGCTGGGCCTTCGATCCGGGGACGCCCTCCAATAGCTGCAGCGTTCCAGGACCCGATGCCGCGAACACCACATCGTCCACGGCGAAGCTCTGGCCGTCCGCACAATGCACGGTGAAGCGGCGGCCGCCCCCGCGAGAGACGCCGGTGACCGCTGCATTCGTGACCACGTCGACCGTCGAACATTGATCGAGCATGAGGCGCATCGGTTCGATCAGGCCGTTTCTGAGGACGTAGTACACCACCTGCTCGGTCAAATTGTCGGGTAGCGCCTTCGCAGCGAACAACATGGCCGCGCGCGCGGACATGCCGCGCCCCTGCTCGATGTCGCCCGAAAACAGCGACGCCGCCCACGGCAGGATGATGCCTTCCCACTGCTCCTGCGACAGACCGAGTGTCGGCAGCCAGTCGCCCAGCGTGAGCGACCAGCTCTCGTCGTTCTGCTCGCGAGCATTCGCAGCGTTGAAGGCGGTGAGGAACGCCTGGAGGCCAGGCAGGTTCCAGGCCTCGGCTATGGGCCACAGGCGCGTGGGAATGATCGGTGAGACGAACCGCGGCGTGGCTTCGCCGGGCTTCTCGATCGTGATCGACGCCGGGAACGCCGCTGACGGCGGAGGCGCCGCGACGGCGGGGGGAAACAGGTTGAGCGACTCGAGGAGCGCAGTGTAGACGGGATACGGTCCGGGATGAAAGAACTGCGCCCCAAGATCGACGGCAAACTGATGCCCGTCGAGCTCGACGTCGAGACTCCGGACGTTCCCGCCTATGCTGTCACGACTCTCGAGCAACACGACATCCCGTTGCCCATCGAGCAGCCACGCCACCGAGACGCCCGCCATACCGGCGCCGATGATTGCCACCGTGCGCCGCGGCGGTGCCGCGTGTGCCAGCACAGGAGTGGCGACGGTTGCGGCAATCGTTTTCAGCACATCGCGGCGCGTCCAGGTTGCGTTCATCGCGTCTCCTTCGGGCAAATTTGCGGTGTCAAGATATCATGCGGACATGTCAGACCGTCTGCACTGCCTTGAAGACCCGTCTCGCGGAAGTTTACGACCTCAATAAGGTGGCCGCTCTCCTTAGCTGGGACGAGTCGGTCACCATGCCGCCGGGCGGTGCCCGGGCGCGCGCGGAACAGACCGCGACGGTCGGTCGCATCGCACACGAGCTCTTCGTCGCGCCGGAGGTCGGCCGGATGCTGAACGACCTGGAGACATACGAACAATCGCTGCCGTACGACTCCGACGACGCGAGCCTGATTCGGGTGACGCGGTACGACTACGAAAAGGCGAGAAAGGTTCCGGCGGACTTGCGGAGCGACATGGCGCGGGTTGCGTCGCTTGCCAGGAACGCCTGGGCGGGCGCGCGCGCCAGTTCGGATTTCAAGGCATTCCAGCCGTTCCTGCAACAGACCATCGACCTGAAGAGGCGTTATGTGGACTGCATCGGCGGCGGCGACGACCCTTACGGCGTCCTCCTCGATGACTACGAGCGGGGGATGCCGACCGCTGAGGTGCGCCGCATCTTCGCCGCACTCAAGGAGGCGACGGTACCGCTGATTGCAGCAGTGGCGGAGCGCACCGACACCGTAGACAACGGCTGTCTGCTGGGCGAGTTCCCGGTCGAACAGCAGCGCGCGTTTTGCCTCTCGCTTCTGCGGCGCTTCGGCTACACCGACCAGGAATGGCGGTTCGATCCGACGGCGCATCCCTTCTCGACGAATATGAATCTCGGCGACATTCGCCTGACGACGCGGTATCACACCGACAGCATCGTCCCGGCGGTGTTCGGCGTCATCCACGAATTCGGGCACGGGCTGTACGAGCATGGCGTCAGCCAGTCGCTGGAGCGAACGCCGCTGTGCGCCGGGGCGTCGCTTGGCCTACACGAGTCTCAGAGCCGCCTGTGGGAGAACCTCGTCGGCAGGAGCCGCGCTGCGTGGACGTGCTTCCTCCCCGAACTGAAACAGACGTTTCCCGGCCAGCTTCGCGACGTGAACGTGGACCGGTTCTATCGCGCCATCAACAAGGTGCAGCCGGGACTCATCAGAGTCAACGCCGACGAGCTGACCTACAGCTTGCACGTCGTACTGCGGTTCGAATTGGAGCAGGAGATGCTCACCGGCACACTGAACCTGGACGAACTGCCCGACGCATGGAACGCGCGGATGAAATCGTACCTCGGGATCGACGTGCCCGATGCAGCACAGGGCGTGCTCCAGGACGTGCACTGGGCGCTGGGTCTCGTCGGGTACTTTCCCACCTACGTGATCGGCAGCATCGTGTCGGCGCAGATTTGGGCAAACCTGCTGACCGCGATTCCCGACTTGCCGGAGCAGATTGAAGGCGGTCAGTTCGGCAGTCTGCGCGAATGGCTGCGCGACCACCTGCACCGCCACGGGCGCAAGTTCACGCCGCGGGAGACGCTGCAGAAAGTGACGGGCACCGACACGGTGGACGTCGGGCCGTACGTCGCCTATCTCCGGCGTAAATTCGGTGAGATCTACGGGATTCCCGCGTGAGCCGCGTGCC
>CAWDIK010000006.1:0-48837 GCA_963802345.1 Vicinamibacterales bacterium
CGCGATCCGTTCTTGCGCTTCGATGGCGAGCTGGCGCGCGCCGTTACCGGTGGCGCATAGATCCGCGCGTCGCCGGGACGCGCGTTGAGCATCTCGAGAATCCCCATCAATCCGCGCTTTACTTCCGAGAGCCGTTCTTTCGCATTGCGACCCAGCAATGCCTTGATGGGAGCGGCTTCGGCTTCTTCGAGCACCGGCGGCGCCTCTTCTTCGATGCGGCGCCGTACGCCGGCCAGCGTGAGGCCGTCGGAAAAGACCAATTGCTTGATGCGGAGGACGCGCTCGACGTCGGCGCGGCGGTAAATGCGCGGCCCGCCCGCCGATTTTGACACACCGAGATCTGGAAACTCAGACTCCCAGGATCGCAAGACGTACGGCTGTACGCTGGCGATTTCGCACACTTCCGATGCCTTGAAGAGGGCGCGGTTGGGTATCTCGACGTCGGCCACAAACAGTCCTGTTTGCTGCAACTTGCGCGGATTATAACAGGTTGATGGCTGGTGGTTACCGCTTTCTCTTCCGTACCTGCAGGCGTATCGGCGTACCCGAGAACCCGTACTGCTCGCGAAGGCGGTTCTTCAGGAACCGCTCGTAAGAAAAGTGCAGTTCAGTGGATACGTTGGTGAACAGCGCGAAGGTCGGCGGCGCAACTCCTACTTGCGCAGCATAGAGAATCCTCACAGCCTTCTTTCCCGGACTCGGCATCGGATGGGCGGCCGTCACCTCCTGCAGAAAGCGATTGAGCTCCGGAGTCGGGATGCGGCGCGTCCGTTCTTCCATCACTTTATCCACCACTTCGAGCAGCTTTGGCGTGCGCTCGCCGGTCAGTGCGGAGATGTGGACGATCGGCGCGTAGTCGAGAAACTTCAGGTTGAAACGCAGCTTGTCGTCGAACGTCTTTGCAAAGTCCTGCCCCTGGCCTTTCACGAGGTCCCATTTGTTCACCGCGATAATCACGCTGCGCCCAGCCCGCTCCGCTTCGCCTGCGATGGCGCCGTCCTGATCGGCCGCCCCGAGCGTCGCGTCAATCACCAGCACGATGAGATCGGCATCCGCAATCGCACGTCTGGCCAGCAGGACGCTCACCGACTCGACCGCTCCCGAGCGCGCCACGCGGCCGGGTTTACGGATCCCTGCCGTGTCGACGATGCGGAACTGGCGCTGATGCCAGCGAAACCTGGTGTCGACGGCGTCTCGTGTCGTGCCGGCAATTTCGCTGACGAGCATGCGCTCTTCGCGCAGGACACGATTGACGAGCGACGACTTCCCCACATTCGGGCGGCCCACGATCGCAATTCGCGGCTCGGGCTCTTCTGCCTTCTGCTCTTCTGATTTGCTTTCCGGCAGCCGCTCGATCACTTCGTCGAGCAGATCCCCAATGCCTTGCCCGTGCTCCGCAGAAATCTCCATGACGGGCTCGAACCCGAGCTCATAAAAGTCGAGCGCGCCGGCCTTCGCGCGTTTGTCATCAGCCTTGTTGATGGCGACGATGACCGGCCTTCCCTTCGCGCGGACGGCTTCCGCGATCTCGAGATCGGCGGGGACCAGCCCCTCGCGGCCGTCGACGACAAACACAAACAGCGACGCATGTTCCAACGCTCGCCACCCGTGCTCGAGCACCTGCTTCTGAAGCGGATCTTCGCTGCGCCCGAACATGCCGGCAGTGTCGGTCAGGAGAAACGGCACATTTCTCCAGTCCGCAGGCTGCTGGATGACGTCGCGCGTCGTCCCGGCGGTCGGGTCGACGATGGCGCGGCGGGTGCCGGCAACGCGGTTAAAAAGTGTCGATTTCCCGACATTCGGGCGACCGACCAAAACGACGGCAGGGAGCTGTTTTGAGGCCATCTATGAAGTCAAAAGCTCACTTAGCCGATACCTTGACAGCGTAAGTGGTTGTTTCTTAATATATTTATAACCACGCAGGAGAGCCTAAGCATGATCAAGGTCGACATCGTCAACGAGGTTTCGAAGATCGCCGACATCACCAAGGTGAAGGCCGAGGTGGCAGTCGACGCGGTATTCGACGCGATGCGCCTGTCCATGCAACGGGGCGAGCGGATCGAGCTGCGCGGCTTCGGAGTGTTCCAGGTGAAGCCACGCAAACGGGGCATCGGACGTAACCCGCGGACCGGCAAGGAAGTACGCATCCCGCCCGGCCGGACGATCCGCTTCAAGCCCGGCAAAGACCTCCAGAATATCAGCTAGCCGAAAGCTCGCGTGTGCACGAACCGTTTCCGCCTGACATGAGTTCGGCCGGGGGAGAGCCGCCGCTCCCCGTTACATTTGCGCCTCGGCGTAAGTTCCGGGATCGCCGCTGGTTGCATCTCCTGCTCTTCGTGCTGACGTGCCTGACCACGACGCTGGTGGGGGCCGAACACTACGCTGCGTACGTCTCCGACTTCGGCCGCCACCCGGTCACAGTCAGCATCTCTTTGATCCTGCACGGCCTCTGGTATAGCGCGACAATTCTGCTCATTCTGGGCGCGCACGAGCTCGGGCACTATCTTGCCTGCCGATATTATCAGGTGGACGCCTCGCTGCCCTTCTTCATCCCGATGCCGCTGGTGCTCACGGGCACGCTGGGCGCATTCATCCGCATCCGCGAGCCCATTCCGACCAAGCGCATGTTATTCGACATCGGCATCGCGGGACCGCTGGCGGGCTTCGTGTTCGCGGTGCCGGCACTCTTCATCGGCGTCGCGATGTCTCCGGTGGTGCGCGTGCCGCCGAATCTCGTCGGGTTCAATCTCGGCGAGCCGTTGCTTTTCCGCGCGGCGACGTGGCTGACATGGGGGCCCATCGCGAATGGCTATTCAGTCAACCTGCACCCGATGGCCTTTGCCGCGTGGTTCGGACTGCTCGCGACCGCATTGAATCTCTTTCCGATCGGGCAGCTCGATGGCGGCCATATTTCGTACGCGGTACTCGGCCGGCGATCGACGACGGTCACGCTCGCGTGCGATCGGCGCGGCTATCGGGCTCACATTTTTTTCGAGGAGCTGGCTCGTCTGGACATTCCTGCTCGTGGCGATGACGCTGGCGATGGGCCCGCGACATCCGCGCACAATCGACGAGGACATCCCGCTCGATCGGCGGCGTGTGTGGCTGGCTGTCCTCGCCGCGGTCATTCTGGTGCTGTGCTTCACGCCAAGCCCGATCGAACCCACTGAATTACTGACCCGGTAGCCGATGTCGGCCGTGCGGCCTGACGGTCGGAGTTATGGTAGACTCCCGCCGTTCGCACAATTTGTCGCTTCAGGCCTTATTCCTAGAAAAAGTGTGCGCTCCCGCAAGTTTCTCTGAAGGAGGATGTTAATGATTCGTGGGTCCAGAGCTTTCCTTGCCGCGCTGATCCTGTTCGCTGGATGCTCGGCCGCGTCCGCCCAGGATGCAACGATCGGCGCAGGGAAGGTCGAGATTGGCGGCTTTCCCGGGGGCGGCACGTTCTTCGTCGGCGGCGACGACAACAAGGAAGTGAATTTCAACGTCTACACCGCCGGCGGCGGTGTGACGTACTACTTTAGTAACGCGGTGGCCGTCGAGGGAGAGTTCACGGGGAGTGTGGGCTGGGCGCAGGATGTCATGTTCAACAACGCCAAGCTGATTCACAACCAGATGCCGACCGTGTGGGGCTACTCGGGCAACGTGGTGTTTTTCCCGGGCGGCACGACCGGCAAGCGCGCGCCGATTTACATCACCGGCGGCATCGGAGCGATCGCGCTGGCGCCGCGCGTGCCGACGAAGGTATTCGGCTACGACGTGGACACCGTCGGCACACAGATGTTCATGGCCGAAAACATCGGCGGGGGCATCAAGCTGTTTCGCGGCGCCGATGCGCCGAACTGGGGCTTCCGCGTCGACTACCGCTATCTGTTCATCAACTCGAACGAGGACGCGCCGGCGTTCTTCGCGAAGACGACGAGCCGCGGCGCCCACCGCATTTACGCGGGGATGCTCTACACCTGGAAACGATAGGCGCTCACTCCTCCGCATACGGCTGGTAAGGGGTGAGGGGTGAGGGGTAAGGGGCACAGCGGTGATACTACCCTTTGCCCCTTTTCCTTTCTATGGGCCGCATCCTTCTCGCGCTAGCCGCCGTCCTCGCGGCCGCTGCGACACTCAAGGCTCAGGCCGACGAGCGCGTCATCTACACAAGCGTCGTCGACAAGGACGGCGCCCCGGTCCTCGACCTCGGCATCAAAGACTTCATCGTTCGCGAAGACGGACAGGCGCGCGAAATTCTCAGCGTCGCGCGCGACAACGACCCGTTGCAAATCGCGCTGCTCGTCGACAACAGCGTCTCGATGCGTCCACGACTCTCGCAGCTGCGCAAGGCGGTCGCGGCGTTCATCGAATCGACCCGTGACGACGTCCAACTGGCGCTCATCACGCTCGCGGAGCGGCCGACGATTCTCGTCGGCTACACCACCGATCGCGCGGCCCTGCGCAAAGCGGCAGAAAACATGTTCGCGTATGAGGCAGCCAACTACCTGCTCGACGGCATCTCGGAGACCTCGCAGGGGCTCGCCAAGCGGACGATGTGGCGCTCGGCCATTGCCGTCATCACCGGCATCGGACCTGAGATGAGCTACCGGCAGTACACGGAGGTGCTCCGCTTCTTTCGCGAGGGTGGCGCCTCGCTCCACGTCCTGCAGGTCGGCAGCGGCATCGGCGCGCAGGGACGAGAGATCGTCATCAGTAAAGGAACGTCCGAGACCGGCGGGCGCTTCGAGGAAGTCCTGATACCGGCGAGAATCGAGCTCAAGGCCCAGCAGCTCGCGACAGAGCTGTCGAATCAGTATCGCGTGACCTACGCAAGACCCAGCCGCCTGGTGCCTCCGTCGAAAACGGAAGTCAGCACGCGGAGACCGGACCTTCGCGCACGCGGCATGTTGATGAAGACCGACAAGTAGTTCGCACGAGTCAGTCGTTGCGCGTACGCGCAGCTCAGTATTGTCGCAACTCCGTTCCCCAATTTCTCACGACCCTCAACTCGCGCGGCTGCAGCACGCTTTTCAGCATGACAAAGAACCGTCCTTGCTGATCCACGTCGTAGGACGCGAGATTCGCACCAGGATCGCGTTCGAAGTGCCCTTCGAACAGCACCCGCGGTTCTCCCAGGCTTCGATCCCGACGCGCGCGCAGCACAAGGCTCTCGCCCTGCCGATACACCAGCCCTTCCCGAGTCCAGACGGGCTCGGTCGCCCCGCCGCGTGTCAGCTGCATCGCTTCGCCCGCGCGATCGAGCGGCGCCACATATACTTCATCGCGGCCTGACCCGTCGGATACGTAGGAGATCCACCGACCGTCCGCGGATACGGCCGGCGAGCGCTCGTTTGCAGCCGTTGCCGCTACTGGCGCTATCGATTCTCCGGTGCGATACACAAGTACGTCGCGCCCGCGGGCCGGCTCGATCTCGTAGAGGCCCAACACACGCGGCGGCCGCGACCAGCTTGCAGGGTTACGTGCGGCAGTTGCATCCGCGGTGAACAGCGGCGCTGGAGGCCTTTTGCCGTCCACCGATACGACGTAGATTTTCTGAAGCCCATCGCGGTTCGAGCCGAAGGTCAGGCGACGGTTGTCCATCCACGCAGGCGACTGGTTGTCGCCGCCTTGAATCGTCGAGATGATGCGATCGGGCCGCGCCGCGTCCAGCACACGAATCTCACGCGTCATGATGCCCGACCTGACCACGACCGCGAGTCGCCGGCCGTCGGGAGACAGGCGCGGGGTCTGCAGAACATCCTGGGGCGCCGACAGCGGCGAGACTTTTCCGTCTCGCTCGACGCGCACGAGCCGGCTGCCTGCTTCCTGTGCGCCGGCGCGCAGCCACACGAGCGTGCCTGTCCGCGAGACCGAGAACCCCGATCGCCCCAGCGCGCCGAATCCGCCGAACGTCTGCATCCCCTTCGCCACCACCATCGGCACACCGTCGATGGCGCGCTCTTCGGGATTGAACCTGACCGCCATCAGATTGCCGAGGAAGCTGTAAACCAGATGGCCGGTTTGCACGTACTGAGCGTGTCCAACGATCGGCACGCGCAGTCGCGTCCGCTGCTTTTCGGGGGAGAGCACTTCGATATGCGCATCTCTCCCGCGCTCCGATACCGTAAACACGGTCGAGCCATCGGAAAGCGCATGGGGCCACCCGTGCTCGAGCTCGCCGTCGGCGCCATTCACCTCCGTCAGAGCGGTCGCGCCGCCACCTGCTGCCGGCACCGCCATCAATCCGGACGTTCCGAGCGGCGCAAACACGATGCGATCGTCCGCGGTCCAGGTACCACCGGCAGACTCGACGGGCGCGTCCGCGACACGCACGGGCTCGCGGTCCCCTGCCACGGGCACGCGCCAAATCGCGCCACGCGAGAAGTAGGCGAGCGACGAGCCGTCGGGCGAGAAAAACGGCGAGCTTGCGCCGATCGTGTCAGGCAGCTCTCGCTCGGCCGTGGGGTCACTCGTCTCGACGACGTAGATACGCCGCCGGCCGTCCGCGACGCTCTCTGCCGAATACGCGATCCGGGCGCCATCGGCCGACGCCGCAAACGAGCTCAACACGCGATCTTCTGGAACGGGCACAGTGACACGAATGGCGGGCGGTGGCGGCGGAGATGACTCGCAGGCGGCGAGCACGCCGAGCGACAACGCGAGAGCACAATGCCACCGGGTTATGATTGGCGCCACGGACTCATGTCGCGGAAATGGTTTGTCGTGGCGGTGGTTGCGCTCTGCGTTCCCGCCGCGTGGTGGCTCGCTCAACGTATGGGTTCTCGAATTGTAACCGTGACGCCGCCTACCGAAGGGATTTCCCGCACCCTGGCGTCCGAGCGGGCGGCCAACATCAGCTCGGTCAGATACGCGTTGTCACTGCGGGTTCCATCGCAGAGGAATGAACCCGTTCGCGGCACAGCGACAGTGCGTCTCGTGCTTGCCGACCGCAGTCCGTTGATCCTGGATTTCTCGCAGCCCGCAGACCACGTGTCATCGATCACGGCCAACGGTCAGCCAATCGCCGTCCGCTCGGAGCACGGCCATCTGGTGATTCCCGCAGAGGCCCTCATCCGCGGCGAGAACACGGTCGAGATCGCATTCACCGCGGGCGACCAGGCGCTGAACCGCAACGACGAGTTCCTGTACTCGCTGTTCGTGCCCGCGCGGGCGTCACAGGCGTTCCCGTGCTTCGATCAGCCTGACATCAAGGGCTCGTTGACGCTGACGCTCGAGATTCCCGCCGCCTGGGCAGCCGTCTCGAACGCGCCCGAAATCGGCCGCGACACTTCCGGCGATCGCGCGACGGTGCGCTTCGGGGAAACGGCGGCCCTTCCGACCTATCTGTTCGGGTTTGCCGCCGGACAATTCTCGGTCGAGCGCGGCGAACGAAACGGCCGAGCGCTACCGAATGTACCACCGCGAAACCGACGCGGAAAAGGTGGCCGCGAACCGCGAGACGATTTTCGATCTGCATCACCAGGCCGTCGAGTGGCTCGAAACGTATACGGACCGCAAGCTTCCCTTTCCGAAACTCGACTTCGTGCTGCTGCCGGCGTTTCAGTTCGGCGGCATGGAGCACGCGGGCGCCATCTTCTATAACGCGCCGTTTCTGTTCCTCGACAAGACCGCGACCCAGAACCAGCACCTCTCGCGGGCGAGCCTGATCGCGCACGAGACAGCGCACATGTGGTTCGGCGACCTCGTCACGATGAAATGGTTCGACGACGTATGGCTGAAGGAAGTGTTCGCCAATTTCATGGCGGCGAAGATCGTCAACCCGACGTTCCCGGACATCGACCACGAGCTCCGCTTTTTCCTGCAGCACTATCCTCCCGCCTACGACGTCGACCGCACGGCGGGCGCCAACCCGATTCGCCAGAGGCTCGACAACCTGAAGGACGCGGGCAGCCTCTACGGGCCGATCATTTATCAGAAGGCGCCGATCGTCATGCGGCAGCTCGAGCAGATTCTCGGCCCTGACGAACTGCGCGACGGGCTGCGAGAGTATCTCGCGCGCTTCGCGTTCTCGAACGCCACGTGGACCGATCTCATCGGCATACTCGATCGGCGCACGGAAGAAGACCTCGCCGCATGGAGCCGGGTCTGGGTCGACGAGCCGGGCCGGCCGACTGTAGCGACGCACCTCGAAACTGCGAACGGCAAGGTGTCGCGGCTCGAGTTTATTCAGTCAGATCCGCGCGGCCGCTCGCTCCGCTGGGTCCAGCAGTTGAATGTCGCGCTTGGTTATGAGAACGGCGCGCGGATTACTTCACTGAAGATCGACGGTCCCTCCGCGGAAGTACCGCGCGTCCAGGATCTGCCGCTGCCCGCACTACGTTCTCGCGAACGGAGAGGGAACCGGCTACGGGCTGTTCGCGCTCGACGACAGGAGCCGGCAATATT
Organism: Vicinamibacterales bacterium; assembly: GCA_963802345.1. Lineage (GTDB taxonomy): Bacteria > Acidobacteriota > Vicinamibacteria > Vicinamibacterales > JAMQPK01 > JAMQPK01. The sequence goes on from CAWDIK010000006.1 coordinate 8,392, forward strand.
TCCTTGGCCACTTGCATGAAATCGGAGATGGGCTGACGCGCGGCATCGCCTGGGTGACCCTGTGGGACGACATGCTCGAAGGCCATACCGAGCCGGCGCGGCTTCTCGATGTCGCGCTGCGTGCATTGCCGGAGGAGCGCGACGAGCTGAACGTGGAGCGCATGCTGGCGAACACGAACGATGCGTTCTGGCGCTACCTCAACGACGCCGAACGCGCGGCAATCGCGTCCCGCCTCGAACAGACATTGCGGGCCGGCATCCTGAAAGCGCAAACGACATCGCTGAAGTCGGCGTACTTTTCTGCGTTCCGCCGGACGGTGACCACCGATGCCGGCGTTGGCTTCCTCGAGCGGGTGTGGCGTCAGCAGGAACCGATCGCGGGGCTCACGTTTGCGGAAAACGATTTCATCGATATGGCGCAGGAGCTGGCGCTCCGCCACGTGACTGCAACAGACGCTATCCTGGCCGCGCAACACGCGCGTATCGTCAATCCAGATCGAAAAGCGCGCTTTGCGTTCGTCATGCCGGCCTTGTCGCCGGATGCGCCGACGCGCGACGCCTTCTTTGCCGGCCTCGCGCGCGTCGAGAACCGCGAGCACGAGCGGTGGGTGTCGGATGGCCTGCGATTTTTGAATCACCCTCTCCGCCGCCGCCATGCCGAGCAGTACATCCGGCCAAGCCTGGAGCTGCTGCGTGAGATCCAGCGGACCGGTGACATTTTCTTTCCGCTCGATTGGACAGGTGCGGTTCTGGCCGGCCACAACTCCCCCGCTGCCGCAGAAACCGTGACGGCCTTTCTAGGCGCGCAGAAGGACTATCCGCCGCGCCTGCGCCAGGTCATAGAGCAGAACGCCGACCAACTGACCCGAGCGGCGCGAATCGTGAAATAGCGATACGTCCTTACGCGAAGACACGAGCACATGCAACGCGATGCACGGAGATCAGCGCGCACATCGAGGTTTCGCGAAGAGCGTCCCGCAAGACGTGGTCACAGAATCGAGACCGGATCCACGTCGACCGAGACACGGCGGCGCAATTCGGGCTCTGCTGCAAGCGCTGCAAGCACGGCCTGGCGCATATGCGCCCGATGGCTGCCTTTCAGAAAGATCTGCGCCCGATACTCTCCGCGCAACTTCGAGACGGGCGCCGGCGCAGGCCCGAGCACATCGAATCGTCCGACGCTCGCGTTGCTGCGTAGATGCTGCGCGAGCGTGGCCGCATCGGCGAGGGCGGCACGCGCATCGGAGCCCCTGACGACGATGTTCACCATCGCGGTCAGCGGCGGATACCGCATGGCCTGGCGATATCCCAGCTCCTTCGCGAAAAACGCGCTGTAGTCCTGCCGGCAGGCGTGTTCGATGCTGTAGTGATGCGGGTAGATCGTCTGCACAATCGCTTCGCCCCGCTCCGTCCCGCGGCCGGCGCGCCCTGCCACCTGCGTCAGAAGTTGAAATGTGCGCTCCGCCGCTCGGAAATCGGCAAGCCCAAGGCCAACATCGGCCGACACGACACCGACGAGCGTGACGCGGGGAAAGTCGTGCCCCTTGGCGATCATCTGTGTCCCGACGAGCACGTCGATCGACCCGGCGGCCATCGAACGCAGAATGTCGGCCGCGGCGCCCTTGCGCCGGACCGTATCGCGATCGAGCCGTGCCACCTTCGCTGACGGCCACCCCGTCTCAATCTCCCGCGCGACTTTCTCGGTGCCAAAGCCGCGGCGCTCGAGGTACGGCCCTTTGCACGCCGGGCAGGCCTTGGGCACGAGCATCCCGTAGTTGCAGTAGTGGCATCGGGCTCGATGGCGATCGCGCCCGTCCGCCTCCGCGCGGCTGGCCGCGCTACGGCGAGACTCGCCGTAGCCTGCCTTCGACAACCAGGCATCGAGGAGTGAGGGATGGCGAAGGCGGTCGGAGTGCACGATGAGCGAGACGCTGCAGTTCGGGCACTCGATGGTGCCGCCGCACTGCCGGCAAAACACCGCCGTCGCCAGGCCGCGGCGGTTCAACAGAATCAGCGACTGCTGGCCCGCCTCCAACCGCTTCGAAATGGCATTCTTCAATGCGCCGCTGAGAATGACATCGGGCCCATGCTCCGCGTATTCCTGGCGCATGTCGACGATGGAGACGGACGCGAGCGGGCGATCCTGCACCCGGCGCTCCATGACCACGCGCGTGTACCGCGCGTTAGTGGCGTTGTGGCTGCTTTCGAGCGATGGCGTGGCCGAACCCAATACGACAAGAGCGCCCGCGTTTCGGCCTCGAACCACCGCCACGTCACGCCCGTGGTACCGCGGAGTTTCCTCCTGCTTGAACGAGCTATCGTGCTCTTCGTCGACGATGATCAGTCCGAGCTGGTGCAGAGGCGCAAACACAGCCGAGCGCGTGCCGACCACGACCGACACCTCGCCGCGCCGGATGCGAAACCACTGGTCTGAGCGCTCACCGTCGGACAGTCCGCTGTGCTGCACAGCAACCCGATCGCCAAACGCATCGCGAAACGCCCCGGCAACAGCGGGCGTGAGGGCGATCTCGGGGACGAGCACGAGCACCGATCTGCCGCTGCGTAACACGCGATCGGCGAGTCGAAGATACACCTCTGTCTTGCCGGAGCCCGTGACTCCCTGCAGCAGAAATACCGAGAATCCACCGGTCGACGCCGCCGCCCCAAGCGCATCCAGCGCTCGTGCTTGCTCCTCTGTCAGGACTCGATCGTCCGAAACCGCCGCCATTGAAACGGTCGCGCCGCTCGTAAACGGATCGCGCTCGATGCGCTGATGATGAAATGCGATCAATCCCTTCGCGGCCAGCCGCTGCAACACATCGGCCGAGATGCCTCTGACATTCAGATCAGGAACTGGCATTCCGCCAGGCGAGCCGCGCAGCAATTCAATGGCTTCCTTCTGGCGGCCCTTCGTGGCGATGTTCTGGTCGTGGCCTTGCGCGGTGAGTACTGCGATGCGGATCGTCTTGTGCGCCTGGGTCGACGGCACGGCCGCGGCAAGAGCATCGCCGGCGCCGCACGCGTAATACTCAGCGACCCATAGAGCAAGATCCACCACGTCGCCGGGCAAGAACGCCTCATCATCGAGTATTTCGAGAATGCTTTTGATTTTGTCGGGCGGCGTCTGCCCCGTTTCGAGGCTGCCAGCTGGATCGACGACGATGCCGGTGACACTTCGCTTGCCGAGCGGCACCACCACGCGCGCCCCTCGCGCAGGGAGGGGGACGCCGTCGGGCACGCGATACGTCAGAATGTCGAGAAAAGGAACGGGAACCGCGACAGAAGCCAACCGCACCGGATCAGGCCACGTCTTCGCCGTTGAGAAGCGCCCGCACCTTCTTCATGTCCTCCCACACTTCGCGCCGGCAGCTCGGATTGCGCAGGAGAAACGCGGGATGAAAGGTCGGCACGAGCTTCGCGCCGCGATAGTCGTATACACGGCCACGCAACCGCGAGATGGAGTCGGTCGATTTCAGCAGCGACTTCGCCGCGAAGGTCCCAAGCGCCACAATCACCTTCGGCTTGATGGTGTCGACCTGGCGGAACAGGAATGGCTCGCACTGCTCCACCTCGTCGGGCTCGGGATTGCGGTTTTCCGGCGGACGGCACTTGATGACGTTCGCGATGTACACGTCGCCGCGCGTCAAACCGATCGCTTCGATGATCTGCGTCAGCTTCTGACCGGCGCGTCCGACGAACGGGATGCCCTGAATATCTTCGTCGCGTCCCGGCGCCTCGCCCACGAACATGAGATCGGCATTCGGATTGCCGACGCCGAATACGATCTGCTTACGCCCCAGCCGGCACAGCTTGCACCGCACACAGTCGCCGATGTCCTCGCGGATCGCGGCGAGCTGAGCGACGGTGTCGGCTGTCGGGCCGACCTGAAGGTCGGCACTACGAATGTCGGCCGCCGGTCCTGTCGACTGACGCTCGACTACGTGCCGACCCTTCAGGTCGAGCCGACCTTCAGGTCAGCCCACCGTCGGCTCGCGCAGACCACACGGCATCCTTCCGGAATCCCGCCACGCCAAGCTCGCCGAAGAACTTGAGGTGTTCTGCTAACTGCTCGCGATGATCCGACATTACGTTCGAACGGGAGGATGAGAATGTGAGAGCAGCGCCTCGACGCGCTGAATGACCTGCGCCGCGATAGCCGACTTCGGCTGCAGCGGCAGCGTTTCCTCGCCGTCAGCAGAGACCAGCGTCACTTCGTTGGTGTCGACCTCGAACCCGGCGTCGGATCGTGAGACGTCATTCGCCACCACGAGATCGACGCCCTTCTCGCGGCGCTTGCTTCGCGCGCTCGCCACGACATCCGTGGTCTCGGCGGCAAAGCCGACCAGCAAGGGCCGGTCGCCGCCGGCACGCTGCCTTCCGAGCTCGGCCAGAATATCTGGTGTTCGAACGAGCGACAGCGTAAGCGTGTCCGAGCTTTTATGGATCTTCTGCGCCGGCCTTTCAGCCGGAGCGTAATCGGCGACCGCCGCCGCCATAATCACGACGTCGGCCTGCCGCGCGCGAGGGACCACTGCGTCGCGCATTTCGGCAGCAGTCGTCACCCGAATCAGCTCGACGCCAGCCGGAGGCTGCAGATCGGTCGGTCCACTGACGAGCACCACGTTCGCGCCGCGGCTCCGCGCGGCGCGCCGCGAGCGCGTACCCCATCTTTCCGCTCGATCGATTGCCGACAAATCTCACAGGGTCAATCGCCTCGTGAGTGGGCCCAGCCGTGACGATGACCGTCTTGCCGCGGAGCGGACCCGCAGGAGTCAACAGCTGCTCCGCTGCGCGCACGATATCGGCAGGTTCCGCGAGCCGCCCCTTGCCGATCCAACCGCATGCAAGATATCCCGCACCAGGCTCGACGAAGAACGTACCGCGTGCCGCCAGCACTTCGAGGTTCCGCTGCACAGCCGCGTGCTCCAGCATGTTCGTGTTCATCGCCGGCGCAACGAGCACGGGTGCCCTGGTCGCCAGGTACAACGACGTCAGGAAATCATCGGCGATGCCATTGGCGAATTTGCCGATGACGTTCGCCGTCGCCGGCGCCACGATCAGCAGATCGATACTCGAGGCGAGAGCGATGTGTTCGATGTCGGCGTTCGCGCCGGGCTCGAACTGGCTCTTCAGCACCCGATGGCGGGTAATCGCCTCGAAGGTGAGCTCGCCGACAAAGCGGCGGGCCGAGCGGGTCATGACGGCGACGACGTCGTGTCCCATGCTTCTGCAAGCCTCGGACGACTTCGACCGACTTGTAGGCGCCGATTCCGCCGCACACGCCGACAGCGATCATCGCCATGGGATGCCTTTCGGGGTCTGACCCCCGTGAGCGTTACGGGGGTCAGACCCCATTTACGTTAAAGCTCCGTAGAATCTTCAGCGCCTCAGGCCGCATACACTGGAGCTTGGCCCGCTCCGCCATCACGATCGATCTGATGCGCTCGACGCAAGACTCGAGCTGGTCGTTAATCACGACGTAATCGTACTCTTCGAAGGCCGAGACCTCGTCGCGCGCGACTTCGAGCCGCTTGCGGATGGCCTCGTCGCTGTCCTTGCTGCGCCCGCGAAGCCGCTTCTCCAGCACTTCGTACGACGGCGGCAGCACGAACACGGCGACGTGCGGCAAACCGGTGGCGCGAACCTTTCGCGCGCCCTGCACGTCGATCACCAGCACCACGTCGTCACCACTCTCGAGACAACGCGCCGTGTCTGCCGCGTGCGTGCCGTACAGGTTGCCGAACACATCGGCGTGCTCGAGAAACTCGCCGTTCGCGATCATGCGCTCGAACGCAGTGCGGCTGACAAAATTATAGTCCACGCCATCCGCCTCATCGCCGCGCGGCGCGCGTGATGTGTACGAGCGCGAGAGTTTCAGCCGCTCGGTCACCCTGACCAGCCGCTCGACGACTGTTGTCTTACCCGTGCCCGATGGCGCCGACACAATGAACAGCAAGCGGCACGCCTTATTCGACATTCTGAACTTGTTCGCGCATCTTTTCGAGCTCGGCTTTCGCCGAGATCACCAGGTTGGAGACGCGCAGCCCGTCGGCTTTCGATCCGATGGTGTTGACCTCGCGGTTCATTTCCTGGAGCAGAAAATCCAGCTTCCGGCCACAGGGCTCTGGCGAGTCCGCCAGCGAGCGCCAATGCGCAAGGTGCGCGCGGAACCGCGCCATCTCCTCGCTGATGTCCGAGCGAGAGGCGACGCGCACGATTTCCTGCGCGATGAGGTTGGCGTCGGCCGCAACCTCCACCGCGAGCTCCTGCACGCGAGCCGCCAGGCGCGCCTGCAGCTCGAGGCGGCCCTGATCGGCCGCATCGGCTATCTCCTCGAGCATGCCGCCGAGCAGCGCGCGGCGGACTTCCAAATCGGCATTCAGGTGATCGCCTTCCGTGGATCGCATCGCGTCCAGTTGCGTGACGGCTTCCTCAACGGCACCCTCGACCATCTCGATGAGCTGCGCCACCATCGCCGCGTCGCGCTCAACAGGCCGCTCTCGCACGGCGAGGGCCTGTGGCAAGCGCAGCAGGTCTCCTGGTGTCAGGGCGCCCTGGACGATGCCGCGGCTCCGCGCTGTCTCGAGCGCGGCCGATAACGCCACCGCCAGCGACTCGTTGAACTCCACTTCTACGCTCGCGGTGTGCCTGTACTGCACGTTGACCGCCAGTTCCACTCGGCCGCGGCCGATGCGCCGCTGCACGCTCGCGCGGATGCGCCCTTCGGCCTCGGCCAGCGTCTGCGGCACACGAAGCTGCAGGTCGAGATGGCGATGGTTGACCGCCCGAATCGTCACCGTGATGGTGGCCGCGTCCGATTCCCTCGTCGCGGATGCAAAGCCCGTCATGCTTTTGATCATGTTTATTCGCGGGGGCCCCTCGCCCCACTTCTCGCCGCCTGCGGACCGGTCGCGCGCGCCCCATCGGTCAGCTGTGGAGGCGCCTCACCACGCTCCTCGCCGTTCGCTTGCGTGGTCTCCAACCGCTTCGGTTCGAGCAATTGCATCTTATACAGGGCCGCATATACGCCGTCCCGGCTCAACAGATGCTCGTGCTGTCCGACCTCGACAATGCGCCCGCGCTCGAGCACGACAATCGCGTCCGCGCGCATGATCGTCGACAGCCGGTGCGCGATGACGAACGACGTGCGATTCAGCATCAGCGTCGCGAGCGCGTCCTGAACCAGAAGCTCTGCCTCGGCATCCAGGGCCGACGTCGCCTCGTCGAGGATCAGGATAGGCGCGTTCTTCAAGAGCGCCCGCGCGATCGCCAAACGCTGCCGTTGCCCGCCCGACAGCTTCTGTCCCCGCTCGCCGATACGCGTCTGATATTTCTCGGGCAGGGCCGAGACGAATTCGTGAGCGTGCGCGGCCCTCGCCGCGGCCTCGACTTGCGCCGGCGTGGCGGTGGCGGCGCCATACGCGATGTTATTGGCGATCGTATCGTCGAAGAGCACGGTTTCCTGGGTGACGATGCCCACCTGCGCGCGCAGCGACTTCAACGTCACCTCGCGAACGTCGTGTCCGTCGATGGTAATCGTGCCGCCGGTAACGTCGTAAAACCGTGGAATCAGGTTGACGAGCGTCGTCTTGCCGGCGCCGCTCCGGCCGACGATGGCCACCATCTGCCCGGCCGGCACTGTGAGCGTCAGGTTGCGAAGAATGCGCCGCGAACGGGCTTCCTCGTAGGCGAAGGTGACGTCGTGAAACTCAATCGCCCGCGAAAACGGCGGCAGCGGCTCGGCGTTCGGCCGCTCCTCGACCTCTGTATGCGTGTCGAGCATCTCGAAGATTCGCTCGGCGGCGGCAATCGCCTGCTGCAGGTTGGCGTTGACGCGGCTCAGCTTCTTGGCCGGCGCGTACATCATGAGCATGGCGGCCAAAAACGTCGTGAAATCGCCCGGCGTCAACCGGCCACTGGCGATTTCTTTGCTGCCGTACCACAGTGCCCCGGCCATGCCGATGCCCCCGAGTAATTCCATGGCCGGCGGCATCAGCGACAATGCGCGAACCACGCGCATGTTCGTGCGGTAGAGATACCGCAGCGCGTCCCGAAAGCGGCTGGCCTCGCGCTCTTCCGCTCCGAAGGCTTTGACGATGCGGTGAGCGGCGAACGTCTCGGCGCCCACGTGCGTCATGTGCTCCTGCGCCTCCTGGCTTCGACGCGCGGTGCGGCGGATGCGCTGACCGAGCCGCACCAGCGGATACACGACAATCGGTGCGCCCGTCAGGCACACGAGCGCGAGCCGGGGGTCGATATAAAACAGAATGACGGCGTAGCCGACGAGCGCCAGCGTTTCGCGCGCGAGATCGCCGGCCGTCTCCGATATCGCGCGCTGCAACTGCCCGACGTCGTTCGACACGCGCGACAACAACTGGCCGACGGCGTTCCGCCCGAAGAAGCTGACCGACTGCCCGAGGATATGCCCGTAGAGCTGGTCGCGCACGTCCATCACCACGCGCTGCCCCACGTCTTCCATCAGGTAGCCGGAGAAATACGACCCGACGCCCTTGAAAAAATAGAGGCCGATCAGCGAAAACGCGATTGTCCGGAGCCCTTGCTGATTGGGCAGCAGTTCATCCAGGATCGGTCTGATGAGGTAGATGACCAACGCCGACGCGACGGCATAGATCGCCATCGCCAGCACCGCCCAGGCCAGGCGGCCTCTGTATGGCTTTGCGTAGCGAAGAAGCCGGAAGAACGAGTTCACTCGGTAAAGCGATATTTCAGCAGCACCCACAACGCGACGACTCCGTCGCGCCAGGTAATCTTCTTGCCCTCTTCGTACCCGCGGCCGTCGTAGGTGATCGGCACTTCATACACCCGGTATCCGCGCTTGAAGATTTTCGCGGTCATCTCCGGCTCGATGCCGAAGCCGTCGCTGTCGAGCGTGAACGAGCGCAGCACTTCGATCCGCATGGCTTTGTAGCACGTCTCCATGTCGGTCAGCATCGTGTTGTAGAGGACGTTGGTCAGAAACGTGAGAAAGAGATTGCCGAGGTAGTGGGTAAAGAGAAACACGCGGTGCCGGCCGAGAAACCGCGATCCGTAGACGACGTCAGCCCGTCCCTGGCAGATGAGCTCGATGAGCTCCGGAAATTCCTCCGGCGAGTACTCGGTATCCGCGTCCTGAATCACGACCAGGTCGCCGGTGACTTCCTTGAAGCCGAGGCGAAGCGCGGATCCCTTGCCGCCGTTGGGTTTCTGAAACAGCTTGAAGGGATACTTGCCCTGCAGCCCGCGCAGGATGTCGGATGTGCCGTCCTTCGACCCGTCATCGACCACGACCAGCTCAATCCGGAGATTCGGGACGGCGAGCACGCGGGCGATCATGCCCTCGATCGTGTCGCGCTCGTTGTAGACGGGCATGACGACCGACAGGAGCGGATCGGTGAGCTTCCCTTTTATGCCGGCCATTACCGGCCCACCGAGTAGTACGTGAACCCCTGGGCCTTCATCTGATCCGGGCTGTAGATGTTGCGGCCGTCGAAGATGACGGGCGTCTTCATGAGCTTGCGCATGCGCGCGAAATCGGGCTCCCGAAACTCGCTCCATTCGGTCGCGATGACAAGGGCGTCTGCTCCTTTGAGCGCACTGTAGCTCTTATCGGCCAAAGTGATTTTGCCGCCGAAAATCTGCTTCGCCACGGGCTTTGCCTGTGGGTCGAACGCCTGCACTTTTGCGCGCGCGCGCAGCAGCTTGTGAATCAGCGGAATCGCCGGCGCTTCGCGCATGTCGTCGGTCCGCGGCTTGAACGACAGGCCCCAGACGGCGATTGTCCGGTTCTTCAGCGAGCCGAAGTGCGATTCGAGCTTCGACACGAAGCGGATTTTCTGCGCGTCGTTGACCCGCTCGACCGCCTTGAGGGTCTGGAAATCGTAGCCCTTGTCGCCCGAGAACTTGATGAGCGCCTTGATGTCCTTCGGAAAGCAGCTGCCGCCGAAGCCGATACCGGGGAAGAGAAATGACGGCCCGATGCGGCGATCTGCGCCAATCGCCTTGCGCACCTGATCGACGTCGGCGCCGAACGCTTCGCAGACATTCGCGACCTCGTTCATGAACGAGATCCGCGTGGCCAGAATCGCATTCGCGGCGTATTTGCACAGCTCCGCGCTGGCGAGATCCATCACCATGATCGGCGCGCCCGTCCGCGTGAACGGCGCATAGAGCTCGACCATCAGCGCCCGCGCGCGATCGTCTTCAACGCCGATGACGACGCGATCGGGCTTGAGGAAGTCCTCGACAGCCGCACCCTGCTTGAGAAATTCCGGGTTGCTGACGACGCTGAAGGAATGCGAGGTGTGGCGGCCGATCAACTCGCGCACACGCGCGGCCGTACCGACTGGAACCGTGCTCTTGTCGACGATCACCTTGTAGCCGTTCATCGACTTCGCGATCTCGCGCGCGACACCGAGCACGTGCGACAGATCGGCCGACCCATCTTCGTGCTGAGGCGTACCGACGGCGATGAACACGATGCTGGCGGCACGGACGGCACGCGGCAGGTCGGTCGTGAACTCGAGCCGCTTCTCGGCGCGGTTGCGCTTGACGATCTCCTCGAGGCCGGGCTCGTAGATGGGCATGACCCCGCGGCGCAGTCTGCGGACCTTCGACGCATCCTTGTCGATGCACGTCACGTCGTTTCCGTTTTCCGCCAGACAGGCTCCCAGTACCAGGCCGACGTAGCCTGATCCGACGACCGCAATTTTCATTCGTGATGGCTCCCTCGACTCGGTGCGCTCGCCCGGGGCAAGCCCGAGCATCGGCCAAAGGGTGAGAGTATATCCTTCCAACCCGTTGAGCAGCAAGGATATGGTCGGGTTGTGATAGGCTCGGCCGCGTGCGGATCGTCATCGATTATCGTCCCGCCCTCCGCGCCCGCACCGGCGTCGGCGAACACATCCATCAGGTGACACGTGCGCTCGCGGACTCCCGCGCCGGCGACGTGACCGTGTTTTCGAGCTCGTGGAAGGATCGCGTGCCGGCGGGGCTCGCCGCCGAGCTGCCGAACGTCCGTATCGTCGACAGGCGCGTCCCGGTTGGCGTACTCAACCTTGCCTGGCACCGGCTGCGCTGGCCACCGATCGAAGCGCTGGCCGGGGGCGAGTACGACATCGCGCATTCGCCGCATCCCCTGCTGCTGCCGTCGCGGTCGGCGGCGCAGATCGTCACGATTCACGATCTGCATTTCCTGACGCATCCGGAACGCACGTCCGCGGAAATTCGCCGCGACTATCCCGCGCTTGTCCGCACGCACGCGACGCGCGCAGATCGCGTCATCGTCGTGTCGCGTTTCGTGGCCGGCGAAGTACAGCGGCTGCTCGACATACCGGCAGACCGCATTTCCGTCTGTCCGAACGGCGCGCCGGACTGGAAGGGGCCTCCGGCGGAGGTGAACGCCGGCGGGTACGTGCTTTTCGCGGGAACAATCGAACCCCGCAAGAACGTCAGCGGCCTGCTGAACGCCTACGCGCGGCTGCTCGCGCGGCGTCCGAACGCTCCACGTCTCGTGATCGCCGGGCGCCTCGACGCTTCCACCCCGGATGCGCTCGCCGCGATTGAGCGTCCGCCCCTCGCCGGGCATGTCGAGTATCGCGGCTACGTTTCGAGCGATGACCGCGAATCGCTATACAAGGGCGCTCAGGTGTTCGTGCTGCCGTCGTTCGACGAAGGGTTCGGGATACCCGCGCTCGAGGCGATGTCTGCGGGTGTTCCCGTGGTCGTCTCGAACCGTGGCGCGCTGCCCGAAGTCGTCGGCGACGCGGGACTGCTCGTCGATCCAGACGACCCGGACAGCCTGGCAGCCGCGCTCGAGCGGTTGATAGGCGATTCCGATCTGCGAGCCGCCAGTGCGCGACGTGGACTCGAACGCGCGCGTCACTTCACGTGGGCGCAGACGGCGCGTGACGTGCGGCGTGCCTACGAAGACGCCCTGCTCGCGCGCCGGCATCGCGCGCCCGTGCTCGCCGGAGCACGGTCGAGCGTTCACAGTCGAAATGCGCATCGGCATTGACGCCCGCGAGCTCTGCGGCAAGCCAACCGGGGTAGGGCGCCATTTATCGGGGCTGCTCGGTGCATGGTCGTCCGATGCGGCGGCATCGCGCCATACGTTCGTGCTCTACGCGCATCAGGACATCACTCCTCCGCTTCCGAATGCGGAGATACGCAGGCTTCCGGGTTCGCCCGGCACCGCGTGGGAACAATTCGCGCTTCCAAAGGCGGCGAACGCGGATCGCCTGGATGTCTTCTTCGCGCCCGGATACACCGCGCCGTTGCTGCTGAAAGCACCAACCGTCGTACTCGTCCACGACGTGTCCTTTGCCGCGCATCCGGAGTGGTTCCGGTGGAAGGAAGGGCTGCGCCGGCGGTGGCTGACGCGATGGTCCTGCGAGCACGCGAAGATTGTGCTGACGGTGTCCGACTCGGCTCGGCGCGAGATCCTTTCGCACTTCGGCCTTCCAGAGAATCGCGTCCGCTGCGTGTATCCCGGCATCGCTCTGCTCACCGGTAACAATCCTGCCTCCGCACGCGAATCGCTCGTCTTGTTCGTCGGCTCTGTCTTCAATCGTCGTCACATCCCTGATCTCATCAGAGCGTTCACCCCGATTGCGAAGAGCCATCCAGACGCTCGCCTCGAGCTCGTCGGCGACAACCGTACGCATCCGCACGAGGATCTCCCGGCGATCGCCGCGGCGGCAGGCATCGCACCGCAGGTATCCATTCGGGCGTATGTGGCCGACGCCGAGCTGGGCGCACTGTATGGACGAGCACGGGCATTCGCGCTGCTCTCGGAATACGAAGGGTTTGGGCATCCTCCGCTCGAAGCGCTCGCCGCCGGAGTGCCGCCGGTATTGCTCGACACTGAAGTGGCGCGCGAAGTCTGCGGCGACGCCGCGCTGTACGTCGCCAAGGACGACATCGCAGGGACCACAACGGCCTTGATCCGGCTGCTGTTCGACGAGGACAGCCGCGAGCGTCTGCTGCGCGCAGCCCCGGGTGTGCTTGCGCGGTACTCGTGGAGGCGCGCTGCTGCTGAGACCCTTGCCGCGCTGGAGTCGGCGGCGTGAACACGCTCGCCATCGTGATCGTCAGCCACAACACCAGGAGCGATCTGGAAAACTGCCTTCAGTCGCTGCACGAGCACCCGCCTCACGTGCCGCACGAGATCGTCGTGGTCGACAACGCGTCCCGCGACGGCAGCGTCGATGCCGTGCGCTCCCGATGGCCAGGAGTTCGCGTCATCCCTCTCAACTCGAACGTCGGCTTCGCGTCGGCGAACAACGAAGGCATACGGCGTACGGAGAGCGAGCTGATATTGCTGCTCAACAGCGACACCATCGTGCCCGAAGGGAGTCTCGATCGGCTGATTGCCGCGCTGCGCGAGCTGCCGAACGCGTCGATTGTCGGACCAAAGATCGTCGACGGCGCAGGTCGCGCGGAGCTGTCGTACGGCCGCATGATGACCCCGCTGACCGAGCTGCGGCAGAAGCTGCTCCTCCGCTATGCGTCGCCGCCCCGCCTGGCGGCGATGACCTCGAAAACCCGCCGCGTAGACTGGGTCACGGCCGCGTGCCTGCTCGTTCGCCGCCGCGACGCCGAGGCGGCGGGATTGCTCGACGAGCGGTATTTCATGTATTGCGAAGATGTGGATTTCTGTGCAGCCGTGCGCGCCAACGGCGGCACGGTGTACTTCACCCCGCTCGCACAAATCGTCCACCTCCGCGGCCGCTCGTGGGGAACTCGCTCCGCCGCGTCGGCTGAAAGCTACGGCCGGAGCCAGCTTGCGTTCTACCGGAAACACCACCCCCGATGGGTGCCGTTTTTGAGGGTGTACCAGGGCCTTCGCGGAAAGCTGCCGAAGTAACGAGCCGATAAGAGAGGGGTGCAGTACTCCTGGATTTGCTCGGAGTGTGGCCGGAAAGTGCCCAATCGGGTCGACGCGTGCCGATGTGGGGCAGCGCGGGAGCATGGGTGACGGCGGGTGCAATGGGTGCGATGGGTGCAACGGGTGCGACGGCAGGTGCGCGGGGCACGAGCCGCAACGTGGGCGCTCGTCGATGCTTCCGTGGATCGTCCTGGGCCTTGTCACCGTCATCGCAGCGGGCAGTTTGATCGCGCTGCAAGTCATTCCCGTCGCGCCCTCAGCCGCGAACCGCCGCGATTGTGCCCGACATTCAGCCCGTCGCACCGGACACCTCCGCAGCGCCGACTGCGCCGGCGATCTGACGCCCAACGCACCTGTTGCAGCGACGGCCCCCTTTGCACCTGTCGACACCGCGACCCTCGCACCATCGCACCCATCGCACCCGTTGCACCTATTGCACCCGTTGCACCCGTCGCACCCGCTCTGCACCCGTCGCACCCGTTCACCCGCGTTGGAGGACGTAGTCAGCCGCGCCATTCCCGCGATCGTCTCCATTGAAACGGCTCAAGGGCGTGGCAGCGGATTTTTCGCGGCGCCGCGGACGGTCATCACCAATCGACACGTCATCCAGAGCAACGTGTCGGTCACGGTGCGTCTCTCGAACGGACAAACGCTGCCCGGGCGCGTTGATGCGTCATCAACGGAGTACGACCTCGCGGTAGTGCGTGTCGACAGCGCGCTGCCGTCGCAGCCGCTGCTGCCGCTCGGCTCGGTCACCGACGTGCGGCCAGGTCAGGAAGTGATCGCGATCGGCCTGGCGCTCGGCGTGTTTCAGAACAGCGTGACGCGCGGCATCATCAGCGCCATCCGCCGCTCCGATCGCACGGTGATGCTGCAGACGGACGCCGCGATCAATCCTGGCAATAGCGGTGGTCCGCTGCTGAACCGCCAGGGACAGGTGATCGGCATCAACACGATGAAGGTTGGCGGCGCGGCCGAGTCACTCGGCTTCGCCGTCGCCGCCGATCATGCGCGCGCGCTGCTCGCCGGAAAGCACATGGGAACCGCTCGCCGCATCGGCTCAGCAAAGCCAGCAGCTGCCGCCGGCGTTCGGCGCGCGATCGTCGACCGACATCGCGCGCGAAGAGGGAACAAGGCGCTACAGCCAGATCGTCGAGGCCGTCGCGCGTCAGGGCGTACAGCTCGACACCTACTGGAGCCGGATCAAGGCCAACTGCACCGTACGCGTGGCGCCGGGCTACGACCGCGAATGGTTTGGGCTGTGGGACGGCCGGACGACGCTCAACACGCCCGATGCCTCGTGCGGATCGGCCGTCCGCGAGCTCGAAGACATGGCCGCGCAGCTGCGGACCGCGATGGCAACCGCTCAGGAGGATGCGCGCCGCTCATCGGCGCTTCCCGGAGAACTACGCGAGATCCGCCGGCGCTACAAAATGGACTGGCCCGGGTTTGACAGGTGATCAGTCGATCGGTCGATCGGCGATCGGCGATCGGCCATCGTCGATCGGCATCGTCGATTCGATGGACGATGCGACGATGGACGATGGACGACTAGAATTCACGCGTGCGAATCGGCATAGACGCGCGGAAGCTGCACGATTTCGGCATCGGCACCTACATCCGGAATCTTCTGCATGAGCTCGCGAAAATCGATCGGAACACGGAGTACGTCCTGCTGACGAGACCAGAGGACACGGCCGTCGCGGCGTCGCTTGGTGAAAACTTCCGCGCGGTGGCCGATCGGTCTGGACACTACTCGCTCGGCGAGCAGATCTCGATTCCGCTGGCGGCGCGGCGCGAGCGGCTCGACCTGCTCCATGCGCCGCACTACGTGCTGCCTGCCCTGACGCCGTCGCGCTCGGTCGTGACGATTCACGACTGCATCCATCTCATGTTTCCGGAGTACCTCCGTCACCGCCTCGGCTACGCGTTTGCGCGAGCGTCGCTGTATACCGCCGCGCACAAGTCCGATCGGATCTTTACGGTGTCCGAGCAGTCCAAGCGCGACATCCTGAAGTTCTTCGATGTGCCGCCTGAAAAAATCGTCGTCACACCGAATGCCATAGACGATCGGTTCAGCGTGCCGCCGAGCGAGGAGCACGTCGTCAACACGCGCGAACGCTACCAGCTGAGCCACTCGTACCTGCTCTACGTGGGCAACATCAAGCCGCACAAGAATCTCGAGCGGCTCATCGAAGCGTTTCACCTGGTGCGCATGCAGGGGCGATCGGAGCTCGAGCTCATCATCATCGGCGACGAGATCTCGAAGCTGCAGTCGCTGCGCCGCGCCGTCCACAAGTACGACATCCACCGCAACGTCCGATTTCTCGGCTACGTGCCCGACAAGACACTCGCGGTGCTCTACCGTCTTGCGTCGGTCTTTGTGTTTCCGTCGCTCTACGAGGGCTTCGGGTTGCCTCCGCTCGAAGCCATGGCGAGCGGCACACCGGTTGTGACGTCGAACGTCTCGTCGCTGCCGGAGGTCGTCGGCGACGCTGCCGTGCTCGTCGACCCGTATAAGGCCGAGGCGATCGCGGACGGGATTCTCACCGTGCTGCGAAGCACCCACATCCGCGAGGACCTCCGCAAGCGTGGGTTCGCGCGCGTGAAGGAATACTCGTGGGCCAGGTCGGTCCAACGCGTCCGCGACATCTACGGTGAGGTGCTGTCTTGAGCCGCGAAGCGGCGCGGGGCGAAGGGACCCCCGCGACTAAAATCGTTCTGGTGCACGACTGGCTGACCGGCATGCGCGGCGGCGAGAAGGTGCTGGAAGTTCTCTGCGAGACCTATCCGACGGCGGATCTGCTGACGTTGTTCCACGTGCGCGGGAGCGTGTCGCCGGCGATCGAGCGGATGCGGCCGCGCACGTCCGTGCTCCAGAACGTCCCCGGCATCCGGCGCTTCTATCGCTATTGTCTGCCGCTCTTCCCCACCGCCATCGAGCAATTCGACCTCGACGAGTACGATCTCATCATCAGCACCAGCCACTGCGCGGCCAAATCCGTCGTCAAGACGGGACGCGCGCGGCATCTGTGCTACTGCTTCACGCCCATGCGCTACGCGTGGGATCAGTTCGACGCGTATTTCGGTGAAGGGCGCATCGGCACGATGAAGAGCCGATTGCTGCGCCCTGTGCTGAACGCGCTCAGCCGTTGGGACGCCGTCAACAGCCGGGCGGGTTGACCGCTATGTGGCGATCTCTCAGCACGTTGCCAGCAGGATCAGGCGGTACTATAATCGTGACGCCGGCGTCATCTATCCCCCCGTCGATACAGGCTTTTATTCACCGGATGACTCGGTCGCGCCGGAAAACTTTGTGCTGATTGTGTCAGCCCTCGTCCCCTACAAACGCATAGACGTGGCGATCGAGGCGAGCCGTCTCTCGGGCACGCCCCTCCGGATCGTGGGCGATGGTCCCGAGCGCGCCGCGCTCGCCGCGCGCGTCGCCGCCACAGGCGCCGACATCCAGCTGCTTGGATCCGTCAGCGACGAGCAGGTGCGCGATCTCTATCGGCGCGCCGCCGCTGTGCTGCTCCCCGGCGAGGAAGATTTCGGCATCGCGCCCGTCGAGGCTCAGGCCTGCGGCACTCCTGTGATTGCACTGGCGCGGGGCGGCGCACTCGAAACGGTCATCGACGGTGTGACCGGCGTGCTCGTCGCCGAGCCCACCGGCGAAGCCTTTGCGGCCGGCATCGCGCGTGCGGCACAGTCATCCTTCGATCGGTCGACGATCAGAGCCCACGCCGTCACGTTCGACCGCGCGGTCTTTGCACGCGCGATTCAATCCAGCATAGAGAGCCTCGCGCATGCTTAGGCGGTACGGACGCCTCCTGGTGGGCGTTTACGTCGTCTCTGACGCGATGCTCGGCATCGTCGCGTTCGGGCTCGCATACCTGCTGCGCTTCTCGAGCGGCCTCATCCCGGTGACGCGCGGCTACCCGCCGTTCCAGCAGTACGTCGCCGTCATGCCATTCGTCGCCGTGCTGGTCCCGCTGGCGTACTACTTCCAGGGGGTCTATCGCCTACGGCGCGGACGGTCACGGGTCGACGACTTCTTTCTGGTCTTCATCGGCACTGTCGTGGCGGTCATTCTCGGCGTCGTCACCACGCTCTATGTGGATGCGTACCACGCATCGCCGGAAGAACAGGCCGTCGGCGCCTACCAGGTCTCGCGCATCGTCTGGGCGATGTTCCTGGTCATCAACATCGCGCTGACGTTCGGCTCGCGCGAGCTCGTGCGCGAACTGCTCGAACGCCGCTGGAAAGCCGGGCTGGGGCTGAAGCGCATTCTGATTGCAGGCGCCGGCGATCTTGGCAGGGTCGTGGCTGAGAAAATCCTTCAGCACGGCGAGCTCGGCTACCAGGTGGTTGGCTTCGTCGACGATCGCGCCGGCGGCGATCACCTGGGCTATCGCGGTCTGCCGCTGCTCGGCACGTTGTCTGACGCGCCCGAGATCATCCGGCAGGAGAACATCGACCACCTCTACGTGGCGCTGCCGCTCGACGAGCACGTGAAGATGCTCGACCTGATCGAAAGCACGAGCCGCGAGATGGTCGACGTCAAGGTCGTGCCGGACCTGGTGCAGTTTCTGGCGCTGCGCGCGCGCCTCGAAGATCTCGACGGCGTTCCCATCATCAACATCCACGACGTACCGCTGCAGGGTCTCAACGCCGTCATCAAGCGGACGATCGACCTCGGCATCAGCGGCGTGGGCGCGCTGCTGCTGTCGATTCCCTGCGGGCTCATCGCGCTCGCCATCAAATACACGTCGCCGGGGCCGGTGTTCTACCGGCAGGAGCGCATGGGACTCGACGGCCGGCCGTTCTGGGTTTACAAGTTCCGATCGATGCGGGTGGACGCGGAAGACGTCACCGGGCCGATCTGGGCGCGCGAGGACGACCCGCGATGCACGCCCGTCGGACGCTTCCTGCGCCAGTGGGACCTGGACGAGCTGCCGCAAATCTGGAACGTGCTCAAGGGAGACATGTCGATCGTCGGCCCACGGCCCGAGCGGCCGTTCTTCGTCGACCAGTTCAAGCATCGCTTCCCTCAGTACATGCTGCGCCACAAAGTGAAGGCCGGCATCACCGGCTGGGCCCAGGTCAACGGATGGCGCGGCAACACGTCGCTCGAGAAGCGGATCGAATTCGATTTGTATTACATCGAGAACTGGTCGGTCTCGCTCGACCTCAAGATCATGTGGATGACGCTCTTCCGCGGCGTTCTCACACGCTAACAGTCTGAGCAGCGCGGGCAAGGCCCCCGCGAGCGAGCGGCGAGCGGGCCCCGCGACTAATCATGAACGACAAACGCCGCATAGTCATCACGGGAGCCGCCGGCTTCATCGGTTCTCATCTCGCCGAAGAGCTGCTCAACCGCGAGTGCTCTGTCGTCGGCATCGACAACCTCCTGACGGGCGCGCTCGCCAACATCGCCCACCTCGCGGGCCGCGATTTCGTGTTCATCAAACACGACGTCACCAACTACATCAACGTGGATGGTCCGGTCGACGTGGTGCTGCACTGGGCGAGCCCGGCGAGCCCCATCGACTACCTCGAGCTGCCGATCCCGACCCTCAAGGTCGGTGCACTCGGCACGCACAAGGCGCTCGGGCTCGCAAAAGCCAAGGGCGCGCGTTTCGTCATCGCGTCGACATCGGAGGTGTACGGCGACCCGCTCGAGCACCCTCAGAAAGAGACCTACTGGGGCAACGTGAACCCGATCGGCCCGCGCGGCGTCTACGACGAAGCGAAGCGCTTCGCGGAAGCGATGACGATGGCGTATCACCGCTATCACGGGGTCGACACGAAGATCGTCCGCATCTTCAACACCTATGGCCCGCGCATGCGCATCAAGGACGGCCGCGCGGTGCCGGCGTTCATCTCGCAGGCGCTGCTCAACGAAGATGTGACGGTATTCGGAGACGGCAAACAGACCCGCAGCTTCTGCTATGTGGACGATCTCGTCGCGGGCATCCTGAAGCTGATGGATTCGAACCTGAATGAGCCCGTCAACATCGGCAACCCGCACGAGATGACGATCGAGGGGATCGCGAAGACCATCATCCAGATGACAGGCTCGAAAAGCAAAATCATCTACCAGGATCTGCCGGTCGACGATCCCAAAGTACGTCAGCCCGACATCACCAAAGCCCGCACACTGCTCGGCTGGGAGCCGAAGGTGAAGCTCGAGCAAGGGCTGGTCAAGACGATCGAATACTTCAAACGGAAGATGGGCGTTTAGACAGCTGAGATTCGACACAGAGCATCTACTGAGCAAGTACCATGCTGGACCTCGCAATCGACCGATCAGTTCTGATTGATGATCTTGGTGATATTGAAGACGTAGTGAAATCCCGAGACCAGCGTGATCGCGGCTGAGGCGTAGATGCCGAAGGTCACGATCGGCGACGTGCGCTGCAGGTAGTTGAAGTACATGATCGTGACGCACGTCATGATGTAAGTCGCCGTCGCAATCTTGCCGTAGATCGACGGCCTGAACTCGCGCCGGCCGATGGCCAGGTTGATGACGGCCACGGTCAGCACAATCAGCAGATCCCTCGTGATAATCAGAATCGTCAACCAGACAGGGAGCTTGTTTACCAGGCCCAGGCCTGGCAGCGTCAGCACGCTCACCGTCGCCACGATCAGCAGCTTGTCGGCCATGGGATCGAGCCACGCGCCGAGGCTGGTGCGCCGGCTGAACGTCCGCGCGATGAGACCATCCAGGAGATCGGTGAGGCCGGCAATGGCAAACACGATCAACGCCCAGCCGAAATATCCGTACACCGTCAGGATGACGAACGCTGGCGCGAGCAACACCCGTGTCAGGGTGAGCTGATTCGCCGGCGTGAGGACGCTCATTTGGAAGCGCTGTAGAGACGCTCGATGCGACTGATGGCGTCGATCGCCTCAGCCCCGCTCACCGGGCGCGACAACTGGAACAACCCGCCGTCAGCGAGGGGAAGGATACCCGCGGCAACCGACAGCGACGCATCCGCAAAGTGCAGATTGCTGACGCCGACGTCGCCCATCTTCTGGGCACGGCTCTGCCAGTCCTTCAACAGCTGAGGCCGGCCCGCGGCGATGACCTTCAGCATGCGCGCGACCGCCTGCGCGAGGTCGCTGCGCTGAATGGCATTGCGCGGTTGGAACGTGTGATTTTCGTAGGGCTCCATCACGCCGGCGCTTGCGGTCGCCATTATCCAGTCGGCCGCCCAGTGATTGCGGGCATCGGTGATGACGACGGGCTGCGCGGGCGCGCGCTCGATCAGCGGCGCCAACCTGATGCCGATGAGCGACGCGAGATCTCCGCGCGTAATAGACGCCGCGTCCGGAATCGCCCGATAGTCCGGCGGGAGCTTCAAATACGCAAGGCGTGCCTCAATCGCCGTGATGCGCCGGCGCAGCTCGGCGGTCGGCTCGAGGTTATTCGCCTCGGTATACATCTTCAGCGCGCCGGCAAGGTCGCCGCGCGCGTCGAGCATCTCGCCGATCCGCATCCTCGACGTCGCATCCGTCGGGTCCATTTCGATGACGCGCCGGTACCGCGCGAGCGCCTCGTCGGTTTTCCCCTGCTTCGCCTCGACCTCGGCGAGATCGCGCACGAGAAACGCGCTGTCCGGAGACGCGGCAATCGCCTGCTGCGTACAAGCGCGCCGCTTCGTCGAGGCGGTTCGCCTGCGCAGCCTTGCGGGCGTTGGCCACGTTCTCCTGCTGCGCCCGCGCCCGCAGAACCTCGACGCGTCGCGCTATGCCTTGAAGCTGCGGATCGAGCTTGACCGCCGATTCGAATGAGGCGAGCGCCTCAGCTTCGCGCGAAAGCGCCAGCAGCGCTTCCCCGCGACCGACGAGGGCCGGCACATAGCTCGCGTTCGATTGCAGCACGCGGTCGAAGCGCTGGCCAGCCGACTCGAAGTCCTTGCGCGCCAGATCGAGGTATCCCATTGCGGTGTCGCTCGGATAGAACTGGGGCGAGCGCTTCAGCACCGCAGCAAATCCTGATTCGGCGCGTGCGAGATCCCCCGCCTGGAACCAGCGCCACGCTGCGTCATGGTCGCGCAGCAGGTCGGCCTGTTTCGGATCGGGCTGCGACAGGCCCGGAAAGATGTAGTCGGGGTACCGGGGAGTGGTGACAACTGGAGGCGCGACCGTACGGGCGCACCCGGCGGCTACGGCCGCAAGTGCCAGCGACAGCACGAGGGCCCTGGGCCACCGACGTCATCGTCCACCTGCCGTCTTGACGCGCTCGAGCACACGGCGCGGCACGTCGGCTTCGATCTCGACGCGGCCGTCGTTCGTGACATGACTGACGACCCGCGCGTGCCGATACACCCGCGCGATTTTCTCGCGGTCTTCAGCGCTGGCTTCGTCGAACTCGAGCATCACGCGACGGGTATCCAACTCGAGTTTTTCCGCGATGGCCTCGATCATCTCCGTGCGGCCGGTCTTCCTGAGCGCCGAAATGCACAGCGCATCGGGGTGCAGCCGGCGAAGCCGGTCGACGTCGCCAGGCTCAATCAGGTCGCACTTGTTAAAGACGCTCATGGTGGCCACATTGGCGGCGCCCACTTCTTCCAGCACGCGCCGCACCGCTTCGATGTGCCGGTCCCGCTCGGGGCTCGCCGCGTCGATGACGTGCAGCACGAGATCTGCCTCGGCGACCTGCTCGAGCGTCGCGCGAAACGCGGCGACGAGCGTATGCGGCAGCCGTTCGATGAACCCGACCGTGTCCGACAAAAGCAGCCGCCTCTTGTCCGGCAGGCTGACCTGCCGAACCAGTGGGTCGAGCGTGACGAACAGCGCGTCGGACGCTTCCGCCGACTCCTTCGTCAACAGGTTGAACAACGTCGTCTTGCCTGCGTTCGTGTAGCCGACCAGGGCGACCAGTGGCACCGACACCTTCTGCCGGCGCGCCCGCGAGTGGCGCCGCCGTTGTCGAATCGAGTCGATCTCTTCCGAGATGGCGTGGATTCTCTGACGAATACGCCGGCGGTCGGTTTCGAGTTTCGTTTCGCCAGGTCCGCGGGTGCCGATGCCGCCGCCCAGGCGTGATAGCGCGGTTCCCGAGCCGACCAGGCGCGGGAGCAGGTATTTCAGCTGCGCCAGCTCGACCTGCCACTTCCCTTCACGGGTTCGCGCGCGCCGCGCGAAGATATCCAGAATCAGCTGCGTGCGATCGACGACCTTCCGCCCGACCCGCTCTTCGATGTGCCTGAGCTGCGCGGGCGTCAGCTCGTTGTCGAAGATGACGACGTCGGCGCCGACGCGGGCGCATTCGGACGCAAGCTCGTCGAGTTTGCCGCTGCCGATGAACGTCGCGGGATCGGGTGTCGGCCGTTCCTGAATCATCTTGAGCACGACCGTCGCGCCGGCGGCGTCGGCGAGCCCGGCAAGCTCATCGATCGAGTGCTCCGCGTCGAGCTTTTTCGCGCGCCGGACGATCAAGCCGACGAGCGCGGCGCGCTCACGAGAAGATGTCATTTACTTCGAAAATTCTAGCACGCGGTCCCACGGAACGACGCCGCCGCGCACCAGTATCGGCGCGTCGCCGGTCGCGTCGACGATGGTCGATGGCAACCCCGCGGGCGTGGCGCCCGCGTCGATCAACACATCGATGTCGGCGCCGAGCGATGCCGCGACCTGTTCCGGCGTGGACGCCGGTGGTTCACCGGAGATATTCGCGCTCGTGGACGTGATGGCGTGGCCGGCACTGTGCGCGAGCAGCCGAGCCACGCGATTGGCCGGCACGCGAACGGCGATTCGTCCCGTCGACAGGTGTACATCGTCGCACAGGCGCGGAGATGCCGGGATGACCAGCGTCAGCGGCCCTGGCCATCCGCGCGACGCCAGCCGCCGTGCAAGCGGCGTCATGATGCCGACATGATCGACAACCTGATCGACGTCACTCGCGATCAACGGCAACGGATGATCGGGAGGGCGCCGCTTGATCTCGAAGACCCGCTTCACCGCCAGCGCCGATCGCGGATCGACCGCGACCCCGTAGAACGTCTCGGTTGGAAAGACGACGACGCCCCCGTCGTGCAGCGCGCTGACCGCGGGCGCGAGCGCAGCCGCGCCGGCGTCCGGAGTGATGCGCAGATGAATCATCGGCTGGCTCGATGCGTCTTTCAGGACCGGACCGGCGGAAGCTCGCATCGGAGCGGCTTGTCCGTGCGATAGCCGAGCACGTAATCGGCCTGCATCAGCTTGTGGATTTCGCGGGTGCCTTCGTAGATGACGGCGCCCTTGGCGTTGCGGTAGTAGCGTCCGACGGGATATTCGTCCGAGTAGCCATTCGCGCCGTGTATCTGCACGGCATCTGACGCCGCGCGCTCGGACGCGACGGTTGAAAACCACTTCGCGAGGCCGGTCTCTCTCGTGTTGCGTTGGCCCTCGTTTTTCAACCACGCCGATCGCAGCCACAACAGACGGGACGCCTGATAGTCGGATTCCATCTGCGCGATCATTTCCTTGACGAGCTGGTGCTGGCCGATCTCGACGCCGAAGGTCTTGCGTTCGCGCGCGTAGCTGACGCTGGCATCGCGGCACGCGCGAATGAGGCCCGTCGCGCCGGCGGCCACGGTCAGACGGCCCTGATCGAGCGCGAACATCGCAATCTTGAATCCTTCGCCCGGCTGCCCCACCATGTTCTCCGCCGGCACCTCGACCCCGTCCATCTTGAAGAAGCCGGTGTTGCCGGCGAGGATGCCCCACTTCTGCGTCAGCGTGCCGCTCGAAAAGCCCTTGAAGCCGCGCTCGACGATGAACGCGCTCAGGCCTGAGGGATCCTTCTTTCGTTTTTTGTCCAGATCGCTCCACGCAATGACGAGAAACGTATCGGCGACGTCGGCGAGCGAGATCCACATCTTCTCGCCGTTCAGCACGTAACGATCGCCGCGCTTCTCTGCGGTCGTCTGAATGCCCCGCGCATCGCTGCCGGCCGACGGTTCGGTCAGGCCGTAGGTTCCCACGAGCGTGCCCTGCGCCTGCGGGACAAGATACTTCTGCTTCTGCGCCTCGCTCCCCCATGTGAGCAGCGTCAGGCTGTTGAGCGCGACGTGCACCGAGAGGATGACGCGCAGCGACGTGTCGGCGTACTCCAGCTCTTCGCACGCGATGCCGAGACTGATGTAGTCCATGCCGGCGCCGCCATATTGCGCGGGCACGCAGATGCCGAGAAGCCCGAGCTCGGCCATCTTCGGAAGCAGGCTGCGATCGAATGTGTGCTGGCGATCGAGCTGCTGGATGCGTGGAGAGACCTCGCGAGCCGCCCATTCGCGCGTCGACTGCTCGACGAGCCGGTGCTCTTCGGTCAGATCAAAGTTCATTCAGCCGAATGCTAGCACGTGTCTTTGCCGCGTATCTCAACGCCAAGACGCCAAGACGCATGAGAACGTCTCCTGAAAAGATTCTCTGCGACTTCGCGTCTTTGCGTTGGGATAAAGAACATCGGCTATCTTTTTCGGATGATCACCGGCGCGCCGCGTGAGAGGTTCAGCCGGTCGCTCGCGCTGCCCGCGTTGACGGCGATTTCGAGGTGGTCGGTGCTGCCGAACAACGCGCAGACCTCGCCTGCCGCGGCCTCGGCGTAGGTGGCGACGACCCGGCCGATGATGTGCGTGGCCGCGGAAATCTCGATGCCGTTGGCGTGGGTGAATTTATCGAAGAGCTTCCGATCGATGTTCGTCACGAGATTGCCGAAGCGATCGATGCGCAGGACCTCTCCGCTCAAGACGTCGCCGGCGATCTCCGGCGACGGAATCGCCAGCTGCTGAATCGGCTCCCGCCGAACGGCCGAGCGCGGAGAGATCGACCCCTTTCGCGAGCCACCCGGCCGCGGGCGCGAATCGATCGCGTCCCTCGAACGTCCGGCTCACCGTCGGCCTGGCGTACCGCCGCTCCGTCAGCTCGACGACACGCTTCGCGGGCGTTTCCTTCAGCACCGCCGTCAGCACGCCGTTATCCGGCGCGACGAAACGGTAGTCGCCGGTGTCGGCCGCGATGCCGCGGCGCGCCGATCCCACTCCGGGATCGACGACGACGAGAAAGATGGTGCCGACCGGAAAGTACTTGTAGCTGGCCGCAAGCTCGAGCGCCGCCGTCATCATGTCGTGCGGCGGAATATCGTGGGTGATGTCGATGAGCGTCACGTCCGGGCAGATGCCCAGGACGACGGCTTTCATCGTGCCGGTGTAGTGATCGCGGGTGCCGAAGTCGGTGAGGAGCGCAATGACTGGTCGAGCCATGACGCGACGGGACCGTTACGCGGATTGCGCAGGCTTCCGGAAGAGGAATTCGCGAACGTTCGTCTTCAGGAGAAACGATTCGGCGACTTTCAGCCCGTCGAACATCCTGATGATGTCCCGGTTCTGGAACGCCGTCTGCTTTTTGCCGGCGGACGAATACGGGCGCTGCTTGACCGAGTCTTCGTCGACGATCACGTACTTCGAGAACCGCGAGTCGGCGACGCCGACAGTCGTGAAGAACGCCAGCACGGCGCCGTCCGGCCGCAGCAGCCTCGTCAGCGACGCGGCGAGCGCCTGCGCAGACGCCAGGTCGAGGAAATCGAAGAAGTTCCAGCACAGGATGCCGTCAACCGACGCGTCCTGGTGCTTCAAGCGTGTCTTGAGGTAGTGAGAGAACGGCGTCTCGGCATCTTTCGGGTACCGCTCGAGGTCGCCGAACAAATCTTCGAGGATGATCTTGCAGCCCAGCCGCTCGCCGAAAAACGTGACGTTCGGGCCGACCACCGGGCCCAGGTCCATCAGGACCGGAGACTCGCGCAACGTCAGGCTCGCCAGGAACTTGCGCAACGCCTTGGTCGGAAACGTCTGCCCGGCGTCGGCGAGCGCGGCGGCCGGAGCCGCCGCCTCGCTTCGTTCTTTGCCGCGCGGATCCCAGAGCAACTAGCCCACCTTTTGCGCCTGCTGCGGCTGCTGCTGAGCCACGGGCTGCGGCACCGCGACGGCTGCGGCTTCGACTCGGCCGGGCGAGGACCTGCGGCGGCCTTGCCCTTGTTCGCCATGTCCACGCTGCCGCGGAAGTGCGCGCCTTCGGCAATCGCCACGCGGGGCGAGGTGATGTCGCCCTCGACCGACCCGTTCTCGCGGATGTCGACCTTCTCGCTGGCGCTGACGTTTCCGATGACCTCGCCCAGGACGACGACGGCTTTGGCGAACAGTTCGGCTTTGATTTTGCCGTTGGGACCAATCGTCAACACGTGATCGCGAAGCTCGATCCGCCCCTCGACATGGCCTTCGATGGTCAGGTCTTCGCTTCCGTTCAGCTCACCCTTGATGACGACTGATTTACCAATGTTCACCACATCCCTCGCGTTCTGGCTCTTCGTGGTCTCTGGACGGACCGCCTGCGCCGCTACTGCGGGAGCCGCCGCAGCTGCGTCGTTGGTAGGCACCGCCGGTTGCGCCGGTTGTCGGACTGCTTCGTCACGCTTCCACATTCTCAACCTCCCCGACCTTTTTCGGGATATGACAGGAGACCCCGAGCATCGCAACCCCGGGTCGTGAGTGGGTGCGGTCAGTATAGGTGACCGTACCCAGACGTGTCTAGCCCTTATTTTGCTGTGAGTTAGCGTTAAACGGCGTGTGCTAACATTCCACCGAGCACATGCGCATTTATCTTGATCACAACGCGACGACCCCGGTCGATCCGGTTGCCGCCGACGCCATGATGCGCTCCCTCCAGCATCTTTTCGGCAATGCATCGAGTGTTCATTACTATGGGCAGCAGGCAAAGGCCGCAATCGACGACGCGCGGACCTCCGTGGCGGCCCTCGTGGGCGCCGAACCGGCGGAAGTCATCTTCACGAGCGGAGGCACCGAAGCGGACAATTTCGCGATTCGCGGCGCCGCCGAGGCGCTCGAGGTCACCGGGCGCCGCCACCTGATCACCTCGGGCATCGAGCACGAAGCCGTGCTCAACACCTTCAAGGCGCTGGCCAAGCGCGGCTGGCGAACGACGGTCCTGCCTCTCGACGCGACAGGCATCATCTCGCCCGACAGGCTGAGAGACGCCATCACCGACGACACCGCGCTCGTGTCGATGATGCACGCGAACAACGAAATCGGCACGATTCAGCCCATCGCCGAGCTTGCGACGATCGCGCACGCGCACGGCGCCGTCTTCCATACCGATGCGGTGCAAAGCGCCGGCAAGATTCCGGTCAATGTGCGGGCGCTCGGAGTCGACCTGCTGGCCCTGTCTGGTCACAAGTTCTACGGCCCGAAGGGCGTCGGCGCTCTGTGGGTGAAACGCGGCGTCCGGCTGGCGCCGTTTCTGAGCGGAGGCAAACAGGAGCGCAACCGCCGAGCGGGCACGGAGAACGTGCCGGGCGTGATTGGGATGGGGGCTGCGGCTGCGCTCGCCTTGAAGAAGATGGACGCCGAAGCCGTTCGTCTCTCGGCGCTGCGCGACCGCCTCGAGAACGGGATCCTGGCGTCGGTGCCGAATACCGAGGTCAACGGATCGCGGACGGCCCGCGTGCCGAATACGACCAACATCAGCTTCGATCGCATCGAGGCCGAGTCGCTGCTGATTGCCCTCGACCTGGAAGGCGTGGCCGTGTCGACCGGGTCGGCGTGCTCATCGGGAACGCTCGAGCCGTCGCACGTGCTGAAGGCGATGAACCTGTCGAGCCATCGCGCGCAGAACTCCATCCGCTTCAGCCTGGGCGCGTCCAATACGGAAGAACAGATCGATCACGTGATCTCGATTCTTCCGAACATCGTCACGAAGCTGCGAAGCATCTCTGCGGTTGGGAGTCGTCGCTAGGCCATGAGAATCGTTGTCGCCATGTCGGGCGGCGTCGACTCATCCGTCGCCGCCGCGCTGCTGGCCGAAGCGGGCCACGACGTCATCGGTCTGTCCATGCAGCTCTACGATCAGCGCGAGGGCGAGTCGGGCTACGGAAGCTGCTGCAGCCTCGATGACCTGCACGACGCGGGCCGCGTCGCCCGGCGCCTCGGCATCCCCCACTACATCGTCAACTTCGAGCGCGAGTTCCAGCAGACCGTCGTCTCAAACTTCGTGAATGAGTACGTCGCGGGGCGCACGCCGATTCCGTGCTCGCACTGCAACAGCGATCTCAAGTTCGCCACGCTGCTCGATCGCTCGCTCGCATATGGGGCAGAAGCGGTCGCGACCGGACACTACGCGCGCATCGGCATCGATCCGGAAACGGGGCGCCACGTGCTTCGCCGCGGCCTGGATGCGGCGAAGGATCAGTCGTATTTTCTCTTTTCGCTGACCCAGGAACAGCTATCGCGCGCGAGCTTCCCCGTCGGCGACTTGTCGAAGGATGCGGTGCGCGACGTCGCGCGCCGGCTCGGACTCTCGGTTGCCGACAAACCTGACAGCCAGGAAATCTGTTTCGTTCCCGATGGCGATTACGCAGCGTTCGTCGAGCGCAAGACCGGGAATCTCGACACCGGCGGCGCGATCGTCAGCCAGTCGGGCGAGGTGCTCGGGCAGCATGGCGGCGTGCATCGCTTCACTGTCGGACAGCGCAAGGGCCTGGGCATCGCTGCCCCGGAGCCGCTGTACGTCTTGCAACTGCGGCCGGCTGAAAAGACCGTCGTCGTCGGCCCGCGCCCCGAGCTCGAGCGAACGAGCCTGACCGCATCTCACGTGAACTGGATCGCGGGCGCACCACCGGCAGGGCCGTTGCGCGTAGCCGCGCAAATTCGGCATCGCCATCAACCCGCCGCCGGCACTGTGACGCCGCTCGACGACGATCGCGCGTCGATGGAATTCGACGCGCCGGTCATGGCGATCACGCCAGGACAGGCGGTGGTGTTTTATGACGGATGACGTGGTCGTTGGCGGAGGCTGGATCGACTAGACTGATTGGCGATCGGCAGATTGGCAGCTCTAGCGATTCTCGGAGTCTTCCGAATCTGCGCGATCTTCCGAATCTGCCAATGCCAGCGCAGTCGAGTGATTCTCCAGCGAGTCTGAAAACGGTCCATTCATCCATGGGCCTCGCGCCCATCTTCTTGTAGAACGCGATCGACGGCTCATTCCAGTCGAGCACGGACCACTCCAATCGCCCCCACCCGCGTTCGACCGTGAGCCGCGCGAGATGCTCGAGCAGCTTGCGTCCGACGCCGAGCCCGCGCGCAGCGGGACGCACGTAGAGATCTTCGAGATACAACCCTGGCTTGCCGAGGAACGTCGAGAAGGTCGGAAAGAACAGCGCGTAGCCCACAGGCTCGCCGTCCAGGCTTGCGATGACCGTTTCGACCACAGGACGATCGCCGAACAGCGCCGCGTGCATGTCGCTCTCCGTCGCGACCACCTCGTGCGCGAGCTTCTCATACGTCGCGAGCTCGCGGACGAACGCGAGGATCAACGGCACATCGTGCGGCGTGGCGGGCCTGATCTGTATCTGGGACATCTGACTCTGGACTTTGACTCTGGACTTCGGACTCTGGACTATCGATCCATTTTCACGTTCTTGCCGTCGAACGCGGCGATCTCGCTCTTCGTGTCGTAATCAATGATGGATATGCGATAGCCGGCGCGCTTGCGTGTCGCAGACGGTGGCGAGCCCGATAAGCATGTTGCGACGCTGCTCGAAGTTGTATTTCGTCCACACCGCGCGGTTGACCCACGCCGTGTTCCTGGCGCAGTCGTAGTCGACAAGCACGCCATTCGTCATCATGTTGCTCACGAGCGCCATCGCCATCGGCCCCTGATCCGGCGGCAGGTCGGTGCTCGGACTCGAATTGAAGAACAACAGCACGAGCAGAACACCCAGGGCGCCCAAGGCGACGATGATGCCGAGCGGGTTCGTGGATCGTTTGTCGGTTGTGTCCGGCTCGGCCATGTTACGGTCCCACACTCGCATTTCCGCGATCGACCAATAGTACGTGTCGTCGTTCTTCGTCAGCTTCATTCGCAGCAACCGCGCCGGCGTCGGCGCGAATCGGTACCGCAGCGGCACGTCGCGAGGCGCTTCGAACGCCCCGACGAACGCCAGCCCGGCGCTGCCGCCCCTCCAGACTTCGCGACCAGGCCTTGCCATCTTCCGACGCTTCGATGATCAGGCCGCGGGGAAAATCTTCGACGAACGGTCCGAGGAAGAGATCGATGCCGCTGCACCGTGCGAACGCCGCCGAGATCGATTTCGATGGCCGTGCGATCGGACTGCGGGCCCGACTCCCATCGTGTCGTCCGGTCCCGATCGATCATCGACGTCACAGCCGCCTCGTTGACGTTCGGGCGGATGACGGCGATCGCGAGCGGCGTGCCGCCGGCAGCCGCCGCACCGCGCGGACTCCGCCGGCGTCACTCGATACAGACTCTGCTTCCCTTCGGTGCAGATGAGCGCGGCATGCGGGTGCGATGCCACGTACCTGTCCCAGTGCCCGTCGGGATCCGGTTCGCGATCCACGATGATGTCGGTGACGCCGTGCGCCGCGAGCTGCGACAGCACGTCGTGATCGCGCAGCATCAACCCGAAGCGCAGCGCCGCGTAGTGCGGCGGGAAGTAACCGCTGTATCCGTTGACGAGCGGCCGGTGGTGCGACATCTGACGATACATCGCCGCCACGTCCGGGTACGTTTGCCCAAGCGGCAGCTCGACAATCGGGCCGGTCGCCGTGCCGCCGCACACCAGCGCGGCAAATGGCTTCGGCGTCGCCGCGAGCGGCATCGCCGTCATCCACGTGTCGGCAAGCACGCCGAGCGCCACAATCGCCGCGGCCGCGAGCCTCAATCGTCCGAGCTTTTCCGTCAGCCGCGCGAACACCATCGCGCCGATCACCGCGAGGCACAACGTCACCGTCATCCAGAAACGCGCCGGCACGCGCAGCGAGTTGAAGCCCGGCAGGTACATCAGCAGCGTGTACGGCCCTCGATACATGAACGGGTTGCCCATCAGCGTCGGCGCCGGTCCGAGGCTGAACAGCCACATCACGAACCCGGCCACCGCGTAAAACCCGATGACCGAGCGTCGTCAGCGTACGCGCGCCGAAGCGCGGGGCTGGTCAGGGCGAGGACGAGCGCAAGCACGAGCGACGCCGTAAGCGGTTTGATGGGATTCGCCACCGACAGCAGACGAATGCCGAACGGCTCGAGCCGCCACGGGCCGACAACCACCGCGCTTGCCGATATCAGCGCCGTCGCGATCGGTCAACACGATGAGCACGCGCCGGGCGAGCGTCCAGTGGTTCACGTGCGTCTGACGGCGATCGCGCACGAAGATCGCTCCGGCGATGACCAGCAGCGTCACCGTGAGACCCGGGAAACAGCTCCCCTTCCGGCGCGTCGAAACACCTCGAGCCATCCCCAGAGCGCGATGTGATCGGCGGCGTGACAGGAGGCTTGCGACATCGGCGCCAAAATCTCTGATGGTCCCGAAATCGCGTGCGAATCCGAACGACGCGTGAATGCTGCGATAGCGCAACAGCATCGGCAGCACCGGAATCGCCGCCACCAGCCACGCGACGCCGATGGCGAGAAACTGTCGCGGCCGGCGCCACGGGCTCGCGAACCACAGCACCCACAATCCCGACGAAGACGCTGAAAAACAGCAGGTAGTAGCCGTTGCAGTAGCCCTGGAGAAACCATCCGGCGGCGAACAACGCGAGCCATTTCGGCTGGAGTCGCGTCCCTCGACTCGCGCGGGACACCCGGAGCGTCGTCGAAGGCGAAGATATCGATGCAAGCCGAGAAGGGCGAACGGCATCGGAAACGACGCCAGCGATTGAATCTGCGGCAGGTGCGCGATGCGATAGGGCGCGAAGCCAAACAGCAGCCCCGCGATGAACGCGGCGTCGTGCCGCTTCGTCAGCTCGTGAACGAGCAGGTACGCGCCAAGCGCGCTGAGCGGGAACGTCAAAAAAAACACGACGTTGTAGGCCGCTTGCGGTCCGCCGCCGAGCCATTGGAGCGGCGTCGCAATGACACTCAGGCCAAGCAGGTTCTCCGAAAAACTCAACACGCCTGGCGCCGGGTAAAACGCGGGCGCGTTCCACCACGCACTCGAAAACGGCATCGACTGCGTGTTCCACCAGAGAATCCAGGTATTCAGCGCGGGATCCCCTGCGTCGTTCGGGAGCACCGAGCCCATCTGGAGGATCAACGGATATGTAAGCGCGACCGTGATGGCGCAGTACACGGCAAACGCCAGCGCGGCCTTCTTCATTGGGCGGGAGCAGGACCTCCGTCCTGCAAGTCGAAAATGCGCACTTCCGGGCTTCCGGGCACGCGCGCGATCGGCGCCCAGTCCAGGCGCCCGGCGCGGTTGGCCGGCGAGAAGCGATCGCGGAACTCTTTTTCTTCCCAGTCGTCGACGACGAGATACGCACGACGGCCCTTCGCCGCGAGATCACGAAGCGCGCCATCGAGCGCGCCCTCTTCCAGCCAGTCGTACCGCAGCGTCGTTCGGTTGGCGTAGTATCGCACGCTGCCGCTGTGCTGAACCGACAACACGATCGCCTCTGGCGGCGTCCGTGACGCGACTTCGTTTGCGGCGCGGACGTGCCGCTGCTCGAAGGTCGCGACACCGAAAACTCCCTCTCGCCGGGCAACGTTGACGCCGAACGGAATCATCACCGCACACACGAGCGCGGCCGCCGGCACCCGCGCCTCAAACGGCAGTTTCCATGTCAGCCAGCGAAGCGCGGCCGCCAGCAGAACGAACAGCGCCGGATACGCAGGAAGCAGAAACCTCAGGTAGAACCAGTGGTTGAAGTTCGCGTAGAACAGATACGACAGGAACGTCAACCCGACAGTCGCCCCGAGACAGGCGCGCGTCGACACCGTCGGAGAATCATCACGCAGCGGCTCCAGCGCACAAACAGCGGGAGGAGCGCGAGCAGGATGAACGGCGTCTGCGTCTGCACGCATCCAGACGCTGTAATTGCGCAGGTTCAGCGGCACCGAGCTCCAGGAGTACGGCTCGAAGAGCGACCCGTAGCCGGACGACAGCGGGTCTCCATACAGAAGCGTGTTGATGACCACGATCGCCAGCACCCCGGGCACGATTCCAATGGCATAGCGAACGAGCGGCTCCCGTTTCTGCTGCCATCCAAAGGCCGGCACCAACGCCAGCAGCACGAGATTCGGGCGGACCAGCAGCGTCGCGCCCGAAGCAATCCCGGCGGCAAGCGGCCACTGTTTGAGCACGAGCACGGCCACGAGCGTCCAGCCCGCGGCCGCCGGAATATCGGACATGGGAACCAGCAGATGCGTGAGAAACACCGGTGAGGCGAGAAGCAGACACGCGGCGAGCGCGCCGACCGTTCTGCTTCCGGTCGCATCCTTCCCTAGCACGTAGGTCAACCACAACAGCAGCGCGCGCCAACACCGGGACAACGTAAAACGCTCCGTTGTCCCCGAATACGGCAAACGACACGGCCATCAGCATCGGCAGACCGGCTGGATAGGTCGGCACGATCGTTCCGTCGGGTGAAAACGGGCCGGTATCCCAGCGGGGAAAACACCCACTCGCGGTTCGGCCACGAGAAATCCTGTACCCACGGCTGCTCGACTCTCGGTATGCCGCTCAGCCATAGGCGGGCTTGACTGAGGTATCCATACGAATCTGAACCGGCGGCCGCGAAGCTGCCGTAATGGATCCCGAGGTACAAGGCGAGCAGAACGGCAAGCGGCACCGCGAACGGGAGCACTCGAGCGGCCCATCGCTGAAGCCAGCGGCCATCGTCTTCACGCTCGGCGCGCGGATACTTCCAGAAATACCACCCGGCGAGGGCAAGCCCGATGAGAAGGGGCCTGAACGGCTGCCGCGACGAGATGCGGATCGGTCCGAGCATCCACCCGACGCCGCCCGTAAAGTAGGCGACCACCGCCCAGACAGGCAGGAAGCACGCGAGAACATACAAGAGACGACGACCGAGAAGGCGCTGCTGGCATTTTGGCCATGCGATGGTAACCTACGCCATCAATCCTGGAGGAGGCTTATGAAGCTTCGCGCGCTGCTCATGCTGCTGCCGCTGACCGCCGCCGTACAAGCGCAACAACCGGCCCAACCGCCGCCCGTCCGCTCTCCGGAGGTGACCGCTGACAGGCGCGTGACGTTCCGCGTGCGCGCGCCGAACGCCACCAAGGTGACGGTGTTCTGCGAGTGCCTGACGACCGAGCCCGCGCTCACCAAAGGCGCGGATGGCGTCTGGAGCGTCACGGTCGGGCCGATCGAGCCGGACATCTACGAGTACCACTTCACGGTCGACGGCATCGACAATCTCGACCAGCGGAACCCGGTCGTCAAATACAACAGCCGGCCAAACCTGATCGAGAGCGTGGTCGAAGTACCCGGGCCCGCGCCGATGTTCTACGACGTGCAAGGCGGTTCCGCACGGCACTGTCAGCATCAAATACTACCCATCCAAGGCGACGGGCACCACCCGGCGCGCGTTCGTCTACACGCCGCCGAACTACGAGCGCTCGACCGGCCGGCTCCCGGTGCTCTATCTTCTGCACGGCGCCGACGGCGACGAAACGGCGTGGACCCAGTTCGGCCGCGCGAACTTGATTCTCGACAATCTGATCGCCGAGAAAAAAGCCGCGCCGATGATCGTCGTCATGCCGTTCGCGTACGCGTACCCGTGGCATGTCGGGGCCGCATCCGACAAACAGCGCGCCGATTTCGAGAAAGATCTGTTGAGCGACCTGATTCCATTCGTCCAGAGCAATTACCGCGTTGCGGCCGACCGTGAGCATCGCGCGCTGGCGGGGCTTTCGATGGGCGGCGGCCTGACGCTCGCGATCGGACCGCGTCATCTCGACACGTTCAGCCGGCTGGCGGTCTTCAGCTCCGGCGCCGGACAGAGCGCCCGAGAAGACGCTCGCGGACGTTGGCGCGAACGCCAAGAACGTGAATGCTCAGCTGAAGCTATTGTGGATCGGCGTCGGCACGGAAGACGGCGCCATGGTGGGCGCCAAACGGACGTCTGATTTCCTGACCTCAGCCGGCATCAAGCACATCTACAAAACGACGCCTGGCGCGCACACGTGGATTGTCTGGCGGAAGTATCTCTACGAAGTCGCGCCGCAGATCTTCCCTGCAACGTCGTAACGGGATCGTGGGGTGCGTAGGGGTCGTGGGTGCAATCGGGTGCGTGATCGCACCGTTGCGACCTATCGCACCCCACGCACCTGACGACCTCATCGCACCTACGCGATTCTACCTCACGACGATGTTGTTCACGACGCGGTAGTCCGGGCGCTTTCTCCTTCGCAATCCGCTCGGCCGCGGCCTTTTGAGCCGCCGTCGGCACATGGCCCTTCAGCGTCACGGTCTTGGTCGCCCCGTCGGTGTCGACGTCGATGTTGTTCGCGTCGAGGTTGTCGGCGTCGATCAGCGCCGTCTTGATCTGCATCGTCTGGGCGGCCGCGTCGAGCGTGGCGCCCACCGAGCGAGTGGCGTCCTTGGTTTCGTTCGCGACGCGATCGCCCGCACGTTCGGCGGCGTTGCCGGCTTCGCGCGCTTCCTGCTTCATCTCGGCATTGGCCTCGCGAGCCTCCTGCCTGGCTTCCGCGTTCGCTTCGCGCGCTTCCTGTTTCGCCTCGGCGGTGTTTTTCTCCGTGTCCTGTTCAATCCCGCGAGCAGTGTTCTGACAGGCGGCAAACAGCGACGCCGACAGCAATGCCGCTGGTAGACCTAACGACGAAATACGGCTCTTCATGCATTCCTCCTCAAAGGTGTACAGACAGCGGACATACCGATCTGTCTTCCACCGGTGAGGGAGCAAAACGCTCGCCAGCTTCGAGGCGTCGGAGTGCTAGCCGTTACGCGATGATGTGTCGACAACTCATCGCGGAATGGAACTTGCTGCCGAGTCCGCGAAAGAGACGAATGTGCGAGTCGTGACCATCAAACATCCACCACCCGCTGATCGAGGGACTCCCACCTGACAAGTCGACTGGAAAGATCTACGACCTGCCCCCGCAACTCGCGATTCTGATGATCGCCGCCGGATGGATGCGCAGCGACACGCGTACGCGCGTGCGCCGCCACAGCGATGACATTCCACCATTCAACCGGCGTCAGATGGTTGATCGCCGTTCAGAGTCGTAGCTAGTTACTCAATGCGCGAGAAGTCGACGCTCGACGCGCGTCTGTTCCCTGCCTTCCGAAAGCAATCGCACCGGCAGCACCCTGTCGTCGATAGTCGGCGCGTTGTAGAACATCTCGATCGTCGCGCCGTTGATGACGATCGCGTGTACCAGGCTCGCCGGTCGCAGGTGTGATGTGCGGCGTGCGGACGGCATTGATAGCGAAGCAGCGTCGGATCGCCGAGCAGGATGTCGAACGGCGGGCAGCGTGACGTAGTTGTTTTGCGGATGAAACCGCAGCCGCGCGCGAATCGATACCTGTCCCGCGAGCGGCCGCAGCACGTCCTTCAGCGTGCGTCCCTTCGGATCGAATCCGCCTCGCGCCATCATCCAGTTGCCGGCCTTCAGTTGATCTTCGGCTGCGAGAACGAACCGCCGAAACTCGGTGATGACCTCGAGATGTTCGATGACAGGATCGTCGACATCGACGACGTAGGCCGCGTGAAAGAGCGGCGCGGCGCAGACTCCGATCCGTTGGCCATGGTGAAGCGCCTGCGTGATGTCGCGCTCCGTCAGCACCTCGGTGACGCCGGCGATGCGGCGCCGGCACGAGCAGCAGCGCGGCAGCGACGATCGCGGCCATCGCGCCATGTTCACGGCAGACAGTGTACGACAACCGTGGCACACTGAAGGCATGGGCTTTCTCACCTCGCGCGTGCTCATGCCCGTTCTGCCCGGCTCGGCTCGCGCACGATCATCGGCATCGGCGGCACGCTGTTCGTGCTGAACATGCTGATCCCTGATCCGCTGCCCCTCGTCGACGAGTTCCTCATCCTCGCGGCAACGATTCTGCTGTCGCGAATGGCGAAGAGCGGGTGACGAACGGGTGCGAACAGGTGCAACGGTGCAACGGGTGCAAGAGGTGCAGGTGCGCGCGAAGCGCCGGCGCGACCGAAGCACGTCGGCCGCGGGTCAACTCCAGCGTTCGAATCGTGGAGCCTATCTCCGCGGTCTGGTGTCTAACTCTTCAGTAACGCAAAAACAATCCGCGTAAGAGGAGGGTCGACATGCCCGGGCTCATGTTTCAGGACGTGGTGTGTTCGCGTGCGCGCGCCAACAGCAAGTGGTACACGGTTCCGCTGTCGTTCGTCGTGCACACTCTGTTGCTCGCCGTGATCATCGTCGCGCCTTTGATCGCTACCGACCTGCTGCCGAAGCCACGCGCGATCATGGAATTCGTCACGCCGCACGTTCCGGTCGTTCCAACTGCCCCGCCGCCGGCGCGCCGCGTCGCGCCATCATCATCGGCGTCCGTGACGTCTGGCGCCCCGGTCGTCGCACCTGCCACGATCGGCGTCGAATCTGGTGTGATTTTCGAGCCTGGGCGATGTCGACGACCACAGGAATTGACAGCATCATTGGCGGAGACGATCGGACAGATCGCGGTCGATGCGCCGCCACCCGTCCCGCCGGCTGCGCCGCCGGACCGCTTGTGGTCGGCGGAAACATCAAGCCGCCGGCGCGAACGAAGTATGTCGCGCCGCAGTATCCCGACATCGCGCGAAACGCGAAGGTTCAGGGCGTCGTGATTCTCGAAGCGGTGATCGGCGCAGACGGCAAAGTCGAGCAAGCCCGCGTGCTGCGATCGCAGCCGCTGCTCGACGAAGCCGCGCTCGCCGCGGTCAGGGCCTGGGAGTACACGCCGACGCTGCTGAACGGCCGGCCTACGCCGGTGATCATGACCGTCACCGTGCAGTTCAGACTTTCCCCGTAGCGCAGACGCGCGTCAGCGATGCAGCTGCTCATGGCATGGCACTCGGCCGCACTTCGAATTCTCGGAAGAGATGCACAATTTGTGATCCCGGCGACCCTGCCGGTCTCAATTTCCACAAATTCACGCCATCGCGACTGGCACAAGCGTTGCTCCCTTCGTGGGATTGCCTGAATCCAATCGTAACCATCGTCGTCTGGCGGCTGCAGTGTCCGTCGTTATTTGCGCGCTCGTCGTAAGCTGCGGCAGTGACACTCCCTGACGCCTGCCACGCCGACATCTGTTACATCCGTTACCACTCCGACGAACGAATCATCAGCGCCACCGGCAGGCTCGACGCCAACGCCTGAGCAAGCACCAGCGCCGCACCGGCACCACGCATCCCGCGCCGCCCATCACCTGCGCCATCACCCTCACCAGCGCCGGCGCCCACTCCCGCCCGCGCCGCAGCCGGCGCCAACACCACCCCCGGCGCGAAGCACAGTGAAGCTGACGGATGATTTCGGAGGGCGGGCGCTCTTTCCATCGAGCAACTGGTGGAATCAGGACATCTCGCGGGCGCCTGTCGATACGCAGTCGGCGCCTTCATCGATTTCATCGGACGCGATCGCGGGCTGCATCCGGATTTCGGCCCGCCGCCTTACGGTATTCCGTACATGGGTGTCGGCTCGACCGAGCCCCGCGTGCCCGTCACCTTCGTCGCGTACGGGTCCGAGAGCGATGACGGATATCGAGGCGAGCGTGGATATCCGATTCCGGAAGCA
The DNA here is from genome assembly GCA_963802345.1 of Vicinamibacterales bacterium. Lineage (GTDB taxonomy): Bacteria > Acidobacteriota > Vicinamibacteria > Vicinamibacterales > JAMQPK01 > JAMQPK01. The sequence continues at coordinate 47,855 of CAWDIK010000006.1, forward strand.
GCCAAGTCGCAGCCGAACTACATCGAAGGCGGCGCGCCCGGCGGCGGCTCCGATGGCGATCGGCATCTGCTCATCGTCGACCGGGATCGATGGGTACTCTACGAGCTGTTCGCCGCGCAGTGGAACGACGCGCGCAATCGATGGGAAGCGGGTTCGGGCGCGGTGTTCGATCTTTCATCGAACGGGCGGCGCCCTGAAGGATGGACCTCAGCCGATGCGGCAGGTCTCGCGATTTTGCCCGGGCTCGTCCGGTACGACGAGGCACGGCGCGGCAGCATCAATCACGCGCTTCGGGTCACGGTCCGCGCCACGAACGGCCATGTGTGGCCCGCGTCGCACTCAGCGGGCAGCCGATCGGGCGCGCTGCCGATGGGCGCGCGCCTCAGGCTCAAAGCGTCGAAAGATCTCTCCGGATACCCGTCGCACATTCGCGCCATCTTCCGCGCCATGCAGACCTACGGGCTCATCGTCACCGACAACGGCAGCGACATGTTCATCACCGGCGCGATGGACCCGCGGTGGAACAACGGCGAGCTGAATCCTGCCTTTCGCAGCCTCACGGCGGACGACTTCGAAGTGATTCAATTGGGGTGGCGCTAGATCGCAGTCTGGACCGCACGGACGCGTCATCGGACTGCTGCGCAACCTTCATACGATCGACACAGGCATCGGCGATCATGCGCGTCGAGGAGCCGCCATGACCCCGAAACTCAGAGCTCTTGCAGACCGGCGTGCCGACAATCGCCTGCCATCGCCCATGTGCTCGCATTGCGGCGACACCAGCCCGATGATCGGCATCATTCGAACGACGCGGTTCGTTTATTTCCGATGTGAGTCGTGCGGAGACGTGCAGCCGAAAGTGATGCCGGCACTGCCCCTGTCGCACGGACTCGTCGCTCGTTTATCAGAATAGCGTCGCTGGCGCGCGACGGTGATTAGCCTCACGAGGCTGACCCGTCAGAAGCTGCAGACCTGCGGCTCGC
>CAWDIK010000007.1:0-16143 GCA_963802345.1 Vicinamibacterales bacterium
CACGAGCCGACCTGCAGCTGCTGCGCACCCAGGAGCGCGTGCAGACTCTCCTGGTCGATGTCACCGCCGGGGATGCGAAGCCGAGCGTCGAATTCCTCGGTTCTTATGGGTACTCCGTGCGGCGGCCCGAGAACCTCTTCGCCCAGAACTTTGCGCGCTGGTCGTCGGCGATCAACGTGAAGGTGCCGCTCTTCGACGGCTGGCGCACGGCCGGCCGCGTGGCGCAGTCGCGCGCGCAGCGCAATACGGTGACGCAGCAGATTGGCGCGCTCGAGAATCAGATTCGGCTCGACATGCAGTCTGCGTTCGACGCGCTTGAGCTTGCGAACCAGACGATTCAGGCATCCGAGCTCAACGTCGCCCAGGCGCGACGGGCGAACGAGATGACCGAGGCGAACTATAAGCTCGGCGCGGCGACGCAGCTCGACGTGGTCGACGCGCTGCAGTCGCTGCGGCAGGCCGAGAACATCCGCAATCTGGCGCTGTATACGCACGCGAACGCGCGCGCCGCCCTGCGGTTTGTGATGGGAAGGGATCCGCTCGAGAACGAACTGACGCAGAACAGAGCAGAGAGCAGAGAGTAAAGAGCAAAGAGACCATGCAGACGAGAACCTATCTTCTAATCCTGAGCCTCGCTATGGCGACTGCTGCGTGCGGTGGGACCGAGGCAGAAACCACATCGGCCGCGGTCGAAACAGAGCGCAGCCTTCCGGTACGCACCGCAACCGTAGAGACTCGGGACCTGGCCGAGACAGTGGCGCTGACTGGTACCCTCGATCCGCGTTCAGAGGTCACTGTCGTTCCGGAGATTTCCGCGCGTCTCGAACGGGTGCTCAGGAGCGAAGGAGACCGCGTGGCCCGCGGTCAGCTGCTCGCCGTGCTGGACGACGCCGACTTCAGGCTCGCGCGCGATCGCGCGAAGGCTTATCTCGACGTGGCCGAGGCGAACCGCGCCCACGCGCAGGCGGAAAAGCATCGCGCCGACAGCCTTCTGAAAACCGGCGGCATTACCGATAAAGACCACCTTAGCGCACAGGTCGCCGTCCAGGTAGCCGAGGCATCGTATGCCCAGGCGCGCAGCGAGCTCGCCATTGCCGAGCGGCAGGTGGGTCGAACGCAGATTACTGCGCCCATCAGCGGCAGAATCGCCAAACGTCTCGCAGACGCCGGGACCATCGTGAGTGCCGGCACGCAGATCTACACCATCGTGGACGACTCGGTATTCGAACTCCGCTCGTCGGTCGGTTCGGGGGATTTCGGCAAGGTGAAGGTGGGCGAGAGTGTCGTCGTTACCGTCGACGCGTTGCCCGGCTTCGTTACCGAAGGTCAGGTAAACCGCATCGCTCCGCAGGTCGATGCGCGAAGCCGTTCGTTCGAAATCATCATTCGTGTTCCGGGCAGGCCGGAGCTCGTCTCCGGGCTGTTTGCACGCGCGCAGGTGAAAGTGCGCGATGTGCCGAACAGCCTGACGGTACCGCCATCGGCGCTGCTGCGCGACGGATCGGATCCGACGAAGGCGCAGACCTACGTGGTCGTGAACAACAAGGTCGAGCGACGCGACGTGCTGGTTGGTGTCGAGGTGCCCGACGCGGTCCAGGTAACCAGCGGTCTCAAGGCCGGCGAAGTCGTTGTCGTCGATCCGCCGAGTGCGCTCGGGCCCGGCACGCAGGTGCAGATCGAGCGCGGCGGGAAAGCGGGGTCTTAAGCCATGTTTCTCAGCGATCTCTCAATCAAGCAGCCGGTGTTCGCCACGATGATGATGGCCGCGCTAGCCGTCCTCGGGCTCACGTCGTATCAGGCCCTGAAGGTCGACCTCTTTCCCGACGTCGAGTTCCCGGTCGTCACGGTTACGACTCGGTACACAGGCGCGTCGCCGGAGACGGTCGAGCGCGATGTAACGAAGTTCATCGAAGAAACGGTGAACACCGTGGAGGGCGTGCGGCACATCGAGTCGACTTCCCAGGAAGGCCTATCGAATATCGTCGTGCAGTTCAACGTCGGCGTGCCGACCTTGAATGCGTCGCAGGATATCCGCGGCAAGGTGGCGGCGATCCGCGGGGAGCTGCCGCGCGAAATTGACGAGCCCATCATTCTGCGGATCGATCCTGCGTCGACACCGATCGTCTCGGTGGCGGTCAATGCGCCGACGCTGACGCCTCGAGCGGTCTCGGATATCGCCGACAAGCTCGTGAAGAGGCGCCTCGAGAACGTTCCGGGTGTGGGCGCCGTCAACCTCGTCGGAGAGGCGAAGCGCGAGATTCAGGTGGTCGCCGATCGCACGAGGCTCGAGTCGTACGGCCTCTCGCTCGTACAAGTCGTCGATGCGCTGCGCACGCAGAACGTCGACGCGCCGGTAGGAACGGCAGATCGCGGCGCGACAGAAGCGATGGTGCGCGTCGCGGCTCGAGGGACGACGGCCGCTGAGATCGGCAACATTCCCGTAAAGCAGCTTGGCGACCGCACCATTCTCGTGCGCGACGTGGCTCAGGTGATTGACGGCACTGAAGAGGCGACGAGCGTTGCGTTCGTCAACGAGCGGCCGGCAATCGCGCTCGACGTGCAGAAACAGGCCGGTGCGAACACTGTCGGCGTTGCCGACGGCGTGCGTGAGGCCGTAGCCAGGATGCAGCCCGAGCTGCCTCCGGGTGTATCGCTGCAAATGGTTCGTGACGATTCGACTTTCATCCGCGAATCGATCGAGGACGTGCAGGTGACGCTCGTCCTGGGCGGCCTGCTGACCGTCTTCATCGTGTTCCTGTTTCTCAACTCGTGGCGGTCGACGGTCATCACCGGCCTTACGCTGCCGATTTCGGTCATCGCGGCGTTCATCGCCATGCGGATGTTCGGCTTCACACTCAATGTGCTCACGCTCATGGGGCTGTCGCTCGCGATCGGCATGCTCATCGACGACGCGATTGTCGTCCGCGAGAACATCGTTCGGCACATGCAGAAGGGAAAAGACCACCTCGACGCCGCTCGCGAGGGCACGGCCGAGATCGGACTCGCCGTCATGGCGACGACCTTCACCATCATCGCGGTATTCATCCCCGTGGCGTTCATGGGCGGGATGGTCGGCCAGTTTTTCTACGAGTTCGGCATCACTGTGGCCGCCGCCGTGCTCGTGTCGTTGTTCGTCAGCTTCACGCTCGACCCGATGCTGTCGTCGCGCTGGTACGACCCGGACGTCGAAGAAGATCGGCGGCGCGGCTTCGTCGGCCGCGTGCTGCAGCGTTTCAATCGCCGGTTCGACAGCCTGCACGGTTCGTACGAGCGCACGCTCGACTGGTCGCTGCGGCATCGCTGGGTCGTGTCGGCGGTCGCACTCGCGGCATTCGTGAGCGCGTTCCCGATTCTCGCCATGCTGGGCGGCGACTTCATGCCCGATTACAACCGCGGCGAGTATCAGGTCGCCATCAAGGCGACGCCAGGCGCGACGCTCAGAGAGACTGCCGATCGCGCGCAGGCTGTGGTTGCGAAGCTCCGCGAGCTGCCGGCGGTCGAGTACACCTACACCACGATTGGCGAAGCAGGCACGCAATACCGGCCGGTCACCGAAGGCGCCATCTACGTGAAGCTGAAGGCGCATTCAGGCGGGACGTTCAGCGAAGTGCTGCGCGCCGCGCGCGAGAAGGTCGAGCAGGTCCCGGGTCTGACATTCGGACTGACCGAGGCCGGCGCGTTCGGGCAGAAACCCATCCAGATCAGCGTGCGCGGTACCGACATCGACGAGCTCGACCGACTGTCGCGCGAGCTCGTCACGGCCATGCGCCAGATCCCTGGCGCCGCCGACATCGAGAACAGCCTCGAGAAATCGAAGCCGGAGCTGCGAGTCAATGTCGATCGCCAGCGCGCGAGCGATCTCGGCATTCCTGTTTCGATGGTCGCGTCGACGATGCAGGCGGGAGTCGTCGGCGTCGTGGCGACGACGATTCAGGACTCAGTTGGCGACAACCATGACGTGCGCGTCAGGCTGCGCGCAGACCAGCGGCGGTACGCCGAAGATCTGTCGCAGCTGACGGTGCCGACGGACAAGGAAGACGACAACGGCGACAAAATCCTGAAGCCGCTGAGTGAAATTGCGACGGTCTATCCCGGGACCGGTCCTTCGTCGATCCGCCGGCGCGATCTCGTGCGCGAAGTGCGCGTCTCGGCGAATACCGATGGCCGGCCGCTGCAGGAGCTTTCGAACGACATCAACGCTGCCGCGGCGAAGCTGCGCATGCCTCCCGGCTACGACGTCGTCGCCGGCGGCGACACCGAAGAGCTGGAGATCATGTTCAGGAACATGTTCCAGGCGTTGATGCTCGCGGTCATCTTCATCTATCTGATCCTCGCGTCGCAGTTCGGATCGTTCACGCATCCGCTCGCCATCATGCTGTCGCTGCCGCTCTCGCTGGTCGGCGTGGCCGTGATGCTGTATTTCACGCACGACACGCTCAACATCATGAGCATGATCGGCCTCATCATGCTGATGGGGCTCGTCACGAAGAACGCGATTCTGCTCGTGGACTTCACGAACCAGGCAAGGCGCGAGGGGATGCCGCGCCATCAGGCCCTGCTGCAGGCCGGCACCACCCGCCTGCGGCCGATCGTGATGACGACGCTCGCGATGATCTTCGGCATGCTGCCGCTCGCGTTTGCTATCGGCGCCGGCGCCGAGATGCGCGCGCCGATGGCGCGTGCGGTCATCGGCGGTCTGATTACCTCGACGCTGCTCTCTCTGCTGGTCGTGCCGGTCGTCTACACGTTCCTCGACGACTTCCGGCCGTCGATGCTGTGGGGCTGGATGAAATGGTTCCGGCGGGGCGCACGCGCCACCGCCCCGCGCGTCGTAAGAGCAGAGAGCTGAGAGCTGAGAGCTTCTCTCTGCTCTTCGCTGCTTTCTCCCTTGTATCCTATGGCTACGCCATGAAGTCGGTCGTAGCCATAGCGCTCGGGCTCTTCTTTTTGCGTCTCCCGCGTTCGCTCAGCTTCAGCAGGGAACGATTGTCGGTTCGCTCGTTGGACCGAACGGCGTTTCCATCAGCAGCGCCCAAATCACACTTGTTCGATCAGCTGGGCAACGCCGTGACGACCGTCACGGCGATCAACGGACAGTTTCGTCTGACGAACGTCGCGATCGGCAGCTACTCGCTGAAGGCGGAAGCGGCGCCGTTCGAAGCCGTCGTGCAGACCCTGACCGTTGCTGATGCGCTGCCGATCACGCTCGAACTGAAGCTCTCTGCCGCGCTCGCCGAGCAGGTGAACGTGACGGCCGAAACAAATCAGCCTGTCACGACCACGACACGGACCACGCTCGCGGGCGACGCCGTGCGGCGCGCGCCGATTCGCATCAGCAGCCGCGGATTGCAGGATGCCATTGCGACGACGCCGGGATGGGCGACCGAAGACAACGGCCTGATGCACGCGCGCGGCGTCGACGATGGATTTCTGTATGTCGTCGACGGCGTGCCGATGTACGAGCGGATGGACAGCGCGCACGGCATCGCGCCCGATCCCGAGATGGTCGAATCGGTCAACGTGCTCGTCGGGCACGTTCCGCCGGAGTTTGGCTTCAAGTCGGGCGGCGTCATCGAAGTGCGGACGTCGTCTGGCAACAGCGATTCCTGGCTCGGCAACATGCAGGCGACGACCGGCAGCGACGCCACCCGCCAGGGATCGTCGGTGTTCGGCGGCCCGTTGAGTACGTCCACGGCGCTGACGCTCGGCTTCTCCGGGCAGCGATCGGAGCGATTCCTCGATCCCGTCCACCCGGACAATCTTCACAACGACGGCAATGCGGCGAATGCGACCGCGGAATTCAACTGGCTCGCATCACCGTCCAACACGCTCTCGCTCGTCGGAGGCGTCGAGCCGCTCGAGCTTTGACGTGCCGCACAACGAAGAACAGGAAGAAGCCGGCCAGGACCAGCGCCAGACGAATCTGCAGACGTGGCAGACCGCGTCGTGGCAGCGCGCGTGGTCGGGGAACACGGTGTCGCAGGTCGCCGGTTATCACCGCTCGGGCTCGGCGGCGCTGCTGGGCACCGAGCGCGACACGCCGCTGTTCATCAGCGCCGATCGCTCGCTGCGGCGCACCGGCGTGCTCGGCAGCGTGACGCATCATCGCGGCAAGCACGTGCTGAAGGCAGGCGTCGAAGCCGCGCGCCTGAGCCTGCACGAAGACTTCTCGTTTTTCGTGACCGACGAGGACGAAGGAGAAGAAGCGGATTTGAGCGAGGGCGTGCTCGAACACGACGAGGACGATCCGTTCGTGTTCAGCGGCCGGGCGAATCCGACGCTGTTCGCGCTGTATGCCCAGGATTCGATTCAATTCGGGCGCGGCCTGACGATCGATTTCGGCGTCCGCTTCGATCGCGCTCGAATGCTCATCGAATCCTCGCAGTGGAGCCCGCGGCTCGGCGCGGCGTATCACGTGCCGAACAGCGGCACGATCTATCCGCGCGATCGGTCGACCGGTTCTACCAGCCGCCTCAGGCGGAAAATCTTCTGCTGGGTTCGTCGGAGCAGGCGCGCGCGCTGTCGCCATTCGTCGACGAGACCGGCGGCGGGGAAGACCTCGAGCCGGAACGGCAATGGGCGACCGAACTTGGCGTGAGCCAAACGCTCGCGGGCGGCGTGAGGGTCGACGCAGCGTACTGGCGCCGCCGCGTCAATAGCGTGAGCGATCCGAACGTGCTGTTCGGCACGACCATCATCGTTCCGAATGCGATCGCTCGCGGAGAGGCCGACGGCGTGGACGTGCGGGTCGATCTGCCGCGCCGCCGCGGCGCATCCGGCTATGTCAGCTACACGAATTCGCGCGTCGTGAATTTCGGCCCGGTGACGGGAGGGCTTTTTCTCGAAGACGAAGTCATCGAGATTGCCGACGGCACGAAGTTCACCCCCGATCACGATCAACGCCACGTCGCCGCATTCGGCGCGAGCTACGATCATCCGCGCGGCGGCTTCTGGGCGTCGTTCGGCGGGCGCTACGAAAGCGGCACGCCGCTCGAGGTCGACGAAGACGAGCTCGACGAGCTGATGGAGCGGCCGGGCAGCGAGCTCGTGAATTTCGAGACAGGCCGTGTGCGGCCGAGGCAGCTCTTCGATGTGATGGCGGGCGCGCGGTTGTTTCGAGCGGGCGCACGCGAAATCTCGCTGCGTGGCTCGATCCTGAATGTCACGGGCGAACGCTTTGCGTATAACTTCGGCAATCCCTTCAGCGGAACCCATTTCGGCGCCGGCCGCACATTTCAGATCGGGATTCAGGTGCGACTTGGCCGCCGTTCACTAAGCCCTCAGCCCTTAAGCCCTCAGCCCTAACAAGGAGGATGTACATGCCCCGCTATGCCGATGGATTTCTGCTCGCCGTGCCAAAGAGGAAGCTCGCCGCGTACCGCCAGATATCCCGGAAGGCAGGGAAGATCTGGAAGGCGCACGGTGCGCTCGAGTACGTCGAATGCGCCGGCGACGACCTGAAAGTGAAAATGGGCGTGCCGTTCACGAAGGCCGCCAAAACCAAACCAGGCGAAACGGTCGTGTTTTCCTGGATTGTCTATAAGTCGCGCGCCGATCGCGATCGCATCAACAGGAAGGTGATGCAAGACCCGCGGCTGGCAAACATGATGGATCCGAAATCGATGCCGTTCGACATGAAGCGGATGGCGTACGGCGGGTTCCGCGCTCATCGTCGATATGTGAGCCCTAGATCTCCGCGAGCATCTCTTCGAGTGACGTATAGCGTTCGAGGCGTGCGGCGGCCGTCGCGCACAAGTTGGCGCCGACCAGTCCGGTGGTGGCCGCCAGGAAGACGATGTAGTCGGCGACGGCCTTCGCGTAGTTGAGGCGCGCTTCGTGGCTGATGGTGTAAAAACGCGCGCGCTGTGCGTATCCGCGTGGAGAGTGATCGCCGAGCGCGGTCTTGTCGGGACGGCCGCCGGCGGCAAGCACGTACAGAAAGTTGTACTCGAAGAAGAACATGTATTCCGGGCTCGGCGGCAGCGCTTCGAGCACTCGGCGGCACGACGCCGGGGAATCAAACAGATCCTCCGTTGCACTGGCGTCCGCCGGGCCGACGCCCAGTGATGTCGTCATGAACGTCCGCGCCATCTTCTGCTCGGTGGCATCGTTGCTGAACGCGCCGTCGATAACCATGTCGAGCGTAAAGCGATACCAGTCGCGCCACAGCGCCGCATCTTGAGGATTCTTCGACGTCGACGAGCGCCACGCCCATCTCGTAGGTGTAACGGCCGCTCGTCTTGATCTCGAGATGTCCGCCGGTCACCGCGCCCATCACTTGCATAGTTCTCCGCCGACTTTCCCGATCCGGAGTGGAAGCCGATGCTCGCGTCGAACGCGCGGCACACCGCCCACTGCTTCTCGATGAGCGCGCGCAGCCCGTCGTTGTCGGGATACGGCGTGTTCTTTTGAAAGCCGAACGCCGGCGCGACGAAATTGATGCGCATGCCGAGCGCCTCGCACAGCGACAGCATCGCCGCCGTCGTTTCCGGGGTCGTCAAACCAGGGAGCTCGTCAATGGAGAGCTCGCGTAGGTATTGTCTGCCGACCTCCGTCGTGAAGGCCTTTTCGCGCGCTGCACGGTACTTGTCGTCGCGGCGCTTCATCTTCTCGAGCGCCGGCCAGACGTACGCGAGCAGTTTCGAGAACTCTGCTTCGTTGAGGGTAAGACCGACCGACGCCACGCGCGAGCGCACGCGATCGACGAGATCTGCCGGAACGTGCGCGTTCACCCACGCAGCCGCGTCGGCCGGCGCTTGCGTCTGGGCGAGCTCGGGCGACAGGTCGAACGTGATGTAGCTGGCAAGCACGCAGCCCCGCACCAGTGCGTCTTCGCGCGCGTCGAACTTGCCGCCGATGGGCTGGTGATCGGCGTTGAAGCTCCATGCGATTCGCCGTCGATGAAAGCCGGTCTTGAGCTTCGACAGCACGCAGCCGTGGCTCATGCCTTCGACGCTCTGGCCCTGATGCCCCTCGGGCACGTTCGTGCCGATGAACGGGAACGGCACCGTGTCGAGCCGCCCCTCGAGCATCGCGTCGACGTCGAACACCAGCTCACGGGGAATGCTGTTCTGATTCGCGGTGACGCCGAGATTCAGCGCAGTCATCGCCCACTCGACGGCGTGCCAATGCAGCGTCGTGAAACGGGCGCCGATCCCGAGCGTGCCGCGGCCGAGATTGGCGCCGGCGGTCGGAAAGATCGTCGAGTCGGGATCGTGCTCCTGCACCGCGTTCTTCAATCGAAGGAGGTTGTCCCACGTCGCAGGAAAGACGTGAGCTGCCATCTGCCCAGCGCGACGCCGTCCTCGAGCGCGTTGCTGCCCGTTCCATGCTCGCGCGGCTCCAGTTTCCACGCGCAGTCGCACGTAGTCTCGTCTTCGAGGAGGATCCAACGCCCCGCGGCGGTCTCGAAGCGGGTCTTTGGCCGCTCCTTCACCGAGCTGTCCTTCAACTTCGCGCGCAGCGCCGGCCAGTCGAGACAGAAATCGGGGCTGATGCAGGGGTTGTGCGAGATGCGAATGTTGTTGAGGAGCAGGAACCGGTTGATGGCTCGCATCAGATGGCCATGGCGTGGAAACCGCCGTCGACGATGAGCTCTTCGCCGGTGATGAACGAGCCGGCGACGTCGCTGGCGAGCAGCAGCGTCGCGCCGATCAGTTCGCGCGCTTCCCCGAATCGCGCCATCGGCGTGTGCGCCATGATTTTCGCGATCCGCTCTGGCTGAAGAATCTTGCGATTCTGCTCGGCGGGAAAAAATCCCGGAACCAGCACGTTGACGCGCACGCGATGCGGCGCCCACTCGCGCGCAAGGTTCAGCGACAGATTATGGACGGCGCTCTTGGTCGCCGAGTACGTGAACACGCGAGACAGCGGCAGCGAGCGCCCGACATCGATCCGATGTTGATGATCGATCCGCCATGGCCCGCGTCGACAAGGTGCTTGCCGAACACCTGGCATCCGAAGAACACCCCCTTCAGGTTGACGCGGACGATGCGGTCGAACTCGTCTTCGGCGATGTCGAAGAACGGGGTTGCCGAGTTGACCCCGGCGCCATTGACGACGATGTCAACACGGCCGGAGCGTTGCAGGACGGTGCCGAGCAGCGATTCAATTTCAGGTTTGCTGGTCGCTTCTGCCGCATGAAACCATGCGCGTCCTCCGGCGGCCTCGATCGTGGCGAGCCTCGCCCTGGCCTTCTCTTCATTTCGGCCGACGATGACGACTTCGGCGCCTGCGGCCGCAAGTCCCCCGGCCATCGCGCCGCACAGCTCGCCGGTGCCGCCGATGACGACGGCAACCTTTGCCGTTCAGCGAGAAGAGCGAGCTCAGAAATGATTCGGATTTCGAGTCAGCCACAAGGGCGGTATTCTACATTCAGAATTGTCAGACTGGCGGATTGAAGATTGAAGGAATGTTGTCGGATTGTCGATGTGGGATCGGAAGATTCTGAAAATCCCCACTCTTCAATCCAACAACAATCTCTCAATCTTCGATCCGACAATCTACCAATAGGGATCACCAAGACCGAATCTCCAAACTCGTGCGGACGATACCCGTGCGCCGCGATTTCTTCGTCCGCCGCCGACAGCGTCATGTCATCGGCAAAGGCGCGGAGCAGCTCGTAGTGACTCGTGCCGCGCTCGTGGACGCCGGTAAGAATAGCGTCGACGACGCGCAGCGGCGTGCCGGGTCCCACGCGTTCGGTCGCGATGTCGCGTCCGGCGTGGACGACACCGTCGCGCATGGCCGCATGCTCGAGTGCGCGCACGACCGTCGTCCCGATGGCGATGATTCTGCCGCCGTTCGATCGCGCCCGCGCGATCGCGTCCGCCGTCGAGACGGGCACTTCGTACGGCTCGTCGAACGGCAGCCGGATGTCGAGCTCCGCATCTCCTGTCGAAGAGATGCCGGCGGCGTGCGTGATCGTCGCGAAGCCGATGTTGCGCGCGCGCAGAGCCGCAATCATCTGCCAGTCGAGCGCGAAGCCCGCGGATGGCGGCTCGAAGGCGACAGGCGGGCTCGCAATCGGCGTCCACACGTCCCACAGGGCGAGCGGCGTCGGCACGTGCGCGTACTGCACGGGCCTGCCGTGATGCGCGATTCCCGACCAGATCTCGTCTGTCGAGCCGTCGAAGTGCAGAGAGATCAGGCGCGCGTGTCCCAGAAGAGCCGTTACCGTCGCCGACAGCGGACCGAGCACGAGCGCGTCGCCCGGGACGAGCGACGGCGGTAGCGTGCGATCTTCGGTTCTGGTGCGAAAATCGCCGGCGCCGAACACGACGGCGGAGAAGTCGGAGAGGTCGGTCGACAAAGAGCGCCCGGCCTGCGAGCCGAACTTCAATCGGCTCGCCGGTTCGGACATGGGTGCCCTGCAGGCTTGCCGGCAATGTCGCGGCGTCGTTCGCAACGACGAGATCACCGGGACGCAGAACATCGATCAGGGCTTCGCGCGGGATATGGCGCAGGCCTTCGCGCGCGTCGATGACGAGAAGCTTTGCGTTCACGCAGCGGCCCCCTTCATCGCGATCGCCTCGGCGATCGCATCCAGCAGCTCGCGCGCGGCAACCTCAGGCCGCTTCAAGCTCGAGCGATCCGCGTCGGGAACCGCGAGCGCGTGCAGCGGCGTATCCATGTCGCCCGGATCGATCGACAGGAACCGCACCCCTTGCTCGGAGATTTCCGCATCCCAGATGTGTGTCAGATGCCGCAGCGCCGCTTTGCTCGCGCCATAGGCGCCCCACGTGGGATACGCATTGACGGCGGCGTCGCTCGATACATTCACGACAACCGCTCCGCGCCCCTGGCGCGCCGAGGCCGCAAGCGCGCCGAGCAGCGCCTTCGTCAGACGGAACGGCCCGAGGACGTTTGTCGACAGGGCACGTTCGAGATCTTCGCACTCGGTGTCGCCGAGAAGAGCCAGCGGCGTGGGCCCGAGATCTGACGCGTTGTTGATGAGGACGTCGAGGCCGCCCAGCTCGCCGAGAATCTGCAGCGCCATCGGGTAGATGTCGTCTTTCAGCGAGACGTCGGCCACGATGCCGTGCGTGCCCGGATGCTCGCGGGCGACCTCGTCGACCCGCTCGCGATGACGTGCGACGAACGCCACGCGGGCGCCTGCCTGGTGCAGGAGATGGACGAGGGCGAGGCCGAGCCCTGATGTGCCGCCGGTGATCGCGATTCGAAGATTGGCGAAAGGATTGGCAGGTTTCATTTGTAAAGAATCTCCTTTACTAAGTCGGAGTCTACTCCCGTCCGGTTGACTTTGTAAAGCGAATGCTTTAGAAATAGTGCCGTGGCCCGCCCTCGCACCACTCCGCGCATGGCGTCGGCGCGGCAAGCCGACGCGCGGGGATGAAACAAAGACCCGCCGGCGCATCGTCAAGCTCCTGAAAACCGAAGGCGCAATGGACTCGGCGTCGCTCGCCGGCCGGTTACACGTGACGGCGATGGCCGTGAGGCAGCACTTGTATGCGCTGCAGCAGGAGAAGCTCGTGACCGCCGAGGAACGGCGCGTTCCAGTTGGGCGCCCGGCGAAGTTCTGGCGTCTGACGCAGGACGCAGATCGGCTCTTTCCAGAGGCGTACGCCGAGCTGAACGCGGCGCTCATCACATCGGTCCAGGATGCGTTCGGCCCGGACGGCATGGCGCGCCTGCTCGACGCGCGGGTAGCACGGCAGCGCGCCGATTATCGATCGCGCATCGACGCGTCAGCGCCCCTCGCGAAGAGAGTGCAGCAGCTCGCGCGGATCCGCGCCGATGAAGGGTACATGGCCGAAGTGAAGCGCGACGGCCCGGGATTTCTGTTTATCGAGAATCACTGCCCCATCTGCGCGGCCGCCACTGCGTGCCAGGGCTTTTGCGCCAGCGAGCTCGACCTGTTCCGCTCGGCCCTCGGGCCGGGCGTCAGCGTCGAGCGGGCCGAGCACATTCTTTCGGGCGACCGCCGCTGCGCCTACCGAATCGCGCAGAGCAGGTAGAATACGCCGCACGGAGGCAGTGTGAAGCGATTCCTCAGCACGGCGCTCGTCGGCGTTGTCAGCTTTGCGTTGGGCGTCGCGTTTCAGAGGTACTACGACTCGCGCCGCGCGCCCGCGCAGCCGCTTCCCAGCGAGATCTCGACAACGAAACCGGAACCGCCTAAACCGGCGATCCCGTTCGACCGCGAGCCGCTGTGGGCGTACGGGTTCGAGACCGTCGCGAAAGCCGACGACAAAGCGCCGGCCCAGGCTGCTCCCACCAGAAACCTGCGGCCGAACGAAGATCCTGCCGAGCAGACGCGGAAGCGGCGAGCCCGCGGTAGTAACGCGAGCTACTCGCTCGTCGATGTGCGCGACGGTCACGACGTGATCGACTGGTTCCCGCAGGATCATCCCTCGCCGATGCCTCCAATCATCAGGAACGGCCCGGCCGCCGGCACCGGCAACACCGGGCGAGGCTGCGGCTCATGCCATCTTCCCAACGGCAAAGGACGTCCCGAGAATGCGCCGCCGGCCGGACTGCCGGTCGCGTACTTCATGCGGCAGCTTCAGGACTTCAAGAACGGCCTGCGGCGATCGGCCGATCCGCGCAAGCCGAACACCAACACGATGATCGAGCTGGCAAAGGTGATGTCCGACGAGGAGATGAGGCTGTCGGCGGAGTACTTCGCCGCGATCAAATGGACCCCCTGGATCCGCGTGATCGAAAGCGACCTGGTTCCGAAGACGCGCATCGTCGGCAATCTGTTTCTGGCGCCGACGCACGATCGAACCGAACCGATCGCCGGCCGCATCATCGAAGTGCCCGAGGATCTCGAGCAGGCCGAGACGCTTCGCAATCCGCGCTCGGGATTCATCGCCTACGTGCCGCCCGGCAGCATCGAGAAGGGGCGGGACCTTGTCACCACCGGCGGCATGCGCATCGTCGGCAACGAGATCATTCAGGGCAAGACGACGCCGTGCGTGACGTGCCACGGGCTGGACTTGATGGGCGTGGCGGATGTGCCGCCGATTGCAGGGCGATCGCCGAGCTACATCGTCCGGCAGGTCTGGGACATTCAGCAGGGCGCGCGCAACGGAGCGGCGGTGCAGCTGATGAAGCAGGCGATCGCGAATCTGAACGGCGAGGATCTCGTATCAATCGCGGCCTATGTATCGTCGCGCGTGCCGCCGCGCTCGCGTGCCCAATCCTCGAACTGAAAAGCTTTTACAGAAGATCAGAAAGGATCAAAAGTATTTTCCGAAGAAGAATTCTTCTGATCTTTTGATCTTCTGTTCGAGTGTCTATAGCAACACCGTCACAATGACGCTGACGGCTGCGAGCGCTGAGACAGCGAGGACCGCGACCCTGGTGCGGCCGCTGTCGAGATATGCGGCCGCCGGCCGCGACATGAAGTAGCCGAGCACGGTCCCTGGAATCAAAAACCCGGACAGTCGGAGTTCTTCTGCGCCGAATCGTCCTGCCCACGCGAGCGCGGCGAGCGAGAGCACCGTTCCCACGATGAAATAGGCGGCGAGCGTGCCGCGCAGACGCAGGCCCTCCGCGCGCTGATAGACGAGTGCCACCGGCGGTCCGCCGAGGCCGGCGGTGGTGGCCATGAATCCCGACGCCGCGCCCGCGCCGAACAATACTCCAGGCGTTGGATGCCCACCCGAATGCAGGAACCCCATCACCGCGCCCGCGAGCACCACGGCGGCGAGCAGGATTTTCATGCTGTCGAGCGGCAGAGACGCGAGCAGAACGGCTGCGGGAATCGTACCGAGCACGCGCCCGCTCAACAGCATGGCGAGTCCCGACCGGTCGACACCGCTGCGGTCGCGCTGCAACACGAGCATGTGCAGCGTCAGCGCCGCCACGAGCAGCGGCCCCGGCACGAATCGCAGGTCGAGGTAGATCAGAAACGGGATGGCGATCGAGACCGAGGCCGAAGCCGACCGCCCCTTGCAGGATCGCGGAGACGGTCATGACGGCCGTGACGACCGCAATGGCGATCACGCTCACGTGATTACAGCGACCGCGAAGCCGCGAGCGAGACCGTCTTGCGGTTCGTGCGATCTTCAATGACGAGCTTCCCGCCGGTGAGCTGCACGTCATCGACCTTGAGGAAACCCTCGGGCACGGACGTGTAGAACATCAGGAAGCTCGACGTGATCGTCGACTTCGCCGGCAAAATGCGGAAGACGGGCGAGTCGAACAACGGACCGTTTCTCAATACCTCAGCGCGCGGCAGATCGAACGGCTGTGTGGCGAATTCGAGTCCGCGCGTCATCCGGTTGGGGCCCGGATTCGACAGCCACGTCTGCACCCATGGGAATTCCTCGCGGCGGAACACCCAGCCAATCAGCAGCCGTTTTTCAGGATGCAGCGCGGTTGCGAACCCGAGCCGCCTCGACGGATCGATCAGCGTTGTCAGGTGGTCGGTCGTGTTCGGCTTCATCGGCGCGGTGCGGGCGTCGAACGGCTGGCCGTCGATCGTCGGCGCCATCGGCCAGGTGAAATCGACGTACGACCGCAGCTGCCGCGGCGGGTTCGCCTGCGCCGGAACCATCTTTGTCTTTGCTCTCGTGACGGGCATGTCGACCGCCACCTTGCCGGGCTCGAGAAAGGGTGCGCTGATCGTCGCGTGCTCGCCCCAGAAGACCGGGCGGTCGAATCGCCAGCAGACTGGTCACCGCGCTGTCCACCCAGACGATGTTCTCGCCGTCGACGATGTGATACGTCCGGGCGAACGTTTCGTGAGCGAGCGGAAGTGCCACCGAGAACGCCGCGCTCAACGTGCCGCCCTTCTTCTCATGCGATTGCAACATCCACGGCAGCATGGACGCCTCGCCGTGGAACGGCAGTCCCGCAGCGCGCTCCTCGGCCGACGACTGGGCCGAAGCCGTCGAGGCATGCGAAGTGGCCGCGAAAGAAGCTCGTCGGCCGGGTCAATCCCGCCTGCCGCGCGATCCAGTACGGGTTCCAGATCGGATTGATTTTTTCCTTGTCGTCCGCGAGGAGAATCTGCGCCATGGCTCCGCCTTCGGTGATGACCGTCAGCGAGACCTTGTCATTCGAGAGCACGAGCGCCGGCAGATCTTCGAAAACAGTTTTCTGCTGGGCGAACGCGGTGACAGTGATGCAGAAGCGAGAGAAGGATCGCGCGACGCACAAGAAATGAATTCA
>CAWDIK010000008.1:0-391678 GCA_963802345.1 Vicinamibacterales bacterium
CGCGAGCATCTCGACGTGATCGGCTCGGAAATCAAGCGGCTCGACGAGGTCATTACAGGCTTCGTGCGCTTCATCCGCCCCGAGGAGCTCCAGCTCGTTCCGGTCAACGTGCAGCTCCTCATCGCCGAAGTCATCGCGCTCGTCGAACCCGATGCCCGCCGCAACGGCATCAACTGCCGTTCGGTTGTGCCCGACGACCTGCCCGAGCTGCGTGCCGACCCGGCCCTGCTCCGGCAGGCGCTGCTGAACCTGGCGCTCAACGCGTCCCAGGCCATGGTTGACGGCGGCAGATTGACGATGGGGGCGACGGTGGAGAAGAATAGCCGTCTGGCGCTCACCGTAGAAGACACCGGGGCCGCCTATCTCGGCGGATGCTCTCAATCGGATTTTCGACCTGTATTACACGACGAAGCCCGAAGGGAGCGGTATCGGGCTGTCGATTGTCTATAGAATTGTCCAGCTGCATGGCGGCGAAATCGAGGTGCAGTCGACCGAAGGCCGGGGCACCATGTTCCGGATGCTCTTGCCGTTGGGATGATAATAAGAATTGGTAGATTGGTAGATTGGAAGACTGGTAGATTGCAGCACTACACGATGATGGGTATGCGCGGGTTCCCGGTGGTCGTCGCCCTCCTGGTCGCCGGGGCGTGCGCGTCGAGCCCTGCACGGTCGTCCGTGGACTGTCCCGCTCGAAATCCCGGAACCCCCGCCGCGCATCGCCATGGAATCCGTCCCCGCCGTCATCGCCGAGCAGCCTGTCGTTGCCGAACGGCCACCCGTCACACCTGCAGAAAAGACCGCCGCGCCGAAAACGCCCCCGGCGGCTAAGAGCGCAGCCGCGCCTCAACCGGCAGTGCCGACGGTTCCGGTGACCGTCCCGGAGCCGCCGCGTCCGACTCCGCCGCCGGAACTACGGCCCGCAGCAGCAGCCAGTAAAACGCCGACCGCAGCCACAAGTGCGCGATCGTATGGGCCGGACCAAGCAAAAGCTCGACCTGATTCAGCGGAATCAGCTCAACGCCGGCAAACGCGCCGATTACGACTCGGCCCGCCGCTTTCTGTCACAGGCAGAGACCGCGGTGAAGGACAACAATCTGCTGCTGGCGGAATCGTCGGTGGAAAAGGCCGAGACGCTCGCAGACGGCTTGAAATAACCTCGGGCTCTGGGTTCTGAACTCACCGCAGAGACGCAACGGCGCAATGACTTCACAAGGCTATTCGTGGCGTCGTCGCGTCGTTGCGGTAAGACAAGTGACTATTTCACGGGCACGCGTACTGATTCCTTCTGAGTCATCTGCCACACGCCATGCGCGTTCTGCGAGTAGACCTCGAGCGTGCGCGACACGATAGGTTCTCCCCCTTCGCCGGCGTGACGTCCACAAGGCCCCAGAACACCGCCATCTTTCCGTAGATGCGGATCCTCGTGTCGCTTTCCTTCATCGCCAGGTAATGTGACGGCCCTTTCATCACGTTCGCGATGTACTGCGCCTTCGTCTCTGTCTGTCCGCCGCCGTGCGTGTAGACCAGTCGTCGGCGAGATACTTCTCCAGCAGCGCCTTGTCCTGCTTGATGGCGCCCTGACGCCATCCAGCGCCCGCCTCCTTTAACGCCGTCTTCGGGTCCCGCCGCGACGACCATCGTCGTCGCGCGCCATGACCATCACCAGCGTCAACATTCGTCTCATAAGACTCTGATCCTTCCTATCTTTAGTTACCACAGAAGCTTCAACGCGAGCTGTCCGACCCGTCCGGGGTCGCCGTCGCGCGTGGCGGTAATCTGGCCGAAGTTGGTCGCGCTGGCGTTGGTGACCGGCGGGTCGAAATTCACCTGGTTGAACGCATTGAACAACTCACCACGGAACTGAGCCGCATGCCCGGTCGTCCAGGAATGCGGGAACAGCCTCGATACGGCGATGTCGCTCTTGGCTATCGCCGGTCCGCTGATCGCGCTCTTCGGCACGTTGCCGTAGATGCCGCGTGGCAGCGAGCCGACCGGCGCAAACGCCGTTGTGTCGAAGAACGCCGCGATGAAGTCGTCGCGGCTCGAATGATCGCGCGCGATATCGTCGACGGTCTTTCCGTCGCGCCAGCTGAGCCAGTTGCCGGCCTGCACCGCTCGTGCCGTCGAGCGCCACGTCGGTGCCCATCGTGAAGTTGAGCGGATTCCCGCTCGACCAGTTGTGCACGCCGCTGACGGTCCACCCGCTCGAGCAGCGCATCGACGACACCGTTCTCGAAATCGATGATCCTGCTCCCACATCCACGAGAGACCCACCACGTGGCGCCGATCGAACTGCGATCGTCCCTTCATGTCGCTGAGATCGAACGGATTCGCCACACCGGCCGTCAGCCCCGCACCCTGATCGAGCAGCGTGTCGATGGCCTTCGAAAGCGTGTAGAAGCCGGAGAACATGAACCCGTGGCTCATGCGCTTGGTCGCCTTCAGCTCCAGGCCGTTGTACCAGCTCTGATACCGCGTCTCGAGCACGCGCGACGTCGGACCGATGATGCCGGGCTCATAGAGCACGCGCTCGGGCACGTTCTGCCGCCGAGGGCGCCAGCCCGGTTCTTGGCGAGTTGATGAACTGCGCCGGGTTGAAATGCCGGTGACCTTCCAGCTTGTACCGAACCTGCCCACGTACGCGACGTCGATCATCAAATCGTTCGTGAGCTGACGCTGGAACGAGATGTTGACGTGATGGACGTACGGCGTCGCCATCTCCAGGTCGTTGTAGACGAAGTTGAGCGGCAGCGGATACAGCGGGCAGTTCAGCCCTGGATACGCGCTGATCGGCACGCATCCGAACTCGCCGGAGATGGGAACGCCTGACGGCGGCACCGCGCGGTTGAGCGATCCGAACGGATCTTCGATGCGGCCGTTGAACAGCTGCACCGTGCCGGTCCAGGGCGCCTCGGCGGCGTGCACCGACGTTCCGCTGATGTGGTTGTAATAGATCCCGTATCCGCCGCGGACGACGGTTCGGCCGTTGCCGTTGACGTCCCACGCGACGCCGAATCGCGGCGCGAAGTTGTTCAGATCGCTCTCGACGGTCTTGAACGGCACGTTCGGATCGCCCGGAAACAGAATGCCGCGCGGCGCATCGGGCTTGACGGTCGACTGCGTGCCGTATTCCCAGGAGGTATAGCGGCCGTATTCCTGCTCCCACGGAAACCACGGCTCGTAGCGCAACCCGACGTTCATCGTGATGCGCGGCGTCAGCTTCCATTCGTCCTGAATGAAGAACTGATGCTTCCAGAGCAGCGGGAAGCTGTCGGCCGCGCCGAATCCGTGGCTCACGTTGTCGAACGCGCCGAGCATGAAGTCGGCCATCGGATTTCCGGAGCGGGCCCGTAAAGGTGGCGCTGCGGGCGCCGTTTCCGCGGATCAGGTCGAAGTTGACGTACTGCCCTTCGTATCCCCACTTGAACGTGTGGGCGCTCCTGACGAGCGTCATCACGTCCTTCCAGTGCCAGTTTCTGTAGATCTGCTGCTCGGGCCCGGTGAACGCCAGATTGGGTCCGCCGGAGACGTTCAGGCGACATCCGACGCCGAGATAGCCTTCGTCGATGTTGATGCCCATGTCGCGGGGCGGAACTCGCTCGGTCGCCGTTCGGAACGACTCGGCGTCCAGGAACGAAAAGGTCAACTCGTTCAGGAACGTCGAACTGAAGGTGTGCGTGTCGGTGATGCCATAGTTCTTGATGTCGGCCACGTTGCTCTCAGGGACGTAATCGAGGTTGCCCGGCGAGCTGATCCGCTCGTAGTTGTCCTTGAAGAAATGGCCGTACAAGTTGTTCTTCGACGACACCGTGTAGTCGACACGGGTCACGAAGTTATACGCGTCGAGCGGCGACGGGATCAGCTTGACACAGTCCCGTTGGCGACCTCGGGATGAACTGATCGAGATAGTTTTTCGCGACCGGGCTGATGCAGTTCGGATTGATGACGTTCGAGCCGCGTGACGCACGAGTTCCCGGACGTGTCCCTGAGCGGCAGGCCCGTGAGACCGTCGATCGGATTTCGCAACGGCGTCGAGAGTCCGGTGAAATCGCCGAGCCGCTGGGCGTCGGTCGGCACGGTGGCGACCTGGCCGACCGCTTCGGCGCGGTTCGTCAGTTCCTGATACGAACCGAAAAAGAACAGCCTGTTCGGCACGATGCGGCCGCCAGCGCCGCGCCCCACTGGTTCTGCGATTGGTCCGACTTTCGAGGCGCGAAGTAGTTCCGCGCGTTGAGCGCGTCGTTCCGAGGGAATTCCCACGCCGATCCATGGAACTGATTGCTGCCGGCCTTGGTGACCATGGTCACCTGCGCGCCGGCGTTGTTGCCGAACTCGGCCGAGAACGTCGACGTCTGCACGCGGATTTCCTGCACCGCGTCCGGCGGCGGCGGATTGAACCCGGCGGTCTGCGAGTAGTTCGTGAAGTTCGCGCCGTTCAGCGTGAAGTTGTTCTGACCTCGGGACGCGCCGTGCACGATCATCGTCGGCCCGCCGCGCGTGCTGGCCATCTCCTCTGACGCGGTGACATCGGTAATGCCGGGAAGCGTGCTCGCCAACTCCACGACGTTGCGGCCGTTGAGCGGCAGCTCCTGGACCCGGCGATCGTCGACCAGACCAGACATCGTCGCGCTGCGGGTTTCCACCAGCGCCGTGTGCCGGACACGACGACGGTTTCCGCGAGCTGGCCGAGGTTCATTTTGAAGTCGACGCGCAGGTTCTCGCCCGCCGTCAGCTCTGCTTTCGTCTGCTGGGTCGCGAACCCGGTCGAGCTGCGCGGTGATCTCGTAGCTGCCCCGCGGCATCGCGAGAAGGTTGAAGAAGCCCGTCTCGTCGGTGACCGCCGAGCGGGTCGATTTGCTGGCCGACCATCGTGGCCCTGCACGTCCACGCCCGGCATGACGGCGCCGCTTTCGTCCCGCACGTATCCACTGATAGTGCCGGCGACTTGCGCTTCGAGATGACGGGGAATCCCGAGCGCCACAAGAAAGAGACCCAGGAAAATCGCTGATCGCTTAGTCACGTTGTCCTCCACGAATTATTTAAGCGAGCATGTAGCTCTGAATTTGCCGGTGCTGTCGCCGAGTTTGTCGACCGGGACCCCTACCTTGTCGAGCAGCGTGACGTGTAGATTCGTCAGCGGCGTGCCTTCCGGGTACACAAGGTGACGGCCGCCTTTTATCGTGCCCGCGCCCCCACCGACCACCACGGTAGGCAACGGGCTGTGCGTATGGCGGTCGCTGTTGCTCAGCCCCGCGCCGTAAAGAATCACGGAATTGATCGAGCAGCGATGCCGTCGCCATCCGCCGTCGACCGCAGTTTCTCGAGGTACGCGGTGAACAGCGCCGTGTGATGGGTCTGAATCTTGGTGCACTTCTCGAGCTTCTCAGGATCGTTTTGATGGTGCGTGAGCTGATGATGCGGATCCGGGATGCCGAGCTGCGGGTATGTCCTCGCGCTCTGCTCTCGTCCGTACATGAACGTCGTGACGCGCGTCAGGTCGCACTGGAAGGCCAGCACCTTGAGGTCGTAGAGCAGCCGGACGTGCTCGTCGAAGGCATCGGGAATGCCGACCGGGCGATCGAACTCGGGCAGCTCGCGCGCGCTCTGCTCCTCGGCTTTCAGGATCCGCCGCTCGACGTCGCGCAGCGACTCCAGGTAGTCGCTGACTTTCGTGTTGTCGGCCGCGCCGAGCCGGCGCTGAAGCTGCCGCACGCGCTCGGTCACCGAATCGAGAAGGCTCCGATCCTGGCGCATGCGCATCGCGCGAACGCGAGGATCGGTGCTGTCGCTGGATCCGAACAGCCGCTCGAAGACGACCCGTGGATCGTTTTCCGACATCAGCGGCAGCGTCGGCGTGAGCCACGACAGCGTATTGCTGTACGCGCAGCTGTAGCCCACGTCGCACGATCCCACCAGGTTGTTGTTGTCGACCGTGAGCTGCAACGACGACAACTGGGTTTCGCGCTCGAACGTGCGCGCCGCAATCTGATCCATCGAGACCGAGTTCTGGACGATGGTGTCGGATTTCTTCACGTGCACGCCGGTGAGATACGAGCCGGAGGCGCGCGAATGGTCGCCGCCGCCGTCGCCGAGCGCTTCGGCCTGGCGATCGGCGAGGCCGGTGATGACCACCACCTGATTGCGGAACGGCGCGAGCGGCGAGAGCACACGCGAGAACTCAAAATCGGCGCCCACTCCCTTCGGCAGCCAGTTCTCGTACACCACGCCGTTCGGGTGATACACGACGGCCAGACGGCGCACCGGTTTCGCCGGCGTCTTCTGTGCGGCAGTCAGCGCCGGAATCATCGCGTCGAGCAACGGCAGCGAGACCGCCGCTCCCATGCCCCGCAGCACGGTGCGGCGTGAAATGGATTTCCTGGTCACGATCATGGTTGAGCTCTCATCTTTAATCGCGGCGGGGCTCTCGCCCCGCCGGCTGTGCCGTCGCCGCGCTGCGCGGCTCGGCTTTGGTTGGGTCGTCGATCTGCTTGGTGCGGCGCATCTGAAATGGGTGCTCTTCACGATGGCCAGAATCGTCGACGACCAGCGGTAATCGTCGGCGGCGCGGCCCGCATCATCGCGCGAATCGCGGGGGCGTCGTGGTAATCGATCTCGCGGCCCAGCGCGTACATCAGCAGCTTTCCGGTGACCGCCTTGACGAATTGCTCCTTCTGCTGCAGCAGCGCGGTTCGCAAGGGCGGCCGGCCCATCGACGCTGGTGCCGTCCAGGAGCACTCCGGAAGCGTTGATCGGCGACGTCCCCATCCTGCGTGCGCCATTGGCCGATCGCGTCGAAGTTTTCGAGGCTGAAGCCGAGCGGGTCCATGTTCGCATGGCAGCTCGCGCACGCGGGATTCGCGCGGTGGTGCTCGAGCATCTCGCGCACAGACGATGTTTTCACCGTCTTCCCTTCGTCGAGGGTGGTGTTGACGTTCGGCGGTGGCGGCGGCACGGGAGCCGCGAGAATATTCTCGAGCAGCCACTTGCCGCGAATCGTGGGCGAGGTGCGGTGCGGGTAGGACGTCACCGACAGGATGCTCGCTTTACCGAGCAGACCCCATCGGTTCTGGTCCGTCAGCGTCACCCGGCGGAAATGGCTTCCGTAGACGTCTCGGATTCCATAGTGGCGCGCCAGTTGTTCGTTGAGATATGTGTAGTTCGCCGTCAAGAGCTCGACGATGCTGCGGTCGTCGCGCAGCTGGCTCTCGAGGAACAGCTCCGTCTCCTTGACGAAGGCGGTGCGCAGGTTGTCGTCGAACCACGGATACTGTCGATTGGCATCAGGCGTCAGCAGCCAGACGTTGCGCACCTGCAGCCACTGGCTCAGGAAATTCTGCACCAGTGCCGTGCGCGCCCGTGGATCGGCCAGCATGCGGCGCACCTGTAAATCGAGCGTCTTCGCGTCGCTCAGCTTCCCCCGAATCGCCAGGTCGAGCAGCTCATCGTCGGGAATGCTGCTCCACAAAAAGAACGACAGGCGCGATGCCAGCTCCACGTCGGAAAGGCGGTATGGCGCGCCGGGCTTCACGTTGCGCCGGGATCGGCTTCGATGCGAAACAGGAAATCGGGGCTGACGAGCAGCCGCTCGAGCGCCGAGCGGATTCCCGCTTCGAAACCGGCATTCGCGCGCCCTTCCTTGTAGAAACCAAGCAAGGTCTGTACGTCTTCCGTCGTCACTGAACGACGGTACGCGCGTCTGGCCAGCGTCGATACGATCTTCGTCGCGCAACGGTCGTCTCGATCCGCGAGCATCGCACGGGTGGCACACAAAAATGCGGCGCCGGCTGAGCGACTCCTGTGGCGTCTGGCCGTCGTACGGCCCGCCGACGAGCAGCACCGAAAAAGCGAGCGGCGCGCGGATGTCGCCGTCGTAGTCATGACCCCAGATCGGGATGCGGTCGGGCCCGAGACCTTCGGGCTTTGCGCCATCGGCTTTCACGGCCGTCACGGTGACCTCGTGGAGTCCGGCTTTCAGCGGGACCCGCACTTCCAGTCCGTCATCAGCGGTGAAAAGAGGATTTCCAGCGTCCGCTTCGGGCGTCGCCGAACGCGCGGAGGCCGCAGTCGAACTCGGGGCCGCCCAGCGTAAACTGCCCCACGCGCTTGCCGTCGACGCGGAATTCGATGTCGTTCGGCACGTTGAGGCCGCGCACCATCCCCGTATAGGTCTTGTCGAGCCGCGCCTTCAACACATACTCGCCGTCGACTGGGAAATAGTGGCGCGCCGCAATGCCTCCGCGGGATCCCAATGGAAACTCTTCGCCGAGGCGCTCTGTCTGCCACAGCCATGTCCGCTCGCTCGTGTTGTTCCTGACCGCGGTATACCGCTCAAAGGCCGGCCGCAGCGTCGGATCGCCGATCGCGAGCCGTGCGATCTTGGCCGCCGCCGTCAGATACCGGTCGAGAAGCGCGGGAACGACGGAGAGCGCATCGGCATTCGTGTCGAACCCGTGCGCCTGCTCGTCTGGAGGAAGCAAGAGCGTGCCATCAACCTGCACGCCGAGAAGATCGCGCACCGCGTTGGCGTACTCTGCGCGATTCAATCGATGAAGATCGGCGGGCCGCCCCGGATTCGGGTTCGCGGCCGCGTTGCGATCGAGCTCGGTCTCGAGCCATGCCGCAACCGCGTCGTACGTCTTGTTGTCCGGGCGGCGGCTCCGCTGGAGGCGGCATCGCGCGCGATCGCAGCTTGACGACGACTTTTTCCCACGTCTCTGGAGATCCGGCGACGTTGTCGGCATCCGCGGGATTGATGACGAAATTTCCTGTTTTCAGTTTCGGGTTGTGGCACGAGACGCAGTACGTGGTAACGAGCTCGCGCGCCGGCGAACCGGTCTTGGGGTCTGACCCCCGTACCTGGTCCGGGGGTCAGACCCCCTTGTCGGGCTGCCCGGGGCTGCCGCGTACTGTGAACGGGGGTCAGACCCCAAACCAGGACCCGGCACCCAGAACCGCGAGCGCTTTTCGAACCATTACCGGCACCTCGTCTGTGCCATACACGGCTTGCCGAGCGTTGGATCGGCGCCCAGCTTGACGAGCAATGCCGCGGTATCCAGGTTGAAAAGCACGCCGCCGAGTCTGTCTCCCTCTCCCGCCGCGGCTCGCCACGGCGTCGTCCCCGATTTGCTGATCGCATTCACGTCGGTGCCATGTTCGGCCAGCAGCTGCACCACAGAATTCCAGCCCCGATACGCAGCACCGTGGAGAGCGTTCTCGCCCGTCGAGACCGATACCTTCGGATCGACGCCAAGCTCGATCAGAACCTTCACGACGTCGAACGCCTGCGCATCGGTGACGTTGCTTTCGCCCTGCACGCGATTGACGCCCGTCGCGGCGGCTATCGCCGTCATGTTGCTCTTGGTCCGCAGCTTCGGATCGGCACCTGCCTCGAGCAGAAGCCGCATCATCTCGATGTCGGCGGCCGCGCTGGCCAGCAGAAACGGCGTGGCGCCGATCACATCCGTGTGCCCGCCCGCGAACCCCGGCAGACGTTGCGTCACCGGCAGGTTCGGATTGGCGCCGCGCGCGAGAAGCGCCTTGACGAGCTGCAGCTTCTGCTGGCGATCCGGAATCCCGCTCATCGCATCGGTGAAGCCGAACACCGGATTGGCCTCGCCGCTTTCCCAGGTACCGACCGCCCAGTGCAGCGGAGTGATGCCCGCGTCGCTCGCGTTGGGATCGGCGCCGTTCTCGAGGAAGTACAGCGCAAGCGGCACGTGCGCCCGGAACGTCGCGACGAGCAGCGGCGTGCTGCCGGCAGACACGGTTGCCTCGTAGCTCGGACCGCCGACGCGGCCGCCTCCGCCGGTGTAGTTTCCAGCCGCCGCCGGTGAGGGTTTCTCCGGCGAGGCCGGCTGGGAGCGGATGTTGATGTCGGTGCCCGCAGCGAGCAGGATCCGCGCGCACTCGAGGTCGCCTACCCGCGCCGCGAAGTGCAGCGCGCTGAACCCGCGCTTCGTGCGCGCCTGCGTGTCGGCGCCATGGTCGACCAGCAGCTTGACCACGTCTGGATGGTGCTCGGCGGCCGCCCACATCAGCGCCGTCTGACCCTGCGACGGCTCCGCGGCATTCACCGCGGCGCCTCGAGCGATGAGACTGCGGACGGCACCCGCACTGCCAGTTCCCGCGCACGTCATGAGCGGCGTTTCACCTGTCGCGATCGCTGAATTCGGATTTGCGCCGGCGTTCAGCAGGCGTTCCACCATGGCCGCACTCGCATTCGTGCACGCAAGCGACAACGGCGTCGTACGAAGGTCGTTGGCCGCATCGACGTGCGCTCCGGCGCGAATCAGGAGATCGGCGGTCTCCAGATCGTTCCAGTGCGCGGCCCAGAGCAGCGCCGTCGACCCGTCGAGCGCCCGCACGTTGGGGTCGGCGCCCTGCTTCAACAGCCTGCGAACGCTCGCCGGATCGTTGCTGCGCGCCGCTTCGACGAGACGCAAATCCCCATCCGCGGCGGAGACGACCGCAGCGATCAGAAGCGCAAGAGCGCCGGTCACGAACACGCCGGCTCGCCCACCGAGGCCGCCCAAGCGTTCAGGCGGGCGCGGTTGACGGTCATCGTCCGATGACCGTCCGTGCGAGCTTCAGCGTCGCATCCATCGGCGCTTCGAGGCCGCCGCTCGGCAGCGATGCGATTTTGAAGCCCTGCTTCAGCCTGCTGACGACGTCGGCCTCCGTAACCGTGATAGCCGCTGGAATGTTTCTCCTCATCGCGGCGCTCAGCACCGTCTGCACCGCCTCGTCGTGTTCGGGTGAGCCCTGCGGCACTCCGAGCGACCACGACAAGTCGTTCGGGTCCGACGAACACCACGCCGATGCCGGGAACCGAGAGAATCTCCTCGACGTTCTTCACTCCTTCGACGGTTTCAATCTGCAGGAACAGCAGAAGCTCGCCGTTGGGGTTCGCCGGCCACACGTCGGCGCGAAGCGAGTACTCCGGCCTCGACAGTCCCCAGAACCACGCAGCCGGCATGTTGCCGTTACCGCGCCTGCCGACCGGAGTCGGGATACTTCGAGCCCTTCATCTGAGGGTAGCGCGATGCGGCAACCGCCTGTATCGCCTGCTCCTTGTTTTCGATCGCCGGAAACATGATGCCGAACGCGCCCATGTCGAGCACTTGCTTGACGATGGCCTCGTTCGGCGCGCGCCCGTAGGTCGGGATGCGGACGATCGGCGGCACGCGCACCTGCAGGTTGCCTTGCTTGGCGATTTCGGCCTTGTTGGTCGATCCGAGCAGGAACGTCTCGAGGCGCTCGAAATCCAGCCCCCGGTGTTCCATGTCGATGATGATGAAATCCAGATCGGAGGACGCAAACTGCGCGGCCGCATACAGCGAGAAGTCGTACATGATCGCGCCCGCGAGCGACTTGCCGCGGACGAGCTTGTCGATGGCGCCGTTGATCCGCACCGTCGTGCCCTGGGCCGACAACAGGCCGGCACCAATCCAAGTTACCAAGAGCATCGCCGCCAATGAAGGCGCGCCGACGCGGAGCCAAGAAGGACGCATGGACAATAATCCTTTCAAAATAAGCGTGTTAGCGAGAACGGAAATTATAGCCGAGCCGGCGGTGCGCGGGTTGTCTTAATTTGTGGCAAGGAAGGTCACCGTCGCCGTAAGCGACTGACGGGGCTTAGGTTTGCGGCCGCCAATGTTGGACGAGCGCGCGCCACTGCTCGGTCTGCGCCGCAATCTCGGTCTCGGTAGTCTTCGAGTCGAGGCGTTGACCCGTGCGCGCTTGTGCCCGTTCGGGGATGAGTGTCTGCGTCACGAAGCGGTCGAGGTCGCCGCGAACCTGTACGCCCTCGGGTTGAGAACCGGCACGAATCCAGGCGGTGATGGCCGCGTTCCAGGAGTCGTCCAGGTTGCCGGCGCCGCGTGCCGCGACGACCAGCCAGTAGGACGCAGGCCATGACAGCGGATTACGCTCGAGCTCTTCCCGCACCGCCGACAACATCGCGGTGTAGGCGTCCTTTCGAGCGGAGCCCGTCTGGGATTCGGCGACGCGAGCCACAGTGCTGGCCCACCATTCCACCAGCTTGTCGAGCTCGGCTGATGACAAACGCTCTCGCGCGGCTGGCAGAACGGTGGCGAACATCTCCGCGGCCGGGCCTGGCTGATTCTCGAGAAAAAGCGCCGTGCCGATGCCGATCTGCCACTCGATGATTTCCTGCGGCGCGAGCACGCGTGGGTTCAACGAGACGAGAGCCGCGCGGGCGGCGCCGAAATCGCCGGCATCGCCATTCTGCCGGAATCGCTCGAGCCGCGCGCGCGCTTCAATCAGCGTCGCCGAAGGGACCGAGTCAGGCTTCTGCTTTGCGATCGC
Organism: Vicinamibacterales bacterium; assembly: GCA_963802345.1. Classification (GTDB taxonomy): domain Bacteria; phylum Acidobacteriota; class Vicinamibacteria; order Vicinamibacterales; family JAMQPK01; genus JAMQPK01. Next base: position 12,328 of record CAWDIK010000008.1, read on the forward strand.
GGCGGCCGCAATCGACTCCTCGAAGCGCCCTTCGTTGTACATCGCGCGCGCCTTTTCCAGATCGCTCTGGCCTGCGGCAGCCGATGGAGCGGCCACGGACAACAGGGCGAAGACAAAGACGCCGCGCGCGCAGTTAGCTGTTGTCGCCATCGATCAGACCGCCGATCTTGCCAAGAATCGAGCCCTCTTCGCGGCCGCCGCGGCCAAGGCCCGGCACGGCGCTGACAATCCGATTCGCCAGGCGGCTGAGCGGAAGCGACTGCAGCCATATCTTTCCCGGCCCGCGCAGCGTTGCGAAGAACAGCCCTTCGCCTCCGAACAGCGCCGATTTGATTTTCCCGACGTATTCGATCTCGTAGTTCACCGACGGCTGCAGCGCGACGATGCACCCAGTGTCGACGCGGACGAGCTCTCCGGGCGCGAGCGTGCGCTCGTGCAGCGTCCCTCCGGCGTGAACGAATGCCCAGCCATCGCCCTGCAGTCTCTGCATGATGAAGCCTTCGCCACCGAACAAACCGACTCCGAGCTTCCGTTGGAATGCGATGCCGATACTCACGCCCTTCGCCGCGGCGAGGAACGAGTCTTTCTGCGCCACGAGCTCTCCGCCGACTTCGGACAGGTGAATCGCGATGATCTTGCCGGGATACGGCGCGCCGAACGCAACTTTGCGTTTCTGGCCGCTGCGGTTGAAGAACACGGTCATGAACAGCGATTCGCCCGTCAGCAGACGCTTTCCAGCTCCCATCAGGGCGCCCATGATGCCGGTCTGCTGCTGCGATCCGTCCCCGAACACGGTCTCCATCTCGATGCCGTCGTCCATGTACATCATGCCGCCGGCTTCGGCGACCGTGGCTTCGTTCGGGTCGAGCTCGACTTCGACGAACTGCATGTCGTCGCCATAGATCTTGTAGTCAATCTCGTGCATTGCGGTCATGGGAGCCTCAGTGTGAACTGGAAACTAGAAACTTAAATCTAGAATCTATACGGGGTTTCCAGATTTTAGTTTCCAGATTTTTAGATTTCTTTAGATTCTCCTGGGAACCAGCCGGCCGGCACGTCGAGGTACGACCGGTTCAAGTTCCGCACCGACGCCACGCCGAGCAGCTTCATCGTCCGCACGATACCCGAACGGAGGATCTCAATCGAACGCGCGACGCCGGTCTCCCCTGCCGCGGCAAGTCCGTACGCATACGCGCGCCCAATGAGCACGCCCCTCGCGCCGAGAGCCAACGCTTTTACGACATCACCGCCGTTGCGGATGCCGCCATCGACGAGCACCTCAACCTTGTCGCCCACTGCCGACAAAACCTCGGGAAGCGATCGAATGCTGCCAGGCACGCCGTCGAGCTGGCGCCCTCCATGATTGGACACGACAAGCGCGTCGGCGCCTTCAGCGGCGACCCGCTCCGCGTCCTCGGCCGTATGCACGCCCTTGACGACGATCTTCCCGTCCCAGAGATCGCGAATCCATTTGAGATCGTCCCAGCAGACGACCGATTCTTCGAGGGTCTTCCCGACGTCCGCATATGGCATCGGCCCGGTCGGCAGCAGCACGTTCGGAAACTTCATCAGCCCGCCATCGGCAAGCATGCCGGCGATCCACGCGGGGCGCGTGATCATTTGGCCAAGGTACGGAAGGCCCGAGACGCCCCGGCCAAGCAGTTCCTTGATTCCGTTGCGCAGATCGCGCTCGCGTAAGCCCGGTACGCCCGTATCGATCGTGACGACGAGCGCAGTAAAACCCGCTGCCTTGGCGCGCTTCAACATATTGATCGACGCCTCGCGCCCGCCGCAGAGATACACCTGATACCACGCAGGGCCGCTTGTCGCCGCTCGCACTTGCTCCATGGGCGTGCCCGACAGCGTCGAGAGGACGTACACGGTTCCCGCCTTCCCTGCCGCGCGGGCAGCAAGCACTTCGCCGTTTGGATAGAACAGACGCGTGCTGCCCACTGGCGCGAGGATGAACGGCAGCTCGAGCTGAGCGCCAAGGAGCGTGGTCTTCAAATCGATCGAAGGAATTGCCACGGCACCCCGAGGACGAAACGTCAGCTCTTCGTACGCCTTGACGTTGTCGCGGAGCGTAACTTCCGCATCTGCCCCTCCGTCGATGTAATCGAAGACCACACGCGGCAGGCGGCGCTTCGCCAGCCGCCGGAGATCGCCGATGTTGAGGACATGAGGGGGAGACACGCGCCCATGACTGGAATTAAACCACGAAGACTCTAACGAAAACCGAAATGAAGCGACGAACATCCGGCTCGACGTGCGGACTTTGTTTCGATGTTCGGCTTCGTCTGGTTCGACTTAATCGTCTCTCAGCACCACATTTGGATCGAGCTGTGAGGCCCGCCACGCAGGCAGGCCGCAGGCGATTGCGGCCACGAGGACGATGGTGGCCGTGACGCCGGCGAGTGTTGCCGCATCCGTCGGCTGCACGCCGAACAGCAACGACGAGAGCAGCCGGTTCAGCCCGAGTGCGCCGGCGATCCCCGCGACCACGCCGGCGGCGGTCAGCACGAGACCCTGCTTCATGATTTGCGCCAGCACCCTCGATCGATCCGCACCGAGCGACATCCGAATGCCGATTTCGCGGCGGCGCTCGGCCACCATGTAGGTCAGGACGCCGTAGGTGCCGATGGCCGCGAGCAGCAGCGCCAGCCCGGCAAAAGCCCCGAGCAGATGCGCGAGCAGTCTGGGCCGCCGGATCGACTCGGCGAACACCGTGTCCATGTCGCGAAGCCGCACGATAGGCACCGTCCGATCCGTTTCGCGCACAACGCGCTCGATTGTCTGCGCCAGCGCATCCGGCGGCAGCGTCGTCCGCAGCACGACGTTCATCGTCGCCGGCGAGATGGCGGACGGTGAAGGGACTCGGGATGTCTGATCGATGAAGAAATAGAACTCCGTTCCCGTCTTCTTGTCGACGCCTCCCTGCTTCACGTCTTTGGCAATGCCGACGACGGTGAACCACGGCACTTCATCGCCGCAGCAGGGCCGCAGCCGCAATCCAATCGGGTTGCGCCCTTTCCAGAACGTGTTGGCGAGCGTTTCGTTGACGATCGCCAGCATGCCGGTCGAGGCTTCGTCGGCCCGCTGAAAGCTGCGGCCCTGCACGATTGGAATGCCCATCGTCTCGAAGTAGTCGGACATCACGTACTGGTAGTAGTCGACGTTCTCGAACGGCCCCTCAGGTGGTGCCGTGTAATTGTCGATGTCGGTGTCGTTCGCGTTGAGCGGCCGATTTGGCGGCAGCCCGGACATCGCGGTCGCAGCCTGCACGCCCGGGACGGCGCGCAATTTCTCGAGCAGGCGCTGGAATGCCTGTGCGCGAGTGGACGGCTGCGGGTAGTTGCGAATCGCCAGCGTCATCGAAAACGTGGCGAGACGCGATCGATCGAAGCCGGCGTCGACGGTGGTGAGGTTATACACCGTCCGCAGCAACAGGCCCGCCCCGATGACGAGCATCACCGCCAGGGCGACCTCGGCCATCACGAGACCGCGGCGAATGTGATGGCGCGCCGTGCGCGTCGCACCCCGCGCGCCCCCTTCCTTGAGCGCAGTGATCAGTCCTTTCATGCGGATGTGCAGGATCGGCGCGAGTCCAAAAACCAACCCGGTCGCGATCGACATGGCAAACGTGAACACCAACACGCGCGCATCCACCGCGACCTCGCCCGTCCGCGGCAGACTTTCCGGATAGGCCCGCAGCAGCGCGCGCACGCAGAGATGCGCGAGCAACAGCCCGAGCGCGCCTCCTGCGATCGACAGGATCAGTCCTTCGGTCATGAACTGGCGGAGCAACCTGCCGCGCCCGGCCCCCAACGCCGTGCGCACCGCGAATTCCCGGTGGCGCGCCTCGGCGCGCGCGAGCAGCAGGTTCGCCAGATTGGCACAAGCGATGAGCAGCACGAATCCGACAGCGACCTGAAGAACCCAGATCGCCTGGCTTGCTTCGCCGAGAATCTCCTCCCGCATCGGCTTCATCTGCAGGATGTGTCCGGTGCTCTTCACGAGCGGCACAAAGACGTGGTTCTTCGCGCCGGTCCGCTCGCCCCAATTGCGAATCAGGGCGTCGAGCTCGGTGCGCGCGGCCTGCGGCGTGACGCCGTCGCGAAGCCGGCCGATGAGATACAGGAAGTGGCTGCCGCGATTCTGTCGATTCGCCGGATTCAACCCGAGCGGCATCCAGACCTCGGTGCGGTTGTCCATCACATCCGCGCCCGGCGCCATCACGCCGATGACTTCGCGGGGCACGTTGTTGATGAGGATCATCTGCCCGATCATCGGGCGCCCACCAAAGGCGTTTTGCCACAGTTCGTGCGAGAGGATCGCGATGCGCGGCGGAAGAGGCGCTGGCTGGCCCGGCGCCGGCGGAGGGCCGGTGATGTCGGTTTCTCCTTTCGCAAACAGGCGCCCATACGCCGGCTGCACGCCGAGTGCATTGAGCAGATGCTCGTCGACGTTCGCGGTTCGCACGCGCACGGGGCGATCGCCGGCGAGGAGGTTCTGCTCGCCGGTCGTGAACGCGCCAACTGCCGAGAACGATCGATTAAGCTCGCGATACTCGAGATACTCGGGAGGCGACACCCAGAATTCCTCGAATCCGAATGCCGGGAATTGCGTCGTCAGATACATCAACCGCTCGGGCTCGGGGTATCCGAGAGGCCGCAGGATGACGCCATTCACGATCGAGAAGATCGCGGTGTTGGCGCCGATTCCGAGCGCCAGCGTGAGCACCGCTACCGTCGTAAAACCCGGACTGCGGCGCAGCATTCGCAATCCGTGTCGAACATCACGCGTCACGTCGTCGAACACAAGCCTCATCATAGACTGTTACAATTCGAGCCGATGCAGCCTCTTCGCCTGGCCTTTCTCGGCTGCGGGTTCATCACGCAGGTGCACAGCCGCCATTTGAAGGGCTTCAAATCCGACATCGTCGCAAGCTACGCGAGCCGCGAGCGCGACAAGGCCGAGGATTACTGCCGCCGCTTCCACGGTTCTGGCAGCTACGCGGATTACGCTGCGGCCATCGACGATCCGCAGATCGACGCCGTGGTCATCGCGGTGCCGCCGGCCTTTCATCTTGACCTGACGCTGCGCGCGCTGGCGGCAGGCAAGCACGTACTGGTCGAAAAGCCCGCGTTTCCGCGCCTCGAAGATTACCGGACGGCGATCGATGCGCGCAACCAGGCGAAGCGCGTCGTGCTCGTGGGCGAGAACGATCATTACAAGCCGCTGGCTGTCGTGTTGCGGAAGCTCGTGGCGGAGGGCGCGATTGGCGAGATGGTGTTCGCGCAGTTCACGACGATCGCTAAGCGCCTGAAGTCAGAGGACGACTGGCGCAACGACGAGGCCATGGCGGGAGGCGATGCGTTCTTCGAAGAAGGCATTCACTGGCTGCACATCGCCGGCAGCCTCGGCCCTTCAATCGTCTCGATCGACGGGTACCGGCCTGCGGTTTCGCGCGAAGGTCCGGACACGCGCGCCAAGAGCATGATGGTGGCGTTCCGCTACGACAACGACGCCGTTGGCTCGCTCTACTACTCGCGCGAGATCCCGTCGCTCCTCAAAGGGCTGCGACTATCGAAGCTGTACGGCCGCAAAGGCATCATCACATTCGAGTCGAACGGCCTGTTCGTCTTCGCGAGAGGCAATGGCGCGCCGCGCCTGGTATTTCCCGGGTTCCGCGACATTCGCGGTTACCAGGCGATGTATCGCGACTTCCATGCCGCGATCGCGCAAGGCAGAGCGCCGGAGATGAGCCTCGAGCGCGCGATCGACGATCAGCGGCTGATGGACGACGTGTTATCGAGCCTTCCTCGTACGGCGTGATGCGGACAGAACAGTACGACGTTGTAATCATCGGCAGCGGTGCAGGAGGCGGAACGATGGCCTATGCGCTCGCCGACACGGCAGCGCGCATCCTGGTCCTCGAGCGAGGCGACTTCGTACCGCAGGAAGAAGAAAACTGGAGCCCCGAAGCGGTCTGGAAGGACCTTCGATACCAAACGCAGGAACGGTGGATCGACGAACGCGGCCGCGAGTTCCGCCCCTACACGCACTACAACGTCGGCGGCAACACGAAGTTCTGGGGCAGCGTGCTGTATCGACTGCGGCGCGAGGATTTTCATCCGCTCGAGCACATGGAAGGAGTCTCGCCCGGGTGGCCGATCGACTACGACACCCTCGCCCCGTACTACGACCGCGCGGAACGCTTGTACCAGGTGCACGGCGAGCGAGGCATCGATCCGACCGATCCGGATCGAGGCGCCTTTCCATATCCGCCGATCGCGCATTCCGACGGGATGACGACGATCGTCGGGCAGTTGCGCGCTCAAGGGCTTCACCCTTCCCCGCTGCCGCTCGGCATTCGCGATGGCTGCCTCCTCTGCAACACGTGCAACTCGTTCGCGTGCAAGGTGCACGCGAAGAGCGAGGCCGAGGTGTGCTGCGTCCGCCCGGCCATTGCGCAGCAGAACGTCGAGTTGTGGACGAATGCGTACGCGCGGCGGCTGGTGACCAACAGCGCGGGCGATAAGGTGGAAGCGGTGGACGTCGAGGTCAAGGGGGAAACCGTGCGTGTCCGTGCGGCGCTGGTCGTGGTGTCGTGCGGTGCGGTCAATTCCGCCGCTTTGCTGCTGCGGTCGGCAAACGACACGCATCCGAACGGCGTCGCGAACTCGTCGGGGCTGGTGGGCCGCCGCTACATGGCCCACCTCGCGACGATGATGCAGGGATTTCATCCGATGAGGAAGAACGAGACCGTCTTTCAAAAGACGGTCGCCATCAATGACTTCTATTTTCGGGGCCCGCATACACCGTATCCCCTCGGACATGTGCAGTCGCAGGGTCGTACGCACGGAGTGATGGCGCAGACGGTCGTGCCGCAGGTGCCGTTGTCGTGGTACGACTGGTGGGTGGCGCGCGGCGTCGACTGGCTGGCGATGTCCGAGGATCTCCCGGACACCGACAACCGCGTCACGCTGGACTCGCAAGGCCGCATCCAGCTGTTTTACCGGCCCAACAATCTGAAGGCGCATCAGATGCTGGTAAAGGAAATGCGGCGGGTTCTCTACAAGTTGGGGTTCTGGATCGTGATGACGCATTCGCACGGGGCGAAGAACACGACACACCAGTGCGGCACAGTCGTGTTCGGCGACGATCCGCGTACGTCCGTGCTGGATCCGTTCTGCCGCGCGCACGACGTGGACAATCTGTTCGTGGTCGACGCGTCGTTCTTTCCTTCGTCCGCCGCCGTCAATCCGGCGTTGACGATTGCGGCGCAGGCGCTGCGCGTCGCCGATCACATTCGCACGGCCGACCTGTCCGCCGCCGCTCGCCCGACTCCCGCGAGCTCTGGCGAGAGGAGACGGTGTTGAAAGCACGCTCGTTCAGCCATGCCGGCATCACGGTGTCGGATTTCAACAAGGCCGTGCGCTTTTATTGGGAGATGTTCGGCTGTCCCCTCGTGGGGGTCGCCGACACGCCTCCCGACCGCGTGCGGACGTTCTTCGGCGTCGGGCATGACGCGCCAACGTGCAAGATCGGCTGGATCCGCGTACCGGGCGGTGGCGTACTCGAGATTTTCGAGTTCCAGCCACAACTGGCGCCCGGTCCGGTCCCCTGGAACGGCGTCGGGCTGACGCATATTTCGTTCAACGTAAGAAATCTTCAGAAATGGCACGACCATCTGCAGTCGAAAGGAGTGGAGATCGTCAGCACGCCGGAGCGATCGCCGCGCGGCCATTCGTTTTTCTTCGTCAAGGACTTCGACGGGAACCTGATCGAGCTGATGGATCTCGGCTACATGTATCACGTGCTCAACTGGTTCGGCCCGCTGGGCGGGTGGTTGTTCCGGCGCGGAATGTATCGGAAGTATTACGAAAGTGAAAAGTGAAAAGTGAAAAGTGAAAAGTGGAAAGTTGAAAAGTGGAAAGCAGGAGGTTACGCATGCGTACCGCAATTCGTTTGTCCGCCATCGTTCTCCTCGCCGCTCCGGTGTTCGCGGCGGATCATCCTGATTTCCGGCTGTGGAAGGCGGGCGAGCTGACGCGGCGCGATGCCGCGCTGTCGAAGAACGTGGGGCCCGATCATTCGGCGCGCGAGACGCTGGCCGATTTCGGCGATCATCGCGTCCGTTTTCTGTATCGCAACGCCGATGGCTTCCCGGAGCAGCACGACACCATCGTCGATCTCGTGTTCGTGCAGAGCGGCGAGGGTGTGCTGCAGCTCGGCGGGACGATGATCGACAAGAAGGCCACCGGCGGCCCGGGCGAGTACGCCGGCTCCAGGCTCGACGGTGGATCGCGTCATCCGCTTGCTGCCGGCGACGTCATTCATATCCCTGCCGCGGTGCCACATGCGTTCCTCGTGACGAAGGGACAGCACCTCACCTACGTGCTCGTCAAATTTCCGGAATGATTCCGGCGGCTGAAGCACTTCAACTGCTGCGCGACGGCAACCGCCGCTTCGTGGCGAACGTTCGAAGCCACGATTCGGCGACCGAGGCGCGCCGCGCAGAAGTTGCTGCCGGCCAGGAGCCGTTCGCGATCATCCTGGGCTGCTCCGACTCGCGCGTGCCGGCGGAGATCGTGTTCGATCAAGGGCTCGGAGATCTCTTCGTCATCCGCGTCGCCGGCAATATCGTCGCGCCGTCACAGGTCGGCAGCGTCGAGTTTGCGGCGGAGCGCTACGCCACGAGGCTCGTGGTCGTGCTCGGGCATTCGCAGTGCGGGGCCATCCTGGCGACGATCGACGAGCTGAAGCGGCCGACCATCAACCAGTCCCGGAATCTGCATTCGATCGTCGATCGCGTGCGCCCTGCGGTGGAGCCGCTTCTGCAATCCGAGCTGCGCCTGCAGCAGGATGAGCTCGTCCGCCATGCGGTGCGCGCGAACGTGCAGAGCTCGGTCAGTCAACTACGGCACGGGTCTGAAATGCTCGAGCAGTTGATCGAGAAAGACAACCTCGTTGTCGTCGGCGCCGAATACTCGCTCGAAACGGGCGTTGTGGATTTCTTCGAGGGTTGAGACACGCCTGCAGTTTCAACACGGGGCAAGGAGACACGGACGTAAAACGAAACACATCATCCATATCCGTGATATAGACAGCGCATCATCGGAGGTCCTATGCGCAACGCCGTCCTGCCGATTCTGGCTGTGTGCCTCTCCGTCTCGCTCGCCGCCCAGAACACGCAGACATTCGCGATCGATCCGTACTGGCCGAAGCCGCTTCCAGACAAATGGATCATCGGCCGCACCGGCAGCATCTGCGCCGACGCGCACGACCACCTCGTGGTGACGAACCGGCGCGACATCACCGCCGAGGAAGCGGAAACCTCCATTCAGTCGCCGTCAGTGCTGATCTTCGACCTGGCCGGCAATCTCGTCCATTCGTTCGGTGACTCGAACACGGTGCCGGGAGTCATTCACGGCTGCTTCGTCGATCACGAGAACAATATCTGGCTCACGGGCAACGGGGATGGCATCGTCCAGAAGTGGAGCCACGACGGAAAGTTGCTTTTGCAGATCGGCAAGCGCGGGGTGTTCGATACGACGGACGGGACGGCAAAGGGACAGCTGCTCAACGCGAGCCGCACGCAATTCTTCAACCCCGCCGGCGTCGTCGTCGATCCCGCGAACGGCGACGTGTACGTCGCGGACGGATACGGCAACCGGCGCGTGGCGGTGTTCGACCGCACCGGCACGTTCCTGCGTCAGTGGGGAAAGCAGGCGACGCAGCAGGAAATCGAGACGGGCACCGGCGGCGTGTTCGCGCAGCTTGTGCACTGCATCGCGATGAGCCGCGCCGGACTGATCTACGTCTGCGATCGACAGGGTCAACGCGTCCAGGTGTTCGAGAAGAACGGCACGTTTGTCAGAATATCTGGATCAAGACCGGCACCCCGACGCTACCGGACCCGCGCGGCACGGCCTGGTGGGTGGCGTTCTCGCGCGATCCCGAACAGAAATTCATGTACGTGATGAACGGCCGCAACGAGCAGGTGCACATCCTCGATCACGCCAGCGGAAAAATTCTCTCGAGCTTCGGACGTCCCGGGCACTGGCTCGGCAACTTCACGCATGGACACGCGATCGCCGTGGATTCCGGCGGAAATCTTTACGTCGCAGAGACCGACACAGGCCGGCGCATTCAGAAATTCAGATTGGTGAAGTAGCGCGAGACAGCGCTGTCTCGACGCGGAGGCGCGGAGACGCCGAGCAGGCAAGAAAGGCGATTTCATCTGTCGGCTGCGTAGTCGGACTTCTGTGAGCCATCGGTGACTCATCTTCTCTCAGTCTGCTGCAACTCCTGTTTCTCTAGCGATATACTCACGCATGCGCAATCTTTTCTGGTCTTCGTCACCGTGCTCGCGGCCTCAGCCGCGGGCCTCTTTGCGGAATCGGCCGCCGGCGTGCGATGGACGGCACCGGCCGCCTGGAAGAGCGAGGCGCCTCGGCCGATGCGCGCAGCGACCTACTCGATTGCGCCTGTCGCCGGCGATCAAGGCATCGCGGAGTGTGTCGTGAATTACTTCGGACCCGGCCAGGGTGGCGGAGTCGACGCCAACATCGAGCGGTGGCGCGGACAAGTGCTCGGCGCCGATGGCAAGCCCGCGACTGCCAAGATCGACAAGCGTACGACGCGCGGCATTCCGATAACGCTCATCGATGCGTCAGGCACATATACCGGAATGGGCGGCCCGATGATGGCGGGCTCGAAGCCGGCCGCGGGCTATCGCCTGTTGGGCGCGATCGTCGAAGGACCGGGCGGCAGCGTGTTTTTCAAGCTGACGGGCCCCGCCAAAACGATCGCGGCACAGCAGAAGAATTTCGAGCAACTGCTCGCGTCGATTCAATCTGACAAGTAACGCGGTGGCCGCCGACGCCATCGTCGCGCTGCATTTCGCGTTCGTCCTCTTTGTGGTGCTGGGCGCGATCCTCGTGCTGCGCTGGCCGCGCGTCGCCTGGTTCCACGTGCCGGCGGTCATCTGGGGCGCTCTCGTCGAGTTCACGGGCTGGATCTGCCCGCTGACGCCGCTCGAGAATCGTCTTCGCCGCAGCGCCGGCGAAACCGGCTACCAGGGAGATTTCATCGCACATTACGTTCTGCCAGTCCTCTACCCCAATGGACTGACGCGACGCGATCAGCTTGTGCTTGGCGGCGTCGCCCTCACGATCAACATCGCGATTTACGCGGTCGTGCTCGCCCGCCATCGCCGAACAGCCAGTCAAAAAACATATGATCGGACCCCAATGAACTGGGACCTCCAGGGATGGCCGGCCTCGGCGCGAACGGCAGCGCTGTCTGTCCTCGTGATCGCCGTCGCATATGTCATTGGACAACTGGCGAAGCGCATTGTCGCCACCCGACTGTCCGCTCTTGCCCGCCGAACCGGCAGCGACTGGGTCGAGGCTGTTGTGGGCGCCGTCGCGCGGCGCGTGCCGTTCTGGAGCGTGCTCGTTGGCGTCTACCTCGCCGCCGGGTTCTGGACGCTGCCCCCGAAAATTGCGAACGCCCTCGACAGAGGGTTGTACGTCGTCACGGCAGCGTCGCTGACGTTCCTGGTATCAGAAGTGCTCGTCAAGCTCGTCCGCACGCACGGACCAGCGCTCGACTCTTCTCTCCGGACGACGACGCTCACCGAAAACCTCGTTCGCATCGTCGTTGCGATTGTCGGCCTGCTGGTCGTGCTGACCGGACTGGGGCTGCAGATTACGCCGATTCTGACCGCGCTTGGCGTCGGCGGCCTCGCCATCGCGCTGGCGCTGCAGGACACACTCTCCAATCTCTTTGCCGGCCTGACCGTCGCGAAGCACATCCGCATCGGCAACTACATCAAGCTTTCATCGGGCGAAGAAGGGTACCTGGTCGACATCGACTGGCGCGTGAGCCGGCTGCGGCAGCTGACGAACAACACCGTGCTCGTGCCCAACGCGAAGTTTTCGCAGTCGATTGTCACGAATTACCACTCCCCCGAGCACGAGCTGGTCGTGGCGTTCGAGGCCAGCGTCGACTACAAGAGCGACCTCGATCGCGTGGAAGCAATCACCGTTGAGGTGGCGCGCGACGTGATGCGTACCGTGCAGGGCGGCGTCCCGAACTTCGAACCCGTCGTGCGGTTCCACACGTTCGGCGATCCCGGCATCGGCTTCTCGGTGATCCTGCGCGCGCAGGAATACGTCGACCAGTTCCTCATCAAGCACGAATTCGTCAAACGGCTGCACAAGCGATTCGCGGCTGAAGACATCGCGATCCCGCTCAAATCCATCGCGCAACGCAACGACGACCACGCCACCGCAGTGAAAGCGTTCTATTACGGCTGGGTTGTGCTGCTGGTAGCGGCTGCCGCCATGGTCGGCACGCTCCCTGGGCGCACGCAGGGTCTTGGGCTCATCACCGAGCCACTCCTCAGCGATCTCGGCATCGGGCGTGTGGACTACGCGCAACTCAATCTGTGGGCCACGCTCATCGGCTCGGCCGGTGCCATCGGCATCGGCCGCTTCATCGATCGATTCGGCAGCCGGGTCGTCCTTGTGGCCGTCGCCGCGGCGCTCGGCGTGACCGTCGTGCTGATGAGCCGCGTGACGACGTTCACCGGGCTGGCGGTGGCCATCACGCTGACGAGGGCGCTCGGTCAAAGCGCGTTATCGGTCGTCAGCATCGCCATGGTCGGTCAGTGGTTCGTTCGGCGCATCGACATGGCGATGGCCATCTACAGCGTGGTGCTGAGCGTCGGGTTCATGATCGCGTTTCCTGTCGTCGGCTCGCTCGTGCAGTCGAGCGGCTGGCGCACTGCCTGGTTTGCCGTCGGCGCCGCGATTCTCGCGGGACTCGTGCCACTCGCCTTGTTGTTCGTCAGGCGCAACCCGGAGTCAATCGGCCTCGCGGCAGACGGCTGACTCTGCCGCAGCGTTCCGAGTTGCCAGTTCCAGGTTCCGGTTCGAACGCAGAACCCGGAACCTGAACTGGAACCGGAACCTGGAACCGCACGGGCTCCACACTCGCGCGAGGCCCTCCGCACGCCCGCCTTCTGGGTCTTTGCCGTCGGCGCCGCGCTTTATGGACTTGTGGCGTCTGGCATCGGCTTGTTCAACGAATCGGTCCTCGCGGAGAGAGGATTCGGACCGAACGTGTACTACCAGACGCTCGTCGTCACGGCCATCACCGGCCTCGCGGGAAATTTCATCGGCGGCTGGCTCGCGCGATCCGTGCCGTTGAACCGTCTCATGGCCGTGTCGCTGTCGGTGCTGGCAGCCGGTCTCCTCGCGCTCCCGCACATCAGCACACTCGCGATGGCGATGGGATGGGCGGTGATGATGGGCCTCGGCGGGGGGCTCGTGATGGTGTTGTTCTTCAGCGTCTGGCCGCGCTTGTACGGACGGCGTCAGCTGGGACGCATCCAGGGCGTCGCGCAAGCGATGACCGTGCTCGCATCAGCCGTCGGGCCGCTGTTGCTTGCGCTGTGCGTGGAGATGACAGGCAGTTACGCTGCGATGTTCTACATTCTTGCGGGGACGGTGAGCGTTTGCGCAAGCGCCGCAGCAGCCGTCCGCATACCGCGAGGGCTGGCCTGAAGGCCAGCACTACGATCGTCGTGTCGTAGTGCCGAGTGTCCCGTCATGTGCCGCCATAGTCGGCTACGGCGGGTCTCGCCAGAGTTCGTGGGACTTCAGGCGAGCGACGGCGGACAGGTCGGCCTTAGAACGCGAAGCGCACGCCGAACTGAATATGACGCGGCGCCCCGGCTGACAGCACCTGCCCGAAGGTCGGCGATCCGAAGAAGTTGTCGGGCAGGTCGAAGTTCGTCCGGTTCAGCAGATTGAACGCCTCCGCTCGCAGCTGCAGGCTCGTGCGTCCCCGCAGCGCCACGCGTTTCAACAGCGCAAGATTGACGTTCTGATAGCCAGGCCCCTCGAGAATGTTCCGGCCGGCGTTGCCGAACGTGCCGTAGGCAGGCATCGAAAACGCCGCCGTGTTGAACCACTGATTCGGGCCCGGATTGCTCGCTTCCGCATTGCCGTTGACGTTCGGACGGTCGTTTCCGCCGAATCCAAGCGACGAACGGCCGGTGTTGCTGTTGTCGACTTCGGGCAGCAGCGCGACGGTGAACGGCCGGCCGCTCTGCATCTGGACGATGCCGCTGATGGTGAAATCGTATGGCAGATCGTACGAGAAGCTGACGGAAAGACGATGACGGACGTCGAAGCTCGAGCGCCCCCACTCGGCATCGAGATTCGCGCTGTCCTGCGGAAAGTTCGGATCGCCGGCGCTCGTGAAAAACGCCGACGCATCGTCCATCGACTTGCCGAGCGTGTAGGCCACGAGCATCGTGCAGCCGAATGCGTAGCGCTGCTGGAAGCGCGCCTGAAAGCTGTCGAATTCCGACCGCGCGCGCGATTCGAGGAACGTGATGTCGGCATAGCGGGGGTCGGGGCGCAGGTTCAGCGGCGCCGCGCTCGGACGCGGCTGGTTGATGTCCTTGGCGGCGACCAGATTACGCCCGCGCGATCCGACGTATGCGACCTCGGCAACGCGCGTGGCTCCCAGCTGGCGCTGCAGCGTCACGTTGAACTCGTGCAGAAGTGGCGTTCGCAAATCGGGTTGAAAGCCGAACGCGGAGTTCGGCGTCGGGATCGGGAAGTTGCTCGGGAACGGATCGGTCAACGTCACGAGGCCGGCGGCCGACGTAAAGAACGCAGAAAAATTGAAATACGGCGCGCTGAAGTACAACCCTTCGCTCGGCGCGAGCGCCGAATGGTTGTAGTGGATGCCGTAGGCGCCGCGCAGCACCGTGGTCGCCGCCTGGTCAAGGGTCCACGCCGCGCCGACACGTGGCGCCCAGTTGTTGAGATCGCTTTCGTATCCGGCACGAGGCATGCCGTTGGTCCCCACGGCGACAAGCTCGCCGGTTTGCGGGTCGTACAAGGTCGCGCGATCGTCGACATCGACCGGCGGCGAGGTCAGGTCGTACCGCAGGCCTGCCGAGAGCGTGACGTTCGGGCGCACGCGATAACTGTCCTGCACGAACCACGCAAACGACTCGGTTCGCAGGCGCTGGGGATTATCGAGACGCGCCAGCGTCGTGAACGTGGGCAGTCCCGTCAGAAGATCGACCAGCGGGCTTCCGGTGAACGCCCCCGCAAAGGTCAGCGCCCCACGCGCCTGCACGTCGCGAAACGCGTCCTGACGAATCAAGCGGCCGTCGAATCCCGCCTTGACGAGGTGGTTGCCGCGCGTCCACGTCAGCGTGTCGGCGACGTGGATGGTGTTGGTCGTGCTGTGCTGCGGATTGTTGTACTCATGCCCGAGCGGCGAGTAGCCGGACACGGTGATGAGGCTGAGTCCCGCATCACGCGGGTTCGTCCACGGTTCGGGCAACCCGACATCGCGATTGACCGTGCTCCCTTCTTGTGGAAACACGCCGGAGGAGACGCGGTTGAATCCGACGCGCGTTTCGTTGAGCAGATTTGCCGAGAGTATGTGAGTGGCGCTCGCGACGAAGTTCTGTCCGCGCCGCTCGACGTCGCTGCCGTACCCCGGCAACAAGGAAAACCCCGGGCCGCTGAACGGCTCAAAAAGACGACGATCGGCGAAGCTGTAGCGCGTCATCAAATCGAAGGCGCCGCCAAACGCGGTGTCGCTGCGGACGTCGAAATGATCAGTCCGGTCGCGCTGCGTCGGCGAGGACACGTAGTTGCCGACCTGGGTCGAACGGTTTGGACTGGGATAGAGCGCCGCAATCGCCTGGCCGACCGGATGCGTCAGCGATGGAGGAAGCGCGCTCCGGGCCGCATCGGTCGGCACCGTCGTGACACGCGTCAGGCCTTCATCCGCCCGCGTCGCTTCGTAGTCGGCAAAGAAAAACGTGCGGTCCCGGACGATGGGCCCGCCGATGGAGAATCCGGACTGCGCGCGCTGGTACTCCGGATCGGGCTCGCCCTTCGGCGCGAAATAGTTCGTCGCGTCGAGCGCGCCGTTACGGAAAAACGTGTACGCGGTGCCCGTGCAGCAGATTCGTGCCTGATTTCATGACCACGCTCACTTGCGACGCGCTCTGCCGGCCGAGCGCGGCTTCGGGCGTGCTCGTGAGCACCTCGAATTCCTGGATTGCGTCGACCGGCGGACGAACGCCCGTCGTATTGAGCTTCGGATCGATGTTGTCGGCGCCGTCGAGCAGAAAGCTGTTGAAATCTTCGCGCCCACCGTTGACGCTGAACGAGAAGTCGCCGCGGACAGATCCCGCCGATCCCTGAGCCGCGGGAACGGCGCCCGGCGCGAGCAGCGTCAGCTCGAGGAAATTGCGGCCGTCGAGCGGCATGTCGAGGATCTGGCGGTTCTCGACGACGGTTCCGATCGCGGATGAATCGCGCCGCAGATCGGCAATCGGCGCTGATCACTTCGACGCGATCCGTCAGCGCGCCGACCTGCAGCTGCGCGTCGGCGCGCAGTTCCTGATTGACCGCGAGCACGACACGCTGGACCTGCGTTTTGTGTCCAGGCGCGCCTATCTCGACGCGCCAGGTACCGGGTGCGAGCTCGACGAGCGCGAACGCGCCGGACTCGCTGCTGGTGGTCGAGCGCGTCTCGTTGGTCGCCTCGTTGACGGCGGTAATGGCAGCGGCTGCAACGACAGCGCCCGATGCATCCACGACCTGTCCGCGGATGGCGGCGCGATGGCTCTGTGCCTGCACTCCGACGGCCAGCGCCAGCATCAACACGACGACTCGAATCGCAGTTGGGATCGTCACGGCGCACCTCTACGTAAGCAGCCTTTTCGGCTGGGACGTATTCAAGTAACATCCAAATCCTATGCTGAAACAGCTCCTCGCCGTCATCGCGGTTTGCTCGAGTCTCGCAGCTCCGGCATGGGCGCAGGGCCTGCCTCGACCGCGCTCGGCACAGGCCGACGAGTCGCACTCGGCGACTGGCCCGAAGCGCGCGGTGCGAATCGCGACGGCAGCTCGGCAGAGACCGGCCTTCCATCTTCATGGGATCTTAAGGGTACCAACCTGCTGTGGCGCGCTCCCTTCGGCGGCCGCTCCGCGCCGATTGTGATGGGCAACCGCGTCTACGTGCAGAACCCGTCGGGACGCGGGCCGTCGCTGCAGGAACGCGTGATGGCGCTCGACGTCGACACGGGCAAGGTGCTGTGGGAATACAAGTTCAACATTTTCCAGAGCGACGTGCCGCCGCATCGTGTCGGATGGGCGTCGCCTGCCGCCGATCCCGAAACCGGCAACGTGTACGCGCTCAGCGTCGGCGCGACGGTCGTCGCGTTGTCCGCCGACGGCAAGCCGCTGTGGCAGCGCTCGGTCGGCGAAGAATTTGCCGCGTTCACGACGCACGGCGGCCGCACGATGTCGCCGATCATCGACGGCGATCTGGTGATCGTCAGCGCAGCCGTGTCGAACTGGGGCGCCCAGGCTCCCCGATCGCACCGCCTCATCGCGCTCAACAAGCGCACCGGCGAGATCGTGTATGTGTCGAATCCGGGCGGCCGGCCGTACGACACGGCCTACGCCGCTCCTTACATCGCGACGATCAACGGAACGAGGCTGCTGATCGTCGGGCTCGGCGACGGCGGCATTCACGCCATCAAGCCGCAAACCGGCGAGAAGGTCTGGAGCTTCGTTGCGGCAAAGCGCGCCATCAACACGGGCGTGGCGGTGAGCGGCAACACGGTGATCATCTCGCACGGCGACGAAAATCTGTCGGGCAACGAGATGGGCATGATCGCCGCGCTCGACGGCGCGCAGACCGGCGACATCAAAGCGACGAAATGGGCACACTTCGGCGAGCAGTTTGGCTTCTCGTCTCCCATCGTCGACGGCCCGCGGATTTATCAGATTGAGAACGGATCCCGGCTGAAGGCGTACGACATCGAGACGGGCAAGGAGCTCTGGACCCAGCCGCTCGGCACGTCGCAGAAGGCGCCGCCGGTGATGGCCGACGGAAAGATCTATGTCGGCTCCGAGAACGGCAAGTTCTTCATCGTCCGGCCAGGCGCGGACCGCGCCGAGATCCTCAGCGAAGTCGAGCTGCCCCTCAGCAAGAACAGCATCGGCGGATCGGAAGGCACCGAGGAGCAGGTATTCGCCGGCGCCGCGATTTCGCGCGGCCGTGTCTTTTTTGTGTCGAGCGATGCGATTTATGCGATCGGTCCCAAACAGCGGAAGACCCTGACGGGGTGGGCTGCCGACGAGCCGGCCGTGACCGGCGAGGGCGCTCCGGCGTACGTGCAGGTCTCACCAACGGAGCTCGTGCTCGAACCGGGCCGCACGGTCAAGCTGGCGGCGCGATCGTTCGACGCGCGCGGCCGTCTCCTGCGCGAGGAGAAAGCCACGTGGTCGCTCGAGGGCCTCAAGGGCACGGTCGCCGACGGCAACTTGACCGTCGGCCCTGACAAGATCGAGCAGGCCGGCCTGATCAAGGCCACCGTAGGCTCGCTCACCGGCGAGGCGCGCGCGCGTGTCGCGCGGCCCCTGCCATGGAGCGAGACGTTCGACTCGATGGAGGAGAAAACAACCCCCGCCGGATGGGTCAATGCGAGCGCGCCGCTTGGCCCCCTGGTGGTTGCGACGCTGGACGGCCAGAAGGTGCTCCACAAGACGCCGACGAACACCTTGTTCAAGCGAGGGCGCTTCTTCATCGGCCCTGTCGAATGGTCGAATTACACGATGCAGGCCGACGTGCGCGCGCCGACACGCCGGCGCATGATGGCGGACGTCGGCATCACGGTGCAGCGATACAGCCTCGTCTTGTACGGAACGACGCAGCGGCTCAAGCTCGAACCGTGGGAGCCGGAAACGCAGCGGACGGCTGTTGTGCCTTTCGAATGGAAGCCGGATGCGTGGTACACCATCAAGCTGCGCGTCGAGAATCTCGCCAACGGCCAGGTGCGTGCGCGCGGCAAGGCGTGGCCGGCCGGCGAGCCGGAGCCGGCCGCCTGGCAAATCGACAAGACAGATCCCATCGGCAACCGTCAGGGCGCGCCAGGATTTTTCATCGACGCCGAATTCGGGGCGTACATCGACAACTTGAAACTTTCGCCCAATGAATGACATGACAAGCACAATCGACGTAGACCACGATCGCAGAGAAGTTCTTTCACGAGCGTCTGCGCTTTGCGCCTCTGCGTCAAAGTGCTCTTCGTTTTGATCGCGACCGCCGCGACGGCCCATCTTTCTGCGTCCGATCCGGGCACGGGCGATTGGCCGATGTGGGGCGGGACGCCCGATCGCAACATGGTCTCCAACGCCAAAGGGCTGCCGAGCGAATGGGACGTCAAGACGAAGAAGAACATCAAGTGGGTCGCCGATCTCGGGTCGCAAAGCTACGGGAACCCGGTCGTTGCCGGCGGCATGGTGTTCGTCGGGACGAACAACGAAGGGCTGCGCGACCCCAAGCAGCCGGGCGATCGCGGTGTGCTGATGGCGTTCCGCGAGACCGACGGCGAGTTCATGTGGCAGCACACCCACGCAAAGCTCGAGGCGGGACGCGCCAACGACTGGCCGTATCAAGGCGTCGCCTCCTCTCCCCTCGTCGACGGAAAAACGCTCTACTACGTGAGCAATCGCGCCGTGCTCTTTGCCGTCGACATCGAAGGATTCCGGGACAAGGAGAACGACGGCCCTGTCACCGACGAGAAGCTCACGGGCATGACCGACGCCGACGTCATCTGGTCGTTCGACATGATGGAGGAAGTCGGCACCTATCCGCATAACCTTGCGAACTCCTCGCCGACGATGTGGGGCGATCTGATTTTCGTGAGCACCTCGAACGGGCAGGACGAAAGCCACGTCAACATTCCGTCGCCGCGCGCGCCGGCGATCATCGCGGTGAACAAGACCACCGGCAAGCTCGTCTGGGAGGACAACTCCGTCGAGGACCGCATCCTGCACGGCCAGTGGTCGCCGCCGTCCGTCGGGACGATCGGCGGCGTCGTGCAGGTGGTCTCGGCGCAGGGCGATGGCTGGGTGCGCGGGTACGAGGCGCAGACCGGGAAAAAGCTGTGGGAGTTCGACACCAACCCTAAAGAGGCCGTGTGGCCGAAGACGCGAAACGAGCTGATCTCGACGCCGGTGATCGTCGGCGACCGCGTCTATCTCGCCAACGGCCAGGACCCCGAGCACGGCGAAGGCGTCGGCAACTTCTATGCGATCGACGCGACGAAGCGCGGCGACATCACGCAGAGCGGCCGCTTGTGGTACTTCACGAAAATCCGCCGCTCGATTTCGACGGCGGCGGTCGCCGACGGGCTCGTGTACATCTCCGACTTCAGCGGATTCCTCTACTGCCTCGACGCCGCGACCGGCAAGGAGCTGTGGATGCACGACCTCTTTGCGGCGGTGTGGGGCTCGCCCTTCGTCGCCGACGGCAAGGTGTATATCGGCGACGAGGACGGCGACATGACGGTGCTCGCGCACGGCCGCGAGAAAAAGGTGCTCGCGGAAATGAACATGGGCAGCTCCGTCTATGCCACGGTGACGCCGGCCCACGGCACGATCTTCCTCAACAACCGCAATCAACTGTTCGCGATCGCGAACAAATAGCGAGGTCTCTGCGCATGCGATGGCTCATCTTCGTGCTCGGCGCGGTGCTGTCCTGGGGCGCCTACGGGGTGCTCCTCCATCGCGGCCAGGTCGTGCTGGGCAATCCGCTGAAAGCGCTGCTGTGCGTGGGCGTCGCGTATTTCCTGATCGGGGTGCTGGTCCCCGTGGGCGCGCTCGCGTCGCAGGGAGCGCTTTCGAACTTCAATCAGACGGGATTGGTGACGGCGACGATCGCGGGCGCGCTGGGCGCCATCGGCGCGGCGTGCATCATCTGGGCGTTCCGCGCGGGCGGACTGCCCGTCTACGTGATGCCGCTGGTCTTCGGCGGCGCGCCGATCGTGAACGTGCTGCTGTCGATGGTGATCCATCCGCCGAAGGTGGCGCCGAGTCCGCTGCTGTACGTCGGATTCGTGCTCGCATCGGTCGGCGCCGGGATGGTGCTGTACTTCAGGCCCGCGGCCTGAGCCAGACAGATTTGCTGATCTCACCGCGACGACGCCAAGACGCTGAGACATCTGCTTACGGCAGACCCCTCTTCGTAGTGCCGACCTTCAGGTCGGCCCGTGCGTAAGCGATTACTATCTCACCGCAACGACGCTGAGACGCAGCGAAGGCACACACAACTCCGAAAATAACACGAAGAGCGATGAGCGCGATGACGCGAGCGACGGCGCTGCAGACGCCCACTCTTGCGCTCAGCTGCGCAGGACGCTATCGAGCGATCTCGATGCCGGCGATGCGAGCAGTCTGGCCTACCTAGCATCCATCGTGCTCGAGCACATCGTGTCATCGTGTTGAAGATCATTGTGCACGGCTTCACGTTCGTGGTTCGTGTCTTCGTGGTTCGAGCGTCGTCGCCGGGCGCGATCTGGAATGAATCCACTGAAACCGGGATAACACCAGAGACTGTGCTTCGTCGAATTCCGGATGATACCCGTGCCAGTGTGGGGCCGGGAGCTCGATCTTGCCTTCCTTCAGGCCATTGGCCTGGAGCACCTCGACGAACTTGTCCAGTGGTCCATACGCATACAACACGTCGTGGCGATCGTAGACGATGGTGCCGAAGCCGGGACTCGCGACCCAGAGATGATGCCGGCCATCGGACTGAAGGAAGTCACCGAACTCCTTGAGAAAGATCTCGGTATCGTCGAAAGACATGCCCGAAGCCGCCTCGTACCTCCCGGATTGTTCGCGCCCGCGCGACACCACCAGGATGTAGAGAAGCCTCAAGAGGCTCCGGGATGCACTCGATCAGCTCGATCATCAGATCGACGTGCCCGCGGCTCGGACCGATTCGCAGCCGCTCCTGTCCCATCGGAGAATCGCTGCCGCTCGAAGACATTGCGATACTGGTGCGATTCGCGTTGCTCTGACCCAGCGCCAAATTTCACGTGTTTCTCCGTTTGACTCGTCCGTGTCGTTGCCGCGTCATGGCGTTATCGCGCGGCGCCAATATCCCATCGTGGTGCTGCCGATCGTCGTCGGGTTCTCAGCATAGATCTCCTCGAGACATTCCAGAAACGCCGCGGCATATCGCGCAAGCCCGAGCAGTGCCATCGAACGCAGCATCCTGCTGATGCGCAGGAAATTATGATTGCCGTTCGTCAGCCAGAGCCGGCTCCGCTCGTCGAAGTCGCTCGCCCTCACGTACCTTCCACTCTCCACCGCGCCTGGCACGTTCGAGACCGTAGAAGTGCAGCATCAGCTCGAAGGAGCTCGCAGCGCTTTGCCAAGGGAGGCTCAGACGTCGAAGCCGCGATGTCATCGTTCGACAGCAACGGCGCCGATGCGTTCGCGCCGCTCGGCTCTGGAAGCGGAAACAGCCACTGGATGTAGTCGTGATGAAACTCGAGCTCATCGAGGCCGAACCCAAGGATGTGGCTCAATAAGCGGCCACGATGATCGCGCCCGTGGCCTCGATAGAACGCCAGAAGCCGACTTTCAGGCAATCACGGCACCTCACGTTTCGCCTTCTGCTTTTGTCTCTTCGTGGTCAGTTCTTCGTGGTCCGTTGTCCGATCGCCCACAACGCCCCCGTCGTTCGGATGAAAATCTGTCCATCGGACACCGCCGGTGAGCTGAGCGTGTAGTCGCCGAAGTCGTTTTCGGCAAGGATTTCGAATTTCGGGCCCGCGCGCAGGACCGTGGTCAAGCCCGTCTTCATTCGTGATGTACAGCTTTGCCGTCGGCCAGCGTGAACGAGCCGCTGTACGTGCTCGGGCGGAGGCGCTGCTTCCCGTATATTTCCTTGCCGGTCTTCGCGTCGAGGCACCACATGATGCCGCGATCGTTCACGACGTAGACGTAGGTGCCATCGGTCACCGGCGTCGGCACATCCGGCCCGTTCTGAAATTCCCACATGATGTGCGATTTGGCGACGTCGCCGCGCCCACCAGGGCGCATCACGAGCATCGGCCGTTCGCGCGACGGCGCGATGATGAGCTCGCCGTGCACGACCGGCGACGCGACGATGCGGTACGCGAGATCGTTGGTCGGGTTCAGCGCATCCGCGCGCCATAGCTCCTTGCCCGTGTTGACGTCGTGCCCAGTCACGGCATCGCCGCCGGTGATGACCAGCTCGAGCGTCGTTGCCCGATCGCACGATCGCCGGCGTCGTGTACGAGTCCGGCGACTCGCGCTGAGCGATGGTCGGGCGCTCCTGCCGCCAGATCGTGCGGCCGTTCGTCTTGCTGATGCGCAAGACGTACGACGGGTCGTCGGTCTTCATCCCGTGCAGCACCTGCACGAACAGCGAGTCTCCATAGAGCAGCGGCGACGATCCGTAGCCCCACTGGAGCCCGAAACGCCCGTATTCCTTCTGGATGTCGCGCATCCAGAGCTCCTTGCCGGCGAAGTCGAAGGCCTTCAGGATGCCGGTGCCCGTCATCACCCAGACGTTGGTTCCGTCGGTGACCGGCGACGGGGTCGACATGTTCTGCTTGCGCTCCCGATGATCGCCGTCGCTGAGGTGCCGCTTCCAAATCGCCTCACCCTTCGTGCGATCGACGGCCCACAGAAACAGGCTGCCCTTCTCTGCCACGTTCAGGAAAATGCGGTCGCCCCAGACAATCGGCGTCGATCCCGACCACTCCGGCATCGGCAGCTTCCACGCGATGTTTTCGGTCGTGGTCCACTTGACGGGAAGGTTCGATTCGGCGCTGATGCCGTTCAGCGACGGCCCCCGCCACTGCGGCCAGTTCTCCGCGTAGGCATCCACGCTGCTGAAGAGAACGCACGTCGCAACGGCGAGAGAACGCATGTCGATATTCCTTTTTCGTTTTCGTTCTTCGTTTTTCGTTTTTCGTTTCGTTTCTAACGTCTCAGCTGCTCTGGCAGGATCAACTCGTTCGCTTTCTCCGCAGCCGCGTCTGACGTCGACCCCTCGGTCCACTCCTGAATCCGTGATTTCCCCGGCCGGTAGAGGGATTCCATCGGCGCCCACACCTTGTCCACTCGATCGTCGAACAGATCGCCGATCAGCAGGTCGGTGACGGTGCCGCGCAGCTCGGGATAATTCTTGACGAACTCGCCGAAGCTGAAGCCCGCGTAGTACTCGCAGACGAGGCGCCGCATGCGATCGACGCCTCTGTTGAAATTCGCGCCCCACGCACCGAGTTGGGCGGCAGACGTGTCTCCTTTGGCGAGACCATCGACGATCGCGTCGGCGGCCAGCTGTCCCGATTTCAGCGCCAGCAACACGCCTGACGAGTAGAGCGGATCGAGAAAGCCGAACGCGTCCCCCACGAGCACCCAGCCGTTGCCGGCGACTTCCCTGGCGCGGTACGAGTAATCCTTCGTGACGAAGTAGCCGGTGGACCGCCTTGCGTTCGCGAGCCGCTGCTTCACGCCCGGCGCCTTCTCGACTTCATCCTCGTAGGTCTTCTCGTGGCTCTCGCGATTCTTGTTGAACAGATGTTCGAAGGGCGCGACGACCCCGACGCTGACCGTGTTGTCGTGTTGCGGGATGTACCAGAACCACCCCTGCTTGTCGCCGGTTTGAATCACGAGCGTGGCGCCTTCGTCGCGGCCGCTATCGCGGTACGCGCCTTCCCAGTAGGTCCAGATCGCCCCTTTGTTCAGGACCGGGTCCCAGATCCGAAGCTTGAATCGGTTCTGCAGCATCGCGGTCTGCCCGCTGGCGTCGACCACGACCTTCGCAAACACGTCTCGATCGTTGTTCTGCTGGTCGCGAATCTTCACGCCCACCGCACGGTCGCCGTCGAACAGCACCTCGAGGACGCGCACGCCTTCCTGCGCGTCGACGCCGTGCTCGCGGGCGTTGTCGAGCATCATCTTGTCGAATTCGCTGCGGATCACCTGCCAGGTCTGCGAGCATTCGTGCGGCTTGTTGTCCCAGAAGTAGAAGGGCGCCGACTCCCGGCCGCGCGAGTTGACGAACTGCACGCTGTACTTCTTGACGAAGGGGCTGGCCTGCATCTTCGGCAGCATGTTGAGCTGCTTC
Organism: Vicinamibacterales bacterium; assembly: GCA_963802345.1. Taxonomy (GTDB): domain Bacteria; phylum Acidobacteriota; class Vicinamibacteria; order Vicinamibacterales; family JAMQPK01; genus JAMQPK01. The sequence goes on from CAWDIK010000008.1 coordinate 37,348, forward strand.
AGCACCCAGTAGGTCTCGGGAATCAGCGACTCCCCGATGTGAAACCGGGGGAATCGATCGCGCTCGAAGAGCTGCACACGATAGCCGCGCTGAGCGATGAGCGTGGATGTGGTTGACCCGGCGGGTCCCCCGCCAATGACGATGACGTCTGGATTCACTTGGCCCCGAGACTGTAGAGGTAACGATAGCCGCGCATGTACATCTCGCTGTCGACGAGCGCCGGCGATGCATCGAACCCGTCGTCCAGCACGTTCTTCGCGAGCACGTCGAACGTGCCGCCATTCCGGAGTACGACGGTGTTGCCGTCGCGGCCGGTGATGTACACGCGCCCTGCGGCGCCGACCGGCGATGAAAAGACTTCAGACAAGCCGTCCAGCCGCTGCAGCTGATAGTGCGGCTTTCCGGTTTTCGCGTCGAACACCGACAGGATCGGCGAGTTGCTCTTCAGGATGTAGAGGAAGCCGTCGTAGAGCACAGGCGACGGGACGTATGGCGTATCGCGATCGAGCGACCAGACGATCGCCTTCGATCCCGTCAGGTCCCCTTTCGCATCGGCGATCCGGATCGCCTTCAGGTTGTTGCCGCGGAACCCGCTTGTCGCGATCACGATGCCGTCCTCACCCACCGGCGAAGGGATCGGGTTCATCGTGAGCCCAGGGCTGTGCCAGACGACCTGCCCTGTCTCCAGATCGTAGCTGTGCAGCTTGTTCATGCCGGGCACGATCACCTGCGCTCGGCCCCCCTGCTCGACGACGTACGGCGTGGCCCACGTGTCGATCTCATCGCGGCTGACGCGCCACAGCTCATTGCCCGTGTTCTTGTCGAGGGCCGTGATGAACGAGCCTTTCGTGTGATCCCATACCACGACCACACGATTCCGGTAGAGCACCGGCGTGCTGCCCTCGCCGAACTCGTTGCGCATCGACTTGTCGCCGAGATCTTTCTGCCAGACCAGCTTGCCGTTCATGTCGTACGCGTAAATGCCGCGCGACTCGAACGACGCGATCACATGCTGGCCGTCTGTCATCGCCGACGCAGACGCCCACGTGCCGTTGTCCTGGTGGGACGCCTCGTGCGGCGCTTCCTCGCGCGCGGTGTGCTGCCAGACGACACGGCCGTCGCGGCGGTCGAGTGCCATCACGACATAGCGGTGGACGCCCCTCGGATTGACGCCGCCACGAGGTGCATGCGATTCGGCGACGCTCGGTCCCAGCCGGGATCGCGGTGAGCACGAACACGCGGTCTCCCCAAATGACCGGAGAGGCGGAGCCGCGACCCGGGATCTCGACCTTCCACCGGACGTTGCTCTTTTCACTCCACTCGATCGGCGGATTCGCCGTGCGAGAGATCCCATTGGCGAGCGGACCACGCCACTGCGGCCAGTAGCGGTCGGACTCGGGCGCTTGCGCAAAGGGCGCGAGCGACAGCGGAATGGCGACGAGAACCGCGGCGATGCCGTAGGCGATTCGCATGTTGAGGAATACTCTTGGCTACAAGTGCGAGTTTACCAGACGAGCGGCGGGACGAAGATGAAGCCTGCGTGAAGCACGAGTCTTTTGAACAGCTTTGACGACATCCACGCACGATAATGTCGCCGAGGACACCATGAGACTCTTCCTGCTCGCCTTCGCCATCGTGATATCGCTCACCACGGCACACGCCGAGAACTGGCCCCATTGGAGAGGGCCGGCGTCGACTGGTGTCTCGGGCGAAACCAGCCTGCCGGAGCGGTGGAGCGACACCGAGAACATCGCGTGGAAAACGTCCGTGCGCGGCCTCGGCATATCGTCGCCGATCGTGTGGGGCGATCAGGTGTTCGTCACTTCGCAGATCGGGCGCAGCGCGCGGCGGGCGGGAAATCATCCGACGCTCGTACAGGGTGGCAACCCGGCAGACGCAGGAGAACGCGCGCTGGGCGGCAGCCCGTCGGCTGGGTCAGGAAAAGTTGTATTTCTGGTGACGGCGCTGAACCGCGCCGATGGACGCAAGCTGTGGGAGTACGAGCTGCCGGCGGAAGGACAGCTCGCCGAAGTCCACGACAAGCACAACCTCGCCTCGTCCAGTCCCGTCACAGACGGACGACGAGTGTACGCGTGGTTCGGCACGGGCCAGATCGTCGCGCTCGACATGAGCGGCAAACTCATCTGGTCTCGGCATCTCGGCCGGGAGTATTCGCCGTTCGACATCAACTGGGGCCACAGCAGCTCGCCCGCGATCTTCAACGACTCGCTGTTCCTCATCTGCTATCACGACACGGACTCGTATCTGTTGAATCTCGATGCCGCATCAGGCAAGACCAAGTGGCGCATGGACCGCGGCGGCACGTTCAACTCGTACAGCACGCCGCTGGTCGTGCAATCCGGCAACGGGCACGAGCTCATCGTCAACTCGAGCGAGGGCATCAGCGGGCACGACGCCGCAACGGGACAGCTCCTGTGGCACATCCAGGAGCCCAATCGCTTTCCGATACCGATGCCGGTGTTCCACGAGGGCACGATCTACACGAGCCGCGGATATCGCAGCGGGCCGTATATGGCGATCCGGCCCGGAGGCAAGGGCGATGTCAGCAAGAGCCACGTTGCGTGGCGTGTGGACACAGGAGCGCCGTACGTCTCGTCGCTCGTCCACTACAACGGACTGCTCTACATGGCGGGCGATGTCGGCGTGCTGAGCGCGATCGACGCGCGCACCGGGCAGCGCGTGTGGCAGGAGCGGACGGGCGGCGTGTTCACCGCCTCCCCCGTTGCCGCCGATGGAAAAATATATCTATTGAGTGAAGACGGTCAGACGATCGTACTGGCCGCCGGCAGTCAGCCGCGCGTGCTCGCGCGCAATCGCTTGAACGCACGCCAGCTGGCGTCTCCGGCAATCTCGGGCGGGCGACTCTTCATTCGCACGGACGACGCAGTGATCGCGGTCGGGAAAGTAGGCTCGGCTCAGCTGCTCAGGCTCTGGTTCAGCTGGCCGCCGCCGGGGCGCGCCGCATTTCGGGCAGTAGTGGAAAAATACGTTGCGTCGCGTCTGGCACGTCGCGCACGAATCGAACAGCTTCAAGCCGCAGTGGACGCAAAAATCGGGCTTCACGTCGCCCGTCGTCATGAGCGCGCGCTCGCAGCCGGGACACACGTTTGCGGCCAGCTTCTTCAGGGCGTGTTCCGGCGGCAGCGATTGGCGTCGTTCCCGCTCGGTTTGCCGCTCGACCTCCTGACGCTTCGCCAGGTACTGCCGCATCGCCTTGATGATGTAGTGCGCCGAGATCGCCGTCAGCACGATACCGACGGCGTACCGCACATACCCGCCGTAGCTCGGCAGATACGGGACGAGCTCGACGAAGAACGTGAACACGGCGAAGAGCACGAACCCGCGCATCAAAAGCCAGTAGTCGCTCTTGCGCTTCTTCGCCACCATCCAGCCGGCGACGAGCAGGAGCGGAAGCGTCAGCGCAAGGCGCGCGCCGAAGACACGCAGCTCCTGGCGAAACAGCGCCGATTGATACGCGCTCTCGGCTCCTTCGAGGAGCCGCGAAATCGCGGCATGACGCGCAGACAACGTCTGCCGCGTGTCGAGCAGCTCTTTGTCGAGACGTTCGACCGTGGCCTGCGCCTCGCGCTCGCTCGCTTTCAGCTTGTCGAGCTCGCGCGTGCGCGTCAGCACTTCAGGGTCCTGGCCTGGATCGGTCGTCGCGGTGCGCGTCTGAATCCAGTTCGTATAGCTCGAGCGCGTCGATTGGTAGGCGTTGGATACGGCGGTAAACGCAAGGCCCGCCTGCTCGCGCTGATCGGACAGGTCTCGCTCGCGCGCTTCGAGCGTCCGAACGTCGGCGCGGGCCGCGGAGAGCGCTGACTGGTCCGCAAATTGATCGAGATCGAGCGTCGATTCGAGCCGTGGCAGGTCGGCGATGACCCGGCCGCCAAGGCCGATGAGAAAGCCGGCAAAGACGAAGGAGACCACCCACATGAGCAGGCGGAACAACCCCTCTGGGACGCGCAGGCTTTTGAACATTTTTGTCGCGGGGCCCCTCCGCCCCGCTCCTCGCCGCTCGCTTGCGGGGCCCCATCGCCCCGCGCCGCTCGCGGCTCTGACGGTTATCGGCCGATGGCAAATAAGCTGCGATCGGTCCTGATGTACCAGCGGCCGTCGACGAGGGCAGGCGACGCCAGGGTGGCTTCGCCGATTCGATTCGTGCGCAGCAGCTCGAACGCCGGGCCGGCGCGCACCACGAACGTCTCACCCTGATCGTTCGTGAAGAAAATCTTCCCGTCAACGGCGACCGGCGACGCGGAGAACCCTTCGCGCTGCGCGACGCCAAGTCTGCCCTGCCACAGCACTTTGCCGGTCGTGGCCTCGAACGACGTGACGATGCTCGCCATGTCGTTCACCGTGTAGAGCTGATCGCCATAGAGGATCGGCGACGGCACGAACGGCGATCCTTTCGGACTCGTCCACGCGAGGTGCGTGCGGGTCACGTTGCCGCGGCCGCCCGGCCGAATGGCGAGCGTCGGTCCCACGCGACCTGATGCGGCAAACACCAGTCCGTGGCCGACCACTGGCGTCGGAATGACTTCGAACGAGTTGCCGTCACACACCCACAGCTCGCGTCCCGTATCCGGATCGTACGCCGTGACCGATGACTGGCTGCTGACGATGACCTCGTCGCGCTTTTCAACGGTAACAGCGACCGGCGTGCCCCATCCGACGGACGCACGGCGTGGCGTCCGCCACAGCTCCTTGCCGGTTTTCGCATCGAATGCCGCGACGAACGACCCGCCGTCAAAATCCTGGTACAGGATGATTCGGTTCTTGTACAGCAGCGGCGAGCCCGCCGCGCCGTGGTAGTTGTCGACGTCGCCGAGATCCTTGTGCCAGACGAGCTTTCCGTTGAAGTCGAACGCCGCCAGGCCGCGGCTGCCGAACGACGCGTAGACGAGCGTCCCGTCGGTCGATGGCGTCGCCGATGCGTGACCGTTCTTGTAATGCGCGCGCCCCGTTCTGCCGTCCGGCGCAAAGGCCTCCCACAGTTGGGTGCCGTCGGTTCGCCGGAATGCAATCAGGGACACACGGCGGCCGCCATCGTAGGCGCTCGTGAGAAAAATTCTGTCCCCCCACACGATCGGCGACGAGTTGCCGCGGCCCGGCACCGGCTTCTTCCAGACGACATTCTCCGTAGCCGACCACGTGTCCGGGTACGTACCGGTCGCGAGGCCCTGTCCTGACGGCCCGCGCCACACCGGCCAGTACTTCGCGCCTTCGCCGTCGACACCGACCATGCGCACCTCCGGCTGTTGCGCGAGGAGCACACCGGCGCCAAGGAGCAGACACACGATCGCGAGCGGCAACTTCATCGCCCTCCATTTTTTCATATGACCCGCGAGATAGAGGATGTTTGTGAATCCGCGGCGCCTCAGCGCGGCGCCGGCGATATGCGCACGCGGCCCGTGCCCGCAATACAGGACGACGGGCGATTCGCGCTTCGCGGCCAGCGTCTGCGAATGTCGTCCGGCCTGCCAGAATGGAACGTGCACGGCGCCGGGAACATGTCCCGCGTCATATTCGTGCTTCGAACGAACATCGAGGATGAGGGGCGGATCGCCCGCGGTAATGCGTTCCATCAGCGCATCGGGCGTCAGTGACCTCATCCCAACTCTGATTCCTAGTCGTTGATGACGAAGCGTTTCGCTTTCAGCTCGAACCTGGGCAGTGTGTTGGTCTCGACAACGCCCACCGGGACGGTAAGGCCGAGCGATTCGCGAAGCGCGTCGGCAACGCGGCGCGCGACTTCGGCCTGTCCGTTCACGCCGGGGCTCAGCTCGATCTCCATCGACAATTCGCGAAGCGACCCGTAGGTGGCGACGGTTGCGCGGTACTCCCGCACTTCGGTGAATCGGCGGACGACGGATTCCACGGCCGATGGATACACGTTGACGCCGCGCACGTTCACCATGTCGTCCGCGCGCGCGAGGATGCCTCCTTCGAGCCGCATGAAACTGCTTCCGCACGCGCACGGGCCCGAACGCCGGACGACGAGGTCGCCGGTGCGATATCGAATCAGCGGGCTGGCGGTGCGTCCCAGATTCGTGACGATCAGTTCGCCGCGTTCGCCGTCGGCAACTGGACGATCCGAGCCTGGCTCGAGGATTTCGCAGATGTATTCCGCTTCGTTCACGTGAAGAGCGCCGGGCGACTCCCAGCACTCAAAGCTGATCGGCCCGACTTCGGTGAGCCCGTGATGGTCGATCACGCGCGCTCCCCATCCCGTCTCAATCCGCTGCCGCGTCGTCGCGATGCTGCCGCCGGGCTCGCCGGCCACGATCAACATGCGCACCGAGCTTGCGGAAAGATCCGCCGCCCGGCCGCGCATCTCGCCCGCGACGTCGAGCAATCGGAGCGCGTACGTGGGCGTGCAGCAGATGACCGTGGGTTGCAGCGTTTCGATCATCGACAGGCGCACCTGGCTCGACATGCCGCCGGCGGGAATACAGTGTGCGCCAATCTGGCAGCCCGCCTCGAACGCAGTCCAGAAGCCGAGAAACGGCCCGAACGAGAACGGAAAGAAAATCCGATCGCGTTCGTCGACGTGCGCGCCGGCGTAGACCGTTTTCCAGCACTCGAGCATCCACTGCCAGCTCTCGTTCGTGTCCACCCAACGCAGGGGCTTTCCGGTTGTCGAGGACGTCTGGTTGTAGCGGGTGTATCGATCGACGGGCTCGCTCAGGTTCGTGCCCCAGGGGGGAGAGGTCAGCTGATCGTCAATCAGCTCGCGCTTGGTCGTGAGCGGCAGCGTTGCAAGGTCGCGTGGAAATACGAGCGCCGCCGGATCGATGCCGGCCGCGTCGAGCTTGCGCGTGTAAAACGGGTTCGTCCCGTAGATCTGCCGAATGAGGACGGCAAGGCGATCAGCGGACCGCGACGCCAGGACGTGTCCGCTCGCCATATCAGCCTGGCGCCACCTGGAACAGCGCGTCGATCTCGGGTGGGATGTCGATCGATCGCATCGGCTCGCCGGGTTTCGTGCTGACGCACTTCACGGCAATCTTCCCGGTCGCAATGCGCGTCTCTCCCCTGGAGACGATGCCTTCATAACGAATCGTGCGCGCGTCCTTGCCGACGATGCGCAGATGCACTTCGAATTCGTCCTCGAACCTCAACGGCCGGTGAAATTCGAACGACGCTTCGACCCGCGGCCAGCCGATGCCGGATCCGCCGGCGATTGTGAGTCCGGCCTCGCGCCACATCGCATGCTCGGCTTCTTCCAGATAGCGGAAGAACCAGCTGAAATGCACGATGCCCGCCATGTCGGTCTCGTAGAACTGCACCCGTCGCTTGAGGCGGTATTCGCAAGGCATGCGTTATACGAGGGGCAGCACTTCGACGATATCGCCGATCTTGGCGCCTTTGTGGATCATCTCGGTGCGGCGTCCATAGAGCGTCTTCGCCTCGCGCATCCAGAATACGCCCATCATCTCGGGGTTCGGCGTCACCGACAGAAACACCGTGGGCCGGCTTTCGTAGTCGACGCCGCCATCGCGAAGCACGCGTCCGAGCGGCACGTCGTTTTGCAGAATCTGCTTCTGAATGCGCGCGGGAAAGGCAGGAATCCTGATACGGATGGCCCCCATCTCGACCGGGCGCCCCGTGTACTCCTGCGCGAGAAGGACTCGGCGGAAGTACCACGGGCCGTGGCGAAACGTCGCGAGAGGCCGCAACGCCACGCGGCCGCCGAAATGGCGCTCGAGCGTCAGCGTCATGTCGGTCCGATGCACCAGCAGCGATCGATACGGCAACGGGATGTCGTCAGGGTCAATCGCTTTGACCTGAGGGAGCTCGACACCCGATCGCGCGTATACGAAATCGAGCGGAAAGAGCATCCCATTTGTCGTGATTCGTGCGGCGGGATTACGTGTACCGGATGCCCGCATGTTTCGGCTGGAAGAACCGTGGAAGAAGTGAGTCGACGCGCAGAAGCCCCGCGCGGGTAAGGGAAACGACATCGCGGTCCGCTGCGGCAAGAAACCCGCCCTCGTCCAGCGTGCGCAACGGCTCTTCGAATCGCTGCAGGATGTCGACGCCGTATTTCGCCGCGAAGTACGACGGGTGGACGCGGCCGAGCTTCAACTGCAGGACCAGCTCGCGGATGAGCCGCTCTTCGTGATCGGGGCGGTACGCCCGGCTCAGTGGCAGCGCACCGTCGCGAATTTTCGCGCTGTAGGTCTCCCACTTGTCGAGGTTCTGCATGTGCACGCCGTTGATGTGACCGAACGACGCCACACCGAGACCCGCCAGATCGGCGCCCTGCCAGAGCCGATCGCGGTAGATGAACTTCGTGCGGTCGGGATTCCTCACGGCGGTGTACGCGCTGCCGACGGTGTATCCGGCCTTCTGCAGCGCGTCGAACGCTTCATCGACCCAGCGGCGCTTGGTCGACCAGCTCGCCACGTGCTCCTGGAAACGGCCGGTGCCCTTCAGCACATCGCTGCTGATTGTCGTGTTGAACGGCAGCTCCATCTGGTAGATGGTGACGCTATCAGGAGCCAGCTCGATCGTTTTCCGAACGCACCGCTGCCAGTTCTCCTCGGTTTCGCCGAGCATGCCCGCGATCAGATCGATGTTGATCTGCGGAAAGCCGAGCGACGTCGCGAACTCGTACGCGCGGAAGATCTCCGCCGATCGGTGCGCGCGGCCGTTCACCTCGAGGATGTGGTCGTCGAAATTCTCGATGCCGAGGCTGAGCCGCGTCACGCCCATGTCGCGAATCGCGGAGAGTTTGGGCTCGGTGAGGGTACCCGGCTCGCACTCGAACGTGATTTCCTCGGCAGACGTCCACGGCGTGACGGCCGTCAACCGCTGCACCAGGCCGCTCAGCTGCCGCACCGACAGGAACGACGGCGTCCCGCCGCCGAAGTACACGAAGTTGAGCGGGCGTCCGTTGATCGCGGGATAGGTGTTGTAGATCGCCCACTCGCGCGCCATCACGTCGAGATACTCTTCGACTTCCTGCGCGTTCTTGTCGGTGTACACGCGGAAGTAGCAGAAGTGACAGCGCTTGCGGCAGAACGGGACGTGCAGGTACAAGCCGAGCGGCACCGCCGCCGCCGGCGAGCTCAGCGCAGCGAGTGCATCCCGCTCGACGGCATCTCCCGTCCAGACGGAAAACGGCGGATAGTTGGCAACAAAATAGCTGCCGACCTCCGTCTCGTCCACCGCCGTGCTTTGCCCCGTTTCAGTCATCGTTTTGCGAATATACCTTGCGCGCGCGCTGGCCTGAAGGCCAGCACTACGAATACGTATGCGACCGTCGTAGCGTATACGACAGTCGTAGTGCCGACCTTCAGGTCGGCTCAATTCAACGTCCACAACGCCAACGTGTCGATGTCTTTCACGAAAATGCGATTGCCCGAGATCACGGGCGGCGCCCACGTCGCGCTCGTCGCCACCGTGTACGTCTTTATCGGCGTGAACGCGACGCCAGGTGTCGCTTTTCCGATCATCAGTTCGCCGGAGTCTTTCAGCACGAACAACAGATCGCCCGAAAGCGTAATTGCCGCATTGCCGGCCTGGCGCGGGTCCGAGAGCCACAGCGTTTTCCCCGACTTCGCATCGGCCCAGAAAAACTGACCGCTATTGAGCGGCGACATCGAGAAGATCGCGTCGCCTACGAGCACGCCGTTGCTGAACGACATCTGCACCTGCGGGTTCTCCCAGGCGAGATCGGCGACCCACTTTCCGCCTTTGTTGGCGACGATGTACGAGGTCAGCGGCTTGCCCTGTCCGGCCACGATGATGGTGTTGCCGCCGTAGACGAGCGGCGTAATCGAATTCGTCGTCGAGCGCGCTTCGAACGGCACGCTCCACAGCAATTGCCCGTCCGCGGCGCTGACGCCAACGAGATTGCGCTGCGAGAACACGACGACCTGGCGCGTGCCTCCGATATCCGCGATGATCGGCGACCCGTATGCAGGGCCATCACCCGTCCACGTCCACTTGACCGCACCGGTCGCCGGGTCGAACGCCGTAAGCGCGCCGTCGTTGTTACCGCCGACGTGCAGAATCATCATGCCGCCGTCGACGATCGGCGACATCGCCGTGTGAAAGCTCGGCTGCACCGGCCCGCCGGGCTTCTGCCAGAGCTCTTTACCCGAGGCGGCGTCGAACGCGCTCACGCGCCCAGTCATGCCCAACGTGAACAACCGGCCGCCAGCGAAAGCCGGGGTCGACTTCGGTCCGGGACCGTGCCGGCTTGTGCTGTTGTTCATCTGGAACGCAGCGGCGTAAGGCCGTTCCCAGATAATCTTGCCGGTGTCGGCGTCAATCGCGCGAAGCACTTCGTTTTCGCCCTGGCGCGAGAACTGATAAACGCGGTTGCCGACGAGAATCGGCGTGGAATAGCCTTCGCCGACGGTGATCTTCCATCGCTGCGTCAGTGTGTCAGGCCAGGCTTTCGGCTCGGTGAAGCCGGTCAGCGTGCCATCCCGCCTCGGGCCGCGCCATTGCGGCCAGTCGGAACCGGCGTTTTGCGCCGCGACGACAGCCGTAAAGCCGGCCAGCACGATCGTTCCGATGATCAGTCGATGTGATGTGTGCATATTTGTCCTCATCACGGCCCACAATACCGGTATACCGCGTAAACCAACCGAGCCGGACCTATTCCGTACGTAATGCCGACAACAACGGCGACCGCAGGGCCGCGATGGTGGCGCCCACCGACGCAAGAAGCCCGGTTCCCAACACGCCGAGCAGCAGCAGCGCCAGCGTCACTGTCGGCAATCGGCCTCCGCGATCGAGAAACACCGGCGCGATGGCAACCAGCGCGCAGCACGTGCCGATGATCAACCCGCCAACCAGCAGAAACACGTTTTCGGCCACGACCATCGTCAGAAAATCCGATTGCGTGTAGCCGAGCGCGCGCAGCAGTGCAAGCTCTCGCCGACGTTCGAGCACATTCCGAAGGAGGATCGCCCCGAGCCCGAGCGTCCCGAGTACCAGCCCCAACCCGCCGAGCATCTGGAACGTCGAGAGGTAAGTATATTCAACGCGGTGAAAGCCCGCGAGACGTCCGGACGTGGACGCGACATCGACGCCAAAATCCGTCAATCGCGATTCGAGCAGCTCGGTCACCTCAGCAGTTTGCCGGAGAGGCGCATCCGCCAGAAAGAAGCGATAGCCCTCCCACTCGGGGAACCGCTGCACGAATGGCTGCTCGGCCATGAGGAGTTCGCCCTGGAAGATGCTGTCGGCCAGGGCGGCAACCAGGCGCAGCCTGACGGGCCGCTCTGAAGATCCCGGCAGCACGAGCTCGTCGCCGAGCTTCATGTGCAGCACGTACGTCATCGAGTTCGCGTCGGCAATCACCGGGACGGCCCCGTTATCGAGCTCGCGGTTGAGCAGCAGCCATGGGTTTGCCCGTTCTTCCGGTGTCGCGGCGAGCGAACTGTGAAACGCGAACCGCCCGCTGTTGATGAAATCCTGCGTCGCCGCCATGATGCGCGGGTTCTTCGGCTGGTAGAGATTCAGGCAGCTCGCATCATCACCTGGGCGCACGCGGAAACGATCGAAGCGGACATTCTGCAGCGCCGCGCCTGCCGGAAGGTTCATTGCGTCTCGGCCGGCCGGATCGTTGAGGTCGTGAATGACGGGCAGCAGCGTCTCGACGAGCAGCGGATAGCCTCCTCCTCCGGAGTGACGATCGAGCAGCGTCGCCGATTCGTCGCGCTTGAACGCCTCGACCGCGACGATGACGAACGTGGCGAAGGCGATGAGTGCGATGCACAGGACGCTTCGCGCGGGCCGGTACGCCGTATTGCGCCATCCGAGGCGCCACACGGCCCACGCGCCATGTCCGCGGAGCACGCCCCAGGTTCCACTCCGCAGCCATGTCGATGTCAGCGACAGCATCGCGATGAGCGAGAGCGCGCCCGCGCCAAAGAACCCGGCCACACGGGGCACGTAGCCGAGCTTCAGTGCCAATGAGGAGCGCAACAACGACCACACCCGCCCGCTACGCGGGGTCAGACCCCAAAGCAGGAATCGCGCGCTTTTTCACGGATTTTGAGCTGTGGGGTCAGACCCCATCAGTAACGAGCGCGTGCTGGCCGCGGAGAGCGAGCGGAGGGACCACCAGATCGACGAGGACGGCGATCAGCACAACGGACAGCGCGCCGCCAACGAGCGACCACGGGTCTACGTGCAGCGTGAGCGCAGTCGTCCCGACCGCACCGACCCACCACGTGCGAAGACCGAGCATGATGAGAGCGGCGTACGCGATTGCCCCACCGATTCCAACCACGCCGCCTATGCCCGCGAGGAATAACGCCTCGCCGGCAAACAGCCGTCGAATAGCGGCGGGATCGAGGCCGAGGGCCTGCAACAGCCCCACCTCGCGAAGACGCTGTTCCACGCCGAGCTTGAAGAACACGCCCGCGAGGAGGAGCGCCGAGACGACGAGGAAGAAGCTGAAATAGGTGAAGTATTCGCCGAAGTCGGTCGCGCCGTTCGAGGCTGCGAGCCCCTGGGCGCGCACGTCGTATACGGAAAACCCCATCGCCAGCGGGTCGAGCTCGCCGAGCAGCTCTTTCTCATATCTCGCGCGCGCGTCTTCGAGCGCCGTGTCGCGCTGCGGAATCAGACGGAGCGCCGTCAGCCCGCCGTGGCGCGAGCTCCACAACCGCTGCCCGCGTTCGATCGGGATGAACGCTTTCGGTGTCGCGCGATACCGGTTCCAGTACTCCTCATCGATCGGGCGCACGCGATTCAGATCGACGGGGAACGGCGGATCCCAGTCGGCCACGCGATCGGAGTCGGTGATGCCTGGATACTCCGGCACCAGATCGCGATCGGCGGCGGGTCCGAGGATGGGCAGAACGCGCGCGACGCGGAACTGCGCCGTTTGCGTCCTCAGGCGTCCTTCAGTCTCCCAGACGTAGTAATCGATCGAGACGAGGTCTCCAACGGTGGCCTGGAGATCTTTCGCCGCCCAATCGTTCAGCACGATGGCACCCGGCGCTTCGCTCTGCGCCGCCGCACCAACCCATCCGAGGACGGGAAGATCGATGGCGGTCACCGTCGAATACGGGATCTCGCGATCGCGCACACGCATCGCATTGGCCAGATACGTCAAGGCGGGGATCACGACCATGCGCGAGCGTTCAGCCACTCGTATCGCCGCAGACGCGGTGGCGTCGCTCAGCATCGTGCTGCGGCTGTCGACGGCGATCACGTCGAGCGCATCCAGTACGCGAACGCGCAAGCCGAAGTCGTCGGCGAGCGCCGACTCGCGCAGTCTCCGTTCAACGGCCGCGGAATCGAGCTCCTTGATGAGAATGGCATTGGCGCGCTGGCGCTGATCGAGCAGCGACTGCATTCTCGCCAGCGACACAAAGATCGCGCGAACCGAGCCTTGACGGGGGCTGAGCGAAAACTCGCCGAGATCATCTCGCGCGAGCACCTGCCGCACCGTGAGGCGAAGGCTGCGACCCAGGTCCTCTTTCCTGCCATGGAGGGACTCGGCCGGTATCGGCGATGAATTTTCCACCCGGACGATCACCGACGCGCCGCCACCCGCTGCAAGCTCCTCGGCCAGCCCTTCGCTGATGAGGGCATCGTTCCCTGCGGGCGCCCTCACGCGATCGAGGCCGTGAAACCGCCAGAACCGGTCGTCGACGGCATAAACCTGCACGCGCGACGCGCGTCGGCCGCTTTCCTGCGCGGCGACGAATCCTTCGACGACAATCAGCGGCGCGGCCTGCCCGAAGGCGGTAGCGAGCTGCTCGCGAAAGAACCCCTGAGACGCCACCACACGATCGGCATTGCCCAATCGCTGAAGCACGAGATCGCGAAGGCTGGCGCGCACCGATACGCCGACCATCAGCGCGCCTGCGAGCACCGCGACGGCGATGGCGACGCCGCCGATGACGGCAAGATTGGTACGCCAGTAGTGGCGTACGCTGCGCCGGCGGAGGGTACTGGCTTTCATCGGGAAGTTACGCCGCGCGCCGCAAAGTCCGATCGACCAGATCGAAGCGGATCGGGAACCGCGCGGCGAGCTCCGCGCTGTGCGTCACAACGATCAAAATCGCCTGCTGCTTCTGCTGCAAGTCAAAGAGCAGGGAGGCGACCGACTCGGCCGACGCGCGATCGAGATTGCCGGTCGGCTCGTCGCACAACAGCAGCTGGGGACGCCGCACGAGCGCGCGCGCGAGCGCAACACGCTGTTTCTCGCCGCCCGACAGCTCGGCCGGATGATGGGTTGCACGATGCGAGAGCCCGACCTGATCGACGAGCTGACGCGCGTGCGCGTCGTGGCCGGAATCGGCCGGGCCCACCAGCGTCGGCACGAGCACGTTCTCGATGACGCTGCACTGCGGCAGAAGGCAATGATCCTGAAACACGAAGCCGATGTGCTTGTTGCGGAACGCCGCGAGATCTTTCGGCGACAGGCCGAACGGGTTCGTTCCGTCAATCGTCACGGCGCCGGTCGTCGGCGGCTCCAGCGCTCCGAGAATGTAGAGAAGCGTGCTCTTGCCGCTGCCCGACGGCCCCATAATCGCGGCGGCGTCGCCCGGCGCGAACGACAGCGACACGTCCGACAACACCGCGATTTCACCTTGCGGAGACGGATAGGACTTGCCGACACCGTTTACGCTGAGCATTTCTTTAGTCGCGGGCCCCATCGCCCCGCGCCGCTCGCGGCTCTACTGTCTCATACACCTCGAGCATGCGGTCGGCAGACCGGCGAACGCTGTAGTGCTCTCGCACGCCGTCGAATCCTCGCTGTCCGAGCTCGGCGCGGAGCGCCGGAGACTTCCACAACGCGTAAAGACCTTCTGCGAGGCTCTGCGCATTGCCTGGATCGACGAGAAGCCCGCCAGAGGTTCGCGCGAGCATCTCGGGAAACGCGCCATGCCGCGGCTGCACGACCGGCACGCCGCACGCCATGGCTTCGAGCAGGAACAATCCCTTCGGCTCGACATAGACCGTCGGCACCGAGAAGACATCGAGGCCGCGGAGAAACTCGATCTTCTGCTGCCGGTCGAGCGCGCCGCGATACTGCAGCTCGCCGGCAAAACCGGCGTTCGCGAGCGTGCGCTCCGCATCCTTGAGATACTTCTGCTGGTCTGGCGCAAGGTACCCGGCGACTTCGAGCCGCGCACTCTCGACGCCCTCCATGCGCCTGAATCGCACGTACGCCTCGCAGAGGCCGAGCAACCCTTTCTCCGGTGCGATGCGCGCCAGATACCCAATCGTAAACGGCCGGCCCTGAGGCTCATCCCGCCGCCGATCGAATCCATCGAGGTTGATGCCGAGGGGCACGACGTCGATCTTCTCACGCGGGACAGACAGGTAGCTCGACATGAAGTCGGCGTAGTACTCGCTCACAGCGGTGAAGCGGTCGACCGAGCCGGCGTTCTTTCGAATCAGATCGAGCGCTTCGTCACGATGGCTCTTCGCGAGCCCATCGAGAAACAGGTCCTCCCCCTGCAGCGTGCAGTGCACTGGGGCGTGCAAGGCGCGGCGGATGGGCGGCGCGAGGCTCGCGAGGAGCGCGTTCGGCAGCTGCACCACGTCCGGCGCGGGCTCGCTGACCAGCCACTCGAGCATCTTGTCGAATTCCTTCCGCTGGAATCCGTCCTCACCTTTGAGCATCGAGATGGTCATCTCGCCGAGCGAGCGCGGATCGGTCGAGATCGACCCGGACGAGGCAGCCTTGATCAGCCATGGCGCGTCGAACAACCTGTCGAACGCGCGCGGAGCGCGGCGGAAGAACCGCACCTTCTGCTGCAGGTACACGCTGATGCCGCCGAAGAATACGCGCTCCTCGCTGACGTTCGGCTCGTCGGTCAGCGTCGGCGTGTAGAGCGGCACCAGGACGACGTCATGCCCGCGCGATTTCAGCTCGGCGGCGAGCGCGTTGTCTCTCAAGCAGCTCCCGCAGTACATCCCCGCCGCGCCCGCGGTTATGAAGAGGATCTTCACATGCTGGACATGCTGGCGCTCTGCAACGCCCGCGGGCGGTACAGGAAATCGACGATGTTGCCTTCGTGCGGCTGGAGCCAGTTGAGCCGGATGGTCGGGACCGGGCCGAGATTGAGGCGATCGATGTGCGTCGCATCGAGGAGCGCGCGGCGCAGCTCCGGCTTCTCGGTCACCGCGGTGCAGACGAGCGTCGGCCCCATCGCGTCGAGCAGCTTCTGCTCGGGACACTCGACGACGGTGACGAAGGGGAACATGTACTCCTTCGACGCGATGGCCGCCTCTGGCGATTCGCAGTGCACGACCGTCGGCAGAAGATATTCGGCGCGGCCGTTCTTCACCACGCGCGGCGTGTCGCGGTACTTCGCTGTGTAGTCGGTAACGCCCGGGGCTTTGAGATCGGCGTCGATCGATTGCGAGATGGCCTCGGCCATTCCCGGCACAGTGAACGCCGCGAGGGTGGCGTTCGGATCGTCCGGCGGAAGCGCCTGGATCGCGGCGAGCCGCCTGGCGAGCGCGTCGGCGATTTCGCGGCTGTTGCGGCTCACCCAGATGCCCGAGCAGTTGATGCAGCCGCGGCCGCTGTTCAGGAACACGCTGTCGGCCATCATGTCGACGTACCGCTCCCAATCGTCGACGCAGTCGTCGCCGAAGACGATTTTCGAGAACCCTGGGCCGTGCACCTGCACGTGCGGATTCCCCTTGTATCGCTCGACGGTGGCCGTGCCGCCAAAAATCAGGCTGCGGCCGCACGCGGCCACGACCGCCGCACCGACTTCGGCTTCGCCCGGATAAATCGAGATCGCTTCGCGCGGAATGCCCGCCTGAAAAAAGGCCTCGGCGACCCGGTACGGCGTCCACGGTTCCTGAGGGCCCGGCTTCAGCACGAGTCCGATCTGCATCGGGATGATCGGCAGCCACAGCGTGTGGACGCCTGGAGAATTCGACGGCAGCACCAGCCCGAGCACGGGACTCTGTGCCTGATAGCTGATCGGCACGCCGTTCTCTTCGCCGTAGCCGGTCGTCAACACGTTGAGGTCGAGACCGCGGGTCAGCGACCTGAGGATGTTGCCCATCTCGCTGAGAACGAACTGATTCTTCTTCATGTTCGCGCGGCACAACGCCACCGGCAGGCCGGTGCTCGCCGATTGCTGCTTCGCGAAATCATCGGGTGTCTGCGAGCCGTCGCCGAGCGGCAGCTCTGCGTTCATGTAGAGGTCGCCGGCCACTTTCATTCGCGCCACGAGCTCGGCGACAGGAATCTTTCGCAGCGCGTCGCGCGCGTTCGACGCCTTGCGCATGTCGCGCTGGATGAGGCCCGCATTCGCCCTCCCGACGCGCGCGATCGGCTCGCCGGTGAGGAAGTGCTTCACCTCGTCCACGTCCATGCTGGAGTACGGTTGGCCCCAGCGGAGAATCGGTATTGTTACCATGCGGTTTCGGGTTCCGAGTTCCTGTTCCAGTTCTGGTTCCTCGAACGTGGATCGAACCGTACACGCCGACGGTCGTCGTCGCGGCGAATCCGCGGTACGGCCGCACGCCGCTGACTCCGTCCCACGGATATTTCTCGTGCGGCGGCTCGCGCTCGCCTTCATCGCGCTCGAGAAACCCAGGCACGAAAAACTCTTTCGTCAGCGTCGTCAATTTCACGCGACCCGTCTCGCCGTACCCGACGAGCTTCGACGCGTCGTCGAAGTCGACGACTTCGATGACGGCGCGCGGCTGTGGGGCGTGATAGGTAATTTTATAGTTGTTTTCCGGGCCTGTTGGGGCGCTCGCGGCCAGTCCCATCAGGGTATTGCCATAGGTCGGCGTCATATAGGCGCCGTCGAGCAGCTCCTCGTGCGCAAACCGGTTCCACTGCGGCGTGAACTCGGTGCCGCCGGAAAAAATGCCGGTGATGCCGGCCTTGCGAATCGACGATCCCGTCGACTCGAGCCGCAACGCCAGAGACTCGAGCAGCTTCGGCGTCGTGAACATGCAGCGGATGTCGTGACCGGCCTGGAGTATCGAGATCGCCTGATCGATGACGTGGCCCTTGTAGGCCTCGAGGTGATCCATCCAGCCTTTCTTGATGAGCTTGATGACCCATCGCGGATCGAGATCGACGCAGAACGAGATGCCGCCGCGGAATTGCGCGAGATGCTCGACCGCCAGTCGAAGACGGCGGGGACCCGAGGGGCCCAGCATCAGCCAGTTCGCGCCTTTCGGGAAGTACTCGTCCGGCAGCGTCGCGCTGAACAGCTCGTAATCGGTGCGGAAATCCTCGAACGCCACGCGGGTCTTCGGAATGCCCGTCGTGCCGCCGGTCTCGAACACATACGTCGGCTTGCCGGCGAATCCCTTCGGGATCCAGCGCTGCACGGGACCGCCGCGCAGCCATTCGTCCTCGAATGCCGGAAACCGCGACAGGTCGCTGAACCCGCCGACCTCCTTCCGCGGATCCCATCCGAGCTTGTTTGCGTAGTCGAGCCAGAACGGAGACCCCGTCGCCGGATCGAAATGCCAATTGATGATGTCGCGAACATGCGCGTCGAGCGCGGCTCGCGCCGTCTCTGCCGGTGCACCCATTGATGCGTAGTATATTCGCAGCCGCGAGCGGCGCGGGGCGATGGGGCCCCCGCGAACGCGAGCGGCGGAGCGGGGCGGAGGGGCCCCCGCGACTAAACATGAGATTGCTCGCGGTCGCGGCGGTCGTGCTGCTTTACGTGCTGCATCAGGACTTCTGGTTCTGGCGCGACGCGCGACCGTTGGTATTCGGATTTCTTCCGATCGGCCTCTTCTACCACGCGGCGTTCACGGTGGCCTCCGCGGCCGCGTTGTGGCTGCTCGTGACGTTTGCGTGGCCGTCGCATCTGGAAGAATGATTCTCTATGTCTCACCGCAACGACGCAGTGACGCAGAGAATGCTTTTTTTCAAAGGTCTTCCCTGCGCCGTCGCGTCGCCGCGGTGGGATTTAGCAGATGATTCCCGCGCTGGTCGTTTTCCTGTATCTGGCGGTCGTCCTCTACATCGGCATCTTCGCGTTTCGCACGTCGCGGACGAGCAACGCCGAAGACTATTTCCTCGCCGGCCGGTCACTCGGGCCGACCGTGTTCCTGCTCTCGTTGTTCGGCACGAACATGACGGCGTTTTCCATCCTGGGCGCCTCCGGCCATGCCTTCGCCAACGGCATCGTCACCTTCGGGCTGATGGCGTCCTCGTCTGCGCTCGTGATTCCCGTGTGCCTGTTCGCTATCGGCACGCGCTTATGGGCGCTCGGCAAACGAAATCATTTCATGACGCCGGTGCAGATGTTCCGCGACCGGTGGGAATGCCGCCACATCGGCACCGTCATCTTCATCGTGCAGGCGGCGCTGCTCGTGCCCTACATCATCATCTCGGTCATGGGCGGCGGCACTGTCCTTCGCGCGATTACCGGCGGGGCCATTCCCTATGAGATCGGCGGCGCCATCGTGTCGGCCGTCGTCACGGCGTATGTATTTCTCGGCGGCATGCGCGGAACGGCGTGGGTCAACGCGTTACAGACGTCGCTGTTTCTGCTGTTCGGCACCATCGCGGCGGTCGTCATCGGGGGCGGCATGGGCGGCTTTCGAGAGGCGATGGAGGCGCTCGTCGCATCGCCCGCGACGTCGCCGCTGCTGACGCGCGAACGGGTCTCGCCGCTGTATTTCTTCAGCTACACGTTCATTCCGCTGTCATCGATTGCTTTTCCCCACATCTGCATCTTCTGCCTCACGGCCCGCAACGTGACGTACTTCCGCAAGACGATCGTGCTCTACCCCATCTGCATGCTTTTCATCTGGCTGCCCTCCGTGTTTCTCGGCGTGGTTGCGAATCACGCAACGGCCGTTCCGGCTATCCAGACGAAACTCGAAGCACGCGCGCAGCTCGCGGCACCGAACGCGAGCCTGACACCGGACGATCGCGCGCGGCTGCGCGCCGCAGCGTCAGGCGACGACGTGATTTTGAGGCTGGTCGAGGGATACGCGCCGCTCTGGCTCGCATCGCTGCTGGGCGCCGCGGTCATGGCAGCCGTCATGGCGAGCGATTCCCAGATACTTGCGCTGTCCACGATGTTTACCGAGGACATCTTCGCGTTCTATCAGGGCACGGCACGCTTTGGTCATGGCATGCAGGTGATGACGGGACGGATATTCGTCGTGCTGGTCACCGCCGTGGCGTACGTCATCGCGCTGCGCATCCCGCAATCGATCTTCGACGTCGCGACGCAGTACGCGTTTGCCGGTTACGCCGCGCTCGTCCCGCTGCTGATCGCCGCGCTGTTCTGGAAGGACAGTACGCGCTGGGGGGCGCTGGCCACCACCCTGTGGACTGCAGCCGCGGTCGTCGCTGTAGCGGTCATACAGAACTCCATCCCTCCCCCACCGCCCGGTTCGGAGATCACCGTGTGGTCACTCGGCGATTTGAGCATCGTCACACGCGGTGCGACCGGCACATTCGTCATGGGACTGCTGCCGGTCGTGCCGATGACGCTGATTTCGGGGATGTTGATGATTGTGGTGTCGCTTGCGACGAGGGACTTCGCATTGCCGAGCGAGCCCACACTGAGGCGCTATTTCTACAGTAGATGCGGAGACAGGAGAGTCAGGCACGAAAGATTCAACGCAAAGCGCAGACTGAGCGTCGACGCGTACCGCGCAAAGGTATCTGGCGCTGTCCGCAGAGATTGTTCTCGGCGTCTTGGCGTCTCGGCGTTGAGACAGCGCAAAATCTCCTACTCTCCTAATCTCCTGTTCATCTTCGACATCGCAGATGTTGCTATCATGAGCCACCCATGAGCGACCCCATCGACTCCGGCACCAGGCTCACGCCGGTGCAATGGCTGATCTGCGCCATCGCCGCCATCGGCTTCGCCTTCGATATCTACGAAATCCTGATGTTGCCGCTCATCGTCAGGCCGGCACTACTGGAGCTGACAGGCGCCGCGCCGGGATCGCCGCAGTTTCAGATGTGGGTCGGCCGGCTCTTCTATGTCCCGGCGTTTGCCGGAGGCATCTTCGGGCTCATCGGCGGGTATCTCACCGACCGGCTCGGCCGACGGCGCGTGCTGACGTATAGCATCCTGATTTACGCGGTCGCCGCGTTTCTGTCCGGCTACTCCACATCGATCGAAATGCTTCTCGTGCTGCGCTGCTTCGTATTCATCGGCGTATGCGTCGAGTTCGTGGCCGCGGTGGCGTGGCTCGCCGAGCTGTTCCCCGAGGCGAAACGCCGCGAGAAAGTGCTCGGATACACGCAGGCATTTTCGTCGCTCGGCGGCATCATGGTGGCGACCGTCAACGGTCTGTGCGTCGCCTATGCCGCCAGCCTGCCGCGCTGAGCATGTTCGGCGTGCAGCTCGTCCGACCCCACGCGCCCTGGCGCTACACCTTGATGTCGGGTGTGCTGCCGGCCATTCCCTTGATTCTGATCCGGCCGTTCCTGCCCGAATCACCCGCATGGCAGCAGAAGAAAGCCGCCGGCCGTTGAGCAGGCCAAGCATTGCCGCGCTGTTCGCTCCCGATCTTCGGCGCACGACGATCGTCACGACGATCATGTTCGCGTGCGCGTACGGGGCGGCGTTCGGCGCGATCCAGCAGGTGCAGCAAATCGTTCCCGGCTTGCCCGAAGTGCGTCAGATGACGCAAGGGCTGCCGGCGCCGCGCGCAGGCTGCTCACGCAGGAAGTGGCCGCCAATGTCACCGGGGATGCAGGAGATCGGCGGACTTGCCGGACGGGTGGCGCTTGCGTATCTGGCCGTCATCATCATCAGCCGGCGAAAGCTGATTCGCTTGTTTCAGCTTCCGGGCCTGCTCGTGATGCCGTTCACGTTTGCGATCGCGGCAACGACCAGCTTGAACTGGCTGTACATCGGGATGTTCCTCGCGGGGTTTTTCACGGTCGGCCAGTTCAGCTTCTGGGGCAACTATCTTGCCGCGTGTGTATCCGCTGTATTTGCGAGGAACGGGTGAAAGCTTTGCCGCGAACATCGGCGGGCGCCTCATCGGCACCTCGTTCGCGTGGCTCACCGCGACGCTTGCCGTGACGCCCGACCGGGCGTTCGCGCCCACCAAAGTCGCGTACGTGGCCGCCGCGGTCGGCTTCTCCGTCTACCTCGTCGGACTCATCGCAAGCTTCTGGCTTCCCGAGCCGCCGAAAGAAAACCTGCCGGACTGAATGCGCGCTCTCATCGGCGCTCTGTCATTGCGGCTGTGAGCACCCTGGGGATTTCGTGTGGGCGGGCTGCATCTGCGCCACCGTATGGTCTACGGGCTCGCCCACGGATGTCTCCTGTTTCTCTGCATCGGCGCGTATTTCGGATCCCTCGAAAGACAAACTCTGAAAGGCGCCATCTACGGCGCAGCGATCGGACTTGCAGGCCGCGGGAAGCTTCTATCTGCTTGCGCCCATGGCCGGCTATTGTGATGTTCTTCGTCTGGGCATTCGTCTGGATTGACGCTCGCGTTCCTCGTCATATCGTATTCTTCCCGCACCCGTTGCACCTATTGCACCCGGTCGCACCTGTGCACCTCCATCTCCCGCGGCCTCCTTGCCATGATCGGATCGGCGACTGGGCTTTTAGTCTGATCCGGCATATGGCGGCCGTGTCAACCTCAAGGGTCGGCACTACGCCGTGAACTCCTGAGCTGGCGTCACCTTTCTGCCAGGGTTTCTCGCGTGCTCGCACGACGCACACAGCTCAGCGCATGAATTGCACGCGGCGGTGATACATGCAGGAGATCGTCTGCCGCACACGACCGAGCTCATTCACACGAGAGCGCAGTTCCGGACAAGGTCACTTCATTACCAACTGGATAAGGGTCCGGTCGTCGCGACGCCCGCCGCGAAGTTGAGCTATCACGAGCTGACCCGGGAACGCACACGATTCTCGTCGTAGCTCGGCGGGCAACGATCGAAGCCGCTTGGTCCACAGCAACAGGTGACGGTGACGGTGCCTAAGTCGGCAACCATGGCATCGCCCGCACCGCGAAAAATCGAGCAGCCCGTTAGCGGAGAGAGACATGCCTGAAAAGGAAACCGTGCGCCGGGCCAGCGAGAGGACAAGAGACAGGGCAAGTGCGACCGAGTGCAAGCGAGGAGAATTCGTGCGAGAGGACGATTCACCACGTGACAGTGAGGGAAAACACGGTCCAGGATCGGCCAAGCAGGCCATAGTCTCAATTGGGCTGTCGAAGGCACGGCGCTGCCGGCGTGAAGTTGCCGCCTGCGGCGCGCAAAAGCCGCAAGAGAATGCGCCAGATCTGCGAGCGCCGCCGGGCGACACCGACCGGCCGTCGGCCCGTCGGTCGCAAGCGACGCGCGTCGGGCATTGCGCCGGGAAACGCGCAGTGCCGCCTCACACACGGCACTCGCACGTCAGGCCAGAAAAGCCGCGCGCCGGCGGCCGGCGGCAGCGCGCAAAGCCGCCGCACGGCGCGCGGCCCGCACACGTCAGCGGCGCGCGTCGACGTAGATCGCGGTCCCTGGACGAATAGTCGCCCTTGCGTGATGACCTGCGCGTAGGCGGCGCGCAACGACGGCGTCAATCATGTACCGCGTTCCCGTCGCAGCTACCCGAGGCAGTACAAACGGCCGTCGTGAGTACCGAAGATGACCCTGCCATTCGCGACTGCCGGTGACGCAGTGATGGCGGCGCCCGCATCGAACTCCGACAATTTCCCGCCCTTGGCCAGATCGAGTTGATAGAGCCGGCCGTCGGTCGAGCCGACAAAGACGCGATTGCCGACGATGGCCGGCGAGGATTCGACGCGCGCGTTGGTCATGAAGGTCCACAGCGCTTTGCCGGTTTTGGCATCGAGCGCGTGGATCATCTTGTCGCGGCCGCCAAGCACGACACGACCCTGGCTGATGGCGGCGGACGAATAGTACGGAAAGAGCCGCTCGGGATGCCGGTAGGTCCACATCACCTTGCGCGCTTTCATGTCGATGCCGATGACCTCGTTTTCAAACGTCCCGACATATGCAGCGCCGCCGGCCAGCGCGGCTGATGCGCCCATGTACGCGCCAACAGGAACGTTCAGCACTTCACGGCCGTCGGCGACCCGGACGCCGCGAAACGTCTCATCGCACCCCGAAACGTACGCGACGCCGTCGAGCACCGATGGTGTGGCGTGCACGTAGCCTTGAAATTCCATTTTCCATGCGACCTCGCCCTTCGTGGTTGAGAGCGCATAGAGAAACCGGTCATACGATCCGATCAACACCCGATCGCCCACCACGACAGGCGACGATCGAATCTCGCCCATCGTTTTGAACGTCCACAACGCCTTGCCGCTTTTGGCATCGACCGCGTGGAACGTGCCCGTCAAATCGCCGATGTAGACCACGCCATTCGAAACGGCGGGAGACGACTCGCCAATTTCGGCGGTCTTGTATTTCCACCGCACGGCACCTGTTTGAAAGTCGAGGGCGATCAGTTCGCCTGCCGCGGAGCCGACGAACACGGCGCCCTCGGCAATCGCGGCCGACGATTCGATCGCTTCGCCGGCATCGAACGTCCACAACACTTTGAGGGCCGGCGGCAGTGCCGTCGCCGAAACGCCCGTCAGCTGCGGGTCGGCACGAAACTGGGGCCACGAGGTTTGTTGAGCCCCAACGACCTGGACTGAAGAGCAGCAGGGCTATTACAGCGCGCATTGATAAATCTCCAGGGCGCCCCTGGCATCGAACGGACGAGGATTGAATCTACCCGTCCACTGTTCGGACGCCTCATCCGCAAGCATAACCAGATCGTCGGCCGAAACGCCGGCCTGTCGAAGCGTCGTCGGCAGATTGCCGGCACCCGCGAGCGCAGCGAGCCGCGCGGCGAGGACGGTGGAACTGGGTGCAATGGGTGCAACGGGTGCGACGGGTGCGACGGGTGCGGTCGACGAGCTGCGGAGCAACTCGTCGTACATCGTCTCGGCGACCGCGGCGTTCCAGCGGACGACGTGCGGCAGCAGGATGGCGATGGCGTTGCCATGAGTGGTGCCGTACCGCGCGGTCACGGGATTCGCGCATGCGTGCGTGGCGCCGAGCATCGAGAGCTCGATGGCGGTGCCCGCGTAAAACGCTCCCAGCTGCATTGCGGCGCGGGCCTCGAGATCGTCGGGCGCTGCGAGAACGCGCTCGTAATTGGCCTCGAGCAACCGCCACGCTTCGAGCGATATCTCCTGCGACCGCGCAGTTCGTTTCGTCGAGACGAAGCTCTCCACAGCGTGCGCGATGGCGTCGTACCCCGCGGCCGCCGTGACCGACGCAGGTTGCGTCAGCGTGAGACATGGATCGAGGATAACGGCGCGAAACGCTGCCTTCGGGTCGCCGCACGCCATTTTCTGATGCGTCCGCGGGTCCGAAATGATGGCGTACGATTGCGCTTCGCTGCCGGTGCCCGCCGTGGTCGGCACCCCGATCATCGGCAGCATCGGCTTCGCCGCTTTGCCGTAACCCTGAAAGTCGTGGATCACGCCGCCCTGCGTCAGCAGAAAGTTGATGCCCTTCGCGCAGTCCAGCGAGCTGCCGCCCCCGAGGCCGATGATCGAGTCGATGCGCTTGCCTGCCGCAAAACGTTTGCCGGTCTCGAGCATGTCGGCGTCCGGGTTCGGTCCGAAGTCGCTGAACTCGATCGCGTCAACGCCCGCCGCTTCGAGCGACGCATGCGCATGTTCCAGATGCCCAGCCTTCACCAGGCCGGCATCGGCCACCAGCAGCGTGCGCGAGAACCCCAGCTCCTGTGCCAGCGCGCCAAGCCGATCGATCGAACCGTTCACCGGAGAGCACGCGTATATCCGTCGTAATCGACAATCGACAATCCTCAATCTGGCAACAATCTTCCAATCTGCCAGCCTACCAATCTGCGAATGAAGTGATGATTAACTCGCTTCCGAGACCGAGCTCATGTTGAAGCGCTCGATGCGAAGCGCCGGCGCCTTCGACCTCAGAAACTCGTCGTGCTCGCGCGGCAGGGCCAGGCCCGTGCGGCCGATCTGTGTCGCCTGCGCCAGCGCCGCGATCGGGCTCATGTTCCAGCGGAAATTGTTGACCGCGCCTTTCACGCGCCCGCCCTCGACCAGAAACACGCCATCACGCGTCAACCCGGTGACAAGCGCAGACTGCGGATCGACGGTCCGGATGTACCAGAAGCAGGTGACGAGCAGCGCGCGCTCCGTCTGCGCGATCATCTCGCCCATCGAGGGGCCATGTCCGTCGAGCACGAGGTTGTTGATGTACGGCACGGCGTCCGTGGTTCCTGTCTTCGCGGCCCAATAGCGCGGCGCGATGAGATTCGTCAGGACACCCCCACGCACCCACTCGGTGCGCCGCAGATCGAGGCCGTTGTCGAACACCGACGACGCGCCGCCCGAATCGACACCGTAGTGGAACGGCGTCGCCTCGATCCGGGGCTCGGCGGGATCTGAATACAGCGTCACATCGCCGAACAGCCGCTCGCCGATCTGTGTGCCGCCACCCGGCTTCGAGTACGGGCTGCGGCCTTCATCGGCGTCGCGCCTCGTCATGAACGAGTACGCCCCAATCGCCAGATCAGCGGCCGCCGACGGTTCCAGCAGCACTTCATAGGCCCCTGCCGGCATGTCGATGGCGCGCGCGGCCCAATCGAGGCGCTGACGCAGCGTCTCGAACATCTCGCGTGCATCGATGTCGAGGAAATCGTGGGTAATCCGGCCAACCCACGACGACCGCGCGAAGTCCGGTGTCTTGCCCGTGATCTCGACTTTGCCGATGCGCTCCGTGTGACGCTTCCTCACGCCGGTCGTGGTGGCCACGAATGTGGTGGCCGTCTGGAATTCCGAGTACCCGAATGTCGCGATGCCTGCGCGGCGCGCGTCCTCATACAACTGGCTCAGCTGCGGCACGAACGGATCGAACACGTGGATGTCCGAGTCCGCGGGCGGCGCGCCCCAGTCACCGGGCTCGCCGGTGCCCTCGAGCAGCGGCAGGTAATCGGGGGCATCCGGCC
This sequence comes from Vicinamibacterales bacterium, assembly GCA_963802345.1. GTDB lineage: Bacteria > Acidobacteriota > Vicinamibacteria > Vicinamibacterales > JAMQPK01 > JAMQPK01. The sequence continues at coordinate 64,293 of CAWDIK010000008.1, forward strand.
TCCGCTCGCAGGCCGCTTCGGCCTCGCGGACGATGTCTTCGAGTTGCTCCGGCGGGAAGTAGGTGCGCGTCACCGACGCGACACGACGGCCGATGACGGAAATCACGGACAACTGCACTTCGTCCGCATCGCCGTTGGTCGTCACCGTGTTGTGCGCCCACCGAACGTTGATGCTTGAAACGCGGCGCGCGATCACGACGCACGCATCAGCTCTCGACAGGCGGAGTACGCGGTCGATGGTGTCCTGGAGAGTCAGGCCCCCTCCTGCGCGGTGTTGAGGATGTTGATCTGCCTGAAGAGCGCCGCCGGACATCCGTGCGACACGGGCGCAATCTGCCCCGGTTGTCCCTTGCCGCAGTTGAACGCGCCGCCGAGCACATACGTCGATGGGCCGCCGACGGCTTCCATCGAGTTCCAGAAATCGGTCGTGCGCGACTGATAGGCCACGTCCTTGACCTGTCCGACGATCCTGCCGCCGCGCACCTGGAAGAACTTCTGCCCGGTGAACTGGAAGTTGTAGCGCTGCATGTCGATCGACCAGCTCTTGTCGCCGACGATGTACAGCCCCTCGCCCATGCCCGAGAGAAGATCGTTCAGCGTGATGGGTTTGGCGCTCGCGCTGAGCGACACATTCGGCATCCGCTGCAGCGGCACGCGGCCGGCCTGATCGGCGAACGCGCAGCCGTTCGATCGCCCGAACCGCTGTTTGTGCGCCATCTGGCGATCGAGCTGATATCCCACCAGCACGCCGTCGCGCACGATGTCCCAGGTCTGCGCGGCGACACCTTCGTCGTCATAGCCGACGGTTGACAGGCCGTGTTCGACCTGTCGATCGCCGGTGACGTGCATCATCGGCGCGCCGAACTGCAAGGTGTTGAGCTTGTCGAGCGTGGCGAACGAGGTGCCCGCGTAGTTCGCCTCGTACCCGAGCACGCGATCGAGCTCCGTGGAATGGCCGATCGACTCGTGAATCGTCAGCCACAAATTCGTCGGGTCGATGACGACGTCGTAACGGCCCGGCGCGATCGAGGGCGACGCCATCTTCTGTTCGAGCAGCGCCGGAATTTCGTCCGCGTCCTTACCCCAGTCGTAGCCGGTCGTGAAGTACTCCCACCCCTGCCCGGCCGGCGGCGCGGCGTTGCCCATCGTCTCGAACGCGCCGGTGGATTTGTCGATTCGGACAGCGGTGAGATCGCCCTTTACGCGAACGCGCTGCTGGGTGATGCGCGACCCTGCGAGCGAGGCGAGATATTTCTGCTCGCGCACGAGCATGACGTGGGAGGTGACCCGATCGATCAGCTTCGAGGCGAGCGCCCGCTCGTTCAGCGTGAGCAGGAAATTGATTTTGTGGTCTTCCGCCACCGCGAAGGGATCGATGTCGTAACTGGACACGTAGGTGTCGTGATAGACCGGCTCGTCCGCCAGCGTCACCGGCTCGGTATTGAGGGGCGCGAGGGACTGGGCGACCTCCACGGCCCGGCGCGCCACGTCGGAGACCGCGTCAACCGTCAGGTCGATCCCTGCGGCAAATCCCCACGCGCCGTTGGCGACGACGCGCACGCTGAAGCCGACGGTCTCGCCCTCGACCGACGTCTGCAGCTCGCGATCCCGGGCGACGATGACGTGGTGGCGCAGGCGCTCGACCCTGAAGTCCGCGTAGGTGGCGCCGCGTTTCCGCGCGATGTCCAACGCCACATCGGCGAGGCGATCGAGCGGCAGAGCGAGAAAGGACGGATCGACGGCGCGCGGCATCATGGAACCCAGTTCGTCAGTATACGTCTAACGTTCCGATGGACAGCGGCGAGCTCCACCATCTCCTGTTTCGCTGGCTCCATGTCGTGTCGGCGATGGTGTGGATCGGCCACATCTGGTCGCTCGTGTTCGCGCAGCCGATGCATCAACCGCCGACCGACACGTGGTCGCGCGCCTGGTCCGGCGCCACCTGGCTCACCGGCGTATCCCTTCTCATTGTTGTGTACTACTGGGGAGGCGCGCTGACGACGCCGTCACAGTCGTTGTGGATGGCGATTGGAGTCGGCGTCACCGTGCTGCTGGTCACGTGGCTGCTGTACGACGCTCTGTGGACGCTGCTCTCCGACCGGCCGGCCATCGCGGCAGCCGTGTCGCTCCTCCTGCTCGCCGCCATCGCGCAGGGCCTGGCGGAATTCATGACGGGCCGCGCGGTGTTCATCCACGTCGGCGGCACGCTCGGCATCATTCTCGTCAACAACACCAATCAGCGCCCGGCGCGCATCGTCCACAACGCGATCATCGCGCCCGCGGTGATTCTGTTCATGGTCAGCAACCACTTCCCGCTCATCTACGGCACGACCCGCCCGTGGCTCGTGGCTCCGACCCTGGTCATCCTCGGCTGCGCGACAGGGTTCTCGCTGCGCTGGCTGTCGCTGCCGGCCGCAGCCTGCAACCTGCGTAGGACGTTCACTGAACGCGACCGCACCAGAGTTGTTTCTGTCTCAACGCAGAGACGCGGAGGCGCAAGAGCTCAGCATCGACTTCGCGCCAACGGCGCGCGGCGAGAAGAAGGCTGGCGAATTCAGAGCCACACGAGATCGGATCCGCTATCGTTCGCTGCGCCGTGGCCGACCTAAGGTCGGCATCCGCGTTCAGCGTCTCCTGGCGCTTTGTCTTCGAGATAGCCGACCTTCAGGCGGCAGGCCGCGTTCAGCAGATCGTGCCGAATGTGAATCCGCGCGAGCGCAGCGCGGGAATCAGCCTGCGGGTGGCATCGACGGTATGCCGCTGATCGCGCGTAGGCGCGGACTCATCGCCGTCGTGCATGACGATGATGTCGCCGTCAGATACGCGCCCGGCGATTCGCCGGAATGAGCTGTCAGCGCTGCGCGGGCGGAACCAGTTGAAATCCCAGAGCATCCAGCCAAAGCCGATCAGCCGGTAATCGAGCTCGCGCAACCCGTCGTACATCTGCCCGCTGCGCCAGCCCGCGTGGGGCCTGAACGCGCGGCACGGCGTGCCGCCAGCAAGCTGCTCAATGCGCGAAGAGGCCGCGCGCAACATTCGGCCCAATTGGGCAGGCGTCATGACCATCGGCCGCCGCGTCGCGGAATGCAGCGCGACTGCATGCCCCTCCGCGAACGCGCGCCGCACGATTGGCGCGGTCTGCTCGTTCAGGTGTTCGTCGATGATGAAAAACGTCGCAGACGTGTTTTCTGCCGCCAGCACATCGAGCAGGTCCGGCGTCGTAGACGGATTCGGGCCGTCGTCGAATGTGAGGTAGACCGTCGGCACTCCGGTCCGCGGCATCGACCACACGGCACGCTCGCCCGCCATCCAGTCGATCACGAACGGCGCCGGCCACATGTGCGCGAGAGCGGTGACCGCAACGCCGATAGCCATGAAAATCAACATCGCACGTTTTTGACACACGGAGGCACAGAAGCACAGAGCACGACATTCGTTTCCACGGAGAACGCAATTCCTCCGCGTCTCTGCGTCTCTGCGTTGAGACAGCAAATCAGGTGCGGGCGCGTTCAGCGATGACGCTCACTTGATCAACGCCCGCTCCAGCCGGTACATCGCCAGGCTGAACGCGATGATCCCGAGCGTCATGAGATACGCCAGATGCCCCGCGATCGACGGGCTGATGTTGCCGGTTGTGAGCTGCCGGAGCATCGCGACCGCGTGATACAGCGGCATCACCTGAATGATCCACTGCACCGGCTCCGGGAAACGCGCGACCGGCACGAAAATGCCGCTGAACAGAAACATCGGCATCACCAGCAGTCCCATCACCATGTCGAAGTCCTGCACCTTGCGCGCCACGGTCGTCAGGAAGATCGCCATGGCGGAAAACGCCGCCGCGGACAGCACCGCCGCCGGCCACGCGACCAGCGCCCAGCGCGACAACAGCAGCGGCCGCCCTGTAACTGCGCCAAGCGCGAACAGCACTGTCAGGAACACGGCCGCATAGAGCGAGCCGCGGCCGAGCGCCCACAACATCTCGCCGAAGGCGACGTCCGGCACGCGCATCGGCGTGGCGAGGATGCCGTCGTAGGTTTTCTGGTAATGCAGCTTCCAGTACACGTTGAAGAAGCCGTCGGTGATCGCGCCGTTGAGGCAGCTCGAGGCGAGGAGGCCCGGCGCGACGTATGCGCTGTAGCTGATGCCGTCGATCGGCGGGACAATCGCGCCGAGACCCAGTCCGATGCCGAGGAGATAGAACAACGGTTCGAAGAACCCGGAAAAGATCACCATCCACGTGTACTTGTAGACGAGCAGATTGCGCTGCACCATGCGCAGCGATCGCCGCGGCGACGGCACGGCGATCGCGATCATGCGTAGAGTCTCCGCCTGAAGGTCACCCGCGCCGCCGCGGCGCCCACGGCAATCAGCGCGATGAGATACGTCACGTGGATCGGCCACGCCGGCGGCACCGCACCCAGCGTGAATCCGCGCACGAGCTCCACGCCGTGAAAGAGCGGCGTGAACCAGGCCGCGCGCGCCACCGGTTCCGGCAAACGGCTCACGGGCACGAACACCCCGGAGAACATGAACAGCGGCGTGATCACGAACCGGAAGAGCACGTTGAACGGGTTGGCATCGGTGAGCGTGGCGGAGAACGCGATGATCGGCGCCGCAAACGCAAGCCCGGTCAGCACGGCGGACGGAATCGCCAGAATGACGAGCGGCGATCGCGGAATGCCGAAGCCTGTCATCACGAGCACGAACGCCATTCCGATCGTCGTCAACCGGATCGCGATCCAGCCGAGCTCGCCGAAGACGACGTCGGAGACGCTCATCGGCGTCGCCACTACCGCTTCGTAGTTGCGATGCCACATCATCTTGCCCATCACCGGCCACGCCGATTCGAACGATGCCGCCTGCATGGCCGTCGAGGCGAGCAGGCCGGGCGCAAGAAACTCCGCGTAGCGCACGCCGCCGGGCAGCAGCGCGCCGCCGGCATCGACCATCGTACCGAGCCCCAGCCCCATCGCAATCAGAAACAGTGTGGGCTGGAGGAAGCTCGAGAACACCGAGCCCCGCCAGATGCGCCGGTACACCAGCGCATTCCGCTGCACCATGCGAACGGCGGCGATCATTCGATCAGTGCCCTTCCCGTAATGCGAAGAAAGACGTCTTCGAGCGTCGACCGGCGGACGACCGCGCTCTCCAGCGGGATGCCGCGGGCGTGGACCTGCTGCAGTGCGTGTTCCCCGTCGGCTGTGTACACCTGCACGCGATCCGGGAGCATTTCGACACGATCGCCGATGCCGGCCAGCGATCGCTCGACAGCCTGCCGCGCCGAAGCGCCGGAATCGGCCATGCGCGAAGGCGGGTCTTCAGGAAAGCGCAGCTCGAGAACTTCGCGCGTCGAGTATTTCGCGATCAGCTCGCGTGGCGAGCCTTCCGCGACGATCTTCGCCTTGTCCATCACGACGAGGCGATCGCACAAACGCTCCGCCTCATCCATATAGTGCGTCGTCAACAGCAGCGTGGCGCCGCGACGCTTGAGCTGATAAAGGCGATCCCACACGACGTGGCGTGCCTGCGGATCGAGTCCGGTCGTCGGCTCGTCGAGCAAAATCAAATCTGGCTCGTTCACGAGGGCGCGAGCGATCGTCAATCGCCGCTTCATGCCTCCGGAGAGCGGCTCGACCCGCGACGCGGCCCGATCGCCGAGCTCCACGAACGCGAGGAGCTCATCCGCGCGCGTCTCGGCAACGTGCCGCGGGATGTCGAAGTACCGCGCGTACATCAGCAGGTTCTCCCGAACCGTAATCTCGTTATCAAGATTGTCCTGCTGCGGGACGACGCCGAGGCGCGCCTTGATCTGGCTTGCGTGGGATTGCGGCGGCATATCGAGCACGCGGAGATCGCCCGCCGTCACCGGCGACGCGCACGCAATCATGCGCATGGTCGATGTCTTTCCCGCGCCGTTCGGCCCCAGGAAGCCGAACGCCTCTCCTGCGTGCACGTCGAAGCTGATGCCGTCGACGGCGGTGAACGTACCAAAACGCTTGGTGAGTCCATGTGCATGGATTAGCGACGTATCGTTTGTATGCATGTGAGGCGCAGCCGATCCGTGGATCGTATTTTGTATCGAGGTGGCGGCAGGAGGATATCTATGCGTCGTATTCGTGCGTCGTTCTGGATGTGTCTGGTGTTTCTCGGCGTCACCGGTGCTATCGCGCCGACTCCGGCCGCGGCACAGGTGGCTCCGGGCGTCCAGGCGGGCATATCGCTCGACCCCGATCAGTTCTATTTCGGCGGTCACATCGAAACCAGTCCGCTGGTCGATCGGCTCCGGTTTCGCCCGAGCGTCGACATCGGCCTCGGCGACGACACCACCGTGGTCGCCGGCAACTTCGACTTTACGTACACATTCCCCGGCAGAAGCGGATGGAACCTGTATGTCGGCGGCGGACCCACCATCAATTGGTACGACTTCGACAATGGGGATTCCGACACTGAAGGCGGCTTCAATTTCATCGTCGGCGCCAAACAGAGCGGCCGCCTGTTCTTCGAGTTGAAAATCGGTGTGGAGGGCAGCCCCGACCTGAAATTCGGCGTTGGATATACCTTCAGATAGGATCGCAGGGCGAGCCTCTGCGATTTGACCCCAACAGCCTTAGACGAATATCGCAACAGGCGGGCGGCGCGCGCAGCCGAACATGCGCGCCTCGCCCGCCTCGACGCGCGCGTCAGCTACGCGCGCCTCGGCGCCGTTGCTGCGTTCGCGCTGACCGGCTGGCTCGTGCTGGCAGCCGGAGCCTCGCCCTGGCTGTTCGTGCTGCCGGTTGCGGCCTTCACCGCGCTCGCCGTATGGCATGACCGCGTCATTCGCGCCCTGGATCGCGTCGGTCGAGCCGTCACGTTTTACGACCATGGCATAGCGCGACTCGAAGATACATGGCACGGCGTTGGGGCAACGGGAGAGCGCTTCCTTTCCGAAGATCATCTGTACTCGCGCGACCTCGATATCTTCGGGCACGCCTCGCTCTTCCAGTTGCTTTCGCGCGCCCGCACGCACCTCGGCGAAGAGCTGCTCGCGCGATGGCTGAGCGCTCCGGCCGACGTCGCCACCGTACGCGAGCGACAGGAAGCGGTCGCGGAGCTTCGCGAGGCGCTGGATTTTCGCGAAGCACTCGCAACGGCCGGCGGCGCCTCGCGCGATATCGACACCGTCGCACTCAGCGGCTGGGCATCGGCCCCTGCAGCGCCGGAGAGCATCTGGCTTCGAACGGCCGCCATTGTCCTGGCCGCCGCAATCATCGCCGGGGCCGTGTGGTGGGCACGCGGCGGCCCGCTCGCGCCGCTGCTTATTGCGATCATCCTCAAGATGATCCTGACGCGCCCTTCGCGGGCCCGCGTCGCTCGCACCGTGCGCGGGGTCGAACGGCCGTTGCAGCAGCTCGACGTCCTCGCCGACACGCTGCTGCTCATCGAACAATCGACGTTTCGCAGCCCGTATGTGACGGAGATTCGCGCGAGGATGCTGCGCCATGGCGTCGTGCCGTCTGAAGCGATCCGCCGTCTCAAGCGCCTGGCTGACATGCTCGACTGGCGGCGCAACGCGTTTTTCGCGCCGATTGCCGTGACGGTCTCATGGGCGCTGCATCTCGCGTCGGCGATCGAGAGCTGGCGGCGCGAGTTCGGCTCGCACGTCATCGCATGGCTGGATGCGGTCGCTGAGCTCGAAGCGCTCAGCTCATTCGGCGCCTATGCGTACGAGCATCGTGACGACCCGTTCCCCGTCTTCATCGAAGATGGAGGGCCGGCACGGTTCGAAGGCACGAGCCTCGGCCATCCCCTCGTGCCCGCGGCGCGGATGGTCAGGAACGACGTCTTCCTGACACCTGAAACGCGGCTGCTGATCGTGAGCGGCTCGAACATGTCGGGCAAGAGCACCCTGCTGCGAACCGTCGGGGTGAACGTCGTCCTTGCGATGGCCGGCGCGCCCGTGCGTGCAGCGGCGCTGACGCTGGCGCCGCTCGCCGTCGGCGCCACGCTCCACGTCCACGACTCGCTGCAGGCGGGACGTTCGCGATTCTACGCGGAGATTTCGCGCATCCGGAGCATCGCCGACCTCGCCGGCCGCACGCCTGCTCCGCTGTTCCTGCTCGACGAGCTTTTCCAGGGGACCAACTCCCACGATCGCAGGATCGGCGCAGAGGCGCTCCTCCTGAACCTCATCGATCGCGGCGCGATTGGACTGACGACGACGCACGATCTGGCATTGACGGCGATCGCGGAGGAATCACGCGGCCGGGCTGTGAACGTGCACTTCGAGGATGAGCTGCGGGATGGAGAACTGATCTTTGACTACCGGATGAAACCCGGCCCGGTCACTCACAGCAACGCGTTAGCCTTGATGAAAGCGGTTGGCTTACCAGTAACGAGCATTGGCAGATTGGAAGATCGGTAGATGGAGAGTGTTGTGGATTGATGATTGACGATCGGCAGATACCGTTGCTCCTGGTATGCCGATCGACAATCTATCAATCCTCCAATCCTCCAATCTACCAATTCTTCAACGCCACCAGCTGTTCCGGCCCTGGGCGCCAATCTCGCGGGCGATTTCCACGCCATTGCGGAGGCCGAGAGTACCGGAGATCCGGAACGTTCTGGCTGACCGTGACGCAACGCGCGTTGCGGGACGATCCATCGCACAGCTCCCACGTCCCTCCGTAGACCTGGACGCTGCGGGCGCGATCGCCGACGGATCCGAGATTGTTCGAACCGTTCACGATGTCGCGTGCGTCGCCCCGGAAATTCGTGCGATCGTAGAAGACCAGCCGCGAGTCACGGTAGTTGCCGTTGCCGCGCTGATTGCCCCATATCCCGCCGCGATTATTGTCTGTTGTTGCGCGCGTATCCGACGGCGCGCATCGACGAAATACGATCGTTCCACCCTTCCGACCGGAGATTCTCGATCGAACCCTGGAACACTCGGCAGCCGCCGCCGAAGTTGACGTCGCGGCACACTTCCCACGCCTGGTTGCCGTCGACTTCGAGGCTGCTGATTCGGTCGTTCAATCCCTCCTGGCGCAAATCGGGCACGTCGTTGCGGAACGTGACGCTGTCGCCGCGAAAATCCGGATCCTCGTAGACCGTGATGCCGCCATATCCGCCAAATCTGCCTCGTTGCGCAGACGCATCGAGCGAGAGCGCCGATACCGACAGCACAAGGGCAAACGCAAATCGAAGATTCATGGGTACCTCCGTCTGAGGAACCAGTGCAACCGGCATGCCGCGAAAATCGCCAATATTTCCGGGCAATTTCGTGAAAAATTGCGCCGCTGTCCGCGCTCCAGGACAGCTCGGACGTACCTGAATGGCGATGGCAGGCAATTCCGGTGCCGATTGGCACAACGTTCCGACTGGCCCACGTAGTGCCGACCTTCAGGTCGGCCTAGTAATGCTTCATCAGAGTGAGGTAGGAGAACAGAGAGACGGGTCCGGTGTCAGTCCTGGGAGAGAAATCACGAACATGGAGCCTACGCCCGGCTCGCTCGTGCAGCTGATGCTGCCGCCGTGGGCGACGAGAATCGTGCGCGCAATCGCAAGCCCGAGCCCAGAGCCTCCGACTTCTCGCGATCGCGCTTTGTCGACTCGAAAGAACCGATCGAACACCCGCGGCACGGCTTCGGCAGGAATACCGATGCCCGTGTCGGCGACTTCGATCGTCGCCGTCCCACCCGATTGCCGCGTGGAAATCGTCACCGCCCCCCGGGCTTGTTGTAGAGGATGGCGTTGGCCACGACGTTGTTCAACGCTTCACGCAGTTGTTCGGCATCGCCATGCACGGTCAACGGCGGGCCACTCACTGAAAGATGTACGCTGCGCGCCTGAGCCATGGGCGCCAGCCACCCAGCCACATCCTCGATAAGCGGGCGAACCGCCACCGGGGCGAAGTCCCGCTCGTCGGGCGCGACATCGGCTCGGACAAGCGCGAGCAGCCGCTCGACGATGTCCTGCATCCGGAGTGCCGCGCGCCGGCCGACGGTCAGTGCCGCTTTGTACTCGTGAGTGCTGCGATCGCGATCGAGCGCCCACTCCGTTTCGGCGCGCAGAACCGAGAGCGGTGTGCGAAGCTCGTGCGACGCATCGGCAATGAAGCGGCGCTCCTGCTCGACGGCGAGCCGCAGACGGTCGAACGCCGTGTTGAGCGTCGACGCCACCTGCTCGAGCTCGCTCTCGGTCTGCTCGACGGCGATGCGGGCGTTCAGATCCCCTTCGGACATGGCGCGCGCCGTCCGGCTGATGCGATCGATTGGCGCGAGCGCCCGGCCCGCAACGAACCAGCCGCCGAAGACCGCAACCGCCAGCGTCGCGAGGCCCGCGAGCGCGACGTTGACGACCAACCCCCACTCCGCGCGCCGCAGGTCGGTCACGTCGCGGCCTATCAGGACTGTCGCGCCGCCAGCCGCCTGGAACGACTTCTCGCGCCGCCCGTCGGGTGCGGTCCCGGACCTCCCTGCCTGCATTTCCGGATCTGACTGGTCGACCAGCTCGCCGCCCGGCCCCCAAATGACGTAATACGGCCGCCCACCCTCGCGCCGGAAGAAGTACGCCGCTGCGTCCGGCGGGAGCTCCAGATCGAAGCGGCCGCCTTCGACGGGCTTCAGCGCGTTCCTGATTTCTCGCGCGTACACTTCGAGCTCGGCATCGACACCGGCCATCGTCGATCGCCACGACTGATACACGACGGCGCCGCCATACGACACCACGACGAGCGCCAGCACGAGCGCGTACCACAAGACGAGCCGGACCCGCAGTGAATCACGCATTGACGATGTAGCCCTGGCCGCGGCGTGTCTGGATGACGGCCGGTCCGAGCTTGCGGCGCAGCGCGGCGATGTGCACGTCGATGACGTTCGAGAACACGTCGCTTGCTTCGCTGTAGATGTGCTCGCAGATCGCCGACCGCGTGACCAGCGTGCCTCGATGACGCACCATCAGCTCGAGGATCGCATATTCGCGCGCCGTGAGCTCGACAGGCTCGTTTCCGCGGTACACGAGCCGTGCCGCCCGGTCGACGGTGATGTCTCCGACGACGAGCACTGGAGCCGGGTTGCCGCCGGCGCGCCGCACGAGGGCGCGCAGGCGCGCGACGAGCTCGGATATGGCAAACGGCTTCGGCAGGTAGTCGTCGGCGCCAAGATCGAGGGCCCGGACGCGATCGTCGACGCCGTCGAGCGCGGTGAGGATAAGAACCGGTGTCCGCGTGCCGGACGCCGGGGCCGTCGGCGCATGATCGCCGGAGGATTGCCCGCGCCTGAGGTCCTGCAACAGCGTCCACCCGCTGCGCTTGGGCACCATCAGATCGAGGACCACGGCGTCGTACGACACCTCGCCAAGCATGAACTGCGCTTCGTCGCCGTCCGACGCGACGTCGACAGCGAAATGCGCCTCGCCGAGCGCGCGTCTCAACGTGCTGGCCAGGTCGGCCTCATCCTCGACGACGAGCACTCTCATTGTTTGTTCGTGGGGGCGGCAGCACCCGCCGGCGCATCCTCGGTCTCATCCTCGATGCGGAAATCGTCGAACATCACCGTGGAGTCGCCGCCCGTCCAGAGCCCCACGCTCGCTGGAGTGCGAGGCAGGTGATCGCGCTCGCTGAGAACGCGGATGCCGCCGAGGTACACGCGGATCTGGCCGCGCTCCTGAAAGATCTTGAGCGAATGCCACGCGTCCGGGTCGAGCTCGAGATCGTCCTCGCGCTCGAGGCGGATCCGGTTGCCGTTGACCACACGGTACATCACGAGCTCCTGCCTCACGAGATCGAGCTGCGCTGAATAGTGATTCAGGGGATCCTGATACTTCCACACGAGGCCGGCGGCGCGCCCGCCGGCGATCGCCTTGAAACGCACCGACACCTGGACATCGCGATAGTGCGACGGCGAAAAAATCGCGACGGCGAAGCTGTCGTGGGGAGCGGGCTTCCCTTCGTGCACGAGCACGCGCGCGCTGTCCTCCAACTTGACCGTCCATCCGCCGAGGGACGCATCACGGCCCGACGCCATCACGAACCCCGCGGGCGGCGCACCGATCTTGTCGTCTTCGAAGTTGCGGAGTACCACGCTCTGCGCGGCGGCAGCCGCCTGGAAGAAGAGCAACAACGCGAGCAGCAGCATGCGTCTCTGGATTGTAGCCCTACCGCGTGAAGCTGCCATGAAGGATTCGCCGCGCACTTCACAGCCCCTTCATCTCGCTGCCGCTATAAACATCTGGGTCGACGTAGGTCGCGTGGGGATGGCAGTTGGATCAGGAGTGTTCTGGATGGCGTATCGGTTGGTCATTGGGTTAGTGCTTGCGTGCGTCCTGCCGTCGAGCGCCGTCCGCGCAAGACGCGAATGGGCGCCTGAAGGTGTACCTCGACTGCAACAACTGCTTCGGCGACTACATCCGCGAAGAAGTCGACATGGTGGAGTACGTCCGCGATCCCGCCGAAGCCGATGTGCACATCATCGTCTCGCGTGCCGACACGGCGAGCGGCGGCCTTGAACAGGCCGTCGCGCTGATAGGCCTCGGCCGTTTCAAGGGCACGGACTTCAACTTGCGCGCGATCTCGCAGAGCGGCGATACCGAAGACACGCAGCGGCAGCGGCTGGCGACAGCCATCACCATCGGCTTGCTGAATTACCTGTCGAGTACAGGCGTCAAAGGCGGGTTGACTGTCAACGTCGAGGAGACAGCTCAGCCCGGACAGGCAGGGCCCGCGACCGATCCGTGGAACTTCTGGGTGATGAGCGTGCAGGGTTCGATCGCGATGGCCGGCGAAGAAAGCAGCCGCCAGTTCGACCTGAGCGCCGATCTCGGCGCCGATCGGATTACCGACGACTGGAAGATCACGATGGGGTTCGAAATCGAGCATCCGGCGCGAAGATTTCGATCTCGACGAGGAGGAGCCACTGCGCGCGATACGCAACGAGCGGGACTTCGACGGCCTCGTCGCGCGCAGCGTGAACGATCACTGGTCGGTGGGCGGCCGCGCGAGCATCGATTCCTCGACGTTCGATAACATCGCCCTCCGGTTGTTCACCGGTCCCGCGATCGAATACAACCTGTTCCCGTATTCGCAGTACACCCGCAGGCAATTGCGCTTCGGCTACGCGGTCGGGCCGTACATCGCGCGATATCGAGAACAGACGCTGCTGTTCACCTTCTCCGATACGATGGCCCAGCAGCAGGCATCGGTCACGCTCGACCAGCGCGAGCCGTGGGGGTCGCTGCAGGCCGAGTTCGAATACTCGGCGTTTCTTACCAGACGCCTCGCTCTACCGCATCCAGCTCGAAGGCGATGTCAACGTTCGGCTGGCGCGCGGCCTGTCACTGTCCATCGAGGGCAGCACGAGCCGGCTTCGCGATCAGATTTCCATTCCACGCCGGGGAGTGACCGACGAGGAGGTGCTGCTGCGCCTTCGCCGCCTGCGCAGCGGCTATGAGTACAACCTGCAGATCGGCCTCACCTACACGTTCGGATCGATCTTCAACACGATCGTCAATCCGCGCTTTGGACAATGACCGTCCGATCGACATGGTCCGTTCCTGATACACGCCATTCGCTCGACCAGCGACGGCCGGCCACGAGAAACCACGGCACATTGACCCAAGGCCACTGACCACCGGCCTCACCAAGTGGAACGCCTCGTGCATTGCTGCGCACGGAGGTGCTTGCATGTTTGGCATTCTGGGATGGATTGTTTTTGGACTTATCGTCGGCGTGATCGCCAAGCTCTTGATGCCCGGCAAAGATCCCGGCGGCATCATCGTGACGATCCTGCTCGGTATTGTCGGAGCCGTGCTGGGCGGTTATGCCGGTCGCGCGATGGGATTGTACGGACCAGCCGATAGCGCGGGCATCTTCATGTCGATCCTCGGCGCCGTGGTCGTGCTGCTGATCTACCGCCTGGCGGTAGGGGGGCGACGAACGATCTAGCTGGGTGCGACGAGTGCGATAGGTGCAACGGGTGCAAATAGGTGCGAAGGCACCCATTGCACCCACCGCACCTATTGCACCTATTGCACCAGTTACCCCCAGTACGTCTCCCCTGGCACGAGGTGCTTCTTCACCATGTCGGGGTTCAGCGTGATTCCCAATCCTGGCTTGCTGCTGACCTTCGACGAAGCCGTCCTTGATATACGGGACCATCGAGCAGGAGCACATTCCCCAACGCCTCCATCGCGCCGGCGTCGCCAGTGCTCGTTTCGCACGACATGAAGTCGCGGATTGACGCCGCCCACTGGCACGTCGCGTACGTGTTCACGTGGCTGCCCGTGTTATGGCAGGCGATCGGCAACCCGTAAATGTGCGCGAGGTCGGCGATGCGCTTGGTCTCGAGGAACCCGCCCGAGTTGCGCAGATCGGGATGCAGAATGTCGGCCCCGCCGTTGAGGATGAAATCCTTGAACCCTTCGCGACGCGCGAGGTTCTCCCCCATGCAGATCGGCACCTTCGAGCTCTCGCACAGCCGCTTCCACGAATCCGAGTAGTCGACCGGCAGCGGATCTTCCAGCCACACCGGCTTGATCGACTCGACCGCGTCGGCAATCTGAATGGACGTGCGCAGGTCGTATTCCCAATGGCAGTGGACCATGATGTCGTGGTCCCAGCCGATTGCCTCGCGACAGTTCTCGAACCCTTTCTGTATGTTGATGAGCTCTCTCGTCGTGAGCATGCGGTTCGACGGATCGCGCGCGAGGTCTGTCTTCATGTCGGTGTGCGGGAACCCGAACTTGTGGCACGTGAAGCCCCACGGGTGTGCCTTGACCTGGGCCGCCCACTCTTTGCACGAAGCCTTGTCGAGCATGTTCTTCGGCGCCGCGTGATCGTAGACCCGCACGCGATCGCGGAACTTGCCGCCGAGCAGCGTTGAGGTCGGCACGTCGAGAATCTTGCCGGCCAGATCCCACAGTGCCATCTCGACGCCGCCGACCGCGCGAATCAGATTGTGTGCCGACCCATCCGTCCGCGTGCCGCTGAGGCTTCGGGTGCCGGCGCCAAAGTCGTGATAAATCGCGTCGATCTCGAGCGGGTCCTTCCCGACGAGCCACGGCTTGAACGAGAGGATCTGCTCCTTCACCCCGACGGCGGGGCTCCCGTACGCCTCCGCGATGCCGAACAGCCCGTCGTCGGCCGTAATTTTCACGAGCGTATATGTGCGCGCCGCCCTGGATCATCATCACCTGCACGTCGCGAATCTTGACGCGCTTGCGCTGCGCCGCGGCGAGCTCGTGAAACTGGAGAAGAAACGGAAGTGCGGCCGTGTAGCCGAGGAATTCGCGGCGACTGATTGGAGCCATCACGCCTCCTGTAATGAAAGGTGGCGCTAGGCTAACACAGGATGGATCGTTACAGGAGCGCGGAGTCTCGTGTTCAACGCATCTTGTTTTTGACGGCGGCGTCGATCGACTCCGACACTTCGTCCAGCGGACGATTGCCGTCGAGCACCGTCACGACCTTGCGGCGGCGGTAATACTCGAGCACCGGCGCCGTCTCCTCTTCGTACACTGCGAGGCGCTGTTTGATGACATAGGCGTCGTCATCGTGACGGCCCCGGTCCGCGAGACGACGGATGACTTCGTCGGCGTGCACGACAAGCGCGATCGACGTGAAGGCCGCCCCGGTCGGCGAGCAATGCATCGAGCGCTGCCGCCTGCGGGAGCGTGCGCGGAAATCCGTCGAGCACGAAGCCCTGCGCGGTGTCGGGTTGCTCGAGACGCTCGGCCACGATCGAAATAATCAGGTCGTCGCCAACGAGCGCGCCGCGCTGCAGCGTGTCGCGGACGAGGACGCCGATGCGGGTGCCGTCCTGAATCGCCTTGCGAAGAATGTCGCCTGTGGAAATCTTGGGGATCTGGTGCCGCTCGGCGAACCTGTCCGCCTGCGTGCCCTTGCCCGCGCCAGGCGGCCCGAAGAACACCAGGTTGAGAGGCACCTGGGCTACCGCGGTTCGACGAGCAACCCGTGAGCGTGAGACCGCGGCGGCCGACACCGAAAGTTGGTCCATAGGATTCTCACCTAAGCCCAATGACGGTAAACCGGCCCTCTCGATTAGACAATTGAATTGTTCTTATTTCAGTAATCAGTAAACTTAATAACAAAACCGTTCGATCGAACACCATGATCCACGACCTGCGCCACATACGCGCGTTTCTCACCCTTGCCCGCGCCGGCAGCTTTACCCGCGCCGCGGCCGAGCTGCACATGTCGCAGCCGACGCTCACGGTGCAGATTCAGCAGCTCGAGACCGCGGTCCGCGTCAAACTGTTCGATCGCAGCAAGCGGCATGTCGCGCTGACGCAGGCCGGCCGCGATCTGCTGGTACCGCTCGAGCGCATCCTGCTCGACGTCGAAGCGATCGCCGCGAGCACCGACGAGCTGCTCGCGCATCGGCGCGGGCTGGTCACCGTCGCTGCCCTGCCGTCGGTGGCGGCGAGCCTGTTGCCGCGGGCGATCAGAAAACTGTCGGAGTCGTACCCCGGCATCACCGTACGCGTCTTCGACGGCGTCGCCTCCACGGTCGCCGCCATGGTGAAGGCCGGCCAGGTCGATTTCGGAATCAGCAGCCAGACCTACGGAGACCGCGAGCTGACGAGCCAGGTCCTGATCATCGACCGCCTGTGCGCCGTGGTCGCCACCGACCACGCGCTCGCCAGGAAGCGCAGCATGACGCTGCACGAGCTTGCCAGGCACCCGCTCATCCTGATGCTGAAGGACAGCAGCAGCCGGCAGGTCGTGGATCTCGCGTTCAATCGTGAAGGGCTGGTCAGCAACGTCGCCTACGAAGGGACGTACAGCAGCACGGTCGCGGGCCTTGCCCAGGCTGGACTTGGCGTCGGCATTCTTCCCGAGTCGATGGTCGGTCCGATTCGCCTGCACCAGCTGCGCATACGCGGCAGCGCGCTGACGCGGCGGATCAGCATCATCATGCGCGCGGGCCGATCGCTGTCGCCCACGGCAGACAAGCTGAAGCAGATGGTCGAAACGCTCGCGGGGACCTGACTGCGGCTCCGGTTGGCAGTCGGGTTGCATCGGCCCGGACCGGAGGTTCAGATGCTCTTTGCCGTGTTTTCGCGTCTCTCGCTCGTTATCCTGGCCGGAATCGCCCTCACCGGCTGCGAGGTCGTCGAAGGGATCTTCAAGGCGGGAATGGCAGTCGGCGTGTTCCTCGTCATTGCCGTCATCGCGCTGATTGCTTTCGTCGTGAGTAAAGCCCGCCGGCGGGTCTGAACTCGGGTTAGGATAGAACCAGCGCACATGAGAGCTGGTTCTTTCGCTGCCGTCGCGCCGCTGGTGCTGCTGGTGGGCGTTTCTGTGGCCAGCGCGCAACGACCGGCACCGCAGCCGCCGCCACAACCGCCAGCGTCCGCACCGCTTCCTGCCGCTCCAGCGGCCTTGAGCGTGCCGAATCCGTTTGCGGGCTTCCACCCCGGACCGAGCGATCTCTATCGATCGCCGGACGGATCGGACCGGTTCCTGCACAACAGCCCATATCCGCCGGTCACGGTCTATCCAGGTCCAATCTATCCCGGCGCTTACTATCCGTTCGGCTATGCGTACGGGCCTTCGTACTACGAGACGTCGATGGCGGAGACGTACCGGATGGCGATGGCGGAGACGTATCTGCGGCGTCACCGCGAAACCGCGCGCGGCGGCTTGATGATTCAGGCGGTGCCTCCCATCGCGCAGGTCTTCGTCGATGGGCATTACGTCGGACTCGCCGAGGAGTTCGGCCCTGGGGGAGGCGCGATCACGTTGAACGACGGCGCCCACCGCATCGAGCTGCGCGCGCCGGACTACGAAACGCTCACGTTCAGCGTCATGATCGAACCAAACGGCCTCGTGCGTTATCGCGGCGACATGCAGCGGATCGCGACGAAACCGGCGGCCGCCGCCGTGCCGTCCCAGCCGCGCGCCAGCGCCCGCGCCGGCGAAAAGCTTCTACGTCATACCCAACTGCTACGCCGGCGACAAGCCGCCCTCAGGCGCGCTTCCCGAAGGGTTGCGACATCAGGAAGCTGCAAACGCGGAAATAGGCTTTTCGATCTCGACGCAGAGCCGCAGAGCCGCAAAGGATTTCTTTCGAAAGAATCTCTGCGTCTCAGCGCCTCCGCGTTGAGACAGCAATCACTCTCTCAGCTTGTACACGAACAGGGCGCTGCCGGCGGCGATCGCGACGTGCTGTTTGCCGTTCACCGCGTAGCTCATCGGCCCTGAGCGGACCACGGAACCGAGCTGCGTTTTCCACAGCAAGTTGCCGTTGCGCGCGTCGAGCGCGAAGAAGTAGCCCTCGCCACTCCCGCTGAACAGCACGTTCGACGCCGTCGTCATGACGCCGGCCCACGTCAGGTCGCTCATCTTGAACTCCCAGCGCATTGCGCCGGTATTGGGATCGATCGCGCGAACCGCGCCGTAGCCTTCCTCTGGCTTCGCCCAACTGTAGCCGCCCTGACCGGTTCTGATGCCCGGCACTGGTGCTCGTCCTCCGCCGCCGGCAAAGCGACGCCCTTCGACGTACTCGACCTTGTCCCTGACGTACAGGCTGCTGTAGTTGGCCCAGGTCGGAATGTAGAAGAGGCCTGTGCGCGGGCTGAACGAGGGTGAATACCAGTTGGTGCCGCCCTGATTGCCCGGAAAGATCAGCGTTCCAGGCGGCGCGCTCGGCGCTTTTCCTGCGATGCGAATGGGCCGGCCGCTTTTCGGATCGAGGCCGGACGCCCAGTTCACTTCGACGAACGGCTTGCCGGAAAGAAACTGTCCCGTCGCGCGATCGAGCACGTAGAAATAACCGTTGCGGTTGGCGAAATACATCAGCTTGCGCGGTTGCCCCTGCCATTGCGCGTCGGCGAGCACGGGAATCTGCACCGCGTCGTAGTCGAACTCGTCGTGCGGCGAGAACTGGAAATGCCATTTCAGCTTTCCGGTATCCGCATCGAGCGCGACGACGCTGTTGCTGTAGAGGTTGTCTCCCTCGCGGTTGTCGCCGTTCCAGTCGGGCCCCGGATTGCCGACGCCCCAATACGTCAGGTTCAACTCCGGATCGTAGGAACCAGTCAGCCAGATCGAAGCGCCGCCGGTTTTCCACGAATCCCCCTGCCATGTGTCGAATCCAGGCTCGCCGGGACCAGGCACGAGATTGAACCGCCACGCCTCGTTGCCGGTCGCCACGTCGAACGCGGCGAGGAAGCCGCGGATGCCGAACTCGCCTCCCGCGGGTCCCATGATGACTTTGTCTTTGATCACGAGCGGCGCCGACGCGAACGCGTAGCCCGCTTCGGGTCTGACGACCGTCTTGTCCCAGAGCAGCTTCCCAGTCTTCGCATCGACGGCAACCATGTGGCCGTCGATCGTGCCCATGAACAGCCGGTCCTCGTGAATCGCGACGCCGCGATTCAAGCGGCCGCAGCACGGCCGCGCCTGCGGCGACGGGTTGTACGAATACGTCCAGTACGGACGTCCGGTGACCGCATCGAGCGCGATGATGTCGTTCGGCGGCTGGACGATGTACATGACGCCATCGACGACGACCGGCGTCACTTCAAAGCGCGTGCTCGTCGGTTCGCGAGACGTCAGCTGATAGATCCACGCAGGCTCCAGGTTCCTGACGTTCTCAGGAGTGATCTGCGCCAGCTCGGTGTAACGCTGGCTGAAGTAGCCGCCCGAATACGTCAGCCAGTTGTGCGGCTCCTGCGACGCGCGCACGAGACGATCGAAGGTCACCTGCCCCTGCGCATGCAGAGACGCAACCACGAACAAGGCGACCACGAAGGCACGAAGCACGACCACGAAGACACGAAGACCGATCGAACCGGAATCCTCATTGCGCACCCCCCTGCAGCGAGACGAGATAGCTGACGAGATCGGTGATCTCCTGCGGGCTCAGCTTTCCCCGATATGGCGGCATCGGCGATTTGTCGATGAACGCAAATTCCTTGAGGTCGGCGCGCAACATGGTTCGCAGCTGCTCTTTCGAGTCGAGGAGCTGCACCGTGAAGGCATCCTGATTCAGCAGGCGGCCGGTCACCGTCGCGCCATCACGCGTGACGAGGCGCACGAACCGGTTGCTCGGCAGGATGAGTGAATCGGGATCGACAATCGACTGCTCGATGTCGGTCGAGTGCCGCAGCCGGCCAACCTCGCTGAGGTCGGGCCCGAGGCGCGAGCCGCTGCCGTTCACGCGATGGCAGCTCGTGCAGTTGCCCTTTCCGGTAAAGATCCCCTGACCCGCGGCCGCATTGCCGGCGGACGCCGCGGCGCGGCTGGCTTTCGCGCGAAGGTACTGCACGATCGCCGAGGCCTGCGCTTCGGAAAAGTTATTCGGCGGCATCGCGGTGTTCGGGATGCCGCGAAGGACGATGCCGACCAGCTCTGGATCGGTCGTCGCGCGCCTGAAGCGGCCGTGACCGAGATCGACATCGGGCACGGCGTCTCCTTCCGCGCCGTGACACTCGACGCAGTTTTCCGTGTAAAGCTGCTCGCCATTGGGAGGCGGGCCAGGAGGACCCACATTTGGAGTGACGGGCGCCTGCGCCCAACTCGATCCAGCACCAATGCCGAAGGTCAGAACAGCCAGCGCGACCAGGCCTCGCAACATGCCAGCTCCCTCTCCTTTTTTGACGTGCGTGGCGTTATCTTACGCGATAATCCAGCCGGAGGACCCCTTCAATGCCCGCCACGAAAATCGCCGCAGCGCTCGCGCTCTGTCTCGTGCTCGGCCCCATTGCTGCGCACGCGAACATCGTCAAGCTGGAGATCACCAAGGTCGAGCCGGCGGGCCCGACGCACGAACGGATCACCGGCAAGGCTCACGGCGAGCTGGATCCAGCAGACCCGAAAAACGCGGTCATCACCGACATCGAGCTCGCGCCGCGAAATGCGCGCGGCAAGGTCGAATACGTCACCACGTTCTCGCTCGTCAGGCCGACGGGCACGATGACCTTCAGCGGCGTGCTCATCTATACCGTGGTGAATCGCGGCGGCGGCAACGCGATGCCGCATCCAGCGGGGCACGTCACGCTCGTCAGCGGATGGCAGGGGGACGTCGTTCCGACGACAACCAACTACACCATCGAGGTGCCGGTCGCGAAGAATCGCGACGGCTCGAGCATCACCGGACCGCTGCTGCTGCAGTTCATGAATCTCACCGGCCATACCGCGCGGCTGGTCATTCCCCGCGGCCAGCCTTCCCCGTATCCGCCTGTATCACTCGACACGACGAAGGCGACGCTCATCTCGGCGACCGGTCAAACGGCAACGGGCGCGAAAAAGGGCGTCGGTGAAGATTCCGAGCACCGACTGGGCATTTGCGGACTGCTCGACGACGCCGTTTCCCGGAAAACCCGATCCAGGGCATATCTGCGTGAAGAACGGTTTCGATCCTGCGCTTCTCTACGAGCTGCAGTACACGGTGAAGGATCCGCTCGTACTCGGCATTGGCCTGGCGGCGACGAGAGATCTCGGCGCGTTCTTCCGGTACGAAACCGCAGACGCGGCCGGCACGCCGAACCCGGTCGCGGGACGCATCACGCACGCGATCTCCGAAGGGAGCTCGCAGTCGGGCACGTTCCTGCGAATGTCGCTGCTGCTCGGCTTCAATCAGGACGAGCGCGGGCGCATCGTGTGGGACGGGATGAACCCGCACATCGCCGCGCGATTTACCGATCTGAATCGGCGTTTCGCTTTTCCCGGCGGGCTCGTGTCGCCATTCGAGCTTGGTCATGAAGGACCCGTGTGGTGGACATCCTGGGAAGACACCGGGCGCAAGCGCCCCGCGGCGAGCCTGCTGGACCGTTGCCGCGCCACGAACACGTGCCCGAAAATCGCCGAGACATTTGGAGCTGCCGAAATCTGGGGGCTCCGTCAGTCGTTCACGCTCGTCGGCACAACCGCGAAGAAGGACATCCCCCTGCCGGAAAACGTGCGCCGCTATTACTTCCCTGGCGTCTCGCATGGCGGCGGCCCCGGTGGGTTCAACACCTCCACCAGCCCCGTGAAAGCAGCCGCGACGTGTGCGCTCGCGACGAACCAGGCGCCTTCCGCTCCGATGCGCAGTGCTCTCATTGCCAGGCTCGTCGAATGGGTGACGAAGAACACGCCGATGCCGGAGAGCAGGTATCCAACCATCGCGGATGGAACCCTCGTGCAGAACACGAACGCCGCGATGGGCTTTCCCGCGATACCCGGCGTGCCGATGCCCGAAGGCGTGCAGTTTCCGCTCGTCGACTACGATCTCGGGCCCCAGTTCCGCTACGCGGATCAATCCGGCGTGCTGACGAAGGCTCCCGTCGCCAAAGGCACGCTGCCTCAGCTTGTCGTGCGGGTTGACGCGGACGGCAACGAAGTGGCCGGGATCAAATCGCCGCTCCTGTCTGCGCCGCTGGGAACTTACACGGGCTGGAACGTCACGACGTCCGGCCTCTACACGGGCCAGCTCTGTGGCTCGAGCTTCGGCGCATCGCCGATCGGGGGATTCATCCCGTTCGCGAAGACGAAATCGGAGCGCGTCGCGAGCGGCGATCCGCGGCTGTCGCTTGAAGAGCGATACAAAAATCACGACGGCTACGTGCAGGCGGTCAAGACCGCCGCCCACAAGCTCGTGCATGATGGCTATCTGCTGGCGGACGATGCGGCGACGATGATCACGCAGGCCGAACAGAGCAACGTACTAAAGTAACCACGAAGGCACGAAGTCACGAAGACTACGAAGACCACGATGCAGAAGAACTTTCTTCTGGTGGCAGCGATCCTCGGCTTTCTCGGCGTGGCCTTCGGCGCGTTCGGCGCGCACGGGCTGCGCAACCGCTTGTCGCCGGAGATGCTGTCGGTATTCGAGATCGGCGTGCGGTACCAGATGTACCACGTGTTCGCGCTGCTCGCCGTGGCGGCCGCCATGGCGCACTTCGGTCAGGTTCGACTGCTGTACATCGCCGGCTGGTCGTTCATCGCCGGCATCTTCATTTTTTCGGGAAGCCTCTACGCGCTCGCGTTGACCGGCACAGGCATGTTCGGCGCGATCACGCCGATCGGAGGAGTGGGGCTCCTCATCGGATGGGCGTGTCTGGCATTCTTCGCCGCGTCGCTCTGATCGCTGTCGTCTCAACGCAAAGACGCCAAGACGCCGAAGGAATTTCTTTTTAAAAAAATTCTTTGCGCTTTGCGCGTCGTCTGCGTTGGGATACGAAGTGTTGCTACTGCGCGGCGGAACTCCGCGGCCGCGGCGGACGAAGATCTTGGTCGGATCCGCTTTCGCATCGACCAGCACGCCCATGAATGCCACGTGCATCTCGTCGTTGCTCTGCAGCCCGAACTTCACGCGCGCCGTGGGATCGGGGTTGAACTTGTTCGCGGCGGAGTTGTCGTAACGGCCGACGGTCTCGAGGCGCGTGCCCTTCGGCAAATCGAGCGGCTCTGCGAGCTCGTAGCCCACCTGCCAGTCGAACCGGTAATTCGGGACGCGCAGGACGGTTTTCGTGTCGCCGTTCGGATAAATCACGCGCATCTCGAAGTACCGGCCGCGATAGTGCTGATGCGGCTGCACCCAGACGAGCTTGGCATCGGACGCCAGCGTCGCCTCGCCTTGCACTTCGTAGTTGGGATCGCCCGGGGCGATATCGATATTTCCGTTGTTCGTGCCGGTCACGGTGAGATGGCGAATCGGTGGCGGGCCATCCGCCAGCACGATGCCCACCATCGAGCGATCGGTCTCGGGCTTGCCCGTCGTCGTGTAGTGAATCTCGAACACGATATCGGATCCAGCCGCAATGAATTTGGCGGCATTGCCGACCGTGAACGTCTGCCCTGCGACGCCCGGGTTGTACTTCGCCAGAATGTCCTGCACTGGAAGCGGACCGCTCGCCGACGGCTGCGGCACCGACCTGTCGGCGCCCTCGCCGCGCTGCGGGACGTACAATTCGCCTTCGGGCACGTTCGCCAGCCACGTGGAATGAGGTGGCCGGATGATCGCCTTCATGTGATGGACGACGCGGGCGTTGCCCGGCTTCACTTCAGCGGCCTTCACCCACATGTCCTTCTCGAAGTGCGCCCGGACCACGAGGTTCGACTGGTCGATGACGCCGGTCGCCGGCAGCTGAATTTCCTTCGGAAACTCCACGATGATGTCGGGCTTCCCGATCGTCCACCCTTCCGCGAAGTGCACCGGCGCGGGCTTGTCGTTGCGGATCGCCTTCGGGCGCGCCATTCTTCGCCCAGTTGCTGAGCAATTCGATCTCGGCGTCGCTCAGCAGTTTGGTGTTCTTGAAATGCCCGACCGTCGGATCGGCAAACCACGGCGGCATCGTCCGGCTGACGACGGCTTTTTCGATGGCGCGCGCGTAGGGACGCGTATCCTTGTAGGTCAGGAACGACATCGGCGCGATGGAGTTCGGCCTGTGGCACTCCTGACACTGCTTCTGGAGCACAGGGCAGCACATCTTTGTTGAACGTCGGCGTCGCGGAAGGTGCGGCCTCAACGGAAACGAATGAAGGCCAGACGGCGGCAATCGCGACCGCCGAGGCGAACAACGCTGACAGGCATACACGCTTCATGAACGCTCCTTGATGGAGCTTCTATTATACGGCTCACATGGAGGAACTGTGTTTCAGAAACGCCAGCTCGCCGTCCTGTCGCTGATTGTCGCAATCGCGTCCACCGCGTGGGCGCAAAGCCCGCGGCTTCCCGCCGGCCAGAAATGGGTGGCGACCTGGGCCGCCTCGGTGCACGGCCCGTATCCGTCTGGCAACGCGTCGGCTCAGCCTGATTTGACGTTCGCATTTCCCGACGCCACAAAGGGCGCGATCGATCAGTCGTTCAGATTGATCGTGAAGCCGGACTTGTGGGGCGATCGCGTTCGCATCCGGCTCGCGAACACGTTCGGCACGCAGGCCGTCGCCTTCGATGAGATCTACGTCGGCATTGCCGCGAGTGGCGGGAACATCGTCAAAGGGACGAACCGGCCGGTGCTGTTCGGCGGGCAGCGGAGCGTCAATATTTCCGCCGGCGCCTCCGGATACAGCGATGCGGTCGAGCTGAAGCTTCCGGCAGGCGCGCTGATGGAGGGTCGCAAGCTCGCTGTCTCGTTTCACGTCATCGGACCGAGCGGCCCGATGACCTGGCACGCCAAGGCGCTCCAGACGTCGTACCTCAGCCGCCCGCAATCGGGCGCCCAGTCTGCCAAAGACGATGACGCCGCGTTCCCGTTTACGACGACATCGTGGTATTTCCTCGACGCCGTCGACGTGATGGCGCCCGCCGATACGGTCGTGGTCTGCGCGTTCGGTGATTCGATCACCGACGGCACGCTGTCGACGTTGAATGGCGACGATCGCTGGCCTGACGTGTTGTCGCGCCGGCTGCACGCCGCGTATGGGAACCGTGTGTCGGTGGTCAACGCAGGCATCGGCGGAAACCGGATCCTGACGCCCGAACGCTATCCTCCTCCCCAGCCGTTCCCGGGCGGGCCGTCGGCGCTGCAGCGGCTCGACCGCGACCTTCTTGGTTTGTCGGGCGTTTCAGCGGTCGTGCTGCTGGAAGGCATCAACGACATCAGCTCGGGCGCGCCGGCCGATGCGATCATCGCGGGGATGAAGGAGTTCATATCGCGCGTGAAGGCGAAGGGGCTCAAGATTGTCGGCGCGACCATCACCTCGTCGCTCACCGCGAACGGCAACGCCGGCACGCCCGACGCGAACATGCGCCGGCAGGCCGTCAACGAGTTCATCCGCACCGGCGGCATGTTCGACGCCGTCGCCGACTTCGACGCCGCGACTCGCGATCCAGCGACAGGCGCGCTCCGCAGCGACTTCGTCCCGAACAGCACAGTCGGCGGCGCCGGTGACCACCTGCACCCGAATCGCGCGGGATATCAGGCGATGGGCACTGCGGTTGATGTGAGGATTTTCGCGCCAGTTCGCTGATTCACCGCGGTGCTCGACGCGAGAACGGTGTTCCGCGTCGCTGCGTCGTTGCGGTGAGACATAGAAATCAGAGCGCGGTAAGATCGCACGCATGCGTATCGTCCGGTGGTTCTTCGGTCTGCTTATCCTGGCGGCTCTTGCGTTCGGTGTAGCGTATTACTACGCGGGCACGCTCGACGGTCCTGCTATCACCATCAATCAGCCGTCCGTGATCGGGCAAGGGGGCACGCTCGACGTCAGCGTTGACGCGCCAGCAGGCGAGCTCACCGCCCTCAACATTCAGCTCGAACAAAAGGGCCGAACGTTTGCCATCCTCGATCTCGCATCCGCTCCTGCCGGCGCCGTCGTCACCGAAGGCGATCGAATCCGCGTGACACAGCCGATCGGCAAGAAGACTCTGCCGGAGCTGACGGCCGGTCCGGCGACACTGAGAGTCAGCGCATCGCGGCCCGTTTTGCGGCGGCTGAGGCAGGTCTCGTCGGAGTCGTCGCGAGATATTCAGGTACGCCTGACGGCCCCGAGAGTGGCGGTCGTGTCGACGCATCACTACGTCAATCAGGGCGGCGCGGAAATGGTCGTGTATCGAGTGTCGCCGCCAGACGTGGAATCGGGCGTGCGTGTCGGCGAGGTTACCTATCCGGGTTTTCCGAATACAGCCGCGGGACTTGCCGACCCGGAATTGAAAGTCGCATTTTTCGCCCTGCTGTACAACCAGTCGCCCGACACGCCGATGGAAATCGTCGCGCAGGACGTCGCGGGCAACCAGACGCGCAGTCAGTTCGAGCATCGCGTCTTTCCAAAGAAGTTCCGCAGCAGCCGCATTCCGCTCGACGACAAGTTTCTCGGGCGCGTCGTGCCCGCCATTCTGCAGTCGTCGCCGCAGGTCCAGGCATCACCTGACGATTTGTTGCCGTCGTTTCTCAAGATCAACAACGACCTTCGGCGCATGAACAACGAAACGATCGCGGCGCTCGCGAAGAAGACGGCGCCATCGATGCTCTGGGACGGCGCGTTCCAGCCACTCGGCGGATCGCAGATCGAATCGGCGTTCGCCGACTTCCGCACCTACCTCTACGACGGCAAAGACGTGGACCGCCAGGTGCATCTCGGCTTCGACCTGGCGAAGACCGTCAATTCACCGGTGACCGCCGGGAATAACGGAAAGGTGGTGTTCGCCTCCGAGCTCGGCATCTACGGCAACACGGTGATCGTCGATCACGGAATGGGGGTGCAATCGCTCTACGGGCACCTCTCCTCGTTCGGCGTCAACGAAGGCGACACTGTGAAGAAGGGGCAGCAGCTGGGCGCGAGCGGCCAGACCGGGCTCGCCGGTGGCGATCACCTGCACTTCAGCATGCTCGTGAACGGACAGTTCGTAAACGCAACCGAGTGGTGGGATCCGCACTGGATCGAGGACCGCATCATGCGGAAGTTACGGGAGGCTGGTGCGCGCGTTCCCAACTCCGCGGCGGAGCGGCCATGACGTCGCATCCGACGGACGCGGAAAAGCTCTCGTCCCTCCTGAAGCTGGCGTTCGACAACGACCGTGCGCAGTACGATCGATTCTGCGAAATCGTGCGGGAGGCGGTGCCCGAAGCCCACGCCGCCGTTCTACGTGGGAGCGCTATTACCGGCATGCGCTTCGTGGACGGAGCACCCTTCGACGCCGACGGCCCGGGCACCAGCGATCTCGATTTGACGCTGGTCGGCGCCGACGTGCTGCGCTACTACAGCGCGTTCTGGATTCCCGGCATTCATTCGAAGCCGCTGAGCGACAAAGACCCCGACATCGCACCCGAGCTCACGCCGCTGCGGCGGCAGCTCATGGACATGGTGCACCGGCCCGTGAACATCCAGGGCACGCGTGACTGGCTACAGCACTTCCGGGGCGACATCATGAACCAGCCGTACCTCACTTTGTTCGGCACGATTCAGGAACCGTGAAACCGCTGCGAATTCTCAGTTACAACATCCTCAAGGGCGGCGTGGGGCGCGAGGCCGCACTCTCGGCGGTCATCTCCAAGTACGAGCCCGACATCGTCATCCTCCAGGAGGCGTACCGTCCCGAGGTCGTTCAACAGCTCGCCGCAGCATGCGGATTCGGCTCGTGGGCGTCGTCGCAGGGGCACTCGGTCGCCTTCCTCAGCCGGGTCGCCATTGCCGGGCACGTGTGGCGCCGCGTCCGGTGGGCCAAGCGGGCGTATCTCGAGATTGTCACCGCCGGCGACTTACGCATTTACGGCGTGCACCTGAGCGCCGTCCATAGCAATCTCACGGAGCAACGGCGCGCATATGAACTGCGCGCGCTGCTGCGCAGCGTCGAACGACATCAGGACGGGATGCACATCGTGACCGGCGATTTCAATACGCTCGCGCCTGGCGAGCGCCTGGACATGAACAAGCTGCCTCCGCGGCTGCGTGCGCTCGCCTGGGTGACGGGCAAATCGATCCGTTGGATCACGATCCGTATGATGCTCGAGGCGGGATATGTCGACGGCTACCGCAAGTTCCACGGCGATGAAGGCTACACATTCATGACGTGGGACCCGCACGTGCGGCTCGACTACGCCTTCGTGCCGGAGGCGTTCAAGGGAAACATCCAACGCTGCGAGGTGGTCACAGATCATCCCAAGTTGAAGGAAGCCTCGGATCACTTTCCGCTGCTGACCGAGATCGCGACATAACCACGCCGACCCACAGGCAAACGCCGAACCGAGCGCGACGCCACCCGCTTCACAAAGAATCGTTCCCGGGCCTTGACAGCCGAAGGAAATGCGAGCGAACGTTGTTCGTTTTGCTTCCTTGGAGCGTTAAGACCTATTAACAGCGTACGTGGATCAAGATGCGCGGCTTCGACGCCGCTCAATTCGAGGGAGGTGTTCGATGAAAAGGTTGCTCTCTCCGTGGGTCGCGCTCGCCGTGCTGATGACTCCGCTGTCGCTTCAGGCCCAGGCCAATGACCACGGCCTGGCGCATCTCGTCCCGAATCTCATCCTGACTGAGATCGTCCTGCCTGGTGCCAGCGACCCGGGATCTCCGCACGCGGGACACTTCACGTTAGGCAACCCGACATTCGGCGGCTCGCAGGGAGCCTCACAGCCCGACATTCCTGCGATTAGAGCTGTCGAAGCATTCAGTGACAGACTGACGACGCAGTTGGCGAATTTCCCGCTGGGATCGTCGACCGGTGGCTTCACGTACAGCTTCGACGAGCAGTCGGGTCTTTACACGCGCAATACCACGAGTTTTGGTCCGGCGTTCACCGAGCGCGCAGCGACGATCGGGCGCAAGAAATTGAGTGTCGGCGTCAACTATCAGCATACGAGCTTCGACAGCTTCGGCGGCGAGAGCCTGACAGACGGCTCGATCTCCTTCTATCTTCCGCACACCGATTGCTGTTCGCCGGCGGCGCCGCCTCCCAGCGCTCCAGACGCCGGGGTTCGAAAGCGACCTCATGCAGGCGACGCTCACGCTGAAGGCCTCGACCGATACGGTCGCTGTGTTCGCCAACTACGGCGTGACCGATCGTTTTGACGTTGGCCTCGCCCTCCCTATCACCCACGTTGATCTGGATGCGAGTGTCCATGCCACGATTCTGCGCCTCTCGAGCACCGACAACACGCTGGTCCATACGTTCGTTCAGGGTCAAGACGTCGCGGAAACCACATTCTCTGACGCCGGCTCGGCCACGGGGCTGGGTGACATGGTCGTGAGGACGAAATACAACTTCCTGCGGTCCACCAACACCTGGATGTCGCTTGGCTTCGATCTGCGACTTCCGAGCGGCGACGCGGACAACCTGCTGGGATTGGGGACGACGCAGGGCAAGTTCCTCCTGATCGCGTCGTCCAGTAACGAGCGTGTGTCGCCCCACGTGAACCTGGGATTCACGGTCTCGGGTGAGGGCGAGGCAGAAAAGGTGTACCAATTCGACCCGCTGGGCGTGAGCGACGAGTTCAACTATGCAGGTGGAGTGGAGTTTGTGGCACACCCGAAGCTGACCATCCTGGCAGACATCCTCGGCCGCACGCTCTTTGGCGCGGGAAAAGTCGACCTCGAGACGAAAACGTTTCCCTTCCGCGCCGGTACCGGATCGACACCAGCAACGGCGCCTCTACAGACGAGCTCGATTAACCCGGTTACCGGCCAACCGTACGAGCAACTGGGATTGCGCGACGGGGACCTCAACCTCGTGCTCGGCTCGGCAGGCTTCAAATACAACGCGGGAACGAACCTGCTCCTGAATGCGAATATCCTGTTTCCAATTACCAACGGCGGACTGCGGGATACGATGACGTTCGCTTTCGGTTTCGAATACGCGTTCTAGGTCACCGAATCCGGACGATGATCCAGGAGTTTCCGCGCTTTTCGAATGCGAATTCCTGAGTGCGGACGTATTGCTGGTTCCGGCCTACTCTGGGCTGAAAGAAATGGCTCAGCCGCGCAACAGCCGTGGCCGAGTTCAAGTCCGGGGCGAGGCGTCACCCTTTGAACAACGAGCTCGAGGCGATAGAACTGGTATTGAGCGAATGTCGCCGCCAGATTCGCCGGCGCCCCGGGATACAAAGCCCTCACCGCTTCAGCATCGAGATTGTCGTAGGCCGATTCGTATCGTTCGAGCGCACCTCTGATGCGTCTTTCCTCTTCGAGGCGATCGGGGACCGGCGGCTTCGCGGCTTCAGATGGCAGAGGCTTGGCGGCGACGACAGGCGGCGGATTCTCAGGCTCTTTCGGGATGACGGCAGGAGGCGTGTCGGGCAGCGGCGTCTTGCTTATGGGAGCCGTGGGCGCGGGTTCCGATGGGACTGGCGCCGTGGCGCAGGTTGTGATGGGCTGGCGCTGCGTGGTCCTGCGGCTTCGCCGTCGCAGGTGGATTGGTTCCCTGACGCGACGGCGGCGCACCTCGTCTCGCGGTCGGAGTAGTTGTTGGCGCAACGGCAGTCGGCAACTGTTTGACCGCCGTACTCGGCGGTTCGGCCGGTGCTGGTGAAGGGTTCTCAACGGCAGGATTCTGAACAGGCGGCGGCGCTGTGACGGCGCCGCCGCTACCGGGTGTCGTCGATGGCTCAGTCGCGGGTGGCGGTGCCGTCTGCACCTGGGACATGGGGGGATCAGCAGCAGGTGGACCGCTCCGCACGGTCCAATAAAGTCCAACGGCCGCAACCAGAACAGCCGCCACCGACCCGTAGCGAATCAACCGCGATACCGAAGCACGCGAGGGCTCCTGGAGTGGCGCCGGCACTGGCGATGGCAACGTCGACGGCAAGGGCGACGATGGAATTCTCGGATACACGCGCTGGAAGTGAAGCCGTTTGAGCTCGGCAGGCGGAAGACCGGCCCGCTCCGGCAGCGGCTCCTCCCAGTACACGGGCCTCACGAAGTGGGGACGGTTCAGCGCGAGCGCCTGCCGCCACTCTTCTCGCACAAGAGGTCGAGCTCAACGCATTCCACGACCAGAAAAGCTGGAACACATCGGCCTGCTTGATAGTCTCGAGAAGCCGTTCATCCCAGACTTCGCCCGCGCGCAGGGTGACGACGTCGCGTAGATATCTATCGCCGGTGGCGACGACATGCGACTCGAACTCTTCGACGATGGCGGTGTCTCGGTGCGAATACGAGGCAAAGATTCGCCGGTAAGGCCGTGCGTGTGTTTCCTCCTGGCGCGACTCCGCCGCCTTCCGGTCTACCTTGATACTCAGCTGCACTTCGGCGAGCAGGAGACTTCCGTAGAAAACTGAGACGGCGCCGCGAGCGACACGCCCGTCCATTGATTTGTCCGCGCGCATCCGGAAGTCTTCGCGGTGGACGCTTTCAGTCCACAGGAATCGGCGTTCGGGCGGATTGAACGCCACCCCATCCATCCGGGGTACAAAGCGCAGCTCGCCTTCGCGGGCGACAGGGTATCCGCTGTCTTCGGTCGCCGACCGGAACTCACCGATGTCCTCGCCTAGGATCTGTCTGGCTTGCGCCTGGACTTCCTCGATCGGATCGAGCTCGTCAGGCGCGTCGGGACGCCGCTCGGCAAGGTGGGCGAAGCACAGAAGCGGGTACCAGTGCTCGGGCTGGATCGCGGAGCGTCTGAAGACCGTAAATTGAACGTTCTCGTCAGTAGCGATTGGTGTCGCCGCGGCCGCAGCCGCCGCGTCCTGCTTCTTCCTTTCGCCTGCGCGCCTCCCGGGCTTCCTTCTGCCTTCGCGCCTCTTCAGCTTTCCGTTGCCGCGCCTCTTCGGCTTCTTTCCGCCACCGCGCCTCTTCGGCTTCTTTCCGGCGTTCCGCCTCTTCGGCTTCCTTCTGCCGTTGCGCTTCGGCCGCGAGCCGCCTCGCTTCATCTTCTTTTCTGATGCGCTCCTGCTCCGCTGCGCGCTGCTGCGCCTCCTCCTCTTCCTTTCTTTCGGCGTTCCTCGTTTCTTCGGCGTTCCTCCTCTCTTCCTCCTTTTTGCGCTCCTCCTCCTTGCGCTGCTCTTCGGCAAGCCTCTGCGCCTCTTTCTCCTGCTGGCGCCGCTGCTCTTCCGCCGCGCGCGCTTCGGCGAGGAGCCGCGCCTCCTGTTCCCGCCGTTCCTTCTCGCGCCGTTCCTTGTCCTCACGCGCCTTTTTTTCAGCCTCCTCGCGCGCCTTTTTCTCGGCCAGCGCTTGTTCAGCGGCGGCGCGCTGTGCCTCCTCTGCGCGACGAAGTTCCTCGAGACGTTCGTTCTCCGCGGCGATCTTCCGCTGAATCGCTTCGAGCTGGTCCTGAAGTTCTTGAAGCGCCTGGGAGACGAGCTCGTGCCCGGGGCTGAATTCGCGGAGCGATGCCAGGGCATCCTGATGCGCGCCTGCCTCGAATCTGCTGCGTGCGTCGGATACCGTCTGTTGTGCGCGACGCTTCAATTCCCGCTGCTTCCGCCGCTCGTCAAGCGCCGCAAGCGCCTTCGCTTTGAGGCTCTGCGCGTTCAGGTCACTGCTGAATCGGTTGCGAGAGCATCGTCGGCATGGCGGACTGCTGATTCGAAGTCACCCTCTTCGACGCTGGCCCGCGCGCGATCGGTCGCGGCCTGGACCGTGCGTGCCCGGTCGCGTTCCCGCTCGCGCTCGCGCCTCAGCTCGAGCATCTCGTCGCGAATCGTCAGCGCCTGCTTCGAATCGCGATCGACGGCCAGCGCCTGATCGATCAGGTCAGATGCCGTGCCGATATCTCCCCGGGCCAGTGCCTTCCGCGCGTCTTCGAGCCACGCGCTGATTTTTTTCTCATCGAGCGCCTTTCTCGCGCGATCCAGAAGGTCGAGCGCCTCCTGCGTCTGCGGATCGAGCAGCAACGCCTTGTCGCAAGCCCATAACGTCCCTTCGAAGTCTCCCGATTCGAACGCCTGACGAGCGTTCTCGAGTTGGGAGGCAATCTCGCGTGCTCTGCGTTTTTGCAGGTCCATGAGCCCCGGGCGCATCGGCGCCTCCGGCTTCGCGGCCGATTCGACGACTGCATGCTCGATGGCTTCGATGAGCAGCCGAACGTCCGATTCCCACCGCACATCGCTGAGCTCGATTGCATTTCGAAATGACAGGTCGGCGAGATCGGGTGGCAGGTCCTGGGCCGAAGGCATCGGCGCACGCTCGATCAGAACAGGGATGACCCGGATGCGCTCGTTCTTGAGCGCACTCGACACCTCCACCCTCAGAAAATCGTCGGGATTATCGATGCGCCGCCGCTTGAGGCGGGGATCCTGGATGGCCAGCCACTCCCGCCCGATGATGGCAAGGAGCACAGAGCACGATTCAAGTTCGTTCTTGATGAACTTGAGGAAATCCGCCCCGGGGGGAATGTTGTCGGTGTCTTTGAAGATGCGATCGGCGCCGAAATGGCTGCGCAATGAGGGCAGCAGAGCGAGCACATGGCCCGAGCTGTCTTCGCGGCGGTAGCTGATGAAGATCCGCGATGAGGCTCCCGGTTCGGCCCCGGCCATTCTTAGGACGTCCCCCCTTTGGCTACTGCAGCGGAGTGTACCCTAACAGCCTTATTACGCATAGGGTTATCCGTTGGACCCGAGCGTCGGAACGTCGACGATTTCGAATCCTCGCCGACTCGCGGATTCGCGAAACCGCGCCGTCAGATCGACGCCGGGCCGCGGGCGTCCGTCCCAGATAACCATTGCGACAGGACTGTCGCCGCTCTCTCCAGCGAGCCGTTCTACCTCGCCAAGAATGGCCTCGCCGACGGCAGCAGTACCCGTCATCGTCAGGGCTCCCGTCGAGGATTAAGACGTCTCCAGCCGCTTGAAGCTGCAGCAGTCGTCTCGTCGAATACGGGTCCCCACTCTCCCGGCCTGTCCGTCACAGACGTTTGTCGAAACAGTTCCGGGGCGAATGGCAAAACAACGCGCCTCCGCAAACGCAGATCGGCGGCGGACGAAAGGGCGAGAAGGTCGGCGCCACAGGCAGCCGAGGTGACAAGCGCGATGGCTTTATGGCGCACCAGCGTGTCATCTATGCGCCGTCGAGTCTCGCGAACGGCCGATGACGGAAATCGCGGGACCGTAGCATCCCACGGATCGATGCGCCGTCCGGCAGCAGCGACGATCGCGCCACGTTTCACACCGCAACGATACAACGAGCCTGGTACACAAATCATGACGCGTCAATGCACAGTCATCGCAGTTGCGATAGGATCCGCGGTCAAGAGTCACTGTGAAACCTCTCGTTGCAGCCTGCGTAATCTTCATCCTTGCACCGAGAGTCTGTCTGGCACAGTTACCGGTAGACACAGCCCGCGCTTGAGGTCTGGGGCGGTCGACCTGGAGGTCGGGGTAACCCGACGTCAATTTCGGTCGTTGCTGGAACCGAATACACCGTGAATGTCGAATTGCCCTGGGGTATCAGCGCCAGTCAATCGTTCGTCGTGAAGACGTCTCTTTAGCGCTAAGAGCAACTGATGCCATTCCGCATAACCAAACGCTCGATGTTGAAGCGATCATGCATACTATTACTCCTCGTTCAGGTGCTTGCCTGTAGCGGCAGCGAAACCGAAACGTTGTCGCCGGTCACACCGTCGCCCGCCGCACCGTCCACACCCACGACGTTCACGCTCAGCGGACAAGTCATCACCAGCCGTACAAGGGTCCCCATTTCCGAAGCAACCGTGTCCGTTATCAACGGTAGCGACGCTGGCAGGTCTGCGACCACGGACACATCGGGCAATTTCAGTTTCACGGAGATGCAGCAGTCCAGCGTTATCGTGGACGTTTCTGCCGTGGAATACTTCTCAACCCGTGCCCCACTGGCGAGCAACCAGACACAAACCATTTTTCTCGTCCCGCTCGGACCGGTGATCCAGCTTTCGGGGCAGGTGATCGACGACGGCACATCGGCGCCGATTGCGGCCGCCACGGTCGACATCAACGGCAGATACCGCACCACCACCGATGCTTCCGGAAAATACAGCCTCACGGGTCGTCTCGATATCGGCGAGAGCAGTATCACGTACGCGTTTGCCGACGGGTATGAAACTCATACTCGATACATTCGAGGGAATTCGGCGCAGAGTTTTCGCTTACGTCGCATCGAGCGAATTCTCGGGGGGCAGTCATGGTCTGTGACCGTCCACCCGGATGACTCGCTCTGCTTCAACAACTTTCAAGACCCATCGTTTGGACTCCCGGGATCCGGATTTCTGTGCCGAACGGTTCGAGTTGTGGCCCAGAGCGAGGGCATGCTCACGATCGAAGCCGTCTCGACCGTGGAACGGAGTCACCCGCCTCTCGAAGTGGAGGTGCTGGGTGATTCGTTCTGCTGTATCGAGCGAATGGAAAATCCAATCTCGATCAAGGTGCGAACGGGAACAGAAGTGCTCGTGAACGTTGAAATACCGGAGCGCTCAACCACCAGCGAATCCTTCATCGTCACGACGTCCATGTCGCCATAAGGAAACGGACGAAGGGCATCTTCGTGCTTCTTCGCGCCTTCGTGGTCCCCATTTCTCGAGCTTGACAGGCGTCGAACGAGGGTAAAATCAGTGCCCGCATGTCACCCGTCCGCTCGTACCGTGCCGGCGAGTCGCTCGAAGATTACTGCCGCGCATGCAAGACCGATCGGCAGCACACCGTCATGGCCGCCGACCCGCAGGGGCAGCCGATCCGCGTTGTCTGCGGCTTCTGCGGAAGCGAGCACAACTATCGCGGCGGCCCGAGAATCGAAACCGTTGGCGCTCGTCCTGTTCCGCCTGCAGCCTTGCCCGGACGTGCACCTGCCGCACAGACCGCGCGTGAACCATTTCCCATCGTCAGCGATCGCGAAAGGGTCGCACCAGCCATGGCATCCGATGCAGCCGTCGATCTCGAGTCGTTGATCCGCCGGGTCATTCGCGAAGAGTGTGGAATTACCGCGGTCACGCCAGCCGAGAAATGGCGCGGCGGCACGCTCGTGCTGCGCCCCGGCACGCCGGGGCTGCAGGAGAAAAGCCTGCCCATCGAAACGTTCTTCCACAAGATCGTGATGCTGCGCAACCGGCTGCGATCGCTCGAGCAACAGGTGAACGCCGCCGAGCTCCCGGAGGATGTGAAACTGAAGCTTCAGGGCTACGTCACCGGATGTTACGGATCGCTGACGAGCTTCAACGTGCTGTTCGCGGATGAGGACGATCAGTTCAAGGGCGCTGGAGGCGACTGATGTCTTCGTGCCTTCGTGGTCCAGCCTTCGTGGTTACGATTGCTGATCCAGCAATCTCGATATCGTCTCGAAGAACTTCTGCAGCGGATTCCTGCGGCGCCATTTCTCGAGGTCGACAGGCGTCGAGCGCTCGAGGTCGTCGAGGAAGCTGGCTTTGAGGGCCTCGCCGACTGTCGCGTCGTCTATGCCGATCGCGTTTTCCTCGTCGAGCTGTCGCGATCGCGAGTTCAGGTTCGGCGAGCCGATGATGGACCACTTGCCGTCGATGAGGCCGTACTTCGCGTGCATGAAGGTCGGCTGGTACTCGTAGATCTTCGCTCCCGCTTCCAGCAGCTCCTGATACCTCGCCTGCGCGCTCGCCCGCGTGATCCAGTTGTCCGTGTGAGGTCCAGGCAACATCAGCCGCACGTCCACGCCGCTCTTCGCTTTCTCGACAAGGGCCGACTGCAATTGCTTGTCTGGAATGAAATACGGAGCCGCGAGATAAATGGATTCGCGGGCGGACAGAATTGGCAGCAGGAAGAAGTACGCCATCGACTGGTCATCGTCAGCCGGTGAGCTGGCCAGGTGGATGAACCGCTCGACTCCGGGCGCGGCGGCCGGGGCGTTGACCGGGTAGTTCTTCGGGTCGATCAGAAGCTCGCCCGACGAGCTGACCCACAGATCGACGAATGCCGACTGCAGGCTCCTCGCGAGCGGACCGGTCACCCTGAACATGATGTCTCGCCAGTGGTCCGGATCCTGCGCGTTTCCCAGCCAGATATCGGCCACGGCCATGCCGCCTGTAAACCCGATTTCGCCGTCGATGACGATCGCGCGGCGATGGTTCCGGCGGTGAAAGCGAGTGAGCTTGCCGAGCTTCGGGGTCCTGAATTTCTGGACTTTGCCACCCGCCTTCACGAGCGGCTCGAAGTCCTCGTCGGGGACTTTGATGCTGCCGAGACCATCCAGCAGCACCCGCACCGTAACGCCTTCGCGTTGCTTCTTCACGAGCGCGGCGAGCAGCTGGTCGCTGAACTGCCCCTCCGCCCAGATGTACACCGCGAAGTTGATCGTCCGCTCCGCGTGAGCGATGGCGTTTAGCAGCGCGGGCACGAACTGGTCGCCATTGTTCAACATCGTGATGGTGCCGCCGTGCTCGACAGGCGCGCCGACGATTGTGCTGAGCGCGGTTGAAAAGTGAGGGGAGTCCACCGGAGGCGGCGCCGTGTCCGTATAGATGCGTCCCGGCTTGTCGCCCACGTTGAAAAATAGCGTGCTCAGGACCGATACCGCGGCGACGACGCCAATAACGAACAGCGTGAGCTGCCACCATTTGTAGCGGCGCCGCACTGTCTGCCAGCGCGCGCCGACGCCCCGAGTCAACCGCTGCGCGTCTACGGCCATTCTGAGTGCACCAAATCTGTACGCATATCAACGCCGAATGCACCCATTGCAAGATCCGCGCACAAACGCGCGGCAGGCATCCGCTTTGCACGCGCCGATGGCGTGTTGCCTTCAAAATTGAGCCGATACGCTGCCGTCGCCACGCTGTTGTTGAAGCATCGTTCCAATCTGATCGCCACAACCGATGCCCGTCCTGGGGACGCGAGCCCGAGCAACGATGCAGCCGAGGCAGAACGACTGACGAAAGACCTCGAGCAGCTCGGTCCCACGTTCGTGAAGCTGGGCCAGGTTCTCTCTACCCGGTCGGATTTGTTGCCGCCCGCGTATCTCGAAGCCTTGAGCCGCCTTCAGGACGATGTCGAGCCGGTGCCTCTCGCGGAGATACAGAAGACGATAGAAGAAGACCTCAACGTGCGATTGTCGAAGGCGTTCCTCACCTTCGAGTCCGAGCCGCTCGCGTCGGCATCGCTCGGCCAGGTCCATCGGGCCGCGCTGCGCGACGGCCAACCGGTCGCCGTCAAAGTGCAGCGCCCGGGGATCGTCGACCAGGTACACGCCGATCTTGCAGTGCTCGACGAGATCGCTGCCTTTGTCGACCAGCATACGCAGGTCGGCCGGCGCTACGAGTTCGCGCCGATGATCCTCGAATTCCGCCGCGCGCTGATGGACGAGCTCGACTATCAAGCCGAGGCCAGTCATCTTCGAACGCTCAAACAGAACCTCGCGGAGTTCTCGCGCATCGTCGTGCCGGCGCCGA
The DNA here is from genome assembly GCA_963802345.1 of Vicinamibacterales bacterium. GTDB lineage: Bacteria > Acidobacteriota > Vicinamibacteria > Vicinamibacterales > JAMQPK01 > JAMQPK01. Next base: position 102,965 of record CAWDIK010000008.1, read on the forward strand.
TCGACAGCTACGTCGGCACCCGCGTTTTGACGATGGAGTTTGTGCACGCGGGACGAAAGTTACGGCGCTCAACCCGGTGGCGCTGATAGACGCCGACCCCGAGGGGCTGGCCGATGAGTTGATCCGGGCCTACCTGCATCAGATCCTCATCGACGGGTTTTTCCACGCCGATCCGCACCCGGGCAACGTCTTCATCACGGACGAGGGCCGCCTGGCGCTGCTCGACCTCGGCATGGTGGGACACCTGTCGCCGACACTGCAGGACAGGTTGCTGAAGCTCGTCCTCGCCATCAGCGAAGGGCGAGGCGAAGAAGCGGCGGACGCGGCGATTATGCTCGGAGAGAAGCGCGAGGGCTTCGACGAAGCGGCGTTCACGCGCGACGTCGTGGCGACCGTCGGCCGTTATCTCGGCGCGTCACTCGAACATTTCCAGGTCGGCAAAATCGTGCTCGAAGTCAATCGGTCGGCGGGCGCCCACGGCATCAAGTCTCCGGTCGAGCTGACAATGCTCGGGAAGGCGCTGCTCACGCTCGACAACATCGCCCGGCTCCTGGCACCGGCGCTCGATGTAAATGCATCAATCCGGAACAACGCGTCGAGCCTGATGCAGCGACGGTTGTTGAAGAGCCTGTCGCCAGGGACCGTTTTCTCAACGGTACTGGAGGCCAAGGAATTTGCCGAGCAGCTCCCCCGGCGGATCAACCGCGTGCTCGAATCGCTCGCCAGCAGTCAGCTGAAATTGAAAGTGGAAGTCATCGACGAAGGCGCGGTCATCGACGGCCTGCAGAAGGTCGCGAACCGGATAACGATGGGGCTCGTCGTGGCGGCCCTCATCCTGAGCGCCGCCATGATGATGCGGATTGAAAGCCGATTCGTGCTGCTCGGCTATCCCGGGTTCCCGACGATTCTCTTTCTCGTTGCCGGCAGCCTCGCCGCCTGGCTCGTATTCAACATCGTCGCTCACGATCGCACGCCGCGGCGCAGGTCCTGAGCGGCGTCAGTCCGTTTTCTTGAACGTGACCTCACCCGTCGCGCCGTCCGCTGGCGGCAGGCTCAGCAGGAACTCGTATAGCGCGCCCAGGTCTTCCGGGCTCATGCGCGCGAAGGATTCCCACGGCATGGGCGTGCCAGGATGCTGGCGCCCACCGACCTTGAATCGGGCGACGAACGTCGCGCGATCGGGAAACTTCATGAACGCGCTTCCCTTCTGCGGAGTGATGTTCGGCACGCGAAACCAGGTCTTCATGTCCACGCCGGGCAGGGGCATCGGTTCGAACTCCGAGCCGCCCGAGAATTCGGGCCCGGATGGCTCGAACGTCATTTCATCCAGCGGCGTGTGACAGCCGACACAATTGCCCACGTAGCGCGCGAGGTATTCCCCGCGCTCCTTCGTCGGCTTCTCCTCCGGCGCGACTTTCGGCGGGTGCACCGCGCTGGTATTGCGAGGCTTGAACGATGACGAGATGGTTCGGATGACCTTGCCGGTGACCGTCCACTCGTTTTCGGGTACCTGGTGGCGTACTGCGGGCTGGGATCGGAGGAACGAGATGATGGCGATCATGTCCTCGTCGCTCATGTTGTGGAAGGGCATCATCGGTGCGACGGACGCACGGCCGTTGGGTCGTACGTTGTACCGCATCATCCGCGCAATCTGCCCATCCGTGTAGCGACCGATGCCGGTGTCCGGGTCCGGCGTCAGATTCTTCGAGTAGATGGCCCCGAGCGGAGGCGCTTCGAATCTCGTGCCGCCCTGCAATGGCACCTTCTCGCCACTCACGATTTTCTGAAACTCTTCGAACGAGCTGGAGTGACACTCGACGCAATGCGCCGGGCCGTAGACAAGATACTCTCCGTGCGCGATCACGGCAGGGTCGCTGCTGGCGCGCACGTCCGGCACAGGATACTCGTCGTAAGAACGATCCCATGTGCGCCAGACGTAGACGGCGAAACCCGAAGCAATGAGGACGACGAGCAGAACGGCTATTTGAAAGGCACGAATAATTATTCTTTTCATTTTTGTTCGGTCTGTGTCTGAAAGACGATGCGGTCTTTCCTGGCTTCTATCTTCTTGAGGATGGCGGGGTCGAGCCCCTTGAGGTCGTCGAGCGACGAGAGCTGCCCCCGCTTGCTGCGAAACTCGACGAAGGCGCGGCTCTCGCGACGAAGGAGCTGCAGCACGCTTTCCAGGTCGATCGTCTCCGCGGTGTTCATGTCGAGCGGGCGCACGGTGTCGCCCTTGAAATGGGTCGCGAGATACTCGAGTACGGCGGCAAACTCTTCGTCGCTGCCGCCCGCGCCGAAGGCCTTCATGCGATCGATGGTTTCGATCCACCCTTCGCGCGTCAGCTTCACCGACGTCGCCTTCGCCGCTTCGTGACAGGTGCCGCATACGCGAAGCACCTGCTCTTTGCCGGGCCATCAGGCAGCGTGTCCTGTGCGTAGTGCGACGTGCGCACAGACGACGACCAGTGGTATGAAGAGAAATGCTTTCATGTCAGTTAATCGCCAGGGGAATGCCGAACGCGTACACGGTGTTGTCGGACGTCACGACATGCACCTGGCCTGTGCCGGCCGACATGCCGGCGCTGGCGGTTGATGTGATCGTGGCACCGCTGTTCCAGAGCTCTTTGCCGGTCGCCGGATCGAGCGCGTAGAGCACCGCGTTCGCGCCGGCGTTCCCGCCGGCGAGCGCGAACACAACGCCGTTGACGATAATCGGCGTCCGCGGCGAGGCCATTTCGCGAGATCCACACGCGCTCCACGGCGGGCGCGCCGCCGCTGAGCGTCATCTTGAACGCAGCGATGGCGCTGCTCACTTCCGTCAGAATCCACCGCGTGCCGGCCGGGTCTCGCCACGTCGCGGGGTCTGACCCCCGTACCGCACGGGGGTCAGACCCCGTTCGGCATCTGTAGCAGCCGGCGTGACAAACAGCGGAGTCCGGTGATTGGCGCCGCCAAGCGAGACCGCGTCGAGCACGTACAACCGGCTGCCCGATGTCGCGGCGACGTAGGTCTTGCCGCCCTCGTCGAAGACAATCGGCGTCGAGCTGAACGCCGAATCGTGCCTGAGCCAGTCCTTCAGCTTCAAGGTCGCGCCGTCCAGCGCGACGATTGAATTTGCGTACTGTGAGCTGCCACCGCCGGTTGACGCGAACACGGTGCCGTCTGTGCCCAGCGCAAGGCCGATAATCGGAGCGCCGTCGGACTGCCATGTCGTCACCGGTTTGGTCTCCGCCATGAAGTCCATCGCGTAGACCGCCGTCGGCGCGCCACCGCACGTGTTCGACGTTGCCGCGTAGACGAACCCGTTGGCCCAGATCAGGCCTGTCGCCGTCGCGTTCGCCGGAAGAAACCTGGCCGGTGCGAGCGCGAGATCGCCTGTGTCGGGAATGATTCCGCGCAGCAGGCCATCTGCCGCGACACTGAACACGAAATTGGGGCCGCGGCCGCGCGCCTTCCTGCGGACTGACGGCCGCGCGCAGGCGGAGGCGTCCCGCGGGCAGGCGCCGCCGCCACGCGCAGGCGCCGCCCCGCGAGCGGGCGCAGCTGCCGGCGTGTCGCCGCCGCCACGATTGCCCCGCGCCGCGATCCGTGCCGCGATTTCGGCGAGCTGCGGCGCGCCTCTTCCGGGTTCGCCGACGTCTCCTTTCGCCGGCCGTGGAGGCCGCGCGAACCCGAAAAACGCCAGCTGCGCCGGCGGCGTCAAACTCGTCGCCCGGGTCAGCGGCAGCGTCATGCCTCCGGGACAGGTCGGCGATCCCGCGTACTCGCGCGCGCCGGCCGTGTAGTTGTGATGCGTGCGCCAGAACAGCGTCCCGAAGTCGTAGTCGATCCCGTAGACGTTGTTCGAGCTGCCGCCCACGAAAATCAGCGACTTGAATCCTCGGAACGTCATCAGGTTGCCGAGCGCGACGGGCGTCGTCAGCGAGTTGCCGTGGCGCGACTCGTTATCGACCTTCAGCTTCCACAGGAATTGAAACTTCGACAGGGTGTCGAGCGAGATGTACGGATCGACGCGCATCCACGACGTGCGCTGCGCATCGAAGCCCTGCGTGGTCCAGTCGGGCGCGCTGCGCGCCTGCGCGTAGATGAGACCCGTCGCCGCCGACGGCGAATGATCGAATGCGAGCGCGAAAGCCCTTCTTCATTGCGGTAGCCCGAAGCAGTACACGGTGCCGTCGTACGTGCCGATGTATACGCGTCCGTTCGCCACCGAGATGCCGCTGTAATGATTCCAGGACGTGATCGTCTCGCCGCTCGACCACAACTCTTGTCCGGTCTGGCCGTCCAGCGCGTACAACACCGAGTGCGTCGAGCGCGAAATGCGGCCTGGCGTGCCGCCGTTTTCCTGCGCGCCGCCAAAGGGCATCGGCGGCGTTCGCAGCACCACGTCTTCGCCGCTGGCGAAGCCGAACACGATGCCGTTGGCGACGAGCAGGCGGATCGGCGTGCTTCATGTCGCGCGAGATCCACGCCGGATTCAGCAAGAAGGTTCCGGTCGCCGGATTCTTTTCCATCTTGAAGGCAGCCACGGCGCCGTTGAAGACCTCGCCGTGCTCGATCGGCGCTTTGAACTTCGGATGCTTGGGCCCCCAGAACGGCACGAGCACCCAGCGCGTGCCACTCGCATCCTCGTAGGTCGCCATGGCGCCATACACGCCGGCGGCCTGGTAATCCTGATCTTCATTGCAGATGAGCTGCGAGCGATGCTCGGCGGTCGAGTGGTCCTCGCCGCCGAGGGCGGACGTGTCGAGCAGCCACGTGCGGCATTCCTTGCTGGCCTGCACGAGCCACTCGCGGCCCGCATGCTCGAACACCGGTCCGGTCACCTGCAGATCGAGGTCGCGCTTCAGCAGGTACTCCGCATTCGGTGGTCCAAAGTAGTCCTTCAGCTTGAGCGCGCCCGTTTTCGGATCGAGCTTCACGCCGATGACCGCCGTGCCGTAGGACCGGAGCTCCGGGTTATACGAACCGTCGCCGGTCCCGGTGTACAGCGTCCCGTCCTTGCCGATCGAGGGACCGCTTCGCCCCCACATGCCGCCGCTTCCCGGATCGAAGGTCGCGGTCCGTCGGGTGGCGAGATCGAAGGCATAGACGTAGTTCGGATTGCCGCCACATCCCTGCGCGCTCGTCGTGTAGACCACGTTGTTCCACAGATTCAATCCGTACGGCTTGCCGTTCGGCGGCATGAACAGCTCCGAGGGCGCGACCGCTTTGCCCGTCGCGACATCGAGCTGATGCAGGCGCCCGTCCCACGCCGCTGCGTAGATGATGTAGCTGCCGGGTGTCTTGCCAGGACCGATCACCGGCGTCGCCAGTTGCCCGCCGGGGCACAACGTGCCGAAGCTCACGCCCGGCGGCGGAGAGAACGTCGTGTCGAAATGGTGTTTCCACAACAGCCCGCCGGTTGCGACGTCGATCGCGTAGATGTTGTCGGAGATGCCTGCCACGATCGCGACCTGCCTGGGCCCTGCCGCCGTCATCACGCGCCCGACGATGAGCGGCGGAAAAAGCGCGTGCATTTCGCGCGGCTCGTTGTCGGTCTTGTACTTCCACAGCAGCTTCATCCCTTTGACGTTCGAGACGTTCAGGATGTGCTCGTTTTTTTGCCACGCGGTGCGCTGCGGATCTCCGCCGTCGGTCAGCCAATCCGCCAGCGGCTGGCGCTCGGCGCGACATCAGCGGCGATTGGCGCAGTAGCGATCGTGGCGGCCGCGCAGAAGCGTCAGGATCGCCGCAAGGGATTTTCGAGGCAGGTATCTTCCCATCTGGCTTTCTTCGTTTTTCGTTCTTTTCGTTTTTCGCTTCTGTTACTTCGGCAGCGAAAACACCCACACCGCTCCGCCTTCGGGCACCTCGGGATATTCGCCCGGAAACGCGCGGTTGAGCCGCGCCTGCATCGCCCGCGAGTCGATGCCGAAACCCGACTGCACGGCCACATATTGCCGGCCGTCGACGGCGAATGACATCGGCACGCCGATAATGCCCGAGTTCGTGGGCGTTTCCCAGAGCACTTTCCCGCTCTTCGCATCGAACGCGCGGAACATGCGATCGTTCGTGCCGCCGGAGAACACGAGCCCGCCACCGGTCGTCAGGATGGGTCCCCAGTTGGCCGATGTCGCGAAGGTGTGGGTCCACACCCGCTTGCCGGTGTCGACGTTCCACGCCTGAACTTCGCCGATGTGCTTCGCGCCCGGATAGACATACAGCGTGCTCGTCGCGCCGGTGTAGCTGCGGCCCGGCACATAGGTCACTTCACGGCCGATGATCGTCGAGCAGAGGTTCTCGTTCGCGGGAATGTAGAGCATCCGGGTCTTCGGATTGAAGGCCGCGGGCGGCCAGTTCTTCCCGCCCCACCACGAGGGGCAAAAATCCGCCAGCTTGTCGGTGCCGGGTTTCTTCTCTGGATCGACGATCGGCCGTCCCGTCTTCGGCTCGAGGCCTTTGAAGGCGTTCTGCCTGACGAACGGCCCGCCGTCGATGAAGTTGATCGCGCCGGACGTCCTCTCGAGGAAGTACATGTAACCGTTGCGCGCGACGTTGATGAGGCCCTTTATCGTCCGGCCGTTGCGCTGATAGTCGACGAGGATCGGCGGAGACACCTCGTCCCAATCCCACGATTCGTTGGGGCTGTACTGCATGTGCCCCTTGATCTGACCGGTAGCAACGTCGATCGCCACGGTCGACGCGATGTACAGGTTGTCACCGGGCCGCCGATCGCCCATCCATGGACCGCCGTTCCCGGTGCCCCAGAACGACAGGTTGGTCGCGGGATCGTAGTTGGCCGTTACCCACACCGAGCCGCCGCCGGTCTTCCATTCTTCGCCGCCGGCCGGCCAGGTTTCACTGCCCGGCTCGCCGGGCGCGGGAACCATGTAGGTTTTCCACAGTTCCTTGCCCGTCTCCGCATCGAACGCCGAAACATAACCGCGGATCCCAAGCTCGCCGCCCGAGGTGCCGATCAATACCTTGCCGTCGGCCACGAGCGGCGCAAGCGACATGTAGTAGCCGCTCGCGTTGTCGGCGACGGGCGTCGTCCAGACCTCGTCTCCGGTTTTCGCATCGAGCGCGACGAGCACGGCTTCTCCGGCCGCGAAGTACACCTTGTCTCCGTAAACGGCGATGCCGCGGCTCGTCGGATGCAGCAGCACCACGGGCGTCGGCAGCGGTCGGCGATAGCGCCAGAGGAGCGTGCCCGTTCTGGCGTTAATCGCAAGGACCTGATTGCCAGGCGTCGACACGAACATGACGCCGTTGACGACGACTGGCGGCGCCTCGTGGCCATTCTCCGCGCCGGTCGAGAAAATCCACGCGGGCTGCAGGCGCTTGACGTTATCTGTGTCGATCTGGCTGAGCGGGCTGTAGCCCCAGCCGTCATAGGTGCGGCGGACCATCGGCCAATCGGCATCGGGTGGATTCTTCAGGCGATCGGCCGAAATCGACTGGTACTGCTTCAGGATCTGCCGGCATCGGCGGCGGCTCGAACAGTGGTGCGCCAGGGGCCGGCGGTCCCGGCAACTGTGTGGGCTTGGGCGCTTGCGGCACCGGCGCAGCGGGCTGCTGCGCCCGCAAGACCAGCGTCGCTGCGGCCACCACGGCACAGGCTGCGATGACGTCACGACCCGTAACGACTTCCTCACCATCCGTCCTCCTCGCCGAACCAATCGGGATGGTCGAATCTTACTCTACGCGGCCCACTCGCCTTTGCGCATCAGCGGCTCGGTGGTGCCGTTGCTGAGGACACCGTCGATGTCGAGCTCGCCCGATCCGATCATGAAGTCAACATGCACCGCGCTGCGGTTGCCGCCGGCCTGCTCGAACTCCGTGTCGCTCATCTCGTTGCCCTTTTTCAACGTGAACTTGTACGCGTTGCCGAGCGCAACGTGGCTCGCGGCGTTCTCGTCGAACAACGTGTTGTAGTACAGCAGCCCCGACTGTGAGATCGGCGAGCTGTGGGGAACGAGCGCCACTTCTCCGAGTCTCCTCGCGCCATCGTCGGTATCGAGCAGCCGCTGCAGCGTGTCCGCGTTCTTGTCGGCGGACATCTTGACGATGCGGCCGCGCTCGAAGGTGACGCTGAAGCCATCAATCAGCGTGCTGCCGTAACTGAGCGGCTTGGACGCGCGGACGGTGCCGTCGACCCGATCCTTGTGGGCGATGGTGAACACTTCTTCGGTCGGCAGGTTCGCGGTAAACGGAACGCCTCTGCGGCTTGTGCTGCGGCCGCTCACCCAGATGTGTCCGTCCGGAAGACCGAGCATGAGGTCGGTGCCGGGCCCGGTGTACTTCAATGCCGAGTAACGCCGTGCGTTCAAGTACTCGCTTCGGGTCGCGAGCGTGCCGAGATGCGTCTCCCATGCGGCGATCGGATCGGGCGCATCGAGGCGGCACATGCGCGCAATCGCGTCCCACAGTCGCGAGACCGCCTCGCCGGTCGGCGTGCCTGGAAAGATTTTTTCCGCCCAGCCTGCGCTCGCTGCCGCCACGATCGCCCAGTTGGTCTCGTTGCGCGACACCTGCTCGCGGAATGGCCTGACATCGCGAGCCGCCGCTTGCAGAACCGCGCTCACCAGATCGGGAGGCTCGCCTTGAAGAAGGTCGGGGTCGTTCGCGCTGATGGAGAGAACGGCATGTCCCGCGGCCACATGCTCTGAGAGCGCCTGCGGGAGCCACGCGGAAAAATTGCCGAACGAGTCGCGCGGCGCGTGCTTGAAGCGCAGCGATTGCTGCACTTCGTCGCCGTAGAGCGTCTCCACGAGCGGCGAGCCGGCTCGATACGCCGCGGCGGCGATCTCACGCGCGAGCGGCGCGGATTCGAGCGACGCCCCGCCGTTGGCCAGCGGGCCGATAATCATCAGCCGTTGTCCGGGCTGCAGGTTGAGCGCGACGCGGACGGCGAGCTCTGCGTAGGCTTGCAATTTGCGGTCGAGATTCATCAGCAACATTCTAGTGCGAGTTTGTGGAAGCCGGTATTGTGACTCACGCGGACGGGCGCCTGACTCAGTTCGTAGTGCCGACCTTCAGGTCGGCCTGGACACTACACTCGAATCGCAATCTGATCACAACGCGGAATACACCAGCCGTCCGCCCACGTAGGTTTGCTTCACGTTGAGATCGCGGTCCATGACGACCAGGTCCGCAATCGCGCCCTTGGAGAGCGTGCCGGTGTCTTTGAGTCCGAGCTCGGTTGCTGGTGTCGTCGCGCAGAGCTGCACGGCGTCATGGATGGAGAGGCCGACCTGGTTCACCAGAAACCGAAACACGCGGTCCATCGTCGCCACGCTGCCGGCAAGCGTCCCGTCTGCGAGATAGGCCGCCTCCCCTTTCACGCGGATCGTTCGGCCGCCGAGCGTTGCAGTCGCCCCATCCGGCAAACCTGCCGCCGCCACGCCATCGGTAATCGCCATGACGCGGTCCACGCCTTTCGCGGCCAGGGCCATGCGCACCATGTCTCGATGGACGTGCACGCCGTCGCAGATGATCTCGGCAGCGATTTCCCCACTCGTCAGGATCGCGCCGGCGAGCCCGGGTTCGCGGTGGCCGAGCGGCGGCATCCTGTTGAACAGGTGGGTCGCATGGCGCGCGCCCGCGGCAATCGCCGCGCGGGATTGCTCCAGCGTGGCGCCCGAATGCCCGAGCGACACGCGGTGTCCGCGCGAGACAAGATGCCGGATCAAATCGAGCGCGCCTTCCAGCTCCGGCGCCAGTGTGACGATGCCCGCGCTGTCGCCGGCGGCGTCGATCTCGTCGAGGATGGCGCGTCCGTCGAACTCGGTAGTGGCATCCGCCTCCGCGGCTTCTCCGCTTCGGCGAGACAAGCCCATCGCACCCATCGCACCCATCGCACCCGTTGCACCCATTGCACCCGTTGCACCCATCGCACCCGTTGCACCCGCCGGACTCCGCAAGCACCCCGCCGGCTGCGCGCCACGATACTCAGGGTTGATGAAATTGCTTTCGAGATGGGCGGGCAGCACACGGGCTGCCGGCGCGTCGCTGCTGCGAAGAGCCGCAACGCTCTGTAGAACCTGACGCAGCGCATCCGGCGCACAGGCGACGGTGGTTGGGCAGAACGCCGTCACCCCGTACTTTGTCAGACGCTCAGCGAGCGCGGCGATCGCGTTGCCGCCGTCCAGCGTGTCGATGCCCTCGACCCCGTGCACGTGAACGTCGACGAAACCCGGCAGCACGATGTGGCCGCGTAAATCGTGTTCAATGCTCGCGGGGCCCCACCCCCGCTCGCTCTCGCTCGGCGGCGCGTCTTCGACGCGCTTCCCCCGGCGCCTCGCTCGGGCCGCAGGCGCTTCGCACCCGTCGCACCCATCGCACCCGTTCGAATGTCCGCGATCCGATCGCCGTCGATCACGAGCGTGCCCTCTTGCTGGACTCGCCCGGGCAGCACGAGATCGGCGCCAGACAGGACGATCATGAACGGTAATATATCGGTAATGCCCGTTCTTGGCATCGACGTCGGCGGCACAAAGACCGTCTGCATGCTCGCAGACGATCGCGAGCGCGTCATCGCGGAAGGCCGCGAAGACGGCGCGAACCTGCAGGGCGCTGGAGAGCTGGCGCTCGAGAAGGTGCTTCATTCGGTCATGGAAAAAACGCTCGAGGGGACGGGCATCATGCCGTCGGCGATCTGCCTCGGCATCGCCGGCGTCGATCGCGCAGCGGACGAAGCGGTCGTGCGCAGCATCATGAGCCGCATCGGCTACAAAGCGCGAATCCTGGTCGTGAACGACGCGCTCATCGCGCTGCAGGCCGGCATCGGCGATGCTGCCGGCATCGTCATCGTGTCGGGAACGGGATCGATTGCCTATGGACGCAACGAGCACGGCGAGGCGGCGCGGGCCGGAGGGTGGGGCTACGTGCTCGGCGACGAAGGCAGCGGCTACTGGATCGGACGTCTCGCGCTGCGCGCGGTCGTTCGGCACGCAGACGGGCGGGGGCGCGTCACGAGCCTCACTCCGCGGCTGCTTGCGCACTTCGGGGTCGAGCGCGCCGCCGAACTGATTCACAAGGTCTATCACGACGAACTGAACCCCCGGTCGATCGCGGCCGCGGCCAAATACGTGCAGCACGCGCGAGACGAAGGCGATGCTGTGGCGGCAAACATCCTGAATCGCGCAGCGGACGAGCTGATGACGGCCGCTACAGCCGTGATGGCGCGCCTTGAACTGTCGGAACGGCCGTTCACGTTCGTTCTTGCCGGAGGAATGTTTCACGCCCTGCCGTGGCTATGCGACCAGATGGAGCTGCTTCTGCCGGCGCTCGCCCATCAGAGCAGGGTGATGCGGCTCAACGACCAGCCTGCGCTCGGCGCTGTGCGGCTGGCCATCGCTGAAATGAACGGGGGCGCCCGCCTCCCCGTCTACCGGCCGAACGCCACATGATCGTCCGGGTCTTTCAGACAGCCGGCGAAGCCGCACATGCGGCGGCCGCCGCTGTCGCTGCGCAACTGGCGCGCAAGCCGGCGTCTGTCCTTGGGCTGCCCACGGGCCGCACATCGCTCGCCGTGTACGAAGAGCTGGTGCGGCTGCACGAGTCGGGCGGGGCGGATTTTTCACGGGCGCACACGTTCAACCTCGACGAGTTCGTGGGGCTGCCGTCGACGGACAAACGCACCTATTGCGCCTTCATGCAGAAACACCTGTTCACGCGCATCAACCTCCCCACCGGTCACGTCCATTTCCTGAACGGCGGCGCGCGCGATCATGCGAAGGAATGCGAGAGATTCGAAGGCGAGATCACCGCGCTCGGAGGCCTGGACCTCCTGCTGCTCGGCATCGGGGCGAACGCGCACATCGGATTCAACGAGCCCGCGCGCGCATTGCAGGCGCGGAGTCATCGGACGCGGCTCGCCATCGCCTCACGCCGGGCGAACGCGGCGCTATTCGGCGGACGCCTCGATCGGGTCCCGCGCGAGGCGTTGACGATGGGCGTCGGCACGATGATCGACGCGCGCGCGATTGTCCTGATTGCGACCGGGCGGGAGAAAGCGCGGGCGGTGGCATCGATGTTCGACGGCCGCATCTCCACCGAACGGCCAGCGTCGGTTCTGCAGCTGCACCCCAACGTCGAAGTGATCGTGGATCTACCGGCCGCCGAGAAGCTGCCGCAGTCGGGGTTCGACGCGGAGCCGTGACAACGCATCCGCACGCGTCGCGCCGGTCTGCTGCATGAGGATCGCCGCCTTCACGTTCCACCGCGCGCGGCGCAGCAGGGCGTCCGCCGCACGTTCATCGAGTCCCGTCACGGAGGTCGTAATGCGTCGCGCGCGATCGCGAAGCTTGTCGGAGTTCGATTTCACGTCGACCATCAGGTTGCCGTAGGTTTTGCCCGCTCGCACCATCGCCGCCGTCGTGAGCATGTTCAGCGCGATCTTCGTCGCCGTGCCTGCTTTCAGCCTGGTCGAGCCGGCAATCACTTCAGGACCGACGACCAGCTCGATGACGACATCGGCGAGATTCCTCAGCTCCGATCGCGGGGCGCACGTGATGCCGATGACGCGGGCTTTCGCGGCGCGGGCGCTCACGAGCGCGCCGCGCACGAAGGGCGTCACGCCGCTCGCAGAAATGCCGATCACGACATCACGGCGTGAAGGACGAACGCCGCGCATCGCGCGCCGGCCGGCCCTGTCGTCATCCTCGACTCCCTCTTTCGCTCGATGCACAGCAGCCGGACCTCCAGCCATGATCGCCTGAGCCGTTGCCGGCTCGATGCCGAAGGTCGGCGGCAGCTCCGCCGCCTCGAGGACGCCAAGCCTGCCGCTCGTGCCCGCCCCGGCGAAGATGATCCTTCCGCCTGTCAGGACGGCATCCGCGAGGACCTCCGCACCGCGAGCGATGTGGGACTTCTCGCGCTGCAGAGCGGCGAGCACGGCTCGATTGTCGAGAATCATCATCTCGACGATGTCGTCCGGCGCCATCGTGTCGATGTCCCGGCTCCGAGGATTCACCGCTTCTGTCGCGAGGCGCTGCCACTTCGATCGCGTTGCCATTGATTTGACCTTAACCTGAAACACATTTTCTCGGCTAGATTTAAGGAATGTTCCTCAGCGGCATTGGGACCGCGGCCCCATCGACGCGCTGGACGCAGATGCAGTGCTGGGACGCCCTCGTCGCGTCCGACTATCTGCCGACGCTGAGCCAGCGATCGCAAGCCATCCTCCGGAAAGTGCTCCGCGGCAACAACGGCATCTGCACCCGATCGCTGGCGTTCGATCATCTGAGCGAAGCGTTCGATTTTGACCCGGACGTGCTGGACGCACGGTTTGCCAGGCACGCGCCGGCGGTTGCGTCTGACGCTGCCGCGCGCGCGCTCGACGCCGCAGGGCTGTCGGTCCGTGACGTCGACGCGGTGATCATCAGCACGTGTACTGGATACCTCTGTCCTGGCTTGACGAGCTACGTCACGGAGCGGCTCGGCCTGCCGACCGACATTCTCGCGCTCGATCTGGTGGGACAAGGCTGCGGCGCCGCGCTTCCGAACATGCGAGCCGGCGAAGCGCTCATCGCGGGCGGACGGGCCAAATGCGTGTTGTCGATCTGCGTCGAGATCTGCAGTGCGGCCATGTACCTGGATGAGGACCCGGGCGTGCTCATCAGCGCGTGCCTGTTCGGAGATGGCGCGGGCGCTGCTGTGCTCACCGCCGAGCCGATACACGGCCGCCGCCGCATCGAATGGAAGTCCGCGGGCACGCTGATGAATGCCGCCGATCGCGAAGAGCTTCGGTTCGAGCGGCGTCGCGGCATGCTGCGCAACATCCTGACGACCGCCGTTCCCGCGCTGGCCGCGAAGCATGTCGATCAGGTACTCACCGAAGGGCTGGACCGCGCCGGGATGTCCCGCAGCGACATCAACGGATGGATTCTCCACGCCGGGGGCCGCGAAATCCTGGCCGCTGTTCGCCAGCAAGTGGGCCTGACGGAAGACGACACGCGATGGAGCGCCGCGATTTTGCGCGACTACGGCAACGTCAGCAGCCCGTGCGTGTACTTCGTGCTCGAGGCTGCCTTGAAGGAACAGGCGCGCGGAGGACATTGGTGGATGTCGTCGTTCGGCGCCGGCTTCAGCTGCCATGGCGCGCTTCTCGAGGTCGAGTGACGTGAGCGCCCGCGTCATCATGGATAGCCGGCAGTATTCAGCGCGAAATTCTCGACGAGCTGCCCGCCGACGACCCGCGCGCCATTCAATCGCGGCGCGATCTACAGAAGGTCAACACGTTCATGGGCCATCCGGCGATGGTCGCGCGCGCGCTGGGCGCGGCGTCAACGCCTCCGCGTCTCGTCGTCGAGCTCGGGCGCTGGTGACGGCACCTTTCTGCTCAGAGTCGCGAAGCGCCTTCGACATCGACCGCGCGTGCGCGCGTTGCTTGTCGACCGCCGTCCGTCGCTCAGCGCCGCGACGCGGAACGGATTCGCGGCGGCGGGCTGGGACGTCGATATCTGCGAGTCGGATGTGTTCGAGTGGCTGTCGCGCCCTTCACCGCAGACGGCCGATGCCACCGTCGCCAATCTGTTTCTCCACCACTTCAGAGAAGGCGAGCTGGCCCGCCTGTTGACCCTGGCATCCCGGCAGACAACCCGTTTCATCGCGTGCGAGCCACGCCGCTCGCGCATCGCGCGAACGGGCGCGTCGCTGCTGCGCCTGGTCGGCTGCAACGAGGTGACCATGCATGACGCCGACGTCAGCGTGCGCGCGGGCTTCCGCGATTCGGAGCTGTCGGTGCTCTGGCCGTCAGACGCCGGATGGCAGCTCAGCGAGCGGCGGGCGGGACTCTTCTCCCATAGATTCGTCGCGCACCATGCACACGCCGTTTGACGCGGTCGTGCTTGGCGCGGGTCCGGCGGGCGCGACAGCGGCGCTCCTTCTCGCCCGCGCAGGCTGGTCGGTCGCCCTCGTAGAGAAGACTGCGTTTCCGCGCCGCAAAGTGTGCGGCGAGTTTCTCTCGGCCACCAATCTGCCGCTGCTCCGCGAGCTTGGGTTGAGCGAGCGCTTCCTCGAGGTTGCCGGCCCTGACGTGCGCCGCGTCGCGATCTTCGCGGGCAGCGAAACAGTGGTCTCGGACATGCCGCGGCTCGGCAGCGACATCCACGGGTGGGGCCACGCGCTCGGCCGCGAGCACCTCGACACGATGCTCGTCGAACGAGCCGCAGCGATGGGCGCCCGTGTCTTTCAACCGTATACCGCGAGCGAGCTTCGCAGCTGCGGCGGATCGTATGAGTGCGTGATAACGGCCGGCGACACCCGCACCCTTCGTGCGCGGGTCGTCATCGCCGCACACGGATCGTGGGACCACAACGGGCTGCGGACGCAGCCCGCGAGACGGCCCGCGCGGCCCAGTGACCTGTTCGGGTTCAAGGCGCGCTTCGTCGGGACGCGGCTCCTTCCGGGATTGATGCCGCTCCTCACATTTCCCGGCGGGTACGGGGGCATGGTCCACTCGGACAACGGCCGCGTCAGCCTGTCGTGCTGCATCAGGCGCGACTGGCTCGCGCGATGCCGGCGCGAGGCTCCAGGGTTGCCGGCCGGCGACGCCGTGCTGAGGCACATCACGCGGCACTGTGCGGGCGCGCGCGACGCGCTGTCTGACGCCCGTCTCGAAGACCGCAGCTGGCGCTCGGCCGGGCCGATTCGCCCCGGAATCCGCGGCACACGGCGTGACGGCATTTTCCTGGTCGGCAATGCCGCCGGCGAGGCGCACCCGGTTGTGGCGGAGGGGATCAGCATGGCGATGCAGTCAAGCTGGCTCCTCGTTCGGCGGCTGCTCGAGACAACACGTCGCCGGTAACCAGACGATCGACCACGCAGCCGAGTCCTACAGCCGTGATTGGACGCGTGCGTTCGCATGGCGCATCCATGCCGCGGCCGTCATCGCTCACTGGGCCATGCACCCGGCGGCCGTCTCTCTCACCGTCCCGCTACTCCGCGCGTTTCCACGGGTGTTGACGGCAAGCGCCCGCCAGACCGGCAAGGTGTCTGCGTTGTGTTCGCCGTCCTGTTGAACGCGGCCAGCGGATCGACGAACCGGGCGCAACTGCGCGAAGACATAGAAAAGCTCTTCGCCGAGGCGGGCGTGGAGGCGCGCGTGCGCGAGCTGACGCATCCTTGCGATATTGCCCTCGCGGCGCGTGAGGCGCTGGACGAACATCCCGAGGCGCTGGTCGCTGGCGGTGGAGATGGAACGGTCAGCGCGATCGCGTCGGTGCTGTCGGGCACGCCGACACCGCTTGGCGTGTTGCCGCTGGGCACGCTGAATCATTTCGCCAAGGACGCCGGCATCCCGCTCGATCTGCCGGGCGCCGTGCGCACGATCGCAGACCGGCGCACGACACGCATCGACGTTGGCCGCGTGAATGATCGGATCTTCGTGAACAACTCGTCGATCGGCGTGTACCCGAGCCTTGTCGAGGCGCGCGAGCGCCTCCGCGAGCGAGGGATGTCGAAATGGACGGCGCTCGTGCTGGCCACGGCTGACGTGCTTCGGCGCGAGGGCGAAGTGACGATCCGGCTCGAGCGCGATCGCACCAGGATCGCCGTGCACACGCCGTTCGTCTTTGTCGGAAACAATGAATATCTCGTCGAGGGCATCAGACTGGGCGCACGCACACGGCTCGATGCAGGGCTGCTGTATGCGTATTTCGCGCCGCCGGTGCGAACGCGCGACCTGCCGAAGCTGTTCGCGCGCGCGTTGTTCGGCATCGCCCGGCGCGAGCACGCGCTCGAGTCGATCTCCGGGCGCGAGTTGTGGATTGACACGCCGTTCGCGCCGGCGTTCCAGGTGGCCTGCGACGGCGAAGTGCTGACGCTTGCCTCCCCGCTTCACTATGAATCGTGGCCCGGCGCTCTGACCGTATTTGCGCCCGGGAGCTGACGTCATGCGCACGGTCGTCCATCTCTCGGATCTGCACTTCGGCCGCGTCGATCGCGGCATCATTGCGCCGCTGACCGCACGCATCTCGTCGATACGCCCCGATCTCATCGCCGTGTCAGGGGACCTGACGCAACGCGCGCGGCGCCGGCAGTTCCAGCACGCCGCCGCGTTTCTCGACAGCCTGCCGTTTCCGAAATTGATCGTGCCCGGTAATCACGACGTCCCGGCCTTCAACCTGGCGGGGCGCCTCTTGAATCCGTTCGGCGGCTATCGCCGGTGGATCAGCCAGGACCTGGAACCCGCCTTCATGGACGACGAAGTGGCGATGATCGGGTTGAACAGCGCCCGTGCGCTCGTGACGAGAGGCCGCGGCAGATTGAATGACGAGCAGATCGATCGCGCGGTTGCGCGCCTGCGAACGCTGCCGCCGGCGCCCGTCAAGGTGATCGTGACGCACCACCCGTTCGATCTCCCCGAAGGAGTGCGTCCCGAGCATCTCGTCGGCCGCGCGTCGATCGCGATGCAGCGTTTCGCTGCGGTCGGCGCAGATTTGTTTCTGGCCGGCCATCTCCATGTCAGCCACGTCGGACACACGGCCGATCGCTACGACATCGCGGGCCACTCGGCGCTCGTGGTGCAGGCCGGCACGCTCTCCACGCGCGGCCGCGGCGAGTTGAACAGTTTCAACGTCCTGCGCATCGCGCGGCCCGAACTGACCATCGAGCGATACACCTGGGAAACCGGTGGCCAGTCGTTCGACCGCTCATATACTGGAACCTTCAGACACACGCCCAACGGTTGGACGGCATAACATGTTGCTAGAGCAGACTAGATCAGACTGGAATCTGGATAATCGAGATTGATTCAGATTTCAGGAGGCACCATGCGCTGGACACCGGGCAACAGGGGCAACGTGGAAGATGCGCGCGGCAGCAGCGGCGGGGTCGGCATTCCGCTCGGCATCGGTGGAGTCGTCGTCCTGCTGATTGGCTCGTGGCTGACCGGCGTCAATCTCTTCGATGTCGTCGGCGGTGGCGGCGCCGCGACCGATGTCGTCGCCGAGCGTCCCGCGACTACGTCGCCCGAGGAAGAGCAGCTCGTCGATTTCGTCGACGCGGTCACCGGCGACATCCAGCACACATGGTCGCAGAAAATCGCGAACTATCAGCCCACGCGCACGGTGCTGTTCCGCGACGGCATTCAATCGGCCTGCGGGCTGTCGAGCGCCGCGACCGGTCCGTTTTACTGTCCCGGCGATCGCAAGGTCTACCTGGACTTGAGTTTTTTCGGCGAGCTGCACCGGAAGCTTGGCGCGCCCGGCGATTTCGCGCAGGCCTACGTGCTGGCGCATGAAATTGGACATCACGTGCAGAACCTCACCGGCACCCTCGAGAGCGCGCCGTTTTCGGGCAACGCCAACGAACGGTCGGTGCGCGTCGAACTGCAAGCCGATTGTTATGCCGGCGTCTGGGGACACGAGGCAGCCAAGCCGGGGCGGTTCGCGGCGGGCCGCGTCGAGCTGGATCCAGGCGACGTCGAGGAGGGGCTGAACGCGGCGGCGGCCATCGGCGACGACCGCCTGCAACAACGATCGCAGGGGCGGGTTGCGCCGGAGTCGTTCACGCACGGCAGCTCGGCACAGCGAGTGTCCTGGTTCAAGCGCGGCATGGAAAGCGGCGATCCGCGCGTTTGCGACACGTTCGGCGATGCTCGATAATGGCGACGGCATGCTCCACCTCTCGGCGCTCGATCAGGTGATGCAGGCGCTGACGCAGGAGGCGCGAGCCAGCCTGTCGAGCGCTACGCCGCAGCAGGAGGCCGTCAGGCGCCTCGAAGAGGTGGTTCGCGTTCACCCGTATGCCGGTGCTGCTGGCCGACAACACCGGCCGCTACGTCGGCGCCAATGCCGCCGCAACGGAGCTCACGGGATTCTCGCGTCGAGAGCTGCTGGCGTCCTCTGTGTTCGATATCACCCCGCCTGTGGACGAGAAGGACGTCGCGCTCCTGTGGCGCGCGTTTCTCCGGACGGGACGCCAGGAGGGCGAGATCATCATCAAGCGGCGCGACGGGTCCCAGGTGTCAGGCCACTATCATGGCGACGACGAACGTCATCCCCGGCGTGCACGTCTCCGTCATGGCGAAGCTTTAAAAGAGCCAGCTTTCGATCGCAATCACCGCGGTAATCAGCGCGAACATTTCGAGGATGACCGGCGTCATCTGCCTGATCCACTGCACCGGCGTAAACGCCGCGTCGACGTCGCGTTGAATGAACGAGTACGCGACGACCGATTGCGCCGACCCGATGTGCGTCCAGCAGCCGCCGAGCGCGTATCCGGCGATCTGCGCCATCGCAAAGAGGTGGAGCGTCTGCAGGTCGAAACCGCCAAGCGCGCGCGAGGCGAAATCGGCAACGATGTTGTTGTCGAGAATCGCCGAGAGAAAGGTCGCGCCGGAAAACTGCGCCCACGCGACAACACCGTGCCCGAGCGAGGCAATGCCGTTGTGAATGAGCTCGGCCATCCGGTCGAAAAATCCCGCCTGGGTCAGGAGCGTAATCGACAGGAACAGCGGAAAGAGAAAGTAGTACTCCGCGTACTCGTGCCGTCCTTCGCGCAGGGCGAGCGCGCGCATCTTCGGGATGTTGGCGATGCCGAGCAACGCCACGGCGAAGCCGCCGAACGACGCCAGAAACAGCGGGACGTTGTGGTTGATGCCGTGGAGCACCAGCAGCGCGATGAACGGAACCAGCGCGAGCGCGCCGACGAGCTGTGCGCGCCGCCTCGCCTGGGCCGACGCCTCGAGGGTGTCGTCGACCCACTGTTCGGCCATCATTGCGCCCTCGTCATCGCCCATGGCGTCGAGGACGTAGTGGCGATCCAGAGAGGCGGCGAGCTCTTCCGTGACGTAATGACCCAGCAGCAGCTCGCGAATCTCCCATGGCAGATCCGCTTCGACGAGCGCACGGCCGAGCGATGTGCCTTTCTGCAGTTTGTCGATAATCTGCGGAGCCTTTCCCTGGAGATGCTCCGCGTGGGCCTCGACCAGCTCGACAGGTGTCAGCACCTCGCCGTGCCGCGTCGCCTGCAGAAACCTGACGTCTTCGGCGTTCGCGTCGAGGACGTCCATGGTGTCGAGGTTGATCCGCTTTCCCGCGAGCTGCCGGCCGAGGTGGCGCGCGACGACGAGATAGGTGACGATGGCGATCGGACCGCAATAGCGGAGAAAGAACAGCCCGCCGAGATGCGGATCGAGATTCGCCTTCATGATCAGGTTCGGCGGCTCGCCATACGCCAGCCACACGCCGCACACCGTCGTCACCGTCGTGCAGATCATCACGGCCTGAAGGATGGCCGCCTTCGGCGCGGCGGCGAGCATGAGGATGATGACAAGCGTCCGTATCGTCAGACCGATCATCGACACGCCGTCAAGAATGCCCGAGGCGAATGCGACAACCGCGGTCACCGCAATAACCGTGGGCAGGATCGCGCCGCCGTTGCGCCGAAGGAGAAAGAACGTCACCCCCTCGAGCATGCGGGTCTGCGCGATGACGGCGACGAAGAACGTCAAGCCGAGGATGAAGAGCATCGTGTCCGCATGTATGAGGTCGTCCAGCCCGTGGAACGACAACACGTGCTGCTGCATCCACGTCATCCACCCGGTCTCGGCGACCTGACGGTGCCACTCTGATGTCTCGAGCCCGATGAACGTGGCCACGATGACGAGCGCCATGCCGTAGGTCAACGCGTTCTTGTGAATCTGGTATCGAAACGAACCGAAGATGAAGAGACCGAGGATGGTGGCGAACAGCTCAGTGGCGAGAAGCGAGACCGGAAGCGTCACCACGCGCCCGAGGGCGAGCAGCAGGCATGCGACAATGACGCAAGCCATCACAAATTTCCTGCCGGACAACATGACCACTGGCGCGTCGGCGTCGCTCATCTGCCCGCAATCATAAAATCACCTCGCGATGACTCCGCCTTCGCCGACAAAATTGAGCCAAGCGACAAAAACGTTCGTAAATAACTCCGGGCTGCTGGTGCTCGGCACGACCATCGCGCTCGTGTGGGCCAACCTCGATCACGCCAGCTACGTCGCGTTTTCGCATTACCTCCACTTTCCGGTCAACGAGATCGGCATGACCTTCTTCTTCGCGCTCGCGGCGAAGGAAGTGGTGGAAGCCACCGCGCCAGGAGGCCCGCTGCACTCCCCGCGCCGCGCCGCCATGCCGCTTGCAGCGGCAGTGGGCGGCATGTTCGGCCCGGCCTTGATCTTCGTGGCGCTGACGATCGTGTTCGATCGGCCGAATCTCGAACGCGGCTGGGCGATTCCCGACGGCGACCGACATCGCGTTCAGCTACCTCGCCGCGCGCATCGTCTTCGGCGCAGCGGCACCCGGTCATCCCGTTTCTCCTTCTCCTCGCGATTGCCGACGACGCGCTCGGATTGCTCATCATTGCGGCGTTCTATCCAACGGGGCCAGTGCGGTTGATCGAGTTTGCGATCTTCGTGGGCGCTGGAATGATGCTCGCCTGGTGGCTGAACACGCGGCGTACGCGAAGCTTCTGGCCGTACCTGATCGGCGCGGGTGCGTTGTCATGGATCGGTTTTTATCGCGGAGGGTTACACACGGCGCTCGCCCTGGTTCCGATCATCCCGTTTTTCCCGCACGCGGCGCGCGACCCCGGGTTGTTCGTCGAGGCGCCGAACGCGCACGACACGCTCAACGAGTTCGAGCATCGCTTCAAGCGGCCTGTCGGCGCGATGCTGTTTTTTTTCGGCCTCGCCAACGCCGGCGTGGCGATCGGCAAGGCTGGTGCGGGCACGTGGTTCGTCCTGATCTCGATTATCGCCGGCAAGCCGCTTGGCATCCTGGCAGCGACGGGCATCTCCACCGCAGCCGGACTGCGCCTGCCAAAGGCCGTCGGCTGGAACGACGTGATCGTCGTCGGCATCATCGCGAGTATCGGGTTCACCGTGGCGCTCTTCTTCGCGACGGCCGCCTTCCCGTACGGGCGGCTGCTCGACGAAACGAAGCTCGGCGCGCTGCTCAGCTTCGGGGCGTTTTTCCTCGGGCTCGCCGCCGCGCGCGTGTTGAAGGTGGGGCGGAGCGCGTCGAAGTAGGTTCCAGTCAGCACGCCATCGTTTTTTCACGGTGTTCTGCCGTGGGAAAGCGCGTCCCACAGGCGGGATCAGGAAACCTTGGACGACCATTTTGTCGTAGTCTTTCTATATGAAACTCATACTCTTTCTGCGCGCTCATGACGCTCGTCGCGGTGCCCGCGTCGGCGCAATCCCGATTGAAGCTGCCCCCTGACGTGTTTGCCGTGCGCCAGGCTGTCGCCGGCCAGACGCCGCCGCCGGTGCCACTCCCCGTGCGGACGCCCGGTTCCGGCGGTCCCCGCGTCTCTCTCACGCTCGAGGATGCGGTCAAACGGGCGCTCGAGAACAACCTCGACATCGCGGTGCAGCGCATCGGCCATCAGATCTACGACGTCAACATCGCCAGCATCCGCTCGGTGTACAACCCCACGCTGTCGTCGCTCATCAGCAACCAAAGCTCGACGAACGCGTCCACGAGCACCATTTCGGGCGGCCAGACCGGCGCCACCATCAACAACTCCACGTTCGTCTTCAACGGCGGCCTGGCACAGGACGTGCCGTGGGGCGGCGGCAATTTCTCCGCGGCGTTCGACAACCGCCGCTTTGAAACGTCGAACCTGACTGCGACGATCAATCCGTCGTATAACCCGACCTGGTCGGCGCAGTACACCCAGCCGCTGCTCCGCGACTTCAAGATCGACACGACGCGGCAACAACTGCTCGTCACGCGCATCAATCAGGACGTCTCGGATATCCAGGTTCGGCAGACCACGATGAACACCGTCGCGGACGTCCGCAACGCGTACTGGGATTACGTGTTCGCGGTGCAGTCGGTGGACGTCGCACGGCAATCGCTGGAACTCGCTGAGGAGCTGCTGCGAAATAACCAGATGAAGGTAGAAATCGGCACGATGGCGCCGATCGACGTCGTCCAGGCACAGGCGCAGGCCGCGCAGCAGCGCCAGACGCTCGTGACGGCCGATGGGGCACGCCGCACCGCCGAGATAAATTTGAAGCGGCTCATCGTGAGCGGCACGGCCGATCCGCTGTGGACGTCGACGATCGAGCCTGTGGATCGCCCCGATTTCCGGCCCGAGCCGATTGACGTCGTGGCCGCGACCCAGCGGGCGCTGACGACCAGGACCGACGTCCTGCAGGCGCGCAAGAACCTCGAGGCGAACGATGTCACGCTGGGTTTTCTCGAGAACCAGAAGTTGCCGCAGGTCGATCTGCAGACCCGCTACGCGACAACCGGCATTGGCGGAACCCGCCTCATCACACAGGGCAGCGGCGTCGATCGCGGAACGATCATCGGCACCGAGCCCGGCGGTTATCTGGACGCGCTGAACACGCTCTTCCGCAACCAGCTTCCGACCTGGAGCGTGGGGCTGAACATCACCTACAACCTCGGCACGAGCGCCGAGGACGCGTCCATCGCCCGCGCGCGCATCCAGCAGAATCAAATCGAGGTGCAGCTTCGCCAGCTCGACCTGCAGGTGACGAGCGATATCAGCAACGCGGCGATCCAGGTGGAGAACACCGCCGAGCGCGTACAGGCGACGCAGGCGGCGCGCGAGCTGGCCCAGCAGCAGCTCGACGCCGAGAACAGCAAATTCAGCGTCGGCATGTCGACCAACTATTCGGTGGTGCTGGCGCAGCGCGATCTCTCGACGGCGCAGAACAACGAGCTGCAGGCCATCCTCGCCTATCGCAAGGCGGTCGTCGACTACGAGCGCGTGCAGCAGACCGGAACGGCGGGCAACATCACGCTCATTTCGAGATGAGACGAATCCGTTCGGCGATCGCCTGTGCGGCGGCCGTCGCGCTGACCTCGCCGGTCGCGCCGGCCTCGGCCGCGGAACCCGTCACGCCTCGACGTGGTGGTCACCGACGCGAAGGCCCGGCCGGTCAAGAATGTGGGGCCGGACGATCTCGAACTGACGGTTGCGGGCGAGCCCCTGCGGGTCGACGCGGTGCGGCTCGAGTCGGGCGGTGGACGCATCATCGGCATCTTTCTGGACGAGTTTCACGTGCGTGCCGGGGACGCGACGCTGCGGGCGCGGGCCGCGCTGACCCGTCTCGTCGATACGGGTCTTCGTGATGGCGACATGGTCGCGCTGGTGAAGCCGCTCGATCCGCTTCATGCCATTACCTTCACGCAGGATCGCGCGCTCATCCGCAGCGTGATCGCCGCGTTCGAGGGACACGCCGGCGACTACACACCGCGCACCGAGTTCGAGCGCAACTTCATGAGCCGCGACCCGAAAACCGCCGAGGCGACGAGAGCACAGGTCGTGTCGGCCGCCTTGCAATCGCTCGCCAGGCGCCTCGGGGAACAGCAACCCGGGCGCAAGGCGCTCATCTACGTCAGCGAAGGGTTCAAGCCGGCGCAGCCGCGCGCCATCGTGTACGCCGCGAATCGCAACGAAGTGTCGTTCTACCCGCTCGATCCAAGTCCGGAACCGGCAGACGACGAGTCGCTGCTGCGGTCGATCGCGGAGCAGACCGGCGGAGCCGCGAGCATCAACGAGGTCGACCTGGCGCCGGCGATTACGCAGGCGCTTGCCGACCTCGACCAGTATTTCGTCATCAGCTTCACTCCCGCGGCATCTGGGGACGGCAGATATCATCCGGTGCAGATCCGCCTCAAACGGCCGGGAACGGTCACGCGATCGCGCTCAGGCTATTGGGCACCCGACACCGCGCTCGCCGCCGCGCTCGCGAAAGCGGCGTCGACGCCGCCGACGGTCGCCTTTCGGCCGTCCCGATCCAGCCCTTACATTCGGCAGTGGGTCGGCATGTCGCGCGGACCCGATGGGCTGACAAGCGTGATGGTCACATGGGAGCCGGGTGCGGACCCTCCGAGGAATCAGCGGATCGCATCGGTCGTGGTGAAGGCCATGGCGAACGACGGAAAGGTCCTCTTCGAGAGCCGTGTCGGAGCCGGGGACGTCGATCGGGCGACGTTCAACGCGCCGCCCGGCTATATCGCACTCGAAATGGCGCTTCAGAGCAGCAGCGGAACCCCGCTCGACACTGATTACCGCGGCATCTCCGTGCCGAACCTGCGGGTCAGCAGGCCTACGCTCGCGACGCCGCAGGTGCTGCGGACGCGCACGGCCCGCAGTTTCACGGAGACAAGCCAGAACGCCGAAGCCATACCTGTCGCGTCCCGTACATTCAGCCGCACGGAGCGGTTGCTCATACGGGTGCCTGCCTACGGACCGAACAATATCGCTCCAGTTGTCACCGCGCGGTTGCTGAACAGGCGCGGAATCCCCATGCGCCAGCTGGAGGTCGTCGATGCTCCGCTGCCGCCTGGGACCATCCAGTTCGATCTCCCCCTGGCATCGCTCGCGCCCGACGAGTACCGCGTCGAGCTGGCGGCTGCCAACCCGACCGGGAACAGGGACGAAGCCAAGGAACTGCTTCCGATCCGCGTGACGAACTGAGCCGGGTTATCCTGCACTTACGCATTCGCTACTGATGGCTCGAAAACTGACGCTTCTGCTGTGCCTGCTCGCCGGCGCCTGGACGGCCGTCTCTGCCGCGGATTTGACGCCGGCAATTTCGGCCGCCTTCGAACGCTACGCCCGCCTGACCGAACAGCGGATCACGGCCGAAGTGGCCGACGGTTCCGCATTTCTCTGGATCGACACGCTGCCGCAGAACCGGCGTGCGGAAGTGCTGCGCGGGCTGCAGCAGTCGGGGGTCATCATCGAGCGCCTCGAGACGCGGGACGGCTCGAAGGAGATCGAGGTGCCCGACGGCCTCATCCATCACTGGGTCGGGACGGTGTTCGTGCCGGGCGTCAGCGTCAAACAGGCGGTGGCGCTCATGCAGGATTACGATCGCCATGCGAGCTATTTCGCGCCGGCTATTGCCCGGTCGAAGCTGCTGGAGCGGGATGGCGCGCGCTTTCGGGTCGCGCTGCGGTTTTACGTCAAGAAGATCATCGCCGTGACGATGGACACGGAAAACCAGGCGGAGTTTTTCCACCCGGCCCCCGACCGCGCGCACAGCCGCATCCGCAGCACGCGGGTCTCGGAAATCGCCGACGCCGGGACGCCGCAGGAAAAACCGAAGCCGGCCGGCGAGGAAAACGGCTTCATGTGGAACCTCAACACCTACTGGCGGTTCCTCGAGCGGGACGGCGGCACCTACATCCAGTGCGAGTCGTTGACGCTGACCCGCGACGTCCCGTTCGCGCTCGCCTGGATCGTCCGGCCGATCGTCACGCAGATGCCGAAAGAGTCACTGACGTTTACCCTGGCCAAAACGCGCGAGGCTCTGGTGAAACTCCATTGATTGTCAGGTTTTAGGCCCGCAACCGCAGCGCGCCCGGGTGCACCCGCACCACGAGCGTGTTGGAGCCCTGCATCGCTTCCCCGTCGACGTGGAAGAGCATCGCTTCGCGGGACCGTATAGTGACTTCTCGCACGCGATGCGTATCGATTCCGGCGCTGCGATCGATACGGCCTGCGAACAAAGCCGGCACGCGCAGTATGTTCCCGACGAATCCGCGATGGTGAACAGTGACGAAATCCAGCAGGCCATCCTCGAGATCCGCTCGTGGGGCGATCTGCGATCCGAAGCCCCACTGCTTCGAGTTCGCGAACGCGAGCACGAGCGCGGGCGTTTGGGTCGTGCGCCCATCGACCTCGATCGAGTAGTCGACCGGCCGGTAGCGAAGGAGATCGCCGGCGCTCGCGGTCAAATACGGCAGCAGGCCCCGATGATGCGTGCGGGTCGAGACGAGAGCGGCGACATGGGCGTCGAGTCCTATGCCCGCTACATTGAAGAAGAGACGGTCGCCGATCTCGCCGGCATCGACACGTCTGACTTTCGCGCGCCATGCCCGCTCGATCGCCCGTGCAGGGTCGAATGGAATGTCCAGCTCGCGCGCGAGCCCGTTACCCGACCCTCCAGGAATGATCCCCAATGCCGGACGGGGCTCTCCCGCATCGCCGAGTTGCACGAGCGCACGTCCGACTTCGTTAATCGTGCCGTCGCCGCCCCATGCGATCACGAGATCGGCCTCCGCGGCAGCCGCTTCGAGCGCCAGCTCGTGCGCGTGATCGCCACGCTCCGTCAGGCGGATAGCCCCATCCACGCCTAAACGGGCGAGCGTGCGGGTCGCAACGTCGGCTCGCTCTGCGCCAGCCCCTCGCCGCTTCGGCCCGGATATCGGATTGATGATGATGAAGACGCGCGGCACACTCGGGAGACTAGCAGGAATCCTTTCGGAACAGCGTAATGGCGACGTTGACGTTCGATTTGAGCGCCGCCTTGACGGCCGGCCATGTCTTCGCCGACCGCACCAGCGTTTTCCACGAGTACAGATGCTTTGCCTTGTGAAAATCGCTGCTGGCCACGTACGGATAGTGCTTCAGGCTGGTCACGGAAAATAAATCGTCGCGATTGGCGGCCTCCCAGACGTCCACGAGATCGGCGAGCTCCTTGCGATGATCCCAGAGGTAGCACGTCGCGATTTCCATCCGGGTCGTCGTGCGATGGTGCGGATGGCATGCCACGCTCAACGCTCCCTGCCGGCGAATCTCTTCGAGGATCTCTTTGGCTTTCAGATCGGCGCTGATGAATTGCCTCAGGCCGAGCGCGACGATGTGCGAATTGTGCTTCGCGCGGATGTGGTTCTGCGTGACCTCCGCGCCAGGGATGACGATCATGCCGTACTGGCGCTTCGCACGGGCGCCTTCCTTCTCGATATCGGCCATGTAGTCGTCAAATGTCTCGGACGTCACCGAGAACCGCCGCTGTCCGAGCGTGGCAATGCGCCCCAACCGGGCGAGCATGTCCTTCGTGGCAAGGATGTGGTCGGTAATGGCAAGAACATCGAACCGTTCCGTCTGCCCGTACAGGTCGATGACGTCGCGCAGCGACAGGCGTCCGTCGCTCCACGTCGTGTGTACATGGAAGTCGCACAGCAGGAAGGGCTCGTATCCAGGCATGTGATGTCAGGCGCGAACGTCTTCGTGGGTGGTATCGGACGGCCTGTGGAAAAAGATCTCGGCGCAGAAATTTCTCACGTAGAGGCCGAACACTTTGCCGCGGCCCATGGTCTTGTAGCGGCGTGCGGACGTGAAGACCCAGCACGATTGACGAAGCCGCACGCGCCCTGCCTTCGAGATCCGGCGGGCGAGGTTCGTGTCTTCGCCGTGAAACTCGATCGACGTGTCGAACCCGCCGATGGCCTCCAGCGCATCGCGCCGGACGGCGAAGTTTCCGCCATAGAGCACGGCGCCCAGGCCAAACACATATTGCGCGAGCACGTGCGTGAGTGGAGCGAGGCTGTAGTCGTACATCCGCACGAGCACACGCCCGATGATGTCCCAGTCGTAGAAGCGGTACGGTCCTGTCACGACGACAGGCGGATGCGGGCCGTCGAATTCCTTCGCGACGAGCTCGAGCCAGTTACGCGGCGCGCGGCAGTCGGCGTCGACGTAGACGAGCACGTCGCCAGTGGAGACGCGGCGTCCTGTCTCGCGCGCGATGACCAGTCCCTTCCGCGGTTCGTCCACCACCCGTATACCGGGGATGGACGCAACCGCCGCTGTGCGATCGGTGCTGGCATTGTTGATGACGATGATTTCGTGTGGCAGGAAGGATTGCTGAAGTAACGAATGAAGGCATCCTGGAAGTAATTGCTCTTCGTTGAAGGCACAAACAATGACGCTGAACGTCACAGCGGCGGCACATCCATCGAGCGACACTATGCGCGAGGCGGGTCACGAACACGTACCGCGTACGTGACGATGGAGTAAACACTCGCGTGCAACGGGTGCAACTGGCGGCGGAGCTCTTACAATCGAAACAGCAGGGAAATCGCCATCGTGAAGCCCACGATGATGACGATGCGACGGACGGCCTTCGGACCTATGCGGCGCGCGAAGCCGGCGCCCCAGACGCCGCCCGACGATGGCGCCTCCGATCATCACGAGCGCGTGCGGCCACGACACCATGCCGTTCCAGATGAAGTACGCCGCTGCCACCCCGTTGATGCAGACCGCGAGGAAATTCTTCAGGCCGTTCATCTGGTGAATGTCAGTGAAGCCCATGATGCCGAACGCCGCGAGCATCAGAATGCCAATGCCTGCGCCGAAGTAGCCTCCGTACACCGCGACGAGGAACTGAAATGCCAGCGCTCCGATCAGCCAGCGCGTCGAGCCCGAATGCGCCTTCCCGGTGGTCTTGACCATGCGCTGCACGGGTTCCTGCAGCATGAACAACAGCGTGGCGAACAAAATCAAAAGAGGGATGAGCCGATCGAAGACCGCGGTGGGCGTCATGACGAGCAGCACGGCGCCGACGATCCCGCCGAC
Organism: Vicinamibacterales bacterium; assembly: GCA_963802345.1. Lineage (GTDB taxonomy): Bacteria > Acidobacteriota > Vicinamibacteria > Vicinamibacterales > JAMQPK01 > JAMQPK01. The sequence goes on from CAWDIK010000008.1 coordinate 132,284, forward strand.
GATGCTGGGCACGACGAGCGCATAGGTGGAACGGCGCAATCCCCGCAGATTCCCGCCGGTAGCCCCACACTGCCCCAAGCGATCCCGGCGCCAGCGCCACCGTGCTGGAGGCATTGGCAATCGTCGACGGCAAGCCCACCCATATGAGCGCCGGGAACGACACGAGCGTCCCGCCGCCGGCGACAGAGTTAATCGCGCCTGCGATGAACGCGGCGATGAAGACGACAAGATACGACACGGGCGATCATTCTAGGTGCGACGGGTGCGAGGGGTGCAACGGGTGCGATGGGTGCGATGGGTGCAATCGGGTGCGATGGGTGCAACGGGTGCGATGGGTGCAACGGGTGCGACGGGTGCGATGGGTGCGATGCATGGGTGCGTTCAGCTTGAGACACTACATGCACCATGGCGGGTCAGGCTTGTCTTTGATGGCGTTTCTCAGAGCGGGTCGTCGCGACGGTTGTACGTTTGCAAAATCTGAGCGCCTCGGCGATCTCCTCTGTTGAGTAACCCACTCGTTGTCCAAACACTGAATCAGGCCGTCTTCAACTATCCTTCAGGGACCCGAGCGAGATATTGAGATAAGCGCGCAAACTCTTTAGTGTCCGCGTCGGCCGAATCCCTCCGCAATATTCCGCCGGACTGACGACGCCGCATCACTCAGAGTTTTCGCGCTGAGCGCAGATTACGCTGGAAGATCGGCTTCCTGAAGGATCCTCGATGACCTCTTGCTTGAGTGCTTCGACGACAACTGGGCCACACACGATGAGATCGCGGAGACGCTCAGCATTCCACAAAGCGACGATAGACGCAAAAATCCCGCGCTGAGAAACTCCCAAAAAGCCGGCTTTCCCGTAACTCGCGCTGAAGTTTCTTCAACCATTCCCAGCACACATGCCTGATGGTTTCTGCGATCGATATACCGTCACCGCACGGTCGCCGCACCGTTGTGCCCATCGCACCCATCGCACCCATCGCACCCGTTGCACCCACCGCACCCGTTGCACCCATCGCACCCCTTGCACCCATCGCACCCCCGCACCCGTTGCACCCGTCGCCACCCGTCGCACCCGTTGCACCCAGTGTCACTCCCCCAGTAGCACCGTCGTCGTGGTCGGCTCCATCAGTACGGCCGCGAGCGCGATGCCCGTCGCCAGCGCCATCGTCAGCACAGCGGTCAGCGGGACCGAGGCAATCAAGAGCAGCGCGTCGATGGTCAGCAGAAGCGCCACAAATAAATCGGTGAACAGCCTGACCCGCTGCGTGCGCGCGAGCTCGCTTGCCAGGTGCGGCCGGTTCATGATGTCGGTGAAGACGAGATGCCCGCGGATGATGCCGCCGACCGATCCCGCAATGCCCAACACGACGAACACCCACAACGAGGTTGGCTCGCGCAGCCATTCCTTGATCTGCCATGCGTGCGCGGTGGCCAATGTGTAGAGCCCGATCGCAACGACCTGGTGGGTACGCCACCAGGTGCTGCTGCGCCGCGCAGGCGGCTCGGCGATCGCCGGATGATCGAACGCCTGCAGAAGCTCCGCCGCCGAGCTGAAGCGCTCGTTCGCCGGTTTCCGCAGGCATCGTTCGATGACGTCCGACAGCCACTTGGGCACCGGCGCGTGGCTCGACAGCGGCTCCGGCGTGCTGTCGAGCACGCGAGCAAGCGTGGCCAGCGCCGATCCTGCCTGGAACGGGTGGCGGCCCGAGATCCATTCGTACAGCAGCACGCCGAACGCAAACACGTCGGCGGCGGGCCCGGCCGTGCGTCCTTCGATCTGCTCGGGCGACATGTAAGCGGGCGTCCCAATGATGCCGCCGGGCATCTGCGTCGTCACAGCGGCTGCGGTGCCGCCGGGCATCGTCTCGATGTGCGCGAGGCCGAAATCGAGCACTTTGATGCGGCCTTCCGGCGTGCGCATGATGTTTTCGGGCTTGAGGTCGCGATGGGTGATGCCTTTCGCGTGCGCGCTCGAGAGCGCCGACGCAAGCTCGCGCGCGGTCGAGACGATCATCTGCATCGATGGGCGTGCCGGCCCGGCAATCTCATCGCGGAGCGTGTGCCCCTCCACGAACTCGGTCACGATGTAGAGCTCTCCGTCGAGCTCTTCGAGCGCATAGACGGTGCAGATGCCGGGATGGGTCAGGACCGCGGCGGCGCGCGCTTCGCGGCGAAGCCGATCGCGATGGCGCGCCTCGCGCGTCAACTGCGGCGCGACCGCCTTGAGCGCAACGGTGCGGCCAAGGCGGCCGTCCGACGCGAGATACACGCGCCCCATGCCGCCGCGGCCGATCTCGCGGATGACGGTATAGGGTCCAAGGACGGCGCCCGGCTCGAGCGTGTGCTCTTCTTCGAGCAGGTGCGGGGCCGCCTCGGCGACCGGCTGCATGAGGAACGAACCAGCCCGCGAGTGGTGTTCCAGAAGGGACCGCACCTCCGCGCGGACCACGGAATCATCGGCCGCAGCTGATTCGAGCCATTTCAGGATGTCGGGTGGATCGTGTTCGAGCGCGGCCTCGAACAAATCGCGGGCGCGGCGCCGCTGCTCCGGATTCATCGGCGGGCCAGCGGGCTCACTGCGATAACTCCCGGAACAGCCATGCCCGCGCAAGCGTCCATCGCCGCTTCAAGGTGGCCGGGGAAATCCCCATCACTTCGGCGGCCTCTTCGACGCTCATGCCGGCAAAGTACCTGAGCTCGACGATCTTCGCCTGCTCGGCGTCCAGTGCCTCGAGTTTGCTGATGGCTTCATCGAGCGCGGGCAGCATGGTCTCGGGATCGGCGGCGAGCGCCAGCGAATCGGTAATCGACACGCGATTCATGCCGCCCCACCGCTTCTGCGCGCCGCGGGCCCGTGCGCGCTCGACCAGAATCTGACGCATCGAGCGCGCGGCGATGCCGACAAAGTGACGCTGGTCGTGCCAGGGAGTTCCGGCCTGGGCGAGGCGCAGATACGCTTCGTGCACGAGCGCGGTGGCCTGCAGCGTCTGGCCCGGACGCTCGCGGCGCATGTAGGCGGCCGCGACGCGTCGAAGCTCGTCGTACACGACGGGTGCGACGTCCTCCGCCTTCGGCCCCTTGTCGGTCATGCCGCAGACTGCGTCGACTCCTCTCGCGCGTCGTACACGAAATCATGGGCTCGCAGGACTTTCTCGGCCCGGGCGCGGGCCGAGGGGTCGCTCGCCCGCGTCACGGCCTCGGCAAGGTCTGCCCGCGACGCCGAGAAGATGCCGTCGAGGATCGCCGTGCGATCGGCATCCGATTCTTCGATGATCGACAGCAGCACGCGCGAGCCGTACTTGATCCAACGCGGCTGCGGGACGAGCCGGCCGTCAGGGCGCTCCTCGACGACTTGCCGCTTCAACAACTGCAGCACCAGCTCCGCGTTCGTGTTCTGGTACACGGTACCCAGCTTCTTGAACAGCTCTTTCACCGTCTCGCGCCGCTCGTCGAGGAGCTTCACGAACAGCTCGGGCGTCACGCGATCGCCGGCCTTCGAGTACTTCCCATCGGCCGTGAGCTCGACGCCGTGAAACACCGTGAGATACAGGAAGTGCCAGAAGATCTCGTAGGTCGCGAGGTCGTTCATGAATCGCAGGCCGGTCCGCGGATCGAAAATCGCCGCGGCGTTGTTGCCGAGCAGCTGCTGATACATGAACTCCGTCGACATATACATCGCATAGCGCAAACCGTCCTCGGTCGTGGGACCCTGCGGGCGCGACAGAAGCTTCTTGCGCGCCTCTTCCGAGAACAGCTTCTCCGGCGTCAGATCGGCCTCTGACAATTCGAGCGGCGCAATCGTTCCGCCCTTCAGCAATCCGAGGTCCTCGAGGCGCTTCTTCTCCTCCGGCTTCAGCTTGTCGACGACGCCCTGCAGATCGTTCACGTCGGTGACCAGCGCCTCGCGGCCCGCCTCGACATACGACGGCGTAATCGTCGCAACCCAGCTCTGCCGGTAGGTATCGTGAATCTTGCCGTCAATCTTGAAGAGCCCGGTCAGCCGCTCGCGCAGCTTGTCGAACCAGATGTCGCGCAGGGCTTTCGGATCGTTTTCGGGCGCCTGCGGATTCTGCATCTGCGCCGCCATGCCGCCGATCGGCATGCCGCCCGCAAGCAGGGCCAGCAGCGCGTTCCGCATCGTGTAGTACGAGAGCGACGGCTCGGTCATCGTCACGGTGTTCGGGTCGGGTATGACCATCGCCGGATCGTGCCTGAACATCTCTTCGCGGCTGTTCAGATAATCCCATCTGCCGACGTTCGGCCCGATGAGATTCTCGCGCAGCACCCACATGATGGCTTCCTGTTGCAGCGCGTATTCGGCCCGCTCGTTGAGCATCTTGATTTTGAGCGTTCCGCGCGGCATCCCGAGCGCTTCCTCGACCTTCTTCAGCAAGCGGGACACAAGCCGTGCTTCCTGCCACGTCTCGATCTTCGGCACGTAGTAATAGACCCCCGAGCCGTTCTGCTTCTGCGTGTCGTAGTTGTTGACCGCATGCATGATCAGCGCAGGAATGATCGCCGGCACCTGTTCTCCATCGAGCGAGATTTGACGGTTCTGGAGATGGAGACCCGGTACGCGGTGAAAAATCGTCGGCCATTTCTCCGGCGGCAGATCGATCGTGTACTGGCGCGCCTTCCCGCCCTGCTTCTTCGTCGGATGCACGAACGGCTTGCCGACCCACTGGTGAGCGAGCAGATCGCGAAGGTTCTCCCACGCCTGGTAGAGCTGATCCTTGTAGTCACCGCCGGCGTCTTCCCAGTCCCACATCCATGAGGCCGCACCGGTATTGAGCGCGCCCATCGCCATGCCCAGATCGATTGCAGGGCCGGTGCCCTCGAGCCCTGGTCTCATGGTGTCCTTCGGTATGGGCACGCTGGCGTTCAGCCGCCACGCCTGCGGCGTCTTCCGGCCGAAGAATCCGTCGAGCATCCCCTGCCGGATGTCTCGTACCGTCGTCGTATTGCCGTCGGCGTCGCTGACTTTCGTGTCGGGCGCAAGGAACGTGTACGTGCGTTCGCGGCGGCCCACCTGCTCCTGAAGACTGTGGCGCGCGCTCAGCAGCGAGCGAAACTCGTCCTTCGTATCGCGCGTCAGTTGCGCGATCAGCTCTTCGACGTTGACCCGCTGCCCATTGACGGTTTTGTCCCCAAACAGGGAACGATGTTTTTCGTAAATGTCCGGCCTGACTGTTATTGAACCCATCTTCCCGCCCTCATCACGCGATCGATTTTGATTGTGTTGTGGATATCAGCAACCGGATCGCCATTCAGCACGACCAGATCGGCAATCTTGCCGGCCTGGATCGATCCGTAGCTGGGATTTTCCGTGCGCTCGAGCACACGCGCGGCATCGAGCGTGGCCGCGCGCAGCGCGTTCGCGGGCGTCATCCCGGCCTCGACGAACATGTGCACTTCCTGATGCGTCGTGTGGCCGACCGGGGTGGTCTGCGACGCCTCGGCGCCGCAGTCGGTGCCGGTGACGATGCGGATGCCCGCGTCTGACATCATTTTGATGAACGGATAATTGTTGTCCTTGAAACGCTGCTTCTGCTGCGCGAAGTCGGGCGCGCCGATGATCTCCTGGCGCCGCGCCGGATCGTTCAGCATCGCGCGGCCGCGTGCGTAGAATCCGTCGAACTTCGGATCCATCGTGAGGAATTCGGGGTGCTCGTAGTAGTACCAGCGCGACTGTCCCTGACCGAGCGTCGGCGCGAATGACAAACCCTTGGCCTTTGCGTACGCGATGAACTCGGGATTCATCCCGTCGCGCGCCTCGTGCATGAAGTCGGTGACGCCCAGCTCCGCGAGCTGCTTCACCTGCGCCACGTTGCCGATGTGCGCGACGATCGGGATGTTCTGCTTCTTCGCCTCGTCGACGATCGCTTCGATCACTTCCGGCGTGAACCCTTTGTCCCCCATCCAGATTTTGATGAAGTCGACGTTCAGCGCCTTGTGCGCCTGAACCCCCTTGCGCGCTTCCTCCGGCGTCGTCGGCTTCAAGGTCGGCGCGCCCGGGTAGGGCCCCGTGAGATTGAATCCTTGACCGGCGGTGTAGACGCGGGGCGACGGAAACTTGCCGGCCTTGGCGTCGGTATAGACGTGCATGATCTCCGGCTTGTCGTTGCCCGTCATGCGGACGGTCGTCACGCCCCAGTTGAGCGCAATCGGCAGCAGCTTTCGCATGACGTCTTCCGGCTGGTTGAGGTGGCAGTGCACATCGATCAAGCCGGGAATGACCGTTTTTCCTGAGGCGTTCACCACCGTGGCGCCCTGCGGCACCTGAACGCTCGCGCGCGGACCGGCGGCGGTAATGCGGTCTCCGCTTACGAGAACGACTGAATCGTTTATGGCGGCCGCACCGGTGCCGTCGACGAGCCGCGCACCGACGATGGCCGTGACGGGGCCCGCGGCGCCGCGCTGCGCCTCTGGCGAAGCGGCGAAGGCCAGAAAAATCGCGGTGCACAGAGCTAGAGCTTTACGTCGCATCGTCGTCCCTCCGAATGGAGTTTGTAGACGGGTACTCTTACGATTTGGGCGGGACGTGTCAAGACTCTGGACTTTGGACTCTTGGACTACTGGTCTAGCCAAAGTCCAGAGTCCAAAGTCCAAAGTCCAGAGTCGGCGTCAGTTCGGCACTTGCAGGTCGGGCATCGGCGTGGTGACGAACAAGCGGCGGCACTGGCGTGCCAGCACTCGGGCCCACTGTGCGGAGCGGGTCACGCGCGCGCTGTCGGTCGCAATGCCGGTGTTCGCGTACATCTGACGGTAGAGCTTCGAAATCATCACGAACGCGACGCGCCCTCGCAGCGATTTGATGATGCTGGCGCGCTCCCAGATTGCGGGGATGCTGTAGAACCGATCCCAGACCGATTGGGTGCCGCGGCGGATCTGATCGGGCGACAGCATCGGATGCGGTGTGTACACCTTCGGCCGCTGCTCGCGGGGAATCAGCCAGAACCGTGTCAGCGGGTATCCGGCAATCCGAGTCGTGTCCGACGCCATCTTCTCTTCCCACTTCGCGAAGTCGACGGTGCCTGGAAACGGCGTCAGCATGATGAACTGCGCAAACGCGATATCCGAACGCTGCGCGAGCTCGGCCGTCGCGTCGAAGGTCTCTTGCTTGTCGGTCGGCAGTCCGAAGATGAACGACCCCAGTACGTGCACGCCGTGCTTCCGGAACTCTTTCAACCGCGTGACGAGCTTGTCGCCGGCGTAGTTGAAGTCCTTGAAGATCGCCTTGAGCCCTTCGGGCGTCACCGATTCGACGCCCACCAGCGCGCCGCGAATCTTGGCCTTGTTCATCGCAGCGAGGAATTCGGGATCTTCGGCCGCCTCCATCGTGATCTGCGTGTAGAACACGAGGTCGTCCGGCAGCCTCGCCAGCTTGTCCATCAGCTCGAAGCGCTCGCGACGGATTTCCTTGAGCGACTCGATGCGCGCCGTGTTGCCCTGCCGCTCGGCAAGGCGCAGATCTTCCACCGTGACGGGATAGAAGTTGTCGTCCGACAGCAGGATGAACCGGAAGCCCATGCGCCGCAGATCGACGATCTCGCGCACCACAGCGTCCGCCGTGCGCTGCCGCGGCTGCTGGCCATCGGTCTTCCAGACCGAGCAGAAGGAGCAATGCTTCGGGCATCCGCGCAGCGTCTGCACCGATCCCCACATGTACTTGTCGGCGGGCAACAAATCCCAGCGCGCCGGCTGGAACGTCGCGCCGTCGACCCGTCCGCCGTCGTAGCACGATTGCAAGGTACCGTTCGCGCTATCGGCAAGAACCGTGGCCCACACGACGTCGCCATCGCCTTTTACGACGGCGTGCGCGCCGCCGAGCTCGTGCGATTCGTCCGGATAGAGGGTCGGATGGATGCCTCCAAAAATGACGGTCGCGCCGCGTTTGCGCGCCTCGCGGCCTATTTCATATCCGCGCAGCGCGTTGAACGTGTGGATGCCGACGCCGACGACGTCGCCGGCTGCGATGGTGTCGAAGTCGATCGGATCGAGCGTCTCGTCGATGACGCGCGGATCGCCGTACTTGCGCGGCGTCGCCGCGGCGAGCACGTAGAGCCAGCGCGGAGTGATAACTGCGGTACCAAACGAGATATCGCTGGGGTTCACGAGATGAATTGTCATGAATTGAGGACCAAGTCTACCTGAAGCCACCACTTCGGCTGGTATGAAATCAAGATCGGGATCCCGGTCAACGCGCCGGATGCCCCGTACACGAGCTCGAAACGGGTGCCGGAACGGTTGCCGGCTTCCCCGGTTTCGAACCGCCCCCGTATGACGTTGTGCCACGTGCGGCCGTCGCGATCGAAACGGGCGAGACGGGTCGCGTCGACGAGACGCAGCTCGAAGAGCCGATCGCCGTGTATATATTGGAGTCGCTGTGTTGTCGTTATTCTTGTCAAGGCTTGACGTGATCAGCTCCGTCAACGACGTCAGAAAGCCCGGCCGCACGTTTCCGCGGCGCGCGACGCGCTTCACCGCCAACGAAGAATCGGCGAGCACGCTATCCAGAACCGTATCAGCGTCGTGATAGGTCAAGTGGTTCGGTGCGTATAGCGTGCCGACGCGCGCCATGCCTTCAGCGGTTGCGGCGTACCCGCGAATCGTATCGAACGCGCGCTGCTCTTTACGCGTCTTCAAGTCGGCTTTCACATCGCTCAGGCGATCGTCGTTCTCCTGCGAAATCAGCCCGACGACCGACGACTCGCCGCCGCGCATCGCTTCCACCAGATATCCCCACTTATTCAGCTGGCTCGGCGCGCGGTTCGGATCGGACCCGATCAGGATCTCAATCGCTTTCTCGTCGCCGCTGCCCCGCCACTTGATCACGCCCGATCCCACATCGTCGCGTCCCACCCAAAGCAACAGCACACGTATCTTCCCCGCCATTCTGTAAGTGTGCTGACGCACAACTGGCAGCGTGCGGCCCGGTACGTGTGCCGGAACACCCGGCGCGGACGTTGAACCGGTCCCGATAACGCCCGTGACGACAATCAGAGCGATGGCTGCAAGAAATCTGGAGCGCATCAGAAGCTCCGCGCGAGCGACACTCCGGCGCGGCTGAATACATTGGCCACACCGACGCTGGTTTTCTTCGCTGCGGACGCGATCTCAACGCCCGGGGTGCCCAGGGCGCTCCATCGAATGGGCGCATCGGCAGACGATGCGACCGGAGCGTCCGGCACTGGATAGACGCCGGCGAAGGCGACACTGGGTGCGATGGGTGCAATGCGGTGCGATGGGTGCGACGGGTGCGACACGGGTGCGTGAGGCAGTGCGACTGCAGGCACGTTGCGGATGCGTCATGCCGCGATCGGCGCGACAGGTACGTTCGGTTCGGAACGTGCGTCGTACGTGTCGTGTGCGGCGTAGCGTCCGCATTCAGGCCGACCGTGTTCGACCGGATCTCCACGTCGGCAGGCAGTTCCGCCAGCGCGATCGTGGCTTCGTCATAGACAGCCATGATCGGCCGGGCGACGCTCGGAAGCACGACGTCGGCGATCTCCGCGAATCGCAGCCCTTGCAGGTGCACCGAGCTCACCACGAGCGCGAGCGCGGCCGCGATCGCACCGGCGAACGATACGTTCCGTCGAGCCTGGCCTTTCAACTTCAAGAGACGATCGACGCGCCGCACGCAGATCGTGCCGCGTGCCGAAGAGCGCGGGCGCGAGCGCACTTTGCGCTTTCATCCGGCCGCGCACCTCGGCGGCTCGCGCGAGACAGCGGGCGTACGCCTTGGGCGAGCCTGTCCGGGCAACGACCCACTCATCGCACGCCATCTCACGCTCGCGATTCAGCGCGCGCGAGACAAAGAGCGCCGCTGGATGAACCCACAGCGCCGACAGAAGCAGTGTTTGTACGAGCCGCAACCAGTCATCGCGCCGCTGCACATGCGCGTGCTCATGCAGAATCACCTGATCCAGCTCGCCGATCGTCAGGGCTTCGAGAAGCGCGCGCGGCAGAGCGATGCAGGGACGCTGCAGTCCCAGCACGGTCGCGCCAGGCAGCTCGTCGCAGATCATCAGCTCGGTCCGGCGGCCTTTCTGTTTCGCCTCGAGCCACAGCGGAAGGCGGGACTCAATGTCGACCGGAAACGGAACACAACGGTCGCGAAGGGCAAACACCGCGCGCAGGCTCGGCAGCAGGCGCACGAGGCCAATCAGCGCGACGGACATCCAGATGCCGACGATCGTGCTGATGAGCACATCGGGCGCTGTCGGGACATAGAAAACCGGCTCAACGTGCGCTGGAGCCGCGGCAATAGGAGCGGGTGAACTGCCCCACCCGAGCCAGGCCAATCCAATGAGCGCACCGCACCATACAAGGTGCCTGGTAGCGGCGTTCAGCCCCGGCGTGCATCGGAGGGCAACCGCCACGCCGGCAGCAAGGGCGGAGCCCTGCCACAGCCATGTCATCAGCCATGCCGTCATCCAGCCTCCTCGATGCGCTCCTTCAGCTGTTTCAGGGCTTCGGGAGAAAGCTGCGCGTCCTCGAGCAGATTCAGCATCAGCAGGCGCGGCGACCCATCGAAGAACCGGTTGACGAGCGTCTGAAGGGCGCTGCGGCTCGCGTCGGCGCGGTCGACCGCCGGCTGGAAGATGAATGCCCGCCCGTCTTTCCTGTGGGAGACGTAGCCCTTTTTCTCCATGATCCGCAGCAGCGTCAGCACGGTGTTGTAGGCCGGCGTTCGGGCCGGTTTTCAGGGCTTCGACGACCTCGCCGACCGTCGCCTGGCCCTTTTCCCAGAGGACGCGCATCAAGCGCAGCTCGCCGTCGGTCATCGTCGAAGATTTGGGACGTGGCATCAGTTGTATCACTTAATTAATTAAGACTTCACCAGAGTACGACTCCCGGACGCAATGTGTCAACTAAAACCTTAAGAGTTTGAAATGTCTGCGAATGCGCTCGTCCAGGATGGTTACCGCGGCCTGAGCCTGGTCCCTGGTCACCACTAGTGGAGGTGAGAGGCGAATGGCGCTCGCCCCGGCGGCCAGCACAAGCAGCCCGCGACGGAAAGCCGCCATCACAAGCGCGTCGCGCTCGGCAACAGCGTGCTCCTTCGTCCGGCGATCGCGGACCAGTTCCATTCCGATCATCAGCCCGCGGCCCCGGACATCGCCGAGGATCTGATGGCGCCGCGCCAGGTCAGTGAGTTTTGCCAGGAGAAACTCGCCCACCTCGGCGGCGTTGGCCATGAGGCCGTCCTCGACCAGTTTGATGGTCGCGAGCGCCGCCGCGCAGGCGACAGGGTTGCCGCCGAATGTGTTGGAATGCGCGCCCACGGGCCAGTCCATCACATCGTCGCGCGCAATCGTCACGCCCATCGGGAGTCCGGACGCGATCCCTTTCGCGGCGATGATGATGTCGGGTTCCACGCCGGCGTGCTCGATCGCGAACATCCTGCCGGTTCGTCCGATGCCCGACTGCACTTCGTCGACAACGAACAGCATTCCGTGCGCGGCGGCGATCGCGGCGAGCCCCTGGAGAAATGATGCTGGAGGAACGACGTACCCTCCTTCACCCTGGATTGGCTCGACGATGATCGCCGCGACTTCGTCGGGCGACACCAGATGCCTGAGAATTTGATTTTCGATATATGAGAGGCACTCGCGCGTGCAGCTCTCGGGGTCGCCGGCTCCGCCGACGGGACACCGGTACGGGTTCGCATAGGGCGCGTGAAAGACGCCGCTCGCCATCGGGCCAAACCCGCGGCGCTGCACGGTTCGGCTCGACGTCAACGCCAGCGATCCCAGCGTGCGGCCATGGAAGGAGCCCAGGAACGCGAGGATGTTGAAACGCTTCGTGTGATAGCGCGCCAGCTTGATGGCGGCCTCGACCGCCTCTGTCCCCGAGTTCGAGAAGAACGTGCGCGCATGGCCGCCGACCGGCGCGATCTTCGCGAGCGCCTCGCCGAGCGCGATCTGCGGCTCGTGATAATAGTCGGTGGAGATGTGCAGGAATCGAGAGGCCTGGTCCGTTACGGCCCGAACGATCTCCGGGTGCGAATGGCCCGTCGCAGCTACCGCAATGCCGGCGCTGAAATCCAGATAGACATTGCCGTCGACGTCTTCGACGACGGCGCCCTCGCCGCGCGCCATGACGAACGGAGCGCTGCGCGGATAGGACGGCGACACAACCGCGCGATCGCGTTCGATGATCGCCCGCGCGCGTGGGCCCGGCGGAGGGACTTTGATATGTGGAACGGGCATGTCAGAGCAGGAGAGCCAGAGAGCTAAGAGCTAAAGACTTCTGCTCTCTGCTCTTGCTCCTGCTCTTTTGCTATTGTAGCCCGTGCCTGCTCCGGTCCATCTCATCGGGGTTCCGCTCGACATGGGCGGGAGCCGCCGTGGCGTCGACATGGGGCCGTCCGCCTTCCGCATCGCGGGCCTCAGCGAACAAATCACGGCGCTCGGCCGTGTGGTCGTCGACCGGGGCGATCTTCCGTCGCCCATTCCCGAAATCAAAAAGCACGGCGATCCCCGGAAGAAGTTCATCAAGGAGATCGCCAAGGTCTGCGATCGCGTCTATCAGGCCGCGCGCGCGTCGATCGAAGAAGGCGCGATTCCGCTCGTGCTCGGCGGCGATCACAGTCTCGGTGCCGGGTCGGTTGCCGCGTCGGCCGCTCACGCGCGGGCATCCTCCAAACCACTCGGGCTTTTGTGGATTGACGCGCACGGCGACATGAACACGCCGGCGAGCTCGCCGAGCGGCAACGTGCACGGCATGCCGCTCGCTGCCCTGCTCGGTCCGGAACCCGCCGAGCTTTCGTCGATTGGCGGCTTTTCGCCGACCGTGCTGCCGGAGCACACCGCGTTGATCGGCGTTCGTAATCTCGACGAACGCGAGAAGGATCTCGTCAGGAACTCAGGCGTGCACGTGTTCACGATGAAGGACATCGACCGGCTCGGCGTCGCGGCTGTCGCGGCCGAAGCGCTGCAGGCCGTGACACGCGGAACGGCAGGCGTGCACGTGTCGTTCGACCTCGACGTCTGCGATCCGGCGATTGCGCCCGGTGTGGGAACGCCGGTCAAAGGCGGCCTCGATTATCGTGAAGCGCATCTCCTGATGGAGATGATTGCCGAGTCCGGCGCGCTGATGGCGCTCGACCTGGTCGAAGTCAATCCCACCCTCGACATCCGCAACACGACCGCCGAGCTCGGCACGGAGCTCGCCCTCTCGGCCCTGGGAATGAAGATTCTCTGACTTCGATCCGTCCTCCTGAACTCCTGGTCTCCTGTTCGACGTGACCAGCGCAGAGGACATCGCTGCCACAATTTCGCCACGTTTCGTACGTATTTCCTCGGAAAACTGAACGGCGTGTAGTTGGCGCGACTTTGGCAGAACTGAAGTCGGACGTGATCACGCCGTTATTTTCCAGGAGCTCACCATGCGGCAGATAATTCGCCGAATCCCCGCTAGCCTGCCTGTCGGTTTTCCTCGTCTGTGCTACTGCCGCCGTGCCCGCGGAGGCGCAGTACTTCGGACGGAACAAGGTCCAGTACAAGGATTTCAAGTTCGAAGTGCTGAAGACCGATCACTTCGATATTTATTTCTATGAAGACGAGCGCGAAAGCGCCGCGCGCGTCGGCCGAATGGCCGAGCGCTGGTATGCGCGCCTGTCGAGCATCTTCGAGCACGAGATGAAGACCCGTCAGCCCCTCGTTCTCTATGCGTCTCACCCGGATTTCGAGCAGACCAACGTGGTCGGCGGCATGATTGGCGAGGGAACGGGCGGCGTCACCGAGGGGATGAAGCGCCGCGTCGTGCTGCCTCTCGCCGGCACGCTGGCCGAGACCGATCATGTTCTCGGCCATGAGCTCGTCCATGCATTCCAATACGACATCTCGGCGAACCGCGCGCGAGGAGGCTATTCCGGCGGCGGCATCGAAGCCCTGCCGCTATGGTTCGTCGAAGGTCTGGCAGAGTACCTGTCGATTGGCCCGGTCGATCCTCATACAGCCATGTGGCTTCGCGATGCGACCCGCAAGGAAGAGCTGCCGCAGATCAAAGACCTCGCCAACGGCGAATACTTTCCCTACCGGTGGGGACAGGCCGTGTGGGCGTATATCGGCGGCAAGTACGGAGACGATCTCATCGGCCAAATCTTCAGGGCCGCGGTCCGCTCGGGCGATGCCATCACTGCGCTCGAGCAATCGGCACTGGTCGACGCCAAGGAGCTCTCGACCAACTGGCACGCCGACATCCGGTCGCAATACGCGCCGGTGATGAGCGCGACCGCTCGCGCTCATACGTTCGGCCGTTCGCTCACGGCTTCTGACAAGACGCGGATGGCGACCAACGTATCGCCATCGATCAGCCCTGACGGGAAGCACATCGTCTTTTTCTCGTCGCGCGACCTGTTCTCGATCGATCTCTATCTTGCGGAGGCGGCGACGGGCCGCATCGTCCGCAAGCTCGTCGACACCGCGCAAAACTCGCATTTCACGAGCCTGCAGTTCATCAGCTCGGCGGGATCGTGGAGCCCTAACAGCCGCCAGTTCGTCGTCGGCGGCGTGCACGCCGGCAAGGCCGTGCTCGCGATCCTGAATATCGCCGACGCCGACGTCGCCCGGGAAATTGAAGTGCCGCAGGTCGGCGAGATCCTCAACCCGACGTGGTCGCCCGACGGAAAGTCCATTGCGTTCTCGGCGACCGTAGGCGGCGACTCCGACCTCTTTATCTACGACCTCACTGTTCCGCAGGACGCACCGCAGGCGAGCGCCATCAAGCGAATTACGAGCGACTTCTACGCGGATCTTCAGCCGGCATGGTCGCCCGACGGAGACACGATCGCGTTTGTCACCGACCGCTTCACCACGAACGCTGCCTTGCTCAACGCCGGCGACTATCGGCTGGCGTTGTTCGACGTGGCGTCGGGCCGCATCTCGCCGCTCTCGACCTTCGGCCAGGGGAAGAACATCAACCCGCAGTGGGCGCCGGACAGCCGGAATCTGTTCTTTGTGTCCGATCAGAACGGCATCAGCAACGTGTATCGCGTCAATCTGCAGTCCGGCGCGATGGCGCAGGTGACCAATATCGACAGCGGCATCAGCGGCATCACCGCGCTGAGCCCGGCGATTTCGTCGGCGATCGACGCACGCACGCTGGCGGTCAGCGCGTACGAAGACAGCAGCCATCACATTTACGTGATCGATTCGCCGCAGCAGCTCGCCGGAGTGCCGATCGTGCAGGCGGTCGAGCGCCTGCAGGCGGCGTCGCTGCCGCCGGTTCAGCGCGAGTCGCTCGTCGCGCGGATGCTGAGCGATCCGTCGACGGGTCTCGGCGCCGCCTCCGGCCGAGGTCGCGCCGTACAAGGCCGGGTTGTCGCTCGACGCGGTCAGCCAGCCGTACATTTCGGCGGGCATCGACCGGTTCGGCGGGATGGTCGGCGGCGGCATCGCGTTCAACTTCAGCGACATGCTGGGCAACCACAATCTGTACGCGCAGGTCAGCGCCGACACGTATGGCGGCGGCGTCGGCGACATCGCGAAAAACACCGGCGTATTCCTCGGCTACACGAACATGTCGAAACGGTGGAACTGGGGTTTCGCCGTCGAGCAGTCGCCTTACATCGCCGGCGGGTATGCGACGGCGCTGGGAACCGTGAATGGAGAGCCGGCGGTGCTCGACCAGACGATCATCCAGCGTCAGGTCAACCGCGGGGTCAGCGGCATGGTCGCGTATCCGTTCAGCACAGACCGCGCGCGTCGAGTTCACCGGCGGCTTCACGCGGTCGTCTTACGACGAGCAGATCCGGACGACGTCCATTTCGCGGCGCACCGGGCGCGTGCTCGATGATTCGACCGTCACGAATCCGCTTGCCGAGGCGCTGAACATGTCGTCGTTCAGCACGGCGCTGGTCACCGACAGCTCGCTGTTCGGCGCCACCAGCCCTGTGGCCGGCCGGCGCTCGCGTTTCGAGATCTCTCCGACCTTCGGGGATCTGCAACTGACATCCGCGCTGGCCGACTATCGTCACTACTTCATGCCGGCGCGGTTCTACACGATCGCCGTGCGCGGCATGCACTACGGGCGGTATGGCACAGGCGCTGAAGACAGCCGGCTCATGCCGCTGTTTCTCGGGTACCCCGAGTTCGTGCGCGGATACGGCGTCGATTCTTTCTCGGCCGGGGAATGCGGGACGGGCTCGTCCTGCCCGACGTACGATCAACTCGTCGGCAGCCGGATGCTCGTGGGCAACATCGAGCTGCGGTTCCCGCTGCTTCGGCCGTTCGGCGTGAGCGATCGGATGTATGGGCCGCTGCCCGTGGAAGTCGCGTTTTTCCTCGACGGCGGCGTGACGTGGAACCGAGGCCAGAAACCGTCGTTCTTCAACGGCGGCACTCGGGAGCCCGTGACGAGCGGCGGCATCACGCTGCGCACGAGCCTGCTCGGCTTCGCGATCGCGCAAATCGACTATGCGCGGCCGTTCGACCGTCCCGGACGCGGGTGGATTTGGGGCTTTTCGCTGACGCCTGGGTTCTGACGCGCGTAGCGTAGGGAGAGAGCGAAGAGCCGAGAGCGAAGACCATATGGCTCTTGCTCTCCGCTCTTGCTCCATCTCACGCACTCGGTCCGCGTTAGTGAGAGCGCGTGAACTCCGGGTGCGGCATCCAGCGCAGCACATTCCCGGTGAGACTGCCGACGAAGATGTCGCCATTCGGCGAGCCGTTCACTGAGTGGCCCGGCGATTCCATCGAGCCCAGCACTTTCCCGCTTTCGAGATCGATCTTCATCAGCCGCCCCGCCAGCGTGTCGGCGGTAATGTTCTCCACGTTGTTGCGGTGCGTCAGCACGTACATCTCGTCTTTCGGCGAGATCCAGATGCCCTGCGTCGAGCCCAGATGGTTCCACGTCTTCAGCAGCGTGCCATTGGCATCGAAAATCTGGATCCGGTTGTTCTCGCGGTCGCTGACATACGCGCGATCCTTCGAGTCGAACTGAATCGAGTGCACCGTGCGGAACTGGCTCGGCCCGCTGCCGGGCGTGCCCCACGACTTGACGTACTTGCCGGTCTTGTCGAACTTCGCCACGCGGCTGTTCCCGTACCCGTCGGCGATGTAGATGTTGCCCTG
Source organism: Vicinamibacterales bacterium (assembly GCA_963802345.1). Taxonomy (GTDB): domain Bacteria; phylum Acidobacteriota; class Vicinamibacteria; order Vicinamibacterales; family JAMQPK01; genus JAMQPK01. The sequence continues at coordinate 149,363 of CAWDIK010000008.1, forward strand.
CGAATCCCAGTCGAGATCGGTCGGGCTGCCGAATGACTTGTCGTCGTTGCCGCGGACACCTTTGGTGCCGATCGTCATCAGGAGCTTGCCGTCGGTCGTGTATTTCAGGATCGCGCCGGCGCGATCCACCACCCAGACGTGGTTCTCGGAGTCCACGCGGATGCCGTGCGGATCGTCGATGACGCCCTTGCCCCACGACCGCAGGTAGTTGCCTTCGGCGTCGAACACGACGAGCGGATCGATGTCGCCGTTGCGATGCAGCACGTAGACGTTGCTCTGCAGGTCGTTGGCGACCATGGACACGCGCCCGAGGTACCAGCCCTTGGGCATCGGCTTCCACGCGCCTTCCTTCCCTCGCACGCCGACCGGCGCCTCGACGCCGAAGCGCAGGTGCACCTTCACCTTCAACAACCCGCCTTCGTGCGGACTCCACGCTTCACCGACCCACCCCTGGTCTGGTGCTTTCGACGCAAGGCCGGACGGATGCGGCGGCTCGGCGCCGCGCGCGGCCCCTCCCCCACGCCGCTGCTGCTGCGCGGCGAGCGCGACCGACGCGACAAGACACATCAGAAGTACAAGCTTCCTCATGGGCAAATCCTCCAAACCACTTCGCCGCCGGGCGACTGGCAATGGGCTAATTGCGCAGACGTTACCCGACTTGGACCTAACTTTCAACTTTTAACTTTGACTTTGAGAATTCAGACGAACCGCGTCAGCGTGACCGCAACCTGCCGTTCGCCGCGGGCGGCCTTGCGCCATTGCACCATGATTGGCGCCTGGTAGGTTCCTTCGACCACGGCGCCGCGTCCTGAGGTTTTTGCATCGGAGACCAGCAGATCGACCGATCGCTTCATGCGCAGAAACCGCGAGGCCGGTACAGCGAGCGCCTGTGAAAACACGCGCTCGAACGCCGACTCGGCGAGGCCGAGCGCGTCGACCAGCCGATTCACGGCGCGAACGAGATCGTACTTCGCGTAGTCGATCGCTTTGGACGGCACCGCGCGCGGATCGTTCCACGCATGCTTCGCTTTCTGTGCGGCGAAACGCAGCGGGTTCTTCAGCACGTCCACCAGATCGTACCGCATCAGCAGCGTCTCGTACTCGTTGACAGTAAGGCTCGCGAACTGTTCGCCCGAACCGAGGCTCAGACGGACGCGCCCTTTTTCGACGCCATGCTTGCGGATGAGATCGTCGAGCTGGTCGTAGAGGCCCAGACGCGCGTCCTTCAAGTTGACCGCATCCACCGGATGCGTCGACGACACGGGCACATGCAGAGTGGTCCTGGCGACGTCGATCTCGTTGTCATAGCCGACGAGGGTCGTCATCCGCCGCCGTGGTTTTCCAGCGTTGACGCCGTCGAGGTCGATGAACGAGACGGGTCCCGGCCGCCGCGTGACGTACGACACACACGCCCGCAGCCCGCTTCCGATAAACGCGAGATGCGAGTCGGCGTTGGTGGGCTCGACAGGACGCTGCTCAGCGGTCAGCTCAGTGCGGCGATCCAGGTCGTCGTGCTGATAGCCGGCGCCTTCCGGAAAAACGGTCGTAAACAGATCGATGTACGGCCGTACCCCTTGCGGGCCTGAGCCGAGCCGTGCGGCGAAACTCTGTGGCAGATAGCCGGCCGTGGTATGCAGCGAACAATACAAGCAGCGGTTGTATTGCTCGAACACGTCGCCATACGTGGCCGCGGCCTGCGCTCGAACATCGATGACGTCGAGCCGGCCTCGTGGCGTGATGTCGAGACTGAGTTCGAGGGGTGGCACCGAGGACACTAATGTAACACTTGGAGACCAAACCTGCAAAGAAAGTGCGTACGATTCTTGCACTGCCTCTACGCGTGATGCGCGTGTCTATTTCGTGGACGTGCGCGATGACCGGCGAGGTGACCCGTGGCCTGGAAACGCGCCGCTGAGATTGCGCTCGTCTGCTGCGTCGCCGCCTGTCCGATCGCGGTCTCGGGCGAGGACCGGATCGCGACGGATCGGTTCCGCGCGCGCTCGCTGACGTATCCGTACGATGAAGGCGCCATCTGGGCGATGCCAGGCGAGAAGATTCCGCTGGCGGTCACGGCACCGGCGACGCGCCTGCACAGGATCGACGCGCCTCACGGCGGGCTCGTCGCGACGGGACCGAATAAATGGACGTGGGAAGCGCCGGTAAAGCCCGGTCTCTACGGGCTCAAAGTGAAGACGCCGGCTGGAGACACACTCGCGGATTTTTCCGCCTTCGTCATGGTGCCGAGCAATGCCGTCACGAAGGGCGTGTTGAATCGCTATGACATCGGCGAGTATCCAGAGACCCCTCTGAAGGGAAATCCCATCTATATCCCGCCCAAAGGCTTCATCGAAGTGACGCGGCAGAATGAGGACACGAAGGTTTCGCCCAACTTCCGGATCAAGGAATTCCTCGCCAAGCAAAAGGGCGACTATCCGAAATATCTCGTGCTCGACGAGCGGCTGGTGTTCTTACTGGAGGCGATCGGCGCGCACTTGAAACCGCTGGGCTGGGATGCGGGCGATATATTCGTCATGAGCGGCTATCGAACGCCGTATTACAACAAGCAACTCGACGACACGAAGTACAGCCTGCACCAGTGGGGACGGGCTTCCGACATCTTTCTGGACAAGGATGACAACGGGCGGATGGACGACTTCAACAAGGACAAAGTGATTTCGAAGGAGGATGCGGTCGCGCTCGCAGAAGTCCTGGAAGTGCTCGCCAAGACGCCCGAGCTGCGCTCGTTCATCGGCGGCATCGGCATCTACGACTCGACGCCAGCTCACGGCCCGTTCGTCCACGTCGATACACGCCCGACGCGTGCTCGCTGGTAAGACTCGTTCGACTCTCCGACTCCGACTCGCTCTGACTCTCTTACTCTTCGTCTTCCTTGACTTCTTCCTCTTTCAGGGTCAGATCGGTCTCGTCAACCTTGTTCAGATCGGTCTCGTCAACGCCGGTATCGTCTTCGTCACGAAACCGCGCGTCTTCCTCGACGCTGAACATCCGGCCGCTGAGCCGTTCCTTCAGCGGGCCGCGGGCTTTCCCTTCCTGGTTGCGGTTCTTCGCGAAGTTCGATCCGCCGCGCCCTTTCGGCGGCTTGTTCGGACCGAAATTCCGGCTGGCGTCACCGCCGCGCGGCTGGCGGTAGGGACCGCCGTCGACGCCGGGCGGGCCGCCCCCCATCGGCGGTCTCGGACCTCCACCCATCGGCGGCCGCGGCGCGGAGAATCCCCCGGCGCCCATCGGCGGACGCGCTTCTCGCGGGCGCGCCTCGCTGACCGACAGAGGCCGTCCCTTGAAGGGCTGACCGTGCAATTGCTGGATGGCGCGCTCGGCGACGCCGCGGTCGTCATAATCGACGAACGCAAATCCGCGGGGCCGACCCGTGTCGCGATCCGTTGGAATGACGACTTGCATCGGATCGCCGACCGTGCCGAAGTGCTGTCTGATATCCGCCTCGGTCGCGCTGTACGGGAGATTGCCGACGAATAACCGGACTGACATAACGTTCCTAATCGCCTCCTACGACTGAGGTGCCGCGACCTTTTTCTTCGCGCGGGTTTTCGCCTTGCGCGCCGGCGCGGGTGTGTTGCTCGTCTCGAGCACGACGATGCGCGTGGAGAAACGCCGCGTGCCGTGCTCGTCGAACTCGATGACCGTATGGTGCTCGTTCACGTCGACGATCGTGCCTGCGCCGTACTGGGCCTGCACCACACGATCCCCTGCGGCATATCTACGCATTCACCCTCCCCAAATTGATCCTAGGTCACCGCGAATGTGACGTTGAGTGTCTTCTCGATCGTGCGCAACGCCGCCAGTTCCTCCGGCGCGATCAGCGTCACTGCCGTGCCGACCGCTTCGGCGCGCCCGGTGCGCCCCACGCGATGGACGTAGGTATCGACGCTCGGTGGAACCTCGTAGTTCACCACGTGACCAATGCCTTCAATGTCGATGCCGCGGGCCGCGATGTCGGTCGCGATCAACGCTCTGAACCTGCCCGACTTGAAGCCTTCGACGGCGGCCGAGCGCTCGCTTTGCGTGCGATCGGCGTGCAATGCGGCGCACTTGATGCCGCTCTGCGCGAGCCTGCGCGCGAGCTTGTCGGCGCCCCGCTTGGTCCGGACGAACACGAGACTGGTGCCATGCGTCCGCTTCAGGAAGCTGCTCAGCCAATCCGATTTCTCCGCCGCCGGCACGAGATGCCCCACGTGCTCGATGGTGCTGGCGAGCCCTTCGTCGCGGCCGACGCGGATCATCTTCGGCGCGCGCATGATCTGGTTTGCCGACTGCGCGACTTCATCGGACATCGTCGCCGAAAAGAGCAGCGTCTGTCTGTTCGGCGGCAACGACGCCACGATGCGCCGGACGCTCGGCCAGAACCCCATGTCCAGCATGCGATCGGCCTCGTCCAGCACGAGCACGTCCAGGTTGTCGAATTTCGCCGCGCTCGTGCCCATGTGATCGAGCAGACGTCCTGGCGTCGCCACGACGATGTCGGCCGAGCCCCGGAGGCCACGCTCCTGTGGACCCGCTTCGACGCCGCCATACACCGCGACGCTCGAAAGGTTCGTATGGTACGCAAGGCCCTGAAACTCGTCCTCGATCTGCACCGCAAGCTCTCGCGTCGGCGCAAGAATCAGCACGCGCGTGGCGCCCGTTGCTCCGGCTTTGACGAGCCGCTGCATCAGAGGCAGGAGAAACGCGAGGGTCTTGCCTGTTCCGGTCTGCGCGCAGGCGACCAGGTCGATGCCGTCGAGCACCGCTGGATAGACAGCGCCCTGGATCGGCGTCGTCGTCTCGAACCCGCGGTCGATTAACGCGCGCTCGAGACCGGATTCGAGACCCAGAGACGTGAAGGGTACCGGCGACGGGTCATACGGCGCGGCCTCGAACTGGAGCGGCGGCCGCGAAGGCACAAAGACCGTCTTGGCGCGTCCGCCAGGCGCGCCACGGCCGTTACGACGGGGCCTGCGGCCGCGAGTTGAACGATTCTGAACAGATTTCGAGGGGTCTGAGAAATGCAAGATGGGCTGGCTGTTTGACGAAAAAGCTCGTGACCCGCTTAATTGTGCCATAAACGGCGAAATTCTGCCAATCGGTCTAAAAATGCCGGACTGTGCTGTATGTGCTTGCCCTTGCCCCTGCCAGGGCAGTACTGCGCGTGCCCGCGGCAGACCGGCAATGCGGCGATCATCGACGACATCCGGCGAACGACGCTCGGACAGCTCAGTCGCCAGCTAGGCTCGAGCCGCAACACTGTCGCGCTGGATACAACTCGGCGATCGTAGGAATGTATTTTGCTCCGCTGAGGAGCATGTTTGCCTACTTCGAAAAAGATCTTCCCTGGACCGAGCTCATCCGCCGCACGGTTAAAGACTCAATCCAGGATGACGTCGCGGGCATCGCCGCGCAGCTGGCGTACTATTTCTTCCTATCGCTGTTCCCTGCGCTGCTGTTCCTCGTCGCCCTCGCCAGCTTCTTCCCGCTCTACAGCTTCACCGACGAGCTGATGCGGCTGCTCGCGCCGATTGCTCCGCAAGCAGTGGTGACGCTGCTGAAGGATCAGCTGACGAGCCTCTCGAACAGCGACGACGTCAGCCTGCTCAGCATCGGCCTGCTGATGGCCCTCTGGAGCAGCTCGGCGGCCATGGTGTCGGTCATCGACGCCATGAATCGCGCCTTCGACATCGAGGACACCCGGCCGTGGTGGAAGAGACGGCTGATCGCGATCGCGCTGACGATCAGTCTTGCGCTCTTCATCCTGACGTCGTTCGGGTTGATCGTCGCGGGACCATGGCTCGCAGATTTTCTCGGGCGCGAGTTCGGGCTGGCGCCGGCATTCACGATGGCGTGGAAGATCCTTCAGTGGCCCGTGGTGTTCCTGTTGGCGTCCACGGGTTTCGGCGTCGTCTATTACTTCGCGCCTGACGCCGAACAGGAATGGGTGTGGATTACCCCTGGTGCGCTGACGGCGACCGCGCTGTGGTTTATTGCATCGGTCGCCTTCCGCTATTACGTGGTGAATTTCGGCAATTACGAGGAGGCGTACGGAACTCTCGGCGCGATCATCCTGACCCTCTTGTGGTTCTACATCACGGGTCTGGCGATGGTGATCGGCGCAGAGCTCAGCGCTGAAATCCACCGCGTATCACCATGGGGTCGAAATCCGGGACCGACAATCGTCGGACAGCGCAAACGTCTCGGCCTCGCGGCGTCGCGGGAATGGTTCAAGCTTCACCCGCGCTCCTCGACCATGCTCGGGCGCCCTGAGTAACGCCGAAGGGCGCCGAGTCATGGGCGTCGTCGCTTCTCCGGTGTGCGCGAGCGCCGCCTCGGCGACAGGAGGCGTCATGAAGGTGACCAAAAACACAACACTCAGCCACATACACACCATACTTGCGCGAAAATTGCTCAATTTCCGCCCTAAATATAACAGGTCCGATTTATGCACTCTCCGAAACCATGGAGCACATCACCTTTGATTTCATGCTCGGCTTTCTTCTGGCGGTGGGTTTGATGGTCGCCTTGTGGGTGCCGCTGTTCTTTTTTGACTACAAGGCCGAAAAAAAGCGTGGGACCGAGCCCATAGGATCGGGCGAGAATCCTCCGACGCCGCCGCTCGATAAGGTCCATCTAAAATAGTTAGGACGCTTGCTCGTTCTGATCATGCCGGGGCTGGTACAACCCGGCCTGGCTGGTACAATGGACCGTCCGATAACTGACAGTGTGTTTATGCGCCGACTCTTTCTCTTCGCTGACGTTTCTGGCGGCGCTCGCTGCCGGCACTGCTGCGCAGGAACCCCCGTCGCGGTTTTCAAAAGCAGCGTCGAGCAGGTCGCGGTGGCAGCGCAGGTCCGCGATGCCCGCGGCCGCCTCGTCAAGGATCTGAAGAGCACCGACTTCGAGCTGTACGACGACGGCCAGAAACGGCCGCTGAGTAATGTGTGGTCGGAGCCGAGCCCCGCGAGCGTCGCCATACTGATGGACGCGAGCGGAAGCATGTCGACGAAGATGGCGAGAGCGCGCGAAACGGCGACAGCGCTCGTGGCGGGCCTGAAGCCTGGCGCCGACGAAATCGCCCTGTACTCCTTCGACACAGCGCTGAAGGAGGTGCGGCCGTTCTCATCCGCCTTCTCCGCGACCGACACGGTGTGGAACTCGACGAAGGCGTACGGCGCGACATCGCTCTGGGACGCGATTGCGGAGACCTCGCAGAAAATTTCGGACCGGCAGCGGCGGCGGGCGCTGGTCGTCATCACCGATGGCGTCGACTCGGCGAGCACGCTCAAGCCGTCGGACGTCTCTGCGATTGCGAGCTCGCTCGACGTGCCGGTTTATGTGCTCGTGATAGCATTCGCGCTCGACGACACCGATGTGCGGGAGGCACCGATCACGGGACCGATGGCCGACCTCGCGGCGTGGACTGGCGGCGATGCGCTTGCCGTTCGCGACCCGCTCAGCATGTTGGAGGCCACGGAACGGCTTCTCAGCGAGCTCCATCATCAGTACATGATCGCCTTCGAGCCTGGCACTACGCGAGGCTGGCACGCGCTCGTGCTGCGAGCCCGCAAGCCCGGATTGTTTGTCCGTGCCCGCAGCGGGTACATGGTTCAGTAGGAGCGGCGATGCGAACGGCACTGAAATCGGCGCTGGTCGGATGCGTGATCGGCGTCACCGGGGCGGGCTGCGCGACGAAGGGCTTCGTGACGGGAGGTCGGCGGCGACGTGTTCTGTCGTAAGACAGCTACCCTCCCAGCACCAGCCCCACGGTGAAGCGCTGGAAACTGATGCCATCGGACTTGCGCACCTTGAAGTGCCGCAGGTCACCCCGCACGCCGACGCTCCGCGCGAAGTACACGGTGACCCCGCCGCCGACGCTATAGCCGACGTCGTCATCTGACAGGCCCGAGAACAATCCGCCTTCCGAGGCCTCAGTTCGCTGCCGGATGAATCCAAACCCGAAGATCCCATAGGGCCGCACCCTGTTGATCGGGATGGCGACAAAGATACTCGGCATCAGCGTCATGATCCTGCCATGCGCGACTCCGCCCGCCGTCTCGAAGAAATTTTCGACCTGCGAATATTCCAGCTCCGACCCGATCCCGTGCGCGCCGCCGCCGCCGATCGCGAGCGACCACACCTTTTTCGTCGACGGCGCATCCCCGCCAAACACGTTTCCGATCGCACCGGTAAACATCGCCTGGGCTGACGCCGAACTTGCGAATGCCAGAAAGACGGCAGCTGCCGTCAGCGCGTACCGTGTAATGGGCAAGTGAAACCCTCCGCAGTGATTTTAACGCGAGGGGTGTGCGGAATTGAGAAGTCGCGCGGCGTGGCGATCAGTCGTCGGAAGGTTCCGGCGCGAACATGTAATTCAGCTGCCGCCACTGGGAGGGAGGCACACGACGCCGATCGCTGCCGGCGCGCCGCTCTTGATGGGCCCAGGCGATCGGCAGACTGGCGCCGCTCACGGATTCGGCGATCCCAGATGATCTGCACACCGGGATCGTCCGAAAACGTGCGCGTCAGCAGCTCGAAGGTGGCAAAGTGGCCGCGCCTGACGACGACGAGTCTTGGTCCGTCCACTGGATTCGCTAACTGATCTTCGCGCCCCACACAGCCTTCGATCGATACCAGTCTTCGTCGATGATGGCCCACAGCGCCTGATCGATTAATTTGCCGCGTCGAAGAAATGATTTTCTCAAGATCCCTCCCGCGCATCCCCAATTTTGTGCAGCGCGCCGTACTGCGAGACGCTGTTGAGCAGCGACTGACGCGCGCCGAAAGTAACTAACGTCGACTGGAGCTGCTGCTTCGGTCAACGAACCCCGGGTGGAACTGCTCGACGTAGACACGACTGTCGTGACGCACCAGCGGCCATCCGACCAGCAAGTGCCCGCGCCGGCCCTGCGCCACGAGAGACCTGCGCATCTGCGCTCGCGGATCATGCGCCGAGTGGAGCAAAGTTGACTCCAGTCCCGACACTTTCCTCTAAATATTTGACAAATCGATACTTACTGCGGTCCGCGAAAAGCGCGCGCGATTCGCACTTGTGCTACTCCTACACACGCCGGGTTCGCAATGCCGCGAATATTTGTATATAAACGCCGTTACGACAGATACTTAGCGTCCGTTGTCCCGCTTGGGAACAGCAGGACACGCGTTTTGCTCGATTCCGGCACACACAGATACGATTCGAGTTTTCGCGGGCGCTCGACGGTGGGATTGCTGCGTGCGACCTTCGCAAGTAGAATCAGTGGCCGTCGCAACGCTCTCATCGCTTGGCGGACACTTTGGAGGAAGACGATGCCTTTCGTGATTACGGACCCTTGTATCGAAACAAAAGACACGGCATGCGTGGACGTGTGTCCCGTAGACTGCATTCATCCGCGCAAGGACGAGCCGGAATTCGCAGCGATGAACATGCTCTACATTCATCCTGAAGAGTGCATCGACTGCGGCGCGTGCGTCCCTGCGTGCCCCGTCGCGGCGATCTACGACAGCCACGATTCGACGCCCGCGAGCCAGAAGGATCTGATCGAGGCCAACACCATCTATCGCAACGGCGATGCGGATACGATGGCGCGCGCCGAAGCGATCGTGGCGGCGCACGTGGCGGCGCACCCCGAGTTGATGGCGATTCCCGGCAAAGAGCGCGCGGCCGCGCACTCGTAAGATCCAGAGATCTAAAATCTGAGAATCTGGAATCTAGAATCTGGCCGGTCCAGATTCTAGATTTCAGATTCTAGTTTTCAGATTCTAGTTTTCAGATTCGCTCCCCCGCCTCCGCAGTTCTCTGTTGTACAATCAGGGATTGTCGACCTTGTGGTGAGTGTAGCTCAGTGGTAGAGCACCGGCCTGTGGCGCCGGTAGTCGCGGGTTCAATCCCCGTCACTCACCCCAACCTTCGCTCATGAATGTTCGCGAAGGTTGCCACGTAGCCTTCGGCGAAGGTGGGCCGTAAGCCAGCTCAGATATTGCAGCTCGGCGCCTTCCTTCTTCGCGACGTACACCGTCGCCGTCAGATCGCCCATCACGTTCACGACCGTCCGCGTCATGTCGAGCAGCCGATCGACGCCGATGATGATCGCGATGAGCTGTGTCGGAATGCCGACCATGGCGAGTACGCCCACGACGAATGGCAGCGAGCCGGCTGGCACGCCGGCCGTGCCGATACTGCCGAGCACCGCCAGGTAGACGATCATCAACTGTTGCGCGAGCGTGAGATCCACGCCCGCCAGCTGCGCCAGAAAGAGGACCGTCACCCCTTCGTACAATGCCGTCCCGTTCTGGTTGGCCGTGGCGCCAACCGTCAGCACGAACGCGCCGATTTCCCGCGGCACGCCGAGATTCGATTCCGAGACGCGCAGGGCGGTTGGCAGTGTGGCGTTCGACGAGCTCGTCGAGAACGCGGTGAGCATCACCGTGCGCGCACGCCGGAAGAACTCGACGGGAGAGACGCGGGCCCCGAATTTGAGCGCGGCTCCGTAGACCACAAACATGTGGAACGCCAATCCGCCGAGCACCGTCACGACATACCAGCCGAGGCTGACGAGAAAGCCGAACCCGAAACGCGCGGTCATGGCGAACAGCAGACACGCGACGCCGAGAGGCGCGATCTTCATGACGATGTCGATGATCTTCGCCACCACCTTGAAGACCCCGTCGAGCACCGCGATGACGGGCGCCGCGCTCTCGCGAGAGACGAGCGTCAGCGCCGCGCCGAACACGATCGAGAAAAACATGATGCCGATCATGTCGGGTGTCGAGCGGGCCATCGACTCGAGCGGGTTCGCGGGGACGAGCGAGCGCACAAACGACATCACGGGCGACTCGCTCGCCGCGCTGGTGGCGGCGGCCACCTGTTTGGACTGGGCGGCATATTCCGCCATCAGCAGATCGCGGGTCGCGGGATCGAGCCGCAGGCCCGGACGCACCGTGTTGGCCAGGAAGATGCCCAGAAAGACCGAAATCAGCGAAATGGCCAGGCAGAACCCACCGTGCGCAGGCCCACGCGTCCCAGGCGGCGCACGTCGCCGATACCCGCCACACCGACGACGAGCGACGAGACGACGAGCGGGACCACCGTCATCAGCAGCGAGCGGAGAAACAGCTGGCCTACCGGCTCGGCGACGTGTCTGATTGCCGACGCGAGCAGCGGCGAATCGGGACCAAGGACCTCGCGCGCGGCGCTGCCGAGCACCGCTCCGGCGGCAAGCCCCATAAGGATGCGCACGTGCAGCGGGACCCTGCCGCGCGCCTCGGCGCGGTCGTCGGTCTGCTCATCGAGATCGGAAACCACTTCCCGTTCGAATTGTTCCATGTGGAGTCGCCGCTTCTATTCCGCAGTCCGCCGGAATAATATGTCTGCGAAGCATGGACGCAATCAGCGATCGCCGCAACCCGAATCAGCTGGACCGCCGGACGATACCTCGCGGCGGACGGCGCGCGAGCGATTTGCCTCATCCATTGACCTGCCCGAGCTGCGGAAAGACCCGGGAAGTGCAGGGTCTCTCGAGCAGCCGCGTCGTGCGGTGGTGCCACTGCCGGGCGTGCGGAGAAGTGTGGCCGTGGTCGATCGAACTCTCGGAACCAAGGAGCTTATGAGCGAAACGCGTATTGGTTGGATTGGCACGGGTGTGATGGGAATCTCGATGTGTGGCCACTTGATCGACAAGGGCTACCCCACCACGATCTACAGCCGCACGAAATCGCGGGCGCAGAGCCTGCTCGATAAGGGCGCGGCATGGGCCGACACACCGGGAGCAGTCACGGAACGGTCGGACATCATCTTTACGATCGTCGGGCTGCCGAGCGATGTTCGCGAGGTCTATCAGCAGAAGGGCGGCATCCTCGACGCGGTGAAGAAAGGCAGCATCACCGTCGATATGACGACGACCGAGCCCAGCCTCGCGCGCGAGATTTATGACGCGGCGAAGGCGAAAGGCGCGTCGGCCGTCGATGCCCCTGTGTCAGGCGGCGATGTGGGCGCGCGGAACGCCACGCTCTCGATCATGGTCGGCGGCGACACCGATGCCGTCGAGCGGGTGATGCCGCTCTTCCAGGCGATGGGCAAGAACATCGTGCATCAGGGCGGCCCAGGCAACGGCCAGCACACGAAGATGTGCAACCAGATCGTGCTCGCCGGCACCATCATCGGCGTCTGCGAAAGCCTGCTCTATGGCTACAAAGCGGGGCTCGATCTCCCGACCATGCTGAGCTCGGTCAGCAAGGGAGCGGCACAGTGCTGGATTCTCGACAACCTGGCGCCGAAAATGGTGAATCGCAATTTCGATCCCGGCTTCTTCGTCGAGCACTTCGAGAAAGACCTCGGTATCGCGCTGGACGAATGCCGGCGCATGGGCATCGCCATGCCCGGTCTCGCGCTTGTGCGGCAGTTCTACGTGGCGCTGAAATCTCAGGGACACGGGCGGCTGGGATATCACTCGCTGCTGCTCGCGCTGGAACAGCTGTCGAACGTAAAACGATAGTGACGGATTCCAGAAGCAGCGAGATTGTCGAACGCCGGCAGCGGTACATCGAGCGTCAGCGTGAGATGCGCCCCGAGACCGTAAACGTCCGGTTTCAGGGCGCCGCGCCTGAAGGTTCCGGGCCCAGTAACCGCCACGGCATGCCGCTCGTGCCTGTTGGCCAGCACCTGGTAAAGAACTGGCCCGTCCTCGATCTCGGCGAGCAGCCTGAAGTTCCACTCGACAAATGGAAGCTCGAGGTCTGCGGCCTCGTCGAGAATCCTGTCACGCTCGACTGGGCGCAATTCATGGCGCTGCCGCAGGTCGAGGACGTGAGCGACTTCCACTGCGTCACGACATGGAGCCGTCTCGACAATCATTGGCGCGGCGTGCGGTTCCGCACGATTGCCGAGCTCGCCGTGCCGAAAGACAACGCACAGCACATTCTGTGCACAGGCTACGACTTTCTCCCTGGAAGCTTCATCCCCTACACGGTCAACGTCCCGCTCGCGCGCGCCATCGAAGACGACGTCCTGCTCGTGCACACGTGGGAAGGCAGGCCCTTGCCGCGCGAGCACGGCGGTCCGGTGCGGATGATTACGCCGAAGCTCTACGCCTGGAAGGGCGCCAAGTGGATCAGGAAGATCGAGTTTCTCGCAGAGGACAAACGAGGGTTCTGGGAAGAGCGGGGCTACTCAAATACCGCCGAGCCCTGGTTCAACGATCGCTTCAGCTACTAGCCCATGCCGACGGCGAAGTGGCGCGGCGACATGCGGTCGGTGCGCCCGATGCTGGCCACCCTCGAAAAAGCGCCGCTCCAATCCGCTGGACTGGTCTACGAACCCAAGTACGACGGCATCCGCGCGCTCGTCGAAGTTGATCCGGGCCGCCGCGCGCCGGTGCGGATCTGGTCGCGGCTCGGCAACGAGAAAACCGCGCAATTTCCCGACCTCGTCGCCGCTTTGACACGCTTCGCGAAAAAACTGCGCGGCCCGGTCGTGCTCGACGGCGAGATCGTCGCGCTCGACGAGAAAGGGGAACCCGCGGGCTTTCAGCGGCTGCAGAACCGCATACACCTGACGGAGTCGAACAGCGCAGCTGCTGCCGGACGTGTTGCGTTGATCGCGTTCGACATCCTGCGAGACCGCGACGAGGACCTTCGGCCGTCGCCCCTGGATGAGCGGAGAGCCCGCCTGGAGCGCGTGTTTCGCAACACAGGCTCGCCGATCCTGCGGCTGAGCGACGTCGTCCCCGGCGATGCGCGCGAGCTCTTTCAGCACGCGCTCGACCACGGATGGGAAGGGCTCATCGCCAAAGAGGCGCACTCGGTGTATCACACCGGCAAGCGCACCCGCGACTGGAGGAAGATCAAGATCGTCCACGAGCAGGAGTTCGTCGTCGGCGGGTGGACCGACTCGCGCACGGCCGATCGCCCCTTCGGCGCGCTGCTGCTGGGTTACTACGAAGACGGCGGACTGAAGTACGCCGGCCACACGGGCAGCGGGTTCAACCAGCGCGAGCTCGAGCGCGTCATTCGACTGCTGAAGCCGCTGGAAGTTGCGGCGCCGCCGTTCACGACGCGGCCCCGGACCAACGAGCGGCCGCATTGGACGAAACCCTCTCTGGTAGCCCAGCTGAAATTCACCGAATGGACCGACGATGGGCTGCTTCGCCATCCTATTTATCTCGGCATGAGGGACGATGTGAAAGTGGAGGATGTGAGGAGGGAGGCACCGAAGAGTCCGAAGAGTCATGGAGAGTCGGAAGAGTCGTGGGAGTCGGGAGAGTCGGAAAAGCAGAGTCCGAGAGTCGAGAGTCGTCAGAGTCGTGAGAGTCAGAAGAGTCCAGGGAGTCTGCAGAGTCCGGTGCGTCGAGGCGGTTCGGAGCTGGACGCCGTCGTTCAGCAGCTCGAGGAGCTCGAGCGTGGGCCGGGCTCTGGGACGTTGCGGCTGCCCGGTGGACAGCACACTCGAGGTGAGCAATCTTCGAAAGGTGTTCTGGCCGAAGCTGAAGATTACCAAGGGCGATCTGATGCGCTACTACGTTCGCGTGGCGCCTTACATCCTCCCGGTCGTGGACCATCGCCCGCTGATCATGAAGCGGTACCCGAACGGCGTCGAGGGCGAGCCGTTCTACCAGCACAAGGCCCCCGAGAAGGTTCCCCCCGGCGTCAGGGTCGCGAAAGTACCCGGCGACAGCGTGGCAAGCCGGCCGATCGGCGGCGACCTCGTCACCCTCCTGTACATGACGCAGCTTGCGGCCATCTCGCAGGATCCCTGGTTTTCGCCCGTGGAGTCGCCGCACTTTGCGGATCAGTGCGCCATCGATCTCGACCCGATGCCCGGCGTGACGTTCGCGGCCGTGCTCGACGTCGCGCGGTGGGTGCGCGATGCGCTGGAAAAGTTGAAGGTGACCGGCTACCCGAAGACATCCGGCGCCAGCGGCTTGCACGTCTTCATTCCGCTCCGCGAAGGCACACCCTACGAGGCCGGGCAAATCTTTTGTCAGATCGTCGCGACCGTCGTCGCCGAGCAGCACCCCAAGGTCGCCACCGTGACGCGCACCGTGAGCGCCCGCGGCCGGAAGGTGTACGTCGACTATCTCCAGAACATCGAAGGCAAGTCGCTCGCGTGCGCCTACAGCGCGCGCGCGAGCGAGTATGCCGGGGCGTCGACGCCGCTGACGTGGAAGGAGGTCGACGAGGGGGTCGATCCCCGCGATTTCACGATACGCACGCTGCCCGATCGCCTGGCGAAGGTCGGCGATCTCTGGGCGCCGCTCCTGGGGTCGAGTGGCGTGGATTTGCGAAAAATCCTGAAGTAGTCCTATAGTGCGCGCCGGAGGTACACATGAAAATTCTGGTCGTCGCTTCGGGTCTCCTTCTCTGCGTGGCGATGGCCACGGCTCAGGCTCCTCAGGCACCGCCCGTCACACCGATGAAGTTCGCCTACTACTCCGCCGCCGACATCAAGGCACTCAACAACACGGTGAAAGGCGGGGGGCAGATCAAGTTCAACCGCCTCAACCGCGGCGATCACGAGTTCCAGAGCTTCAACTTCCGCGCGAAGAGCACGGCCGGACCCGAGCAGCACAACAACTACGCCGATCTCTACTACATCGTCGACGGCGAGGTGCTGCACCACACCGGCGGCACGCTCGAGAGCGGCACCGAGCGCAATCCCGGATCCGGTGAATTCGGCGGCGGGAAAATCAACGGCGCAAAGGTCGTGCGGCTGGCGGCCGGCGACATCGCCTCTTCTGCCGCAGGTGTAGCCTCACTGGTGGGAAGTGGAGCCTGGCAAGACGGTGACCTACATGACCGTCAAGGTCCTGAAGCAGCCGAATCTCCACACCGCCACTTCAACGCCCACGCAGTTCGTCCACTACAAAGCTGCGGACCTGAAGGCATTCGTCGAAACGCTGAAAAAAGGCGAGACGATCAAGTTCCCGTCAGTGCACCGCGGAGATCATCAGTTCCAGAACATCAGCCATCGCGCGAAGAGCTCGGCGTCCGCGGAGCTTCATAAGAACTGGGCCGATTTGTATTTCGTCCTCGACGGCGAAGTCACGATCCGCTACGGCGACCGTCTCGAAGGCGGCAAAGAAGGCGCTGATGGCGAGGTGCGCGGCGGCGAGATCGTGGGCAACGTGACGCGCCAGAAGCTGGCAGCCGGCGACATCGCGTCGGCGCCGGCGGGCGTGCCGCATTTCTGGGAGGTCGAACCAGGCAAGTCGGTGACCTATCTGACGGTCAAGCTCGGCAAGAAACACTAAGCGCGGTTGGTGGTAGGTGGTTGGTGGTTGCGCAACCACCTACCGCCAACCACCTACCACCTAACCACCAACCACCAACCACCAACCACCAACCAATTACCAGTCGACGGCCATGCCGAACTTGATGAGACGTCCCCGCTGGATGTTGCTCACCGCGCCATAGCTCGACCCAAGCGTGGTCACACGCGAGATGACGGTGGCGGTGTTCATGAGGTTGTACAGGTCGATGCGGGGCTGATACCTCGTTCCGCCGGCCTGAAACGCTTTCCGGAAGCTCATGTCGAGCTGATTCAGCGCAGGGAGACGCGTCGTGCCGCGCGGCTCGACGGTGACGTTCGTCGTGCCCTGCGTCAACGCCACCGTGTTGTTGCCGACTGAGACCTGCGTCAGCTCCGGGAACCCTTTTTGATGCTGGAATGTTCCGCTCATCTGAATGGCCTACGGAAGGTCGTAGAGCCCCGATAGGCGGAACGAGAACGGCGTGTCATTGCCGACGATGCCGCGGTTGAACTCTTTGGAGTTCGGATTGTTGAGGTCGGTGCTGCCCACCCAGCCAATGGTTTCGCCGATGCTGATGCCGCCGGTCATCATCCAGCCATTGCTCATCCGCTTATCGATCGAGATGTCAGTGCCGTTGTAGGTGCTGTTGAGCTCGGACATGTTGTTCCAGACGAAATCCTGTCTGCCGCGAAGCGCCGGGTCCTGGTTATAGACGTCGACAACCTGGCCGCTGTTCACTTCGGTGACGGTCAGCTTGGTGTAGGTGTTCTCAGGCACCGCGACGTTTCGCGATCCCAGGTTCCCAAGCTTGTCACGCCGCGTATACCCGGCGCTGATGACCAGGTTCAGAGGCAGCTGACGCTGAATTTCGGCGGAAAATTCGCGCGCCCACGGCCACTCGTAGCCCGCCTCATAGCGGTTGAAGTTGCCGAGGTTGAACCCGCTCGACGGGCCGAGCTCGTTGATTTGAGGAAGGAGGTCGCCGTTCAAGTCGCAGCCGACGTTGTTCACCGATGCGCACGCCGACTGCGCGCGCCACGTCCGCGTGTCACTCGCGAGGAAAATCGGGTTGATCCGATCGAGGATGCTGCTGCCGACCGGAATAATGTAGCGATTGGCGGAGAACTTGAGCGCGGTGCGCCCGTCACCCGCGATGTCGTACACGGCCGACAAGCGCGGGTTCACGGATTTCCAGTCCGGCACGCCGGAAATCTTGTCGTAGCATTGCGCGGCAATGAACGGCGTCGCGTCCTGGCACAGCGCGCGGGTCCAGCCGCGGTTCGTGTCCAGGCGCAAGCCGCCATTGATGGTCAGCTTGCGGTTCGGACGCCACTTATCCTGAATGTACAGACCCTGCTGGATGTTCTCGGGAATCGAGCGTGCCGGCGTGTTGTAGGTGTTCACGGAATCGGGCACGCCGGAACGGTAAACCGCGCGCATGCCGGACGAGGAGAAGTACAACACTTCGTTCCAGGCGTAGTCGAACTGGTAGCCGGCCTTGATGTCATGCGCGGTCGTGAAGTAGCTGACGCTGCCCTGCGCGAATACACGCGTGTTCGGCAGGTCACGGTAGGTCGGCAGAATGCGCAGGGCGGTGTTGGTCACCTGGTCGAAGCCGGCGATCAGGCCGTCCGTGCAGCCTTCTCTGTCCACCGCCGCCGAGCACGTCGGCGAGTCGCCCTCGATCGGCCACGGCTGGTAGTCGTCGACGCGATTCACGCTTCCCGACACGTCATAGACCATCCTGGCCGATTTCGTCGATGTCCACTTCACCTGATGCAGCTGCGGATATTTCGTGTTGGCCGTCGTCGCGCCGGAATCGGAAAACGCCGCGCTGCTCGTCCGGTGACCGTTTTTCTTGTATTGCAGAATGTAGAAGTGAGATAGCTGACTGTTCTGGCCGGCCTGCCACGACAGCTTGTTCGAGAAGTTCCACAACATGTTGTCGTCGGGCACCGACGTGCCGTCGGGGTTATAGCTGCCGACCAGATACTGGAGAATCTGTGAGTGGTGGAACGAGGTCGACCACCACAGTTTGTCCTTCACGAGCGGCCCGGACAGCCAGCCGCCGTAGTCGAAAAGATAGCGGATGTCTGCCGTCGGCTTCAGATCGGGTCTCGCCTCTTTTACCGACGCGGGCACGTTTCGCAGCAGCTGCGCAGCCAGCGCGTCGTCGACGTTGTTGGACCCGAGGGTGTGGTTGGTGCCGTTGAACACGGTTCCGGCGTGGAACTGGTTGGTGCCGGTCCGGCTGATCATGTTGAAGACAAGTCCGCCGGTCGACGCCTCGGCCGGGGCATTGCCGGCGCGGAAGTTCGCCTCCTCGAACGCGTACGGATCGAGGTAGAAGGTGGCGATGCTGCCGCTGCTTTGCGTGCTCGACACGTTCATGCCGTCGATGTAGTAGCCGTTTTCGTTGCTGGTCCCGTGAACCGTAATGCCGGACTGCTGGAACGATTCGGACCCGCCGACGTCGACCTTGCTCGCAACGACGCTCGGAATGACGCGCGTGATCGACCAGACGTCGATACGGTTCGGCAGGGCCTGGAGGGTGTCCTGGCTCAGCACGGTCTGTTTCAATGCCGATGTCGTATCGAGCAGCGGAGCCTCCCCCGACACGACAATGCCCTCTTCCAACTGCCCGAGCGGCAGCGTGAGATCGGCGCGCGCAATCGCGTCCGCATTCACGACGATGTTTCGCTGCTCGACGGTGCGGAATCCCTGCATCGTGCCGCGAACGACGTAGGTGCCAGGGACAACACGAACGAACTGGTAGTTGCCGCGCTCGTCGCTCACGACCTCCCGGTTGGCGCCCAGGGTGCCTCCCTGCGCGCTCGTCAGAGTCAGCGTGACGCCCGGTAGCACTGCGCCAGACGAATCCATCACCGTGCCGCCAATACCGCCAACACCCTGCGCCCAGGCGGGCAGGGCGAATGCCATCAGTGCCGCGAAAATCAGACCTCTCGACAGGATGCTTGGGGTCGCCATCGCACTCTCCTTCGAAGATAGGGGACCGCTTTGTGGGAATGTTTACCGACTATAGCCCCGACTGCTCCTCGAATTGTCGCAAATTGTCGCAAGACCTGCGCGCGCAGGCCGCGCTAGAATCTGTCATTCCATGCGCCTCCTGGTATTGATCGGTGGTCTGTGTGTGTCCGCCGCCTCGTGTTCCGGCACCGCCGAGACCGTCGCGAATCCGCCTGCGACTCTGCGGCTCTCACGCACCAACGCGACCGAATGGCAGAGCGCGTTCGCGCGCGTCCCTGGCATCAAAGCCGAGATCGTGAGCGAGGGCGGGTCGTCCATTACGAGCCTGCTGGATCTGCAGAATAAAAAGACGGACATTACCGGCACGCTGGCGGACGTCGCGTACCTCGCATACGCGGGTCAACTCGAGGAAATGAGCAAGCCGTTCGAGCAGCTGCGCGGCATGGCCGTGACGGGACTCAATACGATGCACCTGCTCGCCGGCCGCAACGCGCGCGTGGCATCGCTCCGCGACCTCAAAGGGCTGCGCGTCTCGCTCGGCGCGCCCGGCAGCTCGACCGCGCACATCACGGTGAGCATGCTGGATGATTTAGGTATCGCCACCGGGCAAATTCACGCGGAGCGCCTCCCGAATGCCGAAATCGTGAATCGTCTGGCCAGCGGCGACGTCGACGCCGCGTTTTCGGGATTCAACCTGCCGAGCGCCATCGTCACGGCCGCGATGCAGAACGGCGTCAGGCTCATTCCCATCGACGGCCCTGAGATCGAAGAGATGCGAACGCGGTATCCGTACTTGAAGCGGACGCTGATTTCGCGCGGGACGTATCCGAACCAGCCCGAACCTGTTCGCACGCTCGGCGTCGACACGCTGCTCGTGTGCCGGGCCGATCTCGATGATGATGTCGTCTATCGGTTCCTCGACGCGTACTTCGCCACGCGCCCGGTGATGACGCCTCCCAACCTCGATCGAGCGCCGGCGACGCCGATTCCGCTGCATCCGGGTGCGGCACGCTACTACCGCCAGCGCGAGCTGTCACGATGACCTGCAACCGAGCGGCGCGGAGTGATGCCATGTCCCGCCTGCGCGGAGACGCTACGGCGGGGCAAGCCCCGCGCAACGGATCATGAAAGTCGAATCGATCATCGCCTGGGGGGGCTGGCTGACAGCATTGCTGGCAGTGTCGGTGTGCCTCGGCATCGCCACTCTGCTGGGCTTCGGATACCGCGCGACCCGGGAATGGCAGCGCAGCTCGGAGCTGCTGATCGAGCGAGACACCGAGGAAAGCGCCGACCTGCTGGTGACCGCAGTGACGCGCGATATGCGCGGCGCTCACTCGCGCGTGCTGGCGAATCGCGACTGGGGCGAGCTGTCACTCGAGTCGCTCACGGATACGAGCGACCAGGTCGCAACGGCATTCGCTCGATACCCGTATCCGGAATCGTTCTTCAGCTGGCAGCGCGACAGCTCGCATGGGGTCGTGTTTTTCAACCGCGCGAACCGCTTTCCTGCCTGGATGCCGCAGCCGTCCGAACCGAACCGCTATCCGGTCGCGCTCGTCATGAACCCGCCTGAAGCCGACGCGCTGCGCGCCAAGGTGACGGAGTTCAGCGCTGCGCGGGTCCGTTATGCGACGTTCGAGACGACGCTCGGAGGCCATCCGTATCAGATCGTCGCACGGCTCGTGTACACCGACCCTTTGCAGGAGACGCTGCATTCCGTCATCGGCTTCACGGTGAACCTTGATTGGGTCCGCGACTCGTATTTTGCGGACATCCTGTCGCAAGTCGCGCCCATCGCCACGCGCGACAACAGCCTCGATATCGCAGTGGTCGACGACGCCGGACATCTGGTGTCGGGACGTCAAGGCGGCGGCGGAGTGCTGTCGCGCAGCTTCCCGCTTCTCTTCCTCGACCCGTCGGTCAGCATGGTCGCGCTCGGCGGGACGCCTCCCGTCCGGACATGGACGATTCAGACAAGCCAGTCGCCCGGCTCTGCGCTGGTGGGTGCCGCACAGGGCGCCGACGAGGCGCTCCTCGCCGCCGGCGCGGCCGCCCTGACGCTCGCCGTCGGGCTGATTCTCGCCATCCGCGCGGTTCGAGCCGGCGTCGCGCTCACGGCGATGCGGTCTGATTTCGTGTCATCGGTGACGCACGAGCTGAAGACGCCGCTCGCGAGCATTCGAGCCATGGCAGACACCCTCGCCCGCCGGCCGATTGGCGGGGAGACCATCCGCGATTACGCGGAGCTGCTCATGCAGGAAGCGAAGCGGCTGACCCGGCTGGTCGATAACCTGCTCGCGTACGCGCGCGTGACCGACGTCACCGACGTATATTCGTTCGAGCCAATCGCGCCGGCCGAGCTCGTGGACGATGTGCTGCAGAATTTCCGGCACCCGCTGTCCGAACGCGAGTTCACGGTTGAAGTGGAGATACCGGTCGATCTCCCCCTCATCAAGGCCGACCGCACCGCGATGATGCTGGCGCTGGACAACGTCGTCGACAACGCCATCCGGTATTCGCCGCAGGAGCATTTCATCCGCATCTCGGCGCGGCGCGACAACCAGCACGTCGTCATCGAAGTGCAGGATCGCGGCGTCGGCATTTCTCGCGACGAATTGTCGCTCGTGCGGCGGAAGTTTGCGCGCGGGAAGCTGGCGCGCGCCGACGGCAGCGGCCTCGGGCTCGCCATCGTCAGCAGAATCATCGCGGATCACCAGGGCACATTCGTGCTCGACAGCGAATCCGGCGCCGGCACGACGGCAAAGGTATATTTACCCATCGCGGGAGTGTAACGTGGCAGAGCGGATCCTCATCGTTGAAGACGACCCCACCCTCAGACGGGTGCTCCGGGATAATTTGATCTTCGAAGGCTATCGCGTCGAAGCCGTCGCCGACGGCAAATCGGCCATCAGTTACGTGCGCGCGTCCGCGCCCGATCTGGTCGTTCTGGACCTGACGCTGCCCGACGTGGACGGCCTCGATCTATGTCCTGTGCTGCGCCAGTCGGGCAAAGTGCCCATCATCATCCTCTCCGCGCGCGGGCAGAAGACGGACAAGCTGAAGGGTCTCAAGCTCGGCGCCGACGATTACATCACCAAGCCGTTCGACCTGCAGGAGCTTCTCGCCCGGATCAACGCCGTCCTGCGCCGCTCGCACCCCGCGCTCGAGCGGCTGCTGATCGGCAAGCTCGTCATCGACTTCCGATCGCAGCGCGCCAGCTGCGACCAGGCGCCGGTCCATCTGACACACCGCGAGTTCGAGCTGCTCCGCTATCTCGCCGAGCGCCGCGAGAAAGTCGTGCACAGGGAAGAGCTGCTGCGGGAGGTGTGGGGATACATGGACACGAACGTCACCACACGTTCGGTCGACCACGCGATTGTTCGCCTTCGGAAGAAGATCGAGCCCGACCCGCACCATCCGGAGTTCATCCGGACGGTGCACGGGGATGGGTACTGCCTGTCCGCTACTCAGGTTGAAACTGACTTTAACAGAGTCAGGATCAGGAGTCCTGTTGAAGAATTCTGGAACTCAGTACTGCGGCTGTTCCAATAGCGACGTGAACTGATACCCGCTGATCGCGAGGCGGCACGACGGCCCCGGGCCCGCGAATCTGGTCGCGTGCCATGTGGACGGCGGCGCGTACACGATGTCCCCTTCGTTCGACGTGAAGTCCCCTACCGTCTCGATGTTGTGGCGTATCTGCCCCTTCATGATCACCCACCACTCCGCCGTGCCGACATGGAAGTGGCCTTTGTCGTTGGGGTCGTACGGCGGCAGGTTTTTCTCGTAGCCCCAGATGGCCTGGGCCCACATGTGGTCGTCCTGCACGACGTTCTGTCCTGCGAATTTCGGATCCTTCTCCGCGTCCCACAGATTGAAGTGCGGCTTGTTGTTGCCGGTATAGACGCCAGGCCCGAAGGTGGTGCCGATCTTCACGACCGTATGGCCAGGCGCCTGCGGCGGACGAGCATCGCTGACGGGTATCAGCGTTTTGAAGTTCGCCTGATTCGCGTCGACCCACAGCGCCGGGGCGCTGCCGATCACTTCGGCCGAGTACATCGTCTTTTTGGGGATGTTCACGACCGATCCACGCTTCGTCAGAATCGGTTCGGGCTGACCTTCGAGCGTAAACCGCATTTCGCCCTCGACGACGACGTAGAACTCGCGAGTGTCGGGACGCATCCGCGAGGTGATCTTTGTGCCTGGAGCACCCTGGTTGTATGTCGAGTAGTAGTTCTCGTCATCCACGACGACTTCAGACCAGTTCGCCTGGCCTTTGTGGCGCGCCTTCAAATCGGCCAGCTTGATGTGTACCTTGTTCTTGCCGTACTGCCCGGGTTTGTCCTTGTTGACCCACCACTGGCGCGGCGGCGTCTGACCACCGCCTCCTTGCGTAAACACGGCAGGCGCGCCGCTGAGAACGAAAGCGAAGGCAACCGCCAGCGATACGGACGGACGTCTCATGAGCCGGCTCCTTAGTTTGTCGCGAGGCGACCGGTGCCGTGTCGCGACTTCGAAGATCGATGGATTGGAGAGTGCGAGAGCAGACGATACCGCAAGAACGCAAGGGGTAAGGGCGGGGCCAAACAGATTCTACGCCGGACCCCTGATTCAACGGCGGCGGGTCGTTCGATGTGTCGGTTGAGCCGTCCACGGGTCTTCCGGCCACGGATGCCTCGGATATCGGCCGCGCAACTCTTTCCGAACCTCAGGATAGGTCCGCTCCCAGAAGCTCCGAAGGTCTTTCGTGGTTTGTACTGGACGCCCGTTGGGCGCAAGCAAGTGAAACGTCACCGGCACTTCTGCCGTGCCCACCGTCGGGGATTGCGCGAGACCGAACAATTCCTGCAGCTTCACTGACGCGGAGACCGATCCATCTTCGCCGTAATCGAGCGTCGTGCTCCGCCCGCTCGGGAGGACGATGGACGCTGGAGCACAATCGGATAGCGCGCGCTTGATTGCGAATGGAAGGTGGGCCTCGAGATCGACCTCGGTGATGCTCCGGGCCGACGCGGCCGCCGCACCGGCGATTTCCTGGAGGTCGATTTCGACGCCTGCAAATTTCAGGCGTCGGAGGAGTTGAGTGGTGGCGGCATCATGCGGCTGTGCGAGCCAGGCCTCGGCGAGAAGCGTCGAGGCCTCTACGGGATCGGCCTGCACCGGTGTTTCGCTGAGCGTGATGGCGTCGTAGCGTTCGACGCGCGCGGCGCGAACGCGGCCGCTTCGAGGATCAAATCGATGCTCGACGTCCATTCGTGTCGGCTGTATCCAGCCGCGGTCGACTTCGCTGGCCGCCCGAATTCTCGATTCGCTGACGCCGTCGCGGGCAGCAGCGACGACGTCGAGCGCGACGATGAACTCCGCATCAACGGCGGCGGCCTCGCGGGCGAGCGCCGCGCCGTGACCGGTCGCAAGAAGGAATCGATCGCGCGAGCCGGGCCGCCGCTTCGCGAGCCGATCGGCGTAGCCGGCGAAGAGCGCATGGCGCAGCGTGTCGTCGTCTATATGCGCCGCGACATCGCCGTCGAGCGCGCCACGCGCGACACGTTGCAGCTCGTGGCGCGACCTGGCACCGTCGCACCCATCGCACCCATCGCACCCATCGCACCCGTTGCACCCGTTGCACCCAGCGACAATCTCGCGCACGCTGCGGCGGCCTCGGGCGCGCCGCGAGCGTCTATGAGGATGCGCGCGAGCCGCGGGTGGAGGGGCACGCGCTGCAATGTCCTCCCGACGTCGGTGATGCGCGCGCCTGCGTCATCACCATCCGCCGCGCCGAGGCGGCACAACAGACGGAGTGCCGCGCGTATTCGATCGGTCGAAGGCGCTTCGAACCAGTCGAACGACAGCGGATCAGCTCCCCACGCGAGCAGATCGAGGACCGGGCCCGCGAGGTCGACGCGAGCGATTTCGGGTTCACGATGAGGCCGCAGCCGATCGCGAGCGTCCCACAACCGGCGCACGAGGCCCGGCCCCAGGCGCGCCGCGCGGCCCGCCCTCTGCTCCGCCGAATCAGACGTGATGCGCTCGAGCGTGAGGCTGTCGACGCCGCGGTCGGCGTCATATCGGGCGACCTTCACCTGCCCCGTGTCGATGACGGCTGAGACGCCGGGCACGGTGAGTGACGTCTCGGCGATGTTGGTCGCGAGGATGATGCGCCGCACCTCCGAAGGCGAGATCGCGGCATCCTGCGCATCGCCGTCGAGCGAACCGTGCAGTGGAACAACGGCAACCCCGAGACGCCGAGATTGATGAGAGGTCCGAACTGGCGCGCTCGATCTCGCGCGCACCGGGAAGGAAGCACAAGACCTGCCCGGCGGTCCTGGACAACACGGCGCGCGCCGCCTCGGCAATCGACTCCCCGTCCGCATACTCGATCGTCAGCGGATGCAACGCGCCCGGCACACTGACAACCGGTGCGTCGTCCAGAAATCGCGCAACCGGTTGGACGTCGAGGGTCGCCGACATCACGACGATACGCAGATCGGTGCGAGCGAGCCACGCCTGACGCGCGAGCGCGAGGCCAAGATCGGCATGAACGCTTCGCTCGTGAAACTCGTCGAGGACGACCGTGGAGAAATCCGACAAGAGCGGATCCTGCTGAAGGCGCGCCGTCAGGATGCCCTCGGTGACGACCAGCAGCCGCGTGTCGCGGGTGGCTCGCTTCTCGAATCGGATGTGCCAGCCCACTTCACGCCCGAGCGTCCATTCCCGCTCTTCCGCAATACGCCGCGCAACCGCGCGCGCGGCCACGCGGCGCGGCTGCAGCAGAATGAGCGGACCCGCGTCGATCAGGGCTGGAGGAATACGGGTGGTCTTGCCCGCGCCCGGCGACGCCGAGAGCACCACAGCGCGCCGGCGCGCGAGCGCGTCGCGGACGTCCGCGACGTGCTCGTCAATGATCAGCGGGGCGAGCGGTCTCAACGGCCTCAGCGGCGTAGAAGCCGCGCGCCTCGAGAAGCGCGCGGACATCCGGATCGCGGCCGCGGAAACGCCGATAGGCTTCGGCGCGATCGATCGAGTTGCCGTCGGACAGGATGTGGGTGCGCAATCGATCGTTGGCTCCGGCGTCCCAGGGCCCGCCGGCTTCCACGAAGGCCTGCCAGGCATCCGCCGCCATCACGTCCGACCAGAGATAGCTGTAGTAGCCGGCGGAGTACATATCGTTGCCGAACAGATGATCGAAATGCGGAAGGCGGTGCCGCAGGGCGACTTCGCGCGGCATGCCGCCGACGCGAGCCAGCGCCTCGCGCTCGAATGCCGCCATGTCGTCGACGCCGTCGGGACCGCGTATGGAGATCCATGTCGACGATGGCGGCCGCCAGGTACTCGAGGGTCGAGTATCCCTGGTTGAATCTCCTCGCGCGCTCGATCTTGTCGACGAGCGCCTGCGGAATCGGCTCGCCGGTCTGGTAGTGCCGGGCAAAGCGGTCGAGGAGCTCGCGGTCGAGCAACCATCTTTCGTTGAGCTGCGACGGCAGCTCCACATAGTCGAGCGGCGTCATGTCCAGGGTGGGATATCGGATGCTCTGCAACATGCTGTGCAGCGCGTGACCGAACTCATGAAAGAGCGTCTTCGCGTCCGCCAGCGATATCAGCGCGGGCGTGCCTGGCTCGGCCTTGACGAAATTGTTGTTGATCGAAGCGATCGCCGTGACCGGCTCGTCGATCGCATGCTGCGATCGGTAGCTGGTTTCCCACGCGCCTGATCGCTTTCCCGGCCTGGCGAAATTATCCAGATACAGAACGGCGCGATGCCGGCCGGTGCCCGTATCGACGACGTTCCACACGCGCACGTCGGGGTGAAACACCGGCACACTGCCGGTAATCTCCTGGAACGCAATGCCGAACCGGCGCTCGGCAGACCACAACGCTGCCGCCACCAGGTTGTCGAGCACGAAGTACGGCTTGATTTCGGCGTCGTCGAGGTCGTATCTCGCCTTGCGCACTTTCTCGGCGTAGTACAGGAAATCCCAGGGCTCGATGGTGACCGGCGGATCGTCGCGATCGGCGATCGCCTGCATCTCGGCGACCTCGGCCTTGACCCGCGCGACAACGGACGGCCAAATCTTCAACAGGAAACGCTGCGCCGTTTCCGGATCGGCCGCCATCGTATCCATCATTCGCCAATGCGCGTGGCTCTGATATCCGAGCAGCCTGGCGCGCTCGGCGCGCAGCCGTACGATATCCGTAATCGTCGCCGTCGTGTCGTTTGCGTCCCCGTTGGCGCCGCGGCTCTTGAATTTCTTCCAGACGATCTCGCGGAGATCGCGCCGCGGGGAGAGTGTCAGAAAGGGATCGACGCTCGACCGCGTGTTGACGATCGCCTCGCCGCCTTCTGACAACCGTGGAGGTGTTCTCATCGGCCAGGACCTTGGCACGGAACTCGGCGAACCTGGCGGCGAGCTGCTGGTTGATGTCCGAAAGGCGCTGTTTGTCTGCCGCATTCAGGTGCGCGCCGCCGCGCACGAATTGCTCGTATATGCGGGTGACCACGCGAACCTGATCGGGCTGCAGATTGGAATCGGCCAGCGACTCGTAGACGGCGCTGATGCGCTTGAACAATCCTTGATTGAAGAGAATGGCGTCAGCCGCTTCAGACAGCTTCGGCTGCCACTCGCGCTCGAGCGCCTGATACGCGGGGTTGGTGACGCTCTCGCGCGCGACGCCGAACATGCGATCGACGCGATCGAGCGTGCGGCCGGCTCGTTCCATCGCCGCAATCGTGTTTTCAAAGGTCGGTGGATCGGTCGTCGGCGACGATGGCGTCGATCTCGGCGCGCCGTTCGGCGAGCGCTTCCTCGAACGCGCCGGGAAACAACTCGGGCGCCATGCGATCCCACGGCGGAACTCCGCCGTAGGGTCCCGGCCATGGCGCCGACAATGGATTCTCAGACACTTCGGAGAATGTTACCGCGACTCGAGCGGCCGGGGATGGCCTGTCCGTGACGCGGACGCGGCAGCGCCCACATCACTTCGCATCCATCGCAGGCGAAGTACACCTCATCGGCTGTGCGGCGAACACTGCGGACGAGGGAATCGGTCGAGCAGTACGCGCAGATTGGCGGCGGCACGACGATCGGCCGCGCGACGATTTGTGGTATCGGGGCGCTCGATCGCTCGCCGATCCATCCGGGCCGCCACGGCGATGGCGGTGGGGGTCTCGCCCCATCCATGCCGGCACGCGGTGCAGTAGAGCGTAACCATCATGACGCCGCGATGCGTCACGAGCACCTCGCTCGCCATGCAGCGCGGACATGGATGGTGGATAGCAAGAAAGTGGCGGGGATCCGCGCGGCGGCGTGTGTGATCCATGTTGGAGGGCACGCCAGGTTTCTTGTCGGCCGTGCGCCGATCTTGCGCCGACCGCTCGCCGACGACGCGGCAATACGGCGAAGCACCCCGCGCCTGGATCTGGAGAACGCGTCCGTCTTCGAGGCTCAGCTCGAGAATTTCGCCGTCCTGCGCAACCGGCGGTGACTCCAGCTCGACAATCGTTCCAGGTTTGTCCGCCATCCCGACATGGATTTCGTAGCGTGCAAGGCCGAGATCGCGTTGTCCAGACCGCAAGTGGCCCGTTCCACACGTCTGCTGTTCTGGCAATGGCAGTCTCCGGCGTCGCCGGATGCAAGGGGGGACCAAAATCGTCGATGAGTCCATAGTCCATAGTCCAGAGTCGCAACGCATCGACGATCCCATGGACTATGGACTATGGACTTATTTCTCTTCCGACCCGTCGGACAGCTTCGGCAGCTCGGCGCCGAGTGACGGCGCGAGGAGGCCTGTCTTGACATAGGTCAGCAGCTTCTCGCGCGTGTCGGTGATGTCGAGGTTGCGCATCGTGAGCTGGCCGATGCGGTCCTGTGGCGAGAACGTGGATTCCCCTTTTTCCATCGTGAGCCGCTCGGGCTTATATGTAAGGTTGGGGCTCGTCGTGTCGAGCAGGGAGTAATCGTTGCCGCGGCGAAGCTCGAGGGTGACCTCTCCCGTGACCGCCCGCGCGACCCAGCGCTGCGCGGTTTCGCGCAGCATCATCGCCTGCGGATCGAACCACCGTCCTTGATACAGCAGCCTGCCAAGGCGGCGGCCGTTGTCGCGATACTGCTCGATCGTGTCTTCGTTGTGGATGCCGGTGAGCAGGCGCTCGTAGGCGATGAAGAGCAGCGCCATCCCGGGCGCCTCGTAAATGCCGCGGCTCTTCGCTTCGATGATGCGGTTCTCGATTTGATCGCTCATCCCGAGGCCGTGGCGTCCACCGATGCGGTTCGCTTCGAGCATCAGCTCGACGGGGTCTTCAACGCTCGCCGCGTTGAGCGCGACCGGCCGCCCTTCGTCGAAGCGGACCGTCACGGTCTCCGGCGTGACGGGCACGTCCTCGCGCCAGAACGGCACGCCCATGATCGGCTCGACAATCTTCACGCCGCGGTTGAGCTGCTCGAGATCTTTCGCTTCGTGCGTCGCGCCAAGAATATTCGAGTCGGTCGAGTACGCCTTCTCGACGCTCATCTTGTACGCGAGGCCGGCGCGCTGCATGTACTCGGACATCTCCTTGCGGCCGCCCAGCTCGTCGATGAACGTCTGATCGAGCCAGGGCTTGTAGATGCGCAAGCTCGGGTTCGCGAGCAGGCCGTATCGATAGAACCGCTCGATGTCGTTGCCCTTGAACGTGCTCCCGTCACCCCAGATGTGCACGTCGTCTTCTTTCATCGCGACGACGAGCATGGTGCCGGTGACGGCGCGGCCGATCGGCGTGGTGTTGAAGTAGGGGACGCCCGCCGTCGTGATATGAAAAGCGCCCGACTGCAGCGCGGCGATCCCTTCGTTGACGAGCTGCCGCCGGCAGTCGATGAGCCGCGCCCGTTCGGCGCCGTATTCGAGCGCGCGGCGCGGAATGTCGTCGTAGTCCTTTTCGTCGGGCTGGCCCAGGTTGGCCGTATACGCGTAAGGAATCGCTCCCTTACCGCGCATCCAATGGAGGGCCGCGCTCGTGTCGAGGCCGCCGGAAAACGCAATGCCGACTTTCTGGCCGGCCGG
This sequence comes from Vicinamibacterales bacterium, assembly GCA_963802345.1. Taxonomy (GTDB): domain Bacteria; phylum Acidobacteriota; class Vicinamibacteria; order Vicinamibacterales; family JAMQPK01; genus JAMQPK01. Next base: position 179,632 of record CAWDIK010000008.1, read on the forward strand.
AACGCTCTGCAGGATCGTCGTCATCTGTGCTGCCAATGATATCAACCTGCGGCGCGGGTCGCAGATAATGGACGCGTGGTGGCGCGCGTAACCCGGCCGGCGTTGATTCCGCTGTTGATTGCCATCGCCGGTGCGGCGATCGTCCTGTATCAGTGGATTGGCGCGCGGCCGCTGTGGCTGGACGAAGAAATGATCGCGCTCAATTTCCGCGATCGTTCGTTCGCCGGCCTCGGCGGGCGGTTATGGCTGGATCAGAGCGCCCCTCTGGGCTGGCTCGCGCTGCAGCGGCTCGTCTTGCTCGTCCTCGGGCCGTCGGAGGTTGTCCTCCGCGCGATTCCTGCGCTGTTCGGCGTCGCGACTGTGTTTGCGGCCTTCTTCGTCGGCCGGCGATGGATGACGACGACCGGCTGCGCGATTTTCGTCCTGCTCTGCTCTCTGGGCCAGTGGATGTCATTCCACGCGGTCGAGCTCAAGTCGTATTCGGCGGACACGTTCTGGGGCCTGTGGCTTCCGGCGCTCGCGGTGGCAGCGGGGACGGCTTCGTCGACCGACGCGCGCCGGAGAAACCTTGCGATATGGACGATGGCCGCGGCGATCGGCCACTGGTTTTCGCTCGGCGCCTTGCTGGTGCTGCCGGCATGTTTTGTCGTGCTTGCCGTCTCGGAGCGGCGCGATCGCGACGGGGATGCGGCGGCTCGCCGTCGCGTTTACGGCGGTGATTGCGTCGTTCGCGCTCCACTACCTGCTCGCCATTCGCTACACGCAAGGCAGCGCATCGCTGCAGGAATTCTGGCAGTTCGCGATGGCGCCGCGCGACGCCGGCGTCGTCGATTCGCTGCGATGGCTCTATGGCCGGCTCGAGCCGTTCGCGCTGAAACCCGGCGGGACGGGGCTCGCCGTGTCGTTCTGGATTTGCGTGGCACTGGGCGTGGCGTTTGCGCCCGCACGTCTGCTCGGCCTCGCGACGGGGCTCGTGATCCTGTCCGGCTTCGCGCTCGCCGCGGCGCGGATTATGCCGCTCTACGAACGGCTGTCGATGTGGTTCGTTCCGGCGCTGTATCTTGCGGTCGCGCTCTCGTGCAGACCGCGCCGTGTGGTTGGTTCGCGCAGCGGCAGCCGACGAACTCTTCGATGAAACTCGCGAGCGCCTGCATCATCTTTGTGTTGGTCGGGACAGTCTGCGTGGACGTCGTGGAGCGCGGCATTCAGGATCTTCGGATTTGGCCGGCCTCTCGACAGCAACCGCATCACCGACGACCGCGGGGCTCTCGCATGGCTGATGCAGCAGCGCGAGCCCGGAGACGTCCTCATCACGACGCATCATGCGCTGCCTGCTGTCTGGTGGTACGGCCGCGTCCCTATCAGCGATGGAGGAGGCGGTGCGTTTCCCGATGGCGGGCGTATTTTCGCTGCCGAGCATTTCCCGACGTCGCGCGCGTGCCGCGGCCTCGAGCTGGAAACCGCGATCGATCCGGCGCCACAGGGTTCTGGTGTATTTCGGTTTCGTGGACACGAAGCCGGGGTTCGATGATCTGCTGCTGGAACAGCTCTCGAGAATTGGAACAGTGACCGCGCTCCGTCACTTTCCCGGGGTGAGCCGCGCCGCGGTGATCGATCCCGCATTCCGGGGTGGATCGAATCTTGTTCTGGGAGGACGCGGGGAAAGACACGGGCACGTGGCTGAAGGGCTGTGTCGCGGTCAAACCCGCGCGTGTGTGGTGAAGGCGGCGCGGGGCTGCACGTGATATGATTTTTGGTCCGAGTGCGCGCCCGTAGCTCAGTTGGATAGAGCGACTGGCTTCGAACCAGTAGGCCGCAGGTTCGAGTCCTGCCGGGCGCACTTCTGACAATAGAAAGTGGAAAGTAGAAAGTAGAAAGTGGGAAGTAAAAAGTGGAAAGTACGGTCGTACGCCTTATACTTTTCACTTTTCACTTTTCACTTTCAGCGTTCGATACGCGCCCGTAGCTCAGCTGGATAGAGCGACAGCCTCCGGAGCTGTAGGCCACAGGTTCGAATCCTGTCGGGCGCACCAACCTTCGCTCACGCTTGCACAGCGCCGCGTGAGCTTCGGTTGGCAAGCCACGCGAAGTCTGTCTCGCCGAAGCGCGGAGCGCGAAGGCGGACTGCAGTAAAATAGATCGTTCAAGTGGGCCGCTAGCTCAACTGGCAGAGCAGCAGACTCTTAATCTGCGGGTTCTCGGTTCGATTCCGAGGCGGCTCACCAACCTTCGCTCGGTCTATTCGGGGCGGATGGGTAACAATTTATTCCGGGGCGATAGGTAACACTTTCGCTGCAAAGGGATTCTCGATCGGTTCCAGCCGACAGGTTTCGTCGTCGAAGTAGCCGAGATCGTAGTCCATAAAACTCACCAACCAAATCCGGTCGCTCACTTGGCGGACGCCGACGTTCTGCCCGGCAAACACCACACTGACATTGATCTTGTGGCGGTGCCAGCAGATACGGCCACAGCGGGTGATGGTCGCGGTCCAGTCGTGCAGCGGGTAGACGAGCTCCTCAAGCCCCCGGTAGGGGCGCGGGGAGTGGGTATACACGTCAGCGGGGACTTTCATGGCCAAGGCTTGATGCGGCCGCTCGTAGTTATAGCGGTCGATGAAGGCATCAAAGCGCGCCTGCTGCTGGAGCACATTCGCGGCGGCCGGCTTCGTGGCTTCCTGCTTCAGCGTGAGGTGCATGCGCTCGTGACGACCGTTTTGCTCGGGGTGCCCGGGCTTGATGCGCTCGATGCGAATGCCAAGGCGGAGCCACCACACCGCCAATTTGCTGAGGCCGTAGAGCGCAAACGGCGACGCGAACGGCACGCCGTTGTCGGTCCGCATTGCGTCCGGCAACCCAAAATCTTTGAAGGCGCGCTCAAACACCGCAAACGCATACGCTTCGCGCGTCGTCGAGAGCGCGTCGCAGCTAATCAAATAGCGGCTGGCAAAGTCGGTGATCGTCAGCGGATAGCAGTACGCGCGATTGGCGAGCATGAATTCGCCTTTGTAGTCGGCACACCATAAGGCATTGGGGGTGTCCGGCCAGGCCAGCGGCGTCCCTTCGGCGCGGGCCCGTCGCTTCCCCTTGCGCGTCACCAATCCATGCCGATCGAGCACCGCATGCACGGTGCTAATGGCGGGGCAATGGACCGGCGCGTACCGTCGGCGCAGCCGCTCGCGGATCTTCGGGGCGCCCCAGGTGGGATAGTCCTTCTTCAGCCGCACGATCAGGGTCTCGATCGCCGGCGGCAATTGATTGGCGTGTCGATGCGCCCGGTGGCTGCGGTCCGTCAACCCCTCCACCCCGCAGCCTTTGTACCGCTTGTAAATCTTGTAGCCCGTCTTTCGAGAGATCCCGAAGTCCGCGCAGACGGCGGTCATTTTTTCGCCGTCGAGCAGGCGGGCAATAAACCGGAGACGCTCGTCGACCACGTGACACTCCTTCCAAGGCATCCCCCCTCCTCTTGAGGGGGAGAAGTGTCACCCATCCGCCCGGAATAAAACGTTACCCTTCGCTCACGAAGGACACTCGTGTGAAATCACGGGACAGAGGTGACATCCAGCTCTCCTTTCTAAGCCTAAAAACCTTAGAGTGGAGACCTGATGACGAAGTCAGAGCAAACGGCGGTTGACCAACTGGCGCCTAAGTTGCTCCAGGCGGCCAGCGAGGCCGGCAACGTGGCGCGGACCTGCCGGCATTTCGGGATTTCCCGGAAGACGTTCTACAAGTGGCGACAGCGGTATCACGCGCACGGTGATGTCGGATTGGCGGACCGGGCTCGAGCGCCGCACCGCTCGCCGCGGGCCACGCCGGCAGAGGTCGTGAGCAAGATCCTGTATCTCCGGCAGCACTACCACTTCGGCCCGGGCAAGATTGCCGACTACCTGAAGCGGTTTCACGGCCTCTCGATGGCCTGTGCCTCGGTACATCGCATTCTGCGCAGGCACGGCATGAACCGGCTGCCGGCGAACCAAAAGTACCGGCGGCACGCGCACCGCTGGACGCGCTACGAGAAGGCGCAGCCGGGCCATCGGCTGCAGGTCGACGTCAAGTTTCTCGAGCGCATTCCGGGCACGCGCCGGCGGTTCTACCAATTCACGGCGATCGACGATTGCACCCGGATTCGCGTGCTGAAGGTCTACGACGCCTGCAATCAACGGACGGCCATCGCATTCATCGACGAGGTGCTCCGGCGATTGCCGTTCCGCGTCCACGTCATTCAGACCGACAATGGCGCCGAGTTCCAGTCGCACTTCCACTGGCGTCTCGAAGAACGCGACATCCGGCACGTGTACATCCGGCCGCGGACGCCGCATCTGAACGGCAAGGTCGAACGATCCCATCGCGTCGACGACCAGGAGTTCTACCAGCTCCTGGACAAGGACGGCATCACCGATGACATTCACCTGTTTAACGAGAAGCTGAAGGAGTGGGAGGACTACTACAATTACCACCGGCCGCACGGGGCGTTGGCGGCCAAACCCCCTACGAACGGCTCGTGGCAAAGATGAGAGCGGGAACGTCACCGGCGTCCTGAGAACTTACACTCATGAATGCACGCGAAGGTTGCCCACCATAGCGCGAAGCGCGACGGTGGGCCAACGCCTACGGAGAACGAGCTACGGTTGGCAAGCCAAGTGGATCCGCCCTCAGGGCTCGCCAAAATGCCCAATTCCGAGGCGGCTCAACTGAATAGCCGGTCGGCCATACGACAGCCGAACGGGTACCCATTTGGGTCTTTACGTCACTCTGCACGAACCAAACAAACCGTAGTTGGGTTCTCTAGCTTCGCCCCGGTGATCGGGTTAGTGAGTGATGTGAGCACCAACGAATTTCCGTCTATCTTAAAGCTATAGGACAGACCGGTCTTGCTCATCTGCGTCGGCACGCCCTTCGCAACAACGGGCCGCATATTCACGTCGTCCCAGCAACTTCGTACGTGCCCGCGTTGGCGGTTACTGGTGCCCAACTCTGATAGGCGGCGATCATTTGCGCATCGGTAAGTTTGGCCGTTGGAGCGGTTATTTCGCCCGCGGGACGCGGCTTAGGGCTATTGTCCGACACTTGGCTGTAGTGCTTTGCAGTAAAATAAAGATCCACAAGCCGGGTTGTGGACTTTTGTTCGTGGCTCCAGTCGGTCCAGTCGTGGTGCGCTCGGCAACTCGCCACGCCCCCTGAATCGATGGTTTCGATCGCCCCAGAACAGAGAGACCGAGCGCAAGGATCCCCACGACGACGACGAGAAGTCTCTTCGTCACAAGCTACCTCCAAGTGAGAATTTGCCTAGGAGTTGGTGATTGACGGGAAAACGGATAGCACTATATCGCAAGCAGAGGATTTAGCTGGCGGGATTCAGCCAACCGGCCTCGAGCAGTTCGTCTTCCACTCCGAAGCCAACGCCTCGACGGCCAGCGCATCACGGAGAGTTGCGTGCGTCGAAAGTCCTCGCCCTCGATCGAGCGCCACAGCTTCGCGCAACAGTTCAAATTGGTGCGAGGGTGAGAGAAGACGGAAGGTCCGGTCTTGGCTCAAACATGCGAACAGCATGTCCAGCCAGCCATGCGGATCGGAGACTAGTGACACGGTTAGCTCAGCTCTTCGCGGCCGACCGCTTCTTGCCACGCGGTCGTTTACGCCCGGAGGGCGGCTTGTCGCTCCAGGTATGCCCACAAGAAGGTACAGCGCCAGCGCAGGATGAGGATACCGCGTTCGCGCTCAATGTCGGCGAGGCGAATCCATGAGGCACTTGCGCCGCAGACTGGGCGATCATTCTGGTAGGCACAGGAAGGGAAACGCGTTGACGTCAATCCCGGTTACCACTACACGCGAGTAGACGCCGCAGCGATAGAGCGAGGGTAGAGGTTGCGGTTACTAGAAGGTCAAGAGATTGCGTTCTGCGACGTCGTCAACAAACCGCGACAGGTTGGCGCGAGCCGGCGGCTCAGTAATCGTTTAAAGCGAAGAACGTGACGTTTAACTCCGTGCGAGGGCTGCTCGCCGCCCAGCAACCCCAGGATGGCGCTCGGGATACTCCCGCACCTGCAGGCAGCATTGCTCATGGAACGACGGCTAAGATCCCATGAGCGCGAGGCGGTTTCTCCGTGTAGCAGTCCGAGCGGCGGCAATCCTCATCGATGCTGCGAGAGCATCGTGCGTGCCAGTCGCAAATGTTTTTGGTGGCGGGAATCTAGGAATGCGGCGCAACCTGAACCTTACTCTGCACGGTTTTCTGGTCGGAACCAGATGCTGCTGTTTGTAGGGATAACGGCGCTGCGTTCACTACCGAACGTCACCTCGATGACTTTAGGCTCGCTTGCGCCGTTGCTGCGGTTTGCACCCCGGCTCGCGGCGGATCGGGGCGAGCCGTTTCCGTGGTCCCACGCGTGGTTGCAGATCGTGCAGAGCCACTGATTAACAACCTTCTTCCGCTCGTGCTCCTGTGCGAACAATGGTGGCGTCTTGTGCTGGATCCAACCATGACGATGTCAATCACCTAACCTCCGCGCTTTTCGTCCAGCCTTCGGCTTGCAGCATCGCGCGCAGCTCCTCGACGCGCCGTTCAAAGGCGACGCGCTCGCGGTGCAATTCGGTGAGAAAGACTTGGCCGTTGTGCTCGACGCGAAGCTCGAGGCCAACCGCAAACTGCCGGCTGCGGACCTCGCGCATTCGGCAGTCGATGACCCGGTCGGGTTTCGTCATGCGCCAGAGCAGGCGGTCGCTCGGCGAGCGCAGCGTGACGTTGGAGAGCAGCGCCAAGAACGAGTTCCACGGCAACGACGGCGTAGACTCTTCGGCCATCACAACCTCCGCTTCAAATCACGCGCGCTTGCGACGTCGCTCCGGTCGCAAGGCCGCTTTATGTGCTTTGGTGCGCGGCGTTCCGACAGTCCATTCATGCGCACACAAGCGGCAGCGCCAGTGCATCGAGAGCGTGCCACCGCGTTCGCGCGTGACCTTGGACACACCGACCCAGACGGAACTCGCGGCACACTCGGGACAGGGGGACTTCATTGGCAGCCATCTCATTCTATTCAAGACGACGCTCGGAAGTGAGATTAGGTAAACCGAGAAGAACGCAACGCCGGCCCCGAAGCAGCGACCTCCGCAATCGAAACTTCAAAGAAATCAAGCCGCTGTGGGCGTGCCGCGCTGAGTGTGCCGCGTTGGATGGCGGGCCGCGCGCCGGTGTAGGCTGATTTTTTTCTTAAGCGAGAGTGATTTGGCGTATCGTAGATTTTTCGTCAGCCAGTCACCGCCGTCACATTTTGCTTTGGAGGTAGGAACATGGCGAACAGACTCGTCGTGGCCGTCGTGGCTCTTCTAGCCGTCATCAGCGCCTTGCTTCTCGGGCAATCGAAACCTTCAATTCAGGGTGTGTGGCGCGTAGCCGAAGTGACGACCACCGGCCCTAACGCAAACACGAACAAATCGCCTCAGCCCGGTCTCTACATCTTCACCGGCAAACATTACAGTCTGGTCCGCGATGCTTCGCTGAATCCGCGCATCGCAATTAAGGACTCCGGCAATGTTACCGCGCCGGAGGCATTGGCCACGTTTGGCCCATTCATCGCGCAATCGGGAACATACGACGTAAGGGGAACGACAGTGAACGTTACACCGGTTGTGGCCAAGTTTCCTGCCTCAAGGGAGAAATACGGGACCTCTACGTGGTCCTTTAAATTGCAGGGCGACACGTTATCGATGACCTACCTGATAGGTCGCAACGCGACCACGGTTCGACTGACGCGAGTGGAGTAAGGACTGCGGACATGCGGGAAGTCTTGTTACGTACGGCCCGGCTGGAGGTTGCCCACCATAGCGCGAAGCGCGACGTTGGGCCGACCGTTACGGAGACGGTCGTCGATTCACCCTCACCACGCAAATGGACCCGCGTTAAACTCGGTTGAACTAAACGCCAGTCTCACCTGTTCGCTTCCATCCGCCTTCATTCGGTATACGGCGGCTGCGTTGTCCCGGGTAGACGCGAATACGATGTATTGCCCATCGGCCGACCACGAGGGATCTGAATTGATCTTTCCGGGATCGTTCGTCAACGGCACCACGTTCGTCCCGTCAGCGTTCATCGTGAACAGTTCTGAGTTGCCTGTTCTCTTCGACCCAAAGACGATTCGCGATCCATCAGGTGACCACTCCGGGTAGCGATTCTCGGTCGACGCGTTCGTGAGCTGCACGAGACCGGAACCGTCTGCGTTCATCACATAGAGTTGAAACGTCCCCGTTCGATCCGAATCGAAGAGAATTCTCGATCCGTTTGCGCCGGGCATTTGCCGCCGCGCCCCTCCATGAGTCGAAGCAGAGCATTCAAATGCTCGGTTGGGATCACCACAGTCGCTGATGGTGGTCCCGAGGGCAAAGTCGCGGGAGCGACGGGACTTCGACTCACGTGATCGCACGCCGCTCCGAAAACAGCGACAGCAATCGCGGTCACTGCCGAGCGGAACGACAGTCGAGTCATGGAATTTCAGTGAACACCAACGAGAGGACGCGTTTCATTCAGGGTCTCCCAAAGACAAGATTCCCGAGAGCGACGCGTTACCTAGTGAAACTCCTTGCTGTCCGCAGGGACCTGTTCGCGGTTGAACATGCCGTAGTCACGGATGACACCTGCGATCCGCAGGCGATAGTCTCGAAAAATGCCTGCTCGGCCCCTTGCCTGCGCGCTACGGTGTTGTTCGAGTGCCCGCCACTTCGCAACGGCCTCCTCATCCCGAAAGAACGAGAGTGAAAGGATTTTTCCGGGTTCGTAGAGACTCTCGAAACGCTCGATGGAGATGAAGCCGTCAATCTGATCCAGCAGCGGGCGAAGCGCTGCGGCAATGTCCAGATACTCCTGTCGGCGCCCTTCCGCTGGCCAGACCTCGAAAATGACCCCGATCATCCGTGACTCCTCTCCATAGTTCCTCGATCCGATTAGTCCTCGGTCGGCGAACCGTGAAGGCCCGAAAGTGCAACGTGGCAAGCTTCGGAGTCAACCTCTCGCGCCTCGGCGAGCATGTTGTCGGTCGCACCATCCCCGAGCTCCGTGCGCAACGAGACCTCATGCTGCTCCCAGAGACAGTAGAGCCGCAGCCAAAAACCGGGAACGTCTGGACGCGGCTCGTCATGATCGAGCTCGAGGCCAACGCCAGCGACACGGTCGGCCACTCACCCGTGCTACTGGGACCTGGCGGCCGATCTTCGGCCCGGGTTGGCGGGCCGTGAACACGGCGCGAGCCCCGGGCCGAAGCACCGCCGGAGCTCCCGCAACGCCGCGTCACGATCCGGAGCAAAGGCAACGCATAACGCTCACAACGCCGTGGCCGAGGCACCCGGAGGACCCGTCGCGTCGAACGATGCGACACGAAACTGGGCGGGCGTTGGAAGCGCCAAACGCTCCGCGGTGCGCAGTGCGAGGGCGATTCCCTTCGGTGAGAAGTCGAGCCCGACGAGGCGGGCCCTGTCTCGCGGGCCAGCCAAAGGCCGGGGCCGCCGCGTCCACACCCGAGATGGACGAGAAGATCGCAGGGCGTAGCGCCAGCATCTCAAGGATATCGGCCAGCAGGGACCGGGTGCAGCTCTGGAGGGATCGACGTCGACCGGATAGTCGTCGCCCATCGCCCGCTGCCACAGGACGACGAGAAGAGAGTCGCTCGCCGTCTCGTGGGGCAGGTCGAACTCCTCGGCAGCGGGAGGTATCGGGGTAGGAGAAGTGTCAGGCTTCCCGTCGACGCTCATCAAACCAACTTTCAAGGGGATTCGCACCACTGACAAAAGAATTGCGGGTCGGCCCCGCGACGAGCTCAAGGCGCGGGCGGCCGCGGCAGCGGCTTTCGCGGCAATTTCTGTTCGCGATTTGCAGCGTGATACACAAACCCCGCGACGATGGCAGCATTTTGTATCAGGTCTGAAGGCTGAATGCGGTCATGCACGTCCATGTTCGTGTGGTGCGTTCGTGTTTGATATTCCACCGGGTCTTGAATGAACTGAAACGCAGGTAGCCCCACTTCGTCGAAGGCAACATGATCGGTTGAGCCTGTATTCCGGATCGCTAGGGTGGTCATCCCGATATTCCTGAACGGCTCCATCCACGCCTGAAAGACAGGCGCAACCGCTTCGTTGCGCTGGAGAAAGATCCCCCGGATAGCGCCCGTTCCGTTGTCAACGTTGAAGTATGCCGCCAGTCTCCCGTGCTCGGGCTTCAACGTCATCGTTTGCCGGTCTGCAAAATGATCCTTCACGTAGGCTCTCGATCCCAGCAGGCCTTGTTCCTCGCCGGTCCAAAGTGCGATGCGGACTGTGCGGCGCATCTTCACGCCCGTGGTTTTCAGGATCCGCATGGCTTCGAGCATGACGGCTGATCCAGCGGCGTTGTCGGTGGCCCCAGTGCCACTGTGCCACGAGTCGAAGTGCGCGCCTACCATCACCACCTCGTCCGCCAGGTCGCTGCCGCGAATCTCGCCGACGATGTTGAAGGAGTTGAGATCCTCGTCATGGAACCTGTTGTCGATATCCATTTCGAGCGTCACGGGAATCTTCTTTTCAACCGTCCGGAAGATACGGTTGTAGTGCTCGGCAGCGATGACGATTTGCGGAAAGCCAGGGGGAGACTTCGGGTCTCGCGGGCCCATAGGGCCTGCTCCGCGGCCGAGACCCGGTGGTCCGACAACGAAGATCGTGCCGCCATTCACGCCGCGGCTCGGCTCGAGCGTTGCGAGCACGCCTTCGCTGACGTAGAACTCGGCACGCAACCGATTCAGCGCCTGTTGCGCCGTTGTTCCACCAGGCGGGGGACCTCCCCTCCTTCCGGTGGGGGACGGCGCGGGCTCACGCGAAAGCCGTTCGAGTCCGCCGTCGTCATATCTGGACGACAGTGGTTGGGCCGACGGGGCAAGCGGTCCCAACGCCGCGCTCAAGACGATCTTGCCCTTCAGCTTCCCTCGGTGTGTTTCCGTGTCGCAGCTGATGCGATGACAGCGACGGCGACTTCTCCTCGTTTAAGCCCTTGTGTGCCTGGCGTCCACGCCTTTGGGAACCCGATGATTGGATACTTCTGCGGAGCCGTCGCGTGCAGATAGAATTTTTCGTTCGACCAGCCACGGCCGAACGGCCCCCAGGGTTCCTGCTTCACATTCACAAGGCCCCACTCCGTCATCTTCGCCGTGGTCCAGGCTGCCGCCACTTTGATGTTGGGGGAGTTGGTCAGCCGCGGACCATGGATATCAGTCAGATAGCCCATCAATTCCATGATGGCCGAACGCTGAAACGCCTCGTCTTTGATCTTGTAGACCGCATCCAGATCCGGCCGGTCGTAGGATTGGGCGGTCGGCAGGGCTGACGCAAGGGCCAGCGCGACAAGCAAAATAGCGAGGCGGAGTGTCATGATAGTCCCCTTGAAGCGCAGGATCTATCATCGGGAAAACGGCTCACGCGTTCACCCTGTCATCGGGCTTTGATGTCGTACGTGAGCAGCGTGTCCTGATTACGCACGTACAGCCGGCCGTCGCTGATCACCGGGTGGGCCCAACTCGGATAACCCTTGTCGGGAATGCTGAAACGCCCCTTCTCTCGGTAGCCGGACGGCGTCGCTTCCGCCAGCCCCACGACGTTGTTCTCGCTCTGAATGTAGAGGTTGCCGTCGGCGAACGTCACCGAACCTTTTCCGACGCTGCGGTCGCGCCACATCATCTTGCCCGTCGCAAACTCGAGGCAGGTCAGGATTGAATCGTTGAATCCGTAGAGATAGCCGTCCACAAGGACGACCCCGCCGTGGTGGTTGTTCATGCTGCGCGTGAAGTACACCTCTTTAGCTTTGACCTCCCCGTTCTGCGCCGTCAGCTCGAGAAGCCCGCCGCCGGTGCCGTACGCGGAGGTAAAGAACACTTTGTTGTTCGAGAAAATCGGTGTCGCAACGTTCGCCACGTCATTCGCGGCGTTCGGATAGCTGAACATCAGCTTGCCGTCGGACGCGCGCACACCGACGCCTGCAGACTCCGTGAACGTCAGATACGTGCGCACTCCCTGCACGTCCGCGGCGATCACCGACGAATACCCCGCGGAATCGCTGAGATCCTTCGACGTCCAGACAGTGGCTCCCGTCATTTTGTCGAGCTTCACGATGCCGGCGCCGGGACCGCCCGGAGAAACGATGACGTGCGGTCCGTCGACCAGCGGCGACTCACTGATGAGCCATTGGAGCTGCCGTCCTCGAAAATCGCGGAGGATATTGCGCTGCCACACCGCCGTGCCATCCGTCTTGAGGCACATCAGGTCGCCGTTCTCGCTGAGCGCGTAAAGGCGATCGCCGTCGACGGTCGGTGTGCCGCGCGGTCCCGGCCCCCGGTCGTCGGTCTGGGTTGCACCCAGCGCCTTGGACCAGACTTCCTTTCCATCCGCACGATTGAGCGCGACGACGATGCTGTTGCGGCCGCGCGTGCTTTGGACGAAAACGCGATCGCCCGCAACCGCCATCGAGCCGTAGCCGCCACCGACTCCAGTCGCCGTCCACACGACTGGCGGCCCACCTTTGGGCCATTCCTTCAGCAGGCCGGTTTCCTTTGACACTCGCGAGCGATCGGGGCCCTGCCATTGCGGCCAGTCTGCGGCGTGCAGAGTGGTAACGCTGAGAAGCACCGCTGCGGCAAACGCAAGGGCTCTGCTCTTCATCATCAGGAGAATAATGCGACGATCGAAATCTGCGCGTCGGAAGCTGTGCAGCTGCTCAACGGCGCCAGGCGATCTCCATGGTCGTTGGAGGCGCGCGTCGGATGATCTCGGAGGCAGTGACGCCGAATCGCGGCTGCCGCAGCGATGTGATCCATCGCCAGTCCTGGATGCTGGCCAGGGCTTTCGCACGATTCCGGTCGAATGCGTGCTGAGTCTGCGGGGAGTACTCGGCATCGGTCGTCGTCTCCGTATCGGTCCTCGCCGCGTCGACGGCAGCGCGCCGCTGCTTTCGTGCAGCGCGTCCATGGCCTCATCGAGCCGCACGTCATGCGCGTGTACCAGCGCCACGCCCAGCCCGGTTCCCAGAACAAACGTCGCCGTCAACACCATCGCCGAACGTCGTCTCGTCATTGAATCCTCCTTATGGTTCAGCGCGAGCTGGGGAGTCGGGATTATGCCGCCCGACAGACTTCCGACAACCCGGTACCGACGACGGCGATTGGAACGATTGATCCGGCGCGAAGACCAATCGAGCCGTATAATCGCGACCGCCGTGGCTTGCCACATTGAACCACTCGAACATTGCGTCGATCTATGGCTTAGAGCGAATGGTGGAACGAGTCGTATCAGCCGCTGAGCGGTATGAAACGCGCTCTTGATGCTGTTCTCGTCCTGTCCGCGGCGACGCTGATTCTCATCGCATCAATCGGCGGCATCGACATCCAGCTCGGACAGGTGTCGATTCGGGCGCGTGACTGGCTGCGGCCGGCGATGGCTCTGGTGCTTTCCCTCAGCGTGCGCGCCGCGCTCAGCGCCGTCAACCAGAAATCACGGGCATCGGCTCTGGCCGAGGCCGTTTCTTACGTTTCAATACGCGGCCTGTTGGCGCTGATCGTCGCGGCGGTGCTGGCGTACTCGCAGTTTCACGTCCGTGTAGCGGGCGGCCTGGACAGCTACGGCTATGTCAGTACGGCGAGACTCATTGCATCTGGGCGTCTCAGCGAGCCGCAGCCGCTTGCGTCCATCCTCCCGTTCCCCGATCCGCTGAAGGCAGCCACGCCGATCGGCCATGTGCCGGCGACCGAAGGATTCTCGTCGGTCCCTCGGTTCCCCATCGGACTGCCCCTCATGATGGCGCTGTTTTCCGCTTTTCATCCGACTGGTCCGTTCTTCGTGCCGCTCGTCATGGCCTATGTCGCGCTCGCGCTCGCGTATCTCATGGGCCGCAGGTCGTCCGATCGCTTGACGGGTTTGTTTGCCGCCGCGCTTGTCGCGGTAGACCCGGTCTTCGCAATGTCGGCAGTCCAGCCCATGAGCGATGTGCCCGCCGCGTGCTGGCTGCTGGCGGCGATTTGCGCCGTGGACACCGACAACGCGCCCTCCCCCGAGGGGAGTCGAGGGGCGCGCTCCATCTTGTGGAACATGACGGCAGGCATTTGCGCCGGAATGGCCATGCTGACGCGTCCGGTACTCCTTCCCGCAGTGTTGGTCTTTCTGTTAATCCATCTGCTCAGAACGCAATCGCGCAGCGCATGGGTTGCTGCCGCGACCACGTCGGTGTTTCTGCTGTTGCAGATTTGGTTGAATGCGACGCTTTACGGAACCCTGACGATGTCCGGATATGGAAGCGCGTCGCACATGTTCGAGCTCTCGTTCTCGCGGATTGCGGCCAACCTTTCGAACTTCGGCAAATGGCTCATCTACTCGCGCTCGACGCTGCTCTGGCTCGCGTGGCCAGGAGCCCTTGTCGTTCTTCGTCGCGATCGGCGGGCATGGGAACTGTCGGCGATCGCCGCGGCCGCCGCGGCTCCGTATCTGTTTTATCTTGTCTTCGACAACTGGGATTCTTCCCGTTTTCTGCTGCCGACGATCGTCCTTGTTCTGATCGTGTGTGCCCGCGCGCTGTCACAGTTCCTCAGCCTTCGGACGACACAAGCCTGGCGGGCGGCGGTAATGTTCGCGATTGCCTTCACAAGCGGCTTCGTTTCGCAACAATTCCTTCAGCGCGAGGGGATCGGCCGAACCCGTGTGGAAGAGGCGAAATATGCGCTGGTCGGCGAGTGGTTCAGGCGAAACACGTCCGAACGCGCGGTGGTCCTCTCGAGCCTGCACAGCGGCGCGATTCGACTGTATGGCAGCCGACCAACAATCCGCTGGGACGAGATACCAGGAGACTCTCTCGACGCCACGATCGAGCGGCTTGTCGCCTCGGGTTACGAACCTTATCTCGCGCTCGATACGCCGAGTGAACCGCCGATCTACGAAGAGCGTTTCCGAAGCCAGTCAGCCAACGCCGAGCCGATCGCGCGGGTGCGGGTGGTTAACATCTACAAGTTCGCGTCAACCGACAAATAGCGGTGTCTAGTGTCGGGTTCAGACGATCAGGAAGTCCGGAGATCTTCCTGATCGTCCTCAGCGCGATTATGGATTGCGGTGCATGAGCCGCAGCGATACGGCGATTGCCATGTGACGTTTCCGTTCGAGATTGGCGCTCGTCCCGAACGCCGCGACATCGACGCCGAACCCTTCCGACAGGTTGAAACCGACGCCGCCGGTCGGTTCCCACCGTTCCTTGATGTACCGCCCGCCGCCGCGAAGCTGGATCCGGTTGAACCGCTGCTCGTATCCGGCGCGGAAGCTCGTGCCGTTGTAACCATGGCCATACTCCACGATGCCCGTCCACACGTCGGCGTTGTACGCGCCGTTGGCACGGATGTCCACCGGGAGCTCCACGCGTGCGTCACCAGTTGGAGTCGTGGGAAGATCGACGAAGTCGCCGCCAGAGAAGAGGCTGTCGAGAACGTAGTCGGTCCGCTCGACACCTGTCCAGTCCATGCGATTGGCAATCCCGTTGACGCCGAAGCCCACCTCCCACCGATCGACAACCGCGGCGACCCCCATGTCGATCGCAAAGCCGCTCCCCTGCGACGACGTGTGACGGAGGATCGAGACGGGCAAGCCCTGGCTGAGATTGACAGTCAGCAAACCGTTCGCGTTGGTGTCGAGTCTCGCCGAGGGCTCGAAATGCTCGTACTGGAAGCCATGGAGATAGTGGTAGTTCGCTCCGATGTACAGACCGTCGAGCTCCCCTCCTCCCGCTCGGCTGATGCGCCCGCGGTACCCGCCGGTCACCGCCAGCGCGAACTGACTGAGCGTGTCGTTCGACATGTAATAGCTGGTGTTCGGTGTATAGACCGGCGTCGAACTCGCAAACACGGCTGCCAGCGCAGGATCGATCTCGGCCGACGTCTGCATCGAGAAGTACGGACCGGCGCCCGCGTAAATACCGTGGAACGACCCGTTGGTGTTCTGAGTCAGCTTGAACGTGTGCCCCCAGTTCGGCGACGCCAGGCCTTCGGCCGACGCGCTCGTCGCCGGCGAAAATCCCCGATAGTCGTTGAGATCGCGGCTGAGCTCGCCATTCCGAAGGTCAGTGATGAAAAGAGAGGCGGTTGCCGTGTCGTCGCGCCCGATGATGAAGTGAATCGGGCTCGCGCTGTATTCGATCGCGCGGACGAGATCGAATTCGTCCTTGGTCGGATCGAGCTTCGGGAGATTGGGAATCACCTGGAGCAATCCGAACGGCAGCACTATCGCGCGGTACGGCCGCTGCTCGTCGACCATGTCGACCGCGACGTTGCTGGTCGAGCCCACGCCACCAAGCCCAACCGCCCGGGCATCGAAGCTCCAGTTCTGCGCACGCGCCTGGGCTGGAAGAAGACTGGCCACTAACAGACACACCGAGACGGCGTTTCGACGAAGCGAGACACTCATTGGGGGAGCCTCCATTTTATGTAGGTAACGCTTCCCATCGTTCCGCAGACAGCGCCGCAGCGATGGCACGCACATGAGAGTAAACGACAGAGGCGGACAATATGAACGCGCGTTCATTGACTTTTCCCCCAACCGTCCGTACGCTCCCCCACACGGGCTGCATGGACGATCGGCGCCGCCCTCAGAGGGAGCAACCATGAGAGGACGTGCGGCGTTGATCGGTTCGCTGGCTTTAGTGTGGTCGCTGTCCGGGACAGCCCAGTCGCGCCAGCCGATCCCCCGCGAGTCGACTCGAGGACCAGGTCCTCGGGTGGATCAAGGTCTACGACTACCAACCCGCCACGGCGCCAATCACGGTGGACACGCGCGTGTACTCGCCCGCGCAGCTCTCCATCGCGCGGCTCTTTGCCAACTGGATGCAGGCCAGCTATCTGCCCAAGGGCGCGCTGGGTGATGTCCTCCAGATCCGCAATGCCAAGCTGAGCCCCTACAACCAGAACACGGCCGCGCATCCCAACGCCTACGGGGCACTCGCCAAGCTCTACACGGAACTGAAATACGGCGTGAACAAGAAGATCGAGCCCCTGACGAGCGACAGCTTCAACTGGGGCATCGAAGCCAACGGGTTTTACGGGGATCCCGTGGACGCCATCAGCACGCCGGAGCGCGCCTACTTCACGCTGCCGACGTTCGAGCAGCAGGGATACGGGACGGAACTCGACAAGGCGGCCGACGTCTCAGGCCACCCGGTGCTGAGACAGTTTCCCACGCGCTTCGTGCGGGACAGCCGGACCGGGAACAAAAGACTCGTCGTGCTGACCAAGGACCGCCGGCATCCGTTCGTGACGGTCACCAAGGGCGAGTACCTGCAAGCCATGGAAGCGGCGGTGTTGCGGGAGTACGCTGACGAGACGCAGAAGATCGCCCGGGACAACAAGGGTAATCAGAGGAGCATCGACTACTTCACGGGGTACCTGAACACGAACCACGAGAAACGGCTGGCGGTTCTCAGAAGCAACAAAGAAAAGTACAAGGCCCGCCTGCAGGAGACGGCCGAGATCTGGACGCAGGAACCTGGCGTGCTGCTCGAGAACTATCGCCGATGTGTTCGAAGGCAACGGCGGCACGTCGAAGCGGATGACCATCTACACGATCGATCCCCGCGTGGTCGAACTCTGCAAGACCGACGCGCCTCAGTGGATCGTCATGTACTGGACGGCGCATTTGAACGACCCGGTCAGCCTGAGCCTGCACGAGGCGATCCTCAACAACGTCGACTTCCAGTACATCTACGACTACTTCTTCGATCCCGACAAGGTGAAGGGGCAGCCGTACACGCCCCTCCGATCCCCGTCGTTCACCGAGGCGGCCGTCGCCGGCAAGGCATCCGAGGCGGCGACGAAGAACGCGGCGGATCCCGCCGTGGTGTTCTTCGAGGATTTTTCTTCCTCGGCCGTCGGCAAGAAGCCCCTCAACTGGCAAAGCACCCTGGACAACACCGGGGCCTCCAGCGTCGTCACGGAGTTGAAGGGACTGGACGGTCACTGGGCGGCGATGGCCGGCATGCAGATCACGCCACGGGCATGAAGACGCCCCTGCCGCGTGACTTCGAGGTGAGCTACGACGTGGTCGCCGCGCAGAACTACCGGTGGGGCGCCAAGGGCCTGACCTTCAAGCTGTCCAAAACGGCGCGGACCAGACGTCGTTCCTCAGCGTGAAGATCCGTCCCGGTTTCGACGGCCGGGAAGGCGAGGTCAAATCGAGGGCCAGTTCCCGGGTGCGCAGGGCTACATGAGCGGGACGAAGTGGGTGGGAGCGCCGGGGTTCTCGAACAATGCCGTGAACAACCGCGTCACCGTGACGCTCAGGAAGAAGGGCGATCTGCTGCAGGTGTTCGTCGGCCAGACCAAAGTCGCCGAGTACGAGAAAGGCATCCCCCCCGGCCTCCAGTTCGACGCCATGTCGTTCGATCTGGCACAGGCAATTCGGCGGATGAGCGGATGTTCATCGGCAACATCAGGATTGCGAACAACTGATCCTGGCGAAGCTCCATTGACGATTGAAGATTGAAGACTGAGAGAGTGTTGCCACAATCTTCAATCGAACAACATTCAATCAATTTTCGATCCACCAATCGTCAATGAGAGCTCGAGTACACATGTCAGTGCGCGTGCTCGGACACCCGTGTGCTCAAACGCATCCATGGATGGATGCAGCACTGATACTTCTCTGCCTCGTCCGCTTCAACGTCCTCCTCAAACGTCTGACCGGGCGCGACAAATTTATCAGGACTCAGCGACTGACATTCAGATGCGACGTCCGGCACGTGTGCCAGATCGTTCAACATGGGGAACAATACCGCCGCCAAATTCCTCCACCTCGGTGAACGTGTGAGTCTCGCCGCCGCGATTTACGACAAGAAACGTCTGGCCTTCCCGGGCGTTGACGACGTGTGGCGCGAAATGCCACGGACCCACAAAGCCGAGCCGCGTCAGTTGGGCAATGAAGGTGTCGTATTTCATTCCACCGCCGCCGACGCAGGCGCCAGGTCTGATCTCTCGGCGTTGAACGTGTCCGGGTCGCAGTTGTCGTTCATATTGACGATCACCTTGGTTCGCCCGGTTGCTCGGGCGATAGGACCGCCCGGCACAACGGTTCTCGGAACGTCCTGAACGTCCGACGGTCCTAATACACTCGACGATCTGAAGGACGTATCCACTTGTGTCGCAGCCGGCAAGTCCCATCATCGCAACGAAGACGATAAGTGCTCTAACGTACATAAAACGCGCCCTCCTTTGCTCCTGAAGCTGGGAGCAAGTATGCCGCCACGCTCCACACGACGATTTCAGTGTGCGTGGCGCGTGCGAGAGCCGCGCAGATTTACGTACGATTGGATGGTGTTACGTATCGTGTAAATGAAATTCGTCGTCACCTTATCTTTACCACCACGTTTTTTGCGTGACCGCCGTCTGCTGCCGTCAGCGGCCATCTGGAAGCATTCGCATCAAGGATCATCTTCGCAGTGCGACGGGGATGCCGGAAGTCGTCACGGACGACGTCCCATCCGATTTGGTCCAGGTAGAAGACCAGGCCGATGCAGAGGACAGCCGTGCTGATCAGCAGCGCGGAATTGAAAGCGACGAGCGACGGAAAGAGGAACGGGAACGCCAGCCCGATCGCGGCCGCGACGTTGCGGATGCCGCGCTTGTCCGGGACGAGCAGGACGATCAGCAGGTGTCTGGCCGAATTCATCTTGAGGCCGAGCAGCATCGCGAACGGCACCAGGCCCCACCCGATGCGATCCTCGGTATCGAAGTCGAGCCGCACCTCCACATACCAGAGGACGATCGCGAACGGCACCATGAAAACGAGCGACATCGCGGCCGAGGCCCAGTCGCCCTTGAGGTCGTTGCCGTAGCGGTAGATGTACAAGTAGTTGTCCCACACGAAATAGGGCAGCACGAGCCCAGCGAGCAGTATCGCGACGAAGACGACAGCTGTCCGTCGCCTCATCGTCAGGACGTTCTTGACGTAGTAGAGCGGCGCGAGCTTCATGATGATGGCGACCGCCATGAGCGCGTGGCATGCCTCGCGCCTCGCGCGGGCCAGGAAGAGCGCGGCCATGATGACGACGAGCATGACGAGGTAGGTGTTGTCCTGCACGTACACGAAGCGATAGCTGAAGTAGGAGAAATTCAGGTACAGGACTGGAAAGAGGTACCAGCGCGTCTTCAGAAAGTAGTAGCCCGACAGAGAGAGAAACACGAACGCGAGGCCGAGGATCACTCCATAGAAACCGATGCCGGACCATTCGCCGAATGCGTAAAGCCCGGCTTCCGCAAGCAATACCGCCGGCGGATACGGGGCGGATGCTTCCTTCGACCATGTAGCTGCTTCCAGCGGCGTCTGCGCCAGCCGTTCCTTCGTGAACATGTCGCTCGGGTCGTTCAGGATGACCTTGGCTCCGTACATGTCGGAGATCGAGTCGGTGCCGTAGGTCTCGCGTTGCTGGATGCCGCTGAGCAGCGGCACGCGGGAATAGTCGAAGTACTGTCGAGGCACGTTGGGGATGGATACGCCCACCATGACGATGACCGTACAACCGACGACGAGGTACTTGACCCGATCGGGAACGGCCAGGAGGGCGGCATCAATCGCCGCGGCGCGTTCAAACAGGGCGGCGCCAAAGGCGCGCCTCATCCTCATTCCCAGAGTCCGTCCCAATTCTAACGCTCGAGGATGGGAACGGGACGCGCAGTCTGCATGCGCGCGTCTAGCGCCCGCCGAGCTATTTGGTGCAGATGGCGGGTTGTTTCCGACCGCGCGCTCAGATGACGCATTTCACGCATGTTTACGTTTGGACGAGTCTCCAGGTCGCGCACCGGCCGCCACGGCCAGCCTCGATGTTCACGTTCGCTGCCTCGTCAGAATCGCGTTTCTGTTCCGCTGCAGCGATCAGCGTCATTTCGAGCACGCTCAGGTGCTCCGCGTAGGCATCCATCAATGCGGCTTGATACTTGATCTCAGCCTGACCGCGCTTCACCATGTTGAGCGCCCGTTTAATCCACGTCGTCCGCCACGCCGCCTCATCAGGCGTCCTGGTCGGCTGCGCGAGGCTTTGTTCGAGCCATTTCTGCTTCGCCTGGGCTCGCGCCTTCCACAGTTGTGTCTGGAGTTCGAGCAAGGGTGTTTGGACCGGAGAAGTCATCGTGGAACCTCCGTTTCGATTCCGTTCTTTTTCCAAGTGCGCCTCTTCTTGCTGAGCCGGGATATCGGAGACAATCGCTCGTTCACACGCGTAGCGCCAGAACTCTGAGCCACACACCGAGAGCGCGCAGTTCAGAATCCAGGCGCTACCGTTGCTTCGAAGTCAATCTGTTTACGCCGACGCGCGGAGCCTCGCTCCGACGGTTGCCCGCTTGAGTAGACGGATTCGGCGCCGTGCGCGGACGGCTGCGACTGCGAGCGCGCGGGCCTTCTTGCGTGCACGGAGAGCGGCGACCTCCACTAATCGTGTGCGACGTCGTGCCCGGTGCGCAAGGAGAGCGAGCAGACGGGCGCGCCGTCGACGCCGGGACACTGCGAGAGCGAGCAAGCGCGCACGGCGTCGCGCGCGAAGCGCCGCGACGGCGATCGCGCGAGCGCGGCGTTTGGCGCGGAGGCCTTGGGCCAGACGCAGGCCTGGGATTCGCTGGCGGACGGATTGAGGGCCTTCTTCTCCCTCTTCCTCTTCTTCGTCCTCCTCTTCGAGCCCCATCAACTCGACCGGCTCTTCTTCTTCCTCAGAGTCGAAATCGAACGGCTCTTCCTCTTCGTCCTCCTCGTCCCCCAAGCCCATCAGCTCTGTCGGCTCCTCTTCTTCGTCCTCGGAGCCTGCCATTTCCATCGGATCGTTCTCTTCGTCGAGTCCCATAAGTTCGCTCGGATCCTCTTCCAATAGACTCTTCATACGTACCTCCATTCAGCCCAGCCTCGTCACAACGGTTGGTCAGCAGTGTGACGTCCTCGCACAGCGAGAGATGTGAAGTTCGACCGCAAAGCATGTACCGTGAGGGGAAGCAGAAATTGCTGGCTTCATCGATGACTTTACGGCGTCTGACACATGTTTGCCCCGGAATCATCGGGCATGCCTCCGGGCGGGCAGAGTGAAGCCTGCTTTTTCGGCGTCTCAGGGAACCGCGGGAAAGCTTGTGGCGGTGGGCCTACAGCTTCCAGCCGTCGTGCATGGCGACGGCGCTGTGCGTCTCCCAGCGCTCGGCTTCGAGCTGCCGCTCGAGACTGCTGAGACGCGACTGAAAGCTCGGCGCATCGGGAAAGCGTTCAATCTGTTCTTTTCCGTCGAGCGAACGGATGATCAGCAGATATTCCTTGTTGGCGGCATCGAACCGCGTTTCCACGTGCAGCGTCTGGTTGTTCCGCTCATAAATCCACAACATAGGAATCGTTACCCTGAGAATTCTTTGAATATTCGCGTCGCTGTTGATGCGCACGTGGGCGGTGTTGACGAGCTTCGAGTGGCCGTCCTCCCAGTAGTTCGCCACCACTCTCAACCCGTCGGGAGACAGAGACACGCGATCCCGGCCGCGCGCCTGTTGAAACATCACGGTGCAAAACGGCGGCCGCTGAGCTAATGAGGCGGTGCGCTATCAGCGGAACACCGTCGCCATCGACCGCGGAGGATAGCGCTCGCCGGCGGCGACGCCGGGCGGCGCGATCGCATCCAGCATGGCAACATCCTCCACACTGAGCGAGACGTCGGCAGCACCGACGTTTTCTTCCACACGCGACCGGCGCTTCGATCCCGGTATGGGAACGATGTCCTCACCTTTGGCCAACAGCCAGGCCAGAGCAAGCTGTGCTGGTGTGCAGTGCTTCTCGGCGGCAAGCTCCTCGAGTTTCCGGACCAGCGCCATGTTGCTCTCGAAGTTCCCCGCCTGGAAGCGCGGATACGTGCGGCGGACGTCATCTTCAGGCACGTCGGCCATCGCCTTGAAGCGGCCCGTCAGAAATCCACGGCCCAGCGGACTGAAGGGAACGAAGCCGATGCCGAGCTCGCGGCAGGTGGAGAGCACGCCGTTGTTCTCGACGTCACGCGTCCAGAGCGAGTACTCGCTCTGAAGCGCCGCGATGGGATGGATCGCGGCTGCTCGCCGAAGCGTGGCCGGTGCCGCTTCGGACATCCCCAGGTACCGCACTTTCCCCGCGCGCACCAGCTCTGCCATCGCGCCGATCGTTTCCTCTATGGGCACGTTCAGGTCGACACGATGCTGGTAGTACAGATCGATGACGTCGACACCGAGCCGCTTCAGCGACGCGTCGCAACTCTGGCGCACGTACTCCGGCGAGCCGTTCACTCCCACGTGCGCGCCGGCGGCATCGCGCACGTTCCCGAATTTCGTCGCCAGCACGACCGAGGCCCGACGATCGCGGATGGCCTTCCCCACCAGAATTTCGTTGGTGTGCGGACCGTACATGTCGGCGGTATCCAGGAACGTGACGCCCAGGTCCAGCGCCCGATGAATCGTCCTGATCGACTCCTCATCGTCGCGCCCCGCGTAGAACTCGGACATGCCCATGCATCCAAGGCCGATTGCCGAAACACGAGGGCCGGTCCTGCCGAGCTGTCGATATCTCATGTGGCTTTTCCTGTTCTTTCAGGTCTGCATCCCCGACGCAACGCTCTATACTGCCGCACTATGAAGAAGACACTTTTCGCCGTCGCGATTCTGGTCGCCCTGGCACCCGTTGCCCGCGCCGAAGTCGTCCGCGTCGAGATCGCCAGGCGCGCCGATGTCGGCACGTCGGGCTACGAGAAGCTCGTCGGCACCATCTATTTTGCCGTCGATCCAGCGCACCCGCGCAACTCCGTCGTCGTCGATCTCGACAAGGCGAAGAAAGACGGCCAGGGCCGCGTCGAGTTCTCCGCAGACCTCTACATTCTGCAGCCGAAGGACCCCTCACGGCGCAATGGCGTCGCGCTGGTCGAAGTATCGAACCGCGGCGGCAAGGGACTCCTGTCTGGATTCGCGCGAGCGTCAGCCAGCCGCGATCCGGCGACCAACAATCATCTGGGTGATGGCTTTCTGACCGCACAGGGATACACGCTGGTGTGGGTGGGCTGGCAGTTTGACGTGGCCGGAGAGGACGCCATCAAACTTCACGCGCCTGTCGCGGCCGGCACGAGCGGCGTCGTTCGCGCGGACTTCACGCCGAACGAGCGGCAGACGGAGGCGGTCTTCGTCGATCTTTCAGGCTACACGCCGGCGGACGTGGCCGCCGCCGACACCATGTTAACTGTGCGCGACGGCGCATACGGCAAGGCGGACGGTGTTGCCGCGCGCCCAGTGGCAACTGCGTGGCAACACTGTGACCGTCGCAGCGGGACTCGAGCCCGGCAGGACATATCAGCTGTCGTACCGTGTGCGCGATCTGCCGGTGGCGGGAACCGGTCTCGTGGCGTTCCGCGACACCGCTTCCTGGTTGAAGCACCAACCCGACGCCGCTGCTCGCGTGCGTTACGCGTACGCGTTCGGCTCATCGCAGTCGGGGCGGTTCCTGCGGACGTTCCTCTACTACGGATTCAACAACGACGAGAAGAACAGGCTGGTGTACGACGGGGTCATGGCGCACATCGCCGGAGCGGGCCGCATCTCGATCAACGAGCGCGGCGCGAACCCCAACGCCGCGTCGGCGTCCAACGTGACGAACTTTCCGTTCACCAATGTATCGTCACGCGATCCCAACAGCGGCCGATCCGAAGGCCTGCTGGACAACGATCGCGCAAGGCAGAACCAGCCGAAGATCTTCTTCACCAACAGCGGGGTCGAGTATTGGAACACGCGCGCCGCGGCGCTCACTCACACGACGCCCGATGGCCGAACCGACGTGGCGCCGCCCGACAACACGCGAATTTACTTCCTCACCGGAACACAGCATTCGCCTGGACAATTCCCGCCGAGACGAACGACCGGCCAGCAACTCGACAACCCCGTGCAGTACTGGTGGACGCTTCGTGCACTGCTCACCGCGATGGATCGCTGGGTGCGGGAAGGCACGCCGCCTCCAGCGAGCCAATATCCAAAGTTGAGCGACGGCACGCTCGTCGGCCGCGAAACAGTCGCGTTCCCGGCAATTCCTGGCGTTCAGTCGCCCCGGATTCTTCAGCCCGCACAGCAAGGTTCTACTCCCCTTCCGTTCCTGGTGCCACAGGTCGATGAAGACGGGAACGAGCGAGCCGGTGTCAGGTCGGTCGAGCAGGCTGTTCCGGTCGCAACGTACACCGGTTGGAACTTCCGAAGCCCCGCCGTCGGCGCGCCGAAGGAGCTGGTATCGCTGATGGGATCGTCGATTCCGTTCGCGGCAACGGACGAGGCTAAGAGCCCGGGCGATCCGCGGCGCTCGGTGGCCTCGCGCTACGCGTCGAAGGAACAGTATTTGATGCGAGCACAAGAGCACGCCGACACGCTCGTCAAAGGCGGGTACCTGCTGGCCGCCGACGTGCCGCAGGTCATCAAGCGCATGGAAGAGTTGTGGGACCTGGCGCGCGGAAGAGAGAACTGAGTGCTGTGAGCAGACGCGCCACGGCGCGCAAATCCGTCCCAGTCTGGATCCAAGCCTGAAGCCCGACCTGCCGATAAATGATCGCAGAAGAAAGGAGCTCTCGAGGTGTCCTTATCGGAGCAGTGTCGACTCAACTCGTTGGTGCTGGCTCTGGCGTGTGCAGCCGTGTGCGATGCCCAGGCGCAGACGCCGGCGCCGCAGACCGTCCAGCTGCGCGTCATCGAGGTGAACGAGCCGGACGGTCAGATTCTCAGCTACCGCCACCTCGCCGGATCGACCGACATCCGCATGCGAGGCACGCGCCTGGCGCCAAAAGCCGAGATCAAGCTCAAGATCGGCAGCCGTCCCGGTTTTGTCGAGCTGGACATCAACCGCGGAGGCATCACAGGGTTGGAACCGGCGCATCGCCTGGGCAAGGACTTCCTCACCTATGTGCTCTGGGCCGTGTCGGTCGATGGCAAGGCGTCGAATCTCGGCGAGATCACGTTCGACGGTGACCGACCGGTTCCGGTCAACCTGACCACTCCATATCAGACGTTCTGGCTCATGGTCACTGCCGAGCCGAATTACGCCGTGGTCGACCCCAGCGCACAGGTAGTGCTGTATAGCGTCAAGCAGGCCTCGTCCGGCGAGAATGACGCGCTGCCCATCGAGGGCGATCTGTTCTTCTTCACCCACTACGCCGCGTACGAGACGACGCCAGGCGGCGCCCTCGACGCGATTCCCAACCAGCTTCTTCAGGCTCGCAAGGCCGTAGAGCTCGCGTCCAAATCCGGCTTGCTCGCGGCCGAGGCGGCTGGAAAGCGGCTCGAGCAAGGAAGAGGCGTACACGCACGAAGCGCTCAAGCAGGCCGAGACGTTTCTCGCCCGCTCCGAAGCCGCCTTCAAGAAGAATCCGAAAGATCAGGCCGTCGTTCAGTTCGCGCGCACCTCGGCACAGAGCGCCGAAAACGCCCGCGCTCTCGCAATGGGCGCGGTCGGCGGCCTTGTCGTGCGGCGGCTGGAGCACGAGCTGGCGCAGGCGCGCCACGAACTGGCCGGTTCAGACCCAAAACAACGCACATCGACGCCGGCCTGCCGGACGCTGACTCCCGTGAACGTCGTCGTGCCCGTGCGGAACGTTGCGCCTGTCGTCGTCACTCAGTTCGTTGCTCCGCCCCTGGTCAAACAGCCGGCGCTGTGGTTTGCCGTCACAGGGTGGGCGGTCGCCATCGTGCTGCTTTTTCGCCGGCGGTCGATCTAGCCGCGCGCGCAGCGCGCGAACGACATGGGACGCCGGCTCGCGACACTCCGATTTCTTGCCAGCCTGCTGGCGCCCGGTGGTGTGCTGGTGCTCGCGGCCTGGGCGGTCCAGCGGGAAGACGTAATTCGAAGCGCCGCGGCGCCGTACGCGGCCTATTTTTGTTTTGGCGCACTCGCGGCCAGCGTGCTGTTGAGCTGGTACTACGACCAATCGCGATTGCTCTGCAGCGCCGTCGGCGGTTGTCTTGACCGTTCTCGCGCTCGAGTCGCTGGGCACGGATTCCCGCTGGTGCAGCTCGCAGCCCTCACCCTGCTGCCCTTGAACTTCGTCCTCGTCGCCATCGTGAAAGAGCGCGGAGTGATGACCCTCGATGGCCTTCTGAAGGTCGCGATTGTCGCCGCACAAGCCATCGGCGTGCTCTGGCTCGTCGAGGACAATGCCCCGAACAGCGGAGTGTCGCTCGGCTCGAGCATTGGGTATCGCGCAGGATTCGGCTTGCCGTGGATCGCGCAGCTCTCATTTGCGATCGGCATCCTCACGCTTGCGACGCTCGTCTTCCGCCGGCGCACAAAGGTGGAGCAAGGACTGCTGTGGGCGCTGACGGCGATGTGTCTCGCCGTGAGCCAACTGACGCGGCGGCGTCTGGCCGGGCTTCGGACGCGATCTTCTTTACGCGGGCTCGGCAGCCCTCATCCTGGTCTTCGCCGTTCTCGAACACGGGTACGACATCGCCTACCGCGACGAGCTCACCGGACTTCCCGGCCGCAGAGCATTCAACAACGTGATGGAGCAGTTGGGAGGCACCTACGCCATCGCGATGTGCGATGTGGACCATTTCAAGAAGTTCAACGACACCTATGGCCATGACGCAGGCGACCAGGTGCTCAGGATGGTGGCGGCAAAGCTATCGCAGGTCGGCGGCGGCGGCCGCACGTTCCGTTACGGGGGCGAGGAATTCCTCGTGGTGTTTCGAGGCCGCTCAGCGCGCGAAGCGGAGCCGTTCGTGGAATCGCTGCGCCGTTCCATCGCCGATGCCGGGTTCGTGTTGCGCAGTCCCGATCGCCCCGCACGAAAGCCGAAATCCACGAACGGCGTCCCGCAGACGAAAGCGCCGAAGATCACCATCACCATCAGCATCGGCCTGGCGGAGCGATCGAAGCGGCATTCCACGCCGGAGCTGGTCCTGGACGCGGCGGATGCGGCGTTGTATCGCGCCAAGGAAGCCGGGCGGAACTGTGCGAGGCTCGATGACAGCACTTTGATATCCGCCCGCTAGCGCAGGAAGGTTACGGACCGGAACTCACAATCAGCTGATCGCCGACCTCAGTTTCGGAGCTGCTCAGCGAACCGGCGGCGAGCTCGAGAACCGCGTATGCGCGCAACGACGCCGTCATCCGCCACGCAGGCACAGCGGATCGGATTTTCAGGACGCGGCCGGCCTTCGACACAAATACGATGTCAATCGGGAACTTCATGAAAAAGGTGTGGATCGCGTTGGTCGGCGCGATCACCATGGCAGTCGACGGCGGCAGCGAGGTGTGCGCGAGGAGCCCTTTGCGTCTCGTTTCGGAATCGAATGCCGTCATCAATTGATCGGCAACGACCTTTCCGGTCCGGACGTTGACGATGCGCTGGCGGTCGTGCCGCTCACGAAGCAGCGGCTGAAGAAACGACGTCATCGAACGTCAGCGCGCCGCAATGATCGCTGGCGTACGAAACGCGATGAGGGCGGCTTCCCGGTCAAATTCATTGGGCTCAGTTCCAATACGCGGATTCATGATCGACGCTCGCGCGTGGACGTGATTGTATCCGAGCGCGTGCCCCAGCTCGTGCGTCCGCAGCAGCCGGCGGCTCGTGCTCGCGGCGTCGAAGTCGCGGTCGAGCAGAATCGCACCTGCGGTAATCGTGCCGTCCTTCCGCGCCCGGCGGCCACCAAAACCCAGCGTGTTCACGGCGCGCCGCAGCCCGTTGAAACGGCCGGTCACGATCTGATCGGGCCGCGAGACGGTTGCCGTGGTACCCGCAGGCACGATCTCGTACCTGACGGATGAAAACTGCTGGAACGTGTCGGCAGTGAGAACCGCGAGCCCGCCGGTCAAGTCGCGTATCAGTTCGGCGATCTCGGCCTCGCCCAACCGTTCTGACGTCGCGAGGTACTCGACGTCGCCCCCGGGCCTGTACTCCATCACCGAAACCAGAATTGTCAGCTCCGGCGCCCGCCGCCATCGCTGCGGTCCTTGCGAGCTCCCGAACATTTCCTGCAGAGCTTGAGCTGTCGCCAGGGCCCTTTCCCGCCAGAGGATCGCCAGAGCTCTCCGCAAGCGGGTGGAAATCCATCGGTGCCGATCTCGACGAGACGGCTCCCATCAAGGCGACGAGGGCAACGCCTGCGGCAAGAAGACGCACGCCCGGTGCGGTGCAAATTGCCGCCCGCGCTAAATCTCAAGAAATGCCAATGTTTTTGCGATCCTCATGGTGCAGCCGTGCGCCATTTTGAGTCAACGATGACAAAAGCGGCTCGGTCCGGCGCGCGCGCTTACCGCCTTCGCCGCCTGCGTGCCGCCATCGTGGCCAGACCGCCGCCGACGAGCAAGAGTGTGGCGGGCTCGGGGGCCGGCACCACCGGGGTCTCCAGCACCGGCACATTCGGATCGAAAGGGTCACCTGGATCGCCGGGATGTCCGGAATACCTGGATCGCCCGGATCGCCAGGAGTGTCGGGTCGTCCGGATCCTGAGGGTCATCCGGAAACGCATACGTGTTCGGCACGAACATCGGTGGAGCGTCGTTCACCGGTGGATCGGCATCGGTCAGCGAGAACAACACAATGTCGGGCACATCGCTCGAAAACTGCGACTCGTGCAGATCCGCGGCATACCCGTAGAGCGGCATGCCGAACGATCCACCACCACCCATCGCCGAGTTGCCGGCAAACGCGTCCGACGAGTAGCCCAGCAGCCAGGGCAGCGGAATGCCGGCATAGGGGCGCAACAAATCGATGCCGAGCGGCACGTGCGATTGAATCTGGTCGGCATCGTCGGTCAGCGCGTCGAACTCCATCTCGCCGGGTTCGTCGTCCGCTGTCGGCGCCATCGGGGCGAACGCGATGCAGTTGCCGCACCGCGCGCGAATATGATGGACGCCGTCGGTCAGGATCGTTTCACCTTCCCGCAGACGCACCTTCTGTTTGGTCCAGAAGATCTCCTGCCCGATGCGATACGACATGTAGACGTCGCGATCGCTCGGCAGCGTCTCCACGCGCAGCGCGCGCGGGTTCACGCCCGAATAATGGGCGGCGACGACGCCGTCTCGGTGCCATCGCCGCTTCAACTTCATCCGACGTATACGCGCCACCCGCAATGACCGAGTGGCGAAACACCGGTCGCTCGGGGAGACGCGGTTCCCGGACGGGTTGCGCGATCTCGATCGGCGGAGACGCCGGAAGATCCAGCGCCGCGACCGAGCGAATATTCGCGACGACGGCCGACAGTGCCACAAGTCCAGCGGCGAACACCAGGAACGAGAGCATCACCGAGCCGTCGCGCGCGCGCGCGACGCCGCGGCCGCCGGTGATGCCGCGGTCGATCGTCGCGACGCAGAAACACGATGCCCATTGCGCACGCAACAAGGCAACGTGTGTGCCGCAGCAATCATCAATATAAGGATGTGTTTTCGCATCTGCGCCGCGAAGGTTTCGGTCCCCGACCAGCACAATGTCCTCTTGCGCGGCGATTTGTTCGCTCGCCGCCTCTCGACGAGCGCATCGTACTGCAAATGTGCGCTAGCGCGATCAGATTCATGTCAGACGAAATGCCACGCACTGCCCACCTTTGTCTGGTCGGGACCAGAAGCGCCGGTTGGCGGCGATGATGCGCCGGCGATCGGCGATCGGCGAAAAACGCGCAAATCCCTGAGGAAAATCGCGAATACAGCGCGTGAACGGCGATGTGGTACCTCGCTTGCGATGGAGGCCGCCGTGCACGGACGACGTCGACATCCGAGATTCTCCTTCGCAAATTCCGACGGCGTTCTCCAGGTGCTGCGAGAAGTTGCGGTGCGGCGCACGTCGACAGGAGAGCTCGTGGTGCTCGATCGCGAGCCGCGGAATGCGGACGACGTGCTGACGCTCGAAACATATGCCGACGGGGCGGCGACATCCACGCAGGTACGGGTGGTGGCGAGCACTCCCGTCATACGAAACGGACAAGTGCTTCACGAGCTGCGGCTGATCCGGCTCATCGAGGCGTAACGGTGACCGGAGAACCGATGATTCGAGGATTTGAAGACCAGCGGCAAAGCCGCGAGGCCCTGGCAACACTGACGCGCCACATTCGCGTCCGCGTCCTGAACTGCAGTGCCGACGGTTGCCTTCTCGAAACGACCGCGCCGCTTCTCGTAGGGACGATCGGGTCAGCTTCGCGTGTTGTTCGGAGGAAAAGAGTTCGACGATCAGATTCAGGTGGTTCGGTGCGAGCACATGAAGAGCACCGATGCCATCTATCACGTCGGGGCGCGGTTTCTCAGCACGACGCCGCCCTACGCGGGAACGCTGCGGTACACGATGCGGTGCGACGTCGGAGGATTGGCGGGCTGGCTGGATATGCGACGCGACCAGTAGCCCGCAGCAGGTTTGTCGCGTTGCCGCACAGCCGGCGCGACGAATGGCAACAGCATGCTGTGCATCCGCGGCGCGAAAGCAGGAGCCGGTCCCATACATGGGACACCGAACGTCTAGAACGTTCAATGCACTCCACGTCTGACGCGCCGCGGCAGTTCGTTAATCGTCAATGCTCGGAGGAGCGCATGAAGAATCTCTTGGTTCGGTTCATCTCGGAGGAGCAGGGTCAGGACCTGATCGAGTACGGCCTGCTGGTGGGAATCATCACCACGGGCGCGGTGACGGCGATCACCGCCATCGGCCCCAAGGTCGCGGACTATTTCGCGGACTTGAACGGCGTACTTCCGGCGGCGGACTAGTAAGGGCGTTGGAAACACGTCGGCGCGGCGCCGACATCCAGGGCCGGCCCCATACATGAGGCAAAGAGCGCCATGCGCGCTCACAGACCCTGAAGACGAACGCGTCGCGCCACGATCAAGCAGACTCGGAGGAGAAGGACATGAAGAACATCATCGTTCGTTTCATTTCGGACGATCAGGGCCAGGACCTGATCGAGTACGGCCTGCTGGTCGGGATCATCACCACAGGCGCAGTGACGGCCATCACCGCGATCGGTCCGAAGGTCGCGGATTACTTCGCCGACCTCGACGCGGTTCTTCCGGCGGCCGACTAGAGGCGTGACTGTTTCGGCAAGTCGCCCGTCAGGATTCCGGCGTATCGACCGCGAATCCTGACGGGCTCTTCGGGAGGTCTGAGTGCTCGTGAATCACAGCTCGATGCGCGCGTGGATCCGGATGGGTCGGCAGCTGATCGCCGACGAAAGCGGCCAGGACCTCATCGAGTACGGACTACTCACGGGAATCGTCGTGGCAATCGGCGTCGCGGTGTTTACGTCAATCAACGACAAGATGGCCGATGCATACGGGGACTGGGGCGCTGAGATACAAACGAACTGGGTACCTGCTCCGGCGCTGCCGCCGGAGCCATAGGAGAGTTTCGAAGTGAATGCCGTTCATCTCATCGGGGTCTGCATCGCTGCCGTGGCCTGCTGCATCGATGTCCGACAGCACCGCATTCCGAACTGGCTGACGTTCGGCGCGGCCGCTGCGGGAATCATCTTCCACACGGCAGTGGGGGGCGGGTCCGGATTCGGTGGCGCGCTCGTCGGCTGGGCAACAGGCGCGGCCATCTTCTTTTTGCCATTTGCGCTCGGCGGCCTGGGCGCGGGCGACGTCAAGCTGATCGCCGCGCTCGGCGCATGGTTCGCGTGGCCCGACGCTCTGTGGCTTGGATTGTTCACCGGCATCGCCGGTGGTGTCGTCGCGGTGGTCGTTGCGCTGGCAGAGGGTATCTCGGCCGCGCTGTGGCCAACGTGCAATTGCTGTTGATGCACTGGCGCGTGTCAGGCCTGCGCGCGCTGCCGGAGCTCACCATCCATCATCCTGACGCACCGAAGCTGGCATATGGCGTTTCAATTTTTGCGGGAACGGTGGTGACAGTATGGCTGCGATAACACATCGTCGCTCTGAACGCGGAGCGGAGCTCGTCGAGTTCGCGCTGGTCTTTCCGCTGCTCCTCCTCGTGTCGCTCGGCATCATCGACTTCGGCCTGCTGTTTCAGCGCTATGAGGTGCTTGACCAACGCCGCCCGCGAGGGCGCGCGAGTCTCGGTCCTGCCGGGTTACGGCTCGGCGGATGTGATCGCCAGAGTCAATCAGTATCTTCAGGCGACCAGCCTCTCAGCAGAGTCCGTCTCGACGGTCGTCGGCGCCACGCAGACGCTCGACCTCGGGGCGTCATGCGTCAGGGTGGTTCCGGTCACGGTGTCCTACGTGCATCACCTACACGTTCGTCGGCGGCATCATCTCGTACTTCAACAAGTCACTCGGGTCGAAAACGTTGTCGGCCACGTCGTCGATGCGGCTGGAAAACGCCGCGGCGCCGTGTCCATGAACACCAATCGCATGCACCACGCATCAGTTTGCAAGGAGTCAAAATGAGCCGGCGAAATCGCACCATAGCTGTCGTCCTGATGTCCCTCACCATGGCGAGCGTCGCGGCGTTCGCGATGTATCAGGTCGTGCAACGACTGCCCGTTCGCGAGGTCGAGGTGGCGAACTATCACGTCGTCGTTGCCGCGAAGCCCTTGACGATGGGGGCCCGGCTGACCGAACACGATCTGAAGGTCGTGGCCTGGCCATCGAGAAATCCGGTCGCCGGTTCTCACCCGGATCCGAAGGAGGTCGTCTCTCGCGGACTCCTGGACTCGGTCGCCGAAAACGAGCCGCTGACCGAAGACAAGCTCGCGCCGCTCGAGGCCGGCGCCGGGTTGTCGCCCTCGATTCCTGCCGGCATGCGGGCCATGTCGGTGAAGGTCAATGAAGTCGTCGGCGTCGCCGGCTTTGTCGTCCCGGGCACCAAGGTCGATGTGCTGGTAACGCTGCGGCGAAATGAAGAGTCGATGACCCGCACGGTTATCAGCAACGTCCAGGTGCTCACCGCCGGCACGCGCTACGACCAGGAGAAGGCCAAGGACGGCGAGCCGATTCCATCTACGGTCGTCACGCTGATGGTGACCCCGCAGGACGCGGAAAAGATCACGCTGGCACAAACCGAAGGCCAGGTGATGCTCGCGCTTCGCAATCCGCTGGACACAGAGCAGACGGACACGCAGGGTATCCGCAGCGCGGCGCTCCTTGGACAGCCCGCTCCGGCTCCGGTCATCAAAGTCGTGAAGGCGGCGCCGCGCGTGGTCGCCGTCCAGCCCCCGGCTCCCGCGCCCGCGCCGAAGCTGTACACGGTCGAAGCCATCCGTGCAGCCAAGCGCACCGAAGAGGTGGTCCGTTGAAACGTCATCCAATCGCCAAGGGAAAACTCGCGCTGCTGTTCTGCGCGCTGGTGGCGGCAACTGCCATCGACACGCACGCGCAGCAAGCCGTCGCACCGGCTGTTCAGCCCACGCGCGTTCCTCTCACCGTGGGACGCTCGACGGTCCTGAACACCGACTTCGATGTCTCGCGAATCGCGGTGACCAATCCGGCCGTCGCAGATGCCGTCGTGGTTGCGCCGCGCGAAATACTGATCGACGGCAAAGGTCCGGGAACGGTCAGCTTGATCGTCTGGGGGCCGACGCAGCGCAGCCAGTACGACATCGTCGTCGAGCCAGGAATCAGCGTGCTCCAGCAGCAGCTTCAGCAGCTGTTTCCCGGCGAAAACATCCAGGTCGGCTTCAGCGATCAGGCCATCATCCTGTCGGGAAGCGTGTCGAGCAATGCCGTCATGCTGCGTGTCGGCGAAATCGCGCTGGCGACCTCGCCGAAGCTGAAGGTCATCAACATGCTGCAGCTGCCTGGCGGGTCCGAGAGCCAGCAGGTGATGCTGCAGGTGCGGTTCGCCGAGGTGAATCGGCGAGCGCTTACGGAAGCCGGCGTCAACCTGTTCGCCTCAAGACCAGGCTTCGACACCCGCTCGACGACTCAGCAGTTCGCCGGACTCACCGACTTCGATGGACCAGAGGACGGGCTGGTCTTCGCCGATTTCCTGAATCTGTTCTTCTTCAGCCGGGAGCAAGGCATCGGCGCCGTCGTCAAGGCGCTCAAGCAGACCGGCCACTTCCAGAGCCTGGCCGAACCGAATCTCATTGCCTACAACGGCCAGCCTGCGAGCTTCCTGGCCGGAGGCGAGATCCCGGTTCCCGTCGTCCAGGGCAGCACCGGAACCGTGACGGTTGAATACAAGGAGTTCGGAGTTCGGCTGACGTTCACGCCGACGATTGCCGGCGATGTCATCCGCCTGAAGGTCCGGCCCGAAGTCAGCACGCTCGACTTCGCGAACGGCATCACGCTTTCAGGATTCCGCATCCCGGCCCTCACCACTCGCCGCGCCGAAACAGACGTCGAGCTCAGGGACGGACAGTCGTTCGCGATTGCGGGTCTGCTCGACAACATGGCGCAGGACGATCGCGCGGCGATTCCGATCCTCGGCCAGATTCCCATCATCGGCTATCTGTTCAAGAGCAAGGCTGAGCGAAAGGAACGGACGGAATTGATGGTCCTGATTACGCCGCGGCTCGTTCGTCCGCTCGATCCCGATGAAGTGCCACCGCTTCCGACGTTCCCCGGGAAGTTTCTTGACGGCAACGTAGGCGCCGCGATGGAGGGCGCAGGCACGGTGGACGCGCCGTTGCCCGCCACCAAGAAGCCGTAACGCGATAAGGCTGTTGATTATGAGAAGCATCATGAATCGGCGAACAGCAAACGGCGAACGTGGAGCCATCCTGGCGCAAGTCGCGATCTCCATGCTGATGCTGATGGGTTTCGCGGCGTTCGTGCTGGATTACGGTGTCGTCCTCGTCAGCCGCGGACAGGCACAGAACTCCGCGGATGCGGGTGCCCTGGCTGGTGCGATCTCCCGCGCGTTCGACGACGTCACGAATCCACCGCCTGCGGGCGGAGTCGTCGAGCTCGCCGCAACCGACGTCGCCCAGGACAACGTTGTGTGGAATTCCGCCGGGTCCGTCGCCGTCTCGTACGCGTGTCCGCCCGGAGTAACCGGCGGCGGCTGCGTCCGGGTTGATGTGTACCGCAACGGCGAGCTCGCCAGTCCAACGCTCCCGGTACTGTTCGCGCCTGTGCTCGGCATCACGTCGCAAGGCGTGAGGGCGACGGCGACCGCTCAGGCCACGTCCGCGAATGGAGCAGATTGCCTGAAGCCGTGGGCCGTCGCAGACAAATGGCTCGAACGCGACGTGCCGCCATGGACACAGCTATCGACTTTCGATCCAGGGAATCCCACGACCGATGACGTGTACATACCGCCGTATTCGGCGGATACGACGGGGTTCAAGCGCGCAAATGCGAGCGGCAATCCCGTCGACACGGGATATCAGATGACGTTGAAGCTCGCGCATCCGGGACCGGCGCCAGGCCCGGGCACTTTCTCTTCGGGCTGGGCCATGAGCCTCTATCTGCCCAATACGAACGCTCCAGGTGAAGGTGCCACGAATTACGAGGACAACATCATCAACTGCACGACCGCGACGATTGGCCTGGCGACTCAGGCCTCGACCTGTCCGGCAGTCGACACCGAGCATGGGTGTCTCGACGTCATGACCGGCGCGATGACCGGCAAGACGAAATCGGGCGTCGATGCCATCGTCGCGAGAGATTCCCTCGCCTCGTGGACCGGCGGCCTCGGTGGTCACATCACCGGCGGCGACGGATTGAATGAGCGGGTCGTTCCCATCGCCTTATTTGATACGGCGCTGTATCTGAGCCAGGGCTACAACGGCACGAACGGCATCGTCAAACTCGTGGGCATACTCGGCTTCTTCGTTGAAGGACTGTGCGAGGACGGCTTCTACAAGGAAGCGTATCTGGACTGTTCGAACAACAACAAGGACGTCGTCGGCCGGCTGGTCAGCTTTCCCGGTATTCACGTGGCGGGCGCCGGAGAGAACACCGGCGGCGCCGCATTCGGCATGGTCATTCGGCTCGTTCGATAGAGGTCTCAATTGACGCATAAGGTCATTCTCGTAGCGCCCGGCGATCGCCAGCTCGCAGACACTCTGACAGCGGCGGGCGGCGATGTCACAACGGCTGCCAGTCTCGAGGCGCTGCACCTGTCGGGATCCGCAGCGCGGATGCTGGTGGTCGACATTCGAGATCAGTCGAGTGTTCCCGCGGCCGTTTCTTCGATCCGGCGCTCTCACCCATCGCTGGGCATCGTGCTGATCGCCTCCAAGCCCGACCCGGCAATGATGCTCGACGCCATTCGCACAGGCGTGAACGAGCTGCTGACGGAGCCGGTCAACGTCGAGGATGTCCGCGCGGCGCTCGATCGCATGGCGTCACGTTCGGCGAGCCAGTCGACGAAAGCAGGCAAGACGTACGCGTTCCTCGGCGCCAAAGGCGGCGTAGGCACGACGACGGTCGCGGTGAACGTCGCGACCGCACTGTCACAAGCCAAGGCCGGACGAGTGCTCCTGATCGATCTGCATCCGGCGCACGGCGACGCCGCTCTGTTCCTCGGCGCCGAGCCGCGTTTTTCGATCATCGATGCGCTCGAGAACACGCATCGAATGGACGCCGCGTTTTTCAAAGGTCTGGTCGAACACACCAAGGCCGGGGTCGATTTACTCGCCTCGTCCGATCGGCTTCTGGTGACGCCGGTCGACACTCAACGCGTTCGCACGCTGCTCGAGTTCGTCTCGAGGGCCTACGACCACGTCGTCGTCGACGCCCCGCGGTCCGACTCCGCAATGCTCGACGTACTCGAAAGCGCCTCGACCATCGTCATCGTCGCGAATCAGGAACTGTCGACCGTGCGCGGCGCGGCGCGCATGGCCGCTACGCTGCGGCAGCGTTACGGCCGTGAGCGGGTGCAGATCGTGGTGAGCCGGTACGACACCGTGTCCGAAATCGGGCAGGAAGACATCGAACGCGCGACAGGCGGAGCCATTCGGCACCTGTTTCCAAGCAACTACCGGCTGGCTGTCAACGCGCTGAACAAAGGGCAGCCGATCGTCGTCGAGAACCACAACAAACTGGCGGCGTCGTTCGTCGGCTTCGCGCGCTCGCTGGCGGGAGTGGCGAAACACGCACAGATTGAGGAAGCGAAATCGGGCGGATTTTTCGGACGGCTGACCGGCAAACGTTAGACGGCAGGGAGACCAGGACATGACTGCGACGAGCGTAAGTTCACCGGCTTCGAGCGTGGATACGAGGCACCCGAGATACCAGGAACTGAAGGGCCGTATCCACCAGGAGTTGCTGACCCGATTGAATCTCGAGCGTCTGACGCGAACCAAGCGCGAAGACGCGGAGCCGGAAATCCGCGGCATCATCACCCGGCTGCTCGAGCACGAATCCGAGACCATGCCGCTGAGCCTGTTCGAGCGGGAAGCGCTTGTCGGCGACGTCCTGAACGAGCTGTTCGGCCTGGGGCCGCTCGAAAGCCTGCTCGCCGACCCCACGATCTCCGACATCCTCGTGAATCGCCACGACCTCGTCTACATCGAGCGCGAGGGGCGTCTGCACGAGACCGACGTCGTGTTCCGCGACGACAAGCACCTTCACCAGATCATCGAGCGCATCGTGAGCGCCGTCGGGCGCCGCATTGACGAATCCAGTCCGATGGTCGACGCCCGTCTGCAGGACGGCTCGCGCGTCAACGCCATCATTCCCCCGCTGGCGCTCGACGGTCCCGTGCTGTCGATTCGGCGATTCCGGACCGATCGTCTCGGCGCGCAGGATCTCGTCGCCCGCGACTCGTTGACACAGCCGATGCTCGATTTTCTTCGGGCCGCCGTCGGCTGCCGATTGAACATGGTCATCTCGGGCGGCACGGGCGCCGGCAAGACGACGCTGCTCAACGTGTTGTCGGGATTCATTTCAGATCGCGAGCGAATCGTCACGATCGAGGACGCTGCGGAACTGATGCTGCGGCAGCGTCACGTCATCCGCCTCGAGACCCGGCCTGCCAACATCGAAGGCAAAGGCGCGGTCCGTCAACGCGATCTCGTGGTGAACGCGCTCCGTATGCGACCCGACCGTATCGTGGTCGGCGAGGTCCGCGGCCAGGAAGCGCTGGACATGCTGCAGGCGATGAATACCGGCCACGACGGCAGTCTGACGACTGTCCATGCCAACACCGCGCGCGACGCGCTGTACAGGCTCGACACGATGGTCGCGATGTCGAATCTCAACATTCCCGAAAAGGCGGTCCGCCAGCAGATTTCGTCGGCGATCGATCTCGTCGTGCAGGTGACGCGCCTCTCGGACGGCTCGCGCAGGATTACGGCAGTTACCGAAATCACCGGCATGGAGGGCGAGGTCATCACGATGCAGGACCTCTTCCTGTTCGAAAAGACCGGCGTTCGCCCGGATGGCCGTATCACCGGCCGCTTCAGAGCAACCGGCATACGCCCGAAATGCAGCGAGCGGCTGGCCTCGTCGGGCGTTCAGCTGCCGGTCGACATGTTCGAGCACATGAAGATTGTGGCGTAGGGAGAGAGAGTCATGCTGATAGCGCTTACGACGTTTCTCCTCGTTCTCGGGATCATTCTGGGCACCTACTGGATGCTGGTCGTGCGTCACGAGGACACAAGCCAGCGCGCGCTGCGGAAGCGGCTTCGTGTCGGCAAGAAATCGGCGGTCAACCCGGAACTGCTGCGGCGGGCGCAGCCTCTCAGCCAGGTGTCGTCGATCGATCGGCTGCTGCGCCGCTCGGGATCGCTGGCCGGCCCGCTGGCCAGGCAGATCCAGCACGCGGGGATGAGCTCGACCGTCGGGTCGATCATGCTCTCGTCGATTGTTCGCCGCCTGCCTCACAGCCTCGGCATTTACCTGATTTCCGGATTCGCGGGTGTTGCGGTCGTGGTCGGCGCGGTCGCAGGCTCGGCGCCGTTTCTAATGCTGCGTTTCAAAGTGAGCAAGCGCCAGCGGAAATTCGAACAGCAGTTTCCGGAGGCGCTCGATCTCATTGGTCGAGCGTTGAGAGCGGGCCACGCGCTCACGACCGGTCTGGGAATGGTCGCCGACGAAATCCCCGATCCAGTCGGCACGGAGTTCCGCCTGATTCACGACCGCCAGAACTACGGCATGCCGCTCGCGGAGGCATTGCGCGACTTCGGCGAGCGTGTCCCCCTGCTCGACGCGCGGTTTTTCGTCACCGCGGTGCTGACGCAGCGCGAATCGGGAGGAAACCTCGCGGAAGTGCTCGACAACCTCTCGGCGCTCATTCGAGAACGGTTCAAGGTCAAGCGGCAGGTGCGGACCGTCAGTGCCCATGGCCGCATCACCGGGTGGGTGCTCGCATTTCTCGCGCCGACGCTGGCGGCGATTCTCGTGATCATCGCGCCAGAACACATGGCGCTGATGATTCAGGACCCCCTCGGCATTCAAATGATCGTCGGCGCCATGGCGCTGCAGATCATCGGCGTGGTCGCCATTCGCCGCATTATCAACATCGAGGTGTAGGACATGTCGCTCGCATTGCTGCTGTCAATTATCGGCGTCTTCGCCTGCGTCGCCCTGGTATCGGGGCTGGCGGCGACACGTATCCTCGAGCGCGCCACGCCAGAGCAGCGGCGTTTGAGGACGGTCGCAGTACCTCAGCGGGCAGGCCTCGTGCTCCAGCCGACGCAACTGACCGAGGTGCCCGATCCGTTCCTGCAGAAACTCTCCAAGGCGATGCCGCGTTCGCCGAAGGACATGTCGCGGCTTCGCCGGCGTCTCATCCGCGCTGGCTACTACGACATCAAGACGGCGATTCTCTACGCAGCGGCCGAGTTCGTGTGCCCGGTGATATTTGCCCTCGGGCCGATTACCTTGCTCGGCTGGGGCGATGGATGGGTCCTGTCGATACTTGCCGGCATCTTCGGCTATCTGACTCCGGGGCTGTGGCTGCAGCGGAAGACGAACCAGCGCCAGAAGGTGATTCACAACGGTCTTCCAGACGCGCTCGATCTGTTCATCGTTTGCATGGAAGCCGGATCGAGCCTCGACCAGGCCATCGTCAAGGCCAGCGACGAGCTCGAAATCTCACATCCAGCCCTGACCGAAGAGCTGCGCATTATCACGACCGAGATACGCGCCGGGAAACCGCGGCTTGAAGCCTTCAAGAACTTCGCCAATCGAACTGGCGTCGAAGACGTTCGCGCCCTCGTGGCCATGCTGGTGCAGACGGACCGCTTCGGCACCAGCGTGTCGCAGTCGCTGCGAACGCACTCGAGCACGTCGCGAACCCGGCGAAGGCAGGAAGCCGAAGAGCGTGCCGGCAAAATCGGCGTGAAGCTGGTCTTTCCACTCGTGCTGTGTCTGTTTCCGGCCGTCTACGTCGTCTGTATGGGACCCGTTGTGATCAGGATTTACCGCGCCTTCTTTTGAGGCGCATAATCAAGGAGAGAAACGTGAATACGACGATGCTTGCATCCCTCGTGCTGTTGGCGGTGTTCGTGATCCTGTACGTGGTGAAGCGCCGCTCGCGCCTCAACCACGAAGACATCGACTAACCGTGTCCAGCCCTCGAATGACTACGGTCCGTGACCATCGGCATGGCCACGCCAGCCGAGAACTGAACCGCCGGCCCGGACTCTCGGGCCTCACTGGAGTTCTGCTCGCCGTGATCTGTATCACGGCCTGCGGAACGGGCCGGCGGCCTCCACCGGCGTATGCGCCCTCGAACGAACCGATGAGGGCAGACGCCGGTGGCTTCGGTTCGATGGCCGTCGAGGCCCACGATCCTGTGCTGTCGGACGCCCTCGCGTGGCTGATTCTCGACCGATCCGCCGGACGGCTCGTCGCCGTCGCGAACCGGTACTACCAGCTGCGGATACGCGACAAAGCGTTTGACTACTACTCCGAAGCCGTCGTGGTCGACACCACTCACGCCGGCGCACTCGACGGGCGCGCCCGCGTGCTTCGTGACTGGGGCTTCACCGACGAAGCGCTCGACGACGCTGTGCGTGCCACGCGCGTGGCGCCGGATTCTGCGACGGCCGTCAAT
Source organism: Vicinamibacterales bacterium (assembly GCA_963802345.1). Taxonomy (GTDB): domain Bacteria; phylum Acidobacteriota; class Vicinamibacteria; order Vicinamibacterales; family JAMQPK01; genus JAMQPK01. The sequence goes on from CAWDIK010000008.1 coordinate 221,493, forward strand.
ACACTCGGCACGATCCTCCAGGCGCTCGGCAAACATGACGAGGCGGCCATCGAGTACGCGCGATCTGCCGATCTCGATCGCTCGGCGCCATACGCGATGAACAACCTTTGCTATCTGTCGTTTCTCGCAGGCCGTCAGCAAGACGCAGCTCGCGACTGCTCCGACGCGCTGTCCCGTTCGAAGGGGTTCGCGCCGGCTCGAAACAATCTTGCGCTGGCGTATGCCGCAGCAGGCCGCGCGGACACGGCGCGATCGTATTTCCTCGGCGACGCCGACGACGCAGCCGGGCACTACAACCTGGGCATCGTTCTCCTGGCGCAGAAGCGCTATCAGGAGGCTGCGACCGAGTTTCATGCGGCGACCCGCAGGGATCCGTCGTTCGCGGCGGCACACCGCAGGGCACGTCAAGCCGAACACCTAGCCGAGCTGGAAAGGACATCACATGCTGGCCGTTGAAACGGCGTCGTCACTCGATCACCCGCGCGCCCCTGGCACGCTCGAGGAATCGGGCCTGAGCCTCGATCTGATCCTCCAGCTCTCGCTCAAGACCCTGCACCTTGCAGGTGAGCTGACGGGCAGCGCGCTCGCACAGCGTTTGGGCTTGCGTTTTCAGGTCGTCGAGCCTGCGCTCGACATGTTGAAGATAGAGCGGCACTGCGAAATTGTCGGTGGCTCGCTCCTGGGCAGCCCGGCGTACCGGTACCGCATCACCGATGCGGGCCGCGTGCGCGCGGCCATGTTCCTCGAACAGAACCATTACGTCGGTAAAGCGCCTGTGCCGCTCGAGCAGTACCGCCGGTACATGGAAAGAGTGCGGCAGAGCGGGCACGACAAGATCACGCGGGAACGGGTGCGGGCCGCATTTTCACACCTCGTGCTGAGCGATCGGGTGCTCGACCAGCTGGGCCCGGCAATCAACGCGGGCCATTCGATGTTCGTCTACGGACCTCCCGGCAACGGCAAGACCGTGATTTCCAGCGCTATCCATGGACTGCTCGATGGCGAGCTGGCGATTCCACACGCGATCGAGGTCGAAGGCAGCATCATCCGCGTATTCGATCCCGTGAATCACGATCCGGTGGCGCCGCTCGACGAGGAGATCGGACTGGCCGATGGGCAGCGCGACGACGCGCGATGGGTCCGCTGCCGCCGGCCGATGGTCATGGTCGGAGGCGAGCTGACGCTCGAAAAGCTGGAGCTCAGCTACAGCGCCGGGCTCGGATTCTATCGGGCGCCCGTCCAGGCAGTCGCGAATGGCGGCGTGCTCGTCATCGACGACTTCGGCCGGCAGACGTGCTCGCCCCGTGATTTCCTCAACCGGTGGATCGTGCCGCTCGAAAGCCGCGTCGACTACCTCACGTTACAGACCGGGCAGAAGTTCGAAATCCCGTTCATGACATTGATCGTGTTTGCCACGAACCTCAAACCCGCGGAGCTCGCGGACGAGGCGTTCCTTCGACGCATTCAGTACAAGATCTTTGCGGAAAGCCCAACGCTCGAAGAGTTCATGCGCATCTTCGAGAACTACTGCCGCGGCCGCGATCTCGCGTTCAACCGGTCGCTCATCGAGAAAATGCTTCGCGAGTACTACAGGCCGCGGAACATCTCGCTTCGCGGCTGCCATGCCCGGGACCTCATCGAGCATGTGCTGTCTTTGGCCGACTATCTCGAACAGCCGCGATCGCTCACCTACGAGCTGCTCGAAGCGGCGTGCGCCAGCTATTTCGTCGACGACACGGAAGCGGCGCCGGCGTATGTGTAAAACGTTCGCTTTATCGAGTGCTCAGATATGAGAACAGGCAGCTCCAACAGCGACTTCTTGATGCTCGTCGTGCCGATTGCGGTGTCGTTCGGCCTCATCATCGTCATTTCTGGCGGCGTTGACAACTTCATGAACCTCGCGGATATCGCGATCCGCGACGCCGCCACGGCGGCCGTGACGTGGATACGCTCGCTCTAACGCCATGGCTACACGACCGATCCTCATAGGCGACGATTCGGGTGCTTTGCTGAGCGGCTTCACACCAGAGCCCGTGTCGCTGTCCGCACTCAAGGCCGCAGGCATGCCGATCGAATGGCATGAGGGTGTGGCCATCGTTCAGGAGGCAGCCCGTCGCCTGCTCGAGTCCGACTCTCGCCAGACGACGACCGAGTTGTCGGGTGACAAACGTCAGAATCGATCTGAATGGCGCGGTCTCCGTGCCCCGCGACGGTGTGCAGGACGGTCCTTCTGCCGTCTCTCAGCTCGGCGCGCTTCTGCGCGACGTGCTGCCGGAAAACGTGCCGGTTCCGCTCAGGCTCGCCGTGTCGCAAGCGATGTCGAATCCGCCGCATTACGCCTCGATCGCCAGTTTCTCCGAGGCCCTCTCCTACTTCGAGCGCCCGGATCCGTCCAGCATCATTCGCGCCGTCTACCAACGCTGGGAGGCGAATGCCGGCAGTCGACCTACGCCGCAAGTTCGCCACCAATCGGTGAGATCGATAGAACCAGCGCCTGAGGAACCGGCGGTGAAGAAATCGCGGACGGCGGCAACCGGCCACGCCTCGCTGGCTCGTCGTCGCCGGCGGTATCGGCCTGATCATCACGCTGACCCTGGTTCTGGCGGCGGTCTGGTTACGGAGCTCAGGCGGACAGAAAGCCGAACGCCAGCCTGAATCGGGCGCATCAGTTCAATCCGCCGGCTCCACGACAGACAACTCGCCTGTCGTCGAGGCTGACCGCCGAGACGTCACCATACAGGTTCCGGCAGTGGTGAACGCAGAAAGAGCGGCAACCACGCCCGCAATAAACACGACGCGGCCGGCACCAGACGCGCGGGTGAATGCGGAGCGTCCAGCGACAAAAGCGGTCGACCGCCCTGCTCAGCGCGTCGCATCTACCGGCGAAGCGCCTGCATCGACTGACGCGCCGCGTCAGGCCGCTGTTCTGCCGCCTGCGGAGGCCGCTCATTCTCCGGTCTCCGTGACAATCCTGGAAACAGCGCCTGGCTCGCAGATCTATTCCGCAGTCGACGCAGACGTCGCCGCGCCTGTTGCAGCGTATCCGCAGTCGCCCACAGTAGCCACGGTCCTTCACGACGATGAAATGCTCACGTTCGACGTCGTCATCGACGAGACGGGCAAAGTCGAATCGGTCAAGCTGCGCCGCGCGCCGAGCTCGATTCGCAGCACCTTGATGCTGACGATGAGCATGAGCGTCGCGAAAGCCTGGCGCTTTCAGCCGGCTATGCGAAATGGGCAGTCGGTGAAGTACCGCCAATCGATCTCCGTGCCTGCCCTCCAATGATAAAGACGCGGCTTTTCATCCTGGCGCTGTTTTTGGGGAGCGGACTCCTCTCAGGTGACACGCGGGCGCAGGAAGAACCGATGCCGGCAATGGCCGTTCGCATCACGTCGCCTCTGGGCCGCACCGGCATCCATGGCCCTATTCGAATCGTCGCGCAGATCCAGCATGTTGCCGATACGCCACTTCGGCCGGTGAAGTTCTTCGTCGATCAGCGGCTGCAGGGCGAAGCCACGCAGGGTCCTCCATTCGCCGTCGAATGGACCGACGAGAACCCGTACGAAGCGCGCGAGATTGCCGTTGAAGCCTGCGACGTCAAGGGGACGTGCGCGCGCGACGTCGTCAAGCTCGAGCCACTTGTGCTGCTCGAAGAGGCTGAGGTCTCGAGCGTACTCGTCGAAGCGTCGGTATTCAGCTCGGAAGGCAAATCGATCAGCGGCCTCGAGCGCGAGCAGTTCATGTTGTTCGAAGACGACGTGCCACAGGCGCTCGACCTCGTTCGCTCGGACATCGTCGATTCCACGTACACCTTGCTGATCGATTCGAGCCAGAGCATGGGGCACCGGCTCGAGTTCGTGCAGCGAGCGGCCGAGAAACTGCTGGTGCACCTTCGACCGCGCGATCGCGTCATCGTCGCGCCATTCTCACGCACGTTTGGAAGCGTGACAGGACCGACCGACGATCGCGCGACGGTCAGAGACGCCATCGCACATATTCATGCGGGCGGCGGCACCGCGATTATGGACGTCCTGACCGGCCTGCCGGCATTGCTCGAACAGGCGACGGGGCGCCAGGCGGTTGTGCTCATTACGGACGGGTACGACGAACACAGCGCGCGCAGCTTCGAGGATGCGCTGCGTGCCGTGAAGTCAGCCCAGGCGACGCTGTTCGTCGTGGGAGTCGGAGGCGCCGCCGGAATCTCGCTCAAGGGTGAGCGTCTGCTCCGCGCCGTGGCAGACCAAACCGGAGGGCGGGCGTTCTTTCCATCTCGCGATGAACAACTGCCGTCGGTTCATCAGATGATCGCCTCGGATATACGCGCCAGATATCTGCTCGCGTACACGCCGAGCAACCGACGAGTCGACGGCGCCTGGCGTCGCATCTCGGTAAAGACTACGGATGCCGAACAGGTGGTGCGCTCGCGGCCAGGGTATTTCGCACCGAAGCCGCCGCCGGTGCGCGCGACGCTCGAATTTACGGTCGCCACGATGGATCGGCGACCGGTCGAGATTTCTGCAGCAGACTTGACGATTCTCGAAGACGGCGCGCCGCAAACGCTCGAATCATTTCAGGAGGCGGTGTCGCCCATTTCGATCGTGCTCGCGCTCGACGCAAGCGGCAGCATGAAGGGCGCGGTCGATGCGGTCAAGGCGAGCGCCAAGCAGTTCATCAGCGCGTTGCGGCCGCAGGATCGTCTTTCGCTGGTGCTCTTCGCCGACGAGTCGACGCTCGTTCACGATCTCACCACGAAGCGCGAGTCCACGCTTCAGGCTGTCGACGAATACGCCGTGCGCGGAGGGACGGCGCTGTACGACGCGCTCTTCGATTCGATCAGCCGGCTCAAGACGATCGATGGCCGGCGCGCGATCGTCGTCATGACCGATGGAAGGGACGAGAACAATCCGGGTACGGGCCCTGGCAGCCGTCACTCCGTCGCCGACGTCCTCGCCGAGCTGCGCGCGGTTGATGCCACCGTGTACACCATAGCGATGGGAGCGAATGTCGAGCGCGACGTCCTCGAACAGGTGAGCCGCGAATCCGGCGGCGAGTCCTTTTTCCCAAGTGCCGTCGACGAGTTGCCCGCGGATTATCGCCGCGTGATCGAGCATTTGCGGCAACGCTACCTGGCGACCTATATCTCGACGAACACGAAGCGCGACGGCAAATGGCGAGAGGTGGAAATCAAGGCGCCGGATCAATTCCGGATAAGGAGTCGTGCCGGGTACCAGCGCGCCAGTGGCGGAATAGTGTTCAGGAGTGGCACTTAGGTCCTCCAATAAGACACGTGGCAGCTAAAGTCCTGTCGCTTTACCACTTAGGCTGAGGCGAGAGTGCAATTGTGTCCCGAAAAGGCACATACCGCGGCGAGATCCAAAATGTAAGTCATTTAAAATCAATTACTTAACGGCACGGATCGGGGCCGCTAATTTGCAGCGTCCTCGGACGAATGACTCCAGCAAGCATCGCGCGGTTTGACCGTCGCGCTGCACGCCCCATAGCCGCCGACCCTGCCTCGATCGATCTGGTCGCTCAGGCCGAGAGCGCGGCAATGACCGATGCGAAGGTCCTGCTGACCGGCGAAAGCGGCGTCGGGAAAGACGTCATCGCAGCGCACATCCACAACACGTCAGACCGCAGCTCTGCCGACTATGTCGCGATCAATTGCGCTGGCCTGCCGGATTCGCTCCTCGAGTCCGAGCTGTTCGGCCATCTCAAGGGGTCGTTCACCGGCGCGTATCGTGACAAACCCGGCAAGCTGCAGCTCGCCCACAAAGGAACTCTTTTTCTGGATGAGTTAGGCGAGATGAGCCTGCGCATGCAGGCGCTCTTGCTGCGATTCCTCGAGAACGGCGAGATACAGGCCGTCGGATCTGAACGCACCGAGTGCATCGTGGACGTGCGCGTCATCGCTGCGACCAACCGCAATCTCGGCGAGCTCGTGGCCGTCGGCCGGTTTCGCGAAGACCTGCTGTACAGACTCCGGGTGATCCACTTGCACGTGCCGCCGCTCCGCGAGCGACCGGCGGACATTCGAGCCCTTGGCGCGCATTTCCTCTCCAGGACCGGACGCCAGAGCACCCTGGAACCCGAAGCGTGGAAAGTACTCGAGCAGTATCGGTGGCCCGGCAACGTCCGCGAATTGCAGAACGTGATCGAGCAGATCACCTGCCTGGCGCCCAGGGACAGGTCCCATCGAGGTGAGCCAGCTGCCGGCGGTAGTCCGCACAGCGCCATCGCTTACGCCGGCCCACGAACGCCGGCGGCAGCTTGCAGACGAGCTCTACGAGGCGATGGTCTCAGGCGGCTATTCGTTCTGGGATGATATCTATCCGCATTTCCTCGATCGCGACATTACCCGTCACGACGTGCGCGAGCTGCTGCGCCGAGGCCTGCAGACGACGCGCGGCAACTACCGGTCGCTCCTCCAGCTCTTCAGAATTCCGAAGTCGGATTACAAGCGGTTCCTGAACTTTCTGGCGGCCCACGATTGCGGAGTCGATTATCGGGAGTTCCGCAATGGGCCAGCCCAGCCGGTGAGCCGCCCCCGAGTTTTCCCGCCGCTCCCTTCAAAGGAAACGCCCCGGGCGTCTCGAAGAGCGGTCTGACCGATGGGAGTTCTGCCGGCGGCCAGACTTAAGATTGCCGGGCGGACGCCAAGGCCAGAGGATTCCCCCTAACTTATTGAGCCGACACGCCCTCGGACCGGTCCAATGCTTGCTCAATCGAGGGCATGGACGGGGCAGGCCTCCAACGGCAACGCGGCGGAACAGTCATCCCAACCGACGTATTTGTGTTTGCCTTTCTTGCCGTGGGCGTCTCAGCCGCGTCGAGCGCGACGATTGGCCATGAGGCCGCTGTCGTGGTCTTCACTGTCGCCTGGATGAGCACGGCCATTACCCGAACGGCGCAGTTCAGACGGGGCGAACGGCCGGCGTTGCAACTCGGCTCTCAGGACCTTCGCAAGACGGCCATTCTTCTTCTCGGAAGCGTGCCGTGGGTCATGCTGGGATTCCTGCAGAGCGCTTACCCGGCCTCGATTTTCTGGAAGCCGATCGATGTTCCTCCGTCGCTGCGCGCGCTTGGCATCGCGCTGGCCATAGCGGTTATCGTCGAACCGTTGCTGAGTCGCCTGCGATGGCGAGGGGTTTCTGCGGCGCAATGTTTTGCGCTTGGTGCACCCGGCGAGGAGTATCGCTTTCCTGCGGGCGTGATGATTCGTAGCGGGGCGATTATGCTGCTGTCAGGCAGTCCGGTCTTCGGGCTGCTGTCCGCACTCTGGCTGGGAGCCGCTCTATGGCGGCCCACCGCTCACCGTCACAACCCGCCAGAGTGGGCGATAGCGTCGCCGTCCATGGGTCAGCCGCTTCAGTCGCCGGCTGCGTAGGCGTTCTCTCCTCAGTCCTACCTGAACGCTGCCGGCGGGCGCACGTCGAGGTGCCAGCCCTGCGAGGTGTGACCGCAGCGTCCGCACTGCAAGGACATGTTCCCGTCGCGGCAGATTACCTTGTCGTCGTGCCCGCGGATCATGCATTCCAGGGAGTCGACAAAGCGTCGTCCCTGCGCGTTGAGCCGGACCGGAGTCCAACGAATAACAATCCGTACGCGCGTCATAACAGATCTATCGGGTTCTGCACGGAAAGTATTAGGGCTGCACACCCCGGCGCTCTCTCCGGTGCCAATTCGGGTGTGCTCGCGAACCGGGAGGGCCCGTCGGGGCCAGCTTCTTGCACGCCGCTCGGTCCGGTCCCCCTGTCGCGGTCGCCATTCTCACAGGAGTTACCCGTGGTCGCTTTAAACGCCGCGTACGGACGATAGGCCTCGCACTCGCGTGCTCACTCGTGGCTCTTGCTGCCGCCTGCCGCCGCAACCCTTCCGGCCGGCTTCGCCGAAATCATCGTCGCCAGTGGACTCCGACGTCCCACCGCGATGGGGTTCGCACCGGACGGCCGCCTCTTCGTATGCGAGCAAGGCGGTACGCTGCGGGTCATCAAGAACAACACGCTGCTGGCGACACCGTTCGTCACCCTGACGGTCAGTTCCTCGGGCGAGCGCGGGCTCCTGGGCGTTGCGTTCGATCCGGCGTTCGCGACCAACGGATTTGTTTACGTCTATTACACGGCGACCACGCCGACTGTCCACAATCGCGTCAGCCGCTTCACCGCTGTTGGCGACGTGGCGGCAGCCGGCAGTGAGGTTCCCATCCTCGATTTGGAAACGCTCGGCGCCACGAATCACAACGGCGGCGCCATTCACTTCGGCAACGACGGCAAACTGTACGTCGCCGTGGGCGACAATGCCGTCGGCGCCAACGCCCAGAACCTCGGCACGCGCCTCGGCAAGATCCTTCGGATCAATCCCGACGGCACGATTCCGTCCGACAATCCGTTCTTTACGACAGCGACAGGAGCCAACCGCGCCATCTGGGCGCTCGGATTACGGAATCCTTATACGTTCGCATTCGAGCCGGTGTCGGGCCGGATGCTCATCAACGACGTGGGTGAGCGGACGTGGGAAGAAGTCAACGAAGGACAGCGCGGCGCCAACTATGGTTGGCCCAACAGCGAGGGTCCGACGACAGCGCAAGGCGTGACGGCGCCGCTCTACGCTTACGATCACGGCGCGGGCTGCGCCATCAGCGGCGGGGCCTTTCACAACCTGAAGCGGCCGCAGTTTCCGCGCCAGTATTGGGGCACTTACTTCATCGGCGATTACTGCAGCGGATGGATTCGATCGATCACGCCGACGCGATGGCACCTTCACGCAGTTCGCGTCTGGTATTTCCAGCCTCGTCGATTTGGCGTCGGCCAGCGACGGCAGCTTGTATTACCTGGCGCGCGGAGGGGGAACGGACACGGGTATCGTCTCCCGGATTTCCTACACCGTTACGACGCCGCGCGTCGATCTCACCGCGAACGGCAGCGATGGTCCGATAACACTGACTCCCGGTACGCCGCTGCAGATCCTCGCGTCATTCGATGCCGGGTCAGCGAGTCCCGTGAACGCGTCTGTGTTCCTTGGTCTCTTCTCGCCGGGAGGGACACTGTTTGCCAACAGCAACGGAACGTTCGGACCGACGCCAACTCCGATGTTCTCCGGTGCAATCTCGAGTTTTCAATCCATGTCGTTTGCCAACATTCCGAATCCAACGGCCGTCTTGCAGCCGGGACCGTACTGGTGGTTCATGATCATTGTTCCGTCGGCCAATCCGAGTACCTCGTATTCAGATATGGTGCTGACGTCTGTGCCCTAGCAGGTCGGGCGGCTTTCCGGCAACGTAATCACTTACGCACGCGGTAAGCGCGCTGATGGTCGTGGCGTGTAATTCCGTCTGCATTTGCTGACCGAGGGCGGCATCAGCCTTGCCTCAGGCTCGAACTCTCCAGGAGGTGTCAGCTATGCGGATTTTGGCAGCAGTATTCGCGAGTGTCTTAGCGGGGGCCTGTACGCAGTCGCCCATGTCACCCGCTCAACCCGCGTCGGTCAACGTGCCCGTTCGGCTCCAGTCGGAGCCCCGTGCGAGCGGCCAGGCGACGGCCGGAGCGCCTCGGATGGCAAGTGAGCACAATCTCGGAACACATTTGACCGGCAGTGAAGAGGTGCCGGCCAGGGACACGGACGCGCAGGGTCAGGCGATATTTCGCATCAACGAAGACGGCACGGCAATCAGCTACAAGATCAACGTGGCCAACATCGAAAACGTGACGCAGGCCCACATCCATCTCGCGGCGGCGGGATCGAACGGAGGCATCGTCGCCTGGCTGTATCCCTCTGCGCCTCCGTCGCAACTCATACCGGGACGCTCGCAGGGCACTCTCGGTGAGGGCGAGATCACTGCGGCGTCGCTCGTAGGCGCTCTCGCTGGAAAGCCCCTCAGCGACCTCATCACCGCGCTGCAAAACGGCGGCGCGTACGTCAACGTGCACACGTCGCAATTTCCTCCGGGTGAGATTCGCGGGCAGATCGACTGATAGAGAATCTCCTGGGCGGCGCGGGAATCTCTCGCGCCGCCTTTCTTATGTCAGGCGTCGCAGGCAGGAGTAGGCTCGGGAAGAGGGCTGGATTGTGCTTAGTGGATCGTCTTCAACGACGGTCCAAGCAGCAACTCCGATTCTTCGTCGCTCGCGGGCCAGCGGCTTTCGCAGTCGACGCACTGCCATGTGACTTCGAACAGCTCGTCGATCAGGACCACAGCCTCGGGGCACCGGCAGCGCGGACAGGCTACGCGATGTTTGTCGAGCACGTCATGAGCCGCCAGGCGTCGCTGCATGTACAGCTTCTCGGCTCGTACAAACCGCTCCGGTAGCGGAGGTTACGGGCATTACCCGGCACTGCACACAACTGCACGCGCGAACCGCGCGTCATACACTATCGCGGTGGATCTCTTCGACCGCGTCGACGCGATCGTCAAGGACGTCATCGCCACAGTGGTGATGCCGTCGTTCCGCTCTCTCCGACCCGAAGACATCGAGTCGAAAGACACGCCCGGCGACCCGGACGATCTCGTCACCATCGTCGACAAGGCCGCCGAGCGATATCTCATCAATGCGCTCGGCGATGTCGTTCCCGGCGCCGTATTCATCGGTGAGGAAGGCGTCGCCGACAACCCCTCACTCCTTGCGTCGCTGTCCGCGACGGCGCCGGCATGGCTCATCGATCCGATCGACGGCACGAAGAATTTCGCCCAGGGCCATCCCGATTTCGGCGTCATGCTTGCGCTCGTTCAATCGGGACGCACGCGCGCGTCGTGGATGGCAGTGCCGGCCGCGACACCATCCGGCTACACAGTCGTTGCCGAGCACGGCGGCGGCACGCGAATCGATGGCAGGCGAATCGAACCGGCACGGCCGACGCCGTCGATGCCGCGGGGCACCGTGCACACCCGCATGATGCCAGCAGACTCGGCCAAGAGACGTGGTTGCCAGACTCCGCAATCGGTACGAGCCGTTGGCCTCAACAGGAGCGGCCGCGACGGAGTACTCGGCCATCGTCCGCGGCGAGAAGGATTTCGTGATTTACTACCGGCTGCTGCCATGGGACCACGCACCCGGGACGCTCGCGGTCACTGAAGCCGGCGGGGCGGCCGTGCACCTGGATGGCTCGCAGTACGCGCCTCTTTCGCCGAATCAAGTCACGATCGTCGCAGCGTCGCCCGAACTGGCGAGCACGATTCGAACATGGCTGACATGACTGTCGACTGGGACTGTGGACTGGGACTGCCGACTGAAGACTGACGACTGACGACTCCTGACTGACGACTGCCATCTACCGCGGCGGTCTCCCATGACAGTCCCCTGTCCCGGAATCCAGAACGGCGCCGCCTTCTGTCGACAGAAACTCCCATCGATACGATTGCGGTGACAGCGTCAATCTCAGCACGCCGAACGTCGACAACACCGTTTCGCTGTTCGCAATCGCGGCGCACCGGCTGCGTGAGCTCGGCGCGCCGCCGGTTCCGACGATGAACTGGCGAATGCCGTACTGAGAGTCCGGTGCACCGTCTGGCGACTGCGGCGCGAACCGTTCGTAGATATGATCGTGCGCCGAAATGACGACATCCACGCCCGCCGCATACAGCACTTTCCAGAACTCGGTCACGACCGGCATGGGCGGGAGCACGCCGTGGGGACCGGAGCTGAACATCGGATGATGGAAATAGGCGACCGTGCACGTTGACGCGCCGGGCGCGGCGAGTTCTCTGCCGAGCCAATCGATCTGGACCCGCGTGTCGACCGAATCACCGTTGCTGTTGAGCGAGAACACCTGCCACGTGCCTTTCCGGTACGTGTAATACCCCAACCCAGCCGGGCCCGCGCTGGAGCCGAAGTACGCGAAATACGGCGCTGCCCCCGGCGAGCCGTACTCGTGGTTGCCCGGCGCCGGCCGTGTGCGGTCTTTGTGGCGGCCCCACGCCGGCTCGTAGCACATGCGGAATTGCTCCGCTGTCCCGTCAGGATAGGCAATGTCGCCGGCTGACGAACACAGTCCCCTGCTCACCGTCCAGGAGCTTGCCTGTCGCGAGCGCTCCGCCCGCGCCGCACACAGCGATGTCCCCGGCACCGACGAGGACCGGGACGTCGTTCGGGCCGGGGGCCGTCGGCGGTCGGAGATCGGCGCCGCACGCAACGGCAGCGGCGCCGACGGCAACGAGAAGAACCGGCGCTCTCATCGAGATTTGGCGACTTCGTCGAGCACAAATGCCGGGCGGCGCCGGGCAAACGACATGAGATGGGCGATCGCGATCTCGTACTCCTCATTCGACGACCGCTTGGCCGTGTCTGCGTACGCGGCATCGCGAATGAGTTGATGCGCCCCGGCGATTTCGTTTTCGAGCCACTGATCCTGCGCGGCCGAGCGCGCACAACTTTCGAGTACATCCAGAAAGAGGTTTCGAAGATCGCCGAACCTGAGCGCCCGGCTCATGAGCGCGTTCTCCGCCACGCGAGCGAAGAGCGGCGATTCGGGATCTTGAAACGTCGTGTCTCTGTCCCAGGCGATAAGTCGATGAACGTTGGTTTGGACCGGGCGATACAGATAGAAATTCGCCATTCCAGAGCCACCCAGGAATCCGTCGAACTCCGCGAGAAACGTCTCGATAGCCACGTGCGTGACCACCTGGGGCAGATCGACGTACCAGCTCACGCGCTCCCGCCACACGCTGTCGACGTCCTGATTCACCTCGCGGAACAACTCTCGAATCGGCGCGTACAACGTGTAATCACCCTCGAGCTCGTGGGTCTTTGCATCGAAGCGCAGTCTGTATGGAGCGTAATCCTCGCCAAGGAACTCGCCATAGAAGCCGTTGATGAACTTGTGTTCGAACAGATAACCGAGTCCGTCGCCAAGCTCTCTCGCAAGAAACGCGCTGTCGACTGCCTCGACCAGCGCATACAGCCCCTCATAGGAACCGTTGATGTACACACGGCCGAACGACTCGCGCGGCGCGGGCTGCCCCATCCGCTTGATGAACGCCATGCTGATGCGCTCGCGCAGCAGCGACGGGTCCTTGAGCGCGTTGTCGAGCACAAGAGCCGACATCCCAAGGAACGCCTGTTCGGCGGTAAAGCGATTGAAGTCGATGAGCAGTCCCGGCTTGATGGCGCTGCGGGTCGCAAGGCCGCGCACCCGCACGCCGACATTGCGCACGCGATTGCCCCGCCACTCGAAATCCGCGGGCACCTACACATCGTCGAGGTAGCGCGCTCGCAGCTCCGCGAGATCGCGCGAGTTGACGTACAAGCGGATGTCGTGAATCGCCCGGCTGTCGAAGAACTCGTCGGACGACTGCGCGCGGGCCACGGTGGGCGCGAGCAGCACGAACAGCAGCATCATGCGAATCATGCGTTGTGCCTCACAGCGTGAGCTGTAAACGGAACACCCGGCTCCAGAACGCCGCCCGTTCGGGACTCGGGCCCATCGACGGCCGCCCGATCGCTTCTCGAATCAGATTGACCTGGAGCTTCACCCAACGATTCGGCAGCCAGTTCACGCCGAGTGTCGCGACACGATCGATATTGCCGAGCACGGCGTCTGCGCGCGCGCTCGTCGACGGCTCCAGTCCTCTGCTTCGACTGCCGAAGCTGAGCGTCTCGTACCGCGCAGCGCCTTCGACAAGCCCGAACCGATTGCGTTTGCGGGTAAAGGCGTAAGTGCCGCTCGCGTACCAGCCCTGCGCGATGAGCGGCGACAGATCGCCGTCCTCGACGCTTTGCCCGCGGCGCTCGTCGCTCAGCCTGATGTACTCGGCCTGCAACGACACCCGTCGGGGCCGCCAGCGCACCTCCAGCCCGGTACGTTGCCGGCGGCCGTACACCCACACGTTCGAGTCGTAAAAGGACCCGCCAAACACCGTCCGCGCGCGAATCGCCGGAAACCCGAGCGGCACGTCGCTGCCGGTGACGGCGCCGCCGAACTGCAAGCTCGACAGGGACGACTTGGATCCACGGAATGGATGGGCCAGCACACGGGCGGCCATCGTCCGCTTGCCGAACACGCGGGCGCTGGTTCCCGGGCGCGCGTTGTCGCCATCGCCGCCGAATACGCCGCCTTCGTACGAAATGAGGCCCTTCACCACGCGGCCGTGCACTGACACCCCGCGATCGCGGCCCGGCGCGAGTCGGTCGCTGATTCGCGCGCGATATACAAAGTCGAGATTGGTGGGGCTCGTGTTCTCGTCGAGCCCGAACGGGAGTTTGAAGGCCCCGCCGCGCACCTGCACCGCCTTGAACTGTCGATAGTCGAGATACACGTCGCGCCACTCGTGCTCGCCGAGCTCATACTCAACCTGATAGTTGAAGATGTTCGAGACGCGCCCTTCTACGCCGACGCGCCGGCGGGCGATGTCCATCCCGCCATCCTCATCCCCGCGTATCCGCGCTTCGGACGTACGAATGTCCCCTTGAAAGCGGGCTCTGAAGTCGACGCGCAGCCAGTCCCCCACCTTCAAGGAAGGCTGCTGTGCTGCAGCAGGCGCCGCAGCGGCAACGACGAGCAGAAGCGCGGCGATGGCACGCACATGAGAGTCAACGACGGAGGCGTGCGATGTGAACGCGTGTTCAAAAAACGCGGCGCCACGTTAACTGGTGCATGGACAACGCAGAACACGCCGCACCGTCCGGGGAGAACACGAAGAAGAAGAAGAAACAGGACAAGGTCCGTTCGGCATGGATCTCGTTCGCGGGGCGAATCGTGGCGCAAATCGTCGGCGCCATTGCGACCGTCGCGCTCGGCGTGATGGTGCTTCACAGATATACGTCAGGAGACGCACGGCCGCCGGCGCCGGAGCTCGGGCACGAAACCTATGCTCGGCCGGCGGCCTCCGACTCAATACCCGGGCAGGCTCCCGTCCACGTGATCGTCCTCACCCCGGGGATGCTCGGCTTGCGTGATGCCGGCGAGCGAGCCTGGACCATCGATCGCCCGTGCACGCCCGCACTCGATGCCCCGGCCTCCTCAGCCGCGCACCTCGATAACGGCACGTTCCTGTCGCGCTAGCGCCGCGTCATCGTGGCGGGCTGATACCTCCCGCGACTTTCCGATATGATCGGCGCAGGAGACCATCGTGACTGACAGAGACGCGTTCGCCGAACGGGGCCGATCGTTGGAGGAGGAGTACTTTCACCGCAAGGAACGAGAGCTCATCGAGAAGATGCGGGTCCGGGCCGCGGCTGAAGAGCAGCGGCGGCGGCTCGGCCAGGAGACCGGCGTCGGCGACGACGACGTGCTGCGCGATCTTCAGGAGCTCGGGTACACGCCGGAAACGGTGATGCTTCTCCACCTGGTGCCGCTCATTCAGACCGCGTGGGCCGAGGGTGGCGTCACGCAGAAAGAGCGCGACCTCATCGTCAAGGCCGCGCGCTCTCGCGGCATCACGGCAGGCTCGCCCGCCGATCAGCAGCTCGATTTATGGCTGGCGCAGCGCCCATCCGACGAACTGTTCGAAAAAACGCTCCGCGCCATCCGCACGATCCTTCAGGCCCAGCCGGATGACGCACGCGCCGCGAGCGAAAAGGATCTGCTGGCGCTCGCCAGCGCCATTGCCACCGCATCGGGCGGCATCGTTGGATTTCGTGCGGTGTCGGATGAAGAGCGGCAGATTCTCGCGCACATCAGCGAGGAGTTGAAAAAGAGCGGAAAGGCCTGAGCGGTGGGGCGGGCGGTTCTGGCCATTGTGGCCATATTTGGACTGCTGTTCCTGATCCGCGTCGCGTTGTTCAAACGCCGCCGACGGCGCTGAGCGGCGCTTTCTCTACTGCTCGAGCGGTGTTTGCTTACGCAGGCTCAGCTTGTGTTCCTTGCCCAGGCCGTCCTTCACATAGACGGTCTTTTTTTCAATCGCAATCCGCACAGTCTGCCCCGGAAGTACGTCGATGTGCGGTGTGTCGACCGTCGCGTCCTGCCTGAGTTCGAGGAGGTGGGTACTGGTCTCGATGACGAACGTGCGGATCTCGCGTGCGACAGCCGCCTGAGGCACATTGCTGTTCGGGTCGCGCGACTGCACGCCGAACATCACTTTCGGCCGCTCGATCTTCGTATCCCGCCAAATCGCGCTCTGCCACTGGCGATCCGCAGCGATTACCGCTGCGGCTACGAGCACACAGAGCATCACTGCCAGCAGCGCGCGTCTCGTCATCATGAACCCAGGTACCATGTTACGCCCTAGCGCGCAGTATTTGTTGTCCTCGGAGTGTCGTCGGAAGTGGCGACGACCAGCGAGCCCCACTTCTGGCGCCTGAGCCCCCGTCCCATCGTTCCCGTCACAGCAGG
Source organism: Vicinamibacterales bacterium (assembly GCA_963802345.1). Taxonomy (GTDB): domain Bacteria; phylum Acidobacteriota; class Vicinamibacteria; order Vicinamibacterales; family JAMQPK01; genus JAMQPK01. Next base: position 237,760 of record CAWDIK010000008.1, read on the forward strand.
GCGCTCGCTGACGGCCCGAAGGTTGACGCCCTCATTGCGCAGCCGCGCGAGATCCTCGTCGCTCATCAGGATATAGCCGCCCTTCTTGTTCAGGAATTCCTTGACCTCGGACGGTTCCTGCAGCTTACTGAGCGGGCGCTCGAGGTAGTAGCGCAGGCTGAAGCGCCATTTCTCGAGGCGATAGAGTCCCACCTGATCGTCAGCCGCGAGCTGGGGCCGCAGATTTTCTGCGATCGCCGCCGTCGGCCGTGCCCGTTCCAGCAGGGGCAGCCCGATGGTCAGCACACAGCTGTACACGACGAGCAGCATGACGAGCACCGCGCTGAACACCATCGGCGATACCGTTTTGCGGCGAAGGATGGTCGCCTCCAGCACGACCCCACCGGCGGCCAGGCTGGCAGGAATGAGCAGCGCGGCCCGCGGAAGATCGAGGCCCAGGTCGAACAGCGACAACCCAGCCACGATCCCGACCGCAACCAGAATGGCGCCGAGAGCGGCGACAGACCATCGCACGAACAAGTTATCGCGCGCGGCCGAAAGATCCGGCCGGCGAACGCTCAGGCTCATCCATGCGCGCGCCGCAAGCAGAGCGCAGGCGGGCGCGGCTGGATACACATAGCGATCGACCTTGAAGCGCGCGAGACTGAAGAACACGAACACCACACCTACCCACGCCCACAGCAGAATCTCTTCGGGTGGAATCTTCATGCCGGCGCGGCGGCGGCGGATGGTGTCGAGCGCACCGCCGAACACGACGATGCTCCACGGGAAGAACCCGGCGAAGAATGTCGAAATGTAGAGTGTGTGATTGAATGCGCGGTTCGAAAACGACTGCGGCTGCGTCACGTAATAGAGGTTGCCGGCAAGCGCGTACTGGTGCACGAAGTGCCAGCCGAGCGCGTAGTACATCCAGACGAACCACGGCAGCGACAGCAGCACCGTCAGGATGGAGCCCGTAACCCACCGCAGCGAGAGCAGCGCCGTGCGGCATTCCCGGCCGCACGCAAGTCCGATGAGAAAGACCAGTCCTGCCAGCACGAGCGCGACGGGCCCCTTGGTCATGACCGCAAGGCTCAGAAGCACGTACGACACATATTGGAGCCGGGGGCGGCCTCTCAGCGCGGCGACGAGCGCAAACGCAATCGCGCCGAAGAGAAACACGGTAAACACCATGTCGAACACGCCGATGCTGGCCAGCATGAACGTCAGCGGCAGCGTGGCCAGCATCAGCCACGCGCGCACGCCGAACGCCTCGCCAAACAACTGCATGCCGGTCCAGCGGGTGATCCAGAAAAGCGCGATGGCCGCTATCGCACTGGGCAATCGCAGGGCCGCGGGCGTTTCGCCGAGCGCTGCGATGGCAAGGCCCTGCAGCCAGTGGAAGAGGACAGGCTTGTCGATGTAAGGAAGGCCGTCGAGCAGCGGGATCATCCAGTTTCCTGCCCGCAGCATCTCGCGCGTCAGTTGCGCGTAGTGTGCCTCATCCGGATCCATCAGCGACGGCGCGCTGAGTTTCCAGAACACGATGATCCAGCAGACAGCCGCCCATGTGGCGAAGCGCAGCCATTCGCGGGAAGTGGCGACTCGGTTTTCCAAGGAGGTCCAAGTTATATCGTTCCTCTCGACTTCGGCGCAAGTAGAATAGGCCCCCATGAAAATTCTCAAGTCGGTTAACAGCGTGCCGGGCGGGCTGATGGTCGTGCCGCTCTTCCTCGGCATGGTCCTCAATACGTTCTTTCCGGACTTGTTGCGGATCGGCGGGTTTACTCAGGCATTGACTGGAGCCGGTTACCCGACGGTACTGGGGATGTACCTCTTTACGGTGGGTACCAAAATGACCTTCCGCGCCGCGCCGCGCATGCTGCTGAGGGGCGGCGGCATTCTGGCGGCTAAAGTCGGCACCGCAACGGTCTTCGCACTGGCGATCGCCAATTACTTCGGGGGCAGCGTCCTTGGGCTGAGCACGCTGGCCGTGATGGTAGCCATGAGCGACACCAACGGCGGGATGTTCCTGGCGCTCACCAGCGTCATGGGAAACAAGGAGGACTCGGGCACCTACGTCATGCAGAGCATCGAGACGGGCCCGTTTCTGACGATGCTCATTTTCGTCGGCGCCGGACTCGCGGTGATTCCGTGGCTGACGATGCTCTCGGTGATTGCTCCCATTCTCGCCGGGGCGGTGCTCGGCAACCTCGACGACGACATCAAGCAGTTTTTTGGATCGCACGAGCCCATCATCGTGCCGTTCATGGCGTTCACCCTGGGCCAAACGATCAACCTGAAGTCTGTAGTTACTGCAGGGTTGCCTGGCGTCGTCCTCGGCATCACCGTGGTTGTCGTGACCGGGTTCGTGTGCATCATTGCCGACAGGCTGCTCGGCGGCAGCGGCATCGCCGGCGCTGCGGCATCGAGCACTGCCGGCAATTCAGCGGCCGTACCCAAGGCCGTCGCCATGGCGGACACGACCTACGCGCCTGTTGCCGAAGCGGCCACGGTGCAGGTCGCCGCGTCGGTCATCGTCACCGCCATCCTCACGCCGCTCCTCACCTCGTGGTGGTACAAGCGCGTGCTCCGCGAGGAGGAGCGCAAGGCGGCGTAGTACGATCGGTTCGTGCACAACCTGGATCTGATCCTGACGCTTGCGGGCGGCTTTACGGCCGCCCTGATCCTGGGTTACCTCACGCAACGCGCAGGGCTCTCCCCTATCGTCGGCTACCTCATTGCCGGCACGTTGGTTGGCCCGCACACTCCCGGGTTTGTCGCCAACGCGGAAATCGCCGAACAACTCGCCGAGGTCGGGGTCATCCTGTTGATGTTCGGCGTGGGCCTTCAGTTCCACGTGGAGGAATTGCTTGCCGTGCGGCGCGTCGCCATTCCCGGGGCGATCGCGCAGAGCGCGCTGCCACGGCGCTCGGCGCCGTCATCGCACGCCTGTTTGGCTGGAGCTGGGCGGCTGGCATCGTATTCGGCATGGCGCTCGCGGTCGCCAGCACGGTTGTGCTGATCCGCGTGCTCGCCGACCATCGCGACCTGCACACGCCCACCGGGCACGTCGCCGTGGGGTGGCTGGTTGTCGAAGATCTGTTCACCGTGCTCGCGCTCGTGCTCCTGCCCGTGCTGTTCGCGGACGGCGGATCCGAATCCAGCATCGTCGCCGCGCTGGGAATCACCGCGCTGAAGGTCGTGCTGCTCGTGGGCTTCACGGCTGCGGTCGGCACGCGAGTCATCCCATACGTGCTGGATCGCGTGGCTGACACCGGGTCGCGCGAGCTCTTCACGCTGGCCGTTCTGACCATGGCGCTCGGCATTGCAGTCGGCTCCGCCAGTGTGTTCGGCGTGTCGATGGCGCTTGGCGCTTTTCTCGCCGGGCTCGTCGTCGGCCGCTCCGATTACAGCCTGCGCGCGGCTTCGGACGCGCTGCCGATGCGCGATGCGTTTGCAGTGCTGTTCTTCGTCGCCGTCGGCATGCTCCTGTCGCCGCAATACGTACTCGATGCGCCAGGGGTCATCCTTGCGACCCTTGCCGTGGTGATGATCGGCAAGCCGCTGGTCGCGATCGTCATCGTCCGGCTGCTCGGGTATCCCTTCAAGGTGGCGCTGTCCATCGCCGTTGCTCTTGCGCAAATCGGCGAGTTCTCCTTCATTCTTTCCAGCATGGGCCGTGAGCTCGGCATCCTGCCGGCGGAGGCGACCCACACGCTCGTCGCCGCATCGATTGTCTCAATCGTTCTCAACCCGATTCTGTACCGCGCGGTCGCGCACGTGGACAGGTGGGCTGCCACCCATCCGCGGCTCTGGAAGCTGTTGAATCCGCCCCTTCGCGAAGACGCAGCTGGCGCACACGTGGAACGAAGGCCCGATCCGGCCCGGCGCGCAGTCATCGTCGGCTATGGTCCCACTGGCCGCACCGTCGTCCGCCTTCTTCGCGACAACGGCATCGAATCCGCAGTCGTCGAGCTCAATATGGACACGGTGCGCCGGCTTCGCGAAGAAGGCAGCGACGCCGTGTATGGCGATGCGACCAAGCAGGACACTCTCGAAGCGGCGGGTGTCGCGCATGCCGGGTGGTTGATTCTTACGTCGGCTGGGATGGGCGATGCCGCAGAGGTGATTCGGATGGCTCGCGAGCTGAACCCGAAGATACAGGTGCTCGCCCGCGCGGCGTATCTTCGAGATCTGTCCGATATGCAGAAAGCCGGCGCCGATCGGGTGTTCACGGGTGAAGGCGAAGTCGCGCTCGGCTTGATCGAGACGATTCTCGAACGCCTTGGCGCGACAGCGGAGCAAATCGATCGCGAGCGCAGCCGCGCGCACCGCGAACTGTTCGGCAAGCAGCCGGAAGCGGCGCCGTCGCAGGTGTGAGATGAACTCGAAACTCGAATCGCAAATCGACGAGATCTACCAGCTGCCCCTGGACGAGTTCACGAAAGCGCGCAACGCGCTTGCGAAGACGCTCTCAGGCAATGACAAGAAGACCGTCTCGTCCCTCGTCAAACCGTCGGTGGCGATGTCCATCGTCAATCAACTGTACTGGCGCGATCCCGCCACCTACAAGGCGCTGGTCGATGCATCGGAGAAGCTCCGGAGCGCACATCGCGCTGCGCTGAGCGGCAAGAAAGTCGACACCCGCGCGCCGGACGAACTGCATCGCACGACGCTGGAGAAGGCGCTCGTCAAAGCCGCAGCGAACGCGGAGAAACACGGAGCGCCGCTGACTGATGCCGTGCGCGACGCGGTGCGCCGCACACTTGCGGCATTGCCGACCGATGAACGGCCTGGACGCCTCACTCGCGAGCCGCCGCCCGCCGGTTTCAGTTTGTTGACAGGGGTAAAACCCCGCCCTCTCGACGCGAAGCAAAGCACGCGCGAGCAACGACCAGCGACGACCTCCACGGGTCCGACCCGCGAAGAGCTGCGGCTGATGAAGCTGGAACAGGCGCGCCAAAAAGAGGCCGAAGCCAGGGCGCGAAAGGAAGAAGAGAAGGCACGGAAGGAACGAGAGAAACGCGAGCGCGAGATAAGAAAAGCCGAACAGGCGCTCAGAGATGCCGAGCGCCGGCTTGCCGAGCTCAAGCGTTAATCGCCATGCTACGATACCGACCGATCACATGTTGAGCATCGACTTTACCAACGGCCTCGAGCGCATCGTCGGACCGACGGGCATCCTTCGCGATCCCGACGAGCTTCTGACGTATGAATCGGACGGGCTCGCACGGTTGAAGGCGAAACCGGGGTGCGTCGTCCTGCCGGCCACGGCGGACGAAGTGCAGGAGATCGTCCGTCTGTGCCATGCGCAGAAGATTCCGTTCATCGCGCGCGGCCACGGCACCGGATTGTCCGGCGGCGCGCTTCCGCGCCCTGACGGCGTCTTGATTGGGCTGTCGCGGCTCAACCGCATCATCGACGTCGACATCCCGAACCAGCGCATCACCGTCGAGCCTGGCGTGATCAATCTGGATGTGACGAGACGCGTCGCGCCACACGGCTACTACTACGCGCCGGATCCGTCGAGCCAGCTGATTTGCTCGATTGGCGGCAACGTCGCGGAAAATTCCGGCGGCGCGCACTGCCTGAAGTACGGCTTTACCGTTCATCACGTACTCGGCGTCGAGGCAGTCCTGCCCAACGGCGAGATGATCCACCTCGGTGGACCCGCGCTCGATGCGCCCGGCATCGACGTGCTCGGCGCGCTCGTCGGCTCGGAGGGCACGCTTGCGGTCGTCACAAAGGTGACGTTGAGGATCGTGCGCGTGGCCGAGACCGTGAAAACGATTCTCGCCGCGTTCGCGTCGACGGAGGCGGCCGGAGCCGCAGTGTCGGAGATCATCTCGGCAGGCATCATTCCGGCGGCGGTCGAAATGATGGACAGGCTGACGGTTGAAGCCGCCGAGGCGGCGGTGCATCCGAATTTTCCGAAGGCCGAAGCGGTGCTCATTGTCGAGCTGGACGGCGCGCAGTCCGAAGTCGATGGGCTGTTCGAGCTTGTCGAAGCGATCTGCTATCGCACCGGAGGCACTGAAATTCTGATTGCCCGCAACAACGACGAGCGTGCGCGCATCTGGAAAGGCCGCAAAGCGGCGTTCGCCGCGATGGGCCGCGTGTCGCCGAACTACTACGTGCAGGACGGCGTGATTCCCCGGACGAAGCTGGGAGAGGTGCTCGCGCGCATTCGCGCGCTCGAAGAGCGTTCGGGGTTGCGCATCGGCAACGTGTTCCATGCGGGAGACGGGAACCTTCACCCGCTCATCTGCTACGACGAGCAGGTGCCCGGGCAGGGGGAGCTCGCCGAAAAAGTCGCCTCGGAAATCCTGATGTACTGCATCGAGGCCGGCGGATCGATCACGGGAGAGCACGGCGTCGGCGCCGACAAGTCGGCATCGATGGCAAAGATGTTTTCGGAGGCCGATCTCGACACGATGCAGCTGCTGCGAGGCGCATTCGACCCGGCCGGTATCTGCAATCCCGGGAAGGTCTTCCCTACGCCCCGGATGTGTGGTGAAGTGCCTGGCCCCTACCGGCAGCATCCGGCAGAGAAAGCAGGGCTGGCAGACAGAATGTAACGAAAAACGGAGAACGAAAAACGAATACAACGGCGTGAGCTCCCGGCTCGCTATTCGTTTTTCGTTTTACGTTATTCGTATTCGCTACAGCCCCCCAGGCCCTCGGCCGGGACTCAGGATCCCGTCGGATCGAACTGCTGCTTGACGGCCTTCATCAGGGCGAGACCGTCCCCAATCGGCCCCCAGACATCGACGTGCTCCTTCAGCTCGGGAGAGCCTTTGACGATAACGGCGCTGCCTCTCCCTATCTGCAGCGCATCGCGCAGGCCGTCGATGACGCGCTTCTGCAACTGCACCTCTTCGGTTACTCGAAGGAGAAACACGCCGGCGCCCGCCCGGCCGGCGGCAATGTAGCCGCGCTTGCCGGCAAGCCCTTCGATGACGGCTAACGTCTCCGCGAGGTCCGTCGGAAGCACGCTGACCTTCACCAACGCACCGCGGTCGTCGTCTGCGAGCTGCGCATGCCCTTGCCAGTACTGCTCTTCTTCCGATGGCGAGAGCGTCTGCGTTCGATATCCGTTTTCCGCAATCAATTTCGCTGCGGTCTCGGATTGTTGCGCGACAGATGCCTCGATCGATTCGAACCTGATCACCAGGCGCAACGGATGGGTCGCGAATTCGAGCGCGGTCGGCGTCAGGTGACTCGCCGACAGTTTCAAGGCGAGCAGGCCGAGATCGGAGGGGCTCGACAACTCAACGACCAGCGTCCGCGACACTGCGGTGAGCGGATACAACTTGAACGTCGCTGTCACGATGACGCCGAGGCTGCCGAACGATCCTGTCAGCAACCGCGGCAGATCGTAACCGGCGACGTTCTTGACGACGATCCCGCCGCCCTTGGCAAGACGTCCGTCCGCTCGCGCGAACTCGATGCCGATGATCAGGTCGCGTGGCGATCCGTATCGATGCCGCCGCGGTCCGCTGTCGTTGGTGGCAACGACGCCGCCGATTGTGGCGCGATCTGCCGATGGAGGATCGAGCGGAATCCACTGGCGGTGCGTCGCGAGCACCCGGTTCACGTCCCGGAGCGTCGCTCCGGCCTGGATTGTCGCCGTCAAGTCGCCATGGCGGTGCGCAACGACAGCGTTGAGCCTGGCGGTTGAAATCAGGACGTCCACCTGCCGCGGCGCCGGTCCCCAGCCCAGCTTGGTGCCAGAGCCCCGCACCAGGACGCACAGCTTTGCGCGCGACGCCCACTCGAGCACCGCTCCAAGCGCCTCACCGGACGAGGGTTGCGACGACGACGCGAGGAACTACGCCTTCGACCGCGTCCGACGGCGATCCAAGACGAACGGAGTCGCTCCCCAGCAGGGAAACGGCTGTCTCGGCAATAAGAGCGTCAGCCATTCGACCATTCGATCGCGGCGAACTGCGCGTAGCTGTTCTTGTTCGAAATGACCTTGTCACCCGCCCGCGCGTAGTGCTCGAGGCAGTTCGCCATTTCGGCTTCCTTGTACTCGAATCCGTTCGGCAGCTTGATGAGCGCGCGGTGCTCTTCGCCGGTGATCGGATTCCTGATTGGCTCGACGCGGAACTCGCCGAGACCCGGCACCTTCAGGCTGGCGACGCGCGCATTCCGATCGCTGGAGAGATCGATAGGCACGTAGATCGGATCGGGCGTGTTCGTGACGACCGACGCGAATATCTCGAAGAAGGTGCAGCCCTCCTTCCCGCTCGTGATGTTCACGAGTGCGGTTCGCTGATCGGCCGTTGCGCGCTCGTCGATCGCCAATTGCATGACGCCGTTTCCCTCGTGAACGGCACCGGGCCACCAGTACGCCGCGGCAAAGGTCACGCCGTCGAGCGTGGTCGCCCCGTAATGCCCGTGATGAATGCGAACGGCGACGAGCGCCTCGCACCGCCCGTGCGTGGGCAGCGCGTTGAACTGGCACGGGCATCCCCAGGCACAATTACACGTGCCGGTCTCCTCGCCCACGATTCGCCATGGAGTCATAGTGTGCGCCCTGACGCTCCGCGACAATCGCGGATTAACCGCGGATTGTAGCGCGAAGCGCGATAAAAATGCCTGCGGCCACCGAGGCGGCACCCACGACTCGCGCCAGCAGGGTCCCGTGCCGCCATTGCTTCTCGAGCAGAATCACGAGCGCCACGAGCGCCATCAGCGGCACGCTCATGACACCCAGCACCAGCTGAATCACCATCAACCCCCAGCAGCACGCGGCACAGTACGCGCCGTGATGCACGCCGAATCGCCACGAGTCTGACGCCCGTCGAATCTCGTGGCGCGCGAAAAAGTCGAGCGGCGATCGGCAATGTCGAAGGCAGTTCTGCTTCCACTGCGTCAGCTGATACGCTCCGGCGGCGGCCAGCGCCACGCCTGTGGCCGCGGGGACGAGCACGCTGACTCGAATCGAGCGCATCGCCGCTGATGCGAGCGTCATGCCGATCGCGTATGCGACGGCGCCGAACGCCACCCAGACGGAAAAGTATCCGGCGAGCAGAAGCACGTCCGATCCCGAGTCTCGTACGCCGCGCTCGAGCCGCACCTGAATCACGCGGCGATGGAGCAGCACGGCGGGCATCACCGACGGCAGCATCATGGCGATCATCATGGCGGTCCACATGACGAGAAACATCGCCGCATGCGCAACCAGTGATTGGCTGCCCATGCTCATCCACGCCATCGACATCGACCACCCGCCGGGCATGGGCATCGAGGCCGACATCGCGCCGGCGGTCAAGATTGTGTATGTCCAGGCGGCTATTGTCAGGAGGATTGCGACGCCGACGAAGCGCGATTCACGCGCCCATTGCACCCACCGCACCTATTGCACCTGTTGCACCTGATTTCCCGCCTCACGGATGGATGCATCGAGGACCTCGACGAGGTGCATGATGCGCATCGGCCTGCCCGCCGACTCCAGGCCGGTGGCGATCTGCAGCAGGCACCCTGGATTGCCCGACACGATCGCCTCCGCGTCGGTTTTCAGAATATTGCCTACTTTCCGATCGCGGAGCTGTGTTGCGGCGTCCGGCTCCAGCATGTTGTAGATGCCGGCTGACCCGCAGCAGATCTCCGATTCGGGTATCTCGCGCAGCTCGACACCCGGGATCGACTGCAGCAGGCGGCGCGGCTGCGCGCGTACACCTTGCGCATGCTGCAGGTGACACGCGTCGTGATACGCGGCCTTCAGTCGAACGGCGCCCCGGGGCGCGCGCGGCTCGAGCTCTGCCAGGACTTCGGAAATGTCCTTGCACTTCGCGGCGAACGCCCTGGCTTTCGCGGCGTACGCCGCATCGTTGCGAAGCAGGTGCCCGTATCGCTTCATCGCAGACCCGCAGCCGGCAGCATTGATGACGATCGTATCGGCATCGGCGGCGTCGAATGCGTCGATGAGCTTTCTTGCGGCCGCCATGGCGTCGGCTTCTTCGCCGGCGTGTTCCGCGAGCGCCCCGCAGCACGCCTGCCCCTGCGGGACGATCACTTCGCAGCCTTCAGCCGCCAGTACGCGAGCCGTTGCTTCGTTGACGTGCCGGAAGAACACCCGCTGCACACACCCGAGCAGCAGCGCGACGCGTTTGCGCTGCGGACCCTGAGCCGGAATCCGTGCCGGCAGGTCGGCGCCGCCAAAGGTGATCGGCGGCAACAGGCGCTCCATCGCCTGCAGGCGCTTCGGGAGAAGCGCGAGGACGCCGGAGGAATGCACCAGCCGCTGGATGCCGAGCTTCTGATACAGGCCAAGCGGCACCGACAGCGCACGCAGGCGTCCGGGGTGCGGAAACATCGCGAAGATCAGCCGCCGGAATGCCCGGTCCCAGACGCCGCGTTTCGCATCGCGTTCGACCTGCGGGCGGGCCGCTTCGAGCAGAGAGTCGTACTGCACGCCCGACGGACAGGCGGTGACGCAGGCCATACAGCCAAGGCACGTATCGATGTGGCGAACGAACCCGGCGCTGTCGGCCTCGCGGCCGTCGCGCCGCAGTTTCATCAGGTGGATGCGGCCGCGCGGTGAATCGGTTTCCTGCCCCCACAGGAGGTAGGTCGGACACGTCGGCAGGCAAAAACCGCAATGAACGCAATCGTCGAGCAGATCGCGCCCTGTTGAGACCTGGTGTGTGGCACTCACAAGGCGCGATTATATCTGTTTGCCGTTTGCCGTTTGCCGTTAACGGTGAACGGTGAAGGTTCACCGCGCCAGCAGGCTGACGTTGAAGCTGGCGGTCTCGCCCGCGCGCACGTCGACTTCGACAGCGAACGTTTGAAAACCCGTCTTTCTCGACGCGCACGCGATGCGCGCCTTCTGCGAGCTGAATCATCAGGCGGTCCTGCGACTGCGATCCTCGCCACGGCTCGCCGTCGACAAGCACCGAAGCGTCGCCTGGCTGCACGCGCAGCACGAGCGTTCCGAGGCGAGCGCTCTCAGGAGCGTTCCCGGCGACAGGCGGCGGCGCCGGCATTCCGGACATCGCCGGGAAGGCGCGTGGCACCGGCTGTGGTTCCGGCGGTTCTCCTGGGGCGAGCGGATTCAGAGTCTGGCGGATCGTGTGCGTCGATCCCGGGTTGTAGTAGATGTGCTGCCGCAGCGTGCGATGGCCGGGATGATAGATGACGATTTCGTGCGGCCCGGGCACGAGCCTCAGCCGCTGAAAGACGCCGTCGTAGTCGTCCACAATCCCCGCGGCGTACCCGTCGACAAACACGGACGCTTCGCGCGGCGTCACCAGCAGACGCACGGAGACAGCAGGGTCGTTCGGGTAGACGCCAGGCGGATACGCGTACGGATATGGATACCACTGACCGAAGCCGAGATAATAGGGATTGTAGAAGCCGCCGTAGAAGCCGAGAACCCGCCGCCCCACAGAAGCGGCGAATGCGGAATGACGGTGACATGCCCGCCGCCTCCATGATGATGTTGGGCCTCTGCGGGAATCGTCGAAAGCGCGAACATCAATGCCGCGCAGCTCAGGTTTATGGGAGATTTCTGAACCACGGTTGGGAGCCTCCGGCGCAGACGCAGTACGGCGCCTGAGCAACGGTCGTACCAGAGCACTCTATGACGGAAATGTTGCGGAAATCAGCTGGTGCAGCAGCGATGCGTCGCCCCGTCCAGACAATGTGTCTGACATGGAGGACGCCGGGGACCCCATCATGAACGCCCTGGCGTTGACGGTGCTCATTTTCGTGAGCATCGACTGCCCTGTCTCCAACCGGTACGCGCCAGAAATCAAGCGGATGTACGACGACTTCAGCCCGAGGGGCGTCCGCTTTCAGCTCGTCTATCCGAACCCGCTCGACAGCGATGAGGCGATCGATAACCACCTTCGCGAATATGGGTACCCGCCAATTGCGGCGCGCGATCGCGAGCACGCGCTGGTGAAGGCGGCAGGCGCCACCATCACGCCGGAAGCAGCGGTTTTCGATTCCCGGGGGCGCCTCGTCTACCTCGGCCGCATCGATGACCGCTTCGTCGAGCTTGGACGCGAACGTCCCGCAGCGACGCAACACGACCTCCGCAATGCGCTGGCTGCGGTGCTCGCCGGCAAGCCGGTCACCCCCCCGCGCACGCAGGCTGTCGGATGTTTTATCGCTGACATGAAATAAAAACGAACGATTCGCCGTTCGTTAGCTCGGCTTCTTGACCTCCACCGCCGAGGCCTCCTCAATCACCTGCACGATGGCGGAGTGGTCGAGGTCGCCCTTCCCGTTGTTCATCAGGTCGATGAGCATGTTCTGCACCGCGCTGGTCAGGGGCAGCGATACCTTCAGCGACTCCGCGGCAAGCAGCGCGTTGCGAAGATCCTTCTGATGCAGTCGGATGCGGAATCCGGGCTTGAAATTGCGCGAGTAGACCATCGGCGCCTTGACGTTCAGCACGGTGCTGCCGGCCAGTCCGGCCTTGACGGCGTTGAACACCACTTCGGGGTCCAATCCTGCCTTCGTGGCCAGGGCGAGCGCCTCGCCCATCGCCGCGATATTGACCGCCACCATGATCTGATTCGCGAGCTTCGTCACGTTGCCCGCCCCGATCTTGCCCGTCAACGTGACGGTCGATCCCATGGTCTTGAGGATCGGCTCCATCTTGTCGAACACGTCCTTCTTTCCGCCGACCATGATCGCCAGCGTGCCGTCGATCGCTTTCGGCTCGCCGCCGCTCACGGGCGCGTCGAGAAAATCGATGCCCTTCGCTTCGAGGGCGGAGCCGACCTTCTGCGACACCATCGGGCTGATCGAGCTCATGTCGATGACGGTCGATCCTTTTCTCGCGCCCTCGAGGACGCCGTTGGGACCGAGCACCGCCTGCTCGACTTCGGGTCCGTCCGGCACCATCGTGATGATGATGTCGTTTTTCGCCGCCACATCTTTCGGCGAAGAACCCTTCTGGGCGCCCGCGGCTGCCACCTCGTCCATGCCTGCCGGCATGATGTCGTACACGGTCACCTCATGACCGGCCTTCAACAGATTCTTCACCATGGGCTTGCCCATGATGCCCAGACCGATGAACCCAATTTTGCTGGACACGCTCTACTCCTTTTGCGTGCTCGCGGGGTCCCACCCCCGCTCGCTCTCGCTCGGCGCCTTTGCGCCTCGCTCGGGCCGCAGGCGCTTAAAAAATGAGGCGCTCATCCTAGCACCTCGACGATCGTGTTTGCCAATCGATCGGGCTTCTCGACAGACGCAGGATCGCGGATAGAAAGATCGGGCCTTAGCCCGATCTTTCCCGTGACGGAAGCAGCAGCGTGAAACCGAGAGAAGCGATTAATTAGGAAGGTATGAGTGCCTGCAGGGGTGCAAACGTAGCAGCACTAAAGAGGAGATTGCGCACGCCGGCGCAACCGCACGGGAAAGATCGGGGTGCCTTTTCTTCACGCCGGCTTAAGTAGCAATCGCCGTACCAAATACTCATGGCCGCATCGAATGTGAAATCGTGCGTATTTCCTCAGCATTCCGATAGATCTATGGCAGCCGGTTGTGACGCGTGCGGCTCGACTCCTACATTCGTGTGCGGTTCAGATATGAAGGGGACAACGGTGTTCAGACTGTGGGACAAACTCTGGCGCACGGGGCCGGCAGTCCGCTCCGAAAGGCGTCTGCGCCCGCCGTCATCCGCGGCCACATATCGACAGGGTTGTAGGACGCTCGGCGAGAACCGACAGTTTACGTCAGCGAAGAAAGCTGATGCCGAGATAGAGGAAATTAAAATTTGCCCCGGGGTTCGGCTTCACCCGTCCGCCATTGGAGATGTGCTGAAAACGATACCCGACCAGCCACGCGCGTCCGTGGCTTTCCTCGAGGCGGATACCGAAGCCCGCCTGATCCATGAAGTTGAAGGTCGTCGTGCGGACGGGCACCGGCGCTGTTGTAAAGAGCAGGCTCCCGCTCACTTCTCCGTATATTCGAGCCGCGCCCAGCGCTGGAAAGTTCCATCTGACAAAGAGCGGCGCCGTCGACCAGCCGCGAACCAAATCAGGCTGCCGGACCTGGAAGAAGGGCGTCACGTCGACAAGAAGCTCCAGGCTGCCTTTCCCGCGGCTGCCGGCCATCACACGCCCGATCACGAACGACGCCATCGCCAGTTGATGGTCGGCATTCGAACGGAAGAGCGACGTGGGAATGGTTGCGCCGCCCAGGACGCTGATCTCCACTGTGCCCTTCTCGAACGGCATGCGGCGGTCGTCAGCGGGTATGTCGGCGCCGGCCTGATCGGCCAGCGCGGGGGAGGCGGCGACGACGAGCAGAAAGGAGAGAACCAGCCGGAGGATCTGCCGCACGTGCGATTAGCTTATCAGATAGAATACGCGCGCCCATTTCAACTGGAGGAGCGCGCATGGCCAAGAAACGCCGGAAGGCGGCAAAGACTGCCGCCAAGTCACGCAAGGCCTCGAAAAAAACCGCATCACGGAAAATGACCGCAAAGCGATCGGCCAAGAGCAGCGCGAAGCGGAGCACGAAACGCAGCGCGAAGCGCGCAACACCGCGCCGCAGCTCGACTCGTGCAGCTGCGCCCAGCCGCAGCGTACCGCGACCCGCCCCAGCTGCCGCGCCGGCGCAGCCGGCGTCGCTCGACACGAACATGGAGCAGACGCTGCCGCTCGACGACGTGCAACTACCTTCGTAGCTGACGCCGGTCCCGAATTGGAAGATTGGTAGATTGGAAGATTCGCAGATTGTTGTCGGATTGCAGATTGAGGGATTTTCAGAATCTGCGGTCGTCAATCGACAATCTGGCAACATTTCGGCAATCTTCGATCGTCAATCTTCCAATTCTCATTTGCGCACCACCGGCGCGCCGTCGTCAGTGAACCGCGTCCCGAGCATCAAGCGCACCACCTCGCCATAACTTCGTATTCCCGCCTCTACTCTGTTGGCTTTCAAAAATCGATCGTAGAGCGCGTAGCCGGCTCGGCTCGCTGTGGGAATCGCGTGCTGCCTGATGCGATCGGATATGGCGCGCAGATCGGCGCGCGGGCCCGCGTCCAGCCGTCGAGAGATCTCTTCGCGCTCGGACGCCGGCAATGCGCCGGCGACCGATCCATATAATGCGAGCCATCCGCTGTACTGCGCGGGCACATCCCCTCGCATGCACACCAGCCATCCCACGAAGTTCGCCTCGGATTCGTCGGCATAGCCCGCGAGATGACTCCATTCGTGCGCGACGGTCGCGGCGCGCTCGACTGGAAGGAGCGTCTGATTCGCGAGCGTCTCGAGAACGAACGGCGCGGTCATTCCGTCAATCGCGACCCGCGTAAAGTAAAAGTTGAAGAGCGTCGGCTTCGGCCGGCCCGCGCGGGCTGTCCACCCCATCGCAAGATCGCGCTGCGCATGCACGAACGCCGGTTCGAGTGTGTCCCGCGTCGCCGGCAATTCGGGCCAACCCGCGGTGTGCGCCTGCGGATGGAGATCGTTCAAGGCGTTGACGACGCGGATCGCGAGCGCCCGGAGCGCGTCAGGGGTGATCTGCTCTTCTCGAAAGTCGAGCTGCTCGCGCAAGGGCTGCCGCTGGTAGTTCAGACCCCACGCACCGAGAAACCACAAGTACAGAACGGCGGCGAGCGCGAGGGTGTCGAGAGTGAGGACGGCGAGCGTCCTCCCGATGCCTTGTGTTCTGCGGCGCGGCGAGCGCAAGCGGACGGTCCACATCACCACAATGACCGCCAACGCCACCAGCACAATCGCATCGAACCACGCGAACGACGTGCGGTTGCTCAGCGCCGTCAGTCCCGGCTGGACCATCGGATACATGCCGCGCGAGTACACGCGCTCGACGACGTGCCGCGGCAGCGGAGCGACGCGCGAGAATCGCCGCCAGGACAATCAATGCAAGCTTCAGCACTCTGCTTTATGCTGACATGAATGAACCAGCGACAGGGGTCTGACCCCCGCGAGTCCCGCGGGGGTCAGACCCCGCATATCGTCGACACCGCGTGCCCGCTCGACTGTCCCGATGCGTGCAGTCTGTCCGTTACGGTCAGCAAAGGCCGGGTCGTGGAGATCGACGGCTCGACGCTGAACCCGCCGACGGGCGGCTACATCTGTGCGAAGGTTCGCAAATTCGGCGATCGCGTGTACGGCGAGGCGCGCCTGCAGTATCCCGCCGTGCGGACCGGGCTGAAAGGACAGGGCCGATTCCGGCGCGCCACGTGGGACGAGGCGATCGAGCTCATCGCCACGCGCATGCTCGATGTACGCGAGCGCTGGGGTGGCGAGGCGATCCTCCCGTTCTCCTACGGCGGATCGAACGGCCTCCTGACACAGGACACGCTCGACGCGATCCTCTTTCACAGGTTCGGCACATCGCGGCTCGCGCGCACGGTATGCGCGGCGCCCACGGGCGTCGCGGCGCAGGCACTCTACGGAAAGATGCCGTCGGTCACCTACGAGGACTATCCCGACGCGCGCCTCATCATTCTGTGGGGCGTCAACCCGTCGACTTCGGGCATCCACCTCGTCCCATACGTGCGCGAGGCTCAGAAATCCGGCGCGCGACTCATCGTGATCGACCCGCGATCGACGCCGCTGGCGCGCCAGGCCGATCTCCATCTGGCGCCGCGGCCGGGCACCGATGTGGCGATTGCCCTCGCGATCCACCGCCATCTCTTCGAGAGCGGTCTTGCCGACACGACGTTTCTCGCCGAGCACACAAAAGGTGCCGACCGGCTGCGCGAGCGGGCGTCGGCGTGGACATTCGAGCGCGCCGCGGAGATCTCGGCCGTCCCCGAAGCCGCTTTGCGCCGGCTCGCCGAGGACTACGCGAGCACGTCGCCGGCCGTGGTGAAATGCGGCTGGGGTCTCGAGCGCAATCGCAATGGCGGCAACGCAGCGATGTCGATTCTCGCGCTGCCGGCGGTCGCCGGAAAATTCGGGGTCCGTGGCGGCGGCTATTCGATGAGCAACTCGGCGGCGTGGAACATCACCCGTCCGTGGCTCGGCCGCGAGCCGGACACGCGGGTGGTCAACATGAACAAGCTTGGCCGCGCGCTGCTCGAGTACGACGATCCGCCGATAAAGGCGCTCTTCGTCTACAACTGCAATCCTGTTGCGACGATGCCCGATCAGCAGCGCGTCATCGAAGGGATGGCGCGCGAGGATCTTTTCACCGTCGTCTTCGATCAGGTGATGACCGATACGGCTGCGTTTGCCGACGTGATTCTGCCGGCTACGACGTTCCTGGAAGCGTATGACTTCGCGCGGGGCTACGGGCCATTGAGCCTGCAGCTCGTGCGGCCGGTGATCGATGCCGTGGGCGAATCGCGGTCGAATCCGGAGGTCTTCGGCGAGCTGGCGAAGCGGCTCGATCTGCTCGAAGGCGCCGACCCTGACAACGAGCTCGACATGCTCCTGCAGATTTTCAAGACGCTGCCGGGAACCGTCGGCGCGCAGATGGAAGAGGCCGGACGCGCGGCCCCGCCGTTCGGCTTCCGGCCCATTCAGTTCGTCGACGTCATGCCGAGAACGTTCGATCAGAAGATCGACTTGTTCCCGCCGGCGCTGGAAGCGGAGGCGCCGCTGGGGCTGTATACGTTCCAGCCCGATCCTGCGAGCGAGCGTTTTCCGCTGGCGTTGATTTCGCCGGCGAGCGACCGGACGATCAGCTCGACGATGGGCGAGCTGCCGAGGCCTGCTGTCGCGCTGCTCATGAACCCGGACGATGCCGCCCCTCGGGGCCTGAAAAACGACGATCCGGTCAAGGTATTCAACGAGCAGGGCGAAGTGCAGTGCGCCGTGAAGATTGAGGCGACGATTCGAGAGGGCACGGTGTCGCTGCCAAAGGGGTTGTGGCGCAAGAGCACCTGGAACCAGATGACCAGCAACGCGCTCGTGCCCGACTCACTGACGGATCTGGGTGGAGGCGCGTGCTTCAACGACGCCCGCGTGCAGGTCGAACGTCTGCGAAGTCTCCGTGTCTCACCGCAAAGGCGCAACGCCGCAACGCAATTCTTCTTAAAGAAAATCACCGCGGCGTCGTGGCGTCTTTGCGGTGGATCACGGGAAGATCCCTAACTCCTCGTACACCACCGCGACTTTGTCGATCGCGCGTTTGAAGGCGGCCGTGCGCAGGTCTCCCATTTTGGGTTCGGCGCGCAGCGCTTCGCGGATGTCCTGATACGCCACGATCATCGTGTCTTCGAGGCCCGAGTTCACGATTGCCAGCTCATCGGTGACTTTGACGAACCCCTGCCGCTCGGCTTCGGTGAACGTCTTGCCCGTCGCCACCTCGATAGCCTGCAGCATCCGCAGCTCCGTCGCAGCCTGGCGGCGGCGATCCAGGCGGCCGAGCCGCACGTGCGAGAGATTTTTCAGCCACTCGAAGTACGAAACAGTGACGCCGCCCGCGTTGGCGAAGACATCCGGGATGACCATGATGCCCTTCTTCCTGAACACGTCGTCTGCTTCGGGTGTCGTCGGGCCGTTTGCGCCTTCGAGGATGATCCTGGCCTTGATGCGGGCCGCGTTCTCGGAGGTCAACACGTTCTCCAGCGCCGCCGGCACGAGAACGTCGCACTCGAGCTCGAGCGCGTCGGCGCTGCGCAGGATGTCCGTGGCGCCGGGAAATCCGAGGAGTGAGCCGGTGCGCTTGCGGAAATTGAAGACCTCGTCTTCGTTCAAGCCCTTCGGGTTGTGAATCGCGCCTTCGCGCTCGGCCAGCGCGACGATGATCGCGCCCTGCTCGCGGCAGAACTTCGCCGCGTGATATCCGACGTTGCCGAGTCCCTGAACGACCAGCCGCTTTCCGTCGAGGCCGACCGATAATCCGAGCGCGCGCATGTCGTCGGCCGAACGGCACGCCTCGGCCAAGGCGAACATCAGTCCGCGCCCGGTCGCTTCACGGCGGCCGTGGATGCCGCCTTCGGTGACGGGCTTGCCGGTGACGCAGGCGAGCGCCTCGAGCTCGCCGGTGTGCAGCTGGCTGTACGTATCCGCGATCCACGACATCTCGCGCTCGCCGGTTCCGTAGTCGGGCGCGGGGACGTCGATGCCGGGGCCGATGAACTTGCTTGCGATCGAGCTCGTGGGTATAGCGGCGCGTGATGCGCTCGAGCTGCTCTACCGTGTAACGCGCGGGGTCGATTTGAACGGCGCCTTTCGCTCCACCGAAAGGGACGTCGACGAGCGCGCACTTGTAGGTCATCAACGCCGCAAGCGCCTTGACCTCTGACTCATCGACCTGCGGGCTGTACCGGATGCCCCCTTTGGTCGGCAGCTTGTGATGGCTGTGCTCCGCGCGCCACGCGTGCACGACTTCGATCGAGCCGTCCGCGTGCCGGACTGGAAACGCAAACGCGTACACCGAGTTGCACACCTTGATCTGCTCGAGCAACCCTGGCGCGTGTTTGCAGAACGTGGCCGCGTGATTGAAATACGCGTTGACGTTGTCTTCGAAATTGCCCGGACGCCCGCGCTCGACGGTAGAAGAAACAGCCATGGGGTGATTATGACAGGGCCCTCTGCCCTTCTGATAGGATTGCCGCATGGCACGAACCGTGTTTTGCGCGAAGTTGCAGAAGGACCTGCCCGGGCTCGACGAAGCGCCGTGGCCCGGCGAACTGGGCAAGCGTATTTACGACAACATCTCGGCGCAGGCGTGGAAGATGTGGGAGGACCGCATGAAGATGATCCTCAACGAGTACCGTCTGATGCCGTGGCAGAAGGAAGCCCAGCAGCTCATGGCGAAGCAGATGGAGGATTTCTTCTTCAGCGGCACAGACGCGCTGCCCCCGGAGTACAAGCCCAAATAGTGGTTGGTGGTTGGTGGTTGAGTGGTTGGTGGTTGGTAGCGTCGCAATTCAGTACAGCTTCACACCAACCACGAACTGCGAACCGCCAACCCGTTGTGGGGCGTATACTGAAGTTGTCGTGCGCCCGACCGACGGTTTCTGCGCAGTGCCGAACGAGCTGACCCCCCAGCCTCTGTCTCCACACTCCGCACACAACTCAGCGAGGTGAACGATCGGCACGGACCGTCCGGTCCGTTCCGGGATTTTTTATGGGTCCCACAGGGGGCCGAGGAGTCAGCGTTATGGGTCGCAAGTTGTACGTGGGAAACCTTCCCTATCAGACCGGCGAAACCGAGCTCACCGAGCTCTTCAGTCGGGCCGGGACCGTGGAAAGCGCGCGGATTATGCGCGACATGGCCACGGGCCGGGCACGGGGATTCGGATTCGTCGAGATGGCCAGCGATGAGGAGGCACAGCGCGCCATCTCAGAGCTGAACGAATTCAAGATGGAAGGACGCCCGCTGGTGGTGAACGAGGCGCGGCCCAAACCCATGGGTGGTGGTGGCGGCGGTGGCGGCGGCTTCGAACGCGGCAACCGCGGCGGCGGCGGTGGCGGCGGCGGACGCCGGGAGCCACGCTGGTAAATCAGGTGCAATAGGTGCGCGAGGGTGCAATGGGTGCAATAGGTGCGCATCCGTTGCACCTCGCACCCGTTGCACCTGTCGCACCCGTTGCACCCGTTGCACCCGTCCACCATGCCGTTAGAAAAGTACAAACAGAAACGCAACTTCCAGAAGACCCCCGAACCGGCCGGCTCTCCCGACGCGGTTCGCAAGTCCGCCGCCAAGACATCCGATCGCTTCTTCTGCGTCCAGAAACACCTCGCCAGCCACCTTCATTACGATTTCCGCCTCGAGCACAACGGCGTTCTGCTGTCATGGGCCGTCCCTAAGGGGCCGTCGCTCGATCCAGGCACGAAGCGGCTCGCCATGCACGTCGAAGATCATCCGATCGAGTACGGCGAATTCGAAGGCGTGATTCCAGAAGGCTACGGCGCGGGCATCGTCATGCTATGGGATCGGGGCACGTGGACGCCGGAAGTGGACGACCTCGACGCCGCGTTGAAGAAGGGGGATCTCAAATTCACGCTCAACGGCTACAAGCTGAAGGGCTCGTGGGCGCTCATCCGGACGAAAGGGCCGTCGTATGGCGAGGGCCGGAGCTGGCTGCTGATCAAGCATCGCGACGACTGGTCGGGCGCTGTCGACATCGCGGAATTCGCCCCGCTCAGCGTGAAGAGCGGCGGCGATTTCGAAGACATCCTTGCCGAAGACACGCCCGCAATCTGGAAATCACACAGGCCGGCCAAGGGCGGGGCGACAGGGAAAATGTTGGAAGAAATAATTCAGAAGGCGGCGCGAAAAAGGCTGGCAAGGACGACGGGTAAGGAAAAACGAAAGACGAAGAACGAAAAAAGCACAAACGCCGCGAAGCCCGCGCTAAGCGCGCCAAGCGCCGCTAGACAATCTCTATTCGTTTTTCGCTTCTTCGTTTTTCGTTACAGAAGTCTCTTACCCAAGTGCGAGCCACACCGCCGCCGCGAGCCGTCTCCGCCCATGCCTGCGCAATCTCATCCTGCCAGAAATCTCCTTCGAGCAGTTCGGTCCCTGCGGGCAGGCGGCCCAGCTCGAGCGGGTGCTTCTCCTCGGCGGCGTAACGCGCGAGTACATCCTCGGACGGCGCCATCGCGTTGTGAATGACGACGTCCACGGGGCGGCCGATGGCATCGCTGATTTGACGCACCGCATCGCCGGCGGTGAATCCGTTCATGCCGCTGCCTTCGGTCAGCAGGTTCGCAATCAGAATGACAGGACCGCGGACGTCCTGCAGCGCATCGCGCACCCCTTCGACCAGAAAGATTGGCATCAGGCTGGTATAGAAGCTCCCGGGCCCGATAAGCACCGCGTCGAACGTGCGGATGGCGCCGGCAACGGCCGGATGAATCTGTGCGGCCGGTTCGAGCCAGATGCGCTTGACGAACTGCCCGCTGCTCTGCCCGCGATCGACTTCAACTTCTCCGCGCGTGTGGACGCCGTTGCTGTACTCGGCGCACACGCTCGCGCGCTCGACGCTTACAGGCCACACGTGGCCCGAGCAGCCGAGGAGCGAGCGCAATCCGTCGACGGCGGACAGAAAGTCGCCGCTGTACTGCTCCATCATCGAGAGCAGCAGATTGCCGCCGGTGTGCCCCGCGAGACGCGGCGTGCCCGGTGCGCTGCCTGCGTCCGTCTGCCCGTCGCGATCGATCGACGGCACGCGCGACAAGAGGACGCGGCGCGCTTCGGCCTCGTTGCGCGCGAGCGCCAGCGCGCACTTCAGCACGTCCCCCGGCGGCAGGACGCCGAGCTCGTCACGCAGCTGCCCCGAGCTTCCGCCGCTGTCGAACATGGTGACGACGGCGTTCAGGTGAAGCCATGGGTTGTTTTTCAACCCGCCGAGCAGGCTGGGCAGGCCGGTGCCTCCGCCAAAGCATCCCACGTTCAACTGCCGCATCTTCATGCGGGCATATTCTAACCGTTTACGGTTGGCGGTTAACCGTTTGCGGTTAACGGTTGGCGGTCAACCGTGAACGGAAAACGGCGAACGGTTAACATTGAACAATGAGCATCGACTCGCTGGCTGCGCAGCTCAAAGAGATCTTCGGCGATCGCCTCAGGATGGTTGCCGCCTTCGGCGATAGCGCGCAAACCTGCGCAGTCGTGCAGAGCCTGACCGTGGACGATCTCGATCGCTGCGCCGCGCACGCGGCGCAGTGGGCGAAGGCGGGCGTCGACGCGCCGCTGTTCTTCATCGAAGGCGAGCTGCGCCGTGCGCTCGACGCGTTTCCGCTCGAGCTCAGCGAAATCGTCGCCACGCGCCGCGTCGTCGCGGGCCCCGATCTCTTCGCGGAGGTCCTCGTCCCCAAGCAGGAATTGCGGCGCGCGTGCGAAGTGCAGGCGCGCGGCCACGTGGTGCATCTGCGCGAAGGCTATATCGAGACCGGCGGCGACCACAAAGCCGTCGCGAAACTGGTGGGCGCCGCGATCCCGCCTTTCCGCGCGCTGGTCAAGAACGTCGCGCGGCTCGACGGCATCTCGCCGAAGGCGCTGGTCACGCAGCTCGATCTCGACAACTTCGAAAAAGGCTTTCGCGAGGCGCTTCGCGCCGCTGAGCGGATCGTCGAATACGTCGATACGTGGAAGCACTGATGCGACGTCGCAGGGATTGGGGATTAGGGATTGGGGATTCGCGCTGCGGCGGGCGGTGCGCGTCACACTGCTTGTGCTCGCTCTCGTCGCACCCATCGCACCCGTTGCACCCTTGCACCCGTTGCACCCATTGCACCCGCCTTCGCTCAGCCACCAGACGCCCGAGCTCACCAGGCCGGTCAACGACTTCGCGAACGTCATCGATGCGGCGTCGCGAAGCGGAACTCGAGCGGCGCATCCTCGAGCTGAAAAAGGCGTCCGGGGACGTCGTGGTGGTCGCGACCATCGACACGTTCGCGCCCTACGCCGACATCCGCGAGTACGCGGTGAAGATGTTCGAGAACGGCGGCCGCGGCATCGGCGACAAGGGTAAGGACAACGGCCTGCTCGTGCTGCTGGCGGTAAAGGATCGCCGGGTGTGGGCCGAAGTCGGCTACGACCTCGAGCAATTCATTACTGACGGGTATGCCGGCGAGGTCAGCCGTAACGACATGGCGCCGTATTTTGCGCGAGGCGAGTACGGCCCAGGGCTGCTCGCGGGCGTCACGCGCATCATCGGACGAATCGCGCAGGGCCGCGGCGTCACGCTCACCGGCGTACCGATGCCCGCGCCGGAAAGCGGGCCCCGGTCGGGGATGAGCCCGTGGGTCATCTTTGCCATCATCATCATCGTCATACTGATGAACAACGCCGGCGGCCGGCGGTCGCGGCTTCGGCGCGGAGGGTCGCACTGGGGCGGCGGCTCGTGGAGCGGATGGAACAGCGGCGTCGGACCGTTTGGCGGCGGAGGGCGCATCGGTGGAGGGGGCTTCGGCGGCGGGTTTGGCGGGTTCGGCGGCGGACGAAGTGGCGGTGGCGGCGGCGGCGCGAGTTGGTAGAATCACCGTATGGCAACTTACACGCGCCGCTTTGCTCTGCTCTCCGTCATTCTGGCAGCGTCACTGCTGTCGGGCTGCTCGTACAACCGGTTTGTCTCTCAGGAAGAGGCGGTAAAGGCGCAGTTTGCGCAGGTGCAGAACCAGCTGCAGCGGCGGAATGACCTGATACCCAATCTGGTCGAGACCGTGAAGGGTTACGCGTCACACGAGAAGGAAGTGTTTCAGCAGATTGCAGAGTCACGCGCGAAGCTGTCGGGCGCGCAAACGCCGGCCGACACGATCGCCGCGGCGAACCAGCAGAGCGCCGCACTCGCGCGGCTGCTCGTCATCGTCGAGCAGTATCCCAACCTGAAAGCGAACGAACAATTCAATCGTCTGTCGGACGAGCTGGCAGGCACCGAAAACCGGATAGCGGTCGAGCGCATGCGCTACAACGAGCGCGTGCAGGAGTACAACACGAGCCGGCGGCAGTTTCCTGGCGTGATTACGGCGAAGATTTTCAGTTTCAAGGATTACCCGCTGTTCGAGGCGCCGCCCGCTGCCCAGCAGGTGCCGAAAGTGGGCTTTTAGCTATTTCGGCTGCCGCCAGCCGGTTTCGAGGAGATCGCGCTGAAGATCGAGCGTGCGCTTGATGAGATCGTTGGTCTCATCGAACCGTTCCATGCGCTGTGACCCGTCCGGAGCTCGTCACGATCATCTCGTATCCGCTTCCCACGCCCTCGCGGCGGATTTCGCACCGCATTTGCTCGCCTTTTCTCTCGAAAATCCACAGCATCTGGAATCTGTATCGGGTGCAGTCCGACAGGACTGCAGAGATAATGCACGTCATTTCGCCGCTTGTCACGCTTCTTGCTGCTGCCGTACATTGGAAAGCGTGAAATGACTCCTGACGTGACGTTTCCACTCCCGTGGGAACAGGTGCTGTGGTCGTCTGCTCCGGCGTTCCCCATATCAGTGTCGCGTCGCGGAACGAAGTACGCCTTCACCGATTTCCGCCTCGTCGTGAACCGTAGAAACCGTACGATCGACGAGCTCGCGCTGCACGACATCGAAAGCGTTCGCCTCACCCAGTCACGGTGGCAGCGCCTCGCTGGAACCAGCACCGTGCGCGTGTCGTCCCGCCGCAGCCGCGCGCCACTCGAACTCGCGAATATTCGTCACGGTCCGCAACTGGCGCTCATCCTTCAACTGCGCGCCACCGAGTTGTTCGGCGACGAGTGGAGGGCGCTCGACCCGGAATTCTTCCGAAGCGCGCTCGGCCCCGGCGCAGCGTCGATTTTGCGCCCACACCAGGGGCTCGTGCTCGCCGCAGTCGCCGTCCTCGCGCTCGTGTTCGCGGCTGTCGGCCTTACGCGGGTGTCGTCGTTGCCGCCGGTGCTCTACGAAGCAGACGATCCGGTTGCGCCGCACGGCAGCCGCCGCTCGAGCAGCGAGATCGCCGCATTCATGGAGCGCGACGTGATGCCCTTCGCGCGCAGGGCGCTCGGGCCGCTTGTCGGCGGCCAGGACAACGTCACGTGTGCGACCTGCCATGGCAACGACGCCGAGCAGCGCCATTGGCAAATGCCTGGCGTGCGCGCGCTCCCGGAGCCGGAGCTGAGGCTCGCCGGTCTCGAGCGCGCGCGGTTGTGGCTCGATCCGCAGATGCGAAACGCCGTGTACGGATATCTCGCCGAAGAAGATAAACAATCCATCGCCACGTACATGCGCCAGGTCGTCATGCCCGGTATGGCCAGGCTGATGCACCGTCCGGCGTATGATTTCGCCAAGTCCTACGGCTACAACCGATCGCGGGCGGCGGTCGGTTGTTATCACTGCCACCTGGTCGAGTAAGATCCTCGCTCGTTGACCACCACGGAGAAGGCCGGCCTCGCCGCAGGCGCTGTCGTGTTTTGCCTCGTCGCCGTCCTGAACTGCGGTGGTTACCGTTACGGCGTCGGCGATCAGGCGTTCTACATCCCCGCAGTCACGCAGCATCTCAATCCCGATCTGTTTCCCCGCGACCGCGCGATCCTGCACGCGCAAGATCGCTTCATGCTTTACGACGACGCCATCGCGGCGTTCGTGCGAGTGAGCGGGGTTGGCGTCCCGGCTGTCTTCTTTGCGGGATTCGTCCTGGGCCTCGCGCTTCTGTTTGGCGCCATCGCGGCGATCGGACGGGCGTTGTATCAGACGTGGCTCGGCGTGGCGATGCTGGCGGCGCTGATGACGCTGCGCCATCGCATCACACAAACGGGCGCGAACTCGCTCGAGTCGTACTTCCAGCCGCGAATGATCGCGTTCGCCCTCGGTGCGTGGGCCATCGCAGCGTATCTGCGCGGACGGGCTGCCGCGGCGTTGGCGATCCTGTTGCTCGCATTCGCCGTGCATCCGACGACGGCGATCTGGTTTGCGATCTGGGCGGGTGTCGCGATCTTCGTGTCGGAGCGCGCGTGGCGCGTGCCGCTCGCCGTACTCGCGGCACTTGGCGCGCTTCTTTCGGCCTGGGCCGTCATGTATGGACCGCTGCGCGGTCACCTGCAACGCATGGACCCGCTCTGGGCTTCGGCGATGGCCGGCAAGGACTACATCTTTCCGTCCGATTGGAGCGCCTCCTTCTGGCTGGTGAACCTGAGCTATCTGGCCGTCGTCATCGCGATCTACGCGCTTCGGAGGCGCCGCGAAGTCGCGCTGCCGCGCGAGAGCGGGCTGGTGGCCGGCGGAGCTGCCCTTGTGGCGATCTTTCTTGCGTCCTGGCCTCTCATGATCGCCGGCGTTGCACTTGCGTTGCAGCTTCAGACGTCGCGCGTGTTCTGGATCCTGGATTTTCTTGCGGCGATTTACCTGGCGTGGCTGTTCGCCGAGGCGCCTCGCTCGTCCAATCTGCGGCGCGCCGCTGTGGCGCTCGCCGTCGCCGCCGCCGTCGGCCGCGGTCTTTTCGTGTGGAGCTCGGAGCATGCCGGCAGCCCGATCGCGCAGATCGGGTTTCCGCAGGATAATTGGACCGACGCGATGGAGTGGATTTCTCGAACACCCGCAGACTCGCACGTGCTCGCCGATCCGGGCCATGCCTGGAAGTACGGCAGCAGCGTCAGAGTGACCGGCGAACGCGACGTGTACCTGGAGGAAGTAAAGGACCTCGCGCTGGCGCTCTACTCGCGTGAGGTTGCGGTGGAAGCCCTTCGGCGCATCAGCGATGCTCGCGACTTCGGCTCGTTCACGCCCGAGCAGCTGCGCGCGCTCGCCGCGCGCTACGATCTCGACTACCTCGTCGTCGATCGCGACCTCGACCTGCCCCTCGCCTATCGCAACGAACAGTTTCGCATCTACTCGCTGAAATGATCGTCGATCGCCCATCGCCCATCGGCCATCGCCCTGAAAGCCGGCCATCGACGGTTGCGAGACGATCGACGCTGGACGATCGCGAGTTCACCCCGCTGCCCCGCTGGAACGGGGGGCACTGGATGACGTTGTACGCGTGGGGACGGCCTCGTGCGTTCCCGCGGCTGCCGCCGGCCGAGCCGCGCTTGTTCGACGTCGCGGCGGGCACGCGCGTGCTTGCGCATTGCCACTGGCAGCCTCGCCGTTGGGAACATCCCACATTGATCGCCCTGCACGGCCTCGAAAGCTCGAGCGATGCGCACTACGTGCGCGGGCTGGCCGACAAGGCATTTGCCGCAGGGTTCAACGCCGTGCGCCTCAACCAGCGGAACTGCGGTGCGACCGAGCACCTTTCGGACAGCCTGTATCACTCGGGCCTGACGGGTGATCCGATTGCGGTGATGCGAGAACTGATAGAAGTAGACGGCATCAAGGCATTTGCGATCGCCGGGTATTCCCTCGGAGGAAACCTGGCGCTGAAGCTCGCCGGCGATTTCGGCGCCCGTCCTCCAAAGGAGCTGCGCGCCGTCTGCGCCGTGTCGCCGACGATGGATCTCGCGGTATGCGTCGACGCGCTCGAGGAGCGGCAGAACGCGATCTATCAGTGGCACTTCGTCAGAAATCTGAAGCGGCGGATGCGGCGCAAGGCCGCGGCGTGGCCCGGCAAGTGGAAGCTCGACGCGCTGCCGGGTATTCGATCGATACGTCAATTCGACGACGCGTATACGGCGCCGCATCACGGCTTTCGCGACGCCGCCGATTACTACGAACGCGCCAGCGCAATGCGCGTGATCGACAAGATCAGCGTCCCCACGCTGATCATCACAGCCGCCGACGACCCGTTCGTGCCGCCGGGACCTTTCAAGGAACCCGTCGTCGGACGTAACCGGAACATCAGATTGAAACTGACGGCCCATGGCGGGCATTGCGGGTTTGTCGAAGAATCATCGGCGGACTACGACGGCTATTGGGCGGAACGGGAGATCGTGAGCTTCCTGCGCTGTCGCTATCTGTCGACAGTCGTAAGATCCATGGTCGACTCGGTCGCGACTCTGGACCGGACTTCCTAGATCCCTAATCCCAGTCCCTAATCCCAGGTGTGACATGAGCTGCCGGGCGAACTCGGGTCCGATTCCCTGTTCCTCGTGCTTGAAATACACGTAGATGTCTTTGCACCGGTCTTGAAGCGGGGCGATCCTGCGCGCCCATTCTTCTATGTCCTGCGCCTGATAGCCCTCATCGCGTAATCGGAAGTAGCCAAAGTCCGCGGTCACTTCGAGCGGCGTTTCCAGCTTTTCGCTGTCGGCCACGCAGAGCGCCCTGCCCCGCTCCTTCAGGCGCGCAAACACCTCGGCGTCGAACCAGGACGGATGCCGGAACTCAAACGCCGCGGGGGCCTTAGGGGGAAGCGTGTCGAGAAACGCGTCGAGCCGCGCCATGTCCTTCTTCAGCGACGGCGGTAGTTGAAACAGCAGCGCGCCGAGCTGACTGCCGAGCGTGCCGGCGACCAGACAAAACTCGGCGGTGAGCTTTTCGCAGTTCACGAGCTTCGCGTCGTGCGTGATACGGCGCGGCGCCTTGAGCGTGAACTTGAATGACGCCGGCACCTGCTTCATCCACCCGTCAAGCAGCTTGACCGACGGCATTCTGTAGAACGTGTAGTTGATTTCGACGGTGGGAAATCGCGCCGCGTAGTAGGGGAGCATCTTCGCGGCCGCGAGATCGGCCGGATAGAAGCTGCCCTTCCACTCAGGATAGTTGTACCCGGAAGTGCCGACGTAGATCATCGCGATGCCAGGACTGGGGACTAGTGCGATCGGGATTGGGGATTCGAGTCGGGATTGCGGACTCAGACTGTCCTAATCCCTAATCCCTGAGTCCCAAATCCCGACTGGCATCAGTCTACCAGCGTGGCTCCCGGCGTCCGCCGCCACCACCGCCGTAGTCGTCGCCGCCACGCCCGCCCCCGCCGCCGCGGTTGAAGCCGCCGCCCCCGCCGCCAAAGCTGCGGCCGCCGCCCGCCGGCTTCGGCTGGGCTTCGTTGACGACAATCGCGCGGCCGTCCATCTGATGCTGGTGCAGCCTTTCGATGGCCTTGGCCGCGGCCTCGTCTGTGGTCATCTCCACAAAACCGAAACCGCGCGCGCGTCCCGTCGCCATGTCGCGCATGACCCTCGCGCTGGCGACGTCGCCCACGGTGCTGAACAGCGCCGTCAGTTCTTCATCAGTCGCCTTGTAGGGAAGATTGCCGACGTACAGCCTACGACCCATGTGGTTCGCTCCTCGCTCGGTCCGGCTACCGCCGGACACTCCGGTATGGTTGGAACTGCATCTATCGGGAAGGCGTGAAAATAGACCGGTTCCGAGGGGCTGTCAACTCTATAAAGTAAAGCCGGCCTTCATCGGAGCGTGGCCGCGAGGTCGGCCCCGGCCTGCGCCACGATACCGTCCTTGTCTGACGGCATGCCGCTGACGCCAATCGCGCCGTAAATCTGCCCGTCGACGAACAGCGGCAAGCCGCCTTCGACGGGTACCGCGCCCGGGAGGAACGCCATATGCGGCTTGTCGCCGGTGACCATGTCCTGGAACAGCTTGGTCGAGCGCTTGAACCGCAGCGCCGCGAGCGCCTTCTGGACAGCGACATTGATGCTGCCCATCTGCGTTCCATCCATCGTCACCTGGTAGATGACGTTGCCGCCGTCGTCGATGACGGCGATCGAGTTCGTGAAGTTCAGCTCGCGTGCCTTCGCTTCGGCGGCGTTCCCGATTTCCTTAGCCGCGGCGAGCGTTAACGATTTTTTTGTGCCGAGTTGGGCCATGGCTCCTCTGTTTAGAGACAGGGGTAAGGGGTGAGGGGTGAGGGGTAAGGCACTCTGCCCCTTGCCCCTTGCCCCTGTGATGTGGGGTGCGCTTCTGAGAGCAATCATATTGAGCGCGTGTTCCGTGGCCTGAATCGCCGCGGCCAGCTGATCGCTGTGCACGCCGCGGGTCTTCATGCCTCCCTCCCACTTGATCGTGGTTTCCACGAGGGCGTCGGTCTTGCCCCCGGGTGGAATTCTCACCTCGTAATCGAGCAGCTTCGGCAGCTCGAAGCCGAGCTGCCGCTCGATGCTCTTGAGCGCCTGCATGAAGGCATCGTACCCGCCGTCGCCGGAACCCGTCGCGTGAAATTCCTTGTCGCGGAAGCGCACGAGAAGCGTCGCCGTGGGTCGCAACCCGCGATTGCTCACGACTGAATAGTCCTTCACTTCGAACACCCGCAGGTCGCGCGTCTGCAGCACCTCTGAAATCAGAAACGGCAGATCCGACTGCGTCACGCTCTTCTTCTGATCGCCGAGCTCGACGATGCGCGCGACGAGCTGCTGCTTCTGCTCCGGCGACAACGTGATGTTGAGGCGCTGGAGATTGAAGTCGAGGCTCGCCTTCCCCATCAGCTTGCCCATCGCGTACGTGCGGTGCTGGCCGAAGCGCGCCGGTGTCAGCCGGCTCTCGTACAAATTGCCTTTCATGTCGCCGTCAGCGTGGATGCCCGCGGTCTGCGTGAAGACGTTCTCGCCGACGATCGGCTTGTTCGCGGGCACGCGGCGCCCCGAAAACACCTCCACGAGCCTGCTCACCTCCGACAGCGCGCGCTCGTCGACGCGCGTGGTGACACCGGCGTGATCGCGCAGGGCCACCACGACTTCGTCGAGCGTCACATTGCCCGCCCGCTCGCCCATCCCGTTCACGGTGACGTGCACGCCGTGCGCCCCGGCGATCGCCGCTTCGAGCGTGTTGGCCGTGCCGAGACCGTAGTCGTTGTGCCCGTGAAAATCGAAATGCCGGTCGGGAAACGTCGAGACGATACGGCCGACGAACTCGCGAACCTGCGGCGGCGAAAGCAAGCCCAGTGTATCGGGGAGCATGATGCGCCGCACCGGCATGCCACGGAGCGCTTCGATGTGCTCGTCGACGTAGTCGACGCACCCGATCATCCCGCCGGACCAGTCCTCGAGATAGACGTTGAACGTGATCCCGTTCTTCGCGCCGTAATCGATCGTCCGGCGAATGTCGTCGATGTGCTGCGCGTGCGTCTTCCGCAGCTGTTCGCGGCAGTGGTGCAGGGAGCCCTTCGTCAACAGGTTGATGACCCGCGCCCCGACCGACTTCGCCCAGTCGACCGACTGATTGCCGTCGACAAATCCCAGGATCTCGATTCGATCGGTCCAGCCCTTCGAGTCGGCGTAGTCGACAATGGCTTTCACGGCGCGGCGCTCGCCCTCGCTGACGCGGGCCGACGCCACTTCGATGCGATCTACCTTGACCGTCTCGAGCAATCGCTGCGCGATGGTCCGCTTCTCCTCGGGCATCATCGAGATGCCTTCGGCCTGCTCTCCATCCCGAAGCGTCGTATCCATGACCTCGATACGACGGGCTTTCCCTTTGCGCATATATTCCGAGAAAGCATAGCATTAACGTATGAAATCCCGGGTCGTGGCCCTCCTCGCGCTGCTCGCCGCTGCTGCATCGTGCAGCAGCGCAAAAACATACGAAATGCGGGGCCAAATCCTCGGCATCAACCGCGACAAAATGGAAATTCTCGTCAAGCACGACGAGATTCCCGGCCTCATGGCCGCCATGACGATGCCGTGGAAAGTGCAGCAGGCGAGCATGCTCGACAATCTCGGCCCCGGCGATCTGATTGCGACCGAGATCGTCGTCGACAACAACCAGGGGGTGATCACGAAGATCACCAAGCTCGGCACCGCGAAGCCCGACACGCCCTCGCCGGCCGGCGCCGCGAAGCCGGGCGTCAGGTACTTGTCCCCCGGAGATCAGGTGCCCAATCAGGCGTTCGTCAATCAGGACGGGCGCGCGGTGGACTTCAACAGCATTCGCGGCAATCGGGCGATGGCTGTGACGTTCATTTACACGAAGTGCCCGATTCCGACGTTCTGTCCCGCGATGGATCGGCAGTTCGCCGAAGCGCAGGGACTGATCAAAGACAAGGGCCTCGAAGGGAAGGCCGCCTTGTTGTCGGTCAGCTTCGATCCGAAGAACGACACGCCCGCAGTGCTGAAGCAGCACGCGAAAAAGCTCGGCGCCGACCCGGCCGTGTGGACGTTTGCCACCGGCGACCGCGAGGAGATCGATCGCTTCGCCTCGAGCCTGCTACTGACGTTGGTGCGCGGCGAGGCTGCCAATCCCGACGAGATCGGCCACACGCTTCGGACGACCGTCGTCGACGGCAGCGGCAGGATCACGAAGAGCTACTCTGGAGCCGACTGGACGCCTGCGGAGCTCGTTGCAGAGCTCGAGCGGCTGCTCTGACGTGCGCCGCCTGAAAGAGCAGAGAGCAGAGAGCAAAGAGCAGAGATTCACTCTCGCCGAGCGCCGTCTGATCGCGCGGCTGCGCACGCCACTCCACGTCCAGAAATACCTCAACGCGCTGCCCTACAACACTGAGCCGCCGCCGGGGCGCGCCACGCTGCGCAGTTTTCGGGGCGTCGTCCGGCATCGCACGGCGCACTGCCTCGAAGCAGCGCTTTTTGCGGCGACGGTGCTCGAACAGCACGGTTATCCGCCGCTCGTCATCAGCTTCGAATCGATCGACGAGCTGGATCATGTGATCTTTGTCTATCGAGCACCCAGAACGGGGTCTGACCCCAGTCGAGCGGTCCAGGGGTCAGAGCCGATGGGGCTCCGTGGCGCGATCGCGGGATCCGGGGCTGCATGGGCGGAAACCGGTGTTCGCGACGCCGCGCGCGCTCGCGGCAAGCTATCTGGACACCTATGTCGATCTGACCGGGCGCATCAAAGCGTTCGCGCTTGTCGACCTGCGGGTGATGGGCACCTACGACTGGCGACTGGCCGATCGGAACGTGTGGAAAGTGGAGCGCATGCTGCTCGAGACGAAACACCAGCCGCTGCGGATGCCGGAGGCGCGTTTCCGCGATTTCCGCAGGCGCTATCGCGCGTTCAAAGAGCTGCATCCCGACCGCAAGCCGCTCTTCTACGAAGGGACGCGAGAAGTGGACACCGATTCCGAAACACTTCCTGAGCCACGGCGAACTGGCGTCGCCGAAGCGGGTGCAAGAGTGCAATGGGCGCGGCAAGGCGGGTATGATGAGTCTGTGGCGAAGAAAGATTCGGCGCGACTCCAATCCGAGCGCGAAATCATCTGTCCGTGCTGCAACGCCGTGCTGGTCATCGACCTGAACCTCGGCCGCGTCATCTCGCACAGCGAGCCCTCGTCCGGGCTCAACATCGAACTGTCCGACGCGCAGCGCATTCTTGCCGACGAAAAGGCGCGCCGCGAGGCGGCGTTCGAACAGTCCTTCAACACCGAACGGACGAAGGGCGACGCACTCTCGAAGCGGTTCGAAGAGGCGTTGAAGCAGGCCAAGGACGAGCCCATCAGCAAGCCGACCCGCGACTTCGACCTCGACTGAGCGATTTGCATCGAAAAACGCTTCGAATCGTCACCTACAACATCCATCGGTGCCGCGGCATGGACGGCCGCACCGTGCCCCAGCGAGCGGTTGACGTGCTCGCGGGGTTGAACGCCGACATCATCGCGCTGCAGGAAGTCATTGGCGCGGGGCCGAACGACTCGGGTCATGCCGAGGAGATCGGCGCGGCGCTCGGCATGGGCTGGGTGATGGCGTCGGTGCGTCACCTGCGCGGCCATCAGTTCGGCAACGTCGTCTTGTCCCATTACCCGATACGCCAGCACGTCCAGTACGACCTCTCCTGGCGCACATGCGAGCCGCGCTGCTGCCAGCGCGCCGATATCCTCATCGAGGACAAGACGCTGCACCTCTTCAACGTGCATCTCGGCACGGCGTACCGCGAGCGGAAGGATCAGGCCGATCGCCTGGCGGCCATCGTGCACGACGGGCGCATTGCTCCGCCGAAGATCCTGCTCGGCGATTTCAACGAGTGGAGCGGCGGCCTCGCCACGGCGGCGCTGACGAAGAAGCTCGAGGCCATCGACCTCAGCATCCATCTTCGGCGCAAGCGCACGTATCCCGGAATCCTTCCGTTGCTGCACCTCGATCACATCTATTACGAGGGCGGCGTCGAGATCGCCGGCATCGAAATCCCGCGCACGCGAAAATCGATGATGGCGTCGGACCATCTGCCGTTTCTGGCAGAGCTCAAGGTGGGATTCGAGTGAAGCTGGAATCTAGAAAACTAGAATCTGAAGAACTAGAATCTGAGAGACTCAGATTCTAGATCTTCAGATCTGTAGATTCAGTTTTCTGAGAGTTCAGTTTTCTTCTTCGAAGTCTTCGTGCTCGGCGGGGCTGATGCGCGTCGATGGACGAAGCGCCTCGCGGTAGTCGTAGATCGGCAGATTACGGACGTGCAGGTTGATCTGACAGGCCGGCGCCTTGTCGGCGACGAACACCGTGTAGGGGCTGCCGTCGAGGCCCTCGCGAAAAGCAACGCGGCAACCGCAAGCGAGGCGCGCGTGAGTGAATCCCTTGCTCATGTTTACTCGCGGGGGCCCCTCGCCCCGCTCGTCGCCGCTCGCTTGCGAGGCCCCATCGCCCCGCGCCGCTCCCGGCTCATTGCGAGCTTACTATAACAGCGACTTGATCTGCTGCTCGAAATGTTCCTTCACCGAAAGGCCGATGTGCGTCTTGCAAATCGCGCCGTCGCGTCCGATCACGAACGTTTTGGGAAGACCCCACGCCGCGTTGTAGCCGCGCGGGCCCTTGATGTCGTCCCGGCCGTCGCCGACGAGCAGCGGATAGTTCACCTTGTATTTCTCTCCGAACGGCTTCAGCGCCGAGGCCGGGTCGTCAACTGACACGCCGATGACGATCAGCCCCTTCGGACCGTATTTTTCCTGAAACTCGACGAACCACGGAATTTCCACCTTGCACGGCGGGCACCAGGTCGCCCAGAAGTCGAGCAGAATGACTTTGCCTTTCTGCGACGCCAGGTTGAAGTCCTTGCCTTGAGAGTCCTTAAGGGTGAAATTGAGGTTCGCCGGCTTGGACGATTTGTCGCACGCCGATGACTGCGCGGCCTCCGCATCAGAGCTGAACACGACTGGCTGCGAGCCGCCATCACGAATCTCGTCCACATGCGGCAGCGGCACAGCCAACGACAGCAGCGCAAACGCCGCCAGCACGCCTGTCACTCGGATTAGTTTGTGTCTCATCGTTTGCCGCTTGCCGTTCTTCGTTTTCGTTCTTCGTTTTTCGTTCTTCGTTTCGCTTAGAGCCCCGCTGCCATGTCCTTCGCCAGCGCCTCGAGCGTCGCTCTCGGCTCTCTGCCGACGAGCACGTACGTGATATTCGCGCTCGACCAGATGACCGCATCGTGACCGAACACTTCGGCGGACCCACGTTCACGTCCGGCATCGGGGATGACATAGAGCGACACAGGCCGACCGTTCAGCCGGTACATGGCGTGGGCCGCTACCCCTTCGCCGCAGAAGCACCGGCGCATGTTGACCAGCTGCAGACCGGCGACGGCCGGCCGCGGCAGATGAATCTGGGCGCCGTAGTCGCGCGCGTATTGCTGTTCGCCTGCGCCCACGTCAACAGCCGTGTCGGCGTCGTGCACGGCAAAACACGTCATGTGGTCAAGCGTAAGCTGCGCCGCCAGGACGGTCGGCGACAGGCCGGTCAGGCTGTACAACAAAACGCCGCCCACGATGAGCACGAGGGCGGCGGCCATGGACAGTGAGGCGAGTGTCGATCGGGTGGTGCCGAACGGCCACCGCCCGGCCCGGGCTGCGGCGCGACAGCGCGTTCGCAGCTCCTCGGGCGCGCACGGGCGGCACAACTTCGTGCGGACGGTGTCGCGGACGGCCGACTGCAGCGCCGTCTGGTGCCTGCATTTCGGGCACGCGCGGAGGTGCGCCTCGACAATGGCCCGCTCGTCGGCGGTTGCCGCGCCATCGACGTAAGGCGCAAACAGCGGATCGATTTCCCGGCAACTAGGCATTCGTGCTGCCTTTAAGACGACACTTTGGCGCGGGCCGGTTCAACATCTTTCCTCACCATTTTGTCATAGAGCATACGACGGCCCCGGGAGATCCGGGACATGACGGTGCCGACAGGAATCCCGAGCATCTCGGCGATTTCGGCGTAGGGAAACTCCTCGACGTCCCGAAGCCACACCGCCTCGCGGAATGCCTCCGGCAGCGCGTCCAGGGCAGCCTGGAGATCGGGGCCCATGGCTTCACGTAACAGGTGCTCCTCCGGGGTATCTGCGGGGTCGGCTGGGGCGACCAGGTCGACGCGGTCGCTATCGACGTCGACGGGGTCCCGGCCGATATCGCGCCGGCGGTTCCGGAAGGTGTTGTGGAGAATCGTAAACAGCCACGCCTTCAGGTTCGTGCCGGCTTTGAACTGGCGGCGCGCCCGGAACGCCTTGACGTAGGTATCCTGCACGAGGTCCTGGGCGTCGGCTTCGTTGCGTGTCAGTCGCAGCGCCGTGCCATAGAGGCTGTCGAGATGACTCAGCGCATCGGTTTCGAATGCGGAGGGCATGGATACGGGCCTTCGCTCAGTATAGGCTCGACCCCTGGGGCCAACGTTCCGGCAGCGTCAAGCCGCGGGGCGAAGGCGGACGACCTCCGGACAGGTCACAGCTTGTGGTCAAATCAGGCCGAAATACGTAAATGTCGAGCGACAGCTTTCCAGATCGCCAGTGATTTCACGGAGGCTCCGTGGTATGTCTCTTGCTCGGTGGGCGTCGTTGCGGTCGCTGTATGATCACAGTAAGATCGCGAGAAACCACCCGGTGACCACTCAATTGATTTCACGAGGTGATCGTATGCGCATGCGCGTCCCGCGCAGTGCTTCCATCTGCCTGTTCGCCGTAGTCCTGGCTCTGGCAACCGCAGATGAGTCGAACGCGCAAAGGCTGACTCCGGGGATGCTCTGCTCGTGGGCGCAACTCCACGCGCAAGGCAGCTCCGTCAACGCGCAATCGCAGATGGCGCCGTACTACGGCAAGAACCAGATCCACTACGACAAGTTCGAGTGGCATATCTATAAGACCGACCATTTCGAGATCTACTACTACCCTGAAAACGAGCGGCACCTCGAGCGGGTCGCCAGCTACGCCGAGAGCGCGTATCAGCAGGTCAGCTCGGATCTGCGGCACGACCTCAACCAGCGCGTCCCTCTCATCATCTTCAAGACGCACAGCGAATTCGAACAGCAGAACATCGCGCCGGGCTCATCGCCGGAAGGCGTGCTCGCGTTCGCCGAAGGCGAGCGCAACCGGATGGTGCTGCCGATCGATCTGCCGACCGACTTGCTCTACGGGTTGATCGTCCACGAGCTGACGCACGTGTTTCAGTACAACTTCATCCCGATGTCGCTGCTCCGCCGCAACATCCCGCTCTGGGTGCACGAAGGCGGCGCCGAATACGAGCGCGGCATCTGGGATCCGCTCGATCTGATGACCGTGCGCGACGCGGCGGTCGCCGACATCATCCCGCAGATGAGCCAGATGGAAGGCTACGGCGACTTCGGCAGCCCCCGCCTGGTCTACAACCTCGGCCACGCGCTCTACGAATTCATCGAAGCACGCTGGGGCAAGGACGGCGTGCGGCAGTTCCTCTTCTCGCTGCGCAAGAGCGCCATCGGCGGCGGCACGAGCCCGTACGAAGAAGCGTTCCAGATGACGGCGCGCGAGTTCGACCAGCAATTCGAGAAATATCTCAAGGACCGCTTCAAGGCGTTCCGCGACAAGGAGCGGCCGGCCGACTACGGTCAGGATCTGTCGCCGGACCCGCAAAAATCCAACTACACGAGCTCGATCTCGATCGAGCCGTCGCCGTCGGGCGATCTCATCGCGGTGATGACGGGCAACCGCCGCGATCAGGAGCTCGACATCATCCTGATCTCGTCCAAAGACGGGTCGGTCGTCCGCAACCTCACACCCGGCTTCGACAAGGATCGCGGCTTCGAGTACATCGCGCAGCCGAGCCTCAGCAACATGGTGCCGTGGATGTCGTGGTCGCCGGTCGGCGATCGCCTCGCGTACTTCGTACGAAACGAGAAAAGCAAGACGCTGATCATCCAGAACGTGCTGACCGGAAAGATCGAGAACCGTTTTCCGCTGCAATCCGTCGACAACCCGGAGTCGCCGAACATCTCCCCGGATGGCCGCAGCGTGCTCTTCAGCGGCCTTCGCACCGCCATCGGCGATATCTTCAAGCTCGACATCGCCAGCGGCGACATCACCAACCTCACCAACGACGACTTCGCCGACTACGCGCCGATCCACTCGCCCGACGGCAGCTTCATCGTGTACATGGCACGCGTCAGCGGCTCGCAGAAGCTGTTCCGCCTCGACGCAGATGGCAAGAAGACGCAGCTCACGTTCGGCACGCAGGACGAGGCGTCGGCGAAGTTCCTGGGCGCCGACACCATCATTTTCTCGTCGACCGCGACCGATCCCGCGACGCCGCTGACGCCGGAAGAGGCGCGCAACGGCAACATCTTCAACCTGTGGTCGCTCAGCCTGAAAAATGGCGAGCTGAAGCAGTACACCGACGCACTGGGCGGAGTGCTGTCACCGGTCGTGCTGTCGAAGGACGGCCCGGCGCCGCGCCTTGCGTTCGTCGATTACTACAAGGGCGGCTATACGCTGCACAGCTTCGATCTCAAGGAACCGCTGCACACGGCGGTGTCGTCCGACTTCGGCTCGCCCGGCCCCATCACCGACTTCCAGGCGCCGCTCCAGCACACGCTCATCGCCGAGAACAAGTCGAAGAAGGGGAGATTCGAGAAGATGTTCCTCGACGGCCGGCCGCCGGTGAACATCGGAGTGACGAGCAGCGGCGACGTCTTCGGCGGGACGATGGTGTCGTTCACCGACGTGCTCGGCGATCAACAGTTCAGCATGTACGCGTCGTCGGTCCAGCAGTACAAGACGATGTCGTTCTCGTACCTCAACCTTTCGCGCCGTCTCCAGTGGGCGTTGCAGGGCTACACGCAGACGCAGTTCTTCTACGGGCAGCTGTCGCAGTATTTCTACGACCCGTCCATCGCGCCGTTCATCAGCCGCGACGATGCGCTCGCGACACAGACGGTGCGTGGGGGATCGCTCTTCGCCATCTATCCGTTCAGCACGTATCGGCGAGTCGAGCTCTCGGGCGGCCTGGTGCACTTTACCGAGGAGTTCGCCGACCCGGCCTTGCAGCAGTACTCTCCAGGAGTATCAGCAGGAGCAGTTCCAGCAGCAGTTCTTCAACAACGGCCTGCTGATGCCGCTCACCGTCTCCTTTGTCCAGGAAACCACGGTGTTTCGCGAGTACGGCCCATTGTCTGGCAGCACCATGCGGCTGTCGTTCGAGGTCGCGCCGAAGGTGGGCAACTCGCTGTCACGCACGACGGTCGACGGCGATGCGCGCTACTACATGCGGCTTGGCGGGAACGGCGTGCTGGCCTTGCGAGCCTACGGCTTCAAGAGCATGGGATCGGCGCCGAATTACACATACTTCGGCGGCAACTCCGAAATGCGCGGCTACGAGTACCGCGAGTTCCTGGGCCACAAGGGCTTTTACACCAACGCCGAGCTCCGCTTCCCGCTCATCAATGCCATGGCGACGCCCATCGGCATTCTCGGCGGTATCCGCGGCGTCTTCTTCGCGAATATGGGCGGGACCGGCCTCGACGGGCTCACCTTCAAGGTGTGGGACAACAACACGTTCGTGACCGAACCTCTCCGCGACCAGAGCGGCGCCATCATTCGGCCCCCGCAGCTCATCCAGGGGTTCCGGCTCCACGATGCGAGAGCGTCCTACGGCCTCGGCATCGAGACATTCGCGCTCGGCTTCCCGATTCATTTGGACTGGTCGTACCGCACGCTTTTCAACAAGGATTGGGAAAACTACCTCTTCGGCAGCAGCGAGCTGTGGCGCAATCCGAAATTCAGCGTGTGGATCGGGTACGACTTTTAGGGCTGCGCTGTAAGTAAAAAGTCGAAAGGGGAAAGTAGAAAGTCAACTTCTCACTTTCGACTTTCTACTTTCCACTTTCTACTTTCTACTTTCTACTTTCAGAGATGCCCCCCGACTGTCCCCGCATCGTCTCCCTGTTGTCCGATTACATCGACGGCCGCTTGCCTGCCGACGTACGGAGCGACCTCGAACAACATCTCAGCGGATGCTCGGAGTGCACGACCTTCGTCGGCACGTTTCGATCGACGGTCGCGCTGCTCCAGTCGCTGAACGAAGACGAGCTGCCCGAGGAGCTGCGCCTGCGGCTCAAAGCATTCCTCGACGACCGCAGCACGAGCTGAGTACCCTCTTTCGATGCCGCTCGAACCGAAGCCGCCGTCCGCGTCCGTGACCGAGATGGTAGAGGTCGTTCTGCCGAACGACGCGAACCCGATGGGGTTCATGCTCGGCGGCGCCGTCATGCACCTCATCGACATCGCCGGCGCCATCGCGGCCTTCCGGCACGCGCACGCGCTGATGGTGACCGCGGCGGTCGACGGCCTCGAGTTCCTCAATCCGATCAGGGTCGGCGACTTCATCGTGCTGAAGGCACGCGTGTCGGCGGTGTTCACGACGTCGCTCGAGGTGGAAGTGACGGTGTTCTCCGAAGAAGCGCTCACAGGCCGGCGTCAGAAGACGAGCCGGGCCTACCTCACCTTCGTCACTCTGGAAAAAGACGGCAGGCGCGCGGAGATTCCGCCGCTCGCTGTCGAGACGGATGAAGAGAGGGCGCTGATGGAAGCCGCAAACGCACGCCGGGCCGCGCACCTGGCCCGCCGCCAGCGAGATCTGAAATGAAATACAACAGGAGAATAAGAGTTTAGGAGAATCTTTACTCCTGTTTCGTTTCTTAGTTCGTTCGCGCCGCGGCTGCGCGCCGTTCCTGCAGCTGCACGATGCTCTTGTCGAGGTTGATCGCCACGCGATAGCGGCTCAGGAACTTGTAGCCGACGATCCCGCCGAGCCTGAAGCCGAGCAGCACGCTTGGCGCCCGCAGGTTCAACACCACGACCGACAGGTTCCGGTACTCGATCTTGCTCGTGAAGTTCAGGTTGACGCCGGGCATGAGGAACGCGTCGCGATCCCATCCCGATGCGCCGTACACCTTGAGCGGGATGTTGCGCATCTCGCCGCGTTCGAGGCCGCTGGCGGTGTCGGTGCTGATGGAAATGACCTGCCCGCCGGTATCGAGGATGAAGCTCGCCTCGCCGCCCTGCACCTGCCCCGGCACCATCGCGAGCCGATGCATTCGCAACGGCAGCTCCACGTCAGCCGTCTCGGTCGGCAGCTGGGCGCCCATGATGAGCTCCAGCCGATCGTAATCAATGATGACCGACATCCCCAATGCCAGCGGCGAGAAGCTTTCCATTTCGCGCGTCGGCAAACCGACGAGTGGCGGGTTCTTGATGATCGACGGCACGTTCTGAACTTTGAGCGATCCGATTTCCAGCTGGTCGAGCCGTGTCAGCTCGAGCTCGCGCACGCCGAGATCGCCGACACCTGCGCTCAGGATGTTGACGATGGGACGAATGCCCATGCGTGCCGCCGTCTCGCGCGAGATGACGGTCTGCTCCGAGCCGGTGTCCAGCACCATGTCCATCAGCGGTCCGCGGTTGACGCGCGCTTTGACGATGATCTTTTCGTTGAGCACGCGGAAGGGCACCGTGTGCATCTTGCCCTCCGACCCCGGCTCGATATACACAGGGGGCCGTATCCCGAACGCGCGGAGGAATCGCACTTCGGCTCGCGCCCACGCGGCTTTTGCGCTGCGGTCCTTGTTCGGCAGCAGGTTGATGTAGCTGGAATACGCGTTCGCCGCTTCCTCGTACCGCCGCATCCGCTCGTAGATCGAGCCGACCGTATGGTGGAACTCGGCGTCGCGGGGATCCCTGCCAAGCGCGGCCTGCGCGGTCGTCAGCGCGTCGTTCAACTTGTTCCGTGCGGCGAGGCTTCGCGCCATGCCGTGCAAGGCACGCCCGTTGTCGCGCTCGATCGCCAGCGCCTCGTGAAATTTCTGTTCCGCATCCTCGAAGAGCCCGATCGCCCAGAGCGCGTCGGCGTAGTTCGCGAGCGATTCGGCGTTGTTCGGAGAGCTCCGGGCCAGCAGCTGGCCGTCCGCGTGCGCGTGGGCGAAATCGCCAAGCCGTAACGCCGACTTGACGCACCCGGTCAACGCCTCGCGCTTGATGCGTGGATCCTCATGGCCCTTCACCTGCTCGAAGGCCGCGAATGCCTCGGTGTACCGCCCGTCGGTAAACAGCAGCTTCCCGAGCTGCAGCTGGACATACGCAGCTTCGGGAGAGGTGGCCGAGACGTTGGGAGAGAGGGCGATGACGGCCGCCACGGCTCCCGCAAAGGTAACCAGCCTCAGGATAGGGACCATGCCCGGATTGTAGGAGGCACCGGGTCGCGGCGCAACTCGAAAAGAGCCTCGAAACGGCGGAATTAGAGGGAAATCCGCTAGCGGGTGTACTGCTCGATCGGTACTCCGTCGTACATCTCGTCGATCCGCAGGATCTGCGTCTCGCGGCTGTAGGTGCCCAATTCGTAATCCTCGCTCATGATGAGCGCTTTTATGGGTTTGGTCGGACAGACTTCCGAGCAGAGGCCGCAGAAGCTGCAGCGCGACAGGTTGAAATCGAAATAATCCAGAATCTTGATTTTTTGCCCTGGCTCGCGATGGCCGCCCAGCGCGATGAGGTCGTCCGGGCACGCCTTCGCACACTGGTCGCAGACGATGCACGTCTGCGCGCCCGACTCAGGTTCCACCTGCAGCCGCAGCACGCCCCGGAATCGCGGCGCAACGGGACGGCGTTCGGCCGGATACTGGAATGTAAACGCAGGCTGCGGCGTGTACTTGAGCGTCAGCCACAAGCCCTTCATCAGGTCGACCAGGAAGATGGTTCGAAGGAGTTTTCGCATGCGCTTCAGGCGACCAGCGTCGGTTCGGAATCTCCGGACATGATGACGCGCTCTTTGCGGAGCACGGTATTTTCTTTGCGAATCTTGTCCTGCAGCCGCATCAACCCGTAGAGCAGCGCCTCGGGACGGGGCGGGCACCCTGACACATAGACGTCGACGGGCACGATCTTGTCGACGCCCTGCAGCACGCTATAGGTCGGAAACGGTCCTCCCGCGTTCGAACAGCTGCCCATCGAGATGACCCACTTCGGCTCGGGCATCTGGTCGTAGAGCCGCCGGAGTACCGGCGCCATCTTTTTCGTGACCGTGCCCGCGACGATCAGGAGATCCGATTGGCGCGGAGACGCCCGGAAGACCTCGGCGCCGAAGCGCGAGATGTCGAAGCGGGACGCTGACGCAGCCATCATCTCGATCGCGCAGCACGCCAGCCCGAAGCCCATCGGCCACAGCGAGTTTTCGCGCGCCCACGTGAGGATGCGGTCGACGTTGGTCGTGATGAAGTTGTCTTCGAACTTGTGGTCGATCAGTCCCATGTGGCCTGTATTCTAGCGTTGATAGTACGCTGCGTTCAAATGAATGAAATTCGCCCATTTATGGGGCGTTTCGTCGAGCGAGTAGATCGCCTCGACGGGGCACGCCGGCACGCACGCGCCGCAGTCGATGCACTCGTCCGGGTGGATGTAGAGCATCTCCGCGGTCTCGAACGCGGGCTCGTCCTTGCGCGGATGGATGCAGTCGACGGGGCACACGTCGACGCAGGCGGTGTCTTTCGTGCCGACACACGGTTCCGTGATGATGTAAGCCACCGGTGTACTCGATGATTATAGTATGGGCATACCGATGAAAACCCGGCGCGTGGCCCTGCTCCTCCTTTGCCTTGGCGCGGCGCGCGCAGCAGGCGCGCAGGAGATCCTGTCGGGTCCGCTGTCAATCGCCGGCGGCAGGGTCGTCGTCGGCACCGATGTGTCGATCGCGTTTACGCCGCAGGACGACACCGACGGCGCGTGGTTCAACTACAC
This sequence comes from Vicinamibacterales bacterium, assembly GCA_963802345.1. Lineage (GTDB taxonomy): Bacteria > Acidobacteriota > Vicinamibacteria > Vicinamibacterales > JAMQPK01 > JAMQPK01. Next base: position 281,884 of record CAWDIK010000008.1, read on the forward strand.
CGACTACGAGCACAACGCGCTGCGCCTCTTCCGCGTGGCCGTGAACGCCGACGTCCGGGTGACCGATCAGATCTCGGTCCTCACCGAAATTCGCAGTGAGAACGGCGACGGGGTCAAGCCGTATGCCCTGTACGTGCGCGTTCGTCCATGGCGCAACCGGCCCATCGACATCCAGGCCGGACGCATCCCGCCCACGTTCGGCGCGTTCGCGCGCCGCGAATACGGAGCCGGAAATCCGCTGATCGGATATCCCCTCGCCTACCAGTACTTGACCGCCGTCAGGCCGGATGCGGTGCCCTCGTCGGCCGAAGACGTCCTGCGCATGCGCGCGCGCGGATGGCGGCCGAGCTATCCGATCGGGTCGCTCGACATTGCCACGGGCATGCCGCTCATCACGGCCTTTCGGTGGGACACCGGCGCGCAGGTGCGAATCGGTCCTCCATCGCTCAACGCAAGTGTGGCGGTCACCAACGGCACCACGTCCGATCCGCGCACCGTCGACAACAACGGCGGCAAGCAGATCGCCGGCCGGCTCGAGTGGCGCCCGAGCCCCGCGCTCACTCTCGGAGGCTCGGCGGCGACCGGCGCCTATGTGGCGGACGCGGCGCTCGCAAGCGCGACGCTGATGAGCGGAACCGCCCATTCGACGCAGCAGGCGCTCGGTTTCGATGCGGAAATCTCCCGCGATCACTGGATGGTCGCCGGCGAATTCATATGGAACCGATGGCAGGTCCCCACGATCGTTCAGACCCTTGACGCGACGAGCGGATTCGTCGAGGGCCGTTACAAGCTGTCGCCGGGTTTCTTCGTCGCGAGCCGGATCGATTATCTCGGCTTCAACGAGCTGACGTCGCCTTTGCTCGGCACGCGCACGTGGGACGCGCCGGTGACGCGCCTGGAAAGCGGAGCCGGTTACTACATTCGCCGTAATCTGCTCGCAAAGGGCACCTATCAATACAACTGGCGTGACGGCGGCCTCGTTCGCACGCGGGGCCTCTTCGCCGCGCAACTGCATTTCTGGCTGTGATGACGCAAGGCTCCGCTCCGACGCTGCTGGCGCTCTGCGCCGCCTCCGCGTGAGCGCTTCGCGCGGCTCGCCAAGCTCGTTGCTCGTACCACGCAACTAGCGACCGGCTTGCTCGCTGTCAACGGGCGGCGTGGCGCAGGCGCCCATGGGCCTGATCCGCGGGCGGGTGGAAATTCGACGCGCCGCCGCACCAGTAGAGCGCCGGCCGAACGTCAACGATCTCGGCATGCATGCGCCGCGCGATATGCCCGATTTGCGGCGCTCGGTGGTGTACCTGGAGTCGGCGCCGTCGCTCGCCTTCCCCGACTCCGAGCCGCAGCGGGCCACGATGGATCAGCGGAACGAGACGTTCGTCCCGCACGTGCTCGCCATCACGGTCGGCACGACGGTGGATTTTCCGAACAGCGACAACACCTATCACAACGTGTTTTCGCTGCGCGGCCCTCGTCCCTTCGATCTGGGCCGCTACGCGGCCGGCCATTCGAAATCAGTACGTTTCGACCGTCCCGGCATCGTCCGCGTGTTCTGCGAAATTCACTCGCACATGAGCGCGTTCGTCCTCGTGTTCAACCACCGCTACTTCGCCGTGACCTCGGCCGATGGGCGATACCAGATTAACCGCGTGCCTCCCGGACGCTATACGCTGGTCGCGTGGAACGAAGGCGCGATCCGCGAGTCCCGGCAGGTCGTCATCCCCGAGGACGGGGGCGCAGTGGAAGCGGATTTCAGTCTGCGATAACGGCGTGACGATTCTTGGATCGCTCACCAACCGCATTTTCCTGGCCAGCGCCGCGCTGGCCGTGTTGTCGATTGGCGCCGCCGTCTACTTCGTAAGCCGCACAACGACGAGCCAGGCCGAAGCAGAACTGCAGCGCGGGCTCCTCGAGGCCGGCACGCTCGTGGACGAGCAATGTGCGACGCTCGTCCGGACGCTCACGGTGATGGCTCGCCTCGTCGCGGACGACCCGCGCCTGAAAGCCGCCGTCGACACAGGCGATCCGCCGACCGTGCAACCGCTGGCGCGCGGCTATCAGGAGCAGCTCAATGCGGCGCTCATGGTGCTGACCGACAAGAACGGCAACGTGCTGGCGGAACTGGGCGATCTCGATATCGCCGAGGGTGGGGTGAGGGCGCTGCCCGAAATTCAACAGGCACTCGCCGGGCATGAGGCGGGCGGGTTCTGGCCGCACGCAAACGGCGTCCTGCAGGTGATGGCGGTACCGATCGCGATCGGGCGGGATCGCCCGGAGATCATGGGCGCGCTCGCCGTGGGGTTCCGGCTCGACAACACCCTGGCGCTGCAGTTCAAACGCGCGACCGAGAGCGACATCGCATTTGCGGTTGAAGGAGACATCAGAGCGTCGACCCTGCCGGAGGCCGATCGCGCGCCGCTCGCGTCCCTTCTGAATACCGGCGACGTCCAGACGGTCTCGCTGACCAACGGCGAGTACGTCGCGCTCAAGCGGCCGTTGACGCCCGCGGCCGGCGCCGCACGCGCCAGCGCCGCGCCCAGCGTGCTGCTGCTCCGCTCGCGCACCGAACGGCTGCGTTTCCTCGACGCCATCCATGCGGGCCTCGGGATGGTGGCGATGATCGCCGTATTCGCAGCGACGATTCTCAGCTACGCTGTTGCGCGGACGATTACCCGCCCCATCGCGACGATTACCGACGTCATGCGCGAGATGTCCGCCACGGGAGACTTGACGCGGAAGATCGCGCTGAGCCGCGCGGCGAGCTGGGAAGACGAAGACGCCAAGGTGCTGGCCGCGACATTCAATACGCTCACCGATTCGATCGCCCGCTTCCAGCGCGAAGCCGCACAGCGCGAGCGGCTCTCTGCGCTGGGACGGCTGTCGACGGTGATTGCGCACGAGATTCGCAACCCCTTGATGATCATCAAGGGATCGCTGCGAACGCTGGCCAGCGACCGGGTCTCCAGGGCGGAAACGGCGCAGGCCCTCAGCGACGTCGACGAAGAAGTCGCGCGGCTCAATCGGGTCGTCAACGACGTGCTCGATTTCGCCCGGCCGATCCGGTTCGACTACTCGCCTGCGGACGTCAACATGCTCTGTACCGACGCGGAACAGGCGACGCGAGCCGGCCATCAGGATATGCACGTGACGATCAAACCGGATCCGGCGCTCAAGACGGTGGTCACCGACGCTGAACGATTGCGTATGGCCCTGGTGAATATCCTGACGAACGCCCGCCACGCCGTTGCCGCCAGACCATCGCCCGTCGGAGCACACGGCTCTCGTGCGGTCTCTCTGACGCCGGATATTGAAATCGAGACACACGCGCTGCAGAGCGCTTTCCGCATCACCGTTCGCGATCACGGCACCGGAGTGAAGCCCGAGGATCTGCCGCGCGTGTTCGATCCGTACTTCACGACGAGGCGCACGGGGTCCGGCCTCGGCCTGGCGATCGCCAAGAACATCATCGAAGGCATGGGAGGAACCATCTCGCTCGACAGCCGCCCCGGCGACGGCACTGAAATCCGCATCGAGCTTCCCTTCCGCGGGGAGGCGCAGGCATGAGCGCGCGAGGCGGCACCCTGCTGCTCGTGGACGACGAACAGAAAATCCGGCGCACGCTGGGGCACGCGCTGCGTGCCGAAGGGCACGACGTGCTCGAAGCCGGCAGCGTGCGCGAGGCCCAGCGCGCGCTGACCGAGCGCAGCGTCGACGTGCTGATCGTCGACAACCTCATGCCCGACGCGACCGGCCTCGATTTGATCCGCGAGCTGGTCGCGGCCACCGCCGAGACGGAACGCCCGCAGATTCTGATGATGACGGCGCACGCGACGGTCGAGAGCGCCATCGAAGCCATGAAGCTCGGCGCGCTCGATTACCTGCAGAAGCCCTTCGAAGTCGACGAGCTGCTGGTCGTCGTCCGGCGCGCCCTCGACCATCAGCGGCTGAGCTCGCACCAGCGCTACCTGTTGAACGAGCGCGACGAAGAGTTCAACCACTACGGAATTGTCGGGCGCAGCCGCGCGATGGAGGACGTGATCCGTAAGGCTGAGCTCGTCGCTGAAACGAAGAGCACGGTGCTCATCACCGGCGAAACCGGAACCGGCAAAGAGCTCGTCGCGCGGGCGATCCACGCGAGAAGCGCGCAGCGGAACATGCCCCTCATCAAGGTGAATTGCGCCGCGATTCCTGAAACGCTGCTCGAATCGGAGCTGTTCGGGCACGTGCGGGGGGCCTTTACGGGCGCCGCGACGAGCAAGAAAGGCAAATTCGCGCTCGCGGACGGCGGCACGATCCTCCTCGACGAGATCGGCACGATGAGCCCGGTGCTGCAGTCCAAGCTGTTGCGCGTGCTGCAGGAGCGCGAGTTCGAGCCGCTTGGGTCCGAACGGAGCCAGCAGGTCGATGTGCGCGTGATCGCCTCCACCAATCGCGACCTGCGGCAGATGGTGCTCGATGGCACCTTCCAGGAGGATCTCTTCTACCGCCTCAACGTCATCCCCATCGAGATGCCCCCACTGCGGAACCGTCGCGAGGACATCCCCGTCCTTGCGGAGCATTTCGTGCGGAAGCATCAGCAGCGCACGGGTAAACGCATCGATCGCATCGAAGACGGCGTGCACGAAAAGCTGGCGGCCTACGAATGGCCGGGCAACGTGCGCGAGCTCGAGAACACGATCGAACGGGCGGTGGTGCTGTCGACCAGCGGGGCCATCTCGACCGACGCAATCTCCGTCCTCGGCGTGGCAGCCGGACAGTCGAACACCCTGCCCTCGCTCAAGCTCCGCACGAACATCGAGTGGATCGAACAGGAAACGATCCGGCGCGCGCTCGACAGCGCCGGCGGCGTCAAGAAGGAGGCGGCGGACTTGATGGGCATCAGCCAGCGCGCCCTCAGTTACTACCTGTCGAAGTACAAGTTCCAGTGACGGGACTTGTAAGCGGTTACGCGCCGCGTAATCCAAAGGGAGGCGACAGTCCCCGGATCGGGCAACAGGACGCCGGCGCATTCGGCATCAGGTTTGCCTTCGCAGCGGGCATGAAGATGCTGCTTGCGTCGATCGCGCTCTCTGCGCTCGTTCTGTGGGCGTTGGGCTGCGGCGGTATGGCTCGCCTTGGGTAAGAGACTTTTGTAACGAATAACGCAAAACCGAAGAACTCGAATCAGAGAGTGCTGACCTCGCCCCGCGTCAGCGGCTTCGGTCCAGGCGTGTCTGTAAAGACGTTCGCCGTGAAGAAGCGGCTGCGCGGGCACGTGTTTCAACTGAACTGTCGAACTCTCGGCACGACCATGGCGGAATGACGCCGCAGTTCTTCTAGTTCGACCTCACTAACTGCCCGCGAATGGCGCCGCCGGTATTCAAGGTCGTGTGCACGTTGAAATAGTTGCCGGCCGGGTTGTTGAAGATCCCCTGCGCAACGGCCGCCGGCGTGACGGTCGTGGATGTGCTTGGCAGGTTGGTCTTGTTCAGCGATCCCTGGCCCGAAGGGACGGCGACATCTGACGCCGTCAACGGCAATCCGACGACGACGCCGGTGTTCGTGCCGGCGGGGGCGTTATGGATATGCGCCCCGGTCAGGGTCGTGTTCCTGAGGGAAGCCGGTGAAGTTGATCTGGAAATCGTAGGTCGCGCCCGTAATCACACCGCCAGAGTCGCGGGTGACGGTCATCGTCAGCTGCATGGTCCCGCTGGCGGCGCGCGTCAGCGTTGGTGATCGCGGGAACTTCGTTGGACGGTAGCAGAATCGCCGTGAACTTCCCGACGTTCGGGTCGGACGGACTGGTGGGCGAGTCATCGCAGGAAATCCCGAACGCGAGTACCAGGGCGAGCAAAGCAACACGCTTCATGTAGTCTCCTCCAGAGTAAAGGCCAGAGATGCGTGCAATGGTTGGACCAGTCACGCACCACGGCTTTTACAGGCGCAGCCGCGCATGCATCTTACTGTTTACGTAAGCGTTTACGTGAGGTGAATGGAGAAGCTCTGAACAACAGAGTGTGGGATGTTTGGAGAGGTCCAGAGTCCAAGGTGCAGAGTCCGCGGTCGAAAGGCCAGAGTCGAGAATCCAGAGTCGAAGGTCCTATAACAGCTCCCTGAGGGTTCGCGCATCGCGCGGCGCGTGGCCGCCGATGTCGTTGTTGAAGTAGACGAAGGCGGGACAGCCGATTGCGGCGAGCCAGTCGGCCCATTGTTCCAGGACCTGTCGTGGATACGCGCCGTTGTACCGCCCTGTCGCGCCGTGAAAGCGAATGTAAGCGAAACGCGCAGTCAGCAGGCGCGGAGGCGCGGACCCTGGCATATCGTGAAGACAGATGGCCACGTGATGCTTGCGAAGAAGCCGCATGACCTCTTCGTCATACCAGCTCGATTCTCGAAATTCGATCGCATGCTTGACACGGGGCGGCAGAATGGCAAGGAATCCGGCGAGGCGTTCGAGATTCTTCGGCAACTGCCTCGGAAGCTGATACAGCACAGGCCCCAATTTCCCTTGAAGCTCCCGCGCCCGCGAAAACAGCCGCTCGACAGGCTCCTCGGGATCCTTCAGCTTCTTCATGTGTGTAAGAAAGCGGCTGGCCTTGACACCGAACAGAAACGCCGCCGGCGTTCTCGCCTTCCAACTGGCAAAGATACCTTCGTCAGGAAGCCGGTAGAAGCTGTTGTTCACCTCGACGGTATCGAAATGCCGCGCGTAGTATTCGAGCCACGCGGTTTGCGGCAGATCGGCCGGGTAGAAATCCCCCTTCCAGTGTTTGTATTGCCAGCCCGAACAGCCGACCCTCACTGCGGAGCTTTGCGACTTGGACATCGCTAGACATCCAGAATCCGGAAGGGCTGGTGCGGCGTGAGCTTTCGCATAAGCGGAAGCGCGACGTTGTAAACCGGAACGTCGGTCGAGGTGCGTCCTTCGGGTACGCCGTTGTGTGCGTGGCCATGAATCACCGCGGTCACGCTGTAGCGGCCCAGCGGCTCTTCGAGGCGGCTACAGCCGAGATATGGATATATTTCGCGCGGCTCTCCTTCCACCGTGGCCTCAATCGGCGCGTAGTGGAGCAGCACGATTTTCTTGTCGGTTCTGAGGCGCGCGAGCGCAGATTCGAGCTTCAACGCCTCGTTCACGGCTTCGTGCACGAACTGCTTGATGATCGGCTCGCCCCATGGCCCGAGCGCGCGACGCCCAAATCCGCCGGCAAACCCCTTGACCCCGGCAAAGCCGACGCCCTGCACCTCGCACGTGTCGCCGTCAAGCACGCAGACACCCTGATCGACGAGGATCTGGTGAATCTCGCGTTCCGCGCCCGATTCGAAATCGTGGTTGCCAAGCACGGCCACAACCGGGATTCGTACGGACGCCGCGAGCTCCTTCGCAAAGGTGCGTGCTTCGTCGGCGGTTCCATAATCCGTGATGTCCCCGGCGACCACGAGCACGTCAGCTGCTGTCGTAATCTGCGACAGCAGTATCTGAAGCGTGCCCGCCGACGATTTGCCGAAATGCAGATCGGCCGTAGCGGCGATTCGCATGACCCTCACGCAGCAACATGCGTGCCCCATGGCATCCCTCTTGCCTCTGCCTGAACGTGACGTCATCGACTGTTCAAGCTCCCAGCCGGCACGCATCCGACTTCTACAAACGCGTAATCCACGTGTTTCAGGAGAAAGGCATCGACTTTCTCGTCGGCGGAGCCTTCGCGTTTGTCCGCTACACCGGGATCGGCCGCGACACGAAAGACCTCGACCTCTTCATCCGGCGTGCTGAGTGGGATGCCGTGACAGCCGCACTCGGTGAAGAAGGCATCACCACCGAGCTCACGTTTCCGCACTGGCTCGGCAAGGCGTACGGAGGCCGGCAACGAGAGTTCTTCGTCGACCTGATCTTCTCCGGTGGAAACGGAGTCGCCGAAGTAGACGCTGAGTGGTTTGCCCACGCGGTACGGGACGAGTCTCTCGGCTTCCCGGTTCGGTTGATGCCGGTTGAAGAGATGATCTGGTCCAAGGCATTCCTGATGGAGCGCGAGCGATTCGATGGCGCGGACGTCCTGCACTTGATCCGCGCCCGACAGCACGAGATCGATTGGCCGAGGCTGCTCTCGCGCTTTGGAGAGCACTGGCGCGTGCTGCTCTCGCACCTCGTGCTGTTTCCGTATGTCTACCCCAACGAGCCCGCCCCGCAGCAGGTCATCGACGGGCTACTCGACCGCGCCAAAAGCGAGATGAAAGCCGACGAGGGCATTCGCTTATGCCGAGGGCCGCTGCTCTCGCGTGCGCAGTATCTCGTCGACGTGAGCGGTGGAATTACGTCGATGCGCGCGAGGTGCCCCTTGGCACCATGACGCCGGAGGAAATCGCGATCTGGACCAACGCCATCGAGACCAAAAAATAACCTCCTATTGCGCCAACCATGTGTCGAGGTGTTGCGACGGCGCGCCGGGTACAGGGCTCAACTGCCAGCCATGCTGCGGATCTGCGACGAGGACGACATCAATACTTCGTACGGTGCCGTTGCGGGTCACCGTGAGCGCCAGTTTTGCTCCGGGTGAAAATCGCGCAAGCCGCTCGGCGAAGCGCCCTTCCGGCACCGGCTCGCCGTTGATCGCCGAAATTTCATCCAGCAATGACATGCCGGCATTGGCGGCCGGCGACCCGCGGCGAATGCCGGCGACGATAGTCTTGCCCTTCTCGGTGCGTGTCGCCACGCCGAGATACGATCGCGGCATTCCAGTCGGAGATGTCAACCGGAGACCGAACCAGCCCAGGGCATCCGTATAATCCAACTCCGCCGTCGTTTCGAGAGCGCGCGCCAGCCACGCACGTATCTCGCGGCCCTTTGCGGCACCAACGGCGTCCGCCACCGACGCGCGGACAATCTGCGTCGGAAAATCCGCGCTCACCCGAAAACTTCGCAAACATCGCCTGCACGACGTCATCGAGCGACTTCGAGCCCGCCGTCAGCCGCCTGACGTTCGCATCCAGCAGAAAGCCGATGACCGCTCCCTTCACGTAGTAGCTGATCGACGTGTTCGGCGAGTTCTCATCGGTGCGGTAGTACTTGATCCATGCGTCGTAGGATGCCGCTTCGACCGACTGCTCCAGGCGGCCGGGGGTGGTCTGCAGCGAGCGGATCTGCTCGGACAGCGCGTCGAGGTATTCGTCGCGCGTCGCCACGCCGGCGCGCACGAGGAACAGGTCGGCGTAATACTCTGTAATGCCTTCTACGAACCAGAGCGCCTCTCGTGTACACCTCATTCTCGTAGTCGAACGGCCCCAGCTCAACGGGCCGAAGCCGCTTGCCGTTCCACGCATGGAAGTACTCGTGGCTCGCAAGGTTGAGCCAATCGAGGTAGCCCTCCCGTGTGCTGGTTGCATCGAGCGGGATGTTCAAGACTGTCGAGTTGCGATGCTCGAGGCCGTTCTTCGCCGATCCCACGATGTTGAGGAAATAGAACCGATCGAAAGGGACCGTTCCCCAGAACTGTGCGATGGTCTCGGCGACTTTCGCCAAGTCGCGCGCCGCTTGCGGTCCGTTCCACACAGCGCGCTCACGGAAGTTCACGAGGTAATGCGGCTTGCCGGCGACGCTGAATTCATAGACCGACGGTGACCCGGCGACGATCGGGGAATCGACCAGCGTGTCGTAATCGGGCGCGGTGTAGGTGTTCTCTCCAAGGCCGGCCGTCATACCCGACAGGCTTCTCGCCCACGCGCGCGGGAGCACGACACGCACGTCGTGGCGCCGGCGCGACGGCGACTCGACGAGCGTGATGAACGTCGGCGCGCCGTTAATCAGCGCGAACTCCTCGTCTACCCAGTTGGTCCGCACGCTCATGTCGTGCGCGTAGACGCGATAGCGGACCCACACCGTGCCGGCCCCGTTCGTTGCGACGCGCCAACGGTTCTTGCGCGTTTTCTCGATAGCCAACGGCGCGCGCGCGGGATCGGCTGCCGTCAGCGCTTCCACGTGGCGCTCGTATTCGCGAATCAGATACGAGCCCGGCGTCCACACGGCCATCATCAGCTCGATCGAGCCGCGTCCTTCGGTCGGATACGACGCTTCGATCTCGACATAGTGCGTGTGCGGCGCGGGGAAACTGACGGTGTACCTGATCGGCTCGAGGGTCTGCGCGGAAACGTGTGGCGCCCAACACACGAGAAACGCCACCAGAACACTTCTCAGGCTCTGGGCTTTCGGCTTTGGGTAACTATTCAAGAGCCACTCCAGGATGCAGCTCGACGACTTCGATTCCTCGCGGTCCTGTATGTCTGCGGAGCTCGTCGACAGTTCCGGTCAGCTCCGGAAAGGTGCCGTAGTGCATCGGCACTATCGCTTTCACGCCAAGCCATTCTGCGGCGATCGCCGCTTCCTCGGGCCCCATCGTGAAGCGGTCACCGATGGGCAGGAACGCTACAGCCGGCGCGTAGCGATCGCGAATCACGCGCATGTCGCCGAAAAGTCCTGTGTCGCCGGCAAAGTAAAGCGTCAGATCATTTTCGAAGCGGACGACAAATCCTGTTGCCGGACCAAGGTAGGTGCCATCCGGCGCGCTGCTGCTGTGGAGTGCGGGCACCATCGCGATATCAATGCCCGAGAGCCGCTGGCGGCCACCGATGTTCATCGGCCGCAGATGCTTCGCTCCCTGCCGCTCGAGCCAGGCTGTTAGTTCGGGCGACGCCACAACCGTCGCGCCCGTCTCACGCGCGACCGCTGCCGCATCCTCGCAGTGATCGGAGTGACCGTGTGTGATCAATATCAGATCGACCGCCGCGACTCGCCGCGAGGCGGGCGGGCACGCCGGATTGTTCGTCAAGAACGGATCGAACAACACTCGCACGCCCTTGGGGGATGCGATGAGAAAGGTCGAGTGTCCCAGCCACGTAACCTTCAGGCCATGCAGCGCGCGTGGCGAGATGGCATGCGGTTCGGCCGACGGCAATCGCATCGCAGGGAATTATCCATTAAGATCACGGGGACGTGTCCAAGGTAATCCCGCTCGTGCCAGTCACGCCCGTATTGCCTTCGACTTCGCTCAGGCCAGGGAAGCCCGAGTGGCTCAAGGTGAAAGCGCCGGGATCGCCGTCCTATCTCAGGCTCAAGGGCCTGATGCGCGACCTGAATCTTCATACGGTCTGCGAGGAGGCGCGCTGCCCCAACATCGGCGAATGCTGGACGCACGGGACGGCGACGTTCATGATCCTCGGCGATATCTGCACGCGAGCGTGCGGCTACTGCGCCGTTGGCCATGGGCGCCCACACCCGGTCGACACGGCGGAGCCGGCGCGCGTCGCGGACGCCGTGGCGTCCCTCGATCTCGCGCACGTCGTCGTGACGTCTGTCGACCGTGATGACGTGCCGGATGGCGGCGCGTCGATCTTCGCCGAGACGATCCGCGCAATCCGGCGGCGTACGCCCGGCGCGAGCATCGAAGTGCTGATCCCCGATTTTCAGGGAAAAGCCGAGCCGCTCTACTCCGTCCTCGATGCAGGCCCTGACATCCTGAATCACAACACCGAAACGGTGCCCCGGCTCTATAAGCTCGCGCGGTCGGGCGGCAGATACGAACGCACTCTGGAGCTGCTCGATCGCTCGCGCACCTACGCGCCTCGCATCGCCACGAAATCAGGAATCATGCTGGGGCTCGGCGAAGAGTGGGACGAGATCCTCGCGACACTGACGGATCTGCGAGCGGCGGGCTGCGCGATTCTCACCCTGGGCCAGTACCTCCGTCCGTCCCCGGCTCACCTGCCCATGACCCGCTACTACCATCCCGACGAGTTCCGTCAGCTGAAGGACATCGCGCTCGAGATGGGATTCGCGCACGTGGAGTCGGGCCCGCTCGTGCGGAGCTCGTACCATGCGCACGAACAGGCCGATGCCTTGCTAGCTGGTAGGCGATTAGGCGGTAGGCGGTAGGCGGTAGCTGGGCTTAGCCGAGCTAAAGCTCGGCACTAGATTACTGAATGGCACGTTCGCCACTGAAGCTTGGCATTACGACTGGGCGGCCACTGAAGCTCGGCACTACGGACGGGCGCCACTGAAGCTCGGCACTAGGACGGGCTCTACTAAAGCTCGGCACTACTTACGACATGTCGCTCGCTAACGTCCATCACGACATCATCACGTGCTCGCGGTGCGAACGGCTGCGCACTTACTGTGGCGAAATCGCTCGAACCAAACGGGCGGCGTTTCGGCAGGACACTTACTGGGGCAAGCCGGTTCCCGGATTCGGCGATCCGGACGCGCGCGTGCTGGTTCTCGGCCTTGCGCCGGCCGCGCACGGCGCCAATCGCACCGGACGCGTGTTCACGGGCGACGGAGGCGGCGGCTCGGGCGATTTCCTGATGGCCGCCATGCATCGCAACGGGTTCGCGAGCATACCGACGTCGAGCACTGTCGATGACGGTTTGCAGCTACACGATGCCTTCATCGCCGCCGCGGTGCGCTGCGCGCCGCCCGGCAACAAACCGGAGCCCGACGAGATCGCGGCGTGTCTGCCGCATCTCGAAGCAGAGCTCGACCAACTGAACAACGTCCGTGTTGTCGTGGCGCTTGGAAAGATTGCGTTCGATGTGTGGTGGAGGCTAATGGCCGGGCGCCGGCTGGCCGTGAAGCCGCGACCCGTGTTCGCTCATGGCGCCGTCTACAAACCCGCGGACGGCCCAATCGTCATCGCGTCGTATCACCCGAGTCGTCAGAACACGCACACGGGCAAACTGACGCCCCAGATGCTGTCGTCGATTTTCAGGAACGCGGCGAAGGTGATACGTAGTGCCGAGCTTCAGCTCGGCCACCGCTCGGCTCCAGCTCGGCTAAAGCCGAGCACTACGACTACCCAACCACTAACCACCAACCCCTAACCACCAACCACCTACTTCTTCGGCTTATAGACGTGCGCGCTTTCGCCGTAAAACACGTCGGCGGCTTCCATCACCGTTTCCGACAAGGTCGGGTGCGGGTGAATCGTCAGCTTCAGGTCCGACGCGCGCGCGCCCATCTCGATGGCAAGCGTGCCCTCCGAGATCAGCTCACCCGCCCCGACACCGGCGATTCCGACGCCGAGGATGCGCTCCGTTTCGGGATCGATGATCAGCTTCGTCAAGCCGTCCGGCCGATCGAGCGTCGTCGCGCGCCCGGAGGCCGCCCACGGGTACTTCGCAATCTCGATCGGAATGTTCTGCTTCCTGGCGTCGGTTTCCGTCAGGCCGGTCCAGGCCAGCTCCGGGTCTGTAAAGACCACGGCCGGGATGGCGCGCGGCTCGAATACCGCAGGCTTGCCGTGGATCGCTTCGACGGCCACGCGCGCTTCGTGCGAGGCCTTGTGCGCGAGCATCGGATCGCCGGCGACGTCGCCGATGGCAAAGATCGACGGCTCGGCGGTGCGCCGCTGCGCGTCGACTTCGATGAAGCCGCGCTGATTCACTTTCACTTTCGTCTTGTCGAGGCCGCCGATGGCGGAGTTCGGACGGCGTCCAACCGCCACGAGCACGCGATCGAAGTTTTGCGGGCCGGATGGCGCGCTCTTCCCTTCGAGCGACACGGCGAGCCCCTTCTTGTCGTCCTTTACGGCGGTGACCTTCGTCTCGAGCAGGATCGCTTCGGCGTAGGTTGCCATGCGCTTCGCGACGATCGCCGCGAGATCGCGATCGGCGCCGGGCAGCAGCCCGTCGGTCATCTCCACGACGGTCACCTTCGAGCCAAGCGCGGCGTACACCGTGCCGAGCTCCAGCCCGATGTAGCCGCCGCCGACGACGAGCAGCCGATTCGGAACGTCCGGCAGCTCGAGCGCGGTCGTCGAATCGAGCACCTTCGGCGAGTCGATCGATACGTTCGGGACGGTGGTTGGCCGGGATCCTGTGGCGACGATGACGTAATCGGCCTGGACCTTCTGCTCACCGCCGGAGGTTTCGACGCTGAGGGTCGTCGCGTCGACAAATGATGCGCGCCCCTGAATGTAGGTGACCTTTCGGGATTTCGCCAGGAGTCCAAGACCGCCTGTCTGCTTCTTGACGACCTGATCTTTCCACGCGCGCAACTTGTTGACATCGATCGACGGCGAGCCGAATGTCACGCCGTAGGCGTCGGCGTGCTTCGCCTCGTCGAGAACCCTCGCTGCATGCAGCAGCGCCTTCGACGGAATGCAGCCGCGGAACGTGCACACGCCGCCGGGATTCGGATCGGCGTCGATGAGGGTGACCTGCATGCCGAGGTCGGCGGCGTGGAACGCGGCGACGTAGCCTCCCGGCCCGGCGCCAATCACTGCGATTCGTGTACTCATAGGTGGTAGGTGAGGTGGTAGGTGGTAGCGGTGGGCGGTAGGTGGTGGTAGCTTGTAGACAGTAGCCGTCATTTGTGCTTCATGCACTACCACCTACGCTACCAGCTGTCCAGCCAGATCAGCGCCGGTTGTTCGATCGCTTCGACGATCCAGCGGAGAATCCGCACGCCGTCGGCGCCGTCGATCACGCGGTGATCGTAGGAGAGCGTCAGCGGCATCAGAAACCGCGGCACGAACTCGCCGTCGGCATACACCGGCTCCATGCGCGCGCGGGCGACGCCGAGGATGGCCACCTCGGGCCAATTGACGATCGGCGTAAAGGCGCCGCCGCCGAGGCTTCCAAGATTCGAGATCGTCATCGATCCGCCCTGCATGTCGTCCAGCGACAGCTTGCGATTCCGCGCTTTCTCCGCCGCCTGGCGCGATTTCGTCGGCGATTTGATAGATGTCCTTCTGATCCACGTCGCGAATCACCGGGACGAGCAGGCCGCGATCGGTGTCGACGGCGACGCCGATATGGACGTACTGCTTGTAGACGATCTCTTCGGACGCGAGATCGACCGAGGAGTTCATCTGCGGGTACTTCTTCAGGGCCGCGGCCAGCGTCTTCATCAAGAACGCCGTGATGGTGATCGGCGCCCTTCCCTCGGCTTCGGATTTCTTCGACAGCCGCTTGCGCAGCGTCTCGACGCCCGTAATGTCCGCGCGATCCTGCTGGAACACGTGCGGCACGGTGTTCCACGCCTGTGTCAGCCGGTGCGCGGTCGTCCGGCGAACGCCGCTCATCGCCTTGCGCTCGACCGCTCCCCATTTGCTGAAGTCGGGCAGCGCTTCGCCAGGCGACGCCGGCGAACGCGCCACACCTGCGCCAGACAGCAGCCGCCGCGCATACGCGGTGACATCGTCCATCGAGATGCGTCCGCCCGGACCGGAGCCTTGAATGTCCTGAATGTTCACGCCGAGCTCGCGCGCGAGACGGCGTGCCGAAGGCGCGGCCGGAATGGCAGAAGCGGCAGTCGCGTCCGCCTTCGGCGGCTCTGCCGGCTTCGGCGTGATCGGCGAAGCGGCCTGCTTGGACGGCTTCATCTCGACAACTTCGGCTTTGCGCTTTTCCTGCTTCGGCGCGTCTCCCTTTGGCTCTTCTGCTTTGGGCTCCTCCGCTTTGGGCTCGGCTTCTCGGCCTTCGGCCGGCTTCGGCTGCCTGTCGCCTGCTCTGCGGCTTTTGCTCTCCGTCCTCTGCCTTCTGCCCTGCGTCCGCCGCCACTTCGTCGATCAAGAAAGATCGTCTGCCCGACCTTCACCTTCTCGCCTGGCTTGATTTTGACTTCCTTGACCACACCGTCCGCGGAGGACGGCACTTCGATTGTGGCTTTGTCGGTCTCGAGCTCGAGAACGGGCTGGTCTTTCTTGATCGCGTCGCCCGGCTTCACCATCACGCGCAGAACATCTCCACCTTCGATGTTCTCGCCCAGCTCGGGCAGCTTCATGTCTGTGGACATCAGTAGGCTCTAGGGATTGGGGTTGGGGATTCGGGATTAGAGGGTTCAGAACGAATCCCCAATCCCGAATCACTAATCACGATACCGCGGGGTTCTTTTTCTCGGGGTCGATTCCGAGGTCTTTTATCGCTTTGTCGACGAGCTTCGCGTCAATCTGTTTGTCGCGGGCAAGCGCCGAGAGGGCGCCGACGGCGATGAACCGTGCGTCGACCTCGAAGAACTCGCGCAGCGCGGCCCGGCCTTCGCTGCGGCCGAATCCGTCCGTGCCCAGCGACACGATCGGGCGAGACACCCAGCGATCGATCGCGTTCGGCAGCACCTTCAGATAATCCGAGGCCGCGACGATGACGCCGTCGGTCTTGTTCAGGCATTCGGCCACGTACGGCGCGCGGGCTTTCTGCGACGGGTGCAGCATGTTCCAGCGATCGCACGCGTTGCCGTCACGATACAGCTCGCCGTAGCTCGTCACGCTCCACACATCTGCGGCCACACCGAACTGCTCGAGCAACGTCGCAGCTTTGATGACTTCCGGCAGGATCGCGCCGCTGCCAAGCAGCTGCGCCTTCAGCTTCGACGCGGTGTTCTTCGCCTTGCTGTAGCGGTACATCCCCTTGAGGATGCCCGGCCGCACGTCCGCGCCTTCCGGCATGGGCGGCATGGCGTAGTTGTCGTTCATCAGGGTCAGGTAATAGAAGATGCTTTCCTGATCGACATACATCCGCTTGATGCCGTCTTCGATGATGGCGGCAAGCTCGTAGGCGAACGCCGGATCGTAGGACACGCAATTCGGCACAGGCAGCGACAGCACGTGCGTCTGGCCGTCCTGATGCTGCAGCCCTTCGCCCGCGAGCGTCGTGCGGCCGGCGGTGCCGCCGAGCAGGAAGCCGCGCGCACGCGAGTCGGCGGCCGCCCAGATGAGATCGCCGACGCGCTGGAACCCGAACATCGAGTAATAGATGAAGAACGGGATCGTGTTGACGCCGTGCGTGGAGTACGCCGTGCCCGCGGCAATGAACGACGCGAGCGAGCCCGCCTCGTTGATCCCTTCCTCGAGGATCTGGCCGTCCGTCGACTCCTTGTAATAAAGGAGCGTGTCCATGTCGACCGGCTCGTAGAGCTGGCCGACGTGCGAGTAGATGCCGACCTGGCGGAACAACGCTTCCATGCCGAAGGTGCGCGCTTCGTCCGGCACGATCGGCACGACGATCTTGCCGATATCCGGGTCTCGCAGCAGCTTCGACAACAGCCGCACGAACACCATCGTCGTCGACGCGGCACGGCCGTCGGTGCCCTTGCTGAACTCCTCGAAGATCTCGGGATTCGGCGGCGCGGCAAGCGGCGTCGTCTTGCTGTTGCGGATCGGAAGCGGGCCGCCCAGCGCCTTCCGGCGCTCCTTCAAGTACGACACCTCCGGGCTTTTCTCGTCCGGACGGTAATACGGCGCCTCTCTGATCTGCTCCTGGGGAATTGGAATGCTGAAACGCTCGCGCACGAAACGGAGCTCGTCTTCGGTGAGCTTCTTCTGCTGGTGGGTGATGTTCTTGCCTTCGGCTGCGTCGCCGAGTCCATATCCCTTGATCGTGCGAATCAGCAGGACCGTCGGCTGCCCCTTGTGCTCGACCGCAGCCTTGTAGCCGTTGTAGACCTTGATCGGATCGTGGCCGCCGAGCGTCAGCTTCTTCAGGTCATCGTCTGAGAGGTGCTTGACCATCTCGAGCAGCTGCGGGTACTTGCCCCAGAAATGCTTGCGGAGGTACTCGCCCGATTCGACGGTGTACTTCTGATATTCGCCGTCGACGACCTCGCCCATGCGCTTGACGAGCAAGCCGTCCTTGTCTTTCGCGAGCAGCGGATCCCAGTCCTTGCCCCACAGCACCTTGATGACATTCCAGCCCGCGCCGCGGAACACCGCCTCGAGCTCTTGAATGATCTGCCCATTGCCGCGCACCGGGCCGTCGAGCCGCTGCAGGTTGCAGTTGACGACGAAGATGAGGTTGTCGAGCTTCTCGCGGGCGGGAAGCGTGATGGCGCCGAGCGATTCGGGCTCGTCGGTTTCGCCGTCTCCGAGAAACGCCCACACTTTCGTATTCGACGGCTTCTTCAGCCCGCGGTCTTCCAGGTAGCGGATGAAGCGCGCCTGGTAGATCGCCATGATGGGGCCGAGCCCCATCGACACTGTCGGATACTCCCAGAAATCCGGCATCAGCCACGGATGCGGATACGAGGACAGCCCGCCGCCCGGCGCGAGCTCGCGCCGGAAATTGTCGAGCTGTTTTTCCGTGAGCCGCCCTTCGAGGAACGCCCGCGAATAAATGCCCGGCGACGCGTGACCCTGGTAATACACGACATCGCGATCGCCAGCGCTGCCGGATCTGAAGAAATGGTTGAAGCCGACTTCATACAACGTCGCCGCCGAGGCGAAAGTCGAGATATGTCCGCCGATGCCGGGCTCTTTCTTGTTCGCGCGCAGCACCATCGCGATCGCGTTCCAGCGGACGAGGCTCTTGATGCGGCGCTCGATCTCCTGGCTGCCGGGGAACGGCACTTCCTGGTCGGTCGTCAGCGTGTTGACATACGGCGTGTTCGCGCGTGAACGGAAGCCTGATGCCGCGACGGCGCGCATGCTCGCTGAGCTGCACGAGCAACTGGCCCGCCCGCGCGGGGCCGTTGGATTGAAGGACGTAGTCGAGCGAATCCAGCCACTCGGTGGTTTCAATCGACTCGAGGTCGGCGACGTTATCGGCGGCGATATTTCTCATAGGTCGTGTCCGGCTTCAGCCGGACCTTATTTAGCGGGCTGCGCGCCCTCAATCTTGATGCCCTTGAGTGCGGCGAGATCGGTCGGCAGCTCGGTCGTCCCTGCCGGAAATTTGTTGAGCTTGAAGACGTAGGACATGACGTCGCTGGTCTGCGCCGGCGTCAACGTGCCCGGTGCGTCCGCCGGCATCGTCGCCTGCACGCGGTCGTAGAAGTCGCCGGCCGTGAGATTGTTCCAGTTGCCGAGGAATTCCAGGCCGACAAGGGTAGGTCCTGCCTCGCCACCGGACAACTCAGGTCCGTGGCAGCTCGTGCACATCTTGTTTGAAACCGCTTCGCCGCGCTTGGCCTGATCGTCGGTGTAGACGCCGCTTCCGACGCTCGAGCCCGCTCCCGCAGGCGCCTGTGCGCTCGTGGTCAACTCGCCGCTCCCGCGCTTACAAGAAAGACAACTCCCGCCGCACCAACTGCTTGCGTCAATTTCCCGATTGCAACTCTCATATGGCCTCGCTGGTAACTGCAGAGACGGTCATTATACAATTTTCACTGCTACCTCATGACAACCCGAGTTTTTCGCAGCGCAGCCGCCTTGATGCTCGTGCTCATGGCGCAGGCAGTCGTCGTGGCGCACGACATCCCCGACGAAATTGCCGTGCAGAGCTACGTGAAGCCCGAGCAAGGCCAGCTGCAGGTGCTGCTACGCGTGCCGCTGCTCGCCGTTGCGGAGGCGAACCTGCCGAAGGACGGCACAGGTTACCTCGCGCTGCCGCATGTCGAAACGGCGCTGCGCGAGGCCGCGAATCAGATTTCCAACGGCATCGTGTTCCTCGAAGGCGACGAGCGCCTGACGCGCTACGAGATGGCGAACGCGCGCATTTCGCTGCCGTCCGATCGCTCGTTCGATTCGTTCGACGGCGCACTCGCCCGCGTCCGCGGCGCACGGCTGCCCGACGCGACGCAGGTGTACTACAACCAGGGATTTCTGGATCTCGAGCTGCACTTTCCGATTCGGTCGCAGGACTCGCCATTTTCGATGCGCGTGCTGTTCGGGCGAGGCCTCGCCAACCGGACGGCCACCTACATCAACTTCATACGACCCGATGGCGGCGTCCGCGCGTTCAGAATTCACGACGACACGCCGCTCGTGCGCCTCGACCCGCAAGCGCACCAGGCGGCCTGGGTGTTCCTGAAAGCCGGCTTCTACCGCTTTCTCGACGGCCTCGACCACCTGCTGTTCGTCATCGTCCTGGCGCTGCCGTTCCGGCGCGTGCGCGATCTCGTCAAGCCGTTTGCCGCGTTCGCCATCGCGCATTCGATCACGCTCGGCCTGGCCGCCTTCGGGCTCGCGACAGTCGACACCTGGTTCGCGCCCACGATTGGTGCGCTCATCGCGCTGTCGCTCGTCTATGTGGCGATCGAGAACGGCATCGGCGCCCCTTCGACTGCGCTCAAGGCAGGCGCGCTGAAGCACCGATGGGTTGTCGCGCTCGTGTTCGGCCTCTTCCACGGTCTCGGCTTCGCGATCGCCCTGCAGGAGACTCTGCAGTTCGCGGGATCGCATCCGCTCGCGGCGCTGCTCGCCTATAACGTCGGCCTCGAGCTCGGCACGCTCATCATCCTTGCCATCGTGCTGCCGGCGGCGAACCTCCTCTTCACGCAAGTCGTTCCTGAGCGCGCGGGCATCATCGTCGCGTCAGTGCTCGTCGGTCATGCCGGCTGGCATTGGCTGACCGAGCGGTTCGCCATCGCGCAGCTCAGCAGCTGGCCGATGATGGACCTGAATCTGCTTCTCACGGTCGTGCGCTGGTTGCTTGCGCTCACCGTCATCGGCGGAGCCGTGTGGTTCGTCGCCGGTTTGATTCATCGCAAGCCCGGCGCTCCTGATGTGCCGGAGAAATCGATCGTCGATAGCCGGTAGGTGGTCGGTCGGTCGGTGGTCGGCAGTAGGGAATGCACATGCTGAACAAACTGACGTTCACGCTGCGGTTCTCATCGCACTTCTGTGGGGTGCGCCGGCGCATGCGCAGCAGAAGCTGGCGAATCCTGCCGATCAGGTCCGTGCCGCTGAGATGGCGTTCGCCAAATCGATGGCCGATCGAAATCTCGCGGCGTTCACGGCGCTGCTGGCCGACGATGCGGTGTTTTTGGCGGCAAGGGCGTGATGCGCGGAAAATCGGCAGTCGCGGCAGAGTGGAAACGATTTTTTGACGGTCCGGCGGCGCCGTTTTCGTGGGCGCCTGCTGAAGTTGAAGTGCTGCCGTCAGGCAACCTGGGATTTACCAGCGGTCCCGTGCTCGATCCGAAGGGCAACCGCATCGGCACGTTCAATTCCGTCTGGCAGCGCCAGCCCGACGGCTCGTGGAAGATCGTCTTCGACAAGGGCTGTCCGCCGTGTGAATGCGGGACGAAATGAAGTCCAAAGTCCAGAGTCCGAGAGTCCAGAGTCCAGCAGTCGAGAGTCCAGAGTCTGCGACGAGTCTCGAGCGTCGCGTGGAGTCTAGAAACTCAGGATCTGAGGTCATAGTCAAGACGCTCGAAGGCATTCGATGAAGGTTCTCAGCATTTCGAGAGATCGAAGCCGCAAAGTTTCAGACTTGACTCTGTCACTGTCGAGATTGAGTCCAGACGATTCGTGCCATGCAGAAGGTCGGCACTCGAACTGACGCGGATCCACGGCTACTGGCATCGCTCGCGACTGCGACAGGAAACCCGCGGCACCTGGCGCGATATGGTCGAGAGATCACGATTCTCGAAGGCGACAGTCGAAACCTCGGCTTCGACCTGAGATCTCTGCGACATGCTCCAGCGTCATTGAGTACCTGCTCGAGCTTCCGACTTACGACGACCTCGCGCGGACTGCCGACTGCTCGACTGTCTGGACTCGGACTCTGGACTGTGGACTCTGGACTATGGACTCGACTATGGACTTGACCTGGACTTTGGACTGTCGCCGTCCCACCCAGTCTCTGACAACCTCTGCGGCGACATCCGGCCTGTCTGAGATGATGCCGTCCACCCCCCAATCGAGGAGCCTGTCGGATATCGTCCGGCTCGTCGACCGTCCAGACCTGGACGGCGATGCCTGCCTTGTGCGCGAGCTCGACGAACCGCGGCGACACGACGCGCGTCGAGCCGCTGGTTTCGGGCACCTGAAACGCTTGATACGGCACACGCCCTGGCGAGACGCCGCACCACGATCGGTACAACGCCATCCTGACTTCGAACCGGGCGCCGCTCGTGGCGATGTCGGGCGCGATCGCGCGCGCGGCACGCAGCGCCGAACGGCTGAACGATCCGAGGCACACCCGGTGAGCGGCGCCGGCGCGGCGCACCTCGTCGACGACCGCGCGGGCGAGCGCGGACCCGGCTTCCTTCAATTCGATGATGATGCCGGTGTGGGGGTACCGCTCGAGCACGTCGCGCAGCGTCGGCACGTCCAGCTGCGCCAGCTCGCAGGCGGTGCGATCGGCGAGCGGACCCGTTGCCCGCGTGGTGCGATCGAGCGTCGCATCATGATGAACCACGACAATCCTGTCGCGCGAGAGGTGGACGTCGAGCTCGAGGCCATCGGCGCCGGCCGCCAGTCCGCGATCGAACGCCTCAATCGTGTTTTCAGGGCCAATCTTGCTGCCGCCGCGATGCGCAAACACGAGGGGGCGCAAAGAACGGATCGCGGGATTCACCGCGCGATTCTAGCTGGGATAGAATCGCGACATGGCATCTATCTCGACCGTCAAGACGCTCGGCGATCTTCGCCGCGCCCGCGCAACGTCACCGGAGGCGTTTCCGCGCCGCTCGGTGAAGAACGAAGTGCGCGACAACCTCATCGCGAAACTCCGCAGCGGCGACACGCTGTTTCCCGGCATCATCGGTTACGACGACACCGTTATCCCTCAGCTCGTGAACGCGGTGCTGTCGCGGCACAACTTCATCCTGCTCGGCCTGCGCGGGCAAGCCAAGAGCCGGATTCTGCGCGCGCTGGCGTCGCTGCTCGACGAGCATCTCCCGGTCGTGGCGGGATGCGAGATCCATGACGATCCGCTCGATCCGATCTGCTCGGCGTGCCGCATGCGGGTCGCGGCCGAAGGCGACGACACCAATATCGCGTGGCTGCCGCGCGACGCGCGCTACGTCGAAAAGCTCGCCACGCCGGACGTGACGATTGCCGACATGCTCGGCGACATCGATCCGATCAAGGCGGCGCGCAGCGGGCTGCAGCTGTCCGACGAGCTCACGATTCATTACGGCCTCTTACCACGCGCCAACCGCGGCATCTTCGGCATCAACGAGTTGCCCGACCTCGCGGGCAAAATTCAGGTCGGCTTGTTCAACATCCTCCAGGAAGGCGACATCCAGATTAAGGGATACCCCGTCCGCCTGCCGCTCGACCTGTTGATGGTCTTCACGGCGAACCCGGAGGACTACACGGCGCGAGGCAAGATCATCACCCCGCTGAAAGACCGCATCGGCTCCGAGATTCGCACGCACTACCCGGCAAGCCGCCAGCACGCCATGGAGATCACCGCGCAGGAAGCATGGCTCGATCGCGACAAAGATGGGACACGCATCGACGTGCCGGCGTACGTGCGCGAGGTCGTCGAGGAGATCGCGTTCCAGGCGCGCGCCGATCGCAAAATCGACCGCCGCTCGGGCGTCAGCCAGCGCCTGGCGATCACATGCCTGGAAAACGTGCTGTCGAACGCCGAGCGCCGCGCGCTGACGAGCAGCGAGGCGCAGATCGTCGCGCGCGTCACCGACGTCTATGCGGCGCTGCCGTCGATTACCGGCAAGTTCGAGATGGAGTACGAGGGAGAGCTGAAAGGGGCCGACAACGTCGCGCGCGAGCTGATCCGCGCGTCGGTCGCGAACGTCTTCGCCGAGCGGTTGGGGCAGGTCGACATGCGCCGCGTCATCGAGTGGTTCGATCTTGGCGGCTCGCTGCAAACCTCCGACACGTCGTCTGCGAAGGAGCTGCTCGCACAGGCTCGCGGCGTGCAGGGTCTCGTCGAGCTCACAGAACACCTTCACCTCGGACCGAAGGCATCGGAGGCGGCGCTCGCGTCCGCCGTGGACTTCGTCCTCGAAGGTCTGTACGCGCAGAAGAAGATCAGCCGCAGTGACGAGCGGGGTTACCACGGAGCCGAACCGCCGCAGCGGCGTCCAACGGCGCGCGCCGCCGAGCGGGACGTGGACGAGGGCATTCCATTGCCGGGCGGGAAGAAGAAATACTACAACTAGGTGGTAGGTGGTAGGTGGTAGGATGGTACGGCAACGGCAAACGCTTAATGCGCTACAAGTACTCAAAATATACCGGCGACCCGCTGGACGATCTGGATCTCGACGAGCTGATTGAGAAGCTGTCGGATCTGCTGCTGTCGAGCGGTTTCCAGTCCCCCTACGGCGGGATGTACGGGGAGTCCGAAGACGATCGCACCATGCAGGCGCTGCACGACGCGATCATGGACGCGCTGTTCAACGGCGGTGTGCTGCCCGAGGAAGCGCTGGAGCGCCTGCTTGGCGATCCGGCCGATGCCGATCAGGCGGACGCGCGCTCGAAGCTCGAGAAGCTGATTCAGGACATCATCGATCGGATGATGCAGGAAGGCTTCATCACCCCGGCGCCCGATCTCGAGTCGGACCGCGCCGATCGGCAGACGCCGGGCGCGGGCGGCGGATTCGGCCCGGACGCTCCGCCGACGCGATTCGAGGTGACCGACAAGAGCCTCGATTTTCTCGGCTACCGCGCGCTGCGCGACCTGCTCGGGTCGATGGGCAAGAGCAGTCTGGGCCGCCACGACACGCGCGACAACTCCACCGGCATCGAAACCGTCGCGGCGCCGAAGCCGTACGAGTTCGGCGACTCGCTCAACCTCGATCCCAGCAGCACGGTGATGAACGCGGTTCAGCGGATCAATCGCGAACGGCGCGAGCGCGGCGAACATCCACCCCACCGGCGTGCTCGATTCCATCGACATCACCTACGAAGATTTGATGGTGTCGCAGGGCGAGTATCAGAGCTCGTGCGCGACGGTCCTGATGCTCGACTGCAGCCACAGCATGATCCTGTACGGCGAAGATCGCTTCACGCCCGCGAAGCGCGTCGCGCTCGCACTGGCGAACCTCATCAGGCTGCAGTACCCCGGAGACGCGCTGAACGTCGTTCTGTTTCACGATTCAGCCGAGGAGATTCCACTTCAGGAGCTCGGACGCGTACGGGTGGGACCCTACTACACGAACACGCGCGAAGGGCTGCGGCTCGCACGCCGCATCCTCGATCGGCAGCGCAAGGACATGCGCCAAATCGTGATGATCACCGACGGCAAGCCGTCGGCGCTGACGCAGCCCGATGGGCGCATCTACAAGAACGCCTTCGGCCTCGACCCCTTCATCGTCTCGGAGACGATCGCCGAGGTCGCCGCCTGCCGCAAGAGCGGCATCATGATCAACACGTTCATGCTCGCGCGCGACTACGAGCTGGTCGCGTTCGTCCGCCGCGTCGCCGAAATCTGCCGCGGCAAGGCGTACTTCACGACGCCGTTCACGCTGGGTCAATATGTGCTGATGGACTACATGGACAAGAAAACGAGGACAATTCACTAGATCGAACTAAACGAGATCTATCAGATCTAGTTCCGATTCAGATCTAGATTCCAGATTTCAGATGCTGCCGTCCGAGATCCCCATCTTCCCGCTCCCGAACGTCGTGCTGTTTCCCAGCGCGCTGCTGCCGCTTCACATCTTCGAGCCTCGATACCGCGCGATGGTCGGCGACGCGCTCGATGGCGAGCGGCTGATCGGCATGGTCATGCTGCGGCCGGGCTGGGAACCGCACTATGAAGAGACGCCGGGCGTCTATCCGATTGGCTGCGCCGGCTTCATCACTCACGCGGATCAGATGCCGGATGGCCGCTACAACATCATGCTGCGGGGGCTGGAGAAGTTCCGGATCGTCGACGAGCGCCCCGCGCGCCATGGCATCGAGCGCTATCGCGTCGCCCGCGTCGAAGCGATCAAGGAATCGAAACCGGTCGTGACGACGGCCAGCCGCGAGGCGCGCGCCCGGCTCGAGAAGCTGCTCGCCAAAAAACTGCAGCGGCACGACCACGACTTCATTCCGAAAGACGTCCCGGACGCCGACCTCGTGCACGCCATCGCCCAGCATCTCGAGCCGCTCGAAAAGCAGGCGCTGCTCGAGTGCAACAGCCTGCTCGAACGGTGCGAGGCGTTAGTCGAGCTGCTGGAAATGCGATTGATGCCGCAGGGCAACTCGCGAATGCATTAGCTCCGGCGCAAGCCGGACACTACCGATACATCACCGCAACGACGCCACGACGCAACGCCAGGACTTGGCTGTCTCGACCAGAGGCGCTGAGGCGAACGAATCAATTTCGTCAGGGCTTATCGCAATGATGAGCCGGATCGATGTCGAGCGGAATCAGGCGTGCCGGCGCAGTGCACCCACGGCGAGCGTCACGAAGAAAATCACACTCGCCGCAAGGACAACGGCGCCGCCGGTCGGCACCAGGACGCGCATCGAAATCAGCAGCCCTCCTGCCCCCGCGGCGAACGCCACAATCACGCTCCACACCAGATACGACCGCGTCCCGGTGGCGATATTTCGCGCGGCGGCGGCAGGGACGATAATCAGCGCTTCGACCAGCAGCGCGCCGATCATTTTCAAGCTCACCAGAATCGCGATCGTCAGCACGAGCGCGAACCCGTATTCGAGGAACGCAGAATTGATCCCGCGCGCCGTAGCGAGTTGAGGACTCAGGCTGTCGAGCAGGAGATCGTTGTACTGACGGAACACGAGGTACGCCACGCCCACAGTGGCGGCGCCAAGCAGGACCAGATCCGTATCCGTGACGGTGAGCAGGCTGCCGAAGAGAATCGCCTCCACCTGGTGGACGTTGAACACTCGCGTCACCGCGACCAGCAGGCACAAGCCGAGCCCGAGAGTAAGCGCGAGAAACACGCCGATGAGCGTGTCGTTCGGAAGGCGCGAGCGCCGCTTGGCATACACCATCGCAAGCGAGGACAGCAGCGAGAAGCCGAACATGCCGCCGTAGGGTGCGTTGAGGGGCTCGCCGACCAGTAGTCCCACGCACACGCCCGTGATCGCCGCCTGTCCAAGCGCGGCGCTGAAAAATGCCATCCGCCGTGCGACAACAAGGTGGCTGAGGCCGCCGAGCAGCGGCGCGAGCAGCACGACGCAGATGAAGCCGCGTACCAGAAACGGGTACTCGAAGAAGTCCATCACGGGTTCGTGGGGTTCGAAAGGCTTCGCCTGCCCACCGAAGCGATGGGCGTCAGTTGCGCGAAGGTGGGTCACGCGATCGGCAATGCGCCGGACCCGTTCGGAGTCGTGCGACACCATCAGCACCGTGATCTCCCCTTTTAACGATCGCAGCGTGTCGTCGAGCCAACGGCCGGCGGCTTCGTCGAGCCCGCTCTCGGGCTCGTCCAGGATCAGCAGCTCGGGCAGCGGGTCGAGCGCATTGGCAAGCAGCACGCGCCGCAACTCGCCGCCGGACAACACGGACATCGCGCGATTCTCGAACCCTGCGAGCCCCACTCGGTCGAGCAAGAGCGAAATCCGCTTCCGCGTCGCGCTCGTCACTCCGAGACATACCGGACGCCGCTGCCGCGAGAGCGCAAGAAAGTCGGCGGTTGTGATCGGGAGGGTGCGATCGACCTGAAATTGCTGGGGCACGTAGGCGATGCGGCCGCGGCCCGTCCATTGGACGGAAATCCGCCCGTCGAACGGCACGAGCCCCAGGATCGCCGACAGCAGCGTGGTTTTGCCTGCGCCGTTCGGGCCAACAATCGCGTGCAGCGTGCCCCGTTCGACGCTGAGAGAAAAATTCGCGAGCAGTGTCTCGCGCGCCGGACGGAGCGTGAGACCCGAGATCTCGAGCAACGGATCTTTGAACAGGAGATAGGAGCTAGGAGTACTTCCTGAGTTTTCGACGGTACTCCTGATCTCCTGTCCGTTACTTCGCCAGCGCGCGGATCATCGTATCTGCGTTCGCCTGCATCTCGCGCTCGAACTTGTCGGCGGTAAACGGCCCCGACGCGATGTGGCTGATGACGTAGACGCTCACGCCGGCTTCGTCGCGAAGCACCTTCAGCAGCGGCTCGGGGAATGCCGCCTCGGTGAATACGACGGTAATTTTCTCGCGCTTCAACAGCGCCACCATGTCGCGCAGCTCACCCGCTGAGGGAGTGAGGCCGTGCGCCGGCTGGACGACGCCGCCGACTTCGAGGCCGAATTCCTGCAGCAGATAGCCGTATCCGTCGTGAACGGTCGCCACGCGCGTAATCCTGGCGTCCGCGAGCTGCGAAGCCGCCTTCGCTTTGATCGCGCGAAGCCGCCGCGCGTATTCGGCGGCGTTCTGCTGGAGCGCCGGCGCATCCTGCGGGCGCAACCCGGCCAGCGCGCGCTGAATCGCGTAGGTCTGCTGGATCGCGTTCGAGAACGAAATGAATGTGTGCGAGTTCACACCGCTGCCGCGGCTGGCCCGAATCATCGGGGTCTCCGCGTTCACCCGCACGATCACCGCCCGCGCATTGCCGGACGCTTTCAGCATCGGAAAGATGAAATCGTCGTGTCCGATGCCGTTCACGATGACGACGTCGAGATCCGCCAGCCGCTTGATGTCCTGCGGCCGTGGCTGATAGTCGCCGGCGTCGATATCACCCGGTAGCAGGGGCCGCACCTCATAACCAGGCAGATTGCCGACGACGTTGGCCGTCCACGAGTAGTACGGATGCAGCGTGACGCCGATCTTGAGCGGCGCAGCAGGTTTCGCCGTTTGCGCGTGAGCCGCAGTGGCAAGCAAAAAGCAGAAGCCAAAAACGACTGTCTCAACGCAGAGGCACGGGCGACGCATCGAGCTCGCGCCGAAGGCGTTCGCGAGAAACACAGACGAAAA
This sequence comes from Vicinamibacterales bacterium, assembly GCA_963802345.1. Taxonomy (GTDB): domain Bacteria; phylum Acidobacteriota; class Vicinamibacteria; order Vicinamibacterales; family JAMQPK01; genus JAMQPK01. Next base: position 310,339 of record CAWDIK010000008.1, read on the forward strand.
TACAAGACCGTCGCATCGGGTCTGTATTTTCGTCGTGTTTCCGCGAGGCCGGCCGCTTCGCGGCCGGCGAGCTCGATGCGTCGCCGCAGAGCCCACTTACGCAGCCCGCAGAGAAATGCATTTTCTCTGCGCGTCCTCTTTGCCTCTTTGCGTCTTGTGTTGAGACAGCGAACGTCATTGCGGTTGGCCATTTTGCCCCACCAGCCAGTTTGTCCATCCATCGTTCTGCGGCAGCCTCAGCGCGGCGAAGCCGCTGCGGCGCTTTTCCTCGGGCATATTCCAGATCGACACGTGCAGCGTGGTGCCGTCTGTAAGCCTGTGATGCGTCTCGTCATTGGGAGCGGGATCGGGCGGCATCCCTGGCTCCGGTTCGAGGATGACCAGCACCCAGGCGGGCTGCGATGGATCAGACGGCACACCCAGGTAATTGGTCGCCCAGTCCTGCCGTACCGACGTCCACGTGTACGCGATCTTCTGCGTCGGATCGCGCGCGAACGGCGGGATGCCCTGGGCCTCGAGTGTCGCGACGTCGGGCCAGCGGCCGGTCTGCGCGCGGATGCGCTCGGCTTCGAGGAGACCTTCCTGCAGCTCCCGGAATACGCGCTGCTCGTTCGGCGGTGCGTCCCGGATCAGCTGCTGATACGGCAGCAGGCCGTATTGCGATTGGCGTGATTGGAGATTGGGTGATTGGGGGGCAAACGACGGCCGGAAAATATACGCGGCCACCATCAACACGATCGCCAACGCCGCCTTGATGACGTTGATCGTCTCGGCGCGAACCGACGGCGGATGGATCTGGACGCTTCGGAGCGTCTGCTCGCCGCCTCTGCCGTCGTTTTCATGGGACCCGGTTCGCTCCCGCTCACCGAGCAACCACCTCGAGCTCCCTGGTCATGCGTCGCTCTCGGCGCTCTAGCGAGCTACGGCGCCGCGCGAAGCCCGGCGCGCCGCGATGGTCTTGATGATCGCCTCGCCGTGGAAGCGGCCGTTCTCGATGAAGATGTTCGACGTGTCCTTGCCGCAAATCGCGCCGCCTGCCAGAAAAATGCCGGGCACGTTCGTCTCGAACGTCTCCGGATTGAACTCCGGCGACATCGTCTCGCGATGCAGCCGTATGCCCGCGCGGCGATACAAGTCGCAGTCGGGATGGTAACCGGTCAACAGGAACACGGCATCCGCTGGAATGGACTCCTTTGCCCCGTCCCGTTCGACGATCACCTGCGTCGGCTGGATCTCGACCACCTGCGTATTGAAGAGTCCCTTGACCGATCCTTCCTTGATGCGGTTCTCGATATCCGGGCGCACCCAATATTTGATGCTCGGCTTCAATTGCGGGTGGCGATGCACGAGCGTGACGTTCACGCCGGAGCGATAGAGCTCGAGCGCGGTTTCTGCCGCCGAGTTTCCGCCACCGACGATGACCACGTTCTTCCGATAGAAACCGTGCGACTCGGTGTAGTAGTGCGACACGTGCGGCAGAGTCTCGCCCGGCACGCCGATGACGTTCGGATGATCGAAATAGCCGATCGCGAAGATCACGTTGCGGCTGTGGCGAATGCGCCGGACGCCTGTCTCCGAACGCGTCTCGATATCGAAGACGTCCCCTGAGCCTGCCTCGCTGGACCGCCTGGCGTCGAGCCGGCTTGACGTCGACGACCTGCTCGCCGAACTCGATCGCCAGCTCGTAGGTGTCGACGACGCGGCGGTAATAGCGCAGCGCTTCGAGGCGCGTCGGTTTTTCAAAGGGCGAGACGAGCGGCAGCCCGCCAATCTCGAGCAGTTCCGGTGTGGTGAAGAAGATCATGTTGACCGGAAACCCGTAGATGGAATTGACGAGGACGCCCTTCTCGAGGATGGAGTAGTCGAGGCCGGCCTGCTTCGCGGCGATGGCCGCGGCAAGTCCCGCGGGTCCGGCGCCGACGATCGTGATGTCCCGAATCTGCATTGCCGCCTAGTTTGCCATACTGATCTTCAACGCCGGGACGCCGGGACGCCGACGAAACGGGGGATGGGTTATCAACGCCGGGGCTCTGGGCGCCGAGATCGGATCGAGAACACCATGGTTTTCACCTGCCTACCTCGGCGCCACGGCGCCTCGGCGTTGTCCATTCGGGTGCGCCGTTATGCCCGCTCAGGTCATCCAGTGCCCAAACAGCCCAAAAACGCCCGTAAGTGGCTGATTTGTCGGTAACATACCGTCATGCATTCACCTATCAAGTACTTCGAGAAGGGGCTGGCGGTCGCCGCAAACGGCGCATGGTCGGTGTTCAGCACCGTCAACCGCATCAACCCCGGCCCATCCTTTATTCCCAAATGGTCCGACAAGCCGCTGCTGAAGTCGTGGCAGAAAACCAAGCCGCCGCTCGGCTGGCCGCGCAAGACCGATTCGCTCTGCCCGACGTGCGTTCGCGAGGCGCGCCAGGCCATCCTCGACGGCAAGCAGGACGTGTCGGTGCTGCTCCACGAGAAGGTCGGCGAAATTCCCGCGACGATCCTGGAGCGCGACGGCAAGATTCTCATGGTCAAGGACTGCCCCACCCACGGCCACTTCGAAGACGTCATGGCCATGGACACGGAGTTCTTCAAGCACCTCGAGCAGGTGTTCCCGGGCCGCGACATCCCTGCGCATAACGACGACAAGCTCCACAACCACGGCAGCAGCACCATCAAGCACGGCCGCGGCTCGGTGTTGACCGTCGACCTGACGAACCGCTGCAACATGATGTGCGACCCCTGCTTCATGGACGCGAACCAGGTCGGGTTCGTCCACGAGCTGAGCTGGGAGGACATCAAGCAGGTCCTCGACAACGCCATCACGATCAAGCCGCGCCGGCAGATGTCGGTGCAGTTCTCGGGCGGCGAGCCGACGATGTCGCCGTACTTCCTCGACGCGGTGCGTTACGCGCGCGAGGTCGGTTACAACTCGGTGCAGGCGGCGACCAACGGCATCGAGTTCGCCAAGAGCCCGGAGTTCGCGAAGGCCGCGGCCGATGCGGGCCTGCGGTACGCGTATCTGCAGTTCGACGGCATCGGCAACGCCGCGAACTCGCACCGCCGCGTCGGCAACCTGTTCGACGTCAAGCTGCAGGCGATCGAAAACCTGTGGAACAACGGCGTCGACATCGTGCCGGTCGTGACGATCGTCAACGGCGTCAACAACGAGCAGGTCGGACGCATCATCGAGTTCGCGCTCGACAACCCGCGCAAGATCAACTTCCTGTCGTTCCAGCCGGTGTCGTTCACCGGCCGTGACGAGGAAGTGACGCCCGAGCGCCGCGCGGCGCAGCGCTACACGCTGTCGCACCTGGCGCACGACGTGAAGAACCAGACGGGCCTCGGCGAGCCGGTGCGCGACTGGTTCCCGATCTCGTTCATGGGCACCTTCACCGACTGGGCCGACACGGTTCACGGGCCGGATGCGCAGTGGGGCAACCTCACCTGCGGCTGCCACCCGAACTGCGGCGTCGGCATGGCGGTGATGATCGACAAGCAGACGAAGGAAGCGGTCCCTGTCACGGCGTTCCTCAACGCCGAGCAGCTCGCGAAGGATCTCGCGCAGGTCAACGACGCCGGCCGGGGCAAGTTCCTGTCGGTCGTCGGCATGGCGCTCGCGCTGATGCGGAACTACAACCCGTTCAAGGCGCCGACGCACTTCAAGCTGATGGACCTGATGAAGAAGTTCGACAAGACCTTCGGCGCGACCGGCAAGGACTACGGGAAGGTCGGCAAGGACCGCACGATGCAGGACATCGACGTGCGGCGCCAGGATCGGTGGAACTTCCTCTTCATCGCGGGGATGTGGTTCCAGGACCTGTTCAACTACGACTTCCGCCGCACCGAGATGTGCATCATCCCGTATGCCACGCAGCAGGGAGAAATTTCCTTCTGCGCGTACAACACCGGCATCGGCTGGCGCAACATCATCGAGAAGATGCACATGACGGCCACGCTCACGAAGTGGTACGAAGAGCACGGGCGTCACGAGATCTTCGCAGGCAACAAGCCGGTGCCGCTGCCGACGACCGACCACGCGCTGAAGCTGAACGCCGAAGCCGTGGCGGCCGGCGAACAGCAGGACCTGGTGCTGGCCGGCGTCGCACGCAACGCGCGCGAAGAGCAGATGGCCGCGCGCGCCGAAGCCAACGAAAAGAACCTCGAGGACAAGCTGAAGGAAGACGCGAAGCACCGCCAGATGGCCGAGCTCTACCGTCAGCACGTCCTGAAAGAGGCGCCGAAGCCGCCGGTTATCCAGATTCAGGGGCTTGAAGAAAAGCCAGCCAGTGGCGTAACGAATAGCGGAAGAACGAAAACCGAATAGAGGAAAAAGACGGGCGGGCCTGAAAATCGGGCCCGCCCTTTTTTTATTCGTTTTTCGTTTTTCGTTTTTCGTTCCTTCGTCGCCCCACCACCACCACCACCAACCTCCCCCGCCCATCCCAAACCAAGAGCAGCTGCATCGCCCAGCGCGGCCGCACGGGCTGCCTCGAGATGGAATTCCCTCTGATGCGCATCGCGCGACTGCGACACGATATCGACCCCGCCATCGTCCGGGACGAGCGCGTTCACCAGGTACACGCTCGTATCGCGCCGATGGCCGTTGACGACGTCCAGGCGGTGCCGGCCCGCACGTGCCTCGACGCGCCCGCCGCGCGCAGGCGGATCGTGCCCATCCCGTGGCGCATCTCATCGATGGTGGGAACCTCGATGTGCGTCAGCGTCATCACGACGGGATGACCATCGAAGGTCACCACGACGTCCGACAGCACCGCCCGGCCGTAGGCGCCTGCCTCGGACGGCGCGATGACGTTGTCGGCATTCGCGTCGAGTGTCTCGACGATGGCCGGCGCGATTGTGACGCCGGGCGTCAGGTCGACGTCGAGCGTGACTCGATCGCGCGCGATCGACACGCGGGTTGCCTGCAGATACTCGTCGAGCTGGTGGCCAGACGCTTCGCCACACATGGCAAGCAGGACAAGAACGGCAGATCCGAGCGCCTTCACCGCCGCGCCGCCCTCGCGGCGTAGTCGTTTGCAGGCTCGCGATAGATGGTGTGAATGTGATCGACGTTGTTCTCCCCTGCGCCTTGCGGGGCGTACTCGAGGAAAACGGCCGGCCCTTGCACCCGGAAATAGGCGCCCTTGCCGTTCGTCGTGGGACCTGCCCATGCGAAATAGGTTTCGTTCAGACTCGACTCGATTTCCTTCATCTTGGCGTTCGCCGCCTGATCCTCGAGAATGCCGACCCACTCGCGGACGAGCGCGAGCAGACGCGTACGCTGGGCGGGGTTGAAGGTCGCGATGCGCGAACGCCTTCGGGCGCGATCGTCTTGCCGTCGGTGCCGGGACCGAGAACAAGGTTGCGGACCTCGTAGCTGAGAATGGCCTGCTTCTTCTGCTCGTCCGTCAGCGCGTTGACGAGCTCGAAGGCACGATCGTTTTCGTCGCCGAGCGGGCGAATGAGCTTGCCGTCCACGCTGTAGCTGGCCGGCTGCGCGCCGGTATGCGTGGGCGCCAGCACGTTCGCGCTCCCCGCCAGCGTCACGTTGATGGCGAGATGATGACCGCCGAACTGCATCATCCACGGTTCGGTAGGTCGACGGCTTGCCGAGAATGCTGACGTAGTACTCACCGCGCCCGAAGCGGATGGGCGCGTCCGGCTTGCGAGTCGGGGCGCTGCGCACCTCGAGCTCCTGATCCGCATCGACGATGGCCATCGCTTTCTGGTAGCCGTCGCGGCTCAGGGTGGTCGCGACGAGCGCGAGCGCGGCCTTCTCCTGCGCGGGCGTCATATCGCGCCGAGCTTGAGGCCGTTCCGCTCCATCGCGCCGACCTGCATCGTGATGCCCGACGGCAGGTTCGACCAGACGACCCGCGTCTGCTCGTTGAAGTCGAGGTTCGCTTTACGCCGCTGCGCGTCGTCCAGCGTCTGCAGAAACGCGTCAGCGGCCGCGACGGCGCGGGCGTTGATGCCGGCCGAGGGGCGGTCCGTTGAAACGCCGCCGACACGCCGATTGCGCCAAACGCGACCAGAACCGCGAACAAGCACTCGACGAGGCACGGATGTGACATGGATGTGACTCCCTCTGGAAACGGTGAGTGCCTATGCTACCCGGCTTTTCTTCATTTTTTTTCGTTTTTCCTTTTTCGTTTTACCTTAGTATCTCTCTCACACCCCATGCCGAAAGAGGACTAAATAGCTATCTCGTCAAGTCGCTGGTGCATGCCGCCTCGATCTGCAGGCGTTCAGTAGCCGGGAGAAGTGCTGCGCCTGCGCGACGTTGTCGAACGAACGGGTTTGGGAAAAGGAATGTGCTTCCGGCTGCTCCACACGCTGCATCACTGCGGGTTCATCGAAAAAATCGACGAGCGGAACTATCGGCTGATGGCGGTGATCCGGCCGAGGAAATGGTTTCGCATCGGGTACGCGTCGCAGGGACAGGACAGCTCGTTTCCCCGGGAGGTGCACGCGGGGTTGCTTCGCGCAGCAGAACGGGAGCGCCTCGAGCTGATCGTCGTGGACAACCGGTATCAACCGAAAGTGGCACTGCGGAACGCACAACACTTGATCAAGGAAAAGGTCGATCTCGTCATCGAGTTCCAGACCGACGAGGCAGTGGCCCCGGCCATCGCGTCGAAATATCTCGAAGCGGATATTCCGCTGATGCGATCGACATCCCCCATCCGGGTGCGACGTATTTCGGCGCGAACAACTATCAGGCTGGATTGCTCGGGGGGCGTTATCTGGGGAAGTACGCGCACGCGTGCTGGAACGGAGACGTCGATGAAGTCCTGATTCTGGAGCTGGCGCGGGCAGGCGCGCCTCGTGGGCGCGCGCAGCGAAGGGATCGTCGCGGGAGTCAAAGAGACACTGCATCTCGGCGACTCGGTACGGATCATATCGCTCGACGGCGACGGGCAATTCAAAGCATCGTTCGAAAAAGTACGGCGCTACATCGGTATGTCGAAAGCGCGACATGTGCTCGTGGGCGCAGCGAACGACCGAGCGCGCTGGGCGCGGTTGCGCGTTTCAGGAAACAGGACGCGAGGCGAAGTGCGCGGTGGTAGGCCAGAACGCAGAGCGGATGCGCGGCAGGAACTGCGGTAGGCGCGAACGCGCTCGTCGCCTCGGTGGGCATATTTTACCGAGCGTTACGGTTAGGGCCTGGTAAGGCTGACGCTAGACATCCTGTAGAGAAAGCGAGTGCGCTGGCGGTCTTCACGCGGCACCAGATCATCACCGCGGAGAACGTCGATCACTTCTATCCGAACGACTCGCTGGTCGGCGTGGCCGGCGGAACTGCGATGGGCGCCGAGCGGGTCTGCGACTCGCGAAGCGAAACAACGCCGCGCACGCTGAAAAAAAAAAAAAAAAAAAAAAAAAACCCCACTTCGTTCCACAAATCAAAATACCCGCCTCCGGCGTATGGCTTTGACAGCGCTGGCGCTGGGCGTAGCGTGCTGAACAACCCTACGCAAGGAGACGTCATGTCCAGAGTTGCGGATTGCTGTTGCTGACGCGCTCTCGCTCGTCACTCCATCCGTGTCAGCGCTCAAATCGGCGGCGGCGGCTCAAAAAAAGGCGCGACAGTCATGGCGACGAATGTCGCCACCGGCATACAGACGGCCACAGACGACGAGCGCCGGCGTCTACGCGCTCAGGCCGCTTCCGCTCGGCGAATATCGGGTCGCGGGTCGCTCAAGGCTTCCAGACGTCACGCGCGAGGGCATCATCGTCGACGCTCTGGGGATGGTCGGCCTGAACGTCACGCTGCCGGTGGGCGTCACACAAGATGTCGAGGTCACGACGTCGTCGCCGCTGCTCGCGACGGCAGACGCGCGGCTCGGGCAGACATCGCAACGACGTGTACACGCGCTGCCACTCGTGATGAATACGGCGGACCACGCGATCGACGCCTTCATGTTCCTCATGCGGGCGTAGAGTCAATCGGACGCTGGGGCAACGTGATGGGCGGCCAGGATTTCACGACGACATGTACGTCGAAGGCATACGTGACCAACGCGGTGGTCCAGGGGGAAGGTCGCAATCTATCGTTCGGCGTCTCGGTTGACGCGGTCGATCAGTTCCAGGTCGAAACCAGCGGAACGGCGGTGATGTTCAACGGGCAGGGTGCGTCAACTTTGTCGTCAAGTCCGGGACGAACACGTTCCATGGAGCGGGTAAAATTACTGCGGAACAAGGCGCTCGACGCGAAGTCGTTCTTCGCGACGTCAAGCTGGACGACAACCAGCACGAATACGGCGGCACGTTCGGTGGACGATCGCAAGAACCAGATGTTCTTCTTCGTGGCCTACAACGGTACTCAGACAGCGCCAGACGGCGTCGTCCTGACGTCGATTCCGACGACCGCCGAGCGGAATGGCGACTTCAGTGCGCTGCCGTCACGATCTCCGATCCGCGAACGACGCGTCCCAATCCAACGGCACGGCTTCCTGCGCGATCGTTTCCAAACAACGTCATCCCGCAGGATCGCATCTCGACCCATCTCGCGCTACTTCCAGTCGTTTCTTCCGGATCCAACCAACGCGGGGTTGCAGAACAACTATCTCGGCAGCTCCTGCGATTGGCTTCAACAACGAGAACCTGACGACGAAGGTGGACCTGAAGCCGACACGCGTCAGCAGTTCTCGTGCTGTTCTCCATGGCAAGCACAGTCAGGCGACGGAATACGCGGGGGGACAATCTTCAAACGGCTCTGCGCTGCGTATACGGAGACGCGGCTCGTCGTCGAGAGCTCCGACAAGCGCCAGGTCAAACACACATACGTTCTGGGATCGAAGTGGGTGAACAGGCGAGCGACGGGGTTCTCGCGGCTCTCGGTGCGATTTTCAACGCGACGTCGATGGTCAATATCCGATCAACGCCGGTCTGCGGGGACTGCCAGCTGGTGAAGCTGATTCGTCATTCCCGAAGTGTCGTTTATGGGCCGAACGCTCCGACCCAGTGGCGCGGGACGGACGCGCGGGCTTCACGAGTTATTGAACAACTACACGCTGCAGAACAACCTGACCTCCACGCTCGGCAGGCATGCGCTGACGTTTGGTCTCCAGGTGACAGCGGATGGATGCCAACGAGCGGAAGCGCGCGTACGGCAGCTCGCTTGGGTTCAGCAACTCCCAGACGGCAGGGTTCAACGCGACGGGCACGCTCCTCCCGACAACGGGGAACGCGTAGGCCAGCTTTCTGCTCGGCGACCTGAATGACCACGTCGTCGAGGACTCGCAGGTGGCGACGAGCGGGCGCTTCTACACCTCGACGTTCTGGGCGCAGGACGACTTCAGGCTGAAACCGATCTCACCTCAATCTCGGGCTCCGCTACGACATCATGAAACGTACACGAGGTGTACGATGGCTGGTCGTTCCTGGATCTGAATCTCCCGAACACCGCGTCGGCGGGTACCTGGCGCGATTGTCTTTGCGGGTGACGGTCCCAACAGCTGCCAATGCCGCACCCCCATCAAGACCTATCACGGCGCGTCGGACCGCGCGTCGGCCTCGCTACAGCATGGCCGAGCGTCTGGGCGTGCGCGCGGCCTATGGGATCAACTATTCCCGCCGCGGCGCGGTCGGCGGCCGGGCGGGCGCACGAATGGCACGGAACGCTCGGCCTCTCGGCGAACGCGAGCTTCCCGAGCGCCAACGATGCTTCGATCCGGCGTACAACTGGAACAACGGCGTTCCGTCGTATCCCGCTCCGCCATTCCTCGATCCGACGCTCAATGCGGGATTCGTGACCGGTCGAGGAACGGGCGGTGAGCGTGACCTTCGGTGACCCCGACATCGGCGGACGTCCGCCTCGCTACCAGAACTGGAACGCCGGCGTTCAATACGCATTGGCGAGGACCATCACCGTCGGCGCGAGCTACGCGGGGAGCCGAGGAGACTTCCTTGGCGGCAGCGGACGCGGCTTTTTTTCGAATCAGCTCGAGCCGAAGTATCTCGCGCTCGGCAACCTGCTGACGCAGCAGGCAACAGCCGCCAACATCAGCGGCCGCACAGGCCATCGTGCCGGGCGTCGCCTTCCATACCCGAACTTCTCGGGCACCATCTCGCAGATGCTGCGTCCGTTTCCGCAGTATTCGGCCGTCGCCGACGTTTACGGCAACGTCGCACGATCGACTACCACTCACTGCAGATCACGGCAGAAAAGCGGCGGTCTGATGATGGGTTGTCGGTGTCGTTTCAACTACACGTTCAGCAGGACCATGGACGATCTTTCGGCTCGCACAGGGTACGACTTCGCGCAGGACTGGTCGGTTGGCGCCAACGATCAACCACATGTGTGGAACGCCATCGTCGTCTACAACGTGCCGTTAGGCGCGGATGGCAGGCCCGGAAGCGGCAATCCATTCGTGCGGGCGATCGTCAGGGACTGGCAGGTGTCGGGCATCACGTCGGTTCGATCGGGCTGCCCGCTCGGATCGATCGGCGCGTCCTGCAACCTGCCGAACGCCGGAAACTGCTATGCGGATTTCAACCCCAACTTCAGCGGTCCCTGTACGTATCAACGGCGACTACGGCGACGGCGATGTGCTCGGGACGAATCCGCCGATACATCAATCGAGGCCGCATTTCAGTCGCAAAAAAAAAAAAAAAAAAAAAAAAAAAAACGAGGACTGGATCGATGCTGAGACCGGGCATCGAGTGGTGCGACTGACGGATGACGCCGGCGGCTCGACACTCTATTTCCACGACAATGCGTTTTCGCCCGATGGCGAGACGCTGATGTTCGACACGCCGACGGGCATTGCCATCGTCGAGGTTGCTACAGTTCGGGACGAAGGAAGCACGGCACGACGATCGTAGCGCCCGGCGCGCGAGGCTGATATTTTGCCCGGCGCACGCGAGAGATCTACTACAACGGAAGCGGCACCGGACGGTCACCGCGCGACAGCATGGACACGAGGCAATGCCCGCGACGTGCGCGAACGCCCGTGGGCTGATCAACGCGAACGAGACGATCACGGTGGTCAAGAACGCGCAACGCGGTAGATCCGGAAGGCAAGTACCGCGCCCGCCGGCTCGCCCAATCGTTCCGCAGCTGCAGCGGATGTTTCCGGGCAAGACGCATGGATGATCTGACGCCCGATCAGCAGTACTCCGTGACCAAGGAGGACGGGCTGGCGCGCGCGCGCGCTCAATCCCGACGCTGCAATCATTCCTCTTCACGAATCTCGAAAACAGGGCAGGTGGTGCGAGACGGGCTTCAGTACGGCGACCTGAATCACCTGCAGTTCAATCCAGTCGATCCGAACCTTCTCCTGTATTGCCACGAAGGCACGTGGCACGAACTGGATCGCACCTGGACCATCCGCACGGACGGCAGCCAGAAGCGGCTGATGCACGAGCGGACGATGGACATGGAAATCAACGGCCACGAGTGGTGGAGTTGGGATGGAAACACGGTGTGGTTCGATCTGCAGACGCCGCGGAGCCAGGTACTTCTGGATTGCGGGCGTGAACATGAAGACGGGCAGGAAGATGCGCTATCACGTCGAGCGCGACTGGTGGGGCGTGCACTTCAACAGTTCGCGCGACGACGCGTTGTTCGCCAGCGACGGGGGGGATGCGTCGCAGGTCGCGTACACGACCGACGGAATGTGGATCAACCTGTTCCGTGTGCAGCCGAACGGGACGCGTGACGCGCGAGAAGCTGGTCAACATGTCGCGGTCACAACTACGTGACGGGACGCGGCGGAGTCGAGCCCAACGTGCACATCACCCCGATAAGAGATGGGTCGTGTTCACGGGGCAGTTCGCTAAGGGCAACGACACGTTATGCGGTCGAAATCGAGAGAGCAAAGGCCTGAACGGAGCGCACAGCTTCGACGCAGCGCCGCAGAGCGCAGAGCTCGTTTTTCGTTACCATTCGTGGCATCACCCTCTCGATTCGACAGAGCCTTTTTGTCTTCTGGCCCTTTATCTTCAAATGTTAAACTTGTCTGCTAATGTTGCATCGCTCCCTGTTGATCCCCTCCTGGCGCATACTAAAAAAAAAAAAAAAAAAGACCGCGCTCTTGCTGAGATCGCCCCGTGCCGGCGCCCAGGTCGGCGGCGGCGGTTCCATCAAGGCACTGTGCTCGATACGTCCAACGCAGCGGTGCCGGGCGCGACGGTGACGGCCACCAACGTCGCCACCGGCATCGACAGCCAGGCAGACGACGGGCGCGGGCGTGTACGCGGTGACGCCGCTCCCGCCAGGCGAGTATCGGGTCACGGTCACGCTCGACGGCTTCCAGACTTACGTCCGCGAGGGCATCATTGTCGATGCGCTGAGCGTGGTGGGCCTGAACGTCACCCTCCAGGTCGGCGCTATCAGTCAGGAGGTCCTCGTCAGCGCGACGCCGCCGTCGCTGGCGACCGCCGACGCCCGGCTCGGCCAGACGATTCGCAACGAGATGTACACCGCTCTGCCGCTGGTGATGAACACCGGCGGACCTCGCGATCCGACGGCGTTCATGTTTCTCATGCCCGGCGTGCAGTCGGTCGGCCGCTGGGGGAACGTCATGGGCGGCCAGGACTTCACGACCGACATGTACGTCGAAGGGCATCCCCATCACCAACGCGGTGGTGCAGGGTGAAGGCCGCAACCTGTCGTTCGGATTCTCGGTCGAAGCGATCGATCAGTTTCAGGTCGAAACGAGCGGGACGGCGGTGATGTTCAACGGCCAGGGCGCATCCAACTACGTCGTCAAGTCCGGGACGAACACGTTTCGCGGCGGCGGATTCGAGTACTTCCGGAACAAGGCGCTCGACGCCAAGGGGTTCTTCGCGACCGCCAAGCCCGACGACAACCAACACGAATACGGGGGCACGCTCGGCGGTCCGATCCGCAGGAACCAGATGTTCTTCTTCATGGCGTACGACGGCTACCGCGATCGCCGGCAGACGCCCTCGTCGCTGACGTCGATTCCGACGCTGGCGGAGCGCCGCGGCGATTTCAGCGCGCTGCCGGTGCCGATCTACGACCGCGGACGACGCGGCCGAATCCCAACGGCACCGGGTTCGTGCGCGATCCCTTCCCGGGCAATATCATCCCGGAAAATCGCCTCTCGCCGATCTCGCGCTACTTCCAGTCGTTCCTGCCCGATCCGACCAGCGCCGGCCTTCAGAACAACTATCTCGGCGGGTCGCTGCCGATCGGCTTCAACAACGAAAGCATCACGGGAAAAGTGGATCTGAAGCTGGAAGACGCGGCAGCAGATGTCGGTGCTGTTCTCGCACGGCAAGCGCAGCCAGGCCACGCCGTACCGCGGCGGCACCGATCCTCAGACCGCCTTGCCGCTGCCGTACACGGAGACCGCCTGGTCGAGGAGGTGCCGACGAGCGCGCAGATCAAGCACACCTATGTCCTGGGCTCGAAATGGGTCAACCAGGCCAGCGTCGGCTTCTCGCGTCTCTCGGTGCCGATTTTCAACGCGACGATCGACGGCCAGTATCCGACCAAGGCCGGTCTGCGCGGGCTGCCGGCCGGCGAGGCCGATTCGTCGTTTCCGGAGATCACGTTTGCCGGACCCAATGCGCCAACGCAGTGGCGCGGGACCGACGCGCGGGCGTTCACCGAATATCTGAACAATTACACGTTGCAGAACAATCTGAACTGGATCCACGGCAAGCATGCGATGACCTTCGGCCTGCAGGCGCAGCGCATGGACGCCGACGAGCGCGAGCGCACCTACGGCAGTCAGGCGACCTTCGGCTTCAGCAACGTGCAGACGGCGGGGTTCAGCTCCGGCCGGGACGCTGCATGCCGGCCACCGGCAACGCCTATGCGAGCTTTCTCCTCGGCGATCTGAACGCGACCAATGTGATCGAGGACTCGCAGGTCGCGACCAGCGGCCGTTTCTACACCTACGCGTTCTGGGCGCAGGACGATTTCAAGCTGAGGCCCAACCTGACCCTGAACCTCGGGCTGCGCTACGACATCATGAAGCCGTACACGGAGGTCCACGATCGATGGTCGTTCCTGGATCCGACGCTGCCGAATCCGGCGGTCGGCGGCTATCCGGCGCGCATCGTCTTCGCCGGCGACGGCGTGAACAGTTGCCACTGCCGGACGCCGATCGACACCTATCACGGGGCGAGTCGGACCACGCGGTCGGGGTGGCGTACAGCCTGAACGATCGCGCTGTCGTGCGGGCGGCGTACGGCATCAACTATTCCCGCCGCGGCGCCGTCGGCGGCGCGCCGGCGCGCGCAACGGCACCGGAACACTCGGCTTCTCGGCCAACGCGAGCTTCCCGAGCGCGAACGCGCTTCGTATCCCTCGTACAACTGGAACAACGGTGTGCCGTCCTATCCGCCGTCGCCGTTCTTCGATCCGACGCTCAACGCCGGCTTCGTGGCGGGCCGCGGAACAGGCGGCACCGTCACCTACGGCGATCCCGAGATCGGCGGACGGCCGCCCCGCTACCAGAACTGGAATGGCGGCCTTCAGTACGCGCTCGCGCGGACGCTCACGGTCGGCGCGACGTACGCCGCGAGCCGCGGCGACTTCCTCGTTTCTCCAGCGGCAGCGGGCGCGGGTTCTTCGCGAACCAGCTCGATCCGCGCTATCCTCGTGCTGGGCAACCTGCTGACGCAGCCGGCGGCGCCCGCCAGCATCGCCGCCGCACAGGCGATCGTGCCCGGCGTCGGCCCTGCCGTACGCCGATTTCTCGGGCACCATCGCGCAGATGCTGCGGCCGTTCCCGCAGTACTCAGGTGTGACCGACATCTACGGCAACGTCGCGCGGTCCACGTACCATTCGCTGCAGCTGACGGCCGAGAAGCGCCTGTCCGACGATGGGCTGATCAGTGAATTTCAACTATACGTTCAGCCGCACCGAGGACAATCTGGCGACGCGGACCGCCTACAACATCGACCAGGAGTGGGCCGTCGGCGTCAACGATCAGCCGCACGTCTGGAACGCGCTGGTGGTCTACAACCTGCCGTTTGGCGCGGAAGGCAAGCCGGGCAGCGGCAACGCGGTCGTACGGGCGATCGTCAAGGACTGGCAGGTCTCCGGCATCACGCAGTTCCGATCGGGCCGTCCGCTTGGTGCGATTCTCGCCCCTGCAATCTGCCGAATGCCGGGACGTGCTACGCCGATTTCAACCCGGCCTTCAACGGCGACGTCAGCATCAACGGCGACTATGGCGACGGCGACGTCCTTGGCGCCAACCCGCCGTCTTACATCGACCGCGTCGCCTTTCAGTCGCCGCCGCCGTTCACCTACGGGAACACGCCGCGGACGCTCGCCTTCGATCTGCGCAACCCGAGCTCCTTCAACCAGGATCTCAGCGTGCGCCGGGATTTCCACATCTCCAGGGTGAAGCTGGGGCTCGGCCTCGACGTGTTCAACGTGTTCAACACGGTCGTCTTCGGCGGCATCCAGACCAACATCACCAACGCGAACTTCGGCAGAGTGGAGCTCGCAGACCAACACGCCGCGAGTCGGGCAGATCAATTTTTTTTTTTTTTTTTTTTTTTTTTTTTTTTTTTTATATTTTTTCCTCTGCGTCTCCGCGCCTCCGCGTCCGGATCGCTAGACCCTTTATATTCAGCGTGTTAGACTCGCTTGCTAATGTGCATCGTTACCTCTCGATTCCCCTTGGCCTTGGCGTGCTTTGTCGCGCCTGCGATGAATGCGGCGCAGGGCACCGAACCCGACACGGAACGGGAATTCACCGAATCGGTCCGCCCCTTTCTCGCGACATATTGCGCGAGCTGCCATACGGGGGAAAAGGCCGCCGCCCAACTCGATCTGCGTCAGTACTCCTCCGGCGACATCGGTCGTGAGGGATTTCGCGAGGTGGAATCGCGTCCGGGAGAAGCTCGCCGCTCACCAGATGCCGCCCGCGCAGGCGAAGCAGCCCGACGAAGCCGCGCGGCGGCAAGTCATCGACTGGATCGACGCCACATGGAAGAGCGAGGCGCGACGGAATGACGGCGATCCCGGTCCGGTGCTCGCCCGCCGGCTGAGCAACGCCGAATACAACTACACCATCCACGATCTGACGGGCGTCGACATCCGTCCGGCGCAGCGAGTTTCCCGGTCGATCCCGCGAATCTCGCCGGCTTCGACAATTCCGGCGAGTCGCTGACGATGTCGCCGGCGCTGCTGAAGAAGTATCTGCAGGCCGCGCGTGTGGTCGCCGACCACATGGTCCTCAACCCGAACGGGTTCGAGTTCGCGCCGCATCCGATGCTGGTCGAAACCGATCGCGAGAAGTACTGCATCCAGCAGATCGTCGATTTCTACGACCGGCAGCCAACCGACTACGCCGATTACTTCCGGGCGGCCTGGCAGTACAAGCATCGTGCCGCGCTCGGCAAGCCCAGGGCGACACTCGCGGACATGGCCGCGCAGAACAAGGTGAGCGCGCAAGTATCTGACGACCATCTGGCAGGCGCTCGAAGGCACCGAAAGAAGACGTCGGGCCGCTCGCAAAGCTGCAGACGATGTGGCGCGCGCTGCCCGTGCCGGACGAAGGGGTCCGACCCGTTCCTCGATCAGTTCATACAGATGCGCGATTTCGTCGTGCGCATGCGCAAGGACACGGCCCTGAAGTTCGCCGGCCCGTCGTGAAGGGCCTGAGCGTCGCATCGCAGCCGCTGATGAACTGGAAGAACCGGCAATACGCCACGCACCGCCGCGATTTCGAGCGCGCGGCGCTTCGCGTCGCCGACGAGCCGCCGCCGGTCGAAGTGGAAATGCCGGAGGCGCGCCGCGGGCTCGTCGGCGGCGGACAGAACGGCGAAGACCTGAATGCGCTCTACGCGCTGCGCCGAGCAGTACCAGTCGCGCATGCAGAATCCCGATCTCGAGGTGCCCGCAGGGCAGCGCGCGCGCTACGAGGCCGCGTTCGCGAAGTTCAGCTCGATCTTCCCGGACACCTTCTACGTTCGCGAGCGCGGCCGCTTCTATCCCGGACGACTCGGAAGACAAGGGACGCCTGCTCAGCGCGGGCTATCACAACGTGATGGGCTATTTCCGCGACGATCCGCCGCTCAGCGAGCTGATCCTCGACGAGAAGGGACAGAAGGAGCTCGACGCGCTGTGGGACGAGTTCGATTTCGTCGCCGGCTACACCGCGCGCACCTACATCGAGTTCTTCTTCAACCAGAGCGGCGAGGTCCTGGGCAACGGCCGCGAGTCCGGGAGCCCCGGCCCGCCGACAAGGACATCACTCGAGGAGTCGGTGATTCTCGATTTCAAGAAGGCCTACCTCGCCAAGGCCGCGGCCGACGAGAAAAACAACCCCGTCGCGTTCGAGGCGATCGCCGATCACTTCGAGCGGGTGAACGCGGCGATCCGCAGCGTCGAGCGCAAGCGGCTCGAGGCCGAGCCGCGCCACCTCGACGCGCTGCTGGCGTTCGCCGCGCGGGCGTACCGCCGTCCGCTGACACGGCCGAGCGCGACGATCTCCGCGTTCTATCGCACGCTGCGCGAGAAGAGCGGCCTGACGCACGAAGAGGCGATGCGCGACTCGATCGTCAGCGTGCTGATGTCGCCGCACTTCTGCTTACCGCGGTCGATCGCGTGCGCCTCGCGCCGCGCCGCACGCGACCGGCGTGACGCGAGCGATCGCGCTCAGCCGCTCTCCGATTACGCGCTGGCCAGCCGGCTGAGCTACTTCCTGTGGTCGAGCATGCCCGACGCCGAGCTGCTGGCGCGCGCCGCCGCCGGCGACCTGCGCAACGAGCCGGTGCTGATCGCGCCAGGCCCGCCGGATGCTGAAGGACGAGCGCGCGCGCGGCTTGGCCACCGAGTTCGGCGGCAACTGGCTCGACTTCCGGCGCTTCGAAGAGCACAACGCCGTCGACCGCGAGCGCTTCCCGAGTTCACCAACGAGCTGCGCGCAGGCGATGTTCGAGGAGCCGGTCCGGTTTATCGCCGACGTCGTCCGCAACGACCGCTCCGTGCTCGACATGTCTGTACGGCAAGCCACACGTTCGTGAATCCCGTGCTCGCCAAGCACTACGGCATGCCCGAGGTGTACGGCTCGGCCGAACGAGTGGGTGCGGGTCGACAACGCGCGCCACGTACCGGCGCGGCGGCCTGCTGCCGATGGCGGCGTTCCTGACGCAGAACGCGCCGGGCCTGCGCACGAGCCCCGTCAAGCGCGGCTACTGGGTGGTGCGGCGCGTGCTCGGCGAGGTCATTCCTCCGCCGCCACCGACCGTGCCCGAGCTGCCGAAGGACGAAGCCAAGCTGGATCTGCCGCTGCGCGAAATGCTCGCGAAGCATCGCGACAACCCGGCGTGCTCGTCGTGCCACGCGCGGTTCGATTCGTTCGGCCTGGCATTCGAGGGCTACGGTCCGGTCGGCGAAACGCGAACGAAAGACCTCGCCGGCCGTACGGTCGACACCCAGGCGACCTTCCCCGGCGGAAGCCAGGGCGCCGGCCTTGCGGGCCTGCAGAGCTACATCCGCGCGCAACCGCGAAAAGGACTTTCTGGACAACCTCAGCCGTAAAATGCTGGTGTACGCGCTTGGGCGATCGCTGCTGCTTTCGGACGAGCCGCTCATTCGAGCGGATGAACGCCAGGCTGGCGGCCGAAGGGCTATCGATTCAGCGCGCTGGTCGAAGCCATCGTGACGAGTCCGCAGTTCCTGAAGAAACGAACGTCGAACGCAACAGGAACAGAAAGGTGACTAGCGACATGCAGCAATCAAATTTCCCGTCGACCGTTCTTCGCGGCGCCGGCGTCACCATGGCGCTGCCATGGCTGGAGTCGCTGTCCGCGTTCGCAGCCACGCCGTCGGGCTCGGCCGTTCCCCAAGCGCTTCGCGGTGCTCTTCATGGGCAACGGCATCAACGAGAACCATTGGGGCGCCAACGGGTCGGGCGACGAGATGAAGCTCAGATCAGCCTGTCGCCGCTGGAGCCGCTGAAGAAGAAGATCAACGTCATCAACGGGCTGTTCAACAAGCACTCGACCGGCCAGGGCATTCACCCGGCGCAGACCGGCAGCCTGCTCTCGGGGGCGCCGATCCGCGAGGGCGCGGTCATTCACGGCGGCATCACGGTCGACCAGATGATCGCCAATCACGTCGGCCAGGAAACGCCGCAGTCGAGCATCGTCCTCGCCTGCGAACAGCCGATGACGGGCTACCACGAGACGAATTTCTCGATGGCGTACAGCTCGCACATCTCGTGGCAGAACGCCGACTCGCCGGTGCCGAACGAGGTCTACCCCGCGCTCGCGTTCGACACGCTGTTCGAGAACCGCGGCAGCGTCCGCAACCTCAGCATTCTCGACCGCGTGAGGGACAGCGCCGCGGAGCTCAGCCGCCAGGTGAGCTCGACCGACCAGCAGAAGCTCGACGAGTACATGACCAGCGTGCGCGAGGTCGAGAAGCGCGTCGACGGCATGCGCAAGAACCAGGAAAAAGCGGACGACCTGGCGAAGCTGAAGAACCGGCCGGTGTTCTCGATGGATCGCCCGGCGAACGGGCTGCCCGAAGACCTTCGCGAGCACACGCGGCTGATGTGCGACGTCATCGCGCTCGCATTTCAGACGGACAAGACGCGCGTCGCGTCGCTGCTGCTCGCGCGCGACCTCTCGGCGCTCTATTACCCGTTCCTGGATGTGCGTGACGGCCACCACGCCGCGTCGCACAACAACCTGTCGGACGGATACGAGCGCATCTCGCGCTTCCACCTGAGCCAGATGGCGTATCTCGCGACCAAGCTCGATGCGATGCCCGAGGGCGACGGCACGGTGCTGGACAACTCCTGCCTGATGTTCCTGTCGAACCTCTGGAACGGCAGCAAGCACGACAACACCCGCTGCCGGTCGTGCTCGCCGGCGGGCTCGGCGGCACGCTCGAAACAGGCCGCTCGCTCGACTACATGGACGCGGGTGACGAGAATCGCAAGATGTGCAGTCTGTATCTCGGCATCATGGACAGAATGGGCATAAAGCTCGACCGCTTCGGCGATGCGAACACGCGCCTCGCTGGGCTGTAGAAACGAAAAAAGGAAGAACGAAGAAAACAGAACGAAGAACGTTGAAAGATTGACAAGTGTTGAGGGCGGGTTCGATGCTCGTAACCTGCCTAGCGTCTTTCTTAATCCTAACATTTTCCAGTTTTTCAATTTACGTTACTCTGTAGTAGCTCTCCAGACACCTATCTGTAACCCACGCTGACCGCGCCCCACTCTCTCCTGTCGACTCACATGTCCCTTGCCCGCGCAGTTCGTCGACGATCGTCTGGATCAGCGGCTGGTGCACGTGCGGGGGATTCCGAAAGCGATAGAGGTTCGGCTGGCCGCCGCGCGTGACGATCACGTCCTCGTCGGCGCGAACAGCTGTCGCGATCTCCCCTTGTGAACCCGTAAACACAATCGAGTCGCCGGATGACGCCGCATTGAAATTCCACACGCCGGTGCCTGCGGCCTTGCCGTCGATTTCGAAGGCCGTTGCCGTGACGTCCTCGGCCGCGTAGGCACCGCCGGTGTTCAGGGGAAATCCAGCAGCACCTGTGATCGGTCCCGCTACAAAGTCGATGATGTCGAAGTAGTGCGAGGCAAGGTCGAGAAACAGTCCCGCGCCGGCGATCTCCGTGTTGAATCTCCACGCCTTCGCAGCACTGCCAGTGGCCAGCGGATCGGTCACTTTCACATGAACCGACGTCAACGTCCCAATGGCGTTCGCGCGCAACAGCTCGCGTACTTTGAGGAAACGCGGAAGCGCGCGGCGATAGTATGCAACCCACAGGGGACGCTGAGCCGTGCGGAATGCGTCGACCATCTCCAGGCATTCGGCATGGTTCATCGCCATCGGCTTTTCGACCAGGCACGGTTTACCTGCGGCCGCAGTCTTGAGGGCGAACTCGAGATGACTCGATGGAGGAGTCGCGATGTAGATGACGTCGACGTCAGGGTCGCGGATCAGATCCTCGGCACGATCGTGTACGCGCGGCACATTGTGCCTGCGCGCATAGTCTTCTGCCTTGCCCGATCGCGGCGCATCACCGCAACGAGAGCCGAACCTTCTGCCTTCTGCAGTGCGGGGCCGCTCTTCACTTCTGCGACATCGCCGCATCCGATCATTCCCCAGCGAACGGTTGACATGGGCCTAATGATACGGAAACGGAAAAGCGCGGTGACGGCCGTGGAAACGAAAAACAGAAAAGCAGGAAACCAGGAAGAATCTTTGAAAGCGAGTTCTCAAGCTCTATACTCCTGTTCAGGACCGGCTGTGGTCGCAAGAACTCCTCGAGCCGCGCGATCTCTGCATCGAGCTCGCGCCGGAACTCTACGCCGCGAGGCCGCCCGTTGATAAAGCCGACCTTCACGTCGAGTTTGCCTGCGACGATGGCCGCGTTGGCCCAACCCGTCACGTCGCTCTTCCACAGCATCGGCATCGCGTAGTAGCCGCGCACGCGCTTCTTCACCGGCGTGTACGCCTCGAAGCGATACGCCCAGCCCCATAGGTGCTCGAATCGCGCGCGATCCCAGATCACAGGGTCGAACGGCGCAAGAAACCTCACCTGATTGGAGGCGCGTGCTCGCTCGCGCCCGGGCCAGAGATAACTGACGCCGTCGACGACGTCTCTTGAAGCTCGCCGGCGGCGATCATCGCCCTCAACGTCTTTCGCGTGTTGCCGAGATCGCGATGGCGGGCGATGACCGACTGCAGAGACTTTTCCGGCGAGGGCGCGAAGATGCGTGCGTAAACCATGATGAGCGAACGAAGCCGCTCGCCTGGAGGCGGCGCGGCGTCAGGCAACGAGGCCGGCCGGTACACTCTGATCCCATTTTCGCGCCGCGCAATGCGAAGCAATCCGCGCCAGTGCAGCCACTCGAGCGCGTGGGTTGTCGCTTTCGAATAGCCGCCCCACGCGTTCACGACGCGGCGCTTGCCAAGGTGCGCCTCCAGCGCTCGTGGATGCGCCTCGCCCAGTTTCATCACCGTGTCGAGCACTTTTTTCTCGAGCGCGCGAAGAGGCGTGCGCTTTCGCGGATGCAGCAGCTGCCATACCCGCTTCGACGAGAAATCCGTAGGCGTACAAGTAGTCCTCTTCGATGTCCAGCGACGCATAGTGCCGCTCGAGATCGCCCGCGTGGTATCCGCGAACACGATGCCTGAGGATGAGATCCTGCGCGCGCGCCGGCGATCGGATGGGATCGGCCTGCACGAAACCGAGCCGATCGATGGCTTCGGCAAGCGTCGTGGGCGCAAACAGCGATTCGCCGATCGCGTGCTCGCGCAGCGCGGTTACGGTGCGCGCAGCGGCCATAGATACTCCGTCGACACGTTCTCGCCGCGATGTATTTCGCCCGATCCCTCGGATCGAAGATACGCACGACTCTATCTATTTCGTATTTCGGCGGCCAGTCGAGTTTGCCGATGTCGCTGTCGTTTCCGAATCGGTTGCGGAACGCCGGCTCTTCCCACGACTCGACGAGGATGTACGGCGTGCGGCCATGCTCGCCGAGCCAGGCGAGGCTGCGGTCGAGCCATGCCGGGTCGAGCCCTGCCCACGACAACGCTTCCTTGCGGCCGTGAAACCGCACCGCGCCGCTGTCCCAGACTGACAGGACAACGGCATTCGGCGGCAGCCGGTCGCGGACGACAGGCCGGCGCTGCGATACCGCTGTTCGAGAAATTTCAACTTGAACGCGAGCCGATCGCCGGCCGTGCGCACGCAGAAGATGGCAAGCCCCGCGGTAATGCAGCGACGAACGATCGCCGCAGAGGCGCCTCGGACGCGCGACAACAGCAGGAGTCAACACATGAACGGTGACGGCGCTTGCCAACACCAGCATCAACGCAATTGCCGGCAGGAGAAACCGCAGGTACGACCACTCATCGAAGGGCGTGTAGAAAAAATAGATCGCGCAGGTCACGAGAATGAGGCCGATTGAAAGCGCCACATCTCCTCGCTTCTCGCGCGCGACGACGAACGGCGCGGCAAAGGCCAGCAGCGGAAAAGGCGTGTGGGTCTCGACCAGCCAGCTGAAATATCGTGATGCGTTCACAGAGAGTGCGGACAGGCTGAAGAGGTGTCCGAGCTGACCGTAGCCGGTGCGGAACGGGCTTCCGTAAAGGCCGTTGTTCAGCCACAACACCAGGAGACCGAACGGAAGCCGCGGCAACGACAAATCGCATGCCGCGCAGCGATCTCTAGGGATTCCGGATCCAGCGATCGCGCCAGATCCCAGGATCACGAAGAAGCCTGCGACGAGCGCGAGGGGCAGCAGGTTCGGGCGAACGAGCAGGGCGAGCCCGCAGAACGAGTCCCGCGAGCACCCACCGCCGGTGAATGAGGCCGACGAACGTCGCCATCCACAACGCGGCTGTCGTGACGTCATTCATGGGCTGAACGACCTGATACAGCAATGCCGGGCTCGAGGCAATCAGCACGGCCGCCATCGCACCGGCGATCGGGCCCGCCAGGCGGCGGCCCGCCACAAACGTCAGCCACACGAGCAGCGCGCCCGCAATCGGGGTAAGGATGAACGCCGCATCCAGGCCGCCAACTGCGATGAGCGGCGCGAGCAGCAACGAAAACCCAGGTGCGCAGACGGGCGACGACGCGGAAGGATTGGTTTCGGACGGGACGAAGCCGCCAGGCGTGAACGTGCTCGCCGCGTCTGGCCACGGCACCTGCGCGGCAAGCTCGCTGGTCGGCTGGAGCGCGCCGGACGCGAATGCGTCGGCCATCAACGCATAGCACGACGAGTCCGATCCGCCGGCTGCGTAGGTGCCCCAGCGGAATCCGACAACGGCAACGGTTAGCGCCGTAGCGGCCGCGATGAGAAAGGAGATACGCAAGAATCTAGAACCGCTGGAATCTGTATTTCAACAGCACCGCGATCGCGTGCACTCCATCGCGCCACCCGATCTTCTTGCCGCTTGCGCGGTTTCTCGGATCGAACACGACAGGCCGCTCGACGATACGGCGGCGCTGGCGCAGCAGCTTGGCCGTGATCTCGGGCTCGATATCGAAGCGGTTCGACTCGAGCCTGAGGCTGCGCGCGACAGGAGCCGCCATGATCTTGTAGCAGGTCTCCATGTCGGTCAGATTGCCGCCGAACAGGACGTTCGTAAACCACGTCAGACCCCGGTTGGCCGCAACCGACAGCCACGGCCCAGGAGGCCGCCCGGCCAGAAACGCGACCGTACACGACGTCTGCTTCGCCATCGAGGATCGGCTGGACGAGGCCGGCCAGCTGCACGGGGTCGAGCTCGAGGTCTGCGTCCTGAATGGCCACGATGGTGCCGCGCGCCTGCGAGAACCCGACGCGGATAGCACTGCCCTTCCCCCCGTTCACTTGCGCGTGGACGATCGACAGGACGCCGTCCACCGGCGCGATGCCGTCGAGCACTTCGCGCGTGCCATCGGTCGAGCCGTCGTTGACGACGATAATTTCGCGCGGAGCGGGAAGCGGAATCTGCAGCAGGCGATCGATCACCTGCCGCACGGTGCGCGCCTCGTTGTACACGGGCACAACAATGGAAATCAGTTCTGACGATGAAACGGCCATTGGAAGATTGGTAGATTGGAAGATTGTCAGATCGACAATCCTGAATCCAACAACACTCTCACAATCTTCAATCTTCCAATCTTCCAATTCATTTAGCGCCGGAGCCGGCGCCGGAGTGTACTCCACAGTCACGTCGCTGATGATGGCAATCGGGCGCCCGGACGCAGAGTAGTTCGCCGACTGGCCGTCGGCGCGGAGCACCGTCAGTTTCTCGCCGAGGATCGTGACTTCGGCGAGCTCCGCGGGAAGCTGCAGCGTGATCGGCTCTGTGCCGACAGGCGCGACGGCTTTGACGCCCCCCGGGCCGGCGCCCCCGGTGATGCGCTCGAGCAAATCTTCCGGGCGCCGGAACTCGCTGGCGACAGCCGCGCGGGTCAACAGCGTGTTGTCGAGCGTCAAGACGCCTATCCCCGCGATGTACGAAGCAAATGCCGTCTTGAGGCGTACTTCTTCTTCAGAATACGTGTGGCGGTTGTGCAGGTTGAACCGCAGCGTCACCGGACCGCGATGCGGCGGCAGCTTGATGAGGATGCCTTCCTTCGGATCCCGCCCGGTCAGCACGTCGCAGTATTCGCGCTTGGTCTTGACGCCCGCACCGAGCGGTGAGGGGCACGTGATCTCGGCAGGCGCCACCGTCGGCTTGCGCGCCGCCGGTGCCGGCTTGCGCGTCGTTGTCGGCGGCTTTTTCGTCTGGCCCTCGAGCGAGCCGGCGCACACAGGAATCGCGACACACGGCCGATCAACGACACGACGAGACGATAGACAATGCGATCTTATTCATCGACACACGCGGCCATCGGCTCGGCCGAGGTACGGAGCGCAGTGCGAAGCTTGATCAGCTCGAGGAATTCCATGCGCGTCCGGGCGTTGTCTCTGAATCCGCCAAGCATCGAGCTCGTCACGCAGAACGAGTTCTGCTTCTCCACCCCGCGCATCGACATGCACAGGTGCGTGGCTTCCATGACGACCGCCACACCCAGCGGGTTGATCTTCTCGCGAATCGTCTCCGCGATCTGGCTGGTGAGCCGCTCCTGTATCTGGAGCCGGCGGCTGAAGATGTCGACGAGCCGCGGGATCTTGCTGAGGCCGATCACCTTGGTTCGCGGGATGTAGGCGACGTGGCACTTGCCGAAGAACGGCAGCAAGTGGTGCTCGCACAGGCTGTAGAAGTCGATGTCCTTGACGATCACCATCTCGCTGTATTCGACCGTGAACAGCGCGTCGTTGAGGACTTCGTCGACGTCCATGTTGTAGCCGCTCGTGAGGAACCTGAGTGCCTTTTCGACGCGCTTCGGGGTGTTCAGGAGCCCCTCGCGGCCCGGCTCTTCACCGAGCTCGGCAAGGAGCTGCCGGATCAGCTGCTGCATTAGGAAGAATTGTACACGGCTTCGGGCTCTGGGCTCTAGACGAGTGACGGGTCTAGCCGGACCTGCCGGAGTCGTGAGGTCTGGCCTCGGACGTTTAGAAACGGATCCCGACCGAAAACCGGAACAGGCGGGGTGTCGTGTACGCGAGATGGTTGAGCGCCGTGCCGAATGCCGAGCCGGAAGCCGTGCCGAAATCCCAGTTGACCCCCCTGACAGGGGTCGTCGTGAATGGATTGAACGCCTGATAAACCGTCGGCGCATTGCGCGGCGTCCGCACCGCCTGCCCGATCGTCGTCAAATCGGTGCCGCCGCCGTTGGTGAACGCCGACGCGCCGCATCCGCAGAGCTGGAAGTCTCTGAAGAGGTTCAGCACTTCGCCATGAAAGAACAGCTCCGGTTGCGCGCGGCCTGCGCGAATCCGATAGGCGTAGTTCACCGAGAGGTCCGTGCGGAAGGTCGTCTCCGTGCGGAACGCATCGCGAGCCGTGAAGTAGTAATCGACCGTGCCCGAGGGCGACTGCGGTGCCACGTAACCCGGATTGGTCACGTAGGGCGCCGCATTGATTCCCGAGCTCCCCGTTCCAACGGCGCCGTACGGCACGCCGGACCCTACCTGCTGCAGAAGGCCGAACGTAAGCGACCCGGCGCCGTCCGGCATCGGCGACTCAATCGTCGCCCACAGCCGCGCACGATGACGCTGGTCGGCAGCCAGATCGCCCTCGGGCGAGTTCCACTCGGCGCTCTTGTATTCGGGATAGGCGGAAACCTGCGCGACCGACGGTCCCGCTCCGCTCGTTTCGCCGTCGAAGTTGCCCCACGTGCGCGAGAGGGTGTAGTTGCCTCCCACGTCGATGCTGTCGCTCAGGCGTACGCTGGCTTGCGTCACGAGTCCCGAATAGCGGCGCTTCACATTGTTCGTGTTCTCGACGAGAAAGAGATCGTAGAGATTGCCGAGATCGTCCTTCACGCTGCCGGTCGACATGTCCGCGCGCTGACTGTAGAAGTCGTGGTAGCTGCGCCATACGGCGTCGACCCGGAGAGTGCCGCGCCCGCCCAGGCTGCGGCTCGTGCCGATCGTGTACTCGTCGGCGTTGGGCGACTTCAGCGATTTCTGAATCTGGATGTTCTTGCCAGGCGCGAATGAACCGACAGTCCGCCCGTCGATACCGCCATTGGCGTCAAACCAATCGAATACGCGGCCAATCGCGACGTCGCTCGTCACGAGCGGTCCGGCCGGATCGGGATTGATGGCCGGGCCCTGGTACAGCCAGATGTAGACCGCGGCGTTGCCGGCGGCGGTCGTCGACGCCGCCACGTTGCTCGTCATCGGCACGACATACCGGGCATAGCTCGCATTGAGCGCCCATCGTCCTTCCCCTGTCGGGTCCCAGATGACGGCCATTCGCGGGCTCAACAGGCCCTTGTTCGCCACGACAGCGCCACCGCCATCCTCCGCGCTGTTCTTGTCCCATCGCACGCCGAGATTGAGGCTGATGCGGTCGCCGACACGCCAGTTGTCGTTGAGAAACAGCGAGTGCATCCTGAGGTTCGAGCCGAGGCTCGTCTCCTTCACGGGCGTATACCAGATCTGGGTGGAATTCGGCATGAACTGCGGAAACACCGACGCGCCGTCGGCGCTCCGGATGGAACTGGTGCCCTGAATCCGGTAATCGCTGCCGCTGGCGTAGGCGTTCTGCAGCATCTTGTCGTTGAAGCGGTCGTAGCCGAAGACGAAGTGGTGCGCGCCCGTCGCTCGGGTCGACAGAAATAGGAACCCTTGGCGAGAAAATCGTCGTTGTCGCGGTTCTCGTCGCCGCAGACGCTGCAGAACGTCGGACTCCAGTAGCGCGCGTTCCTCGAGACGTCCACGAGCACGGTGCCGTTGATTCTGTCGCGCGTGTCCGCTCCGTATTCAGCGTCAAGTGGCGGCTCGAATACTGCGCCTCGACGGAGAAATTCGGCGAGACGATCCCGCTGTATCGCAGCGACAGCAAATCAGACGGCTGCAGTTGCGTCGCCAGGCTCGCGAGGTCCATCACGTTCTGTGACGTGAAGTTCGTCTGCGTCTGATCGATCTTGATGTATGACCCCTGCAGGGAATGCGCGGGCCGGGGCGCATACGTCAGCTTCCCCTCGTAACGCTTCTCGTCGTTGGTGCGCGTGTACGACTGGTTCGTCAGGAGCGTGCTGCGAACGGTTTCGTCGCTTCGGATGCGGGTCGCACCAAAAAACCACAGGCGTTTTTGCGCGATGGGGCCTCCCAGGGTCGCCTCGTACATCGGGTTGGTCACGGGTTCGGGGCCGTCGCCGAGGCGCTTGGGATCGTTGGCGGCCGGCGTCTTCGAGCGCCAGTAATCGTTCGCGAACGACGTGCGAAACGAGCCGCTGAACGTGTCTCCGCCGGACTTCGTGACCGCGCTGATCATCCCGCCGGTAAAGCGGCCGTATTCCGCCGACACGCCGGCGGTCGCCACGGTCACTTCCTGGAGAGCGTCCTCGATGTAGAGGGGATACGCGGCGCCCCGCAGGTTTTCGACGATGACGGCGCCGTTCAGCGTGTAGAGGTTTTCGTAAGACAACGCGCCGTTGACGGAGAACGCGCCGCGCGGCCCTGTCGCATGAACCGACGGCGCCATCAGCATGACGGCGTCAATCGTCCGGTTCGACGGGAGCGTCGCCATCAAATCCTGCTTGAACGTCGTGGCGACCTGCGCCGTCTCGGCAAGCGGCTGCGCATCGGCGCCGACGACCGTGACCGATTCGGCGACGGCGGACACGGACATCGTGGCGTCAACCTGCGCGTTGTACCCGACGCGACCTGCTGCGTGCGTGTGACCGTTTGAAATCCCGCGAGCTCGAACGACACGGCGTAGGTGCCGGGCGGCAGCGCTGCAAACAGATAGTCGCCAGACTCGGACGCCACAGCCGTGCGCATGCCCTGCAACATCGGCGACGTCACCGCGACCGTGACGCCGGGCAATTCCTGGCCATCAGACGACTTCACCTGACCAGAAATGCTGCCGGTCGTGGCTTGTCCATAGGCGAGCGATCCAGCACTCAGAAAGAGAAGTGCGAAAGATAGCAGTCTCGGCAACGTGCGTTGCATGCCCCTGTTTTATCGGATTTTAGAGCGATTGCAATAGGCGTTGAACTCTTCAGGGGTCATGTGTTTGCAGCCATCGGAGTGTAGGCGAAACCCTACTTCATAGTTTTGGATAATGGCGACCAAATAATTGGATTTGCGTGCAATTTGACCCGAATGCTCCGTCAAATTGTTAGCAATTTGCTAAATTCGTGAGCTGGAAAAGTTGGCATCTTTCTCGTAAGGCGGAGTCGCTTGGACGTTAATAGTGACGGCCAAGAATAGAGACGGCCAAGGCCATTTTTTCAAGGAGAGGCTATGAATACGAGACGACGCGAACGGGGGGCGGCAGCCTCAGCGCTGCTGTGCTTCTTGTTGTCGCTCGGCATGCTGCTCGGACCGGCGCGTATAGCGCAGGCTCAAGAGGGCACCACAGGAACAGTTACGGGTGAGCTGACGGACGCGAGCGGGGGCGTGCTTCCAGGCGTCACGGTCGTGTTTACCAAATCAACCAGCGCGTCACATCCGCGTGACGGACGGCTCGGGCGCATATCGCATCGAATTGCCGCCCGGGAAACTACACGGTGCGGTTCGAGCTCAGCGGCTTCGCGCGGCAGGAAACGCCGAACTTCGACGTGCAGCTGGGGCGTATTTACGACCTCGACGCCGCGCTGAAGGTCGGCAACGTCACCGAAGCGGTGCAGGTCACGGCGGAGAACGCGCCGCTCGTCGACACGCGCAGCACGATCATCGCGCACAACGTCACGGCAGAAGAGATTGATCGTCTGCCAAAGGGCGAGCTTCCAGTCGATCGCCCTCACGCGCCGTCGGTGAACTCGGGCGAAATCGAAGGCGGCTTCCAGGTGAACGGGGAGGGGGTAGGTGAGGGTTGAGAGGGGAGGATGGAGAAAGGTGTGGTATTGAGGAGTAGGTAAGAGTGGTGGTAGGGGGGGGGGGGGGTGACGCAGCTTCCAGTCGATCGCCCTCACCGCTCCGTCGGTGAACTCGGGCGAAATCGAAGGCGGTTTCCAGGTGAATGGCGCCAGCGGCGCCGAAAACGCCTTCACGGTCGACGGCGTTGTGACCAACAGCCTCGTCAACGGCTCGTCACGTCAGAACACCGTCTTCGAGTACATCCAGGAAGTGCAGGTCAAGACGACCGGTATCCCGGCTGAATTCGGCGGCGCGCTCGGCGGCGTCATCAGCGCGGTCACCAAGTCGGGTGGCAACATCTTCACCGGCGAGGGCCACTACTACTTTGACGGCAGCACGCTGAGCGCCGGCCCTGTCAACCGGCTGGTCCTCGATCCCGCGGATGAGAAGACAGTGAAATACATCCAGGACGAGAAGATGCCGGACATCCGGCACGAGTTCGGCGGCTCCGTGGGCGGGCCGATCGTCCGGGACAAGATGTTCTTCTTCGGATCGTTTTCGCCGCGAGTGAACACGAGGACCAATACCTACAACTACTCGAACGGCGCAGAGGAAGGCGACATCGAGCGGACCACCAAGTTGATTCAGGGATTTGGCAAGGTCAGCGTGGGCAGCCGCAGGGTGAACGCCTACGTCGCCGCGCTCGCGACGCCTACCTATGTGTCTGGCACACTCCCGGCTTACAACGGAATTGGTACCAACTTGGCTGGCCAGCAGCAAAGCAAGCAACGCACCCAACATCGACCGCGGTTGGGAGCAGATGCAGGCGAACGTGAACGGCAACGTGGACGTCGTCATTTCCAACGGGGCGTACGCGACGTTCCGTGCCGGACGCTTCCACGATCGGTACACCGATACGGGCATTCCACAGACGACCCACTGGTCGTATCAGTCGCCCGCACCGGCTGTGTTGAGCAACGGTGCAACGCTGCCATCGAACATCGTGGGCCCGTCGCTTCAGCAGAACACGCCACGTTCGCTGATCACGGAATTCGACACGACCCAGCGCACGCTGTTCAATGCCGACTACAACCACACGTTCCAGACGGCAGGCTGGCACACGCTCAAGGGCGGCGTCGGATTCCAGCGAACCGTCAACGACATCAACAGCCGGTATCCCGGCGGTTACGTTTACATCTTCTGGGACCGGACGCTCGCACTCGGCGGACAGCCGAACGATCGGGGCACGTACGGCTACTACGAAGTCAACGATCGCGGCACGCTCGGCGAGGCCGGCGCCAACATCGTCTCGCTCTACGTGCAGGACCAGTGGCAGATCGGCGACCGCTTGACGTTGAATCTTGGCATCCGGACCGAAGCCGAGAAGGTTCCATCGTTCAGACCGGAAATCCAGGAAACGGCTATCGACTTCGGCGTTCGGGGACAAGATCGCTCCGCGCCTCGGATTCGAGCTACGACGTGATGGGCAATGGCCGGGCGAAGCTGTACGCGAGCTGCGGCCGGTACTACGATTGGACGAAGTACGAGTTGGCGCGCGGCTCGTTCGGCGGCGATATCTGGTGCATCAAGTACCGAGCGATCGACGATCCGAACGCATCCGGTCAACGCGAACTTCGCCAACATGCCCGGCCGCGATCTCTGGCAGGGCGACGGCGATTGCCGCGACCGCCGCGTGCCGAGCTTCGACGACGATCGATCCGACGACTCGAAGCCGATGTCGCAGGACAGCTACAGCGCCGGCTTCGATTTCGAAGTCAATCCGCGCACGGTGGCAACCGTCCACTACGTGCACAACAACCTGATCCGCACGATCGAGGATCTCGGCGCTCTCGTCGAACGGCAACGAGGCGTATCTCATCGGCGAACCCTGGCGAAGGCACGACGCTACCATCACGCCGACGTCGTTTTCGCCGCTGACGCCGGCGTTCCCGACGCCGAAGCCAAAGCGGCAGTACGACGCGTTGGAGCTTGGCATCAGCCGCCGGTTCTGCGAACAAGTGGTTCGGAAGCGCCAACGTGACGATCAGCCGGCTCTACGGCAACTACGCCGGCCTCGCGAGCTCGGACGAAATCCGCACGCCGACGACCGGCGTCGGCCTCGGCGACTGCGCAGCAGCAGGCAGGTTCCACGTTCCGGCAGGGCGGCAACGCAAACCGCGCGTGGGACCTCGACGAGCAACAGTTCGACTCGCACGGCAACCTCGACGTGCTCGGCCGTCTCGGGACGGATCGTCCGGTCGTCGCCAAGTTCTACGGCGCGTACAACATCGGCAGCAATACGCAAATCGGCGCCTTCGTCTATGCCGGCAGCGGCACGCCGATGACGACCTATGTCAACACCGTCCACCAGACGGAGCTCTTCGTCGAGGGCCGTGGCGACATGGGCCGCACGCCGATGTCTCAACAAGACCGACCTGCTGGTGTCGCACGAGCTGCCGATGGCGGCAACAAGCGGCTGCGGCTGGAGCTGAACGTGTTGAACCTCTTCAATCAGAAGACGGCGCGGCACATGTTCAACTACCTCAACCGCGGCGCGGTGCGTGCTCGACGCGTCGTCGGCGATCGATCTGGCGCCGACCAATCTCAACAATGGCTACGACTACAACGCGCTGCTCCGGGCGACGCCAGACGGAGCCAATGCGTACGATCCGCGCTACGGCATGGACGACCTGTTCGAACCGGGCACGCAGGGTCAGGTGTCGGTGAAGTTCCTGTTCTAAGGTTCGTCACTTCGTTAGTCGTCGTTCGTTAGTACGTGCACGTTTGGGGGGAGCCGCTGCTCCCCCTTTTTCTTGTACGACCCCTTTTTGCGCCACTTCAGATGACATCCCGCGCAAATCGTTGAAATGCATGCCCGTTTCCCGCGGCCGAAGTCCCTGCCGAGATCTTGGCGTGCTTCTTGTATGAGTAAGTCGGCAGGAGACGGAGGCGACCATGATGACCACCACCGACGTTAGAGTACCGACGACAGTGAGGCCCACCTCACAGCAGGTTGTCGTGGTCAGCAAGCAGTCTCAACTGAACGGTTTACTGGAGACTGTGCTCGACGCAGGCCAATACGACATTGTGTTCGTCGAATCGACCGAACACGCTTACAGCCATATCAAGCGGTTGACGCCGCACTTGATTATTGTGTGCCTCGATATCGACGACCTCGACGGGTTCCAGGTCTTGTCGATGTTGAAGCTCGACGACGAGACGAAGGACATCCCGCTGGTCACCTGCACGTCGTCGCAGGACGATGAAGAGACGCCGGATGAGGCGCTCGACCCGCGGGAGGGCGTATTCTCCCAGCCGGCTGCGATGCAGCTGAACTGACCCGCCGCTTCGCGTTGCCAGCGCTATGGCGGGACGGGCGGTCAGGCACAGGGGCGAGGAGCAAATAGCTCCCGCCCCTTTTTTGCATTTTGCCGCGTGTGATTCGACACGACGCCGCACACGTGGAACCGAACCCGCACCGCCTACCGCGATTGCAGATGTTTGATGTAATCGCCTGAGGTAATTCGCGGCGCTCGTCCGAGCGGAGCGTTGTAAAAATACACCCACACATCTTCGGTGCGGCCGTCGTCCAGCGTGGCGGACACGCGGACGCGGTTGTAGAGGCTGCGCTCGGGCTCGGCCGGCCGATGGCCCTCGATGCGATCGAGCGCTGCGAGCACAACCGGCGGATCAGTGATCTCGAAGACCTCTCCCCACACTCGCGCGTCGCTTGCAGGGAACGGCCGCTGGATAGATACCGAGGTCGAACAGTTTTCCGTTGATCCAGCCGCGGCCGGCAAACTTCAGGAAGGCATCGATACCCGCGCGCGTGGTGCGGTTGAAGCCGGTGCGCAGCGTGCCGTAGAAAAACACTTGTTCGGGCATCAGGGGCAGCTGGAAATCTGAAAACTAGAATCTGGAAACTAGAATCTCGGACTCCAGTTTATAGATTCAAGATTATAGATTCCAGATTCAAGTTCTGGGAGGCTTACTTCGCTGGTTCGGGTTTCGCGGGCTCGGGCGATCCAGCGTTCCCGCGGCGGCGCGGCCCGGGCGCGACTGCGCGAAGGGCTTCGGGGGATAGCGCAATGGACAAACGGACGGACGCGTCGCTGCCCGTCAGCTCGATCGACTTGAGCATGCTGTCGATCTCCGGCTTTGCGCCGCCCTGCAGCCGTGCGAGCGAGAGGAAACCGCGCACGACGTCCCGCAGTTGATCCGCGGCAGCTTTGTCGCCTGCCTCCGCACGGATCGTCGCTTTGACGCCGCCGTTGATATTGGCCTTGACCGACACCAGCCTGATCGGAGGCACCTGCTGCGCCACACCGTTTGGAAGGCGCATACGGCGGCGAATCTCGTCGAACTGTCCGACGACCCATGCAGTGCTGCCGTTGTTGTCGCGAATGAGATCCATCATCTCGGGGTTGGCTGTGATGTTCTTCGCGAGTCCGGACCCCTGCGACAGATCGATGATGCCGCGGACGAGGTCGGCCGGCCCCATGGCAATCAAATCGGATCCGACAAGGCCCACCGCGACGTCCTGGCCGTGCTCGCGGTGCACCAGAATCTTCCGTCCCTTGTAGTCGTCCATGGTGCCCGCTCGCTCGCGTATGAACGACTCGATGCGAGCGGAGTCGAACGTGCCGTGCACCAGCACCAGAGCTCTCGGGATGTCGGGCTCCGCCTGCGCCTGCGGGTCTGGAGCTTTGTATTGCTCGACATACGCCACGACGCGGTTCACCTGCTTCTCGAGATCGACGCCGGCAAAGTCATTCATCATCTGCCGGCCCTTGCGCGATTCGGGGTCGACGCTCGGCATCAGCGAACGGCGCAGCTCGGAGCTCATCACCGCGCGCACGTCGGCGAACGCGACGACTGCGGCATTGGCGGGCACGTAGCGCATTTCGGGCGGCACCCCCGCCGGCAGGCCGGCCACGCGGTTGTACGCCAGGTAGGCGATAAGGCCGCCCCCCAGGCCGACGACGAGCACCGCGCCGGCGGCCAGGACGAAATAGCGTGTTTTTCTGGTCATGATGGGTCGATACCCAATTGGACGGACGGGGCATTGTTGGAGTTCCCCACGTCCCCACGATCCCCACGATCCCTACTGGTCCAACACGTATTCCTTGCGCTCGACCGTCCGGGCGGCCAGCCAGAGCGCAACGACCGCGATGAGGGCCAGCGACGTAAGGCTCGACGCGAGTGTGGGAGGCTCGGCAAACAGCGATTGGATGGCGGCCACCGTGTCGTCCTGGGGCATCGAGTGCGGCACGAGCCCCTGCAGATAATGCGCGACCGTGAAGCGGCGGAGATAGCCGGGCACCACCAGCGCGACCTGCTCCCATCCGAAGATCAGCAGCAGCCCGGCTACCAGGGGCCGCGGGACCAGCGCCCCTATCAGCGCGAACACGGCGCCGTACACGGCGAGCCCCAGCGCCAGCAGCCCGAGGTCGGTGAGCAATTGCAGGAACGTGCCGCCGATACTGCCCCCCGACACCGGCGTGATGAGCAGATAGACCGCGGTCACCGACGGCAGGACCACGAGGGCGGTGCACACGACGTACGCGAGGTATTTGCCGATGATGACGGCGCCCCTTGGAACGGGCCGGGTGAACAGATACGTGATGGTGCGATCTTCGACTTCGTCGGATATGAGGGAGGTGCCGTAAAACGCGCCGAGCACAGGGACGATGAAGCGCAGATACAACAGCCAGATCATGCCGCCGAAAATCACGGGGCCGGGCACCGGCACGCCGTTGATCCTGAACGACGACAGCCCCATCTCGGAAATGACGCGCAACAGCACCGCGATGACCACGGGAGCGCCTGTGGCGAGCGCCATGAACACCGTGCGGCGCGACCACAACATCTGCCCCAGCGACATGTCGAACACGCGCAGAACCGCGGTCCAGAATTTCATGACTTCACCAGATATTCGAAGACCGCCTGCAGGTTGTCGTCGGGCGACGTGATCTCGTAGATGTCGCCGTCTCCCCCGTTCGCCGCCATCTCGGTGACGCGCGCATAGAACGCGTCCGGCCGCGCCGTCTGTACGTATACGGCATCCTCTTCGAATCGCACGCTCAGCACGTCTTCGTTCGCCACCAGCGTCGTCGCGAGCGTGCGTGGATGCTTCGATCGCACGCACACCGTGTGCGGATGCTCGTCGATGAGATCCCGAATCTGGTGGACGTTCCCTTCGGCGAGGACACGCCCGTGGTGCATCAGCAGGATGTCGGACGTGAGCGCTTCAACTTCGTGAAGGATGTGGCTCGAGACGATGACATGGCGCCCTTTGGCTGCCCAGGCGCGAAGGAGGCGAATCGTCTTGCGGCGCGCGAGGGGATCCATCCCGGACAGCGGCTCGTCGAGGACGAGCAGCTCGGGCTCGTGCGCCAGCGCTTGCGCCAGCTTGACGCGCTGGCGCATCCCCTTGCTGTAGGCGCCGATGCGTTTGTTGGCGGCGTCTTTCAAGTCGACCTGCTCGAGCGCCGCCATCGCAGTGTCGGCGGCCTCGCGATCGCCGAGACCGTGCAGGCGCAGAAGCGCTGTCACCCATTCGTGACCGGTCATCCGATCGTAGAACGCGTCCTGTTCGGGACACACCCCGACGCGCAGGAAGATGTCGGGATTGCCCCATACCCGCTCGCCGAGAATCTTCACTGTGCCCTTGTTCGGCTTCAGCTGGCCGGTGATGAGCTTGAGGAGCGTCGACTTGCCCGCGCCATTCGGTCCAAGCAGGCCGGTCACGCCGCCGCCGATGGTAATCGTGATGTCGTTGAGCCCGATCACCTGGCCGTACCACTTCGACAGGTTCTCGGCCCGCACGACTTCAATCTGGGCTTTGCCGTCTGCCCTCTGCTCTTGCTCTCTGCTCTGCTCTTGCTCTCTGCTCTGTCAGCGCCAGTGGTCGTCATGTGACCACCTCGATCGCGCGGATTCGCCGGCGAAGAACGGCCGCGGAGGCGATGATGATGAGCACAATCACCGTTGCGGAGACGAGCGGGTGGGTGTCGTGACGCGGCGGCAGACGGAAGAGCACGTCCCCTACCTGGCGGACGTTTGCGAAAATCGACACCCACGAAAATGCGGAGCCGGGAAGGGCGGCGCCCAGCACGCCGAAGACGGCATGTGTGAAGAACGCCAGGCCGGCATAGAGCATGGCCACGAACCACCGGCTCTTGCTGAGCGACGACAACGCGAGAATCAGAAACGCGGAGAGCGTGATCTGAATCACGGAATACGCGGAAATCGACGCGAGCAGCGAAAAGTTGTCCCGGAGGAACGTCATCCTGCCCGCGAAGGCCGGCACGAGCAGGAGCAGCAGCATCGCGGGCACGAAGGTAACGGCGGACAGCGCTCCCATGAGGATCGCGGCCTTCCCGGCAATGTATTGCGTGCGCGTGATGGGCCGCGAAAGGTACAGCTGCAATGCGTTCGCGCGGATGTCGTCGGCGATCAAGCCCGAGCCTACATACACGGTGATGAAAAATACCAGCGGCTCCTGCTGGTTGAGAAAATCACGGAACATCTGTGGTGTGACGGCGAGCATCCCGATTTGCGACATGCCCGGCACATTGGCCGCGGCCCAGATCTGCACGCCGCGGACGACCACCGGAATCCACGACAGGATCATCAGGAAGAGGAACGCGCGCTTCCGCACGATCGATCGCAGCCCGTGGGCGGCAATCACCGCCCATGCGCCTCCGCGCAGGTCGACGCCACCCTCGCGCCTTCGATATCGCTCGCGATGGATAGGCATCTACTCGGCCCCCACCGCCTCGGCGAATACGTCTTCGAGCGTCGGGACACTCGGCTTGAGGTGACGCACCTGTGCGCCGACAGCCACCGCCGAGGCGAACAACTGATCGGCGCCGGCGCCCGGCGGCATGAGGACGCGGAACATGTCGGCGTCGGTCTCGCGGCAGTCGTATGACTGCGCGCGAAGCCGCTCGACGAACGCGTCTCGATTTCCCTTCACGCGAACTTCGAAGATGTGGCCGGCCGGTTTCTTGAGCGAGGCGATCGGGCCCTGCATGACGACCTGCCCGCGGTTCATGACGACAACCGCATCGCAGACCGATTCGACATCGGGCATCACGTGCGAGGACAGGATGAGGCTGATTTTCTTGTTGTGCGCGATGTCGCGCACGAGGGCCAGCATCTCTTCGCGGCCCTTCGGATCCATGCCGTTGGTCGGCTCGTCGAGCAGCAGCAGGTCGGGATCGTGCACGAGCGCCTGGGCCAGCTTGATGCGCTGCTTCATGCCGGTCGAATACGTCTCGACGTTGCGGTAGCGCGCTTCGCCGAGGCCCACGTAGTAGAGGACTTCGTGCGCGCGCTGCATCGCGTCGGCCGCCGGCAGGCCGGAGAGCTCGGCGCAATAGGCTACGAACGAGACGGCCGACATGCCAGGAATCTGCGCGTCGTTCTCGGGCATGTAGCCGACGCGCGCGCGAATCTCGAGCGGCGCGACGGCGACATCGAGATCGAGCACGCTGATGCGGCCGCTGCCGGGCGTAATGAGGCCGAGCAGCGCCTTCAACATGGTGCTCTTGCCGGCGCCGTTCGGACCGAGCAGCCCGACCGCTCCTTCCGGAAACGAGGCCGAGACGTCAGACAGCGCCCACTGACTGCCGTAGCGCACCCCAACGTGGTCGAGAACGGCGACTGGCATCAATGGACTATACGGATAGGGCTAAATGCGCTGTTCCCTGAACAGAGCCCAAGAGCGCTGAGAGCCTAGAGCCCAAGAATTTCACGCCGTTCCCGCATGAAACCGATGATGTTCGTGATGTGCGCTTCGAGAGGCAGTCCGAGCTCTTCGGCCCCCTTGCGCAGATCGTCGCGGCTGACGCCTTTGGCAAACGCTTTGTCCTTGATCCGTTTCAGAACGGACGACGCCTCGAGGTCCTGGACGCTCTTCGACGGCCGCACGAGCGCGGCCGCGGTGACGAACCCCGCCATCTCGTCGCAGGCGAACAGCGTGTGCTCGAGCTTCGACTCCCGTGGAGTGTTGGTGTGCTCGCCGTGCGACAGGATGGCGCGGATGACGAACTCGGGGCACCCGCGCGCACGCAGAATCTCCGCGCCTCGGAACGGGTGATCCTTCAGCTCGGGATACTGCTCGTAGTCGAAGTCGTGGAGCAGCGCGACCACGCCCCACACTTCTTCGTCCTCACCGAACAAACGGGCATATCCGCGCACGGCTGCTTCCACGGCGAGCGCGTGCTTCCGCAGGCTCTCGCCTTTCGTGTGCTCGGTCAAGATGTTCCAGGCATTCTCACGCGTCAGCTCGAACATGCTCTTCTCTACTACTCGCTTTCGTTTGCCGACCTTTGTCGTTTCTAGTTCTTCTCGTCGGCCGCGCCGCCCGGTGCGACAATTCGGCGACCAACGGCCGCGGCGCCAGGCGTGCAGCGACCGGAATCAGCTTGTTCCGCAACCCGGGGATCGCCACCGCTTTCCCCTTCATCATCGCGTCGTAACCGACGCGCGCCACGCGCGGCGCGTCCATGACGAACGCCTCGAACAGCCGCGACCGCTGCGACCCGGCGCGCACTTTGAATTCAGACTCGGTCGGTCCCGGGCAGAGCGTCGTCACCGTGATGCCATTCGTCTTCAGCTCGTAGTCGATCGCCTGCGAAAACGACAGAAGGAACGCTTTGGTCGCGTAGTACACCGACATCCACGGGCCGGGAACGAAGGCCGCCGTGGAAGCGACGTTCAGAATACGCCCGCTGCGGCGCTCGATCATGTGCGGCAGGAACCGCTTCGTGAGATCGACGACAGAGGTGACGTTCAGCTGAATCATCTTCAGCTCGGCGTCGAGATTGGTCGTGGCGAACTTGCCGTACAGCCCGACGCCGGCGTTGTTGACGAGATAGTCCACGTGGAGGCCTCGACTCGTCACGGCATCGTGCAGCCGGCGGGCGCCGTCGGGGTCCGTCAGGTCTTCGGCAAGGCACACGACGTCCACGCCGGACGCATCGTGAATCGCCCGTCCGCGGGCTTCGAGCTTCTCTCGAGTGCGAGAAACCAGAATCAAATCGTGCCCATGCCCGGCAAAGACTTCGGCCAGCGCCGCGCCGATGCCGACAGATCCGCCCGTGACTAGCGCTCGCGTTTTTGCCATTGATGCGTCCTCGCAACGTCGACCGCCTTTTCGATGACCGACGTTGCCTTTGGCGTCAGGCGGTACCGATCGAGCTCTCCGGGATCGACGAGCTCAGCTGCCGCGACATCGGAGCCGTGAGCTGAGAGTTCCGCCGATCGGCCGGCACAGGTAGTCGATGAGCACGTAGTGATAGCGCACTTTCCGCTCGGGATCGAGCAGGATGCGGTCGAACACGTCGACCACGGGACCAACCTCGACTTCGAGGCCGGTTTCCTCGAGCATTTCCCTGGCGAGGCCGGCCTCGAGCGTCTCCCCAAGCTCGAGGCGGCCGCCGGGAAGGCTCCACTGCCCCGCCAGCGGTTCGAATCGCCTCTTCACGAGGACGACCTTCCCATCCTTCATGATGACCGCACCCACGCCG
This sequence comes from Vicinamibacterales bacterium, assembly GCA_963802345.1. Taxonomy (GTDB): domain Bacteria; phylum Acidobacteriota; class Vicinamibacteria; order Vicinamibacterales; family JAMQPK01; genus JAMQPK01. Next base: position 350,703 of record CAWDIK010000008.1, read on the forward strand.
ACAATCGGCTGGCCGGGATACTGCCGCGACGGCCGGGTCGGGTTGACGGGAACCACGACTTCTTCCTCGGTCTGGAAGCTCAAGGGATGCAGGACGCCGCGCTGGCGGCGAATCAGACCGTTTTCGATCCAGAACTCGTCGTAGCCGGCGCTCGTCAGCACGTCGCCGCTCTCGGGATTTTCCTCGCGGCCGCGCCACTCCGCGTGCATCGCGCCGGTCTCGACGCGCGCGATCATCCGCACGTTGCGTTGCGGCGATCTGCGCGAGCGTTCCCGCGATCTCCTGCCGCACGGCCTCCCGGCCGCGAGCCACGACGGTCCCGACATCATTGGTCGCGTCGTCGTGATAGAGCGCAGCCAGACTGTCGATGTCGCCGGCGTTGAACGCCTGAAACCACCTGCGGACGAGATCGAAAGGATCGGCGGGCATCGCGTTGAGGTATTTTAACCGCGCAATGAAAGCACAGACGAAGTACCTGACGCTGAACATTCCTTCAAAAATGGCGTTCCGCAACATCACGCCCGAGGTGGACGAGGCGGTGCGATCCAGCGGCGTTCAGGAGGGCCTGGTGCTGGTCAACACGATGCACATCACGAGCTCGGTGTTCATCAACGACAACGAGCGCGGGCTGCACCACGATTTCGGACGCTGGCTCGAGCAGCTCGCGCCGTTCAACCCCGATCCGGATCACTATCATCACAACCGAACAGGCGAGGACAACGCCGACGCGCACTTGAAACGGCAAATCATGGGGCGCGAAGTCGTCGTCGCGATCACCAAAGGCAAGCTCGACTTCGGGCCGTGGGAGCAGATCTTTTATGGCGAGTTCGACGGCAACCGGAACAAGCGCGTGCTCATCAAAGTGATTGGGGAGTAGGTCGTCTCAACGCAAAGACGCCAAGACGCCAAGAACTTTTTCTTGAAGAAGAGTTTCTTTGCGTCTTCGCGTCTTTGCGTTGAGATATCAAAGTTCCAGCGACGCGTCGGCGTTCAGATCGAGCCCGGCGCGCTTGCCCGCGTGGAAGTTCCTGAGGCCGGCGGCGGCAATCATCGCCGCGTTGTCCGTGGAAAGCGAGAGCGCCGGCACATAGGCGGGAAACCCGAGCCGCGCCGCGCGGACGGCAAAATCGTTTCGCAGGCGCGCGTTCGCCGATACGCCCCCGGCGATACCGACGCTCTGCGCTCCAAACCTTTCGGCGGCGTCGAACACGCGATCGAGCAGCGCGCTCACCACCACGCGCTGGAAGCTGGCGCAGATGTCGTTGATCTCCGCGTCCGTCAGCGGCGCCGTCCGTTGGCGGACATGGCGCAGCACAGCGGTTTTCAACCCGCTGAAGCTGAAATCCAGGTCCCCTTTCACCCCCGGCGCATTGCGATCGGCGTGGGTCATGCGTGCCAGCGGCAGCGCGATCGCCTGATCGTTTCCGTCGCGCGCGCGCTTATCCACGATCGGCCCGCCCGGATAGCCGAGGCCAAGGAGTCTCGCGACCTTGTCGTACGCCTCTCCCGCCGCGTCATCCCGCGTCCGGCCGATGCGCGAGTACACGCCCGGCTCCTTCACGAGATACAAGCTGGTGTGCCCTCCAGACACGACGAGCGCGACGAGCGGCAGCGGCAGATCGCCGTGCTGCAGGAACAGCGACTCGATATGACCGGCAAGATGATGCACGGCTACCAGCGGACGATTCAGCGAAACCGCGAGGGACTTCGCAAACGAGACGCCGACGAGCAGGGATCCCACGAGGCCGGGCCCTTGAGTGACGGCGATCGCATCGAGCTCTGACAGCTCCGTCTTCGCGGTATCGAGCGCCGAACGAACGACGCCGCAGATATCCCGGATGTGCTGGCGCGACGCGATCTCAGGGACGATGCCGCCCCACTCGCGGTGGATCGCCACCTGCGACGCGACGATGTTCGACCCAATCGTCCATGTGCCGCCCGTGTCTGTCACGACGGCGGCTGACGTTTCGTCGCACGATGTCTCGATGCCGAGCATCCGCATGGAAATGATGGCGATCTCTCGTTTAGACGCCCGTGCCGTTGACCAGGTTCGGCAGCGACTCCGAGAAGGGCGCGCGTGCGATGCCGCGTTCGGTGATGATGGCAGTGACGTACTTATGCGGAGTGACGTCGAACGCCGGGTTCCGAACCCTGGCAGCCTGCGGCGTCAGCCGTGTGGGGCCCAGATGCGTGACTTCCTTCGCGTTGCGTTCCTCGATCGGAATTCCGCTGCCGTCCGGTGTCGCGAGATCGATCGTCGAAATCGGCGCGGCGACATAAAACGGGATGCCGTGCTCCTTCGCGAGCACCGCCACGCTGTAGGTGCCGATCTTGTTCGCCACGTCGCCGTTGGCGGCGATCCGATCGGCCCCGACGACAACGAGATCGATTTGACCGCCGAGCATGAGCGCGCCGGACATGTTGTCGGTAATCACGGTCGTGTCGATGCCGTCCCGCGTGAGCTCCCACGCGGTCAGGCGCGCGCCCTGGAGAAACGGACGCGTCTCGTCGGCGATGACCGCGACTTTCTTTCCCTGTTCGACGGCGCCGCGAATGACGCCCAGCGCGGTGCCGTATCCGGCGGTGGCGAGCGCGCCGGCGTTGCAATGCGTCAGCACCCGCGCCGCATCCGGCACGACGGTCGCGCCGAACGCCCCCATGGCGCGGCAGCTCGCGACGTCCTCGTCATGAATCGTGCGAGCCTCGGCGGCGAGCCGGTCCTTGATTTGATCGGCCGACTGGCCCGAGGACGCCGCGTCGGCAAACACGCGCTTCATTCGATCGATGGCCCAGAAGAGGTTGACGGCCGTCGGGCGCGTGTCGGCCATCATCTCGCACAACTTATAGAACTCTCCGGCGAGCTTGGTCGTTCCGGTTGCGGTGCTCTGCCGCACGCCGAGCGCCAGTCCCATGGCCGCGGCGACGCCAATCGCCGGCGCGCCTCTGATCACCATCGTTTTAATCGCTTTCGCGACGTCCTTCGCGCTCTTGCAGGTCACGTAGATCTCCGCGCCCGGCAACTTGCGCTGATCGATCATCACGACGCCTTCGTCGTTCCACTCAATAGTCGGCAGCATGTGAGGAAATGATACTTGAATCGGCTGATGGAGACTTCTGACAGAAGATCAGAAGATCAGGAGACGAAAAGCTCTTGGTCTTCTGATCTCCTGATCTTCTGTGAAGCATTTTGCATTACTCGATGAACCGCGCATCGAACGGATGCGGAAGCAGATCTTTCAGCCGGTGGGTCGTTTTGATCTTGTCGAGATCGGCGAGGATCACCTCGATGTCGCCGGCGAACTCCCACAACATCTGGCGGCATGCACCGCACGGCGACGTTGGCTGCGAGGTGTCGGCGACGACGACGATGCGCGTAAATGAGCGGTACCCTTCGGACACCGCCTTGAAAATCGCGACGCGCTCGGCGCACATCGTCAGGCCGTAGGTGGAGTTCTCGATGTTGCAGCCGGTGATGATTCGGCCATCGGTCGTTTCCAGCGCGGCGCCGACCTTGAACTCCGAGAACGCCGCCAGCGCGCGATCGCGCGCGATCCTCGCAGCCTGGACGACGTGCGAATGCGGAGTGCCGGGGTTGGCGGCGCCGAAGGGGGTGAGGCGGAGCGGCTCGCTCGCGCGGCGAGGACCGACGCGGCGGTCGGGGAGCACCCGTTTGTCGCCGCCGTTGAACGCCGCACTCTGCTTGCGGCGCTGGGCGATCGTACGGCGGTCCGACACGCTGCGGCGCTCCTGCCAGGGACCGGCGGCGGCGAGCCCGACCTCGACGGCCCACGCCACGTCGACGAGCGGCGTCGACCGAAGGTGCTTGGCGAGGTCGCGCCTCAGGCCGTCGATGTCGGCATCACCTTCAGCCTTCGCGGCCTCGTCGGCGTTGCGCCAGATCCGAATGTCGTAATACCGGCGCGGGTGCGAGCCGTCCTGAAGGAGCTGATTCGTGCCGTAGCCTTTCGAGCGAACCAGCGCCTGGAGCCGCCCGGTGAGCGCGAGAAACTCGCGTTCCTGGCCGTCGGAGACTTCCAACGCGACAACGGACACAACAGATTGGTCAGCCACGCATCCCCTCAGATTCCGGCAATGACGCCCTTCAACAACGCGATGAACGTGAGACGGACACGCTGCGCGGTTTCCAGCACTTCGGCGTGGTTCAACGGCTGCGGCAGCACACCCGCGGCGAAATTCGTGATGCACGAGATGCCCAGCACCTCGATGCCCATGTGCCTCGCCACTATCGCTTCGGGCACCGTCGACATCCCGACGGCGTCGGCCCCGATCAGGCGCAGATACCGCACCTCCGCCGGGGTCTCGTACGACGGCCCGTGACAGGCGGCATAAACGCCATGCCTCAGCGCGATGCCTTGCGCCGCAGCCGTGTCGTCGGCCACACGCCGTAGCCGCGGTGAATATACATGCGTCAGGTCCGGAAAACGAACGCCAAATCTTTCGTCGTTCGGACCGACCAGCGGGTTGCTGCCCAGAAGGTTGATATGGTCATCGATGACCATCAAATCCCCCGGGGCGAAGGCTGTATTGATGCCCCCGGCGGCATTGGTCAGGATGAGCGTCTTCACTCCGAGCACGCCGAGCACCCGCGTGGCGAATGTCACCGTTCGGAGGTCGTGCCCCTCGTAGAAGTGGGCGCGGCCAGAGAGCGCCGCGACGCGACGCCCGGCAATCTCGCCGATCACCAGCCGCCCTTCATGGCCCACTACGTTCGCATCCGGCCAGTTCGGGATGTCCCCATAGGGAATCGACAAGGCATTCCCGAGGCTCGACGCAAACCCGCCCAATCCGGACCCGAGCACAATCGCGACGTCGGGAATCGTCGCCGACGGTCGAGCGAACACGCGCTGCGGCGCTCTGCACCTGTTCGTAGTACGGAGGCGCGCTCACCGTTCCTTCTCGTAAGGCTGGCCGAGCGCCCGCGGCGGCCGGGAGTGGCCGATGAAACCAGCCAGCACGATCATCGTGAGCACGTACGGCACCATTTGAATGAACTGCACTGGAAGCGGATCTCCGGACGGCAGTTTAACAACGCCCTGAACCTGGATGGTAATGGCTTCGGTGAATCCGAAGAACAGGCACGCGAGCAGCGTTTGCACGGGCCGCCATTTGCCGAAGATGAGCGCGGCCAGCGCAATGAACCCGCGCCCAGACGTCATGTTACGCGTAAAGAGCGAGGACTGCCCTATCGAGAGGTACGCGCCGCCGAGCGCCGCAAGCGCGCCCGACAACAGCACGCCGCTGTATCTGATCTTCGCGACGTTCAACCCCGCTGCGTCCGCCGCCTCGGGATTCTCTCCCACCGCACGAAGGCGCAGGCCAAAGGGCGTGCGATACAGGACGTACCACGTAACAGGCACAAATGCGAACGCCATCACGATAGGCGCACGGGGAACGAGATGCTCGATCGGGATCTGCGGCGTAGAGCCCGAGGAGAGGAAAAACGCCCCGCTCAGGAAGCCCGGCAGGCCGATCATCAGAATGTTGATGGCGGTACCCACGACGACTTGATCCGCCCGATAACGGATGGACGCGACCGCATGCACCAGCGCAATCAGCACGCCGGCGCCGACGGCAGCCGCAAGGCCGGCCCATGGGCTGCCGGTGGCGTGGGTCATCGCGGCGGCGGTGAACGCGCCCGCGAGCATCATGCCTTCGAGCGCGATATTGATGACGCCCGATCGCTCGGAAAACAGTCCGCCCAACGCCGCCAGGATGAGGGGCGTCGACAGGCGGATCGTCGAGAAGATCAGCGCGATCGTAAAGAGGTCAGCCATCGCTCTTGTCGCGCCGAAGCGATCCGGCGAAGGCGGAGAATGGGTTCACGAAAAAAGGCTTCCGCGGCGACGAACAAAATGATCGTCCCCTGAAGAATCTGCACGATGTCTTTGGTCACGTGCTGCGTAAACGCGTCCACCGGCACACCGCCGCGTGTCGAGCACCGCAAACAGCATCGCCGCGAAGATGACGCCCACCGGATGGTTGCGCCCGAGCAGGGCCACCGCGATGCCGGTAAACCCGTACCCGTCAGAGAAGCCGTCGTAATACCGATGCCGATAACCGAGCACTTCGTTGATGCCCACCATCCCAGCCAGACCGCCGGAGATGGCCATCGCGAGCACGATCTGGCGGCGGACGGAAATGCCGCCGTACTCGGCTGCTGACGGGTTACTACCGGTGGCGCGCAGCTCGTAGCCCCACTTCGTTCGCCACAGAAACACGTACACGAGCCCGCATGCCGCCAGAGCGAGCAGGAACGAGACGTTCAGCGGTATGCGCTCGGGCAGACCCGGAACGAATTGCCCGAGTCTGGCGATCTGCGCCTGCGCGGCAATCGGCGCCGTCTGCAGAATCGGATCGCCGGGCGTCCGATAGTGATATTGCGTGAAGTAGCTCGCGAGCGCGATCGCGATGAAATTCATCATGATCGTGTTGATCACTTCATGCGAGCCGAACCGCGCCTTCAGCAACCCCGGAATCGCCCCCCAGAGAGCGCCAGTCGCAATCGCCGCGGCGAAGCAGAGCGGAACGAGAATGACTGCCGGCAACGGCCCGAGCACGATGCCGACCCACGCCGTGGCGAACGCAGCCATGTACAGCTGCCCTTCCGCGCCGATGTTGAGCAGTCCGGCCCGAAAGGCGACAGACACCGCGAGGCCGGTGAAGATGAGCGGCGTCGCCAGGAACAGCGTGTAGCCGATGCCGTCGGGCCACCACAGTGCGCTGCCGATGAGAAGTCTGTACGTCTCAATCGGGTTGTCGCCGATCGCGAGGACGAACACTCCGCCGACCAGGAACGCGGCGACGACGGCGATGAACGGAAACAGCAGCGCCATCATCCGCCCGTCATCAAGATGCCGATGTCTGCCGGTTTCGCCGAGGCAGGATCGACTTCGCCCGCGATGCGGCCGTCGCGGATCACGAGCAGGCGATCGGACAACGACATCACTTCTTCGAGCTCCGCCGAGACGAGCAGGACCGCGCACCCGGCGTCCCGCAGCTCGACCAGCTTGCGGTGGATGAACTCGATGGCGCCGATGTCCACGCCGCGCGTCGGCTGCGCGACGAGAAGCAGCCGGGGCTTCAGCTCGAACTCGCGGCCGATGATGAGCTTCTGCTGATTGCCGCCGGACAGCGCCCGGGCGGGCAGATCGGGATTGGGAGGCCGCACGTCGAAGCGCCGGATGATATCGGCAGTCCGGCGGCGAATCTCCCGATCGTTCAACATCGCGCCGGACGCGACAGGCGGCCGGTAGTGAACGCCGAGGATGCTGTTTTCGTCGAGCGGAAAATCGAGCAGCAACCCGCGCCGGTGCCGGTCTTCCGGTATGTGCGCGATGCCGAGCTCGCGCCGCGCCCGCGCATCCATCCCGAGTAACGAGGTGCCTTCCAGCGCTATCTCGCCGGAGACATGGGCGGGGTCGACAAGCCCGGCGATCGACTCGATGAGCTCGCGCTGGCCATTCCCTTCGACGCCTGCGATGCCGACGATCTCCCCGGCTCGCACGTCGAGCGAGACGTCTTTCAGGATTCGGTTCGCGCCGGAGCCGACGGAGAGATGGCGAACGCTCAGCATCACGTTGCCCGGCTTCGCCGGCGGCTTGTCCACTTGCAGGAGCACCTCCCGCCCGACCATCAGCCGAGCCAGCTCCGCTGCGCTCGTTTCCTTCGTCTTGACACGCCCGACGACCTTCCCGTCCCTCATGACGGTCACGTCATCGGAGATCGCCAGCACCTCCCCGAGCTTGTGCGTGATGATGACGATGGTCTTGCCCTGCTCGCGCATGCCGCGAAGGATGGCAAAGAACTCCTCGACTTCCTGCGGCGTCAGGACGGCCGTCGGTTCGTCGAGGATTAACAGCTGCGCGTTGCGATACAGCGCTTTCAGCAGCTCGACGCGCTGCTGCTGGCCGACCGAGAGCGTCTCGACCAGGGCGTGCGGGTCGACCGACAGCCTGAATGCTTCGGATAGCGCGCGGATCCGCGCGGCAGACTGTTCGACGTCGAGCGCGAGCGCCGAACCGGATTCGGCTCCGAGCACGATGTTCTCGGCCACCGTCATCGTGTCGACCAGCATGAAGTGCTGATGCACCATCCCGATGCCGAGGGCGATGGCGTCGAGCGGCCGCTGGATACGCTGAGGCTGTCCGTTGATGAGGATCTCGCCGGCGTCGGCCGTGTAGAAGCCGTAGGCGATCCGCATCGCGGTCGACTTTCCGGCGCCGTTTTCGCCGACGATCGCGTGAATCGTGCCGGGCTCGACCGTGATGTCGATGTGGTCGTTGGCGACGACTCCGCCGAAGCGCTTGGTGATGCCTCTAAGCGACAACATCACTGAAACATCGCATCGATCACCTTGATCTCGCCCGCGATAATCTTCCGTTTCGCGTCCTCTGCGGCAGCGATGGCTTCGGGAGACAACAGCGACCTGTTGTACTCGTCGACGACGTAGCCGACGCCCTCGCTCTCGAGGCCGAACACGTGAAGCCCGGACGTGAAGCGCTTTTCGGTGACGTCTTTGACGATTTGGTACACCGCCTGATCCACGCGCTTGATCATGCTCGTCAGGACGAAGCCCGGCTTCACCATGTTCTGGTTGGCGTCGACCCCGATGACGAAGTGCGTGGCGCGGCCGCTGGCATCGCGGCCTTTCTCTTCGACTGCGTCAAACGCCCCCAGGCCCGAGTTGCCGGCGGCAGTAAAGATGACGTCGGCGCCTTTCGCAATCTGCGCCAACGCGAGCTCTTTGCCGCGGCCCGGGTTGTTCCAGGCGGCGTCGGTGACGCCGACGTAATTCTCGAGCACGCGGATGTTCGGGTTCACCGATCGCGCGCCCTGTTCGTAGCCCTTGCCGAACCGGTGAATCAGGCCGATGTCCATGCCGCCGAGAAATCCAATCGTGCCGGTGCGGCTCGTCATCGCGGCGAGGATGCCGACGAGATACGACCCTTCGTGCTCCTTGAACACGATCGACGCCACGTTCGGGCAGCTCACTGACGCCGTCGACGATGGCGAACTGGATGTCGGGATAGTCCTTTGCGACGGAGTCGAGAATCGGCGCCTGGGCGAAGCCGATGCCGACGATGACGTCGTATTTACGCTCGGCGAACGCCCGCATCGCGGGCTCGATGCTGACCGGCGTGCCCGGCTCGACGTCGCGCAGCACGATCCCCAGGCCGGGTTTGCCGCAGTCCGCGCCGTCGGGCAGCGTGCCGGTTTCCGCGCATTTCATGCCGTTCCACGCGGCGGCATTGAAGGAGCGATCGTCCTTGCCGCCGATGTCGAAGACGATGCCGGCTTCGATTTTCGTGGGATCGCTCACCGCATACGTTTGCGGGCTGCACGCGGAGAGCAGCGCGAGGCAGGCCAGCGCCAGGGCCGACCTGAAGGTCGGCACTACGACCTCACGACGGCATCGCTGCGCAATCGTCGTCGCGACATCGTCGTGCCGACCTTCAGGTCGGCGAGAACGATCGCAGCGTCGTAGTGCCGACCTTCAGGTCGGCCTTCAGAAGTGTCATAGCACCTCGCCGATGATCAGCGGAACGCGCGGCCTCGGCGACGCACCCACCTGTACGGCCTCTATCAAGAGCGGGACGGCGTCCGCCAGCCTGCGCTCGGACCTGTACCGCACGCGCAGCACGGCATCGCCGGCGCGGACGGCGTCGCCGACAGCCGCCGCAATCATGATACCGACCGCCGGATCGACCTCGTCATCTACTTTGTCACGGCCGGCGCCCAATACCACTGCCGCCCGCCCGATGAGCCACGCATCGAGTCCGGTGACGAAGCCGTCGGCCGGAGCGCGGACGACGTGCTCTGACGGCGCCTGCGGCATCCGGCTGTAGTCGTCGATCACCCGCGGATCACCGCCCTGACGCTCGATGATCGCCCCGAGCCGCTCCAGCGCCTGCCCGGAGACGATCGCGCGCTGGCACAGGGACGCAGCCTCGGCGCGATCGTTCGCAACTCCTGCGGCGACCAGCATGCGCTCGCTCAGCTCGAGCGCATTCGCGACGAGGTCGGGACTTCCGCTGCCCTTCAACAACTCGATGCACTCGATGACTTCGTTCGCGTTGCCGACGGCCCGTCCAATCGGCGCATCCATGGCCGTGATCACGGCCTGCGTCTGCACGCCGGCGGATTTGCCGATGGCGACGAGCGACTCGGCGAGCGTGCGGGCCTCTGCCTCGGTTTTCATGAACGCGCCCTTGCCGCTCTTCACGTCGAGCACGAGCGCGCCAATCCCCTCGGCGATCTTCTTGCTCATGATCGACGCCGAAATCAGCGGCACGCTCTCGATCGTGCCGGTCACGTCCCGCAGCGCGTACAGCTTCTTGTCGGCCGGCGCGATTTGCGCGGTCTGGCCAATCAGCGCGCAGCCAATCGCCGCCAGCGACGCACGCATCTCCGACAGCGACAGGTTGGTCCGGAAGCCGGGAATCGACTCGAGCTTGTCGAGGGTGCCGCCGGTGTGCCCGAGACCGCGCCCCGACATCATCGGCACGACGCCGCCGCACGCAGCGACGATTGGCGCGATCACGATCGACGACTTGTCGCCGACCCCGCCGGTGCTGTGCTTGTCGACTTTGATGCCGGGAATGTCCGACAAATCGACCCGGACGCCTGAGTTGACCATGGCGTCGGTCAACACCGACGTCTCCTCCGCGGTCATCCCCCGAAGGAGGATGGCCATCAGCAGCGCGGCGGCCTGATAGTCAGGAAGTGAAAAATCGGTAACCCCTGTGACGAAAAATCGGATTTCGTCTGGGGTGAGGGCGTCGCCGTTTCGCTTCTTCTGGATGATGTCGACAGCGCGCATCCGTTGACCGTGTGCGGCCGATAATATCGAAGAATCGTGTCTTCTCCACATTTGTGAGATGAGTACGCAGGAAAAAGAAGCGCCATCGCTCGATTTGGACAGCACGGCGAAGCTGACCGATTTTGCACGCGCCTGCAAAGCGGCCGCGCGGGCGGTCACGCTCTACCCCTCGTCGCACCCCGCGATTCGGCTCTCGCTCGGCCGGCTGGTGGACGCGGCCTCGCGCATTACCGCGAAAGGCCCCGTCACGCTCGGCGTGGTGCCCGACAATCTGCTGATGGACGGCGCCGCGCCTCCCAGGCCCGATCAGGCCGTGCGCGAGACCGCCGCGCTGCTGCACGATCACATGATCGGGCTCGTCACGCTGCACTCGAGCCCCGATCCCGACGGCTGGCTGCCCTTCCTGAACATCCTGGGAAAGTCGTTCGACGAAGTTCGCGCCGCCGGAGGCATCGGGCGGCTGTGGAGCGCGACCGGCCAGCGGCATCTCGAGCTGCAGGAAATCGATTACGCCGACATTCTCCGCGAGCGCGCCGGCGACCAGGAATCGCAGTGGGACGCGATCATCCGCGCGTGCCAGGATCTCGACTCTCCGCTCAGCTGAAGACGCATTGCGCGAGCTGCTGGAGGTCTGCGGCAATGCCGAGCGCTTCAGCGAGTTCGTGCTCGAGCTCGAACGCAGCGGCGTCACGACCATGGGCTCGAAGGCGTCTGCCCTTCTCCGCATGCTGCGGGGGGTCGTCGACCTCGTCTCGCGCACCGACCCGTCCAAGACAGAGACGATTCTGAAGAACATCGCGCAGGGATTCGGCGCGCTGTCGCCGGATTTGATGCTCGAATTGCTGTCGACAGAAGAAGGCCGCGCGGATAAGGCGGCCGATCTCGTCCTTCAGGTCGCAAGCCGCATGACGGACGAGACGCTGGGCGCGTTCGTGGCCAACGGCATCGTGGCACAAGGCGGCGCCAGCACCCGGCTCGCGCAGGCGTTTCAGGCGCTCGTCCCGGAGGCCGACCGCCGCCCGGGGCTCCTCGAGAAAGCGCGAATGCAGGCCGCGCAGTCGCCGCTCGGCGCGACTGACGGCTTCGACGACATGTGGAAGAACGCGAGCCGAGATGCTCACGTCGTACAGCGACGAAAAGTACGTGTCGGAATCGTACGCGCGCAAACTGTCCATCGCCCGCACGCAGGCGCTCGAAGTGGAGCGAGTGTCAGACGACCCGCCCGAGCGGATTGGATCGTGGATCACGTCAGTCGGTACAGCAGAAGTCCGCGCGCTGGATCTCAAGCTCCTGGTCGACCTTCTCGACCATCGAGAGCGATGCCGACAGGTGGAACGGCGTCACCGCACGGTTGTCGTCAGTCACGTCGAGGATCTGCTGCTCGTCGGCGATTTTGGCGGCGCGATCCAGCTGACATCGATGCTGGCGAACGAGGCGGCCGGTGAAGGGGATCGCAAGCCTGCGGCAACCGCCGCGCTGGTGCGCCTGGGCGACGGCGTGATGATGACGCACGTCGTCACTCACCTTCGGTCGGTTGACGATACGGCCGCGGAGCAGCTTCAGAAGGTCTGCCACCTCGTGGGACCGTCCATCGTGAAAGGGCTTGCCGAAGCGCTCGCCAACGAAAAGCGCGCTGTCGCGCGCCAGCGGTTTACGCAGATCCTTCTGGGGTTCGGGGCCGCCGGCAAGACTGCCGTCGAGCAGCTGCGCGCGTCAGCCAACCCTGCTGTCCGGCGCACCGCGATCCACCTGCTCCGCGAGTTCGGCGGATCGGAGGCGCTGCCCGATTTGACGACCTTGCTCGACGATCGCGAGCCGCACGTGCAGCGCGAGGCCGTGCGCGCCATCCTGTCGATTGGCACCGAGGAGGCGTACGCCGAGTTGCAGAAGGCGCTGGCGAGCGGCACCGATCAGACGCGCGAGGCGCTCACCTCGGCGCTCGTCACGATGCGGAGCGAGCGCGCAATTCCTCTTTTCGAATACATCGTGCGGAAGATCGATCGCACGGGCCCGCTCCGCTCCGTATATCTGCAAGCCGTCGAGTCGCTTGGCGCGCTCAAAGCCGAACACACCGTCGATATCCTCAAAGAGGCGCTCTACAGCGGTCAGTGGTGGGCGCCCTTCCGCACCGCGGAACTGCGCCGCGCCGTCGCCGACCGCGTTACACCAGATCGGCACCACCGAGGCCCAGCGCGTGCTCCAGGACGCGTCCCACTCGGGACCACGCGGCGTGCGCGCCGCGATACGGGCGGTGCAGGCATGAGGGGTCGCGAGCGGCGCGGGGCGACGGGGCCCCGCAAGCGAAGCGACCGGAGCGGGGCGGGAGGGCCCCGCGACTAATGATCGACGCAACGACACGCGCTCATCTGTCCGACGATCTGATCCGCCGTTTCGGCGCGTCGCTGCGCGGCATACAGCTGTACTCTCCCAGCCATCCGATCGTCGCGCGTAACCTCGAGGGGCTCGCCGAGGCGCTCCGCGCCCTCCACGCGCATGATGCGTCGGTCGTGATCGGCATGGTCGGGGGCGAATTGATCGTCGGCGAGCTGCCGATGACCAAGGCCAGCGCGTCGATGGGCGAGCTGATTCGCCGGTTCGGCGCGATGGGGATCGAGCGCATCACGATCGAGCGCCACGTGACGCTCGACGAGCTCAAGGCGTTCGCCGACAAGTTCGGACAGCTCGAGAAGACGCTCAGCGGAGCCGCACTGAAAGAAGCCGCGGCACAGCTGGAATCGCCCACCATCCGGGTCGGACGCGTCACGCTCGAAGAGCGGGTCCCCGAGGAAAAGACCGATGCGTCGACCATCCGCCGCATGTACGCCGACGCCGTGTCGGTGGCCAGCATGGTGTGGGAAACCGCGCGCGCGGACGCGAAACCCGACCCGACCGCGGCCCAATCCATGATCGACAACCTCGCGCAGGCGGTCGTGCACAACCGCTCCGCGTTGATGGCGCTGACGGCTCTGAAGGACTACGACGACTACACCTTCACTCATATGGTGAACGTGTCGATTCTCACGATGGCTCAGGCGCGCGGCCTCGGCATAGACGGTCCGTTGCTGCGCGAAGTGGGGCTCGCCGCTCTGATGCACGACATCGGCAAAGTGAAAACGCCGAGCGAAATCCTGAACAAGCCGGACAAGCTGACCGACGAAGAGTTCGCGATCATGAAGCGCCATGTCGTCGACGGCGCAGAAATTCTGCGGGGCACGCCGGAGATTCCGTCCCTTGCGCCCATCGTCGCCTTTGAACATCACCTCCGGCTCGACGGCACCGGCTACCCTCATGGAGTGACTCGGCCGACTTTGAATCTTGCGACGATGCTGTGCGGCATTGCGGACGTGTACGACGCGATGCGATCGCAGCGCAAGTACCAGCAGGCATATCCGTCCGAGCGCATCCTCGCGGTACTTCAGCGCAACGACGGCAAGCAGTTCGATCAACATCTCGTTCGCCGTTTCGTGCAGCTGCTTGGAATCTATCCGGTCGGCAATCTCGTCAAGCTGAACTCCGGCGAAATCGCGATTGTCCTGCAGGTGCACGCGCCCGATCCATATCGCCCGAAAGTGCGCGTGCTCTTCGCGTCCGACGGCGGGCGGCTCGAGCTGCCGCACGACCTCAACCTGTGGGAGGCCGCGCAGGCCGGGAGAGACGACGTCGCCACCTCCGTCATCGCTCCGCTCAATCCTGCCGACTACGGCATCGATCCGCTGTCATTCATCTGATTGCTGATATTCTGGTGCGACCAATAGACGAAAGGGGCTCCTTCGGACCTCTTTGTCCATCTGAGGAGTACCCATGTCGGGCTTCCACAAGATCATTCCGTGCGCGGCGATTGCGGCGCTCGTCTTTGCAGGCAGCTCACGAATCACCGGACAGGCTCCTGTCGAAAACGGCCGGCCGATCGCGCTGGCAGCCGCCGAAGACACACTCCCCGCCGCCCTCGAGCGTGTCGATGCGATGCTGACCTCGGGCGAGCTCAACATCTCGCAGCTGCATGACGACACGTTGATTCCCGGCCGCGCCATCGAGCGCCTCGGCCAGTACTACGAAGGTCTACCGGTGTTCGGCGGCCACGTCGTTCGTCAGATGGATGGGCGCGCGGTCGTCAGCGTGACTGGACGGCTGTATGAGTCGCTCGCCCTCGACGTGAATCCGTCGATCTCGCCCGAGCGCGCCAGCGCGGTTGCTGTGGCCGCTGTTGGTCCAGGCGCGAACGTACGCGGCGATGCCACGCTCGGCATCCTGCCCGTCGAAAACGGATACCGCCTCGTCTATCGCATGAAGGTCTTGAGCGACTGGGCGATCCGTGACGTATACGTCGCAGCAGATTCAGGCGATGTTCTCCTGTCGGTCAACGGCATACATACGCAAGCCGCCGTCGGCCAGGGCAGCGGGATTTTCGGCACGCTGCGGAAGATGAGCACGAACCAGACGTCGTCCACGTATCAAGCGGTCGACAAGCTCCGGCCGGCTGAGGCGTTCACGCTCGCGTTCCCAGGCACCCCCTCGCGGCTCAATCTGTTCCTGCAAACCCTTGTCCTCTTCAATTCGGATGTGGCCACCGACAGCGACAACTTCTGGACCGACGGTCCGACCGTCGATGCCCACGTGTCTCAGGGGTTTGTGTACGACTATTACTTCAAGCGGTTCAGCCGGCACGGCATGGACGATCGGGAGATCGAGGTCGACAGCTATCGTGCACCCACTCTCCCGATCGGAAGCCAATCGGCAGCCGCCGGATGTCGTCAACACGTACATCAACAACGCCTTTTATTGCTGCGATGGCCTGCTGGTATTCGGCGACGGCGACGGTCGCACCTGGAATTTTCTTGCCGGCGGCTTCGACGTCGTCGCGCACGAATGGACGCACGGGGTCACCGACTTTACGTCGCAGCTGATCTACCGCGACGAGCCGGGCGCCTTGAACGAAGCTTTCTCGGACATCATGGGCGCCGCTATTGAGTTCTACTACCAGCCGGCGGGCAG
This sequence comes from Vicinamibacterales bacterium, assembly GCA_963802345.1. Taxonomy (GTDB): domain Bacteria; phylum Acidobacteriota; class Vicinamibacteria; order Vicinamibacterales; family JAMQPK01; genus JAMQPK01. The sequence goes on from CAWDIK010000008.1 coordinate 366,535, forward strand.
CGGCCGCGATCAGGCCGACTGGCTGATCGCCGAGGACGGTGTACCTCGCCTTTCCCGGTTATCTGCGGTCGCTCAGCGACCCCAATTCCAAAGGGCACCCCGACCACTACACCCTTCGCCGCTATCTGGGGACCGATACAGACGATGGCGGCGTGCACTTCAACATGACGATCGGAACGCACGCGTTCTATCTGGCAGTGGCCGGCGGACGAAACAGGGTATCCGGCATCAGCGTGCCGGGCATTGGCGTGGCCAACATCGAGCGCATGGAGCGCGTGTTCTACCGCGCGTTCACCCAGCTCATGGGGCCAAACTCGCAGTTCTCCGACGCACGGCGCGCGACGCTGCAGGCGGCGTCGGATCTCTACGGCGGCGGCAGCAACGAACGGGCGCAGGTGGAGCTCGCCTGGAACGCCGTGGGGGTCAACTAGTGCGCGCGACGCTCATCGGGGTTTGTGCCATCACATTCATAGCTGTTGGTCCCGCAGGCGCCCAGGAACGGTTGCGGATTTCGGCCAACGTCGGGCAGCAGGCATCCACCACGACGGTGTCGCAGGAGCAGTCGTTCGATCGGTACTTCGAACAGGGTTCGTTTACCTTTGAACACACGATTCCCCAGTCGGTGATCTACGACTTCGGAGCCATGGTCCGTGTTTGGCGCGGTCTGTATGCAGGAGGCGCGCTCTCGGTGTTCGACCAGAGCGGGCCCGGTACGGTGACCGCCCGCGTGCCGCACCCGCTCCAATTCAACAAGCCGCGAACGACGACAGGTGAAATTGCCGACGCCAACCGCCGCGAGTTCGGACAGCACATCACAGTTGGCTGGGCGATTCCCGCATCCGGTGGGCTCGACTTCATTCTCTCGGGCGGGCCGTCGTTCTTCAACACGCAGCAGCTGTTCGTGACGCGACTCAACTTCTCGCTCCAGGACGAGGTCTTCCCGTTCGAGGAGCTCGCATTCCCTCGCGCCGACACCGAGACACTGCGCGAGAACGTCATCGGCTACAACGCGGGCGTCGACATGACCTGGCGGGTCAACAGGAGAATCGGGCTGGGGCTGCTCGTGCGCTATTCGGCCGGCAAGAAAGAATTCATACCAACAGGCGCACTGCCGGTTGAAGTGACCGCCGGTGGGCTCCATGCCGGCGGCGGCGTGCGCGTGCTGTTCAACTCGTTCGGCAGCCGGCGGAAACCGGTACCTCCGCCGAAGCCGCCGGCGAAGCCGCAGCCGGCAAAGCCGGCTCCACCCAAGCCGGCTCCGCCGAAACCCGCGCCGAAATAGAGCAATCAAGCTGACGATTACTCATAGCGAGAGCGCCGTCATCGGATCCACGCGCGCGGCGCGCTGGGCCGGGATCACGCCCGCGCAGAGTGCCACTGCGGTCAACAGCGCCGTCGCACCGGCAAACACGATCGGGTCGCGCGCGCTCATTTGAAAGAGCAGCGATTCGGCGGCACGGCCGAGGGCCACCGCTGCCGCGAGTCCGATCGCTCCACCGATGGCCGTCATCAGGCCGACCTGCCGCAGCACGAGACGCCGCACGTTCGCGGAGTCGGCGCCGAGCGCCATGCGAAGCCCGAATTCGCGCGTTCGCTGCGTCACCGTATAGGCGAGCACACCGTAGAGCCCGAGCGCCGCGAGCAGCGTGGCGAGCGCGGAAAATGCCGCAGCCATCGTCGTGACGAAACGATCCAGCGATACGTTCTCGAGCACCTGCGCGGACATCTTCTGAACGTCGGCAACCGGCAGCGTCGGATCGATGTCTCGCATGAGGCGTGGAATGGCTGACATCAGATCGTCGTCGCTGCCAGTCGTTCGCACGTAGAAGTGCGTGGAGCCGACGCTTGTGTCCTGGCGATACGGAAGCGCCACGAGAGGCTCTGGCGCTTCCTTGACGCTGTTATAGGTCGTGTTGGCCGATACGCCGACAATCTCGATGTCGAGCTCCGTTCCGCGTCCGCGGCGGATGCGCTTGCCGACCGCGTCGCGACCGAGATTGAACTTCTTGACGAATGCTTCGTTGACGACCGCCACCTTGGGCGCGTTGAGGGTGTCAGCGCTGGTGATTTCCCGGCCCGAACAGCAGCGTGCTGCCGAGCGTGCGGAGGTAGTCGGATCCGACGTAGGTGTACATCGCCTGCGTGTCGGTATCCGGGTCGGCCGGAAAGCCCTCGACGGTGAAATTGCTGCCCCAGGCGTCGCCCGAAGCGAGACGAACCATGGATGACGTGACGCCCGTCACTCCGGGCAGCTGGCGCAGCCGTTCTTCGATGCGCCCGAAGATCTCGTGGTTGCGCGCCGGCGGATAGCCGTTGAGCATCGGCGCGACGCCGAACACGACAAGCCGTTCCGTCTTCAGTCCCAGATCGACGCGCGTGATGTTCGAGAGACTCTTCGCGAACAGAGCCGGCAGCGACGAGCAGCGCCATCGACAGCGCGATTTGCGCCGTCGCGAGCGTGACGCGGAAGCGCGCGGCCGCTTTTGCGCCGGAAGGCTGACCCGCATTGGCCTTGAGCGCGGCCACCAGATTCGGCCGCGTGCTGTGAATCGCAGGAAACAGGCCGAACAGCAGACCCGTGGCGACAGACAAGCCGGCCGCGACGAGCAGCATGTCCGTGTCGAGCGCGAGGCTGAGCGTTTCGCCTGCGCCGTCGGGGAGCAGCAGCGACATGGCCGTCAGCGTCCAGCGCGCAACCAGCAGCCCGCCGACGCCGCCGGCTATCGCGAGCAGCAACGATTCGGTGAGAGATGGGAGAGCTGGGTCACGATGTGCCTGCGCCCGGCGCCGATCGAAAGCCGAACGGCCATCTCGGTAGAGCGGCGCGCCGCGCGGCCAAGCAGGAGATTGGCGACGTTGGCGCAGCAAATCAACAGCACGATCATCGTCACGCTGAACAACAGCGTCAGGGGCTGGCGCGACTCGGCGGGCACGCGGCTCTGACCGCGACGGCCCTCCTCGAGCTGCAGCTCGCGCGCCCGGAATTTCTCGAGCGTGGCGGCGCTCATCCCTTTCTGGAGCGGCACCTCCACATCGGTAATGACGTGGCGGAAGTGATTGTTCAGGGCGGCCCGCGCCTGCTCGAGCGAGACGCCAGGCTTCAGGCGAGCGAACAGGTAGATCCAGTGCGCGCGGCGATCTTCAATCACTTTCGATTGCGGCACGACGACGTCGCGCATCGAGATCGGAACGAAAAACAACGGGCGCAATCCGATCGTCGTGCCGTGGAATCCGCGAGGCGCGACACCGACGATCGCGAGCGCCTGGCCGTTCACCAGGAGCACCTGGTTGATCACGTCCTCACGCCCGGCAAATCGCCGCCGCCAGTATTCCTCGCTCAGGACGACCACGTGGCCACCCCCTCGTTCGCGCTCATCGCTCGGCCCCAGGAGGCGGCCGGCCTCCGGCGTCAACCCAAGCACCGGAAAGTAACTGCCGGACACGAACTCGCCGTCTCCGCCTTCGGAGGATCCGGCGTAGGCGATATTCGCTCCGAAGTCCCTGTGGGCAGCGATTCCCGTGAACGAGGTCTGGCCGCCCTCGAGATCGCGGAACATCGGATAGCTGAACACCCCATCGCAGCTGCCAGATTGGCCGCACGAAGACGGAGCCGTTGCGAGGGCCCGGTGATACGAGGTTCACAAGCCGGTCGGGCTCCTGCACGGGCAGCGGCCGCAGCAGCGTCTGGTTGAAGATCGAAAAAATCGCGACGTTCGCGCCGATGCCGAGCGCGACCGACAGCACGGCAATGGTGGTGACGATGGGGGTTTTCAGCAGCGACCGGATGGCAAATCTGAACTCATGCATTGGAAGATTGGAAGATTGATAGATTGTCAGAATGTTGTCAGATTGACGATGGTTGATTGAATGATTAATTGCACCATGTTCGATTTGACGATTACAAGGGACGTGCCGAAAAATTGCTGATGTTTTGGGCGGTTCTTCCGGTTCGATGTCCGCTAATGGGACGAGACGTCCCATCGAGTCTCGCATGAAGCAGACCTCTGATTTTGCGGCGCGCGTACGCAGGGTCGTCAGGCGTATTCCGCACGGTCGCGTCGCGACCTATGGCGACGTCGCGGCGGCCGCGGGGCGTCCGCGCGCGCACCGCGCCGTCGGCAACATCATGCGCGAGACCCGCGACGCCTCTGTCCCTTGCCACAGGGTGATCGCCGCCGGAGGGAAATTAGGCGGCTACGGACGCGACCTGTTTGCCAAGCGCGCATTACTGCTCGATGAAGGTGTCATCGTGTCGGGTGGACGCGTCAGAGACTTCGCACAAAAGCGGTGGGCGAAATCCAAATCAACATTGAAGATTGGAAGATAGAAGATTGGTAGATTGTTGGCAGATTTTAGAATGACGATTGGCGGATTAAGTGGTTCTATTTGAGAAAATGACGAGGTGCCTTCGGCATTCCTTTCGCTCTCTCCGGTCGGCATGTCCGAAGCCTCTGATGCTCTGAAGGCCCGCTCCGAAAACTTCGCCGTAAGCGTCGTGAAGTTCTGCGAAACGCTCCCCAATTCAATAGCAGGCCGCAAGATTGCCGGCCAGTTGATCGACGCCAGCACATCGGTCGCCGCAAACTACCGCGCGGCCTGTCGGGCGTATACGCGTCCCCTCTTCGTTTCAAAGCTCGCTATCGTCGCTGAAGAAGCCGACGAGAGTGAGCTGTGGCTTCGAATCATCCGCCGCACCGGCCTACAAGCTGGCCCGGCAGTGGCGCCCTTGGAGCAGGAGGCGCACGAACTGGCGTCAATTTTCACTGCCTCCCTTCGCACCGCTCGCGGCCAGCGCAAGCGCCCGCCGGTCCTCTGCGCCTCCTAATCCCCAATCGACAATCTTCAATCCGACAACAATCTGTAAATCTAACAATCTACGAGTCTTCCAATGGGGAGGCAGGCAACCCTGCGTCTGCGCAGAGGCCCCGACCGGGTAGCCCTCTCGCTCGCCGCTAAAAGCCTGCGCAACCTCCACGACAATCCTTACAATCCGACAAATGCAATCTGTAAAATCTGAAACAATCTACGAATCTTCCAATTCTGCGAGGGCCTCCGAGGCAGGCAACCCTGCCGAGGAGGACCTCGTCTAAAGCTGGGCGAGTGTCCAAAGCTGATGTGCCAGCTTTCGAGGAGCTCTATCGACAGCATTCGACGCGGTTGTTCAATCTCGCGTGGCGGATGTGTGGCACCCGGGCCGATGCGGAGGACCTGTTACAGGAAATCTTTCTGCTGGCTCATCGAAAGCTCCCGGAATTTCGCGGCGACTCCGCAGTGGGAACCTGGCTGTATCGCCTGGCAATGAACAGGTGTCTCGATCACCTGAAAAATCGCCAGACCAGGGCGCGCGGGGCCACGACGACGCTCGACGAGGAGACGATGCCCGGACCCAAGGCGGTGGCTGATGGTGGAATCAAGCGGCTGGATCTCGAGCGGGCTATTGCGCGGCTGCCCGAAGGGGCGCGCGCGGCGTTCGTCCTCCACGACGTGGAGGGGTTTCAGCACCACGAAATCGCCTCCATCCTCGGCATCAGCGAGGGCACATCGAAATCGCAGGTTCACAAAGCCCGGCTCAAGCTGCGGGCGTTTCTGACGGCAACCGTATGACATGCGAACAATGCAATGAATGGCTTGGCGACGCGGTGGACGGCACGCTGGACGCCGATCGGCAGGCGCAGATCGACGCCCATTGCCGCGGCTGTTGGCATGCCGCGAGTTGCTCGCCGACTTGAAAGACATCCGTGCGACGGCGGCCACACTCGACCGGCTGACGCCTTCGCCGGACGTGTGGCGAGCCATCGCCGCAAAAGTCGAGCGCCCCAACGTTTTGCGCAGCAGGCTGGCCGCGGCCTGGCCGCAGCTCGCTGCCGCGGCGGCGCTCGTGATCATGCTGGGTGCGGCCGCGTGGATGGCGACCGGCACGTACTGGCGTGGCCGCACCGACAGTGCGGCATCCGACCTCGTGCGTAACGCCGCGTCAGAGCTGCAGCTCGCCGAGCAGCACTATACGAACGCCATCGCCACGCTCGAGCAGCTGACCGTCAACAGGGACAGCACGCTCGACCCATCCGTCGCCGCGGAGATCGCGCAGAGCCTCGCGTCGATCGACCGCGCGATCGACGACAGCCGCACAGCGCTGAAATCCGATCCGAATTCGTTCGTGGCCCAGACCAGCCTGCTCGAAGCGCTCCGCATGAAAGTGGCGCTCCTGCAGGAAACCGTATCGCTCATGAATGCCAGGTCCTGAGAGGAACCGCAGATATGAAGACGTCCATCGCCTCGTTGATGTTTGCCGCGTTCGTCGTCGCGCTTACTCCGCAAATCGCTATGGCGCGACAGGCCGGCACGCCCGCCGCACCTGACGCACCGGCTGCTCCCGCTGCACCGGATTCATCGGCCGCACCCGACTCGCACCCATCGCACCCGTTGCACCCATCGCACCCATCGCACCCGACATTCACCTCACACTCGACAACCTTCTCAAGCGGAGCAAAGCTCGGCTCATGCAGGAGAAGCAGCTTGAAAAACAGATGGAGCTGCTGGAACGCCAGTTCGACCGGAAGGACTTTCAGGAACGCATCATGGCGGATGCACTGGCGAAAGCGGATCGCATGATGGCGATGCAGTTCCCGGTCCCTCCGGTGCCGCCGGTGCCGCCTCGCGATCCGCGTCAGAAGCCGCGCGAACGCGAGAGGCGACGCATCCCCGAGGGATGGGTCGAGGCGACTGAACCGTTTACGCGCGCGTTCCCGGTGACCAAGGGGACGACGCTGATGCTGTCGAACATCGCCGGCAACATCCAGATCATCCCCGGCGCGGCGGACAAGATCGAGGTCGAGGCGATGAAGCACGCGTGGGGGCCGAATCTCGAACAGGCGAAGCAGCGCCTTCCTGACGCGGTCATCGAAAGCTATGCCACGGGCAACCGCGTCGAAGTGCGCGTCGAGCACGGCGAGCGCCGCGACGGGCGCGGCATCGAGATCGAGTTCAACGTCAAGGTTCCCGCAGACGCGACGATCGACCTGCGCACGGTATCGGGCGACATCAGGGTGACGAACGTCAAGGGCGAGGTGCGCGTGCAGGGCGTCAGCGGAAACCTGTCGCTCGAAGGCACCGCCCGTCTCGCAGCCGTGAAGACGGTCTCGGGCGGCATCACGATCAACAACGCCGGGGCCGACGCGCCGCTGTCGCTCTCCACGGTCAACGGTGATTTGTTGATTCAGGCGCTCAACACGCGCGCGCTCGACGTGAACACGGTGAATGGCGACGTGCGCATCAGCGGCTGGTCCGGCGATCGCGCGCACATCCGAACGCTCGATGGCGATCTCGATCTGGAGACGAGCCTCGTCAAGGGCGGGCGCTACGAAATCGAGTCGCATTCAGGCAGCATCAACCTGTCGCTTCCCGAGCAGCCCGGATTCGAGCTCGAGGCCAACACTTTCAACGGCCGCATCCGCATCGACTTCCCCATCAAGAGCGAGGGGCCAATCCGCGACGGCGACCGCGGCCCGCGCGCGGTGCGCGGCACCTATGGCGACGCCAGCTCGAGCCTGCGGCTGCAAACGTTCAATGGAAACCTGACGGTGACGCGACGGTAGACCTTGCGGAATTGGAAGATTGAAGATTGGTGGATTGAGAGAATGTTGTCAGATTGAAGAGTGGAGATTGACGATTCGGGAGACTGTGCGCACGGCGATCGGGCAGCGTCACGAGCGTCCGATCTTCACTCTGAACAATCTTCTAATCTAATCTGTGAGCGCGCTATTGCGCCCGGCTGTAACGGTCGCTCAGCGACATCAGATCGAACTGCTCGTGGTGCAGGTGGGTATCCGGCCGGATGGTCACGTCCTTGCCGAGCGCCTGCTTCAGATCGGCCATGACGGCGCGCTCCTCTTCCTTCAGCGCGCGCGCGATCTCGGGGTTGACCCGCAGGACGACCCCGCCGCCGTTCAGGTCGCCGCCGATTTTTTTCACTTCGGACAGAATCTCGTAGCAGATCGTCGAGGTCGATTTGATGGTCCCGGTGCCCGAGCAGTAAGGACACGGCTCGGTCAACACTCGCTCGAGACTCTGTTTGACGCGCTTGCGCGTGACGATGACGAGGCCGAAGTCCGCGACCTGCAGGAGCTTCGACGGCGACCTGTCCTTCTTCAGCTCGAGCTCGACCGCCTGAAACACCTTCTGGCGGTTCTTCCGCTCTTCCATGTCGATGAAGTCGAGCACGATGATGCCGCCTAGATCGCGTAGACGGATCTGGCGCACGATTTCGTTCACCGCCTCGAGGTTCGTCTTCACGATCGTGTCTTCGAGCCTGCCGGTGCGCTTGCCGACATAACGGCCGGTGTTGACGTCGATCGCGACGAGCGCCTCCGTCTGGTTGATCACGATCGACCCGCCCGACTTCAGCCAGACCTTGCTCTTCAGCGCCTTGTCGATCTCGGCCTGAACGCCGTACTCCTCGAAAATCGGGTAATCCTTGGTGTACAGCTTCACGCGCGGCGCCAGGTTCGGCATGATGCGCGCGATCAGATCCATGACGTGCCGATGTTCCTGCGGGTTGTCGATGCGGATGGCGGAGAACTCCTCCGTCAGCAGGTCGCGCAGCAACTTGGCCACGAGGCTTTGCTCGCGGTAGATGACCGCGGGCGCTCGCGAAGTCTCGAACTTGTGCCGCGTGTCCTTCCAGATGTCGTTGAAGTAATCGAGGTCGCTCAGGATGTCCGCTTCGGGCCGCCCGCCCGCCGCCGTTCGGATGATGACCCCGCCGCCAAAGCCGTGCTCTTCGCGGAACTTCTTGACGATGCCGCGGAGCCGGTTGCGCTCGTCGCGAGACTCGATCTTGCGGGAGACGCCGACGTGATCGACGGTCGGCATGAAGACGAGGAACCTGCCCGCCAGCGACGCATGCGAGGTCAGTCGCGCGCCCTTTGTGCCCAGAGGCTCCTTCGCCACCTGGACGACAATCTCCTGCCCTTCCTTCAGCAGTTCTTCGATTTTGGGCTGTGGGCCCCGATCGCGCCCTTTCCCGCGATCGCCGCCGCCCTTGGCGTGGCCGCCCGATCCTCCTCGTCGTCGGAATCGAGGCGATCGAATTCCTCGATCGTGTTGACGACGTCCGAGACATACAGGAACCCGTCGCGTTCGAGCCCGATATCAATGAACGCGCATTGCATGCCGGGGAGTACTTTCGATACCCGGCCCTTGTAGATGTTGCCGACGACTCCCCGATGACGCTCGCGCTCGACGAAAATCTCGGTGACGAGATCTTCCTCGAGGATCGCGACCATCGTCTCGTGCCCGCCGGCCGAGATGATCATTTCCTTCTGCATTCGCGAAGCTCCATTCCGGATCGGCCGTAGCCGACGAGCAGAGCGCGCGAAGCACGTGTAGCAATTTTCGCAAAGCGTTGCTCATGAAGACCGATCCCGCCAGCCTGTAGCGTCCGGCTGTAAGCCGGACACTACCGGCGACCACCTAGTTAGTAAACCGGCGCATCCGGACGTTGAGAATCAGGCCGAAGCTCGCCAGCGTGGCGATCATCGACGACCCGCCGTAACTCAACAACGGAAGCGTCAAACCCTTGACCGGCGCGAGGCCGGCAGACATCGTGATGTTGTAAATCACCTGAAATGTGAAGCTGGAGAGCAGCCCCAGCACGAGATAAACACCCAGCCGATCCTTGGCCAGCCGCCCCGCTTCGAGCGAGCGCCAGATCACCAGCAGATACAGGCTGAGCACCAAAAGCACGCCGACGAAACCCTGTTCTTCGGCCAGCGCAGAAAAAATGAAGTCATTATGGGCGACCGGCAGGAACCTCAGCTGGCCCTGTGTGCCCTTCCGGTACCCTTTGCCGGTCAGTCCGCCAGATCCGACCGTAATCTGGGCTTGAATCTGCTGGTAGCCCGCGCCCCTCGGATCCTGCGAGGGATCGAGGAACGTCTCGACGCGGCTTTTCTGATACGGCTTGAGCGCGTAATTCCACGCGATAGGCGCGGCGATGATGGCGACGACGGCGAGGACGCCGATGATGCGCATCCGCATCCCTGCCACATATGCGATGCCGAGATAGATCGGGAGAATGGTCACCGCGGTCCCGAGATCGGGCTCGCGCGCGATCAGGATGAGCGGCAGACCTGCGAGCACTCCCGCGATCAAAAGATCGCCCGTCGTCGGCGCGCCGCGGCGGTTCTCGCCGAAGAACTTCGCGAGCACGAGCGCCACGCCGACTTTGGCGAATTCAGACGGCTGAAGGTTGAACGCTCCCAGCGATATCCAGCGGCGCGCGCCGCCGGCCGACGTGCCGAGGAACAGCACGTAGATGAGCAACCCCAGCAGCGTCAGGTAGATGAAGTGTGACTTGTCGGTCAACGCGCGGTAGTCGACCATCAGGCAGAGCGCAAACGCGACCGCGCCGATGATGATCGCGTAGATCTGCGTTGTCGGCAGCCGCCAGCTGCCGGTCGTGCTGTAGATCATCGCAACGCCGATTGTCGTCAGGCACACGATGGCGCCGAGAAGGAGCCAATCGAGGTGCAGGTACAAGCGGCGTTCCAACATGTCAGTTTCCGCCTACGCGCGGGTAGTCGCTTCGGCGCCGGCGCTGCGGCTGCGACTCGGCGACCGGCTGGCTGCGGCGCCGGCGGCTCGTCGGGCTCCAGGTTCGGCGCCGGCGCCGGCATCGCAAGTTTCGGCAGCGGCTTGCCTTCCTTCTTGTTGAAGTAGGTCTCCATGATGTACTTCGCGACGGGCGCCGACGTCGCGCCGTGCTCGTTATGCTCGCCGAAAATGACGCCCGCAATCTCCGGGTTGTCGCGCGGCGCGAAGAAGACGAACCAGCCGTGATCGCGGAGGTCGCGCTCCGTGCGCCCCGCCGCTTTCTTGCCGCCCTGCAGCGAAATGACCTGCGCCGTGCCCGTCTTGCCCGATACGTCCTTGCCAGGAATGCGCGCTCGCCCGCCGGTGCCCGCGCCGTTGACCACCAGATAGAGGCCATCGTGCACCGCGGCGATCGTTTCCGGCTTCAGTTGCACGCGTGACTTCGGCGGAAGAGGCTTGACGGGCTGCCAGCCGTTGCCCTCGTCAATGGCCTTGAGCAGTTGCGGGACGAACCGCGTGCCGCCGTTGGCGACCGTCGACATCATGACGGCCTGCGAGACCGGCGTCAGCGAAACCTGCCCTTGTCCGATCGAGACCGAAATGGTTTCGCCCGCGTACCATTTCTCGTTGTACCGCCGCCGCTTCCATTCTGTCGACGGCACGAGCCCTTCGATCTCGTTCGGCAGATCGATTCCGGTTTTTTCTCCCAGTCCGAGGAGCGTCGCCCATTTGTGAATCTTGTCGACGCCCACCATGTTGCCAATCGTGTAGTGATACACGTTGCACGACTGTTCCAGCGCGTGGCGCATATCGACGCTGCCGTGCCCGCCTCTTTTCCAGCATTGAAATGGGCGGCCAAAGAACACCGCGCTGCCACGGCAGTGGACCCTGAAGTCGGGCGTGATGATTCCCTCTTCGAGCGCGGCGATTTCCACCACGATCTTGAACGTGGAGCCCGGTGAGTAGAGACCCTGGATCGCGCGGTTCTGCAGCGGCTTGAGCGGATCGGTGTTGAGTCCGGCCCACGTCGCGCGATCGATGCCCGCGGCGAAATCGTTCGGGTCGTACCCGGGCCGGCTGGTGAACGCGAGCACCTCGCCGGTTCTCGGATCCATCACCACCGCGGCGCCGTTGAAGCCGCCGGCCTTGAATCCTTCTTCGGCCGCGCGCTGCAAATCCTTGTCGATGGTCAGCTGCACGCGGCGCCCGCCCGTCGCTGGAATCTCTTTGACGAGGTCGATCTCGCGCCCCATGCTGTTCACTTTGACGAGGCGCGCGCCGTCCTCGCCCATCAACAGCTTGTTGTAGATTTTTTCGACGCCGGCCTGCCCCACGATCGCGCCGCTTTGCAGGCCGTCGCTTTCGACCTGCCCTTCGCTCGCCTCGCCGACATACCCGAACAAATGCGCGGCGAAGGAATCCGCGGGGTACTGCCTCGTCGGCACTTCTTCGACCTGCACATCCGGCAGCTCGGTGTCGAGGCGCCGCGCCAGCACGGCCGCCACCTGCGCAAGAGACGCGTCGTCGACGATCACGATCGGGCGATAGGTCGGCTCGCTGCGATGGCGCTTGACGATATCGTGCACGTACTTCGGATCGAGCCCGGCAACCTCGGAAAGCACGCGAACCGTCCTGTCGAGATCCTTGGTGTGCTCGCGGACGATGGAGATGGTGAACGAGCTGCGGTTTTCGACCAGCACCTCGCCGTTGCGATCGAACATGACGCCGCGCGGCGCGCGCAGCGCGATGGTGCGCTGGTGGTTGTTCTCTGCCAGTTCCTTGAACTTCTCGTTCTGGACGACCTGCAAGTACCAGAAGCTGAATGCGAGAATCGTGAACACCACGGCAAAGCCCACCTGAAGCACGACGAGACGAATCGTGAGGCTGCGTCGATCTTCGATGGGTGCTGTGAAATCCGCCATGTTTTTGCTCTTCGTTTCTCGTTCTTCTCTTTCGCCTTTGTTCTTCGTCGCTTCAGCTAGTCCAGCCGCCGATTGATCCGCATCCCGCCGCCCATCGACCGCCGCCGGTCGACAAAGCTCGGCAGGTAATCTGAAATCTGACAGACGAGCACGCCGATTAACGCATTGGCGCCTGCCTGGCTGAGGATCGCGCCGGGCGTGGCTTGCGTGTATCCCCGGTCGATGACCCGGTAGAGCCCGACAAATATGATCGCATGGGCGACCGTTGCTGTGAAGAACACCAGCGCTCTCGGGAGCGGCCGGGCGACGATGAACTGGCTGCCGACGATCCCCGAGAAGAACCCGACAACCGTCTTCGCAAGGCTGCCGATGCCGATGATGCTGCGCGTGCTGACGGCGCCCGCTCCGATGACAACGCTCAACGTGCCCGAGCCCGCCAGCGCGTCCTGCGACAATCCGGCGATTGCTCCGGCGATCATCCCTGCCGTGGCGCCGCTGCTGAGCGCAATGTAGACGACCGCCACGAACACGAAGTCGACGAGTCCTCCGCCAGGTGTCAGGAAGCGCGCCAGGGACGTCTGCAGCGCGAGCGCGATGATGATGACAAGCGCGATTCCTGCCGCCTTCACGAGCCGTCTCCACCGGGCGCTGGCGGCGTTTTCACCACCAGCACGTCTTCGAGCCTGTTGAATTCGACCGACGGACGCACGCGAATGGCCTTGTAGATGCCGTTGCCGTTTTCGACCTGTTGGACCGTCCCGATGACGAAGCCTTTGGGGTAGATACCGTCGACGCCTGACGTCACGACGGTGTCGCCGGCCTTGACGTCGGCCGTCGCCGGGACAAAGTCCATCCGCAGCATGTCGACTCCGGAGCCGACCACGATGCCCTGCGCGCGCGATCGTTCCACCAGCGCGCCCGCCGCGGCGTTCCGATCGATCAGCAGCTGCACCTTCGACGCATGCGCCGTCGGCGTCACGACCCGTCCGACGAGCCCGGCAGGGCCAATCACCGCCATGTTGGCGGTCACGGCCTGACTCGTGCCCCGATCGATCGTGATGCCGCGAAAGTCGAGGCTGGCACTCGCGCCGATGACGCCTGCCGCGATCGTTTCGACCCGCAGCTGTTGCTTGAACCCGAGGAGGTTCTCCAGCTGACGGGCGCGCTCGGCGCGCGCGCGTTCCTGCTGGAACTGCACCTGCAGCTCGCCAAGCTTTCGTCTGAGCTCTTCGTTTTCCCCACGGACGTGGCGGAGGTTCCCGTAGCCGCTCCATGCGTCGCGGATGCTGCCAGTCAGGCCCGCAGCGCCGCGCTGCACTTCGGCGAACGCACCAAACGTGACCACTTCGAGCAGCGGCACACCGGCGCTCGAATTGACCTGCGCCGAAATCAGAATGATGTGGCCCAGCACCACAGCGATGAAGAGCATTGCCGTGCGCTGACGGAAATCGGTGACGGGCATTACCTGCAAGCGGCCCTAATCGATTGAAATCTTCCGCAACAGATTGAAGTCCGACAACATCTTGCCGGCGCCAAGGACGACCGACGACAGCGGATCTTCCGCCATGGCCAGGGGCAGCCCGGTCTCCTCGCGCAAGCGCTTGTCGAGATTTTTCAGCATCGAGCCGCCGCCGGTCAGCACGATGCCGCGGTCGACGATGTCGGCGGACAGCTCCGGCGGCGTCCGCTCGAGCGCGACGCGCACGGCGTCGACGATCACGTTGACCGTCTCGGTGAGCGCTTCGCGGATTTCCTCGTCCGTAATGGTGATCGTCTTCGGAACGCCCTCGATCAGGTGGCGGCCCTTGATCTCCATCGTCATCCGCTCTTCGAGCGGATAGGCGGAGCCAATCTCGATCTTGATCTGCTCGGCCGTGCGCTCGCCGATCAGCAGGTTGTACGTCTTGCGGATGTATTGAATGATGGCTTCGTCCATCTCGTTGCCCGCCACGCGGACGGCCTTGCTGTAGACGATGCCCGCCAGCGAGATGACCGCGATATCGGTGGTGCCGCCGCCGATGTCGACGATCATGTTGCCCGAGGGCTCGGTAATCGGCATGCCGGCGCCAATCGCCGCGGCCATCGCTTCTTCAACCAGGTGCACTTCGCTCGCCTTGGCGCGGTACGCGCTGTCTTTCACGGCGCGCTTCTCGACCTGCGTAATCTCCGACGGCACGCCGATGACGATGCGCGGGCGGACCCACACGTTGCGGTTGTGCGCCTTCTTGATGAAATACGTGAGCATCTTCTCGGTGACTTCGAAGTCGGCGATGACGCCGTCCTTCATCGGCTTGATCGCCACGATATTGCCCGGCGTGCGGCCGAGCATCTCCTTGGCGTCGCGCCCAACCGCTTCGACGCGCCCGTTCAACTTGTTGATCGCCACAATCGACGGCTCGTTGACCACGATGCCCTTGCCGCGCGCGTACACGCACGTGTTCGCGGTGCCGAGGTCGATGGCGAGATCGCTCGAAAAAAGTGAAAAAACCGAACGAAGACTCACGTGAACTCCTTGGCCGACCTGAAGGTCGGCACTACGTACACAGTCATGTCTCGTAGTGCCGACCTTCAGGTCGGCGACTACCATCAAACAATCGTATTGACCGCGAGAATGACGCCGTTCTTGCCCTGATCCTTCACGCGGTACATGGCGGTGTCGGCCGCCTTGATCAATTCTTCAGCCGTTCCGGCGGCGTCGGGCAGCGTCGCGACGCCGACTGACGCCGTCAAGTGAATGTTGAGCCCGTCGCTCGCCCGCAGAAACGAGCGCGCGGCGATCCGTTCGCGCACGCGTTCCGCGACCGCCACCGCGCCGTCACTGCCGGTGTCGGGCAGCACCACGGCAAACTCGTCGCCGCCGAAGCGCGCCGTGACGTCCGTCTCTCGCGCGCACCCGCGAATGACTGCCGCGGCTTCGACGAGCGCGCGGCTTCCGCACAAGTGCCCGTATCGGTCGTTCACCGACTTGAAGCCGTCGAGGTCCAGGAACAACAACGACAACGGACGGCCGCTGCGCGACGCGCGCTTCGATTCGCGGTGCAGCACCTGGTTCAAGTAGCGCGAGTTGTAGAGCCCTGTCAGGTCGTCTGTGACCGACAACGCCTCGACGCGGCGCAGGTGCAGCAGCGTGTCGAGCGCGAGCGATGGCCCTTCCAGAACAATGCACAGCGCCGCGGTCAATTCCGCGGACAGGCGCGGCTTGTCCGTGGACGGCGACGAATCGAGCGCGATCAGGGCGCCGATCGTCCGTTCGCGGCCAATCAGCGGGAAGCCGACGACAGTTGCCGCGGGCCCTCCAGGCGCCACGCGCCGGTCTTTGGCGAGGCTCGCCGTCACGAACTCCTCGTTGTGCTCCGCAATCCATCGGGCAACGCCGGCCAGGGCGTCTTCATACTGGTCGCAGGGTCCCCGCTGCGCGATGATGAGCGGCTCCGGCGACCCGTCCTGTATCGCGACGACGAGACAGTCGGCGGGAAACCACTCGGCCGCCTGACTGAGCAGCGCATCGCCCACCTCGGATGGATCAAGCGTGCCGTTGACCGATCGAATCAATTCAATGAGCGTGTCTCGGCGATTCAGCCGGTCCTCTAGACCGGTCGCCGTTTGTTGGAGACGGGCGGCCAGATCCGCCTGAGCGCCGCGCGTGAGCGGATGGATTGGTGCGCGGTGCTCCCGGCATCTTCGTGAGAAGGCAAACTCCCGTAAGTCCTTATATACAACGTAAATACTACCATAGGGTCCGACGCCGCTTTCGCCTCGGGAACGGTGTTTTTGACCCTAGGTCGCCCAACCAAAACCAGCGACTGCCCGTCGTATCAGAGTCGATGCTACGATAATCAGCTTCAACTGTTCGTCTTATCGGCCATACACGAAATTTTCTGAGGGGTTTGACCTCTAATGACCATGCTTGATCGGATGCGGCGCCACAAGGGCTGGCTCAAGTGGAGCCTGGCGCTCGTCGTCCTCACCTTTGTCTGGCTTTACATTCCTGCAGAGTACACGGGCATCGACCAGGGCATGGGGCTGTCCGGCGATCGCCTGGCCACGATCGATTCGCGATCGATTTCGGTGACTGATTTTCGACGCCGCTACATGGCGCAGGTCCAGGCCTACCGCTCGTCCTATGGCGGAAATCTGACCGACGACATCCTTCAGCAGATGCAGGTGCCGCAGCAGGTTCTGCAGCAGATGATCCAGGAGAAAGCGGAGCTGGCCGAGGCGGAGCGCGCCGGCATTACGGTGAGCGATGCGGAGGTCCGCGCGCAGATCGTCGCGATTCCGGGCCTGCAGCAGAACGGGCAGTTCATCGGTGAGGACCGGTATCGCGCGCTCCTCGCGCAGCAAAACCCTCCGATGTCGCCGGCCGACTTCGAACAGTCGGTGCGGGAAAGCCTGATGCTCGACAAGTTCCGCGCCGGGCTGACCGAGTGGATGACGGTGTCGGACGCCGAACTCGAGCGCGAATACAAGCGCCGCAACGAGAAGGTGACGCTCGACGTCGTCGCCGTGCTCGCCGACAACTTCAAAACGCAGGTGAACCCGAGCGACGCCGATATCTCCGCGCACTACGACAAGAACAAAGAGCAGTACCGCATGCCTGACCGACGGAAGGTCAAGTACGTACGCATCAACCCGGCGGATCTCGCGACGCGCATCAAGGTGTCCAAGGAAGACGTCGAGCGCGCGTATAACGACCAGCTCGGCAAATACACGACGCCCGAAGAGATTCGCGCCAGCCACATCCTGCTGGCGACCGAAGGCAAAGACGACGCGGCCGTGCGCAAGCAGGCTGAGGAGATTTTGAAGGAAGCCAAATCAGGTGCCGATTTCGCCGGCCTCGCGAAGAAATATTCGCAGGACGAAACCAACGCCCAGCAAGGGGGCGATCTCGATTACTTCTCGCGCGGGCGGATGGTCGCTGCGTTCGACACCGCCGCATTCGCGCTCGCTCCCGGCGAGATCAGCGATCTCGTCAAGACGGAGTTCGGCTATCACATCATCAAGATGACCGATCGCAAGCCCGCGATCGTGCGGCAGGTGAGCGATCCGGCCGTGTATCAGGAGATCGAAACGGCCCTGCTGCGCGACCAGGCAGAAGAGCAGGCGACTCAGCACGCAAACGCGATCATCGCCGAAGCAAAGACGCCCGCGGCGCTCGACAAGGCGGCGGCCTCGCGCGGCCTCAAAATCGAGGAATCGGGTTATTTCGCGCGCGGCGGGATGATTGATGGGCTTGGCCCGCAGTCTCCTGTCTCGATGGCGGCGTTCGATCTCGCGGAGAACACGGTAAGCGAGCCGCTGGCCGGGCCGACAGGACGCGTGATTTTCTACGTGTCGGGCAAACAGGACTCGTATCTGCCCAAGCTCGACGAGGTGCGCAGCCGCGTCCGCGACGACGTGATTCAGGAGCGGGCGGTGACGCTGGCAAAGCAGCGCGCTGATGCGCTGGCGACACAATTCAAGACAGCCGCAAACTTCCAGGCGGCTGCCAAGGCTGCGGGCCTCGAAGCTGTGACGACGAATCCGATCGCGCGCGATGGCGTGATCCCCAACATCGGCCGCAGCCCCGAGATCGAAGCAGTCGCGTTTTCGTCGCCGGTCGGAACAGTGACAAATGCGATCGCGACACCGCAAGGGGCGGCGATCGTGAAAGTGGCATCACGCCAGGACGTCAGCCCTGCCGATTACGCGATGGCGAAGGACAAGTTCCGCATGGAAATGCTCGGCGAACGGCGCTCGCGTTTCTACCAGACGTACATGGAAAAGGCGCGCACGAAGATGAAGATCGACGTCGATCCTGAGGCGCTGAAGCGTGCGGTCGGATAGGATCGCCAGGTTCGCGATCGTACCAAAACGAGAATTCCATATGCCATAGTAGGACATTATGGAATTCAGGAACGCACGCTGAATTTGCTCGTTTTTTCCCGCAAAGCGCCAGAACTCAATGGTTTGAGGAAACCACCAGCGCTCAGGTGTAATTCTTGCTGAGTGGCTGGTGTGATGAACCGCGATCGACGCGTTGAACCGCGGCTGAGTCCCGACGAGCTCAGCACTGCCGGCGTCAATACGCATCCCGAACCGGCCAGGCGTCTCCCTCGTCGATCTCTCACCCGGCGGCGCACTCCTCGACCTTCCGTTTCAAATCCGGCCGGACTCGCGGCTCACGGTGGAATTCCGCGCGGCGTCGGAACGGATGATGTTGCCGTTTCGGCTGCTACGGTGTTACGTCACCTCGCTGCGGGGCGGCGTGCGCTATCAGGCCGCTGGCGCCTTCGAAGAACGCCTCGATTGGAAGCCGCTGCTCGCCGATACCGCCACCCAGACAACGACAGGCCGGCTCGTCGCCACGCTCGAAGCGTTTCTGCGCCACGATTCAACGGACCGGGCGCGTCGTCGAATTCGATCAGTTGTTGATGTGGATTCTGGATGCGGCACGGCGCGGCGAGCGTGCCGACCGGATCGCCGTTGAGATTCGCCTGCGCCTCGGCAGGCTGATTCCGTCGGTGACGATTGAAGCCGCAACGAAACCCGCGCTGCCCGATCCAACCCGTGGCGCGCGGTTCTTCGGCTTCGACTTCAACAGCGACCGCATGCTCACGACGCCCGACCGGCGTTTGCTGAAGGCCGCGGCGCAGCTGCTGTCGATCGTGAGCGTCAACGGCAACGCCGTGCTGCGAGCGCCCAGGCCGCTGGATTTCAAGCCCCGCAAATCCCCTGACTCTGCGGTGATCGCGTACAGCATCGCCGACTGGCAGGAGATGTGTAAGCCCGACGACGGCCGATCGCCGAACCCCTGGGAACGTACGGCGTAACGCTGCTCCTAAAATTGCACGAAGCTCACGGGCATCAACGCCAGTGGCTCGCCCGGCCGAAACAGCCTGGCCGGCGCGGTCAGTAAACCCACGGCTCGACGTTCGGCCGTGCGAAGACCCGACGCGAATGAGAGCAGCGCGTCGATCTGTCCATCGCTTCCCGATCCGCTCAACTGTTCAATCAACAACTCGGCCAGGGTTTTCCTCGCCGGGTAGGTCACGACGTCGACCTCGGTATCGGCCGCGATGCCGGCGCGTTCTTTTGCGAGCGCAATCGCCCGATCGAGGCCGCCCAGGGCGTCGACCAGACCGCGCTCGCGCGCCTGCGCGCCGGTCCAGACGCGGCCTTGCGCGAGCTGATCGACACGCTCGACCGGCAACTTGCGCGACGCAGCGACCTTCTGGATGAAGCCATCGTAGAAATCGCGAATCTGTTCACGAAGCTTCTGCCGCTCGCTGTCGGTGAACTGGCGCTCCGGCGATTCGATGCCCGCGTTGCGTCCGATGATGACCGACTCGATGTTCGCGCCCACCTTCTCGAACACGCCGCCGGTGATGAACTTGCCGCCGAAAATTCCAATCGATCCGGTCAGCGTTCCCGGCTGCGCGACGATGCTCGGCGCCGCCATCGCAACGTAGTACCCGCCTGACGCGGCGAGGTCCGACATCGATGCCACGAGCGGCCGCGAGGGCTTCTCGTTCCTTGGTAACAGTCAGCTCGCGCCAGATGACATCGGACGCCACACTGGAGCCGCCAGGACTGTCGATGCGCACGACGATCGCGCGAACGTTGTTGTCCGCGCGGGCCGAGCGGATCGCCTTGACAAGCGGAGCGGATCCGGCGACCTCTCCGTTCAGCGGATCGAAGCCGCTCTCTCCCGAGTTGATGATGCCGCTGACGTAGACGACGGCGATTCGCGGAGCGCTGCGCGGCGCCGTACGGCGTCGCGCGCGGGCGTACACCTGCCCCTCGACGGTGCCGCTTTTGCTGACGGCTCCCTGGTCATCGAGCTGATCCTCATAGGCCAGTCCGTCGACCAATCCCACGCGCACGGCGTCGCGCGCGAGGAACGGGCCCTCGTCAATCAGCGTCCGCACGTCTTCCACTTTCTTCTTCCGCGTCTCGGCGATGCCGCGCACGAGCTGCTCGTACATATCGCGCGACAGCGACTCGGTCATCTCGCGATGCGCCGGGGTGAAGGTGGTCTGCGTCAACTGGTTGGGTGCGGTCTTGTACTCGCCGATTTTCTCGAAGTCGGCTTGCGCGCCCACCTTGTCCAGCGTGCCCTTCAGAAACAGTTCGTAGGTCGCGATGCCGGTGACGTCGAGGCTGCCGGTGGGCACGAGATAAATCTTGTCGGCGGCGGTCGCGAGGTAGTACTCCCGCTCGCCGGCATATTCGAGATAGGCCGAGATGCGCTTGCCGGACTTGCGGAAGTCGAGCACGGCGTCGCGAAGCTCCTGAACCTTTCCCCAGTACGGCGACTGGAAAGGCGTCGGGATAATCAGCACGGAGTCGATGCGCGGGTCGCTTTTCGCGCGCCGCAGCGCATCGACGTAGCCCCCGACGGTCTGCGCGCGCACACCTCCCGTCAACTGGCCAAGGACATCGTTGGGAGGAGTCTCGACGAGCTCGCCGCCTATCCGCAGCACCAGCGTGGAGTGGTCAGGGACGGACGGCCCTCGCCCGACGACCATCCATGCGCCGATGACGGCCACTATCCCGAGGACGACAAACAGGATGGCGAGACTCAGGACGAACTTCAACAGACGGCGCTTGGCCATGGCGGAACTCCTTGCGATCAGATTACACGAAGGGATCGTGGGGATCGCAGGGAACGTAGGGACGTGGGGCGTGGGGTATAGTCTGGGCCCGTGTTCGGGCTCATCTACCCGTACGGCATCGTCTTGCAGGCCATCGCGATTCTGCACTTCGTGCGCCGGCGGCCCGAGACGTACTGGCTCTGGATCATTCTGATGTTCGGCGGCGTCGGCGCGCTGATCTACATCGTCGTCGAGGTCATCCCGGATGCAGGACTGCTTCGAGGCTCGTTTCAGGTTTTTCCCCGCCGCAAGCGCATCAAGCAGCTCGAAGGGCTCGTGCTCGACAACCCGTCGATCGGCAACTACGAAGAGCTTGGTGACCTCTATCTCGATGACGGGCAGTTCGCGCGGGCGCGTGAGTGCTTCGATCGCGTGCTCGCGAAATCGGCTTCCATCGATCCGTTCTACCGGCGCGCGTTGTGTGAGATTGCACTGAACGATTTCGCGGCGGCCGCTGGAGATCTCGAGCGGGTGGTCTCGGAGGATGCCAGGTACGACTACCAACGGGCAGCGGGCCTGCTCGCGCACGTCCTCGCGAAGCTTGGTCAACGCGACAGGGCCGATGCGCTGTTCGCCGACGTCCTGCAGACCTCGACGCTCTCGGAAACTCAGTACAACTACGCCTGCTTTCTCCTGGCGGAAGGCCGCCGCGACGACGCGCGCGAGTGGGCCGAGCGCATTCTGCGGAAGAAAGCGACGATGCCGGACTACATCCGAAGGCGGGAGCGGCCGTGGTTTCGCAAGGCGAATGGGTTGCTGAAGAAGCTGAAATAGCGGGTGCGATGGGTGCGTGGGTGCATAGGTGAGTGTCCGGCTTCAGCCGGATCGTGCGCGTCGATGGTGCTCCGCGACGACGAGGAGAAACGCGGCGAGGACGATGTGAAAAATGACGGGGATCACATCACGCCGCAGTAAGTAGTAGCGCACGATCATTCCCGCCGCGTAGATCCATCCAACGATCCACAACGGCGTCGCAAGCCAGACGTGATGGCGCACGAAGTAGCCGCTCCCTCGCGAGAATTGCGCGCAGACGGTCGCGAGGACTCCGAGAATCAGTATCTGCGATGCAAGCAGCAGCGGGTACGGCAGCAGACCGGATTGCCAGTCGTCCATCGGCGGCAGGAACGGCGCCAGCCCGGCGACGACGAGCAGCTGGCCGAGGACGCGGAGCGCGAACAGCGACAGCAGGAGCCAGAGCACCGCGGCGCGCGGCAACGCCCGGGTTTCAGTTGTCACCGGCCGAAGGCCGTTGAGAAGTGCGCTTCTGCTGGGCAGCCAGCCAGCCCCATCGCGCCAGATATCCCGCCGCCATCAAGATGCCTCCGCGGCGAAGCCATCTTCGCCGTTCTGGATCCCCGGGGTTGCGGGTTGAGCATTTCACGATAGCCGTCGATCCTGGAGGCATCTGCACGCTTGTCCTTCGGGGAGACATGCCGCGGCGCCGGATCGACCTTGATCCACCGCGTGATGAATCCGAAGGCCTCTGATGTGCAGACCGGGCAGCGGTCGGCGTCGTGTATCTCCTGGCAATCGAGACACAGGCGGGCAACGCTGAGGTGCATCGATTCGATTATAATGTCCGTTCCTGCCCCTCGAGAACTCCACTGCGGAAGTGGCGGAACTGGCAGACGCGCTAGCCTCAGGAGCTAGTGGGCGCAATCCCATCGGGGTTCAAATCCCCGCTTCCGCACCATCAACAAAGCCCGTAGGGACGGGCCTTTCCCAACGATTTCCGCGTCGAGTTCGTCGACCGTCACAGCACTGTGAATAGGTTTCTGTGCGACGCATGTGCGACGTTTGCCACCGAAGCACCGAAAGGAACCCTCATGACAATGACTGTTCAGACGATTGCACGCCCGGGACGGAACGAGCCCTGTCATCTGCGGCTCCAAGCGCAAATACAAGCACTGCTGTCTGTCGAAGGACGACGCAGAGGGAGTTCCGCGCGCGCCCAGGTTGCGTCCCAGAACCCCGCTCCGTCAACGGAGCTGCTGCAACGACGCCAACCCGGCCACGAAAGGCGCAAACGGATCAGCCCTGGAAGGCGAAGACGGCTCGTGGATTTATCCCGCGCGCGCGTGGTCCTGGCAAGGTCGGCGGGAGCTAGGAAATTCGGCCAATGGGCTTCCGATGGAACTTCTAACGTGACCTCTGCGGACATACCCCTGCCTCCCTCGCTCTGCGAGCGAATGTGAAAGCCGGGTTGCGCCGAAAAAAACGGCGCCCCCGGAAGCTGGGAACGCCGTTCGTTGTGAACGACAAGGAAGCTTTTGTGCCAGTACCTTATCACGGCGGCATGAAAAGTCCAGCACCATCACCTCAGGCCGCCCGTTCAAGTCCAACCTCTTTCAGCAAGCGCGTTTTTCCACCGATGCGATAGCGACTCCGTTTCTAGCGCGTCTCGTACCAGCTGCGTCCGTCGAAAATCAACGCTTTCATGAGACGCACATCGATGCCAATGGGCAGATAGTGCGCTTCGCAACGCAACTCGCGAATCGCCCCTCTGGACACATCGGCCGACGAACGGAGGCCTTGCAGCTGACCGGAAAGAGGAGTCGGCCTTGAAAGCATTGAGCCACCGGTTGTAGATCTCCTAGTAAACTCACGTGACGGACGAACCAGGGCTCTGAGATTCGCCACGAACGCAGGATAGCCACATGCGACCTCTGTGTAAGAGATTCCAATGTGCGGCGGTGGCGGGCCTGCTCTGCCTCGCTGCGGAGCGGAGCGAAGCTCAGCCGGCGGTTCAACACGTGTTGCTGCTGCAATCGTTCGACCGCGGGAACATGGCGGACGACTACTTGACCGGCAACTGCCGCGTCGACTTGGGCCGGCGGATCGGGCACCCCGTGAATGTCGTTCAAATTGTGGTGGGACCGACGGGGTTTGTCGGCGCGCCCGAACAAGCGACTGTCGACTACATCCGATCGGCCTTTGCCGATCGGACCAAGCCGGACCTCATCGTGACACTCGCTGGTCCCGCAGCGGCGTTCGCGCGCAAATATCGAGCGCAACTCTTCCCGAAGTACGCTCCTGTTCGCATCCGTGAATCAGCAGTATCTGAGTGACGCGCCGCTTGGAGAAAACGAGACCGCGGTCGCCGTCGTGAGCGATTTCCCAGGAGTCATCGATCAGATTCTGCAGTTGCTGCCTCAGACGAAGCAGGTATTCGTCGTGCTGGGGTCCGGGCAAAGCGGCACGTTCTGGGGTCGAGAGCTCCAGATGAAGTTCACGCGATTACAGGATCGCCTGACATTCATCTGGTCCGGCGGTCTGTCCCTTCCGGAAATTCTGCGCCAGTGTGCGAGTCTTCCACGCGATTCGGCGATCTTGTATCTCAACCTCGGCACGGACGGGCGGGGCGGTGCCTATGCGGACGCGCGCGTCCTCGCCGACCTCCACGCGGCGGCGAATGCGCCAATCTTCGGGTTACATAGTGTCATGCTCGGCACAGGCATCGTCGGTGGGAAGCTGGTGGATATTGACGAAGTGACTCGCAACACCGCCGATTCCGCGATTCGTATCCTGGCCGGTGCAACTCCCCGCAGCGTCACAGTTCCGCCTCAAGTGCCGGGGAATCCTGTGTTCGACTGGCGCGAACTCCAACGATGGGACATCCCCGAGAGCCGGTTGCCGGCGGGCAGCGTCGTCCGCTATCGAAATCCAACCCTGTGGCGTGAATACCGGTTCACGGTTCTCAGCGCAGTCGGCGCGCTGGCCATCCAATCGCTCCTGATTATCGGCCTGCTGTCGCACCGCCGCGCTCGTCGAAGAGCCGAGGTCGAGAGCCGGAGGAGCGAGGCGGAGTCTCGCGAAAGCGAGGAGCGACTGCTTCTGGCCGCCGAGGCCGCGCACCTTGGTATCTGGGTTCGGGACTTCTCCCGGAACGACATTTGGGCGACCGACGGTTGGCGCGTCTTGTTTGGGTTCGCGAAGTCGGAGCCGTTGGACCTGAATCACTTTTTGGATCGTCTGCATCCCGACGACCGCGAA
>CAWDIK010000009.1:0-155953 GCA_963802345.1 Vicinamibacterales bacterium
TTCTTCAAGTCGTCGCCCGACAGAATCCGACTCGCACATCGCCTCGCGCGCGTGCATCCAGTTGATGTTGCCGCGCAGGGTATTGATCTCGCCGTTGTGCGCGGCATAACGGTACGGATGCGCCAGCGGCCAGGACGGGAAGGTATTGGTGCTGAAACGCTGATGGACGAGCGCCAGCGCCGATTCGACGCTGGGATCCGTCAGATCGGGGAACATCATCTCGATCTGGTCAGCGATCAGCATGCCCTTGTAGATGAGCGTGTTCGCCGACAGACTCGGAACGTAGAAATATTTCCGATCCGCGCTCGAGATCGGGAGCGTGTCGACAGCGTGCTCGATCGCTTGCGAATGACGAACAGCTTCCGCTCGAACGCCGCCGACCTGAAGGTCGGCACTACGTCAGAACCGGCCGAGCCTTGTGCATCAGTCGTAGTGCTGACCTTCAGGTCAGCCGACGCGCCAACAAAGAGCTGCTTGAAGTACGGGGCGACGGCGGCCGCCGACGCGCCCACGAGGCGGTCGTCGGTGGGAAGATCGCGCCAGCCGAGCAGCGTCTGGCCCTCCTCATGGACGATCCTCTCGACCAGGGCCTCGATAGTGGCGCGTGAAGAGGGATCGCGCGGCGAGAAAGACGCATCCGGCGCCGTATTCACCGGCGGGAGGCAGCGAGATGCCAAGCCTGCGCGCTTCTTTGCGGAGGAACGTGTCCGGCATCTGGATGAGGATGCCAGCGCCGTCGCCGGTATTGACCTCGCAGCCGCACGCGCCGCGATGCAGGAGGTTGACGAGCAGCTGAAGCGCCTGTTTGACGATGGCGTGCGAGCGTACGCCTTTGACGTGTACGACGAATCCGACGCCACAGGCGTCCTTTTCATGCAGCGCCGGATACGTAGAGTCCCTGCGGAGGCGGGCAACCAGGTTCGCGATCCATAAAGAAGGACTAGTTATCCGGTACCCTGAGCCATAAGTAAAATATAATTTGTTAATTCGATCTATCTGGGAAATAGATGCTTCACCAGCTGGTGGATTTCGCCGGTAGCTTGGCAGCAGAAGCCCGTGTCGTTCTACCAGCTGCGAGCTACCAACCTGCCAACCAGCTAGGCCGAGCACTCGCCTTCTTGAATTTCCGGTTTGAATTCTGCGGTTCCGGCAAGGTCGATGGAGTCGACCGCGGTCGTGGTCCCCGGCGTCATGTGCTCGAGGTCGGAGAGCACCGCCTTGACGGCGCCCACATCGACGCGCCGGAAAAACGAGGTCGCCGACTCTCCGGCGTGCCGCTCCCTACATACAAATCCAGGAGCCGCTCGAGCGCAATCGTCAGACGCCGCGCGGGCGCCTTTGCCGCAAGACGGCCGAAGTGGACCCCATCCCCTTCAGGACCGCCGCCAACCGTGACGAATACTGGGGAAGGCTTTGCCGCCGACCTTACGCACACTGCCCTGGAATCCAGGCCGGCGATGTGATGCCGACCGCACCCGTTCGGGCAGCCGCTCATCTTGATTTGCAGATCAGGGGCCTTCGACACGAGCTCCGGGTGCTCGCGCAGATGATCGCCGAGGAGCTTGCCAAGGCCGCGCGACTGCGTCACAGCCAGCTTGCACGACTCGGCGCCCGGGCAGCTCGTCACATCGGCGATTGTCCCTGCATCGGGTAGTCCCATTCCGGCCGCGGCGAGCTGGCGGTACAACTCGGGCACAGCATCGGTGGGCACCCAGCGAAACACGAGGTTCTGCTCTGCCGTGATGCGAATCGTGCCGTCGCCAAACGCCGTCGCCAGGTCGCCGAGAATGCGCATCTGCTGGCTGGTGAAATCGCCCAGAGGAATCGTCGCGTTCACGAAGAAATACCCGCGCTGCTTCTGCTTGCTCACGTTCGTGCTGAGCCAGTGCGAATAGTCGCCGTTCATCGTCGGCAGCATCGGCCGCACCTCCGGCACGATGCCCGGGCCCGTCACCTGCGAACTGGTCGCGCGCGAGACGGTCTGCAGAATCGGCGGCGAGTCGATGCGGCGCCACGCCGGCTCCGCTTCGACCGGCGGTTGCTCAGGATCGAACGGCAGCGTCGCGCCGCCCTGCGCCCGGAATTCGGCGAGCTTCTTGTGATATTCGGCGAGGAATCTGTCCCATCCCAGAGCCTTGATGAGGAACTTGAGGCGGTTCGCCTGCTTGTGCTTGTAGTCGCCGAACTCGTGAAACACGCGGATGACCGCCTCGGCCACGTTGAAAATTTCCGACGCCGGCAGAAACTCGTGCACCGGCGCCGCAGACTTCACCATGATCGACGTGCCCCCACCGACGACGACGCGGAAACCGCGCGCGCCGTTCTGTAGAGCGGCGCGATACCCGAGGTCGTGCATGCCAAGCAGCGCGTGATCTTCGTCGGTGCAGCCTTCGAACGCGATCTTGAATTTGCGCGGGAGCGAGGAGCTCAGCGGATGGCGCAGCAGATAGCGCGTCATCGCTTCTGAGTAGGGCGTCACATCGAAGAGCTCGGTTGGCGACACGCCCGCCTTGGGGCAGCACGTGATATTGCGCACGGAATTTCCGCATGCCTCGCGCGTGGTCAGCCCGGCTTCGGCGAGCAGGCGCATCGCGGCCTCCACGTCGTGGAGCTTCACGAAGTGGAACTGGATGTTCTGTCGTGTGGTGATGTGGCCGAAACCGCGTGAGAATCGTTCGCCCACTTCGGCGAGCGCCTCGAGCTGCGGACCGGTCAGCACGCCCTGCGGAATCTTGACGCGCAGCATCTGCACGTCTCCGGTCTGCCGCTGGCCGTACGTGCCGCGGACGAGGCGGAACGCCCGCCATTGGTCAGGGGTCAGCTCTCCGCTTTCGAATTTCTCGAGCGTGGCGACAAACTCGTCGATGTCGGCCTCGCTCGCGAACGAAAGGCGCGTCCGCCCGAGGGTCTTGGGATCGTCTACGGCTGCCATGTGTAAGCCGTCATTATCTCACTTTTTCCCCGAGAGAATCTTCCAGCGCCGCGCGCGTTGCGGTGGACGTAGAGCATGGGCAACAGCACGCCGCCAAAGGCTTACCACGCAGCCCATAGCGGGCGAGCATGTCATCTTGACCGGGCACAGCAGGTCGCGCGGCAGTTGAGCGATCAGCGAAACGCGGCGAGCCGCGCAGGCTCGACGCGAGCTCGTGGCGCCATCCGCTCGGGGCAGAACGCCGAGGGGTTACCGACGCAGCGCGTGGCGCACGAGGCTCCAGCGTGCGCGCACAGCCGCGCGGGTTCATATCACGCGCGCGCCCTCAGTACTCACTTTCCCCCAGAACAGGTCGCTATCCAGACGGGCCGCCGACCTGAACGCCGCCTGCATCGCCGCGCCGATGCGCTGCGCATCGGCGTCATCGTCCGCGAACGCGAATACCGACGGCCCGGAACCGGCAATCGAGCAGCCGAGCGCGCCGGCGTCGAGCGCGGCGTTCTTCACTTCGTCAAATCCCGGTATCAGCGTCGCGCGCAGGGGTTCGATGATGCGATCGTCGATGCTGCGGCCAAGCAACTGAAGATCGCCGACGTACAACGCCGCGACAAGCGCGGCGACGTTGCCGATATTTGGCACGATAACATCCAGCCCGTACGTGCGCTCCTTGACGAGGCGCCTCGCCGCGGCGGTCGACACCTGGCAATGCGGATGTACCACGATGACGCGGAGTTCGTCGGGTACCGGCAACTGCACCATGTCAAACGGCTCGCCGCTGCGCACCAGCACGAACC
Organism: Vicinamibacterales bacterium; assembly: GCA_963802345.1. Classification (GTDB taxonomy): domain Bacteria; phylum Acidobacteriota; class Vicinamibacteria; order Vicinamibacterales; family JAMQPK01; genus JAMQPK01. The sequence goes on from CAWDIK010000009.1 coordinate 3,727, forward strand.
CGCCCATGACGCTTGGCGCGACGTTGTCCGCATGGGGCGTTCCCGACGCCGCGCATTCGCCTTCGATGGCGCTGAGGACCACGTCGCGGGTCGAGAACGGCCGACCAAGGATCTCATTCGCCGCGAACGCGCCCGCCGCGCTGCTGGCGCCGAGCTCCCAAGTCCGCTCGCCAGCGGCATCTGTTTGTGCAACCACAAACGCAGTCCGTGCGCGCTGCCGGCGCGGCGCAGCAGATCGATCGCGGCGCGGCTTGCGACGTTCTTCATGGGGTCTCGCGTCAAACGCCCGCCGTCGCCGGTAATTTCGACGATCTCGACGCCTGGCACGTCCGCAAGCTCGACCTCGAGGACATCTCCTGGGCTGCTGAGTGCCAAACCAAGCACGTCAAAACCTGGCCCAATATTGGCAATGGTGGCGGGCGCGAACACGCGGAGCCGTTGACTTCTCATGAATTTGCCAGATTATCGCATTACGATTCCGAAATCGCGTTGGCACAGCCTTGTCTGATCCCCCTATCGGGTCGTTCGCGGAGGGTCCCGGGCCGGGTTTGCGCTAAATTTAGTGACGCCGGAACGGTGGTCTCACGCCGATCCGAGGAAGGCGGATCACGTAAAACCTTTCGGGCGAAAGTGGCGGAACTGGCAGACGCGCCGGACTTAGGATCCGGTGGCCGAAAGGCCTTGGGGGTTCGACTCCCCCCTTTCGCACTCCTTCGCTCCCGTCTCGAGCGGTGCTACCGAGCTTGGCACGGCTCATGCCTCGTCGCCGTGTGCGTGACTGTTCGCCGTAGCGCGGAGCGCGAAGGCGGAAGGCGGATATAATTCGGTAGTGAAAACCGAATTCGCCGATCTCAGTGAAACCAAGAAGAGCGTTGCCGTGGAAATTCCCAGCGGCATCGTCGACGCCGAAATCAATCGCGTCGCCCGCAGCTACAGCCGGCAGGCGCGCATACCGGGGTTCCGCCAGGGCAAGGTTCCGCCGACGCTGATCAAGAAGCGGTTCCGCGAGCAGATTCTTCACGACGTCGCGAACGATCTGATCCCGCGCGCCATCGACGAGGTGCTCCGCGAGCGCGGCCTGGAACCCGTCGACACGCCAGACGTGAAGGACGTGTCGCTCGACGAAGGACAGGCGTTGACGTTTACGGCCACGTTCGAGACGCTCCCGCCCATCGATCCCGGGCCTCTGGACACCATTTCGCTGAGGCGGCCCGCGGTGACGCTCGAGGAGAACGCGGTCGAGCAGGCGCTGTCGCAGCTGCAGAATCGCGCGGCCCGTTACGAGCCCGTGGAAGGCCGCGGCGTCGAGGATGGCGACACGGTGACGCTCGACGTCGAGCGCGCGCCGACGGCCGCGGGCGAGAAGCCGGAACATCATCACGATGTGGTCGTCGAGATCGGCGGCAAGGCAAACCCGCCCGGGTTCGACGACAACCTGCGGGGCCTCGAACAGGGGGGCCAGAAGACGTTTACCGTGCACTATCCGGACGACTACACCGTGAAGGAGATGGCGGGAACCAGCGTCGAGTATTCGGTGACGGTCAAGGATCTCCGCAAGCGGGTTCTGCCGGCGCTGGACGACGAATTCGCGAAGGACGTCGGGGAATTCGACACGCTGCAGGCGCTTCGCGACCGCGTGTCGGAGGATCTCCAGCGCGAGGCGGAAGCCGAAGCCGACAGGACGCTCCGCGGCGACTTGATGAAGACGCTTGCCGCGCGCGTGACCGTCGACATTCCCGAGTCGCTCGTGGAACGCGAGCTCGATCGCCGCACCGAAGAGTTCGCGCGCCGGCTGATGGACCAGAACATCGATCCGCGCCGTGCGAACATCGACTGGGATCAGTTCCGCGACAGCCAGCGCGAGGCGAGCCTCGAGTCGGTGAAGACCGCGCTGGTGCTCGACGAAATCTCACGCCGCGAGAACGTGACGGTGTCGGAGGACGACATCGAAAAGGACGTCGCGCGGTATGCGGAGCGCGGCGGGCTGTCGCCGGCAGCGGTGCGCGCGCGGCTCGAAAAGGAGGGCGCGCTCTCGCGGCTTGCGGCCGGCCTCCGGCGCGAAAAGACCATGGATTACGTGTTGTCTCAGGCTCAAGTCACTCGTGACTAGTGCCGATACTTATTCAAAGGCGGGGTGCCCCTGATATGTCAGATTCGCGCATGCAGCTCGTTCCCATGGTCGTGGAACAAACCAACCGCGGGGAGCGGGCGTACGACATTTTTTCGCGCCTCCTCAAGGACAGCATCGTCTTCATCGGCACGCCGATCGACGATACGGTCGCCAATCTGGTGATCGCGCAGATGCTCTTCCTCGAAGCGGAAGATCCGGACAAGGACATCCTGCTCTACATCAACAGCCCCGGCGGATCGATCACGGCCGGGCTGGCGATCTACGACACGATGCAGTTCGTGAAGCCCGACGTGCAGACGCTCTGCATCGGCCAGGCGGCGTCGATGGCGGCGGTCCTGCTGGCGTCGGGTACCAAGGGGAAGCGTTTTTCGCTGCCCAACTCGCGCATCGTCATTCACCAGCCGCTGATGTCGGGGCTGGGCGGCCAGGCGACCGATATCGACATCGCCGCGCGGGAAATCCTGCGGATGCGCGAGCGCCTCAACGAAATCCTCGTCCATCACACAGGGCAGCCGGTCAAACGGATTATGGAGGACACCGAGCGCGACTACATCATGAATGCCGATCAGGGGAAGGAATACGGTATCATTGATGATGTAATCCGGAAGCGAGCGTAACCCCCCATTATGGTCAAAGCAAAAGGCGAAAACGAAGTCTTGCGGTGCTCGTTCTGCAACAAGGATCAGAACGACGTCCGGAAGCTCATTGCGGGCCCGACGGTCTTCATCTGCGACGAGTGTGTCGAGGTCTGCAACGACATCATCGCCGACGATAACCGGTTCGACAATCGAGGCGTCCGCTCCTCGCTTCCCGTACCGCAGGAGATCAAGAAGTTCCTGGACGAATACGTGGTCGGCCAGGAGCAGACGAAGAAGAAGCTCGCGGTCGCGGTCTACAACCACTACAAGCGCATCGAAATCCAGAAGCAGCCGCGCAGCCGCAACGACGTCGAGCTGACCAAGTCGAACATCATGCTGATCGGTCCGACGGGCACCGGCAAGACGCTGCTCGCGCAGACGCTCGCCAAGCTGCTGTCGGTGCCTTTCACCATCGTCGACGCGACCACGCTCACCGAAGCGGGCTACGTCGGCGAGGACGTCGAGAACATCATCCTCAAGCTGCTGCAGGCGGCAGGCGGCGATATCGAGAAGTGCCAGCAGGGCATCATCTATATCGACGAGGTCGACAAGATCTGCCGCAAGGACGAGAACCCGTCCATCACCCGCGACGTGTCGGGCGAGGGCGTGCAGCAGGCGCTCCTGAAGATCCTGGAGGGCACCGTCGCCAACGTCCCCCCGCAGGGCGGGCGCAAGCATCCGCACCAGGAGTTCTTCCAGATCGACACGACGAACATCCTCTTCATCTGCGGCGGCGCGTTCGTGGGGCTCGAGAAGATCATCGAGCGGCGCGCCGGCAAGAAGACGCTGGGCTTCAAGGCCGACGTCAAATCGCATCGCAACCGCGATCTGGGCGCCACCCTCGAGAAGGTGGAGCCGCAGGACCTGATCAAGTACGGCCTCATCCCCGAGTTCGTCGGGCGCCTGCCGGTCGTCGGCACGCTGCACGAGCTCGACAAGGCTGCCCTGATGCAGATCCTGACGCAACCTCGCAATGCGATTACGCGTCAATACCAGAAGCTGTTCGAGTACGAGAACGTGAAGCTGCGCTTCGCGGACGACGCGCTCGAAGCTATCGCCGAGTCGGCGCTCGAGCGCAAGATTGGCGCCCGGGGCCTGCGCATGATCATCGAGGACCTGATGCTCGATCTCATGTATTCGCTGCCGAACCAGAAAAAGGTGCGCGAGTGCGTGATCACGAGAGAGGTCGTCGAAGCGAAGGACAAGCCGATTGCGTTGATTGAGAAGGCCGGATAACTGTCGGTCAGAGATCTAGACTCTACCAGATCCGAACTAGAGGATCCCATGGAAGTTTACGAAACCCTCCCTATCGTCCCCCTGCGCGACGTCGTCGTATTCCCGCACATGATGATGCCGTTCGTCATCGGGCGGCCCTCGTCTACCCGCGCGCTCGAGCATGCGCTCGGCAAGGACAAGCGCATTTTCCTGGCGGCGCAGCACGACGCGTCGACCGACGACCCCAGACCGGACGACATCTACACGATGGGCTGCGTGGCCAACGTCGTGCAGAGCCTCAAGCTGCCTGACGGCAACATCAAGGTGCTCGTCGAAGGCGTCGAGCGCGCGCGCGCCGTCGAGTGGAAAGAGGACAAGGGATTCTTCCGCGTCGTCGTGAAGGTGCTGCCGCGCCAGAAGGAAATGCCGGCGGACATTGAAGAAACAATGACGCGCGTCGTGTCGCTGTTCGAGCAGTACGTGAAGCTGTCGAACAACCTGCACTACGACGCCATGATCGCCGCCGTCCGTGTCGACGATCCGGGCCGTCTGGCCGACACCATCGCCGCGCACCTGCTGGTAGGCGTCGACGAAAAGCAGAACCTGCTCGAAATCGTCTCCCCGGTCGAGCGCCTCAACCGCATCGCCGGCATCCTCGAAATCGAGGTCGACAAGCTCCAGGTGGACCGCCGCATCCAGTCTCGCGTGAAGAAGCAGATGGAGAAGGCGCAGAAGGAGTACTACCTCAACGAGAAGATGAAGGCGATCCAGAAGGAACTGGGCCGCAAGGACGACAAAGGCAACGAGATCGACGACCTGAAGAAGAAGATCGAACAGGCCAAGATGCCGAAAGACGTCGAGGAGAAGGCCATCCAGGAGCTCAAGCGCCTGGAAGCGATGCCTCCGATGTCGGCCGAAGCCACCGTCTCGCGCAACTACCTCGACTGGCTCATCGCGGTGCCCTGGTTCAAGAAGTCGCGCGAGAGCCGCGACCTGAAGCGCGCCGAAGAGATTCTGCACGCCGACCACTACGGGCTCGAGAAGATCAAGGACCGCATCCTCGAGTTCCTGGCCGTGCGCGCGCTCGTGAAGAAGCCGAAGGCGACCATCCTGACGCTGTCCGGGCCTCCTGGAGTCGGCAAGACGTCGCTCGCCAAGTCGATCGCAAAGGCGATGAACCGCAAGTTCGTCCGCCTGTCGCTCGGCGGCGTGCGCGACGAAGCTGAGATCCGCGGGCACCGGCGCACCTACATCGGCGCGTTCCCCGGCCAGGTCATCCAGATGATGAAGAAGGCCGGCACGATGAACCCGGTTTTCCTCCTCGACGAAGTCGACAAGATGTCGATGGACTTCCGCGGGGATCCATCCGCGGCGCTGCTCGAGGTGCTCGACCCCGAGCAGAACCACACGTTCCTCGACCACTACCTCGACGTCGAATACGACCTCTCGTCGGTCATGTTCATCTGCACGGCGAACGTGCTGCACACGATTCCGCAGGCGCTGCGCGACCGCATGGAAGTGCTGCAGCTGGCGGGTTACACCGAGCAGGAGAAAACCGAAATCGCGAAGCGGTTCCTCGCACCCAAGGCCATCGAAGGCAGCGGGCTCGACGAGAAGAACATCGCGTTTACGGACGAGGCGATTCAGACCATCATCCAGCGCTACACGCGCGAGGCGGGCGTCCGCAACCTCGAGCGCGAGCTCAGCTCGATCTGCCGCAAGGTGGCGCGCAAAGTCGTCGTCGAAGGCAAGTCGTTCCAGGAGAAGATCACGCCCGAGAAGGTCACCGAGTACCTGGGCGTGCCGCGGTTCCGCCCGACCGTCGCCGAAGAGAAGGAAGAAATCGGCGTCGCGACGGGCCTGGCGTGGACCGAAGTCGGCGGCGAGATTCTGGTCACCGAAGCGACCTTGATGCCCGGCCGCGGCCACCTGACTCTCACCGGCAAGCTCGGCGACGTGATGCAGGAATCAGCGCAGGCGGCGATGAGCTGGGTGCGCTCGAAGGCCGACGAGCTTGGCATTCCCAAGGAATTCAACAAGAAGACCGACGTGCACATCCACGTGCCCGAAGGCGCGATTCCGAAGGACGGCCCCTCGGCGGGCATCACGCTCGCAACCGCGCTCGTCTCGGCGCTGACGCGCGTGGCGACGAAGACCGACGTGGCGATGACCGGTGAAATCACGCTGCGCGGCAAGGTGCTCCCGATCGGCGGCGTGAAGGAAAAGGTGCTCGCGGCTCACCGCGCCGGCATCAAGACGATCATCATGCCGAAGGACAACGAGAAGGACCTCGCCGACATCCCGAAGAACGTGCTCGACGCGATGAACATGTATCTGGTCGGTCACATGGACGAGGTGCTGAAGATCGCGATGGCCGGCCCGATGCCGGCGGCCATTTCGCCCGAAGTGGCCGCGGCGGAAGTCGAGGTCGAGGCGGACGACACAATTACCCACTGACGCTGACGTAAAAAGTGGAAAGTAGAAAGTAAAACGGTAGAATCACTCCTCGCCCTTTTTCTTGTACAGGCGGAATTCGCGATCCGAATAGGCGTCGGGACGCACGGCCTCGACCTGGTATGTGCTTGCGAACCAGGCGGCCTGTTGAAGAGCTCCGAGGAGATCTGCCGCGTTGTACGGTCCTCCGACCAGATATGTCGCGGGCGTTTGAGCTTGAGAAATTCCTGCGGCTCGATGCCGACCGCGTCTGGCGTGACGAGGCCCTCCAAATCGAGAATTGTCGCGGGCCACGCACGCCACCCGACCGAACCTATTTCCGGGGCAGCGACACTCACGCCCGGGTCACGCCGCACGCCGCGCGAGACGTCGAAGTAGCCGGTGATCCAGTCGGATTTATCGGCGGGCAGCTTCACGGCCGCCGCTGCGGCCAGCTGGGCGGATACCAGAACCGCGGTCACTCGCCGACACCCAGGTGCTCTTCCTTCGCATTGCGCGGTGCCGGCGGGCGACGTCTCTACGGTAGTGCCACAAAGCCGCCGGGAACAGCATGACGACAAGCGCGCCTTCAGGCGCCTGGTCAGCGCAGCGAGCGCGGCAAACACACCGCAGTGACGAGGCGGCGCTCCGCGAGGAAGGCAGCGCTCCAAGCACGAGACACACAAAAAAAGACGACTCCATTCCAGACCGGGCGAGGGAGAAGTAGTCGAAGATCCCGAGAAACAGGCACGCGGCCAGCGAGCGGGAATGCCTCCGCCGAATCCGAGGGCACGTGAGCAGCCGGAAGAGGAAGAACGCCGACGCCGCGTCGCACGCGAGGGATATGACGAGCGCGGTCTGCTCGATCGGTGCGCCAAGGGCGGAGAACAAGGCGAGGACCAACGTCCACAGCGGAGTGGTCGTGCCGAGCACGGGCTCGCCCAGGTTGTAGACGAACCCGTGACCCGAGGCGAGGTTGAGGCTGTACCTGAACGTGATGTAGGTGTCGTCGAACGGCCGGAATCCGAGAATGAGCCCTGCGATCGCCCGCACGGCACGCAAGACCCAGTACGATCGCCGATGCGCGCCGCGTCATCGCGCTGTATATTAAGCGGATAGACGCGCGCTTCGTTCTTTCGGCAGCTTCACCCTCGCAGTTCCCCCGGACTGGCATACCCGAGATCGCCATGGTGGGCCGCTCGAATGTCGGCAAGTCGAGCCTCATCAACGCGCTCGTCAAGCAGAAGATCGCCCGCACGAGCGCCGCGCCAGGAAAAACGCGGCTGGCAAACTACTACCTGATCGAATCCCCGATCCCCAATCTCAAATCCCTGTATCTGGTCGATTTGCCGGGCTATGGCTACGCGCGCGGCGGTGTAGAGTCGGTCGAGGCGTTCGAGCAACTGACGCAGGCGTACTTCGATCCGTCTACGCGCGAGCAGCGCCGAGTGGCCGGCGTTCTCCAACTTGTCGACTCGCGGCATCCCGATTTGCCGCAGGACGCGGCCGGCTACGCCTGGCTGCTCGCCGCGCAGGCGCCGGTCGCGATCGTGACCACCAAGGTCGACAAGCTGAACCGATCGGAGCAGGCCCGCACGCTGCGAACGGTAAAGGACAATTACGACTCCCCTGTTTTGCCCGTCTCGGCGCTGAACGGCACCGGGCTGGATGAGATTTGGAAGCTCATACGCCTGTGGGCGCGAACCAGTTCCTAGATTCAGTTGATTTCAGATTTCAGGAGTATTCATGCGTTATCGCAGATTCGGCCGGACAGGCTGGCAGGTCTCCGAAATCGGCTACGGCATGTGGGGCATGGGCGGATGGACAGGCTCGGACGACGAGGAATCGCGACGATCGCTCGATCGCGCGATCGAGCTTGGATGCAATTTCTTCGATACCGCGTACGCCTACGGCCTGGGCCGCAGCGAAAAGCTGTTGGGCGAGGCGCTGGCGCGTCACTCAGGAACGAAGCTGTACACGGCGACGAAGGTGCCGCCCAAAAACCTGAAATGGCCTGGCCGCGCCGACACGCCGATCGCCGACGTCTTCCCTTACGACTACATCATCGAGATGACGGAGAAGAGCCTCGCAAATCTCGGCGTCGCGACGGTCGATCTCCAGCAGCTTCATGTGTGGAGCGACGCGTGGGTGGAAGACGACGGATGGAAAAGGGCGGCGCAGGATCTGAAGCGGCAGAACCTCGTGCGCGCGTTCGGCATCAGCGTCAACCGCTGGGAACCGTCCAACGTCATCAAGGCGCTGCGCACGGGTCTCGTCGATTCGGTGCAGGTCGTCTACAACGTCTTCGATCAGAATCCGGAGGACCAGCTGTTCCCTGTCTGCCGCGAGCTCGATGTCGCGGTCATTGCGCGCGTACCGCTCGACGAGGGCAGCCTCACCGGCACGCTCTCGAAGGACAGCCGCTGGCCCGAAGGCGACTGGCGCAACATCTATTTCACGCCGGCGAATCTCGCGGAAACCCTCGCGCGGGTTGAGCGTCTTAAAGAAGCCATGCCTGGCGGCATGGAGCTGCCGGACATGGCGCTGCGATTCATCCTCGCGAGCTCTGACGTGTCGACGGTGATTCCGGGCATGCGTAAGGCGCGGCACGTCGAGCGGAATATCGCCGTCAGCGACGGTAACCCGCTCGATGCCAAGCTCTTAGAGACTCTCCGCGGTCACCGGTGGACCCGCACGACGACTATTGAGTGATATAATCAGGGTTTCCTGGAAAGGGGTTTTGTCGTGAAGGAAGGCATTCATCCGAATTATCACGAGGTAGAGGCCCGGTGCGCCTGCGGTGCGACTTGGAAGACCAAGTCCACCAAGAAGGAGCTGCACCTGGAAATCTGCTCGAACTGCCACCCGTTCTTTACGGGACGGCAGAAACTGATGGACACCGAGGGACGCGTCCAGCGGTTTACGAAGAAGTTTGGTGCGCAGACCGTGGCCAGCCGCAAGAAGGCGCCCGCAAAGCCCACCGGCAAAGGCACCCGCGCTAGCGCGTAGCGCTGCTCTTCCACCTCCACGCGGATTCCACGATCACGTCCAGCCGCTCGCGAGTGGGCTTCCAGCCCAACTCGCGGCGGGCTTTGTCTGAAGACGCCACGAGCACGGGAGGGTCCCCGGCGCGCCGCGGCCCTTTGACGGTCGCGACTCGTTTCCCAGTGACGGTCTCCACACACGTGACGACCTCGCGATTCGTGTACCCCTCCCCGCCGCAGCCGAGGTTGTAGATTTCCAGTCGAGGCTCGTTGCGCCGCAGGAAATCGAGCGCGAGCAAATGCGCGTCGGCGAGGTCGAGCACGTGAATGTAGTCGCGTACGCACGTGCCGTCGCGGGTCGGATAATCATCCCCAAAAATCGTCACGCTCGGCCTCTCGCCGGCCGCCGCTTCGAGCACGAGCGGAATCAGATGCGTTTCGGGCTGGTGGCGTTCGCCCGAGCGATCGCCGGCGCCGGCAGCATTGAAATATCGCAGCGCGACGACCTTGAAGCCGTGCGCGCGGTGGAACCATCCGAGCGCGCGCTCGAAGGCCAGCTTCGACTCCCCGTAGGGATTGATCGGGTTCGTCGCCATGCGTTCGTCGAGGGGTGTACGCTCGGGCACGCCGTAGACCGCACACGTCGACGAAAAGACGATCGGCATCACGCCCGCGTCGCGCATCGCTTCGAGCAGGCTGAGGCCCGCAATCAGATTGTTTCGATAGTATCGCGCCGGCTTCTCCATCGACTCGGAGACGAGCGCGTCCCCTGCCATGTGGATGACCGCCTCGATGCCGTGATCTTTGAGCGTGCGGAAGACGAGCGCCGTGTCGACGAGATCGCCTTCGACGAATGCCGCCCGCGCAGATATGGCGTCCCGATGGCCGCGTGAGAGGTTGTCGAAGACAGTGACGTCGTGTCCGCCGCCGACGAGCACCTCCGTCATCACACTGCCGATATAGCCCGCCCCGCCGGTGACCATGATGCGCATAGTGTTGTGTCAGATCTGCGAGCGAGACTGGCAACCGTCGACTGTCACGCACGACCCGCTAATCCAGCTCGCGCGCGGCGAGGCGAGGAACGCGACGGCGTCCCCGACTTCTTCGGCGCGGCCAAATCGCCCGAACGGAAGCTCTGCCTTTATGAAATCAGCGATCCCGGCCGGATCGGCTTTCTGGCGCTTGTCCCAGGAGCCCCCGGGAAAAAGAATCGATCCGGGCGCCACGCTGTTCACCCGAATATTGTCTTTCGCAAGCTGCTGCGCCATTGCCTTCGCAAGGCTGATCTCGGCGGCCTTCACCGCGTTGTAGACCATCCGCCCACCCGACTCTCGCCCCCAGATCGACGCAATCATGATGATGACGCCGCCGCCGTGCTTCCGCATGTGCGGCACCACGAGCCGCGACATCCGGATAGCCGGATAGAGCGTCTGGTCGAACGCGTCCTGCCATTCGGCGTCAGGCGTGTTGACGATGTCGGCGCCTTTTGCGGTAGCGACGTTGTTCACGAGGATGTCGATGGCGCCAAAGCCCGCGATGGCGGCATCGACGACGCGGGCAGCGCCTTCGGGCGTGGATAAATCGGCGGCAACGGCGATGATTTGGGGTCTGACCCCCGTACCGGTACGGGGGTCAGACCCCCGTACGTCCGCGGCGGCTGCCTCGAGCGCCTCCTGGCCCCTGGCGCACATGCACACGCGACACCCTTCCGCCGCAAGCGCCCTCGCGCTTGCCAACCCTAACCCGCGACTCGATCCGGTGACAATGGCGGCCTTGCCTGCAAGTTGTAGGTCCATTAATCGGGTCGGCCGCCAGTCAGATCGTTCAGCCGCCAGTCGAAGGGCTCGTACGTCAGCTGGAACGTGTTCTTCCGGATGAACGCTTCTTCCGCGTCGAGGAGATGCGGCCGCAGGAATCCTATCACCGCGCGCTCGATCGGCTCACGCTTCGGCAGGTCGAACGAATTGTCCGCGTACTTCTTGATGAAATCCGCGGCGCGCCAGCTCAGGATGGGGCTGATGCTCACCTTGCCGGTGAGTTGGTTGACCTTGGACCACCGCGGCGTCACCGCAAATTGTGCCTTCGTCTGCTCGAGCTGCTTATCGACTGCTTTCGCGCTGAATGCCTCGCTGCGAAGGCGTCCGCTGCCGACAGCCCCCCGCCCGAGCGCGAGGTACACACGCGGGTCGTCGAGCTCCGCCAGTACGGCGGTTTCGATCTGATCCAGCGTCACCTGCTTCCCCGCGATCGCGTGCGGCGCCCGTTCGAACGCGCCGGAAATCTGCCTGATGCTGTCCGCCGGGTATTCCTTGGCCGTTCCACGAATGGGATAGCGATCGACGACCGTCTGCAGCACGAGCGCGTTGTACGCGTTCAGCCAGAACGCCTTCTTCTGATCGCTGCTCCACTGCGCATAGCCCGACACGACCGAAGGCGAGTTCAGCGACGCGATGTAACGGCTCAGGCGGGCGCGATCGCCCTGGAGAGCGCGGTAGTAAACCAGACCATCGCGAACGTGCAGATCGAGCAGCGCATCGTACGGCACGTGCAGCGCTTCGAGGTCGGGGGACGGTGCATAGTTCTGTGCGGTTACGCTGACGGCAGCCAGAGCCACAGCGGCCGCGGCAAGGATCTTCTTCATAACGTCGCCTTCATAACTGTGCCAGAAAGTTCCAGAGTATCGTATCGAACGGCACTGCCTGTTCCAGATTCGGGAGATGGCCCGAAGACGGTATCAGCTCGAGCCGCGAGTGTTTGATGCGGCGGTGCATGCCCTCGGCCTCGGCGGGCGGAATCAGTGCATCTTCCGCGCCATGCATGACGAGGGCCGGCACCTCGATATTCGCGAGGAGCGGCGTGGAGTCGGCGCGCTCCATCATCGCAACGATGAATGCCTTTACCCGCTCCGGTGGATTTCCTACGATGAGGCTGCGCAGCTGCCTGGCCAGATCCGGCCGAGCGCCCTGCGTCGTCACGCCCAGGAGCTTCGGCACCATCTGCGCCGCGATCGCCTCGACGCCTTCGGCGTCGACCAGCGCGATCATCTTCTGGCGGTTTTTCCGGCCTTCTTCGTTATCCGGGCCCGGCCGTGTGGAGACGAGCCCGACGGCACTCAAATATCCCGGCGCACTCTTCAATATCTCAAACAGCACGTAGCCGCCCATCGAACAGCCAACCACCGCCGCCCGCGACACGCGGAGATGGTCGAGCAGATCGATCACGTCGCCCGCCAAATCGCTCATCGTCACGCCGGCCTCGCCTCGAAGCTCGGGGGCCACGGCACGCCATCCGTCGGGAATGGCGCCAAGATTCGGCTCCCACATCGCAGCCTCGAGCGGGAACGCGTGAAGAAAGACGACCGTACTGAGAGGACGTTGACGGACGGCGGGCGTGACGGGCTCCGTAATCAGATAGCTGATGGTCTTGTGCCCGACACTGACCTTTTCACGGCGCATACGCGATCATAGTCCACGATCGTCGCGCGACGTGCGCAGAAGCGGAACTAACGAGGCAACATCTCGAGGAGCGGCCGTGAGTCCTGCTCGCGCGGAAACTCCAGCCGCAGCACGTGCGCAAGTGTCGGCGCGATGTCTTCGGGCCCGCTCTCGCCGGTATATCGCCCGGGCTTGATGTCGCGCCCCATGAAGACGACCGGCACATGGCGATCGGAATCGTAGGCGGTGCCGTGTCCCGTGCCACCCGCCGCGGCGTTCACGTAGATCCCCGGCTTGGGCAGCACGTTCAGATGAGGGCTGCGCGGCTGATAGAACGCTTTCCTGAAAAGCTCGAGGTACGGATCGTCGGACGCCTGGCCCGTGCTCGACAAATCCTCGTGCGTATACACCCGCTCGAAGAAGCCCGTCGACAGCATCGCCTCGACCGCTGTCTTTTCGACCTCTTCCCAATTGAGCTTGTTGCGCCTGATGGCATCTTCGTTGAGGTAGATGTCCGTCGCGAAGTGGCTGATGAGGTCGACACCGGGATAGCGCTTCGCGAGCGCGGCGACGACCACGTTCTGGATCTGCTTTGGCGCCACCCTGCGCGCGGCGAGCCCCTGCATCTGCATGGTCTCGACGAGGTGGCGCGAGCCGTGATCGGCCGAAAGCACGATGACGGTATTGTCGAGGCCGACCGACGAGTCAATCTGCTCGAACAGGCGGCCGAGCAGGAGATCGAGGCGCAGCATCTGGTCCATCTGCTCGTGGCTGTCAGGTCCCCATTGATGGCCGATCCCGTCGGTTGCCGCGAAACCCGATCGCAAGCACGTCCGTATCGGCATCGCGCCCGAGATCGTGCCGTTTCATCGCTTCGAGCGCGAAGTCGAGCGTCACCTCGTCGATGAACGGCGTGCGCCTGAGCTCGACGTAGTACTGCTCCTGCGGCGGCTGCGCCGTGAACAGATGAGGGAACGTGATGTCCTTGCCATCCCGCTCACCTTCGATCGCATCCTTGCCGGCGTACTTCTCATAGAGCGCGACGTCGTCTCTCACCCGCGTCCAGCTTTGCGTGGCGAATCTGTCGGCGTGGCGCTGGCGGTTCCAGTCGTCGAGCCACTGCGGGCGCGGCCTTCATGTAGTAGCTGCTGGTGATGAAGTTGCCGCCCGCGTTCTCGAACCAGTAGGCCGCATCGCCTCGATGCCCCGCCATCAGAATGGCCGAACGATCTTTGGCAGCGACGCCGACGACACGCGAGCGGGGGTTCTTGCTTTTCAGCACATCGCCGACCGTAAACGTCAGCAGGTTTGCCGGCGAAGCGGCCCGGCCGGACCCGCCTATCGGTCGTCTGCACAGGGTCGTCGACGACATTGACGACGCGCTTGAGATACGGGTCCCACCAGTCGTTCGCGACGATGCCAGAGTGTTTGGGATCGGAGCCGGTCAGCAGAATAGAGTGCCCAGGTCCTGTCTCCGTTGCCGCGTGGCGATATTTCGCATTGCTGAACACGGCGCCTCGCTCGAGCAGCGTCTTGAGGCCCGAGCGATACAGCGGAGCGAAACGCTCCAGAAAATCGAACCGCATCTGGTCGACGGAAACGACCAGAATCAATTTCGGCGGCGCCGGCGGCGCCGATTGCCCGGAGCTGACCGTCGACAGGCAGCAGACCGCGAGGAATATCAGGAGATATCGGCGCATATGGGTGACGAACCGATCGTAACAGAGGACCTTCTGAGGGCGGTGTAATAATCGAATCATGCGCCCATTGGTGATTGCGTTGATGCTCGCCGCCGCGCCGTTCGCACAGGAGCGGCCGCTTCCCGACTTCGACACATTCGCCGCGCAAGTGAGAACACGCCTGGCGACGGACGAGGAGCGCCAGAGCGGCTACATGTTCGAGGAGCGGCGTACCGAGCAGAAGGTCGATGGCAACGGCCGGGTCACCAGCGAGTCCGTGAAAGTGTTCGAGGTGTATCCAGGGCTGCCCGGCGAGCCGCGGTACCGGCGCCTCATCGAAGAGGATGGCCGGCGGCTCGTGCCCGACAAACTCGCCCGGCAGGATCGCGAGCGGCAGCAGGAGGTCGAGTCGTACGCAAAAGCGCAGGCGTCAGAGCCGCAGCGCCAGAAGGCCACGCGGGAGCAGGAGAAAGCGCGCCGGCGGTACAACGCCGCGATCGACGACCTGTTCCGCATCTACGACATCCACATGATCCGCCGCGAATCGATCGACGGACACACGACGATCCTCGCCACGCTGGATCCGAAGGACAGCGTGAAGCCGCAGACCGACGACGGCAAGATCATGCGCAATTTCAAGGCGCGCGCGTGGGTCAGCGAGTCCGATTACGAGCTCGTGCGCGTCGAGATCGAGGCGATCCGTGACTTGTCATTCGGCATGGGACTGCTCGCTCGCGTGCACAAGGGCACCGTCGCGACATTCGAGCGGCGCAAGGTGAACGGCGAGGTGTGGCTGCCGGCGAAAGTGACGTGGACAGCGAGCGGACGGCTGCTGCTCGTCAGGCGCCTGCGCCTCCGCGGCATCTCGGAATTCTCGAACTACAAGAAATTCACCGTCGATACCTCGACGACCTACGGCCAGCCGAAATAGTATTGAGCGTGAGAGCTGACATGGAGGACCTCACAACCGGCAGCATCACCCGTCACCTCGTGAAGACGACGAGCTTCATGCTCGTGACGATGGTGTTCCAGACGCTGTATTTTCTCGTCGACCTCTACTGGGTGGGCCGCCTCGGCAAGGAAGCCATTGCGGGGGTCGGGATCGCCGGCAACCTTACCTTCATCGTTCTCGCGATTACCCAGATGCTTGCGGTGGGCACCACCTCGCTGATCTCGCATGCCGCCGGCCGCAAACAGCGCGAAGAGGCGCAGCTCGTGCTGACGCAGTCGCTTCTCCTCGCCGTATTCATCGGCGCCGCCTTCATGATTAGCGTGACCGCGCTGCGCGATCTGTACGTCAATGCGCTCAGCCCTGACCCTGTCAGCGCCGCGGCGGCGACGTCCTACCTGTCGTGGTTCATTCCGGCGATGGCGCTGCAGTTTCCAATGGTGGTGATGGGCGCCGCGTTGCGGGGCACCGGCAATTTCAAGCCGGGGATGGTGGTGCAGACGGCCACCGTCATCATCAACATCGTGCTGGCGCCCGCGCTCATGTTCGGGTGGCTCGGCACGCGGCCGATGGGTGTCGCAGGCGCCGGAGCGGCGTCGTTCGTCGCGATCATCGTCGGCACGATCTGGCTGGCCGTCTATTTTTTCGACGCTGCCTCGTATCTGAAGCTGCACCCGCACTTCAAACCGCACGCGGGGATGTGGTGGAAAGTGCTGAAGATTGGTTTGCCTGCGGGCGTTGAGTTCGCGTTCATCGCCGTGTACCTGTTCGTCGTGTACACCGTAAGCCGGCCGTTCGGCGCTGCGGCACAAGCGGGCTTCGGCATTGGCCAGCGGATCATCCAGGCCGGATTCATGCCGATTGTCGCGCTCGGGTTTGGGGTTGCGCCGGTCGCCGGTCAGAACTTCGGCGCCCACAAAGCCGAGCGTGTGCGTGAGACGTTCAAGCGCGCGGTGCTGATTGCGTGCGCCATGGGCGCGGTCGTCACCGTCTTATGCCTGTTCGCGGACGAAGCGATGATCAGATTTTTTTCATCGGACCCATCCGTCATTGCCGTCGGCGCCGAGTATCTGCGCATCATCGCATGGGGTACGCTGGCATCAGGGATCGTGTACGTGAACGGCAGCATGTTTCAGGCGATGGGCAACACGTTGCCGCCGCTGATCGCCTCGTTCACGCGCATCCTGATCGTCGCCATCCCTGCGATTCTGTTGTCTCGCGTGTCGGGCTTCGAGCTTCGCTGGGTCTGGTATCTCTCAATCGCCGCGACATTGCTGCAAGTGGCAATGAACCTGATGCTCTTGAGGCGAGAGTTCCGCATCCGGCTGGCGTTCTGAACATCATCCGACTCTCCGACTCTTCGACCGTCGTCGACTGTGCTTTCGACTCCGACTGCTTTCCTGTTGCGCCGCATCTGGCGCGGGCTTAGTATCGCGGCCATCCATTCACTCCAAGGAGACGGCATGTATCCAGACGTGCGGACGGGCTCGAAGGTTGGCGCCGCGGTTGTTGGCGCCATCTCGGTCGCGGCAATGACGGCGGCAACTCTCGTCGGGCAGTACTCGATGACCGTCAATCGGGACAGGCTGGCCAACGCGCAGAACGAGCCGCAGAACTGGCTCATGATGAACGGCGACTACGCCTCGACCAGATATTCCAAGCTCACGCAGATCAATCGCGAGAACGTCAAAGACTTGAGGATGGTCTGGGCGCTCGCGCTGGGCGGCATGCAGGATGTCGGGCAGAACGGCCCCGAGAGCGAGCTGAATCCGCTCATCGACAACGGGTTCATGTACACGTCCGATGGCTGGGGCACCCTTTACAAGATTGACGCGCGCCAACCGAACAAGGGCGAGCTCGTATGGGTGACCGATCCGGGAGTCCAGCACGAGGGCAACATTCCCCGCTCGCGCGGCATCGCGCTGTGGGAAGACCTCGTCATCGCCAACCTGCCAGACGGACGGGTGATTGGCGTGAATCGCGCAAACGGCGAAATCGTGTGGGACAAGAAAGTCGCCGTCGCGAACGAGTTCGGGAGCCGAGAAAAGTTCTTCACGGCGCCCATTACCGCCGAAGGCAAGGTGATCATCGTGAACGGCGCCGGAGATGGCAAGACGCGCGGATGGATCGCCGCGCTCGACGCGCGGACCGGCAACGAAGCATGGCGCTGGTATGTCGTTCCCAAGCCCGGCGATCCGGGCAGCGAGACGTGGAAGGACAAGACCAACGCGTGGAAGACGGGCGGCGGCGGCATCTGGCAGACCGGCTCGTACGATCCGGCCACGAGGCTCACCATCTGGGGCACGGGCAATCCCGTGCCCGCCTATGACCCGCAGGCGCGTCCCGGTGACAACCTCTATACGAACTCGGTCGTCGCGCTCAACATCGACACCGGCAAGCTCGCCTGGTACTTCCAGTACACGCCCAACGACTCGTGGGATTACGACGAGGTCGGCGTGCACATGCTCTACGACACGACGATCGACAAGGTGAACCGCAAGGTCGTCGGCCACTTCGGGCGCAACGGCTTCTACTATTCGATCGATCGGACCAACGGGAGATTCATCAAGGGCAGCCAGTACCTGAACGACGTGAACTGGACGAAGGGTCTCGACCCGGAGACGGGCAAGCCGGTCGAGTACAACCCCAAGCTCGACGTTCAGATCTACAACCCCGAGGCACGCGCGCTGCGCGGCGACTCGATGAAGCGCACATGCCCGACGTGGCATGGCGGCATCGCACATCAGCCGACGTCATACAACCCGGTCAAGAAAATCGCATATGGAGTGGGCACCGAGGGCTGCTACTCGCAGAACGGCCACACGGTCGCGTACCTCTCACCAGACGGGGGCATCGACGACAAGAACACGACAAAACGCACGTACACGAGCGACCTCTACTACGGATCCATTACGGCGTTCGATACGGTGAATCACAAGGTGATCGCCAAAGCGGTAACCGACATCGAGATCCGGTCGGGGACGCTGTCGACGGCGGGCGGTGTGGTGTTTACGGCACTGCAGGACGGCTGGATCGTCGCCTACAACGACGAAACGCTCGAGGAGCTATGGCGGTTCAACGTCGGCACGCCCCTGAAAGGCGCGCCGGTGACCTACTCAATCGGGCCGAAGCAGTATCTCGCCGTGCAGTCCGGCGGCCGCCATCTGCATCCCGTGAAATTCGACAAGCTGGAAAATTCCAGCTACATGTTTGTGTTCGCGCTGAATTAACGGTGTCTCACCGCAACGACGCTACGGCGCTACGAATTTCTTTCGAAAGAAATTCTTTGCGTCTTGGCGTCTTCGGCGGTGGGACGACAAACTCATTTCTTCAGGTCCTTGCACACGGTGACCTCGCTGCCCCAGAATTCCACGCACTTCGCGTAATCCATCGGACCCTGTCCGACGACCTTCGCCATCAGAAAATCGGCGATCAGCTCGATCTCGCGCGGCTGCAGCGTGGTGGGCGGATCCGGCATGCGCGTGGCGTTTTTCGCGAGGTCGGCGGCGGTCATCATGTAACAGCGTCCGTCGCTATAGGCGAACTTGTCGAACGCCGGCATCTGCGTGTTGGGCCGCCCGCATTTGATCGTGAGCACGAGCAGCTGGCGCGTGTACTTCTTGTCCCTCAGACTCGGGCCGTCGGGCATCTGGTTGTCGGTCTTCACGCCGTCCGCCGCCCAGCCATGACACGCCCGGCAGTCCCCTTTCTGCTGATAGAGGCGCATGCCCTCCGCGAGATCGGCAGGGTCGGGCGCCGGCGGCGCTTGCGCGCCGGGCGTGGCCGAGAGACGCAACCGCAACGATCGCGACGATTCCTGCGAGCAGGTAAATACTTCGCTTCATATGGCGGGAGTATAGCCCGAGACTTCTGGACTTTGGACTTTGGACTTTAGACTTTCGACTTTCGACTTTCGAGTCACTATTCCTGTCGTAACGCCGTCAACGGCTCCACCCTCGCCGCACGGCGCGCCGGCACATACGACGCGAGCCCCGCCACGGCCGAAAGCAGGCTCAGCACAACCGCATATGTCGTCGCATCCGTCGGCGTAACCCCGAACAGCAGCGTGCCGAACGACGGCAGCACGACCAGCGACAGGACGACACCGGCTGCCGCGCCGATGCGCGACGAGCCGAAGTCCGTCACGGACGACAGACCACGTGAGCTCGCGCCATTCGCGCCGAGCGCGATGCGAAGGCCGATCTCGCGCGTGCGCTCCGCCACCATGAATGCGAGAAGCGCATACAGACCAAGCGACGCGAGCAGCAGCCCGCTCACGGCAAACGCACCTGTTACGAGCGCGGTTAATCGTTCCTGCGCCAGGCTTTCGGCAACGGCTTCCTCGAACGTACGGACGTTTCTGATTACCAGATTGGGATCCATGCGATGGATCACGCTCGTCACGGCTTCGGCCATCGCCACAGGCCGATCGGTCCGTACGAACAGCGTCGGCCCGAGCGGAAGCTGACTATGGCTATAGAAGATCGTCGGACGCGGAGCGCCGCGCATCGACCCTTCGCCAACGTTGCCGACGACGCCAATAATCGGCGCGTAAGGGTTCTCATCCTGCATGCGCACCATGAGCGACTCGCGAAGCGGGTCCACGTTCGGGAGATATCGTTCGACGAACGCCTGGTTGACGATGAATCCCGGCGTCGGATTCGCATCGTCGGCGTGCGTAAATTCGCGTCCTCGCAGCACTGGAATACGCAGCGTACGGAAATATCCCGGCGTGACGACCCGGATAGTCGCGCTCGACATCTGCGTGGGCGGGACGACCGGTGTGGAGTATCGATGAAAACGCGTTCCAGCCCGCGGAGCTCCTATCACCGGCAGGCCGTTTGCGGCACCAGCCGAATCCACGCCGGGCAGCTCACGAATCGTCGTCAGGAGTTCCTGTTGAAACGCGACCTGACGCTCGATGGGATAGCGCGTGCCTGGCAGCGCGACCTGCATTGTCAGGAGCCCTTGCTGCTCAAAGCCGTGGTTCGCGCTCGTGAGTGCGGTCACCGTTCGCACGAGTAGCGCCGCTCCGCAGAGGAGCACGACGGTCATCGCCACTTGCCCAACGACAAGCAACTGCCTGATGCGTGGCGAATGCGTGACGCGCGAGCTGCTCGCGTGCAGCGACTCCACAATAGGACGACGGGCCACGATCACCGAGGGCGCAAGCCCGGCGACCAGCCCGGTCAGCACCGACAATCCGGCCACGTACAACAACACACGCGCGTCGATCGTCAGCTCCTGCCCGCGCAGCAGGCCGGGAGGCGCAAAGGCGACGAGCGCATCGAGGCTCGACCGCGCGAGCACGATGCCGAGCGTGCCTCCAGCGAGCGCGAGCAGCATACTCTCGACCAGCAGCTGCCGGACAATCGCACCGCGCTCAGCGCCGAGCGATGTGCGAATCGCAATTTCCTGCCGGCGAGAGGCCGCCCTCGCAATCAACAGGTTCGCGATGTTGAAGCACGCGATCGCGAGCAGCACGCCAACCGCGATGTAGAGCACGATGAGCGACGCTTCCACTTGACCTGTAAGCTCCTCGCGCAACGGCACGAGCCTGGCGGTGCTGTTCTTATTGAACTCGTGTAGTGAGGCCAGACGCCTTGCGACTTGCTCCATATCGGCGCGTGCCGTCGCAAGAGGGGTTCCCTTCTTCACTCGAGCGACGACGTTGATGAATCGCCCGCCAGTCTCGCGCCATGGCGCGTTCCGGTCGAGCTGCAGCGGGACCCATACATCGATGTCGTGAAACACAAATCGAAATCCCGGCGGCATCACGCCTACCACCTGTGTCGGCGTATCGTCCAACTGGATAAAGCGGCCGACGAAATTTCGCTCACCGCCGAACCTCGTCTGCCACAGATGATGGCTGATAACGGCCACAGCAGGCGCATTCGGGCGGTCGTCATTCTCGTTGATGATTCGTCCGAGCATCGGCGCGACACGAAGCAGTGGAAAGAAGTCGGCAGAGACCGGCTGCACACCCAGTCGGGCCGCTTCACCGGCGCCAGTCAGGGTCGCAGAGCGTCCCGACGCCCATGCCGCGACGCGTTCGAGCGTGTCGGTTGTCGCGCTGCCAATCGAGCCAGGTCGCCGGAGAGACGGAGTTGTGGCTGTTGCTGCTCTGCGCTTCGTACACCATCACCAGGTTTTCGCCCTCGGGATACGGCAGCGGGCGCAGCAGCAGCTGATCGACGACGGAGAAGATGGCGGTGTTGGCGCCGATGCCGAGCGCGAGCGTGAGCACGACAGCGATCGTGAAGCCCGGACTGCGGCGAAGGCCGCGTCCCATGTGCCGCGCATCACGCAGCACGTTCTCGAAGAAATGGCCGGCGCGAATCTCGTGGCCGGCTTCTTTCTGTTTGAGCACGCTGCCAAACCGCCGCCGCGCCTCGAGCCGCGCGTCGGCTTCGTTCATGCCCGCGCTCACGAGTTCGCGCGTTTTTGACTCGAGGTGAAACGCCATCTCGTCAGACATGTCCTCGTCGCGCTTCTGCGAGAAGAACGGCCAGCGGATCTTCATTTGCATTGCCTCCAGTTTTCGGCTCTGGGCTCTGGACTTTGGACTTTGGACTTTGGATTGTCACGCCCCTGCTCAATCGCTCGGAGCACTTTCGTCACCGCGCTCGACAGCCTCAGCCACCCATCGACTTCCGCCTGCGCCGCACTGCGCCCTTTACGCGTGAGCTTGTAGAACTTCGCCTTGCGGTTGTTTTCGGTCACGCCCCACTCGGAATCGATGAGCCCCTGCTCCTCCATCCGGTACAGCGCTGGATACAGCGACCCTTCCTCGACCTTCAGCACATCGTCTGAAAGCTGATGGATGCGCGTCGCGATGCCGTAGCCATGGTTCGCGCCGGTGCTGAGACTCTTGAGAATCAGCAGGTCGAGGGTGCCTTGCAGGAGGTCGATTTGTCTGATGCCCATAAATAGCTCGTAGGCTGGTAGCGTGGTAGCTGTAGTGGCTCGCAGCCACTTCCCAAGATTATCTAGGGAAGGCTATCAAATAGTGTTCCACGTTATTTTGCTGGGAGCCGGGCCAGGACGACAGAAACGTGTTCGCTGGTGGGACGCGGGCGTGCGCCGGCGGACGACTCCGCCAGGGCGGATCGAGAGCGGCGCCAGGACAATAGCGCTTCAAGAATCTGCGGCAGGTTGATGGAGCAGCATCCAGGACGTCCCGAACCTATCCCGCAGCATCGCGAATCGGTTCGCGAAGTGGGTCTTCTCCATCTTCATGAAAATCTCGCCGCCCTCTATGAGCACCCCGTACACGCGCTCCGCCTCAGGCTCGGTATCGAGCGTGAGTGTCAGATACGCGCTTCGCATCGGCTCGGTGCCGCTCATAGAAGCGGAAGGCTTCCTCGCACGTTCCGCGATAGTTCACATAGATGTCGAGTTTCATTGAGACGCGCCCGCCTTGTTTTTCTATATGCACTTCCTCCTGAGAAGTATGACCTGGATTAGGATGTCAACGAAAATGACTTCTCTCACGTGCCGTTACTCGCCTATTCATTCACGTACCTTGTTCGCTCTCGCGCTCATCCCTCTTTTGATCGTTACCGCCGGCGCTGAGCCGCTCACCAGCATCCCCAATCCGCGCGGCCGCGACGGCACCTGGGTTACCGACATGCCCGGGATGCTGCGCGCTGACACGATCGCGCAGCTCAATTCCACCATCAGCGACTTCGAACGAACGACCGGCGGCGAAATGGCTGTCGTCGTGATCGGATCGCTCGATGGTCTGTCGATCGAAGAAGCAGCGGTTCAACTGTTCGAACTCTGGGGCATCGGTAAGAAGAGCAAGGACAACGGGCTGCTGCTGCTCTGGTCTACCGGCGACCGCCGCGTCCGCGTCGAGGTCGGATATGGGCTCGAGGGCGTCCTTCCCGACGGCAAGACTGGCGCGATTCTCGATGCCTACGTTATCCCGAAGTTCAAGTCGGGTAAGTTCGATGAGGGTGTGCTTGCGGGTGTCGGTGCGCTCCTGAGCGTGGTCCGCAACGAGCCGGTCGAGTTGCCGTCTCCGGGCAGCGAGTCCTATGAGAGCGGTTCGCCGGGCATCGGTACCCTATTGATGAGTCTGCTGGGCGCAATCCCGGTTGGCCTGGGCTCGATCGTCGGATTTCGGAAGTTGCGGAGACACCGGCGCCGCCGGTGCCCGGCGTGTCGGGCGCTCATGGTGTGCCTCGCTGAGGCCGAGGACGACGCGCTGCTCGAGGAGGGGCAGCAGGCAGAGGAGCGGGTCGGGAGCGTTGATTACGATGTGTGGAAGTGCGAGTCCTGTTCGCATCATTTCACGCTGCGGTACCCGAAATGGATCAGCGGCTTCGCGAAGTGCCCTCAGTGCCACAATCGCACGAAGTCATCCACTCAGACTGTCATCGAGCCCGCGAGCACCACCAGCAGCGGCAGCGCGAGCGTCGTCGAGCAGTGCGCGTTCTGCAGCTTCCACCGCGGAGTACACGAAGGTCCTTCCGCGCATCCAGTCGAGCTCCTCTTCGTCGAGCGGTTCGTCGAGCTCCAGCAGTTTCGGCGGCGGCAGCTCGGGCGGCGGCGGAGCCAGCAGAGGATATTAGAAACGAAGAACGAAGGACGTAAAACGAAATAGAGAGCGCCGAAAGAGTGGTTATTACCAGACTTTAAAAATCTCGCGGTTGCCCGAAACTGTACATGTCGTTCACATCTTTGATCTTCTCGTTCATGGCGCGGTTCTCCGGCGAGTCGGCCATCATCTTCTTGAAGTTCTCTTCATAAGCGGCGAGGCTGTCATGGGTGCTCGCGACGATGACGCGGTGCCAATTGCCCGGTCATGTCCGTCATCACGTAGGTCTTTTTCTGGGTGTCCGCCCACTCCTTGAAGAGCTTGGCAAGCTTCGAGGCATTTCCTGGTTTGCAGACGAATGTGTCGTGGACGATGATCATAATAGGGTCGATCCTACCACTTGCGGCAATGCGGATTATGCGGCCCTGAACCGGCCACGAAAGAGACGAGGGATTTTCGTTTTTCGTTTTTCGCTACCTACGCACAGCCACTCGTCGATCCGCAGTTCGCGCACTTATAACAGCTGCCGCTGCGCACCATGATCGATCCGCACATGCTGCAGGGCGGCGCGTCTTCCTGGTTCTGAATTGCCGCCGCCGCGTAGGTCGTTGCGGGCGGTGCGGGTTTTGGAGCCGAAGAAGCCGACCTGAAGGCGGCACTACGTCTGCCTTCGGATCGCTTCGACTCGCTCGGACTCATCCCGCCGCTCTTCGCGATTGTTCACTCCCGCGTGGTATTGCGCGTCGTTCGAGAGGAACTTCGTCGCGAGCCAGCGGAAGATGTAGTCGACGATCGACTTCGCGAAGCGGATGTCCGGGTTGCGCGTCATGCCTGACGGCTCGAAGCGCGCGTGACTGAACTTGTCCACGAGCACCTGCAGGGGAACGCCGTACTGCAGCGCGTAGGAGATGGCCTGCGCGAACGCGTCGGCAAAGCCCGAAATTGTCGAGCCTTCCTTCGCCATCACGAGAAACAGCTCGCCAGGCTGGCCGTCTTCGAAGAGGCCGACCGTGATATAGCCCTCGTGCCCGGCAATATCGAACTTGTGGGTAATGGAGTGCCGCTCGTCCGGCAGCCGGCGCCGCACGGGCTGCCCCATGCTTTTGACCACCTTCTCGACGTCACTCAGCGCGGCCTGCGCCTTGTCCTTCGAGGTGTTGAGCGGCTGCGTCCGTTTGCTGCCATCGCGGTAAATCGAGACGGCCTTCGCGCCGAGCCGCCACGACTCGATGTAGGCCTCCATGATCTCGTCCACGGTCGCTTCTTTCGGCACGTTGACCGTCTTCGAGATCGCGCCCGAGATGAACGGCTGGGTCGCGCCCATCATGCGGATGTGGCCGAGATAATGAATCGACCGCTCGCCTTTTCGCGCCTTGAACGCGCAGTCGAACACCGCAAGGTGCTCGTCCTTCAGCTCCGGCGCGCCTTCGATCGTCTCGTTCTGATCGATGTACTCGACGATGGCCTTGATCTGCGGCTCGGTATAGCCGAGCTTCGCGAGCGCCATCGGCACGGTCTGGTTGACGATCTTCATCAACCCGCCGCCGACCAGCTTCTTGTACTTCACGAGCGCGATATCCGGCTCGACGCCGGTCGTGTCGCAGTCCATCATGAAGCCGATCGTTCCGGTCGGCGCGAGTACGGTCGCCTGCGCGTTGCGGTAGCCGTAGAGCTCGCCCATGCGTACGGCCTCGTCCCACACCTGCTTCGCGGCGTTGTAGAGCTCGGCCGGCACGTTCTTCTGGTTGATCCCCTTCACCGCATCGCGATGCTTGCGCATGACCCGCAGGAACGGCTCGCGATTCGCTTCGTAACCCGCGAACGGACCGCCCTGGTCGCGCGACACTCTCGACGACTGCGCGTAGGCTTCGCCGGTCATGATCGCCGTCAGCGCCGCCGCATAATCGCGGCCGGTATCGCTGTCGTAGGGCAGGCCGCGCGACATGAGCAGCGCGCCGAGATTGGCATAGCCGAGGCCCAGCGGCCGGTAGGCGTGGCTGTTCTTCGCAATCGCCGGCGTCGGGTAGCTCGAGTTGTCGACGAGAATCTCCTGCGCCGTAATCAAAGTGCGGCACGCGTGCTTGTAGGCCTCGACGTCGAACTCGCCGTCGGGACGCACGAACTTCATCAGGTTGATGGACGCGAGGTTACACGCCGAGTCGTCCAGGAACATGTACTCGGAGCACGGGTTCGACGCGTTGATGCGCGACGTGTTCGAGCAGGGATGCCACTCGTTGACCGTCGTGTCGAACTGCATGCCGGGATCACCGCAAATGTAGGTGCCTTCGGCGATGAGCCGCATCAGATCACGGGCCTTGTAGGTGTCCATCACGGCGCCATCCCGCACCGCCTTCGTCGACCAGTTCCCATCGTCCAGGACCGCGCGCATGAACTCGTCGGTGACGCGCACGCTGTTGTTCGAGTTCTGGAAGAAGACCGATGCGTACGCCGGGCCCGTGAACGAGCCGTCGTAGCCGGCGTCGATGAGCGCCCACGCCTTCTTCTCTTCCTCGACCTTGCAGTTGATGAACTCGACGATGTCCGGGTGATCGGCGTTGAGGATGACCATCTTCGCCGCGCGCCGCGTCTTGCCGCCCGACTTGATGACACCGGCAAACGCGTCGTAGCCCTTCATGAACGACACGGGACCCGACGCGGTGCCTCCGCCTGCCAGCACTTCCTTCGATGAGCGGATGGCCGACAGGTTCGAGCCGGTGCCCGATCCGCCTTTGAAGAGCATCCCTTCGGTGCGCGCCAGCGTCAGGATGGAATCCATCGTGTCGTCGACGGAGTTGATGAAGCACGCCGAGCACTGAGGCGCCTTTTCAAAGCCGCAGTTGAACCACACCGGGCTGTTGAAGGCGGCCTTCTGGTAAACCAGGATGTGCTTCAGCTCGGCGCTGAAGCTTTGAAGATCGCTCTCCGAGGCGAAGTAGCCGTCCTTGCGCGCCCACTCGGTAATCGTGTTCACCACGCGGCCGATCAGCTGCTTGACGCTGTTCTCGCGGCCCGGCGTGCCGATTTGGCCTCGGAAATACTTCGACACGACGATGTTGGTCGCCTGCTGCGACCAGAAGGACGGAATCTCGACGTCGCGCTGCTCGAACACCACCTCGCCGCGCTCGTTGCCGATGACGGCCGATCGCTGCTCCCACGTGACCTCGTCGAACGGGTCGACGCCGGGCAACGTAAAGACACGCGGAAATTCCAGCCCGGGCGAGGGAGACGCCGTTCGGCTGTCTCGGGCCGGTGCCGAATCCTGCGTGCGGCTGTCACCGCTCTGCGCGGTTGGCTGCTCAATGCCTGTGATGTCGTGAGCTGCGCCTCGTTCCATTCTCACCCTCCACTTTCCGGCGCCCCTCACCCCAGAAGACGCCAGAAGACGAACGAAAATAATGATTGTTTGAGCCCGGTTTCCCTGCAAAACGCTGGGAGCGTCTCGCGCAGTCTGTTGTTAGCTCAGGCCGACCAATATGCGCTCGGCTCGGGGGGATGTCAAGCCAGAAACTACCATATATAGTGCCTTCTTTTTAGGTCGAACGCAATATATCCACAAACCGTAACATTCGCCCTCTCAGCAGAATACGGGCAAATCGCAGCAATTTCACCAGTTCGCGGCTAGAATTCAATCCCCTTGGATTCCCCTGACCAACCCTCACCCGAACAGCCGGCGCACCCGGTCGCGGCGGCGCGCGTCTCGGCGATTTTCGAGATTCTCCTGTGCTCGGGCATCCCGTCGCAGCTCGCGCTGGCCTACATGCTGGCGCTGGCAGGTCTGACGCCCCTCGTGGGCGGACGCCTGTCTTTCGGCTACGTAGCCACGCTCCTGCTGCTCGACGCAACGCTGCTGATCGGACTCATCTTCTGGCTTCTGCGCAGGCGCGGTGAACGGCCTCGAGAGGTCTTCCTCGGCGTCCGCCCGGTCGTTGGCGAGGTCAAACTCGGCGTCGGGCTTACGGCAGCGGTCTTCGCGCTTGCGGTCGTCATACTCTCGACCGCGCGGACCCTGTTTCCCGCGCTCAACAATGTCAAAGAGAACCCCCTGCAGGATCTGATTCAGACACCGGTGCAGGCACTGATACTGGCCATCGTCGCAACCATCAGCGGCGGTCTGCGCGAAGAAATCCAGCGCGCGTTCATCCTCCACCGCTTCGAGCAGTATCTCGGCGGTGCGAACGCGGGGTTAGTCCTTTATAGCCTCGTATTCGGCCTGGGTCATAGCCTGCAGGGGTGGGACGCGGTGCTGACGACCACCATGCTTGGCGCGTTCTGGGGCTCGATCTACATCTCGCGCCGCAGCATCGTCGCTCCGGTTGTGAGTCACTCGGGGTTCAATGCGGCTGAAATCTTTGTGTTTCTTGCAGCCAAAACTAGACCTAGATCCGGATTTCAGATTCCAGATTCTAGATTCTAGTTTCGGATCCAGCTACGGAGCACAGTTACGTCCGCTCTGCGTCGCAGCTCGGCCGTCCATGCATCGACGAGCGCACGACGACGCTCATCCGTCAGGCGTTGGCGGGCCGATTCGCCGGCCTGCCTGATCTCGTCGTCCGTTGGCTGGGCTGCGGCAGCTGAATCGCTCATCAAGGTACGCGGCGAGCCGCAGGTCGTCGGCCGCAAACAGCCGCACGACCGTTTCGTCCAACCCTCTGGCAGAGAGTACCCGCGCCATGTCAGCAGGCGCCCCGAGCCGCTGGCGGATGCGCGTCACCCGCGCGTCGATCGCCGCAGGCGACGGCTCCGCTGGAGCCACGCGCCGCACTTCGTTCAACATCAACATGCGATCGATGAGAGCCGACAATCCTCCGGCGATCCGATCGGTGCCCGCAGGCACTTCCACGAGGCCGAGATCGATCGCGGCCTCGACGTCGGAAAGCGTCACGATCTGGCCCGGCAGGATGGCAAGCACGCGGTCGATAATCTCCGCTCTGACGCTGACAGGGCAGAGGGCAGAGGGCAGAGGGCAGAAGAGCAGAAAGCCAAGAGCCAGGACGAGTCTCCGTCGCGCGCGCGTGCGACGCGTGTTCTGCCCTCTGCCCTCTGCCCTTCTGCCCTCTCTGCGTCAGTTCCATCAGAATGCCTGCCCCAGACTGATGTGCAATGCGGTCCGCCGTTCGAGGTCGCCAATCCGGCGGCACTTGTCGCCGATCGAGCTTGATCCCGAGGTCGATGCGAATCGGTCCCACCGGCGAACGGTACCGCAGACCGAACCCCACGGAACCGCGCGTCTCCGCCATGCTGAATTCCTTCACAAACAAGGGCACGTTGCCGGCGTCGATGAACGCCACCGCACCAAGTCCACCGACGAACCGGAATACGGAGCTCGGCGTTCAGGACGATGAGGCCCTGCCCGCCGCGCGGGAAGCCGTTGACATCGAGCGGTCCCAGTCGATCGAGGGCGAACCCGCGGACCGACGAATCGCCGCCTGCGTAAAATCGCTCGCTCATCGGGATTGCGTCGTCGATGGTCTGGCCGTTCTCCGAGCGCGTGAATGCGGTGCCCAGGCCGACCCGCGTTCCGAGAACGAGGACCGGGCCCCGCGAACCCCGCAGCTGCCGGTACGTGAATCCCTGCACGAACGTCTTGAGAAAGCCCACATCCGACCCCAGCGCCCTGGCCGCCAATTCGGCATCGGTGCCGATGAGGCTTCCCGACGTCGGCTCGAGCGCATCGTTCCGCGTGTCACGAATCAGCGAAGACGCGACGCTCGACAGCCGCTTATCGGGAAACAGGCGATCGATCTCCGGCTGAGCTTCGAAGTTCGACTTGGTGAAGAGTCGATTCTTTTCGATCCCGTAGCGCCAGCTGATCGCGACCGCGCGGCTGATCCGGCGCGTCAGCGTCGCGCTGCCGCCTCTGCGCCTGAAGTCGAAGCTCGACCGGACCCCCTGCTCGGCGCCGGCGGTGATGCTGAAATCAAGATCGGTACGCCATATGCGCCGCTCGAGATACGTGAGCTGCACGAGGTATTCGTTGAACCGTTCCTCACGTTCCTCCAGCTCCTCCAGCCGCGGGCGTTCCATCCGTCAAGGGCGTGGTGCCCTTGGGCCGAAGACTGGCGCGGGTGAACAGGTCGAGCGATCGGTCCTTGCCGAACAGGTTCCGGCGGCCGATTTGAAAAAATCCGCGCGGCGCGACCTGAAACTCTTCGATTGCGTCGGCGGTACCTGACTCCCGCACGAGACGCCGGCCGCCTTCGAGTCCTCCGCCGTAGCTGATCGACAGAACCGGCGCTTCCTCGACGGTAATCACGACGTCCCGGCGGTTCTGCCCGCCTGGCAGCTGGAGATATGAAATGTCGACCCTGCGGAACAGCCCGAGCGCCGTGATGCGCGCGCGCGTCTCGTCTTCCTGCTGCTGCGACAGCGGCTGCCCGCTCTTGAGCTGCACTTCGCGGAAAATCGTGTCGCGCGATGTGCGCTGATTGCCGGCGATGAGCACGTGATCGATCAGAATCTGGGGCCCTTCGTGGATCGCAAACACCAGCTCGACCTTCGAGCCGTCGCCGATCGCCCTGGGCTGCGCCTCTACCGTCACTTCGGGGTAGCCGCGGTTCAGATACACGAGCGCGATGCTGTCCGCGTCGCTGGAAATCTGCGGCTCGAAATACGGCTGCCCCGGCGCTGAAGTCACGGCGCTCCGCAACGTCTCCGGGCGCGTCGCGGTATTCCCCTGAAAATTCACCGAGTCGATAACCGAGCGCACACCTTCGGCAATCACCAGCCTGACGCGCACGAACTCGCTGCCGGCCTTCGGCTCTCGCCGCTCGACCTGCGACGTCACCTTCACCGCCGAGAATCCTCGCTGACGGTAATACCCCTGGATTCGCAGGGCGTCGGAGCCGATCGTGGAATCGCTGAACGGCTGCCCGGCCTTCGTCAGCACGAGCGGCGCGAGCTCCGCTGACGTAATCGCGGTATTGCCGGTCACCTCGGCCTGCTCGACCATGCACTGGGGGCCTCGGGTGATGGTGAACGTCACGCGAAGCACGCCGGCGGCTGCACCAGGCTTCGTCTCTTCGGCATTCGTCCGCTCGTAATCGACGCGGGGATTGCAGTAGCCTCGCTCGCGAAAATGTCGCTCGATGCCGAACTTCGAGTCCTCGAGCAGGTCTTCATCGACGGAGCGTTCCCGCGCGATCGGCACGAGCCGATCGCGATCGGCTCGAGGCGAGCGGATCTCCCTGGAACACGATCTCGACGCGCGGTCCTGGATCGATTGTGAGGACCAGGTTCACCGCCGCATCACCATCGGCGTAGCGCGGAAAGTGCGCCACTCTCGCTCCGTAGTAGCCCTGCGCCCTGAGCTCGTCCGCGTAGCGGACGAGCCGCTGATCGATCTCGATGCCGTCGTATTGGTCGCCGACGCGCAGATTGAGCGCGTTCAGCACCTGCGGCGCGGGGTCGCGCGGCGTTCCCTGTACCTCGATGGCGCTGATACGCGCCCGCGGGCCAGGCCGGATGCTGAAGACCATCGACATGTTCGATGGATCGGCGTCGTTGCCCGTGCGAACGGCAATTTCGGCCTTGGGATATCCGCGCTCGCGATAGAGGGCCTCGAGCGACGCTACCGCCTGCGCCGATCGCGCGAACGACGGGGACGCGCCGTGACGCTCCACGATCATGCGCCTCAAATCGTTCTCGGGAAGCGCCAATGACCCCTCGAAGGCGATGCGCCGGACGCGCTGAGCGGGAAACAGGTTGTAGGTCAGCACGACGCCGTCGCCTTGCGCCACGGCATCCACCTGCACGTCCTGGTAGAGACCCAGGCCGAAAAGGTGCGCCATGCTCTCGCGCACCTCGATCATCGTCAGCGGCGCACCGGCGCGCGTCTCGATGATCTCGACCAGCTCCTCACTCTGGATGGCGGCGCCCCTGATTTGCAGGCGCACCTCAGCGACGGTCTTGCCGATGTAGTCTGAAACCGCGGCCTCGGCGGGTTGTGCGATCAGGAGAATCAAGAGGAGTATGTAGCGCCCGCCTTCAGGCCGGCCCAGCGGCCACCTCAAAACTCTTTCCTCACACGGATGTCGAGCGCATAGCTGGCGTCTTCGTTCCGCGTCAGGACCCACGAGATGCGATCGGTCTGGTCGTACTCCAGCAGGATGATCTGGTCGCTCGTCGAGCTGATGCTGCGCGAGAACGTCAAATACGCGCGGTTCGAGATGCGCTTGCCGATCGTGAGGCGTGCCGAGGGGTTGAAGCGCGTCGACCGTTGTGACGGATCGCTCACGAGCGGCGTCAGCTGGAACGTATCGACGCCGAAGGTCTGTTCGACCACCTCGCCGATCTGCCCCGAGATGGGGCTCACCAGCATGCGCGCCACGCGCGCCTGCACCAGCTGCTGCTCCGTCAGGTCGGGGCGCGACAAGGCGCGAAGATCCGCATCCTGCCCCGTCGCGAGATCGCCGAGCAGCAACGACGCCACGTCGACCTGCGGCAAGGGCGGATCCGAGCTGAACACCGGCCGGAGGCGCTGCATGGTGCCGGACGCGCTCAGCGTGATGCGATACGTCTGCTGCGGCACACGCACCTGCGTCTCGGCGGCGATATCGAACGTCGGCTCGATGCGCACGGGGTTGGTGAAATCGAGTCTCCCGCGCGTGACGACGTAGCGCCGGCCTTCGAAAATGAACTCTCCGCGGGAGACTTCCGCGCTGCCGAACACGATCGGACGCTCGTAGGTGCCGCGGAACGTGAGGTCTGCGCTCGAGACGATGTTGGCGTCGTTGTTTTCGATACGAAGCGTGCCCGGCGCGATGACCCGCACGTCGAGGCGCACGGGAGGCATGTTGCTGTCTGCAGGGGCCGCACCCACGATGGGCGTTCCTTTGCCCGCGCCGCCGCCGAAGTCGAACAGGTTTCCGCCTGTGTCGAACCGTGTCGTCCACACGGCGTTCTGCACGGTGACGAGTCCCGCGAGCACCGGCGCGGTGACACGGCCGGTCAGCGAGAGATCGGTATCGACTTCCGAGCGCACGCCTTCGGGATAGCGCAGCCGCATGCCGCGGCCCGACGCCGTCAGCGCCAAATCGGCGGGCGCGTAATCTTCGAGGCCGACGCGGCCGTCGAAGCTCACTTGCCCGTCGGCGACGCGGGCAGTCAGCCCGTCGAGCCGGATGTTGCGTGAGTCGAACAGAATCGTGCCGTTGACCGCATCGAGCGAGTGCGGCAGCGAGAAGTAGCGCAGGCGGCCGTTCTCGATCGTCGCACGCCCGAGAATGATGGGCTTATCGAGAGAGCCGCTGACCTGCGCGGTCAACTGGGCCGTCCCCGAGCTGCGGATGTTGCGGTAAAAGCCTTGCAGAATGCCGAGGTTCGCGGTTCCGCGCGCGAGGCCGGCGACCCGGCGGGCGTTCAGATCCATCGTCCCGGTCAGGTCGAGCTCGGTGCCGTCGCCGACAAACCGCATGTCGTCGATGCGGACGAAGTTGTTGCTCATCAGGATGCGAATCGGCTTCGCGTTGCGCAGCAGATAGTCGAACGTGCGGATCTGCAGCTGGTCGAACATCATGTCCACGACGAGCCGCTCGGGGTTCGCAAGCTCCCCGATGACACGCAGCGTGCCGCTGCCGACGGCAGTCGTGAACGGCGAGAGCCCCTTTTCGAACGCCCGCGCGTACGGATCGAGCGATGTGTCGGTGAAGCGGAGCGTCAGGTCGGCGTCCTGCTTGTCAGTGAGATCGATGCGCCCGGTGCCGGACACAGCGAGACGCGGCGAGGCCGCCTCGATGTCGATCGTCATGGTCTCGCCGCGCACGTCGAGCCGGCCCGTGACCTCGCCCACCCCTTCGTCGGCGATAAACAGGTCGCGGATGCGGCCGCGAAACTGGTAGCGCGGCACGTCGAACGTGCCGCTGCCGTCCGCGTTGAATTCCAGCAGGCCGGTCAACGGCGCCTGCGGATAGGTCATCGCCTTGACGCCTTCGAGCGGAATGCGCCGGCCCGTGGCGTTGAACGAATAGGTGCCGTTCCAGCCGACGAATGCCGCGCCGTCGGCCGTGCCGCCGCTCTTCCGCATCTGGATGCCGTCGATGCGCACGCCGTTGCCTTCGAATCGCAGCGAGCCGGCTGCGGTCTCGAACGGCTCGCCGTAGGCGACGCCGTTGTCGATCGTGAGCGTGCCGAAGCCAAACGGGCCCTGATACGGCCCGTAGAGGTGATATTCCCCCGACACCATGCCTTCGACGTCGTAATCCTCGATGTCGAACGCGTGCTTGAAATCAACGGCGCTCCACTTGGTGACGCGGATGCGGCCGTTAATCTCCTCTCCCTTGTCGCGTCGCGGGAACCCGAGCGAAAACCGCCCGTTCACGACGATTTCGCCGTCGTCCTTGGCCATGCGGCCGCCAGTCACGTCCGCGTACGAGTTCTGAATGACGAGGCCCGCTTCGCCGTCACCCCACGTCACGTCGAAGGCCCGCATGTCTTCGGCGACGAAATGCCCTTCGACGCGCGGCCGGTTGAGCGCTTCGGTCATCACGCCGGAGAATTCCGCGGACCCGCCGACGGTAATCGGATTCGTGGGAGCGCCGAACGCCGTCATCATGCCCGCGAGCACGCGATCGCT
Source organism: Vicinamibacterales bacterium (assembly GCA_963802345.1). GTDB lineage: Bacteria > Acidobacteriota > Vicinamibacteria > Vicinamibacterales > JAMQPK01 > JAMQPK01. Next base: position 38,305 of record CAWDIK010000009.1, read on the forward strand.
TTCCTGCAGGTCGGTGCTCGTCACGTGAAATGGAATACGCGAGTTGTCGCCCCAGGCGGTCCGGCCGCTGAACGTGACGTCGGTGTGTGCCGTCGAAAACCGGCCGTCAGAGAACTCGAGCCAGTGCTGGTCGTACCTGTACGTGACTTCTCCGGCGATCGGCAGATGTCCAATCGCCGGATGCACGCCGCCCCGGTCGAGCCCGCTCGCAAACTGACTTGCAGGCGTGCCTGCGAGCACTTCGGCGCCGGCCGGCGGCTTCACCTCGGAGTAGCCGTCTCCGGATCGCTCGCGGAAACGCCCGAGCGGCCACTGCAGCAGATTGCGCCCGCTCCACCGTCCCGCCAGCCGGACACCCGGCAGCACGAGGAAGTCGCTGTAGGCGGCCACGTCGACGTCGCGCCACTCCGCGTCGAAACGCGCGTTCGACGGCTGCCCGGCCGTCGCCGAGGCGAGAATCGAGTAATTCAGGCTCGCTTCGCCGCCATAAAATCCGGTCGTCGTGTCGGTCACCACAAAGCGGTTCGGAAACCAGCCGAGCTTGCCCTTCAGGTTCGGGAACTCGTAGTTGCGGCCGCCAATCTGCAGTCCGGCAAGGTCGCTTTGGAAATCGCCGGTCAGCGCGCGCCCACCCTTGAAAAGGTGAAAAACGCCGTTGAAGCGCCCTTCACCCGACAAGGTGTAGCTGTCATTGGCAAAAAACAGCTCGCGCATGCGCTTGAAGTCGACGGTCGACTTCACCTTGTAGGTCATCTCGGGCCAGTTCTTGACGTCGGCATCGCCGCTGATGTCCGATTCGGCCCCGTCGGTGAGCAGCGTCATCCGCTCGAAATGCACCATCCCGCCTTCCACGCTGAAGACGGACTTCATCGACATGCTCATCGGCACGTAGTCCTGAATCCAGACCGTGCCGCCGTGAAAGTTGGCTTCGCCGCGATAGCCGGCGAACTTGGTGACGGTGATGTCGATGTTGCGGCGCGACCGTGCCCCAGCGCGACCCGTGATCGTCGAACGTCACCGTCCCATTCCTGGTTCGCACGTACTGCATCGTCGTGACGAACCGTCGAGGACCGTTGCCGCCGCCCATGTTGAATTTAGGGAAGCTGTGTTTTCCGCCGGCCCACTGCTCGAGCACCATCTGCCAATCGGTCATCTCGATCGAATCGACGAGCACCTCGCGGCGGAACAGCGCTTCCCACGCGAGCGACACGTCGATCCGCTTCGCCGTGAGGAAGGGACGATCGCTCGGCACGAGGCCCTCGATGACGAAGTCCTCAATCACGAACTTGCCGTTCAACAGGCGCACGCCCAGCTTCCCGATGTGCATCGGCCGCCCGACGCGCTTCGACCCCTCGCGCTCGGCAAGGCCCCGGAGACTCGGGCCCAGATCGAGCGTCAGCGTCGCGACAATCGCCACGGCCAGCGTCGTCGCCAACACGACGACCCCCAGCTTGGTGAAGCGAAACGCGAAGTGCGATCGGATGCGCTCGAAGCGCTTGAACCTCAGGGGCATTTTGAATTCACGGACCTACGACGATGAGCACGGCGCTGGATTCCACTGCCGCGCCTGGCGCTACCAGCACTTGCGTCACGACACCATCTCGCGGAGAGCGCAGTTCGTTCTCCATTTTCATGGCCTCGACCACGACCACGGGCTGGCGCGCGGCCACTCGATCGCCGACGCCGACGAGCACGCGCACAATACGGCCGGGCATCGGCGCCTTGACGGATGCGGCACCGGTGGGCGCTGATGCCTGCCCGACCGCACCCGTTGCACCCATCGCACCGGTTGCACCCGTCCGCCGCTTCGAGGCAATCGCCTCGTACAGCGTTCCGCCGATTTCCACGCCAACCGCGCCGGCTTCCTCGCGGGCATGAAAGCGAATTTCCCGAACCACGCCGGCGTCCACGAGCGACAGCGTGTCGGCATCGACCCACGACGCGTCAACGACGCGAGTCTTGCCTTCGATCGTCACGGTGAGCTTCCCTGGCCCGCCGGCAGGCTCGATCGCGACCTTCAAGGGCCGGCCGTTCACCATGACATCGACGTTCATCGCAACGCGTCCAACCGTGCGCGCTGCGCCCAGAGGGATTCAGCCGGCGAGGCCGACCTGCTTGCTCGCCGAGCCACGCGAAGGCAGGAAGGTCGGCACTACGACATTCTCGCGTACGTGCTCGCCCTTGTTCGTAGTGCCGGCCTTCAGGCCAGCGTCACCCGCCGCCCACATCGCCGCGGCCATCGCCGCAATCTCGTCCAGCCCGTCGCTCTGCGCGCCCTTTTTTCCGTTCTCGTCCAACAACCGATCGACATACGTCGTGTCGAAGGCTGCGTCTGCGAATGCCGGCGACCGAACGAGGTCGCGGCAGAACGCAATCGTCGTGTTGATACCGCGCAGGTCGTACTCCGTTAATGCGCGATCCATCCGTGCGATAGCTCCTGAGCGGTCCGGCGCCCACGCGACGACTTTCGATACCAGCGGGTCGTAGGCCGTCGGCACCGTCCAGCCCTCAAAGACGCCGCTGTCGTCCCGAATCCCCGGCCCCGACGGCGGACGCAGGTGCGTAATCCGCCCGGGCGAAGGAAGAAATCCCTCGTCGGGGTTTTCGGCGTAGACGCGGACTTCGATGGCATGGCCATTCGGCACGGCCGACCTGAAGGTCGGCACTACGTACGAGGTGTCCGTTCCAGTCGTAGTGCCGACCTTTAGGTCGGCCAATCGCAACCGCGCCTCGCGCAATCTCGATTTGTGCACGCACGAAATCAATGCCCGTCACGGCCTCGGTGATCGGATGTTCCACCTGAAGCCGGGTGTTCATCTCCAGGAAAAAAAACTCACCCGTGGCGTCGACCAGAAATTCGATCGTGCCGGCGCTCGTGTAGCCCGACTTTCGCCCGATTGCGGCCGCGGCCGCCATCAAGCGCTCACGCAGCGCGGGCGTCACGGACGGCGATGGTGTCTCCTCGATCAGCTTCTGATGGCGCCGCTGAATCGAACACTCACGTTCGACGAACGGCACAATCGTGCCGTGCAGATCGCCAAGCAGCTGCACTTCGATGTGACGCGGACGCTCGAGCAGCCGCTCAAAATAGACGCGGTCGTCGTTGAAAGATGAGCGCGCCTCCGATTTCGCCAGGGCGACCGCGCTGTCGAGCCCGGCCGGCGCTCGCACGACCCGCATGCCTTTCCCGCCACCGCCGGCCACCGCCTTTACGAGGAGCGGATAGCCGATGTCCTCGGGCGTGTGTCCACCAGGCACGACAGGCACGCCTGCCGCCGCCGCGATGTCCCGCGCCGTGGTCTTGCTGCCCATCGCACGCATTGCCGCGGCGCTCGGACCGATGAATGTGAGACCTGCGGTCGAGCACGCCTCGGCAAAATCTGCGTTCTCTGCCAGGAATCCATAGCCGGGATGCACCCCGTCGGCGCCAGACGCCCGACCCACATCAATCAGCTTGTCGATCCGAAGGTAGCTCTCCGACGCCTGGTCAGGGCCGATCGCATGCGCTTCGTCGGCCAGCCGCACATGAAGCGCATTCCGATCGCACTCCGAATACACCGCAACCGTGGCGAGCCCCATTTCGCGGCACGTCCGGATAATCCGCACGGCGATCTCGCCGCGGTTGGCGATCAGTATCTTGTTCAAGTGGGTCGAACGAGCGGCAGCGCGTCTGTAATTGTAGCATTGGCGCGCACTTAGCACTCGCGCCGGCTGACGGCTTCCCGCAGCGGCCTAATCTCCTGCAGGAGGCGGAATCCCGAAGCCAGACGTCAGAGAGGTATGTTGCCGTGCTTTTTGGGAGGGTTTTTATCGCGCTTGGTCGACAGCGTGGCCAACGCGAGGATCAACTTATTCCGCGTCGCCCGAGGCTGAATGATCTCGTCTACGAATCCCCGGGCTGCCGCGACAAACGGGCTGGCAAACTTATCGCGGAACTCAGCCACGCGCCTGGCGCGCTCGGCCGCCGGATCGGCCGCAGATTCCAACTCCTTCTTGAAAAGTACGTTGACTGCCCCCTCGGGGCCCATCACCGCGACCTCGGCCGACGGCCACGCGTAGTTGACGTCGGTGCGTAAGTGCTTGCTCGACATCACGCAATAAGCGCCGCCGTATGCCTTGCGCGTAATGACCGTCACCTTCGGCACGGTCGCTTCGGCGAACGCGTACAGCAGCTTCGCTCCATGTCTGATGATGCCGCCGAATTCCTGCGCCGTGCCCGGCAGGAACCCAGGGACGTCTTCGAACGTCACGAGCGGGATGTTGAACGCGTCGCAGAACCGCACGAAGCGCGCGCCCTTCACCGACGCGTCGATGTCGAGCACCCCGGCAAGATGCGCCGGTTGATTGGCGACGATGCCGACGGATCGGCCGCCGAGCCGCGCCGAACCCGACGATGAGATTGCGCGCGAAGTGTTGGTGCACTTCGAGAAACTCCCCTTCGTCGGTGATCGCGTGGATGAGGTCGAGCATGTCGTACGGCTGATTCGGCGACGACGGAATCAGGTGGTCGAGCGTCTCGTCCTCGCGATCCGGAGGATCGGTCGTCGAGACGACAGGCGCCGGGTCGAGGTTATTGCTCGGGAGAAAACCCAACAGGTTGCGAATCAGCGCGAGACACGCGCGGTCGTCATCCACCGCAAAATGTGCGACGCCGCTCTTCTCGTTATGGGTCATCGCCCCGCCGAGGTCTTCCTTCGACACATCCTCGTGCGTGACGGTCTTGATGACGTCGGGGCCCGTCACGAACATGTAGCTCGAGCCGCGCACCATGATGGTGAAATCGGTGATCGCCGGCGAGTACACGGCGCCACCTGCACACGGTCCCATGATGGCGGAGATCTGGGGGACCACTCCGGACGCCAGCGTGTTGCGGAGAAAAATGTCGGCGTAGCCGCCGAGCGAGAGCACGCCTTCCTGGATGCGCGCGCCGCCCGAATCGTTCAGCCCGACGATCGGCGCGCCCATCTTCATCGCGAGGTCCATGACCTTGACGATCTTCGCGGCGTTGGTTTCCGAGAGGGATCCGCCGAAAACAGTGAAGTCCTGCGCGAAGGCGTAAACCACGCGGCCGCCGACCCGGCCGTGCCCGGCAATGACGCCATCGCCCGGGATGACCTGATCGGCCATCCCGAAGTCGAGGCAGCGGTGTGTCACCAGCTTGTCGGTCTCTTCGAAAGAGTCCGGGTCGAACAGCAGATTGATGCGCTCGCGCGCCGTTAACTTGCCGGCGGCGCGCTGGCGCTGGAGGCGCTCTTCGCCACCGCCGAGTTCAGCCCGCCGTTCCAGCTCGGCGAGGGTGCGTTGTCCCTCGCGACTCATCAGACCCGCGCGGCTTGTGACTTTTCCCAGTCCTTGAGGAAGTTCGCCAGGCCGATGTCGGTCAGCGGGTGCTTGAAGAGCTGATCGATCACCTTCGCCGGGCAGGTGCAGATGTCTGCGCCCATCTTCGCCGCCTCGACGATGTGAATCGGATGACGCGTGCTCGCGACGAGCACTTCTGTCTGGAACGGATAGTTCCGGTAGATGTCGACGATTTCCTGGATCAGGCTCATGCCGGTCTGGCCGATGTCGTCGAGGCGGCCGACGAAGGGGCTGACCATCGCGGCGCCGGCTTTTGCGGCAAGCAGTGCCTGCGCGGCCGAAAACACGAGCGTGACGTTCACCTTGAGGCCTTCGCGCGACAGTGTTTTGCACGCGCGCACGCCGTCCCTGGTGAACGGCACTTTGACGACGATGTGCTCGTCGATCGTGGCGAGGTCGCGGCCTTCGCGAAGCATGCCCTCCCAATCAGTGGCGAGGACTTCGGCACTGACGGGGCCCTGCACGATGTGGCAGATCTCCTTCATCGTCTTGCGATAGTCGCCGGTCTCCTTCGCCATGAGCGATGGGTTCGTCGTCACGCCGTCGATGATGCCGATGTCGGCGAGCGCCTGGATTTCCTTGACGTTGCCTGTGTCTACGAACAGCTTCATAAAGAGCTCCCTCTTCTTCCGTTCACTGGTAGCTGTCAGCTGTTAGCTATCAGCTGTCAACCGTTAACCGTATTGCTCAATTCGCCGATGCCTGAAATCTTCACCGTAAAAGTATCGCCGCTTTTCAGCGGGCCGACACCTGACGGGGTTCCCGTCGCGATGACATCGCCGGGAAGCAGCGTCATGACGTTCGAGACGAAAGCGACGATCTGCGGCACCGGGAAAATCAACTGCCGGGTGTTCGACGCCTGCTTTCGCTCGCCGTTCAGCCAGCCCTCGACGTCGAGGGCCGAGGGGTCAAGTCCGATCGCAATGCAGGGACCGACGGGCGCGAACGTGTCGAACCCTTTCGCGCGCGTGTACTGGATCTCCTTGCGTTGCAGCTCGCGCGCGGTGACGTCGATGAGGCACGTCAGCCCGAGCACATGCTCCATGGCCTTATCGGCAGAAACCCGCGATGCCCGCCTGCCAATCACGACGCCGAGCTCGGCCTCGTAATGCACCTCGCCGACGTTCGGCGGAATTCGAATCGTGTCGCCCGGACCGATCACGGCGGTCGACGGCTTCAGGAACATCAGCGGCTCAGCTGGCAGCGGCTTGTTCATCTCCGCCGCGTGATCTTTGTAGTTGAGGCCGATGGCCACAACCTTCGACGGGGTGACCGGCGCCAGAATCCGCATGCCGTCAGCCACATTCTCGCCCGTCTTGTACGGCGGTCCTGCGAAGACATCACCCTCGATCAACCGCCGCCCCTCGCCCGTTTCCAGCGCGTATCGTGGCCCATCACGGTGCTCAATCCGAAACACCCGCGAAACACTCAACGAATGGTCTCCTCTACGCGGTTCGAGGGCGCGCTCTGATTCGGTGGCGTCGATCGATCCACCGCTACCACTTCATACACATAGGTACGGCCGCGGCGCACAGTCGTGTCCAGGAACGACGTGTCGGCGATCGGAGCCGGCGTCAGAGGGGAAAGTTTGTCACCAGGCGCCTCGCCGCGCAAGACCAGGTAACCCCCGAGGTCGGTCTCGGCGTTCGCCTCCCAAATCAAGCTGACGCCGTTGGCCGCTGCGATGTGCGCGAGCGATTTCGGCGGCGCCGGCGGGAACGTGTCGACGGGCGTCACGCACGCCGGGCTGCTGGGGGCGCTCTCGATGGGAATCGCGCCCGCCATTTGAACGCGCCTCACGATGTAGCAGCGCTCGGTGCCGAACTCGACTCGAGGATCGGTAAAGCCCGGTGCAGTGAGCAGGGTGGTGTTCAGGGGAACGATAGGTGCACACAGGTGCATCTGGTCGCACTCGTTGCACCCGTTGCACCCATCGCACCCGTCGCACCCGTTGCACCCGTTGCACCCGCCTCATACACGTTGTAACCAAACCTCGGCGCTGGAGGCGCAGCGGCGACGACGGGCCTCGGCTTTGGCTTTGCGCCAGTTGGGATCTTGTCGGCGACGGCCGCCACGAGCACATCCGCGGTCCCGTCGGTTTCGAGATCGGCGTAGAGCTCAACGGTGCCGTCGGTCTCTCGATCGACGACGGGAAGAGGGGGCGCGGCTACCGCACTCGTCGCACCCGCTGCACCCGTCGCACCCGTTGCACCCGTGCATCGCACCCGTCGCACCTGTTGCACCCGTTGCACCTGTTGCACACCGCCGCACCCTTGACCAGATCTTCCGGCTGCGATGGCCAGATCAGCGAGATCGCGTCGGCTGTATAGCGAGAGACTCCACTTTTTCCGGCGGGCTTAGCGGATCGATCAGCGCCACTTGAATCGGTCCCGCGAATGGTCCGCGGCGGTTCCGGCTCTCGCTGACGCCGACAATGGTGTAGTAGCGCTGCGGCGTGGCGTCGAAGTTCACCGTGCCCGGCGTCTCCAGACGCTCCACGACAACAGGTTTCTCCGTGTCGGTCACAGGAACCGGACGCGTTGGCGGCATCGGGCCAATCTCCAGATGCTTCGGCGTGAGCGTCTCCCGCACGCTTGTCGTCCAGCCTTGTTCGATCATCGGCGAGCCGGGCTTGACGTCTGTACGACGGGGCGTGGCCGGCTCCGCGGGCGATGCCGGCGTACCTGCGGCATCAGGCGACTGCTCCTGGCTCTTCGCCCCTGCTCCTGGCTCTTCGCTCTCTGCTCTTCTTCTTTCAGCTCCTCCGGCGTCGGCGGTTGCTTGATGTCGACCGACGCGACCAGCGTGCCGTACTTGATGAAGTCAGCCGGCGCGGGCAGCGGCCCTGTGTGTGCGTACACCTCGATCCTGCGCAAATCCGCCGGACTCGAGTTATCGGTGTTGACCGTGGGAACGGTGAACTGCACGACGACGTCGTTTTCAACCCGCTTGACCGCAACCTCACCCACCGGCCGCGGCAGGTACACGATGGGCGCAAGCGGCGGCCCTTTCTGTCCGCAGGCGGTCGCGAGCAGGACTGAAGAAAGTACGAAGAGCCGTCGAATCACAATATGTAGCGGGAGAGATCTTCGTTCTTCACGATCGCGGCGAGCATGCGGTCGACGTAGACGGCGTCGATCGTGATGGTCTTGTCGCGCAGATCGGGTCCCTCGAAGGAGATTTCGTCCAGCAGCCGTTCCATGACGGTGTGCAGGCGCCGCGCGCCGATGTTCTCGGTGCGCTCGTTCACACGCGTCGCAAAGTCGGCGATACGATCGATCGCGTCGTCGAGAAATCGCAGCGTGATGCCCTCGGTCTCCATCAGCGCCACGTACTGCTTGACGAGGGCATTTTTCGGCTCGGTGAGGATGCGAACGAAATCATCCTTGCCGAGCGGCTCGAGCTCGACGCGAATCGGGAAACGCCCCTGCAGCTCGGGAATCAGATCGGACGGCTTCGACACGTGAAACGCGCCGGCGGCGATGAACAGAATGTGGTCGGTGCGCACCATGCCGTACTTTGAATTCACCGTCGTGCCTTCGATAATCGGCAGGATGTCGCGCTGCACGCCCTCGCGGCTGACGTCCGGCCCCTGCCCGCCTCCCTCGCGTCCCGCGATCTTGTCGATCTCGTCGACGAAGATGATTCCGCTCTGCTCGACGCGCTCGACCGCGACGCGCGCGACGCTGTCCATGTCGACGAGCTTGCCCTCTTCCTCCTGGACGAGATACTCGAACGCCTCCGGCACCTTCATGCGCCGCTTCCGCGTCCGCCCTTGAATGATGCCGGGCAGCATGTCCTTGATGTTGATGTCGATCTCTTCAATCGACGATCCCGTGATGACCTCGAACGACGGAAAGGCGCGCTCGCGCACCTCGAGCTCGACCGATCGCTGATCGAGCCGCCCGTCGCGGAGCTGCTCGCGGAATTTCTCGCGCGTCTGGTGCCACGACTCCTGCGCGGAGAGATTCGGCATGTACTCCACATGGCGCGGCGGCATCGGCGCGGCGTCCGGATCGATGGACGGCCGCGTCGGCGGCAGCAGCAGATCCAGCAGCCGCTCCTCGGCGTTCTGCTCGGCCTTGCTATGCACTTCGTCGAGCCGCTCTTCGCGAACCATGTCGACCGCCAGCTCGACGAGATCGCGCACCATCGATTCGACGTCGCGCCCGACGTAGCCGACCTCGGTAAATTTCGACGCCTCGACTTTGATGAACGGCGACTGCGCGAGCCGGGCGAGCCGCCGGGCGATTTCCGTCTTGCCGACGCCGGTCGGCCCGATCATGAGGATGTTCTTCGGGACGATGTCTTCGGCCATGTCGGGCGCGAGCTTCTGCCGTCGCATGCGGTTGCGCAGCGCGATGGCGACCGCGCGCTTCGCGTCCTTTTGCCCGATGACGTACCTGTCGAGCTCGATGACGATCTGCCGCGGGGTCAGCGTGTCGATGGCGGGCGCGAATGTTTCGGGTAAGGAAATGGCCATTAGAGCTCTTCGATTGCCAGCGTCCCGTTGGTATAGATGCAGATCGACGCGGCCACGCTCATCGCATGTTCCGCGATCGCCCGCGCGTCGAGGTCGGTATGCCGCGCCAGCGCCTTCGCGGCAGCCAACGCGTATGGACCACCCGATCCGATGCCGACCACGCCTTCGTCCGGCTCAATGAGATCGCCGTTGCCCGACAGGAGAAACATCGACGACGTGTCGAGCACCACGAGCATGGCCTCGAGACGGCGCAGCGCGCGATCGGTCCGCCAGTCTTTCGCGAGCTCGACCGACGAGCGCTCGAGGTTCCCTCGATATTGCTCCAGTTTCGCCTCGAAACGCGAGAACAACGCAAACGAATCGGCCGCTGACCCGGCGAACCCCGCGAGGATCTTGTCGTTATACAGTCGCCGCACTTTCTTCGCGCTCTGCTTGACGATCGTATCCCCGAGCGTCACCTGTCCGTCACCGGCGAGCACCGCGCGGTCGCGATGCCTGATGGCGAGAATCGTCGTGGCGTGGATCACTACTTCGCAGTCTATCTACGCATGTCAGGGGGGTCAACCGTTGACGAGGTCCAGAGGCCGAGGCCGACCTGAAGGTCGGCACTACGTACCAAGTTGCCGACCTAAGGTCGGCACGTACAGTGCGCAGTACGCAGCGTCAGTGCAGTACGCAGCGCTAGTTCGCAGTGCCGGGCTGCAGCCCGGCTGATCGCCGTGCAGTACGTAGTGCCGGGCTTTAGCCCGGCTGACTTCGCCGCCGTGTCAGCCACATGTATAACGGGATGCCGGCAGCCATGACGAGCAGGCCGAGGCCGGTCTGTTGAGGCCTCTGGACAATGGCGTTGACGACGATCGCGAAGCTGGCCGCCACGAAAATCGCCGGCGCGATCGGATAGCCGAGCGTCTTGTACGGCCGCGGCGCGTTCGGCTCGCGCGCGCGCAGCACGAACACCGCGGCCACCGCAATGCCGGCGAAGAGCGTGATGGCAAACCCGACGTAGTTCGTCAGCGTGTCGAGGCTGCCCGTCAGAATCAGGATGCTCGCCCACGCGGCCTGCGCCACGATCGACACGTGCGGCGTCTTGAACTGCGGATGCACCTGCGCCGCCGCGGGAAAGAACACGCCGTCGCGCGCCATCGCGTAATACACGCGCGGGCCGGCGAACGTCCACGCGTTCATACCCGCCGCAACGCTGACCATCGCGACGATGCCCGAGAGCGTCGCCGGCGCGCGCGCCGAGCATGCGCTCGCCGATGAGGTCGAACACGCTGCCCTTCACTGCGGCGAGCTCGCCGACCGGCATCGCATAGAGATACAGCATGTTGAGCAGCGCGTAGATGATGATGACGGCGATCGTCCCCATCAGCGAGCGCGCGCGGCACATTGCGGCCAGGATCGCGGATTTCCTCGGCCATGTACGCCGCGGCGTTCCATCCTGAGTACGTGAACATCACGGGCACAAGCGCCAGCAGCCAATTGCGTCGCGCACGACCGGCGCCGCCGCCTGCTGCAGATTGGCGCTCGATGCCGACGCCCACCGCAAAGCCGAGCGCGATGAACACCAGCAGCGCCGTCACTTTCAACGTCGCCAGCACGTTCATGACGGCGCGCCCGGGGCCGACGCCGCGGATGTGCACGAACGCAAACAGCCAGATCGCGGCGATCGCCAGCAGCGTGTGCCGCGAGAATGTCAGCGGCACGTACGGAAGCGGAATCGACGAAAAACGGCGTCGAATCGGCAGCGCCCGGAATGAACCGGTTCGAGCACGAAGATCAGAAAGATCGCGCTCGCCGCCATGGCGCCGGCGAATCCGGCGACGAACGACGTCCACCCGGTCATGAACCCGGCGAGCGGTCCGTACGCCTCGCGCAGATAGACGTATTCGCCGCCGGCGCGCGGCCGCAGCGCCGCCAGCTCCGCATATGCCATCGCGCCGAAGAACGCGAGCACGCCGCCCGCCAATCCAGGTCGAGAGAAACCAGAAAGGATGCGGGACCATCGACGCGATCGTGCGGCGGTGTGAAGAGAATGCCGGCGCCGATGACGTTGGCGACGATGATGGCGGCGGCGTCGAACGGCCCGAGCCGCCGTTCAAGAGATGTGTGCGTGGGTGAAGGCACGAAGCGCTACTGAGTGAGCATCTCTCGCGCGATTTGCCACTCACCGAGCTTCGTCCATTGATTGCCGCCGTGCTTGGCGAACACCTGGACGTGAGCGTCAACGAACTGGCTGTTTTTCAGCATCTGCGCGCGCGGTTCGGAGCCAGTGTATCCGAGGTTCGACCGCAGCACGATAGGTTTGGTTGTGCCGCCAGGAGGAATCGCGTCCATCCCGACGACTTTCTGATAGGCGCCGCCCCATTCTTCGGTTTCGCCGACGCGCCGTATGACGGCGTTCAACTGGACATTCGCCACAGGATCGGAGCTGACGTTCTTGAGCGTCAGCGTCACGGTCGGCACCAGCTTGTTCATGCCGTTCTCGACGCCGGCGTCGAACCAGCCGGTGCGCACGTCCACCGGCTCTACGAGCTTGGTGATGGGCTCGCTGGCGCTGCTGCCGCATGCCGCGGCCGCGACGCACGTGAACACGATCAGGAGTCTGGCAATCATCGGTCTATTCTAATTAGACACCGCGTTTTCAGTAATGCTTCACGTCCACGCGCTTCAGCCCTTCCTCTCGCGGGAGGGTGTGATCGCGCAGGCCCTGAAGATCACTCCCCTTGATGCGCAGGATGACTGTGATGGCGCTGTCGTTCGGGTCCCCCGATAGCGAGCGCCTGTCGAGCACGCTTTCGCGTGCGGCGACGGTCAGCCATTCGCCGGCGCCGACGCCGATCGCCCCGGGATAATCAAGGATCGCGTTGACCAGCGCCGTCGCGATCTCGGTTTGGTAAATCTCGCGCGGCCGCACGACCGGTGTAGACTCCGAAGCCCTCACCGCGCGACCGGCGTTCGCGCGCTCGAGCTCTTGAATGCTCCACACCATGCTTCGCCGCATCGATGGAAACTCGACGTCGAACACGACGCCGTAGTCGTCGAGGCGGAAGCCACGTGCCCTGGTCAGCCCTGCGAGCATCACCACGTTGTCGGTGTTCGATTGCTGCAGCCGTTGGTTGAGCATCTGTGCGCCCTGGCGTACGGCGTTTTCGAGCGCTCCCTCGAACGCGGCTATCTGCTGCCGCGCCTGAATCTGCACCGCCGTCGCTGGCACCGCAGGACGGGGTGGCGACTGCGCTCCGACAGACGACGTCGCCGAAAATGCGAGGCCGATGGTCAGGCCTCGAAGTGCTGCGTTCACTTCGCGCCCCCTGATGTCCTGACCAGGTATTCCATGGTCGCTTCCTGCTGGTGGCCGAAATCCTGCTGAATGCGGAGCAGATCGGCCTGGTGCTGCGTGTCGACTTCGCGCGTCACCTGCGACAGGCGCAGCGCGAGCTCGCGCTGCTGCCGCTGCTCGCTCTGATCGATCATCGAGCGCACGCGCTGCAACAGGAGCTCTGTATCCACCGGATACCGATCGGCGGGCACGGGTTGCGGCGTCACACCCGGGTTCGGGCTTGTCACGTCGGACACCGCCTGCGGCGGCAACGTAATCGACGAGGCGCGAGCGTTCACCGCCGGCCTGGCAGATCGCCCACTCACCACCACCCTCCCGTCTTCGTAGTCGACAGTGACTTGCGACACAACCATGCCGCCGACGAACAACAGGACCGCCGCCGCCGCCTGGCGCCACGGTATTCTCTGAGATGTAGCGGGAAGCCACGCCAGCCACGCGCCGCTTCGCGCTCCCTGATTCACGGCCGCGCTCGGTGTCGGCGACGCGACGCTCGTGGGTGAGAACGCACCGTCCTGCACCACGCGGAACCCGAGCGCTGAACCGGGCGGCGTCCAGTAGCGCAGCATGCCGCGTACGTTCTGGAACTCGAGCACCGCAACGGAGCACGCCGCGCATTCCTGCAGGTGCTTCGCAATCTTCAATCGTTCCGTCGGGTCGCCCTCCTCGTAGAGATAGTCGAGCAGGGCGTCGTGGTTATCAGCGATGTGACTCATGGTCCTAACTCTCTCTGCGCGGAGTCAACTGGTCTCCGAGCTGTTTTCTCAATGTCGCCAGTCCCTGGTACACGCGCGTCTTTACGGTGCTGAGCGGGCACCGCATCAGATCGGCGATTTCCTGGAACGTGAGCCCATGATATTCCTTCAGGATGATTGCCTGGCGCTGCTCGACCGGCAGATGCTCCATGGCCCTGGCGACCTCCCGGCCAAGCTCGGCGCGGGCCGCCAGGTCTTCGACGGTTTCGATCGGCCCGCGCTCGGCGGCGAGATCTTCCACCTCGACGCCTTCGGGCACCGCCACCACAGGTGCACGGCGCTCCTTCCGCATCCAGTCGCGGCACAGATTCAGCGCGATGCGGTAGAGCCAGGACGAAAACTTCGCGTCCCCCTTGAAGCCGGACAGCGCGCGGAACGCGCGGAGAAACGTCTCCTGGGTGACGTCGCGCGCATCTTCCTCGCGTCCGAGCGTGCGGTACGCAAGGGCGAAGATGGGCCGCTCCCACCGTTTGACGAGCTGATTGAAGCTCTCGGTGTCGCCGGTCTTCGATCGAGCGACCAGCTCTTCGTCGGTCCGGGTCATGGGAATTGCAGCCGCCATTGTGCTCATAGTTCCAAGCCGTCCCGCTTCGTCAAAGTATTAGACGATTCGGTGCGTCTATTGGCCTGTCTCACCCGCCCCTGGCGGGTCCCGCCCGAGGGCGCGGCCGGCCCTTTCCCCATGATACCGCCGCGCATTTACACTACCCTGCGTGTCTCGAGACGCCAGCCTGTTTCAGGCCCTGACGGCGACCGACCGGCTGAGCGAACTGTTGCCGGTGCTTCATCAGCATGCGGTCACCGCCATCGGAGGCCGGAGCTCTATCCTGTTTCAGTTCGCCCGCACGGGCGGCACCCTGCAGGCTACGTCGGCGTATGGCGTCGAACACCTGCCGCCACAGCCCTGGCCTGCCAGGATGGTGCCCGTAACGCTGTTCAAAAACGAAAAACCGCAATTTGTCGCGGACGTCTCACGGGTCCTCCGCGGCGCGGCCGAATATCTCGGCACGCTGCCGGCGGTACTCGTCCCGCTTGCGCACATGCGAAACCCGATCGGGGTGCTGGTGATCGGCTGCGACGAGCTCCCCTCACCCGGGCAGATGGTCCAGGCCGCGTCCGTCGGCCACGCACTGACTCTTGCGCTCGACCGCGCCCGCACGACGAGCCAGGGCGATCTGCAGGCGGAGCTCAGGGAGCTCCTTCAGGCATTTTCGCGTGACGTCTCATTGACGACTTTGGCCGCAGGCCTGGAAATGCTCTGCAGTGGCGCGAACCGGCTCTTCGACGCCGATCGCACATCCGTCTGGCTCCACGATCGCCGCTCCGCGGTGATCGTGCTTTCGGCCTCGTCCGATGTTTTTTACCTCACGGAGGAACGGCGCATCCCGACATCGGACGCGCGGCCGCCCGCGGCTGCCCTGCGACACGATCGCGCCGAAATCACCGCCACGGCAGCAAACCAGCGCGGAGGTCACACGGCGACAGTGACCATTCCGTTGAAGGGGCGGCGCCGGGCGCTCGGCACGCTCGTCATGGAGGGCGTCCGCATCCATCCCGGATCGCAGATGGATCTGCTCGATCGCGCCGACGAGATGGGGCGGCAGCTGGCCGCCCCGATCGAGAACGTGCTGCTGCTCGACGCGGTGCTGCGATCCCGCCGCGAGCTGGAGAACACGTTCAACTCGCTCGCCGATCTCGTCGCCGTCTCAGACCAGAACGGCCGCCTCGTATACATGAACGATGCGTTTCTCAGCCACATCGGCAAAGAGCGGGAGGCGCTGGTCGATCGGCCGATTGAAGAGGTCGTCGGCGATGCGACAGCAAATATGGTCGCGGACGTTATCGCGTCTTCGGGGTCTGACCCCCTTGCGTCTCGCGGGGGTCAGACCCCAACCATCGCCTCTGCGGAAGTGGTGGACGAGAAGCTCAACGGCTCATTCCTCATGACGCTGACGCCGCTCATCGGAGAGGAGCGCGAGCCGGCCGGCGTGGTCCTCGTCGCGCGGGACGTGACGCCGCAGGCCGAGCTCGAGGCCGAGCGCGCGGAACTGCGCAACCGGCTCGTGCAGTCGGAAAAACTTGCCGCGCTCGGTCAGTTCGTCGCCGGCATCGCGCACGAGCTGAACAACCCGCTGCAGGGTGTGCTGGGGCACCTCGAGCTGCTGCGCGCGACCGGTGCGTTTCCGAAGGCACTTCGGCGAGACATGCAGCGGATTTACCGTGAGGCCGATCGCGCCGCCAAAATCGTGCGCAACCTCCTGGTGTTCGCCGGATCGCGCCGGCTCGTGCGCCGCAGGACCAGCGTCAACGCGACGTTGTCGCGCGTGCTTTCGCTGCGCGCGCCGGCGCTGCGCGCGGCGAACATCGAGGTGGTACGCCGCCACGCGGACCTGCTGCCCCGCGTCAAAGCCGACCCGTTGCTGCTTCAACAGGCGCTGCTGAACATCGTCCTCAATGCGGAACAGGCGATCGGCGCAGCCGGCGGACGCATCGAAACGAGCACATCGGTACGGCGCGACGCAAGCGGCGCGCACGTTTTTGTGCAGATTCGCGACACCGGGCAGGGCATCCCAACGGCAGCCATGCCGCGTCTCTTCGAGCCGTTCTTCACAACGAAAGAAGTCGGGAAAGGGACCGGCCTCGGACTGGCCATTACCTATGGCATCATTCAAGAGCATGGCGGACGCATCTCCGCATCGAACCATCCGGAGGGCGGAGCGGTGTTCACGGTGCAGCTTCCCGCCGAGAACGGTTAGGATCACCATATGGCCGCAAAGCGGCGCGGGGCGTAGGGCCCCTCAACGCGAAGCGGCCGGAGCGGGGTGAGGGCCCCCGCGACGAAAATGGATGAGACATTTCTGACGACCGAAGAGGTGCTCGAGTACCTCCAGGTCAACCTGCGCACGGTCTACCGGCTCATCAAAGCCGGCAAGATTCCTGCGGTGCGGGTCGGACGCCAATGGCGCTTCCGCAAGCGCGACATCGACGCGTGGCTCGATAGCCAGCGTCCGCGCGGCAGCGCACGTTCGGCGTCGCCTCCTTCGGCCTCACCGGCGTCAGCTCCGCGCGAAGCAGCCGACCGCCCGCGCATTCTCGTCGTCGATGACGAATCGAGCATCCGCGATTTGCTGGCGAAAACCCTGGCACTCGCCGAGTACGACGTCGACACCGCGGCCGACGGCCGATCGGCGCTCGAGCGCCTGCGGCTGTATCCCTACGACCTTCTGATTGCCGATTTGAAGATGCCGGGGATCGACGGCCTGAGTGTGATTCGTGAAGCGAAGCGATTGAAGTCCGATCTCCCTGTCATCATCATCACCGGTTACTCGACCGAGACCGCGGCCATCGAGGCGGTAAATCTGGGCGTCTCGGGTTACCTGACGAAGCCGTTTCGCGTTCCCCAGGTGCTGGCCGCGGCTGCGAAGGCTATCGGGGAGCCTGCGTAAGCTCGAGTGCTCCAGCTTTCCTCCATCACAAAATCGTTCGGCGAGCGTACTCTCCTTGAAGACGTAACCTGGCAGATCACGTCCGGCGAACGCGTCGGGTTGTGCGGCCCCAACGGCGCCGGCAAGACGACGTTGTTGAAGATGATGGCGGGGTTCGAGGGGCCCGACGAGGGACAGATCATCAAGCCTTCGGCGCTCACCGTCGGCTATCTGCCGCAGGACGGCCTCAATCACGCCGGACGATCGATCCTCGACGAGGCGAGCTCCGCGTTCGCCGATCTGCTCGCCGTCAAGCACGAGATGCACGCCATCGAGGAGCGGCTCGGCGACCCATCGGTGTCGTCCGCGGAGCACGAGACGATGCTGGAGCGCTACAGCGCGCTGCAGGATCGCTTTCGTATCGAAGAGGGATACAGCATCGATCTGAAGGTCGCGACGGTGCTTCGCGGGCTCGGCTTCGCCGACGAGGCCTTCGAGCAGCCCACCGACTCGCTGTCGGGCGGGTGGCAGATGCGGCTTGCGCTCGCGAAACTGCTGCTTGGCCGGCCGACGCTGCTGCTGCTCGACGAGCCGACCAACCATCTCGATCTCGAGGCGAGGAACTGGCTCGAGGAGTATCTCTCGGCATATCCCCACGCCGTGATCCTCGTCTCGCACGACCGGTTCTTTCTCGACGCGGTCGTCACGCGCATCACCGACCTCAATCTTCGCAAGCTGACGGACTATCCAGGCAACTACTCGCATTACATGGTGGAGCGCGACGCCCGGATGGAGCAGCTGCGCAAGTCGAAGCGCGAGCAGGACGAAGAAATCGCGCGCGTCAAGATGTTCATCGACCGGTTCCGCTACCAGGCGACGAAGGCCGCGCAGGTGCAGAGCCGCATCAAGATGCTCGAGAAGGTCGTGCCGATCGAGGCGCCGCCCGAGCGCAAGCGCATCCATTTTTCATTTCCGGTGTGCGCGAAGAGCGGCCGCTCGGTGCTCGAGCTGCACGACGTGCGCAAGGCGTACGGCGACAAGGTGATTTTCTCGAAGCTGAACCTGCTGATCGAGCGCGGTGACCGCATCGCGCTGGTCGGACCCAACGGCGCCGGCAAATCGACGCTGATGCGGATGCTCTCGGGAGTGGAGGCTCCCGACGCCGGGACGCGGCGCGAAGGACATCAGGTCGTGATGCAGTACTTCGCGCAGGACGAGGCGACGAGGCTGAATCCGGCGCTCTCGGTCTACGAGACCATGTCGGCGGACTCGCCCACGAGCATGGTGCCGGCCATCCGCAACATCCTCGGAGGGTTCCTGTTCTCGGGCGACGACATCTACAAGAAGGCCGGCGTGCTCTCGGGAGGCGAGCGGACGCGCCTTGCCGTCGCGCGGATGCTGCTCATCCCGTCGAACACCCTGCTCCTCGACGAGCCGACGAACCATCTCGATCTCGACTCGAAGGACATCCTGCTCGAAGCGCTCGAGGACTACGGCGGCACGCTGATTTTCGTCTCGCACGATCGGTACTTCGTCGAAAAGCTCGCGACCAAAATCGTGGAGATCGGCCACGGCGACGCAGTCGTGTTTCCCGGCACGTACACGGAATTTCTGTGGAGCAAGGCGCAGAAGGACGCTCCGGTGCGAGAGCAAGCCCAAGCCGCCCGCGGCGCCGAACGAGGCGGCCGGCGGCGAAGCGCGCCGAAGACACAGCGACCGACCACGAACAACGCAAGCGCGAGCAGTCCCAACAGCGCAAACGCGAACAGGCGGCAAAAAAAGCCCAGACGAGAATCTCGGATCTCGAAGCGAAAATCGCGGAGCGCGAACAGGCGATGCGCGACATCGAAACGGCGATGTCGGCGCCCGGGTTCTACGAGAATCGCGACCAGGCCCAACCTATGATCGACCGGCACCAGACCCTCATGTGGGAGCTCGGGGAGCTCATGCATCAGTGGGAGGAGCTGTCGAAGATCTGGAAACTAGAAGCTGCAGATCCAGATTCCCTTACAGTCCTGCCCCGCAACTGACGATAATGTAATCAACAGACCCCCTGCCTGCGCGAGAATCCTTACGAATCAAGGGTTTAGACGCATTTTGCGTGGGTGCTGCCGGGCACGGCGTTTGCCCCTTTGGGGCTGGATATACGCCCATGGAAAGCCCGCATTCCGATCGTTTGCCGTTCGTCGCAGAACCCTTGATGCCATCCACCATCCGTAGGCGGCCGAAGCCCGTCCTTGTGTCCGCGCGCCGGAGTACGACCCGCGGCGAGTCCGATCGGTTCTTCCGCCGCCTGGTCGCCGGCATGCGCAATGGCGTCCTGGCAATCACCCGTGACGGCAATGTCGCCGAAATGAACGGCGAAGCCGCCCGAATTTTCCAGATCAAGCGGTCGCAGCGCACCGTCGGACGCCACTTCTCCGTCGTGCTCGCCAAGCACCCGGACATGGTGCGCGTGCTGCACAGCGCCTTCGAGCTGAGCCACCTTCCGAACCGCGCCGAGCTGCGGCTCAAGACGACGGGCAAGGTCATCGGCTACACGTTGTCTCACGTCCGCGACGAGCGCGGCCGCTCCACCGGAGTCGCCCTGTTCTTCAAGGACCTCACGAAGGTCGAGCAGCTCGAAGAGCGGGAGCGTCTCCGCGATCGCCTCGTCGCGCTCGGCGAGATGGCGGCGGCGATCGCCCACGAGGTCAAGAACCCTCTCGCCGGCATCGAAGTGATGGCGGGCCTGCTGAAGCGGCAGGCGGCGGTGTCGGACTCGCCCGACGCGCAGTCGCTGCTGAACGACATCATCGGCGAAGCCAAGATGGCGAATCAGATCGTCCACGAGGCGCTCGAATTCGTGCGGCCGATCCGCCTGCAGGTCGAGCGCACGGCCATCGCCGACGTGCTGCAGAATGCGGTCAGCCTGGCGGAAACGAAAGTCCCGCGCCGCGAGATCGGCCTGCAGCTGCGGGTCGACGGAGGACTGCCGCCGATTCAGGGCGACCAGCACCAGCTCTGCCAGCTCTTCACGAATCTGCTGATCAACGCCTTTGAAGCGCTCGAGGGCCGCGGCGCCGTCGACGTGACGGCGCGCGAAGGCGTGATCGAGGAAGAAGTGCACGGCGCGGGCGGCGAGGGGCATCTCACGCGCACCGTGGTGGTGGAAGTCTCCGACAACGGCCCGGGCGTGCCGAGGGAGCTGCGCGATCGCATTTTCAACGCCTTCTTCACGACAAAGCCGCAGGGTTCCGGCCTCGGGCTGGCAATCGTGCGCAAGGTCGTCGACGCGCACGACGGCCGCATCGACATTCAGACCGGCGCACACGGCACGCGCTTCCGGGTCACGCTCCCGATTTCCGGGGCCAATGACTGGTTCGTTCCCAAGCCCGGATTGCCGCGTTCATTAACGGACGACTAGCGAAAACGAGGAAGACTGATGGGCCGTATTCTCATCGCGGACGACCACGATGCCCTTCGACGCGGGCTGGCGAGGGCGCTTACTTCGGCCAACCACGAGGTCGAGGAAGCGCCGAACGGCAACCAGGCGATCGAGCGCCTGCACGAGGGGCACTTCGACGTCGTGCTCAGCGACCTGAAGATGGGCGGCAGCGACGGACTCGACGTGCTGCGCACGACCAAGACGCTGCACCCCACCACCGCGGTGATCCTGATGACGGCGTTTGGCTCGGTGCACACCGCCGTCGAGGCGATGAAAATCGGCGCGTTCGACTACGTGCAGAAGCCGTTCGAAATCGAAGAGATGGAAGTGAAGATCGAGAAGGCGCTGGAGATGCGGCGGATGCGCCACGAGCTCGATTACCTGCGGCACACGCAGAACGACATCTACGACTTCGACCGCATCATCGGTACGAGCGAGCCGCTCAAGCGCGTGCTCGGCGTCGTCCGCAAAGTGGCGAAGAGCAACACGACCGTGCTGATCCGCGGCGAAACGGGCACCGGCAAGGAGCTCATCGCCGGCGCGATCCATCACAACTCGCACCGCGCCACGCGAAACTTCGTGAAGGTGAACTGCGCGGCGCTTCCGGAGACGCTCCTCGAATCGGAACTGTTCGGCCACGAGAAGGGCGCGTTTACCGGCGCCGATCGGCAACGCATCGGCCGCTTCGAGCAGGCCGACGGCGGCAGCTTGTTCCTCGACGAAGTCGGCGACATGAGCGCGGCGATTCAGGCCAAGATTCTGCGCGTGCTCCAGGAGCACGAGTTCGAACGGCTTGGCGGCACGCGTACGCAGAAGGTGGACGTCCGGCTCATCGCCGCGACGAACCGCGATCTGTCGCAGATGGTCGCGACGGGACAGTTCCGCGAGGACTTGTACTATCGCCTCAACGTCGTCTCGGTCGAGATGCCGCCGCTGCGCGAACGCAAGGAAGACATCATTGCCCTGGCGATGTTCTTCGTGAAAAAGTTCGGCGGCGAGCTCAAGAAGAAGTGCGACGGGCTCGACCCGGAAGCGCAGAAGATGCTGCTGCGGTACAACTGGCCCGGCAACATCCGCGAGCTCGAGAATTCAATCGAGCGGGCGATTCTCATGACCGAGAGCCAGTTCATCGGCTCGGAGGATCTGCGGCTCGGCGAGGCGGCGACTCCCGGCACCGCGGGCACGCGCGAGACATCGACACTGGTGAAAATTCCGCCGTCAGGGGTGCCGCTCGAAGAAATCGAGCGGAGCGCGCTGATGGAAGCGCTCAAGATGTCGAACTGGGTGCAGAAGGACGCGGCCGAGCTGCTCGGCATCAGCCCGCGCGTGATGAACTACAAAATCAAGACGCTCGCGATCGAGTTCCCGCGCGGACGGCGACCGATGGTGGCGGCGGCAGCGTAGCAGCGCAATGCGGTGGCCAGTAGATTCGGATGAGCGAGTCCAGGCTATCGGCCGACGACACGATCGCTACCCTACGCCTACCGCCGGCTAGTTACTGCCCCGCCCGCAGAATCTCCAGAAACAGCCGCTCGGTTTCCTGCGAGGGATCGGCGCCGAGCTCGTCGCGAAACAATTCGCGGCACTTTCCGAAGACGCGCAGCGCTTCGCCGCGGTTGCCCATCTGCGCGTGCATCTGCATCAGGTGGCGGTAGCCGGTTTCCTGAAACGGCTCGAGCTCGATAATTTCCGTCGCGTATTGCAGGGCGAGTGAGCATGCTCGCCGTTCGAGCGCGGTGATCTGCGAGAGGATATGCAGCCCTCGCACGAGCAGCGATCGAAGTCTCGCCCTCCGCGCCTCAATCCAGGGCGCCTCTTCTCCCGGCAGGAACGGCCGCCGGGCGATCACGACGAGCGTGACCGCGTGACTCCACGCGTCGCACGGTCTTGCCTGCCCGCAGGGCGCCTTCCGCCTCGTCGATCGAGTTTGCCGCGTGCTCGAGGTCGATCCAGACATCCGGCGGCAGCCGAAGCTGGATCGTGCCCGATCGCACCTCGACGGTGGCCGCGGGCGACACTTTCTTCAAGGCCGTTCTGAGCTTGCTGAGGATGGCGCTGAGCGCGGTCTCGATTTCGCGCGGCGGCGTGTCGGGCCAGACGACGGCGATCAGCTCGTCCTTGGTGATCGGGCGATGCCGCTCGCTCGCAAGAAACGCGAACGCCAGGCGCCCCTGCCGTCCGGCCAACTCGCGCTCTTCGACGAGTTTCTCGCTCGTGTTCGATCGCGACGCCACCGGTGAGGTAGATACGCATTGTCGCCAAGGTTTTTCCAATCTCCCGACAATGGTCCGGCAATAAGGTGCGCCTATATTACGGACTACAGAAAGGAGCTGTCATGCAGAAAGTCATCAATTGCTCGTGCGGCTACATCGTGAGGGCGGAGAACGACGACAAGCTCGTCGCCAAGGCGCAGGAACACGCGAAGCAGGTCCATCAGATGGACCTGACGCGCGAGCAGGCGCTGGCGATGGCGAAGCCGGAGTAAGTCGACAGTCGCTAGTCGACAGTCGGCAGTCGGCTATCACAGTCCACGCCTGACCTGCCGCCTACGCCTACCACCTACACTACCGCTAGTTAGCCCGCGGGTGGGACTTCTTGTAGACGTCGATCAGCTGCTGCGCGTTGACGTGGGTGTAGCGCTGGGTCGTGCTGAGCCGGGCATGACCCAGCAGCTCCTGAATCGCGCGCAGGTCGGCGCCATTCGCGAGCAGATGGGTGGCGAATGAGTGCCGCAGCGCGTGCGGGCTGATGCCGAACTTTGCGCCGCACAACGCGACGTAACGCCGCACGAGCCTGTCGACGCTGCGCGTCGAGAGACGGCCGCCTCGATAATTGAGAAAGAGCGGGCCTGCACTCTCGCCACTCCGCTCGGTCCGCCTTTCCGCCGTCGCTCGTTCGATCACTGCAGCCTTCGCACCCGTCGCAGCCTGTCGCAGCCGCAGTCGCACCCGTGAGTCGCTCGATCCTTCATCCACGCGCGCAGCGCGTCCGCCGTGCTCGTATTGAACGGCACGAGCCGCTGCTTCCGCCCTTTCCCATGACGCGCACCATTCGGCCCGACAGGTTCACGTCTTCCATGTCGAGTCCGACCAGCTCGCTCAACCTCAGTCCCGAGGCGTAGAAGAGCTCGAGAATCGCGCGGTCGCGGCGGCCGAGCGGCTGCCGAAGTGTCCGGCATCTCGAGCAGCTTGTTCATCTCGGCGATCGTGAGGTGGGCAGGAATCGTCTCCGGCTTCTTCGGCGCGGCGACGAGCGAAGACGGATCGTCCTCGATGAGATCGTCCCGCCTCAGGAATTTCACGAACGTCCGTATGGCGGACAGCTTGCGCGCTGACGAGCTCGCCGATATGCGCTGCTTGTGGAGCTCGCCCAGAAAGGCCCGGATGGCGAACGCATCGACATCAGCAGGCGTCAGCTCGTCGAGCGGCTTCTGTCGTATCTGAGACGTGTGCTTGAGGAACGTGGCGACGTCGTTCTCGTAGGCCGTCAGCGTGTGGCGGCGAGACGTCGCGCCGGCGGAGGTGTTGAAGGAAGTCTTTGAGTGTGTCCTTCATGCGTTGTTGGCCGACCTGAAGGTCGGCACTACGTCTGCCGCGCCGCTGTCAGTCGTGCTGACATCTGTCGCGGCATCAGTCGTCGTGCTGACCTTCTGGTCAGCCTCTGCGTCGCAAATTCCGCTCCAGGTCAGCCAGCGCGCGCTCCGAAATCGCCAACTTCCGCTTTTGTTTGTCGCGAATCTGTTCCGGAGGCGCCTCCATGATGCCGAACGTGATGTTCGTCGGCTGGTAGTCGTGCGGATTCGCGTGCGAGACATAAAAGGCGAGCGCCCCGATGGCTGTCGTGCGCGGCGGGACGCGCAACGCCTGTCCGCACGCCAGCGCCGCCGCGTTGCGGCCGGCGATCAGACCCGACGCCGCCGACTCGACGTAGCCTTCCACACCGGAAATCTGCCCTGCGAACAACAGGAATGGATTCGCGCGAGTCTGCCACGTCTCGTGGAGGACGGTTGGCCCGTTGATGTACGTATTCCGGTGGACCATGCCGAACCGCACGAACTCCGCCTGCTCGAGCCCGGGAATCATGCGCAGCACTCGCGCCTGCTCGCCCCATTTCAACTGCGTCTGAAACCCGACGAGACTGTAATGATCGCCGGCAAGGTTGTCCTGGCGGAGCTGAACGGCCGCGTACGGCTGCCGGCCGGTCCGCGGGTCCTTCAGCCCGACCGGTTTCATCGGTCCGAACCGCAGCGTGTCCTCGCCGCGATGCGCCATCACCTCGATGGGAAGGCACCCTTCGAAGAACTTCTCCTTGTCGAAATCGTGAACGGTCGCGGATTCCGCCGTGACGAGCGCCGCGTAGAACGCGCGGTATTCGTCAGCGTTCATCGGGCAATTCAGGTAATCGCCTTCGCCATCGTCAGTTCCGCACGTCTTTCGCATTCGACTGGCTCGGACTCTGGACTCCGACCGGACTCTGGACTCTGGACTCCCTGGACTCTGGACTGCCGACTGCTTCTGTTCCACCGCGAGGCGCTGAAACACCTTCGACATGTCGATCGTGTCCGCGAGGACGATCGGACTAATCGCGTCGTAAAAGTACAGATGCTCGTTTCCGACGAGCTGTACGATCGCCGCCGATAAATCTGGCGACGTCAATGGGCCGGTGGCGATGATCACCGGTGACGCCTTGGTCGCCGCGGGGATCGACGTGACCTCTTCGCGCGAGAGAGTGATGAGCGGATGATCGTGGATCGCCTGTGTGACGGTCCGCGCAAACAGGTCGCGATCGACGGCGAGCGCCGCCCCGGCAGGGACGCGCGCGACTTCGGCGGCGTGCATCACGAGCGAATCCAGCCGGCGCATCTCCTCTTTCAGCAGTCCGACCGCGTTGTCGAGCTTGTCGCCCCGGAAAGAGTTGCTGCACACCAGCTCGGCGAGACGGTCCGTCTTGTGGACGTCGGTGGGCCGAGCGGGCCGCATTTCGTGGATGGTGACGGGTACGCCGCGAGCGGCAGCCTGCCAGGCAGCCTCGCAGCCAGCCAGACCGCCGCCAATGATGTGGATCATGCCTAGTCCCGAAGTCCCTAATCCCCGGTCACTAGGCGGGCACCGGCTCTTCCAGCGGTGCGTCCCGCACATATGAGCAGTCGTCCTTGCTGCAGATGAGCTGGCGCCCCGCCTTCTTCGTGATCTTCTCGAGCAGGAACGGCGCGCCGCAGTCGGGGCAGGCTTCCGCGATCGGACGCTTCCAGAGCGTGAAGTCGCAGTCGGGATAGTTGGCGCATCCGTAAAACGCCTTGCCCCGTCGCGACTTCCGTTCGACGATGTCTCCGCCGTCCTTGGGGCACAGGACTCCCGTGGTCTTCATCTTGACGTACTTGCAGTTGGGATAATTCGTGCACGCGGTGAACTCGCCGAAGCGCCCCTGCTTGACGACGAGAAACGAGTCGCACTTCGGGCACTTCTCCTCGAGGATCTGATCGGGCTTGGCCGCCTTCATCGCGCCGCCCGACGAGATGATCTTCCTCGTCGTCTTGCACTCGGGATACCCCGTGCACGCGAGGAACTGACCGAACCGGCCGCGCTTGACGACCATCGGCTTGCCGCAGTTCTCGCATATCTCGTCCTGCGTCTCGTCGGTGTCGGTGCCAGGCTCGCTCTTCTCGAGCTCGCGCGTGTTCGTGCAGTCCGGGTAACCGCTGCACGCCACGAACGGCCCGAACTTACCGACCTTGATGACCATCCCCTTGCCGCAGCGATCGCAGATTTCCTCGGTCTTGATGCCTTCCTTGAGGTTCTGCATCTCCTTGCCGGCTTTGGCGAGGTCTTTCTTGAATTTCTTGTAGAACGTCGTGAGCGTGCCCTTGTAGTCGGCCTTCCCCTGCTCGATGCGATCGAGATCTTCTTCGAGGCTGCGCGTGTATTCGACGTCGAGGATGTCGTCGAAGCTCTTGATCAGAAGGTCGGTGATGATCAAGCCGAGCGCCGTCGGCTTGAACTTCCCTTCCACCTTGTTCGCATAGTCGCGATCCTGCAGCACGCCGATGATCGACGCGTAGGTGCTGGGGCGGCCGATGCCGTTTTCTTCGAGCTCTTTCACCAGCGTCGCTTCGGTGAATCGCGGCGGCGGCTGCGTGAACTTCTGCTCGGGACGAAGCGCCTTCAGCTCGAGGCGGTCTCCCTCGGCGAGCGGAGGCAGCACTCCGGACTGGGCTCTCGGTGTCGTCTTCGTCCTTGTCCTTCTCGGTTTCCGGCTTTTCCTCGTCACCTGGCCGTAGGCCGCCTGCCAGCCCGGAAACTTCGGAACGGTGCCCTTCACGCGGAACAGATAGTCCCCCGCGGTGATATCGACGGTCGTCTCATCGAACGTGGCGGGCGGCATCTGCGATGCCACGAACCGGTTCCAGATGAGCCGGTAGATCGAGTACTGCTCGGGCGTCAGAAACGGTCTGACCTTTTCCGGGTCGTATTCCATCGACGTCGGCCGGATCGCCTCGTGCGCGTCCTGCGCATCAGACTTGGTCTTGAAGGCATTCGGCTTCTCCGGCACGTAGTCCGGGCCGAACGCCTCGCCAATGTGCGCGCGCACCGCGGTCAGCGCATCGTCTGATACCCGGGTCGAGTCCGTGCGCATATAAGTAATGAGGCCCACGGGGCCTTCGATGCCGAGTCCGGGCAGTTCGACGCCTTCGTACAACTGCTGGGCAATCTGCATCGTCCGCTTTACCGGGTAGCGCGCGGTCTGCTGCAGCTTGCTGGTGATGAACGGCGGCGCGGCATTCCGCTTGCGCTCCTTCGTCGCAACCGACGAGACGACGTAGGTCGCGCCTTCGAGATTGCGCAGCACATCCTTCGACTGCTCCTCGTTGCCGATCTTCAGGGTGTCGTCGCCCCGCTTGACCAGCTTCGCTTCGAAGTCGGGAGGGACTGCGGCCGGCGAGCGATGCAAACAGGTGCCAGTATTCCTCCGGAACGAACTTCGCGATCTCCTGCTCTCGATCGCAGATGAGCTTGAGCGCAACCGACTGCACGCGTCCCGCGCTGAGTCCGCGGCGAACCTTGTCCCACAGGATCGGGCTGATCTTGTAGCCGACGAGCCGATCGAGCACGCGGCGCGCCTGCTGCGCATCGACCATCTTCATGTCGATGGCGCCCGGATGCTTCATGGCTTCCTGCACCGCCTTTTTCGTGATCTCGTTGAACATCAGGCGGTGGATCTTCTTCTTCTTCGTGCCGAGCTCTTCGGCGAGGTGCCAGCCGATGGCTTCGCCTTCGCGATCCGGGTCGGTTGCGATGTAGATGTCGGTCGCGTCCTTCGCCGCGCTCTTCAGCTCGGCGATCACTTTCTTGCGCGTCGCCAGCAATTCGTACACCGGCGCGAAGCCTTCGTCGACGTCGACTCCGAGCTTGCTTTTCGGCAAGATCGCGGACGTGTCCCATCGACGCGAGCACTTTGTAATCGCGGCCGAGATACTTGTTGATTGTTTTTGCCTTCGCCGGTGATTCGACGATGACGAGCGATTTAGCCATGGGTCCTTTTCAACTACCTTAGCACGGTCCACGGAACCGTACGAATCGGCCGCCGTCGACGCGACGCACGGCACCTGCAAGCTCCAACTCGAGTAAACGCGGCAACAACTTCATCCGATCGACTCCCGATCGCTCCGCGATCTCGTCGAGATCGTAAGCATCGCCATCGTCCATCGACCGGAGAACTGGATCCTGAGACGCGGGATTCGCCTTCCTGGATTCTTTTGCACTGCTAATCCCTAATCCCAAATCCCTAATCCCCAGCGGGAGCTCCTCCAAGATATCGTCCGCACACTCCACAAGCTTTGCACCGTCGCGCAGCAGCGCGTGGGCCCCGTAATTCCGCCCTCCCAGGACGTTGCCGGGCACTGCAAGCACCGCACGTCCCTGTTCGAGCGCGAAATCAGCGGTGATTAGCGAGCCGCTGCCTTCGGCCGCCTCGACGATGACGACGGCGAGCGACAGGCCGCTGATGAGGCGATTGCGCTGCGGAAAATTGTGTTTCAAGGGAGGCATGCCCGGAGGAAATTCGCTCACGAGCGCGCCGCGCTGGGCGATGCGCTCAGCGAGCCCGCGGTGCTCTGGCGGATAGATCACGTCCACGCCGCAGCCGAACACCGCAATCGTGCGGCCACCGCCCTCGAGCGCGCCGCGGTGCGCCGCCGAGTCGACGCCGCGGGCCATGCCGCTGACTACAGTGACACCGCGGCGCGCGAGGTCGGCACCGAGCTGCCGCGCCACTTCGAGCGCATAAGGGGATGCGGCGCGCGATCCGACAATCGCCACCGACGCTGAGCGCAGGACGTCGACGTCACCTTTAACCCAGAGCGTGTGTGGCGGATCGTGGATGGCCGCGAGGGCAGTTGGAAAGCAGGCGTCGGCCGGGGAAACTGACGAAATATTGATACTCACCGCTGCTCCAATCGCGCAGCGCGAGCCGGTGCCTGACCTTCTCCAATCATAAACCGTGTCATGGCGGAAGGCAGACGGCAGAGGGCAGAAGGCAGAAAGAAGTGAGCATTTTTGTGCCCTTTGCTCTTGCTCTTTGCTCTGCTCTTTGCTCTCCGTTCCTTGCTCTTTGCCCTCCCGCGCCCGGGTCTTCCCTGCTATAGTGGAGTTCGATCCCATGCCAATGCGTCTGCTATCTGTCGTCGTGCTCGTGGCGGCCCTCAGCGGAGTGGTCTATGCCGACGCCCGTTCGGACGCCAAGGCACAGGTGGAGTTCGGTATCGCGGTTGCGCAGCGCGGCCTGTGGAAAGAAGCGATCTATCGCTGGGAGCGGGCCACGCAAATCGATCCGACGTACGCTCCCGGGTTCAACAATCTGGCGGTCGGCCTACGAGCACGAAGGGATGCTCGACAAGGCGGCCGAAGCGTACGAGCGCGCGCTGAAGCTGGAACCGGACAACGTCCTCATGCGGCAGAATTTCGAACTGTTCAAGGAAATCCATGACCGGACGACCCAGTCTCAAAATCCTTAGCTGCATCCTTGCCGTCGGTGTGGCAGGATGCGCGAGCTTCTACGAGATCCCTATCGAGACGCCGATTGCCGCGAAGCTCGACGTGTCGGCTTTTCAGCGGGTGTTCATCGCCGGGTTCATCTCCGGCGGCACGGATGATGTGGACGGTAATCTCGAGACCGTTCGCCTTCTTCGCAGCCAGCTGCGCATGAAATCGAATCTGCGCGTGGTCGACGCCGATGTGTTGCCGTTGCTCGACGTCGCGTCGGGACGTACCGAAGCGGGATCAGGCTCGCAGGCGCGCGAAGGCGCACCTGACGCAGCGCCAATCAAGAACGAAAAAGATCTGCAGCCCTACGAGCATATCTTCGCCGACGCCGACTACTGGAAGCGGATCGGCGAGGAATATCAGAATCCGCTGATCGTGACCGGCACCGTGCTCTTCACGCCGCACTCGCAGGCGGGCATGGTGCAGCGCGAGCGCGAAGTCATCGACCCGCTCGGCCGCCGCCGCGTCGAGCCCGTCCGCGAATACATGGAACGCAAGGGCTTCATCCTGCAGGAGAAGTTCATCTTCATCGACGGCCGCTCCGGCGCGCAGATTTATTCCGAGGCGCTCCGCGAGGAACGGCTCTACAACCAGAACGACAACACGCCGGCGTTGTCGTCCTACTTCGAGCTGATGGACGAGATCATCCCGCGCTTCCTGAGCACGCTCAGCACGCAGCGCGTAAGAGGATCTCGGGTCCTGATCAAATAGGTTCCGGTTCCGGTTCCAGGTACCGGCTCTGGCACCGTTCCAGCCTGTGATATAATCTTTTGTTCTCTAAGCAAGGGAGTGTGTCCGTGTACGCGATCATTCAAGCCGGGGGTCGTCAAGTAAAGGTCTCGCCAGGCGCTACCGTCGAGCTCGACGGCCGGGCGGCCGAGGCCGGCAAAGAAGTGACCTTCGAACAAGTGCTGTTTCTGTCGAAAGACGGCGGGGAAATGACCGCCGGCGCCCCGTTCGTGAGCGGCGCGAAAGTGCTCGGCATCGTCGACGGCGAGTCTCGCGGTCCCAAAGTGCGCGTCTTCAAGAAGAAGCGCCGCAAGGGTTTCCGCAAGCAGGGCGGACATCGCGCCTTTTTCACCAAGGTCCGCATCACGGACATCGTGGGCTAGCTGGTAAGCCCGCAGCAGTTTCTAGATTGTCAGTTTTAGATCGTAGTTTCCAGATCGCAGGTATCACCCATGGCTCATAAAAAAGGACAAGGCAGCTCACGCAACGGGCGCGACAGCAACTCGCAGCGCCTGGGCGTCAAGCGTCACGACGGCAATATCGTGACCGGCGGATCGATTCTGGTGCGGCAGCGCGGACGACGGTTCGCGCCCGGACTGAACGTCGGGCTCGGCAAAGACGACACGCTCTTCGCGAAGATTGACGGCCGCGTGCGCTTCGAAGACCACGGCGCGCGTGGACGCAGAATCAGCGTCCTGCCGGTGGCGGTGGATGCTGGAAAGTAGAAAGTGGAAAGTAGAAAGTAAAATCGTAAAAAGTAGAAACCCACTTTCCACTTTCTACTTTCTACTTTCTACTTTCTACTTTCACACCCCCATGTTCGTCGACGAAGTCGACATCCTCGTAGAGGCCGGACACGGCGGCGCCGGCTGCATGAGCTTCCGGCGCGAGAAGTTCGTTCCTCGCGGCGGCCCCGACGGTGGTGACGGAGGCAAGGGCGGTTCCGTTTTTGCCATTGCCAGCCCGCACATCAACACGCTCGTATCCTTCAGATTCAATCGAGAGTTTCACGCGCGCCGCGGCGGCCACGGCGAGGGCTCGAACCGCACCGGCAAGGATGCACCCGATATCGAGCTCGAGGTCCCGGTCGGCACGCTCATCTACCAGAAGCCTGAAGACCCGGCCGAAGAGCCGGTGCTCATCGGCGATCTCGTCGAAGCCGGCCAGCGCGTGCTGGTGGCCCAGGGAGGCATCGGCGGGCGCGGCAACGCGCGGTTTGTCAGCTCGACGAATCGGGCGCCCCGCCGCTGCGAAGACGGGCTCCCTGGCGAAACCAAACAGCTCCAGCTTCAGCTCAAGCTGCTCGCAGACGTCGGCCTCGTCGGCTATCCCAACGCCGGCAAGTCGACGTTGATCTCGCGGATTTCGGCCGCGCGTCCGAAGATCGCCGACTACCCGTTCACGACCCTGGTGCCGAATCTTGGCGTGGTGTCGTTGAGCGGCAATCGCAGCTTCGTCGTCGCCGACGTGCCCGGCCTTATCGAAGGAGCCCACGAGGGCAAGGGACTCGGGGATCGATTTCTGAAGCATCTCGATCGGACGAAGGTGCTGGTGCACCTGGTGGATATCTCAGGCGTGTCGGGGCGCGACCCGATCGATGATTTCGAGACGATCCAGCGCGAGCTCGCCGCTTTCAGTCCCGATCTCGCCGCGAAGCCGCAGATTGTCGCGGCGACGAAAATGGACGCGGCGGGGGACGCCGAAACCATCGATGCCCTCGAAGCGCACGTGAAGGCACGCGGTCTTCGGTTTCTGCGCATCTCGGCCGTGGCCGGGGAAGGATTGGCCGAGCTGCAGGAAGCCGTCTGGCGGTACCTCACGCCGATCGCCGAAGCCGAGTCTCGACACACCGAGGCTGAGGTGGTTGCTCGACGCGCGGGAGCGCGTCGAGGCGACAAAGAATGAAGATCGGCATCCTCGGCGGCACGTTCGATCCGATTCATCTCGGCCACCTCGAAGCCGCTTCCGCGGCCAGGCGCGCGCTCTCGCTCGACCGGTTGCTGCTGCTGCCGTCTCGTACACCACCGCATCGCAGTACCGAGCCTCGCGCATCGGTGTTTCACCGATTCGCGATGGCCGCGCTGGCGGCAGCCGAGCGCGACATGTCCGTGTCCGATCTCGAAGTCAGGCGCGAAGGGCCATCGTACACGGCACTGACGCTCGAAGCGCTTCATCGCGAAGGCTTCGCGCCCACGGAGTTGTTCTTCATCACCGGCAGCGATGCGTTCGCCGATGTCGGCACGTGGCACGACTACCCTCGCATCCTCCAGCTTGCGAATTTCGTCGTCGTCTCGCGCCCGGGCGCACCGCGCGTTTCGGATGTCATCCCCAATCCCCAATCCCCAATCCCTGACGTACACCCGACTGCGCCGAAAGTCTTGTCGGTTGAGGCGAACACTCCAGACGTGTCGTCCACCGACATTCGCCGGCGCGTCGGCGCCGGCGAATCGATTGACGGGCTCGTGCCGTCGAGCGTCGCCGGCCATATCCGCCGGCATCATTTGTACGTGCCGGCGCCGGTAGCGGCGGTCCTGTGACTCCTCCACGCAAACGCGCCTCCAGGAAGTTTCCTGCTCAGGTTCAGCGCGCCATTGACGCCGGGCACGACCGCAAGGCGGGCGACGTGGTGGTGCTCGATCTCCGCCCTGCGGAGGGGTTCACCGATTACTTCGTGATCATGACCGGGCCAGAATACGCGGCAGATCCAAGCCATCTCGGATGCCATCCAGGAATCGCTCGGCGCCAAGGGAGTAAAGCCCGCGCACATCGAAGGCGGCGACCGTGCGGGATGGATGCTGCTCGACTACTTCGACTTCATCGTGCACATATTCAGCCCGGAATCCCGCGCCTTCTATGCGCTCGAGCGGCTATGGGGATCGGCGGAGCAGAATTGCTGTGCCCGATCCGAAACCTCAGGGGCTGGGGACTAGGGATTAGGGATTGGGGATTAGGGATTGGGATCAGGGATTAGGGATCGCGCGGACGCCGGGTGATCACTCTGGCGGCCGTGAGGGCGTGAACGGATCTCGCACCACGATCCTGCAGCACGCGAGCGCACGCATCCAGGGTTGCGCCCGTGGTGCTCACATCATCAATCAGCAACACGTTCTTTCCGCGAATTTCATCGTCACGAAACCAGGCGCGACGTGCCGCGAACGCCCCTGCAACGTTCGCCTTGCGGCGGTCGGCGGCGAGTTCAACTTGCGGCCGTGTCTCGCGACGCCTCACGAGGGCACAGACAACCGGCGGTCCCAGATGACGCGCGATCTCCCGCGCCTGATTGAAGCCCCGTTGATGCTCGCGACGCCAATGCAGTGGGACGGGCACGACGCAATCGACGGTCCGCAGGACATCATTGCCGCGAACACGCATCTGTGCGGCGAGCGGCTTCGCAAGTGACAACCGGCCCGCATACTTAATCGCGTGAATGATTTGCCGCAGCGTGCCTTCGTATTCCCCTACCGCTCGCGCCCGCGTCACTGCCGACTGCTGCCCAGAACAACCCCGACAATCCCCGCTGGCTCGAGGCAATGGATCTCCGCATCTGTCGCAGATCGGTGGTGTGATGGGCCGAATAGATTGCCAGCAACGGAGGCACACACATCCTGATAGCGGCTCGTCGAGAAGGGCGTCGCAGGCCGCGCACGCTGGCGCCAATAAAGCGACTCCCAGCGCGTTCGTGCAAGCAGAGATTAGAAGTCGGGATTTTGGGATTAGGGATTGGCCATCGCGCAGTGATTAGTGATCGGGGATGTGGGATTAGACTCGGCACGGGCGTTCACTCGCTCTGTGCGTTGATGCGCACTTCAAGCGAGTCCACCAGTCCGTGCAGCATCTTCCCAATGGGCTCGATAAGAACAATACCCTTCCCCAAAAGCAAATCAGGCACGAGTTTCCGGCGTCGAATCAATTCGAACAACGTCTCCACCTCGCCTTGTGAGCCGAGTGAGTAAGACAGATGATTCAGGTACGCTTTCGTTGGTCGCCGACTGCCTTCTGCGATGTTGGAAGGAATGGAAATGCCGGCCGGAATCAGTTGGTTGGCGAACGTGAAGCGATACGGATGCGGAATGGCTTCGACGATATCGAAGCACACGTCCGCGAGGTCCATGCTGACTTGCCACACCGTTAGATCTTTGAAGGAGTTGATCGGTGTCATGCGTCTGTAAGACGCAAGGCACATACCGCCCGGAAACTCCAGGGATTTGGGATTGGGGATTGGGGATTAGTGCAGAAACTGCCGCGCGACCGAGCGCCAAATGATCGCGAGAATTGCCACGCGCGAAGCGCGTCAATCCCAATCCCTAATCCCTGATCCCCAATCCCTAGCCCCAATCCTAGCCTCCAGCGGAAGTAAGGCGCGCCTGCACGGCCGCGAACACGTCCTCGGCGACCTCTTCTATTGTCCGCTCCCCGTCGACGCGAACCCAATCCGGGCTCGCTGCCTGCCGCTGGTAGCTGGATCGCACTCGCTCGAGCAGAGAGAGATCGCGCTCGTACCGATCCCGCCCCTGAGACTTACGCTTGGCGGCAGTCGCCGGCGCGATATCGATGAAGATCGTCAGGTCGGCGCGCGGGAGATAACGCTGAATGTCTTCGAGCCATCCGGCGTCGAGTCCAAGGGCTTCGCCGTACGCAATGCTCGATGCCCGATAACGGTCGCACACGAGGATCAGGCCTCCCTCGACCCACTCGCGAATCGCTTCGCGCCGTTCGTGCCGGTTGGCGACGAACAGCAGCTGCATCACATCGGAGCCGTACTCGCGCTCGCCCTGAAGCGCGCGCGCGATCTCTTCACCGATGGACGTGCCGTAGTCGGGAAACGACAGCAGCCGCACCTTGTGCCCGGCTTCGCGAAGCCGCTCGCGCAGGCGCTGCGCCTGTGTCTCCTTGCCGCTCTGATCGACTCCCTCGATCGCAATCAGCATCCCCGCCATGTCTGAGTCTCCGATCTGAAACTGAAATCTAAAATCTGGAATCTGGAATCTAGAATCTGGAATCTGGCGCTCCAACTACGTCTCGAGCGCCAGCTGGTCGTCTATGGTCTGTCTCCGCCGAATCACGCTCGCGCGGCCGTCGTCGATCAGCACCTCTGCAGGCAGCGGCCGGCGGTTGTAGTTCGACGACATCGCCGAGCCGTACGCCCCGGCGTCGAGAATCGCCAGCAGGTCGCCGACCTCCAGCTGGTTCAGCCGGCGGCCGCTACCGAAGCTGTCGGTGCTTTCGCACACGGGGCCGACGATGTCGTAGCAGAGGTCACGGGCGGCGCGTGGAGTGACGGCAACGATACGGTGGAAGGCGCCATAGAGCATCGGCCGCATCAGCTCCGTCATGCCCGCGTCGAGTACGGCGAAATGGTGTCCGCCGGCCGCCTCCTTCAAGTCGACGACGCGCGCAAGCAGCGCCGCCGACGCGCCGACGATGTACCTGCCCGGCTCGAGCGCGATCGACAGCCCGGACGACGCGACAATCGGAAGAATCGCCGACGCATACTCCGCTGCGGTAGGCGCCCGAGAACCGTCATACGAAATCCCGAGGCCGCCGCCGATGTCGATGTGGTCGAGGTGGATGCCCGAGTCCCGCAGCTCTCGCGCGAGACGGACGACCGTCGCGGCTCCACGTTGAAGGGGTTCGGTGCTGATAATCTGCGATCCGAGGTGCACGTGGATGCCGACCGGCTGCAGCCCGGGCTGTGCCGCCATCTTCCGATACAGCGCGGCGGCGTGCTCGAGGGGAACCCCGAACTTGTTGATGTGCCGGCCAGTGGAGATATGGGGGTGCGTGCCTGCATCGATGTCCGGATTGACGCGCAGCGCAACCCTCGCGCGCACGCCCCTCGCGCTCGCCGCGCGATCGATGCGTTCCAGCTCGCCCGCCGACTCGGCGTTGATGGCCTTCAATCCGAGCGGCACGGCCCGCTCGATCTCGTCAGGGGATTTCCCGACTCCGCTGAAGACGATGTCGTCGGGCGCAA
Organism: Vicinamibacterales bacterium; assembly: GCA_963802345.1. Classification (GTDB taxonomy): domain Bacteria; phylum Acidobacteriota; class Vicinamibacteria; order Vicinamibacterales; family JAMQPK01; genus JAMQPK01. Next base: position 74,837 of record CAWDIK010000009.1, read on the forward strand.
ATCCGGCGCGCATCGCCAGCTCGACCTCGCCGATCGAATTGGCGTCGACCGCGCTGCCTGCCTCCCGCAGCAGCCGCACGACGGCCAGCGACGAGTTCGCCTTCATGGCATAGTGAATCCGGTGCGGATGGGCCGCGAATGCCTCGTCGAGCTCGCGGTATGCATTCCGAATCGACGCGGCACTGTAGACGTAGAGGGGCGTCCCGTGAGCGCGTGCCGTATCCTCGAGCGAGACGCCGTCGCAAACCAGCGCATTTCCTGTGCGAAAGAAGCCAACCACGGCGGGCATCTTACATCGGCTATCATGATGTCGCCGGTGTCCATCGAAGCGACCATTCAGCTCGCGGCCGACGGCGATCAGGCCGCGTGGGACACCATCGTCAAGACGTACTGGCGCAAGGTGTTCAACGTCGCGTACCGGTTCGTCGGCACGTACGAAGAAGCGGAGGATCTCACGCAGGAGATCTTCCTCAAGGTGTTTCGTTCGCTCGGCACGTTCGATCGGCGCGCGAATTTCCAGACCTGGCTGATCAGCGTGAGCCGGAACTTCTGCATCGACCGCTACCGGAGCGGCCGGCGCGATCGCGAGGTGTTCGCGCGCGAGATCGACGCATCGACGGTGCAGGCCGAAGCGCCCGGATTGAACGCGCATGCGCGCGTAGAGCTGCAGGACCGCGTGGCGCTGCTGCGCGAGGCGCTGCGCGGGCTGTCGCCGCCGCTCCGCACGGCGGTGCTGCTGCGCGACATCCACGAGCTGTCGTATCAGGAAATCGCCGCGCAGCTCGGCGTTGCCGAGGGAACGGTCAAATCGCGGATCAACCGCGGACGCGCGGAGCTGGCACGCCAGATCGAGGCGTTGCGGGCCAGGATTGAAGAGGTACCCAAATGAACGTGACGTGCGAACAATCGGGTGACGTCAGCATCGTGCACGCGGCACCCGCGCGCCTGATGTATCCGTCGCTGTCCGAGTTTTCGACGCTGGTGGCCGGTGAGATTGCGAGAGGCGCGCGCAAGCTCGTCATCAACTTCGGCGACGTCGAGTACCTCGACAGCGCCGCGATCGGCTGCCTGATGGACTTGTACCGGCAAGCGACGGCCGCAGGGGCGACGCTCAAGCTCGCCGGCCTGCGCGGCAGGGTCGAAACCATGCTGACGCTCACCGGGGCGAATCAGTTCATGGAGATTCATCCCGACGCAGCAGCGGCCGTCAAAAGCTTCTGAAAGGCCGATGACCGATGACGCGCAGCATAAAAACCAGCACCGGCGCCGACATCAACCTCGACGGCGACATCCTGGCCATTCTGGAGACGCTGTACCGCGAGATTACCGTCAAGCGCAACTTCGAGCGCTCGTTCGAGGACATGATTCGCGAGATCCGGCACCTCATCGAACAGATGACCGAGGAGGAGCGCCGCAGTTACCTGGCTGAAAGCCTGTTCTTGAACTCGGTCAAATACGAGAACGATCGCGCCGAAGCACTTATGCGAAAATTGACAAACAAGAAATGAACGTAGCCGGTAATCCCTATGTCTTTAAACTACCTCGCGACGAAGTTCCAGTGCACGTGGCCGTGGAGCACGCTGGTCATGCTGTGCGATGGCCGCATCGTCTGCGGCTGCGCCGATCCGTACGGCAAACGCGTCCTCGGAGACGCCAGGGTCGCGCGCATCTCCGAAATCTGGAACGACACGCGGATCAGCACGCTTCGCGCCGAGCTGAACGGCGGCGGGTCCACGTTCTGCGGCGACTGCCCGCTGAAGCTGCCTCTCAAGGGCCAGGCGCCGACCGAACGGCCGCTCGACGTGGGCCGGCTGCCCAACCGCCTGTACATCGAATGCACCGCCGCCTGCAACATCTCCTGCGCCGACGCGTGCTGCGCACCGGAAACCGGGATTACGAAAACGCGTAACGCCGGCATGCTCGACTTCGATCTGTTCAGGAACGTCGTCGACGAGGCTGGACCCGGGCTCGTGCGCATCGACTTCTTCAATTACGGCGAGGCGTTCCTGCACAAGCGGGCTATCGAGATGTGCGAGTACATCAAGTCGCGGTTCCCGCACATCTATCTCTACACCAGCACGAACGGCCTGATGTTCACCGAGGAGTCAGCGAAGCGGCTGGTGCACTCGGGCATCGACGAGGTGACGTTCTCCATCGACGGCGCCTCGCAAGACACGTACGTCCAGTACCGCCAGCGCGGCAAATTCGACCTGGCCATTCGCAATCTCCGCGTGATGGCGGAAGAAAAACGACGCTCGCGCCGTGATGTGCCGCACCTCAACTGGCGCTACATCCTCTTCAAGTGGAACGACAGCGACGAAGAGATGAACCTCGCGCGCAGGCTGGCCACCGAGATCGGGGTCGATCGGCTTTCGTGGGAGCTTACCGATCACCCGGAGAATGCGTTCTCACGCCGGTTCGTGCCTGGCGGCGCCGATTTCGAGGCTATCAAGCACGAGATCTGGGACATGACGGGTCTCGGCAACGCCATCCCCGGGGCCACGCCCAAGGCCAGGATCGAAGTGCGGAAGCGCTTCTTCCCGGCGCGCCCGTTCAAGACACGCGCCGCGAAAAAGCTGAAGATCAAGACGCGCGTCGAGAATGTGTCCGCACGGCCGTTTCCAGCCAAAGCGTCATACGGCCGCCGGCTCGTGCGGCTGGGCGCGCAGTTGTGCGACGAGCACGGCACGCTTCTCGAAAGGGATTACGCGCGCGCGTGGCTGCCCGAAACGCTCAAGCCGGGCGCCACCGTCGATGTCCCCATAGAAATCGTGGCGCCAAAAACGCCCGGCAACTATCTCCTGAAGTTCGATCTGGTCAGCGAAGGCATCGACTGGTTCGAGAACAACGGCTCGCCGACGACACTGAAGCCGCTGGTCGTCCGATAAGGACACTGTTTGATCTTCGACTTCTCGACTTGATCGTCCGGGGCAAGATTTGCCGGCGGCTTCTGTCCCGCCACCACCGGCACGAGATTTGGCGGGGTCGACCAGCTCAGCATAAGGGGTAAATGCGTTTTGCTGTCGATGAAGAGGCGCTTCAGCCTGCCCGCGAGCTGCCACAAGGTCAGACAGAGGATGACAAACTTCTTCATCTGAGCTTCATACGCAGATCGTGGGTAATGGTTATCGCGTTGCTGCGTTAGACGACATGCGACGCGGAAAAGTTCTCGCCCACCGTAATATTTCGGCGGCAGGCCAGCAGTTCATGATGCGGGTGGCGGGAATTCCAGCCAGGCTCGCGTGGGCGATCGCGTAGTCCGCCATCCAGAGTTGATCCGCCGCGTGCGCGTCGCTGTCGAGTGCGAAGACACATCCGGCCTTCTTTGCCGCGGTGGCGACGCGGTAGTCCAGATCCTGTCGTGATACGTCACCATCGAGCTCGATCGCGACGCCGGTTTCTGCCGCGCGTTTGAACACGGCAGTCCAGTCGGCAACGACGCCCGCACGAGAATTGAACATGCGTCCGCGCGGGTGGCCGAGGATGTGCACGCCCGGCGTCGAGACGGCCTTCAACATCCGTTCGGTTTGATCGACCGTCTTGCGCAAGCTCGAATGCGGAGAGGCGACGACCAGATCGAATTCGGTGAGCTCGGCCGGATCCATGTCGAGCGATCCGTCCTGCAGAATGTTCGCCTCGACGCCTTTGAAGACGCGAAACTCGCCGCCGAACTTCTTGTTCAGTCTATTGATCTCGGCGTGCTGCTCGCGCATCTCGTCCATCTTCATGCCGCCGGCGATCGGCAGCCCGTACGAGTGATCGGTGACGCACATACACCGGTACCCGCGCTTCATACACCCCTTCGCCAGCATCTCGATGGTGTCGGCGCCGTCGCTGCCTCGAGAATGCATCTGGAAGTCGCCGAGATAGTCCTCGCGCCTGACGACGCCGCGCTTCGGCTCCGACAACACTTTCCGAACCATCGCGGCGGACAGAAAGTTCCGTCGGAGCGCTCGCCGCGCCTCGATCTCCTTCACCTTTCCGCTTTCGCCAAGGATGCGATCGACGGTGGCTGATTCGCCGGCGTCGAGAAACTCGCGCACGACACGCAGCGACGCCGGGCCTACACCGGGTATTTTCAGGATGTCCTCTCTCTGTCATCTCGGAGAGGAACTCAGGATGCCGCCGGATCGACCGCGACGCGTTCTTGTAGCCCCAGAATTTGGGCGACGGACGGTACACTTCGGAGAGATCGAGCAGCAGCGCCGCGATATCGAGATTCGGGTCCGTCATCGGCGTATGCGGATCCGTCTCGACGAGGACGTATCGGCGTCGAGCAGTGTCCGCATCCTGGCCAGCGCATGGCGCCGCTCCTGGTCAATCTCCGAGGCGCAGCAGTCGGACGGCACCACGATCTCGTAGTCGCGCATGTGCGCCTCGGCGGCCGTGAAGAACACGCAATTGTCCGCGGCGAACCCGGCAATCACGACCTTGTTCACGTCGCCGGCCTGCAGCAGCGTGTCGAGCGGCGTCTCGTGGAATCCGAGAGGTGCGGCTTGAGCACGAAGAAATCGCGCGGCGTCGGCGACAGCAGCTCGGCGATGGGCGCGCCGGGACGTTCCGGACGCCGGCAGTCGGCGACAATCGTCTTGAAGTCGGAACGCCAGCGGCCCCAGTTGTCGTTCACGTAAATGACCGGCACGCCGATTCGGTGCGCGCGATCGCACAGGCGGCGGATATTTCTGGCGGGCCCAAGCGCGCGCCTGGCAAACGCAGCGCCGCGTGGAAAATCAAAGAGGTTGATGACGTCGACCAGCAGGAGGGCCGTTCTCGCCCTGGGGAAGACGGACTGCGCCATACGTCCGGCATCAGCAATTGTGATGCCGGACGTTATCGCAGTCCGTAGTGTCCGGCTTCAGCAGCTGAGAGCTGCTGACCGCTGTGCTGTCGAGCCGAGACGCTGTCTAGTACAGGAACTTTATGCCGAACTGCAGCGATCGCGCCGGGTTGGATGTTGCGGTCACCCTGCCACCGGCAGCCGTATCGATAGCCGTGTTCGGCAGATCGAAGTACACCGAGTTCAGCAGGTTGAACGCCTCAGCCCTGAACTCGAGCGACTTCGATCCATTCAACCTGAATCGTTTGAACAGCGAGAAATCCACGTTCCACTGGTGGTCGCCGCGGAGAATGCCGCGCTCGGTGTCTCCGTAAGTAAAGTCCGCAGGCACGACGAACGCGGTCTTGTCGAACCATGCGTCCAGCGTCGGATTCTCGAGCTCGCCCGACCCGATCTGGTTGGGTCGCTGCCCGTCCCTTCCCGCGCCAGTCGAGCCGGTGTTCGCCACGTCGCGCGAGACGGTCGGCGTGAACGGCAGGCCGCTGCGATAGTTCACGATGCTCTGCGCCTGCCAGCCCCCGAGCAGCGCGTTCGCGAACGTGCCTGCGTCGCTGAGGAACTTCTTGTCTCTGCCGAACGGCAGTTCCGCGCCGAAGCTCATGGCGAGAAGGTGCGGGGCGTCGAATGCCGCAGGCCCGGTGTCGTAGGTGAAGTTCCCGCCGATGCCTGCCGCAGGCTGTGTCGTCAAGGTCTGCGACCATGTATGCGACACGAGATACCAGTAGCCGTTCGACGTCCGCTTCTGGAACTTCGTCTGCAGCGCGTGGTACTCGGTCGATCTCGCCTGGCTGTGAATGCTCATGTTGCCGAAGCGCGGATACGGCCGGCGCGCCTGGATATTGCCGGGGCCCGCATCCGGAAGGTTGATGTTCTCGGCCTCCTGCTGATTGCTGCCCTTGGTCCCGACGTAGTTCATTTCGAGGCTCATCCGGTTGGCAATCTCGCGCTGAAACCCGAAGTTCCACCGCTGGTCGTACCCGAACTGCGCATCCAGCGTCAGGGGATTCCAACCCACGCTTCCAACCGACGCGCCAAACGGCACGCCGAGAAAATAATCAGCCGTTGTGCGGTTCGGCACAACGTTCGTGACGGCGTTCACGGTCTCGCTCATGCTGAACGGCAGGAAGTGGAAATTCAATCGGCCGCTCGTTCCTTCGGCTTCGTAGAACATGCCGTAGCCGCCGCGAATCACCGTGCGATCGCCGAGGCGGTACGCGAACCCGATTCGCGGAGCCCACTGGTTCGTGTCGTTGGCGGTCAGCTGAATCGGCACGCCGGCCTGACTGCTCGTCTGGATGAGATCGCCGAACAGCTGATACCCGACATCGGCCAGCGCCTGCGCGCCGAGATCGATCTGGTCGGTCTCACTCGAGACGATGATCGACTTGGCACGCGTCGGATCGAACACAGCCGCCTGATTTCGGTAGCCGGTCAGCCAGGGCGTGTACTCGTAGCGCAAGCCAAGGTTGACCGTCAGGTTGTTCGTCAACCGGTAGTCATCCTGGAAGAAGCCGTGCCAGTACGTCCCGGATCCGCCCCACCACGTCGCCGGGTTCGACCGCGTGACCGCCGACGGATACCCGAGAATGAAATCGGCAAAGGAAACTCCGGTGCCGGCGGACGTGACCGGGCGCTGTGTCATGACACCGCTGTAAGTGAACGCGGCGTTGTGGCTTCGCGCATCGGTAAACAGAATGTTGCGGTGATACATCCTGCCGCCGAACTTCAGGATGTGCTTGCCTTTGATCCACGTGAGGCTGTCGATGAGCTCGTACTCGCCGCGATCCTGCCATTTCGGCCGTCCGTCGCCGGCGTTTCCAGAAAATCCCTGATATCCGTTGATGGTGAAGGCCGGCAGGCTCGCAATGGCGGGATCCTGAATGCCGGCCAGGCCCTTGACCCCCGCCTGATTTTGCACGAGGTCGACGCCCTGGCCCTGGAAATAGGCCGTCGAGCGGTATTCCCCATACATGCGGCTGAAGCGCACCTCGTGAACCAAAGACGATCCGAAATTCGACGTCAACGACATGGCCAGGTTGTAGGCAGGCCCCTCGAGCCGGGTCGATCCGAGCGTATCCCATCGGTCCTGCCGATCTTCCGCGTTCACATGCCGGCTATAGCGCGTGAAGAATCGGTTCTGCGAGTTGATCTCCTGATCGAGGCGCAGCGTCATCTGGTTCTGATTGAACTCCGTAAGCGGGTTCGACACGTACGTGTTGCCGGGCGCGTTCGGCAGCGGGATGTACTTCATGAAGAACTGCGCCTGAGGCGAGATGCGATTCGCCGGAATCTGGTTGTTCGCAAACTGCGTGCGCGTCGCAACGCCGGCCACGGTGGTCGTCGAGAGCGGGTCGAATATCGGAGCGAGGCCGCTGAAATCACCCTGGCGCTGCGCCGCCGAAGGCACGATGCTGACGTCGGTGACCCCTTGCTCGCGCCGGTGCCCTTCGTAGCTGGCAAAGAAGAAGGTCTTGTTTCTCCCGTCGTACATGCCGGGAATCATCAACGGACCGCCGAGCGTCCCGCCGAACTGATTGCGCGTGAGCTTTTCCTTGTTGACCGCGAAGAAGTTCTTCGAGTCGAACGCGTCGTTGCGCGTGAACTCGAAGATGCTGCCGTGAAACGTGTTGCCGCCAGACTTGGTCGTCACGTTGAACGTCGCGCCGGCGCCATGAAATTCCGCCGAATACGCGTTCTGCTGCACGCTGAATTCCTGGAGCGCGTCAACGGACGTCTGAATCCAGGTGCCCCCCTGATGCTCTTCCGTGATGTCCACGCCGTCGAGCAGGAACCGTGTCTGCGCGCCGGCGACGCCGCCGATGACGTTGCCGTTGACGACCTCGGGGCGCACCGGCTGCGTGTTGCCGGTTGGCGGCAGCAGCGCGACGCCGGACGTGAGGCGCGCAAGCTCGTGAAAGCCTCTGCCGTTGAGCGGCAGGTCGACGATCTGCTCGTTCGTGATCACCTGGCTCAGCGTCGCCGACTCGGTATTGAGCGTCGGCGTTTCGGCGACGACCTGCACTTCGGTGGAGAGCCCGCCGAGATTCAGCGTGAGCTCGACGCGAGCCGCCTGGCCGACGGTGAGCGTCAGCCCTTCGCGCACGGCAGTCTGAAAGCCGGAGATTTCTGCGCTGACGCGGTAATTGCCGGGGTCGAGAGGAGTGATGACGTAGTTGCCTTCCGCGTCGGTCTGGGTGGTTCTCGCGATGTTGGTCGCCAGATTTGTCACCGTCACAGTAGCGCCCGGTATGCCGGCGCGTTGCGGATCGAACACCGTGCCCAGAATTCGTCCTGACTGCAACTGCGCAAACGCAGACGCGCCGGTGAGCACACATAGCGCGGTCAGAAACAGCGACTCGCGCGAGCAACTTCGTCATGGGACCTCCTCGATATTGATATGAGGGGTGGAGCTTACCATAGTGCGCGCTCCAGTATCTCGATGTGAAACTACAAGGAACTTCACGTTTTTGGATCGTCTCAAATTGTCCCAGTCACACTTCGGACAACGCCACTTCTTCGATCTCGGTGATGTCGACGAAGCCGTCATGAACGCCAGCGATGCGGAAGCGATACAGGCCGCGCGGCGTCTCGCCCGAGAGCGCGCGCCCCTTCGTTTGCGGCATCGAACACGCTGAAATGGCATCCGCATTCGAAGAGCGGATGCGACGACACGTTGCCCGGCATGCGCGCCAATCGCTCCACGTCCGTCACGAGATCGACCTGGCACTGCTCGTGTGGACACGTGACGCACAGCGCGCTCAGATTCGCTTCAGTTCGAAACAACACGCCGCTGATGAGCACGCGGCGTTCCGCTGCAGCCTGTGGCGCCCGGTGCCGCGGCGTGAAGGTGGGCCTCGGCGACAAACGACACGGGATGCCATGGTGTGGCCACGGCCGTCGAGAGGAATCCTCACGGGGCGCGACAGAGGCGCGTAACATCGACCGCGCCCGTGGCCTGCGCCGTCGCCTGGGCAAAGCACAGCGTGGCGCGGTCCGAGAGCCACGCCGCGCGAGCCCGGCGGCCAGAAACCGTGCGGCGGTGGCCATGTCACCGCGATGTGCGCTGGGCCGCAGCCGGCGCGGCAACAGTCAACATGCGCGTCGGATGAGACCCTTTCGGGAACTGGATGCGGCGCTTTCTCTTTTTTCGCAACGACGTCGAAAGCGATGAGTTCGTCGCTGCTCGGGCAGCGTGACGTAGATCGTCTTGCTGTCCTTCGACGGCATGATCCAGTACGGCTGGCGGCCAACGGGGAATCGCGCGATCTGTTTGGGTGGATTCACGGTGACGTCGAACGCGAACGTCAGGTTGTGCACGACGTCGTTGCTCCACACTTCTTTGCCGTCGTTCGCGACGGCAATGCCGTGCGATCGGCTTCTCACGGCCTGCTCGTCCGCCGTAAGCGTGTAGGTCGCCTTTCCGATGACCTTGCGCGCCGCCGTATCGATGACGAGGAAGCCCATCAGATCGTCGACGTTCATGTACAGACGCCTGCCGTCAGGACTGATCGTGCCCGGCCGGGGACCGGTTCCCACGTCGATGGTGCCGACGACTTTGTGCGTCTTGCGCATCGACCACCGTCACCTCTTTGGGCTGCGTCCTCGGCAGCCCGAGCGACTGCCGCGCAAAGTGGCCGGGTCCTCCTGCAATCGGCAGCAGATACGCAAAGCGCCCATCCGGCGCCATCACCGTGTTGTGCCCGATGCCGAGCGTGTGAATGTATTCGATGATTTGTTCTTTCTGCGTGTCGAACACCTGGTAGTAGCCCGGCATACGACGGCTGATACAGGAAGCGGCCATCGGGCGTAATGGCGCCGTTCTGCGGCTCGACGCCGAAGCCGACGTCGAATGTTTTGATCACTTCGTCGCGAATGGTGTCGATCAGCGTGACCGTGCCGCCGATTTCGGCGGCGACGTACAGCTTGTCCTGAGAGGCCGGCGATGCCTGCCCGTGCGGGTGCATGCCGACCTTCAGCGTCTTGCTGTGCTTGAATGTCTTCAGGTCGACGACGGCGAGGTTGTCGGTGCTCTCCAGCGAGATGTACAGCTTCTCCGTGGTCGAGGCCGGCTGGGAGGCCGGCGTTTGTGCAAGCGGCGTTACAGCTGCGGCCAATGCGGCGATAACCGCGGCGAACGCGAGAACCCGTTGCTTCATGGCTGCCTCCTTGATGGCGCGAAGAGCCTCCTCAGGATCCGGTAAGGCCGAAGACGACGATGTTCGATCCCGATGCGATCGCGACGTGCTGCTGCCGTCGAACTGATACGTCATCGGCGATGCGCGCCACACGCTGTTCATGCCGAACTGCCACAGCACCTTCCCCGTCGCCGCGTCGACCGCGACAAATCGATCCTGGTCGTCGCAGAAAAACAGCAGGCCGCTCGCGGTCGCGAGCGTGCCGCCCGCGCGCCGCCAGGGCCGGTCTGCGGCAGTTCCCACGCGACCTTCCCCGTCGTCACGTCGATGGCGCGCAGTATCTTCTGATTCGGCGCAGCGGGATCCGGCCGCGTGGAGCCGCCCCAGTACGATTTTCCGGCGACCCACTCGCTGACGCTTTTCACGAACACGTTGCAGTTCTCGAGCGTCTGCACGTAGTAGAACCCTGTCTGCGGGCTATAAGAGGTGGAGTACCAATTCGCGGCGCCATGCGCCGATGGACAGACGCGCGAGCCTTCGGCCGACGGCTCCTGTCCCGGCACCAGCACCGGCCGTCCGTCAGCGCCGATCTCGCGCGCCCACGTCAGGTGACTGACGAACGGCTTCCCGAGCAGAAACGTGCCATCGGTGCGATCGAGGACGTAGAAGAACCCATTGCGGCTGGCCTGAACGAGAAGCTTTCGCGGCCGCCCTTCCCACGTCGTGTCGATGAGCACGGTCGGCTGCTGCGCGTCCCAGTCCCACACGTTGTGCGGCGTGAACTGAAAGTGCCACTTCAGGCGGCCGCTTCGCGCGTCGAGCGCGACGACGGAGCTCGCGTAGAGATTGTCTCCAAGCCGATCGTCGCCGTTGTAGTCGGGGCTGGGATTGCCTGTCGTCCAGTACACCAGGCCGAGAGCGGCATCGTAGACGCCCGTCATCCACGTCGTGCCGCCGGGCTGTTCGATGCCTGAGCCCTTCCATGTCTCCGCTCCCGGCTCGCCCGGCTTCGGCACCGTCCAGAATCGCCACGCTTCTTTTCCGGTGGCCTGATCGTACGCGGCAAGAAACCCGCGCACCCCCTGCTCGCCGCCGGCAGTGCCGGCAACGACGAAATCACCGACAATCAGCGGCGCCGACGTGGCGTTGTAGTTCTGCCGCCAGTCCGCCATCTCGGTGTCCCAGAGGAGCTCGCCGGTGAATCGATTGAGCGCGAGCAGGTGCGCGTGGTCGGTCACCATGAACACGCGCTCGCCCGCGACGGCGACACCTCGATTGATGCCGCCCGCCGCATTGCCGACGAGACCTTTCGTGCGCGGCTGTTGAAAGCGCCAGATCTCGCGGCCGTTGCCGGCATCGAGCGCATAACACTCATTGGCGCTGGTGACGTACATGACACCCTCGACGACAACGGGCGTCACCTGCAGGCGCAACGACGTCGGGATGGTGTAAATCCACCTGGGCGCCAGCCGGCCTACATTCGATTTGTCGATCTGCGTGAGAGTGCTGTAGCGGTTGCCAGTCGTCGATCCGTCGTAGCTCGGCCAGTCGACGCCCGATGTAACGACGCGATAGCGGGCGCCGGATTTTCTGAGCAGAACAATGGAGCCGCTCGTTCGTTCGCAGCTGTATGTCGTCAGCACGCTCGTGATTGAGAGGGATTCCCTCGATTGTCCGACCGTCGGTCAACTCGTACGACACCGTCCGCGTACGAGCGGAGGCCGGGCGGCGGCGGCTGCTGGGCAAGCACCGCGGAACCGGAACCCTGAACCAGGAACCCGAACCCCAGAACCGCAGAACCCAGAACCCAGAACCGCTTGATCGCCACGCTTCGACGACCTCCTACGCGACCTTGTTACGAGTGATCCCCACTTCGGTGATGGCCACGGCGCGGTAGCCGCCGCGCGATCGGAAGTACAACCAAAGCCCGGTGAAGATCACCGTGAGAATAGCGCCGAGGGCGGCAACCATCTGCAGGGCCGCGCCCGGACCGTACTGATCCATGCGCGCGCCCATGATCGGCAGCACGATGGCGACCGAGAGCAGGCCGGTGCCGCCCATCAGCGAGAGCAGCAGCGCACCGCCGCGCGGAAACTGTTCAGCGGTAATGCCAATCATCGTCGGCCAGAGGAATGTCTTGCCGACTCCGAAGAGCGTCGCGGCGGTAAGAGCGACGATCGCACTGGTGCCGCTATCCAGCGCGCCCAGCCAATAGAGGCCGATCGCACTCAGCAGCGAACTGACGATCATGGTGACGACGGGCGATTTGTGCGTCACGTTGCTGCCCCACATGCGGAGCACGAACATCAGGCCGCCGGTATAAACCAGGAACAGCACGCCGCTTCCCTGCTCGGGACTGAGCTGCGGCACCAGCTCTCCCATCACGCGGGGAAACCACTGGTCCGGCCCCATCTCGATTGCCGCGGTCATGCACATGCACACGAGCAGCAGAAGAAACAGCGGCCGCGCGGCCTCTTTCCACATGCTCGCTGTCGACACGTTCGATGTCACCCGTTCGGTCTTCGGATAACTGACCGACAGGGCCATCACGAGATACGTGACGGCGGGCACCAGGATGAGGCTCAACTTCAACTCCCATCCGATTCCGAGGTTGCTCATCACGACGGCGAGCAGGCCGCCGATGATCAGCCCTGCGGGCCACCACGCGTGCACGGACGTGATGCGGCGCGTCTTTTCGTCGGGATAGAGCGACGCCATGAGCGGGTTGATGACCCCCTCGACGAGCCCGTGAGAGAGACCCAACATGAAAAAGCCGGCGTAGAGCAGCGTGGTGCCCGTGTGATCGAACAGTGAGACCACAGGCTCGGTGGGATGTGGCGCGAGGACGACCAGCGCCACACCGACGATGAATCCGGCCGCCGACAGAATGTGAAGCTGCCGCATGCCGACGATGTCCACGAGGTTGCCGCTGATGAAAATGGCAATCGTGAACGCCCAGAAGGCGGGGCTGAACACCAGCCCCATCTGCTCGTTCGTGATGTGAAACGCCTGGCTCAACGGCCCTGCGACGTCGCCGCGGATGGCGAACACCATCGACGCCGTCGCAATGGACAGACAGCTCGCGACGAAGAGCTTGTGCTTGTTCATTCGACGGCCGGCCGCGCGGCCTGACGGCCCATGCCGAACGTCCTCGCGGGATTGGCCTTCGCATCGATGAGGATGCCGACGAACGTGACGTGCATCTCATCCCAGCTTTGCGCGCCGTACTTCACGTTTTTCGTCGGGTCCGGGTTGAATTTGTTGGCGCGCGAGTTGTCGTAATGCGCGACGGTCTTGAACTTCGTGCCCTTGGGCAGATCGATAGGTTCCGCGAGCTCGTACCCGACCTGCCAGTCGAATCTGTAGTTCGGAACGCGCAGCACGGTCTTCTCCTCACCCGAGGGATAGACGATCGTCAATTCGTAGTTCCTGGCGCGATAGTGCATGTGCGGCTGAATCCACACAAGCTTCGCGGGCTCATTCACGATCGTCTCGCCCCTGACTTCGTAGTCGGGTGCGCCAGCAGGAATCTCGAAATCGCGGGCGCTGATTGCCGTCGTCGTCAGGTGCCGCTGCCGCGGCGGCGCGTCGGCGAGGACGATGCCGACGGAGGATCGATCCGTCTCGGGTTTGCCGGTCGCGGTGTAGTGCACCTCGAACACGATGTCAGAGCCCGCGGCGATGAACTTGGCCGCACCGCCGGTTGCGAACTCCTGCCCTTCGACGCCCGGGTTGTACTTCGCGAGGATGTCCTGCACGGGCCGGTAGCCGGTTGCGGACAACGCCGCGATCTGTGGGGGGCCATCGGTGCCGGCGGCGCCGCGCGGCGGGCTGTACAGCACGCCTTCAGGCGCGTCTTTCATCCAGAGGGAATTCGGCGGCCGGATCCACGCCTTCATGTGATGGACGGCCCTCGGATTGCCCGGACGCACTTCGGCGGCCTTCACCCACATGTCCTTTTCAAAGTGCGCGTACACGAGGACGTTCTGCTGATCGATGACACCGGTCGCCGGCAGCTCGACATCTTTCGGCATCGTCACGATGATGTCGGGGGTTCCAATGGTCCAGCCGTCGTTGAACACCACCGGCGCGGGTCGATCCTTCGCGTTGCCCTCAGCCGCGCCCTTCTCGGCCCAGGCAGTGAGGGTCGCAATCTCGTCGTGGGTCAGTACCTTCGCATTCTCGAAGTGCCCGATCGTGGGATCCGCAAACCATGGCGGCATCGTCCTTGTCGCAACGGCCTTGGCGATCGCTCGCGCATACGGACGCGTTTCCTCGAACGTGAGGAACGACATCGGCGCGATCGCACCGGGGCGATGGCACTCCTGGCAGTTCTTCTGGAGGATCGGCAGGATGTCTTTGTTGAACGTTGGGGCGGCAGGAACAGCCGCCGAAACGCCGGTTGTGGTCAACGGCGCAGCCAACGGCCATGACCATGAGGACGAGCAGGAATGCCGGCACGAGTAATCGCCGCATAGCGAACCTCCAAGCGGCGGCGCTCAGCCCCGGCTGAGCCCCGCGAGTGCCTTCGAATGTGTGGCCTTATTATGCCTCAGGGTTTCATCGCCGGCGACGTCCAATATCACGATGTGAAACGGCGGCCCTTCGCCCGTGAGGCCGCTCTCGGCGCCGCGCCGCGCTTCCCTTCATTGCGGTGACCGAGGTCGTCCGAGAGCCCCTGCGCGGCGGCCACGACGAGGCGAGCCACCTGCGGGACGCGCTCTTTCCGCAGACGGAACACCGGCGCCGCCATGCTGAGCGAGGCGACCACGTGTCCCCGGTGATCGAACACGGGCGCGCTGACACACCGCAGTCCCTCTTCGAACTCCTCGTCGTCTACGGCGTAACCCTGGGCGCGTATGCGCACCAGCTCAACCTTCATGGCGGACGGTTTTACGATGGTGCGGCGCGTGCTGCGTTTCAGCGGCAGCCGGGCGAGCAGATCGTCGCAGGCCTCATCAGACAGAAACGCGAGCACCGCCTTGCCCGCCGCCGTGCAATAGATTTGCGTGCGCTGGCCTGTCCTCGTCAGCGAGTGCAGGTTCCAGCGGCCCTCGACGTGCGCGATCGACAGCAGCTCGGTCCCGTTCAGGATCGTGACGTGCGCGCCCTCGCCCGTCTCCTCCGCAAGCTTCCGGAGGTGCGGCTCCGCGTATTCACTGAGCTTGAGCCGCGCGATCGCGCACTCCCCCAGCTCGATCAGCCGCGTTCCCAGGCCGTATGCGCCTTCGGGTCCC
Source organism: Vicinamibacterales bacterium (assembly GCA_963802345.1). Taxonomy (GTDB): domain Bacteria; phylum Acidobacteriota; class Vicinamibacteria; order Vicinamibacterales; family JAMQPK01; genus JAMQPK01. The sequence goes on from CAWDIK010000009.1 coordinate 90,046, forward strand.
TTCTTGATGAGCCGGTACGACTCGAGCACCACGAGCAGCCGATGCACCGTGCTCTTGTGCAGTCGAAGCTGCCGCGCGATATCGGCCGCGGCCAGATCGGTTTCCGAATCGGCGACCGCCTGCAGCACCGCGATGGTTCGATCGAGCACCTGAACCCGATAACGGGACGCCGCCGGCTCCAGCCGTTTTCCACGTGTCGAAGAGGGCTTATTCACGGCGCGATGATACCCCAGATATTGTTGTGAAGCGTGGAGCGTAGGAGGTGAGTGAGGAAGGGAGGTAGAGAGAGAGAAGGAAGTAAAAAGAGAGAGGTGAAGAAAGAGTGAGAAAAGAGAGGAGGGAGGAAAAATATGAAGGGAAGAGAGAGGAAGTAATGAAATGAGAGAGAGAAGAAAGAGAAAAAGATGGAGAAAGAGAGAAGGAAGGTGAGGAGAAAAAGAGAGAGAAGAAGAGAGAGGAAGAGAGGAAATGTTAGTGTTAATGTTATTGTCGGCCGAGGAATGTATTGTGACTACAGAAGAGCGTCGCGGCGGTGAGAGCGACGATGCACTAGTGCGCTATCCAGCGCGAGCTAATAGAGGTTGACGGCACTCAGCAGCGAACTGACGATCATGGTGACGATGGGAGATTTGTGCGAAAGTTGCTGTTTCACATGCGGAGCAAGAACATCAGGTTGCTGGTATAAACGAGGAACGGTACGCCGCTTCTCTGCTCGGGACTGAGTTGCGGCAATAACTCTCTCATCACGCGGGGAAACCTCTGGTCCGGCTATCTGGATTGCTGCGGTCATGCACATGCATAAGAGCAGGAGAAGAAATAACGGTAGCGCGGTCTCTTTCCACATGCTCGCTGTCGACACGTTCGATGTGACCAGTTCGGTCTTCGGATAACTGACCGACAGGGCCATCACGAGATATGTGACGGCGGGCACCAGGATGAGGCTCAACTTCAACTCCCATCCGATTCCGAGGTTGCTCATCACGACGGCGAGCAGGCCGCCGATGATCAGCCCGCGGGCCACACGCGTGCACGGACGTGATGCGGCGCGTCTTTTCATCGGGATAGAGCGACGCCATGAGCGGGTTGATGACCCCCTCGACGAGACTGTGAGAGAGACCCAACATGAAAAAGCCGGCGTAGAGCAGCGTGGTGCCCGTGTGATCGAAGAGAGAGACGACAGGTTCGGTGGGATGTGGCGCGAGGACGACCAGCGCCACACCGACGATGAATCCGGCCGCCGACAGAATGTGAAGCTGCCGCATGCCGACGATGTCCACGAGGTTGCCGCTGATGAAAATGGCGATCGTGAACGCCCAGAAGGCGGGGCTGAACACCAGCCCCATCTGCTCGTTCGTGATGTGAAACGCCTGGCTCAACGGCCCTGCGACGTCGCCGCGGATGGCGAACACCATCGACGACGTCGCAATGGACAGACAGCTGGCGACGAAGAGCTTGTGCTTGTTCATTCGAAGGCCGGGCGCGACGGCCTGACGGCCGATGCCGAACGTCTCGCGGGATTGGTCTTCGCATCGATGAGGATGCCGACGAACGTCACGTGCATCTCATCCCAGCTTTGCGCGCCGTACCGCACGTTCTTGTCGGGTTGGGGTTGAATTTGTTGGCGCGCGAGTTGTCGTAATGCGCGACGGTCTTGAACTTCGTACCCTTGGGCAGATCGATAGGTTCCGCGAGCTCGTAACTGACCTGCCAGTCGAATCTGTAGTTCGGAACGCGCAGCACGGTCTTCTCCTCACCCGAGGGATAGACGATCGTCAATTCGTAGTTCCTGGCGCGATAGTGCATGTGCGGCTGAATCCACACAAGCTTCGCGGGCTCGTTCACGATTGTCTCGCCCCTGACTTCGTAGTCGGGAGCGCCAGCAGGAATCTCGAAATCGCGGGCGCTGATTGCCGTCGTCGTCAGGTGCCGCTGCCGCGGCGGCGCGTCGGCGAGGACGATGCCGACGGAGGATCGATCCGTCTCGGGTTTGCCGGTCGCGGTGTAGTGCACCTCGAACACGATGTCAGAGCCGCGGCGATGAACTTGGCCGCACCGCCGGTTGCGAACTCCTGCCCTTCGACGCCCGGGTTGTACTTCGCGAGGATGTCCTGCACGGGCAGGTAGCCGGTTGCGGACAACGCAGCCACTGCGGGGTGCCATCGGTACCGGCGGCGCCGCGCGGCGGGCTGTACAGCACGCCTTCAGGCGCGTCTTTCATCCACAGGGAATTCGGCGGCCGGATCCACGCCTTCATGTGATGGACGGCCCTCGGGTTGCCCGGACGCACTTCGGCGGCCTTCACCCACATGTCCTTTCGAAGTGCGCATAGACGAGGACGTTCTGCTGATCGATGACACCGGTCGCCGGCAGCTCGACATCCTTCGGCATCGTCACGATGATGTCGGGGGTTCCGATGGTCCAGCCGTCGTTGAACACCACCGGCGCGGGTCGATCCTTCGCGTTGCCCTCAGCCGCGCCCTTCTCGGCCCAGGCAGTGAGGGTCGCAATCTCGTCGTGGGTCAGTACCTTCGCATTCTCGAAGTGCCCGATCGTAGGATCCGCAAACCATGGCGGCATCGTCCTTGTCGCAACGGCCTTGGCGATCGCTCGCGCATACGGACGCGTTTCCTCGAACGTGAGGAACGACATCGGCGCGATCGCACCGGGGCGATGGCACTCCTGGCAGTTCTTCTGGAGGATCGGCAGGACGTCTTTGTTGAACGTTGGGGCGGCAGGAACAGCCGCCGAAACGCCGGTTGTGGTCAACGGCGCAGCAACGGCCATGACCATGAGGACAAGACAGGACTGCCGGCACGAGTAATCGCCGCATAGCGAACCTCCAAGCGGCGACGCTAGCCCCGGCTGAGCCCGCGAGTGCTTCGAATGTGTGGCCTTATTATGCCTCAGGGTTTCACAGCCGGCGACGTCCAATATCACGATGTGAAACGGCGGCCCTTCGCCCGTGAGGCCGCTCTCGGCGCCGCGCCGCGCTTCGCCTTCATTGCGGTGACCGAGGTCGTCCGAGAGCCCCTGCGCGGCGGCCACGACGAGGCGAGCCACCTGCGGGACGCGCTCTTTCCGCAGACGGAACACCGGCGCCGCCATGCTGAGCGAGGCGACCACGTGTCCCCGGTGATCGAACACCGGGCGCGCTGACACACCGCAGTCCCTCTTCGAACTCTTCGTCGTCTACGGCGTAACCCTGGGCGCGTATGCGCACCAGCTCAACCTTCATGGCGGACGGTTTTACGATGGTGCGGCGCGTGCTGCGCTTCAGCGGCAGCCGGGCGAGGAGATCGTCGCAGGCCTCATCGGACAGAAACGCGAGCACCGCCTTGCCCGCCGCCGTGCAATAGATTTGCGTGCGCTGGCCTGTCCTCGTCAGCGAGTGCAGGTTCCAGCGGCCCTCGACGTGCGCGATCGACAGCAGCTCGGTCCCGTTCAGGATCGTGACGTGCGCGCCCTCGCCCGTCTCCTCCGCAAGCTTCCGGAGGTGCGGCTCCGCGTATTCACTGAGCTTGAGCCGGGCGATCGCGCACTCCCCCAGCTCGATCAGCCGCGTTCCCAGGCCGTATGCGCCTTCGGGTCCCTTCTTGATGAGCCGGTACGACTCGAGCACCACGAGCAGCCGATGCACCGTGCTCTTGTGCAGTCGAAGCTGCCGCGCGATATCGGCCGCGGCCAGATCGGTTTCCGAATCGGCGACCGCCTGCAGCACCGCGATGGTTCGATCGAGCACCTGAACCCGATAACGGGACGCCGGCGGCTCGAGCCGTTTTCCACGTGTCGAAGAGGGCTTATTCACGCGCGATGATAGCAGGGTTCCCCTTCTAGAACCCGAACCGCGCCCCGAAGCGCCATTCGCGCTCGTCGTACTGCCGGCCCGTGCGATCGGTCGACGAGATGCCGCCGACGCCATTCAGCGCGCGTAATCGAGCCGTCCGCGTTGAACGTCACGTTCGAGATGTTCGCGTTCGGGTTGCTGAAATGCGGCGTATTCGAGACGTTGAAGACCTCCGCGCGGACCTGCAGCGTCTTGTCCTGACCGATGCGGAACACGCGGAACAGGCTCATGTCCACGTTCGGAGCGGTCGGTCCGCGCCACTCGCCTATGACCGGAATTACCGAAACGCACCTCGCGTCACCGAGCGATACGCGCTCACGTCGAAATACTGCGCGTTTGGACCGGCATCGCCGAAGATCTCCACCGGCCCTTCCTTCACTTTGTCGGCGAACTGCGTGCGTCGTTCCAGGCGCGTTGAGCACGTTGGCGTTCGACGTCACGGTGACGAACGTGCCGGACGCATACGCTGAAGAACGTGTTCAGCTGCCAGCCGCCCGCGATATGCGACAGCACGCTGCCGTCGTTGAGCCACCGCTTGCCCCCGCCGAACGGCAGCTCGTAAATCGAGCGACGCATTCAACCGGTGCGGCGCGCCGGTCTCTCCCTTGTTGAGGTGGAAGTACTCGGGAATCGGAATCGGCCGGTCTGCTTCCACCAGTCGATCGTCTTGCGCGAACGTGTACGCCACGGTGAACTGGACGCCATCGCTCATCCGGCGGTTCATGCTCAACTGCAGCGAGTCGTACTTGACCTTGCCGTCGGCCGTGAAGATGTTCATCGCCGAATTGATGCCGAGCGGGAAGAACGGCTGGCTCGCCGCGCCGCCGCCGAGCGTGCCGTAGTTGACGTTGCGGTTGCGCAACATGCCGTTCTGACGATTGGCCACGTAGGCGACCGTCGCGCTCATGCGCGTGCCCAGCGCCTTCTGCGCGCTGACGTTCCACGACGAAATCTTGCCGCGCACGAACTCGTCCTTGTAGGTGTTGACGCCGGCGCCGCGGGGAAGCGCGAGCACGCCGCTGCTCTGATCGGCCGGCTGCACGATCGTCGCACCTTCGCTGAGGCTGCCGACCGCCGTCACGTTGTTGGGAGCCGCTTCGTTGATGACGATCGTCTGCGGGAACGACTGCGACGGCACCATCTGCTGTCGGCCAGGGTTATTGCTCTGCGGGTTGCGCGAGTACCCCGCGCGGATGACGAAGTCCTCCGTCGGACGATAGGCAAGGCCGAGCCGCGGCGTAAAGAGATTCTTCTCGACCTCGATGCCGCAGTTCGCGTCGTTGGGACCAACGTCGCAGATGAGCAGCCGGTTGATGTCGAAGTCGTACACCTCGATGCCGTGATCGGCACGTCGCGGCAGCGAGTAGTACTCCCACCGCAGGCCGACCGATGCGGTGAGCTTCGGCGTCAGGTTCCACTGATCGCGGATGTAGGTGCCGATGTTGTTATTGCGCAGCGTATTCGGCCGGAACTCGTTCGGCGAGCCCGAGCTCGGATGGCGCGCGCCCGATGCGTCTCCGCCGATGAGCGGGGTCATCACCTGCGCGGTTCGCGACGAAGGCAGCCCGAGCAGGAACGACGCGAACCGGTTGAAGTTGTTCGCCGCCGCGCCGCCGGGCAGCACCGTGACGCCGCCGTCGAAGGTGAACGACTGCGCCTGCGTCTCGTAGTGATCCTGATGCAGGATGATGTAGTCGACGCCGAATTTGACGTTGTGCGAGCCCTTCGTCCATCCGGCGTTCGCCACGAACTGCCACTGCGGATCGACGTAATCGCGAATCGGGCTCTGGCCGTTCAACACCCACCCATTCACGACCATGTCGGGCACGTTGGTGTCGAGCGAGTACGGCGGCTGGCAGGCATTCGGAATGCCGAAGACATCGCCGTAACAGGTATCCACGGGCGGGAACACGTGGACGTTGTGCTTCGTGTAGCCGAACGATCCGTCGACCACGAAGCTCTGGGACAGGATCGTCGTCGCGCCGATCGAATGGCTGTCGACGAACGAATCCCAGACGCGCCCCTGCGAGAGCGGGTTGACCGATCGAGCCGTCGATCGCCGGCAGGATCCCGAGCGAACGTCTCCCAGCTCGGCAGGAAGCCCATGCGCGCGTTCAGGTTCAGCTTCGGACCTGGGTTATAGGTCACCTTCGCGTCGATCTTGTGATAGGTCGTGTCGTACCCGTTGACGACGAAATAGTTGTTCGTGTACCCCGCCTGCGTGGGCTGCACGAGCTTCGCGAGCATCGCCGCCGAGATCGGATTGATGCGATTCGCCGGAATGAAATTGCACGACGCGAAGCGCGGGTCGGCCGTCGACGTGAGCCCGCAGTTCGCGAAGGCGAACGGCACGCGGCCGACGCCGGTGGTCGGATTGCCCGTCAGCGGATCGTAGATAGGCGTCGCCGTGTTCGAAAAATCGCCGCGGCGCAGATCCGCCGGCGGCAGCGAGACGAACCCGCTCGTGCCGGTCTGACCCTGGGCATTGCCGTTGAACGTGCGCTGGCGCGTCGTCTCGTCGCTCACGAAGAAGAACAGCTTGTTCTTGACGATCGGACCGCCGATCGGTGCCGCCGAACACGTTGACGCTCGACGTCCCCTTGTCGCGATCGGCGGGCAGGAAGTAGTTGCGCGCGCGCATCCGCGCGTCGGTGGCGTACTCGAACGCCGAACCGCGGAAATTGTTCGTGCCGGTCTTCACCTGCACGTTGACGGCGGCCGCACCCGCCATGCCCTGATCGGCGTCGAAGCTGCTCGTGACGACGTTGACGGTCTCGATCGCTTCGAGGCTGGGCCCGTAGCTCTGGATGCTCTCGAAGAACTGATTCGTCGCGGTGATGCCGTCGAGGCGAACGACCGTATTGGTCGACGGGCTGGCCGTTGATCGTCAGCGACATCGTGCGCCCGGGATTGTTGATGCCGCCCGACTGCTGGTAGTTCGGATCGGCGACGCCGGGCATCAGCGTCATGAAGCTCTGGAACGCGCGGCCGCTGGTCGGCAGCGTCTGCAGCTGCTCGCTGTTCGCGATGTGCTGCACGGCGGCGTTCTCGGTCTGCAGAATCGCCGCGGTCGCGGTGACGGTGAGCGCTTCCTCGAGCGTGCCGAGGCCCAGCTTCGCGTCGACGCGCGTGTCGCGGTTGGTCACGATGACGTCCCGTGCCGTAAAGGTCTGAAAGCCCGGCACCGCGACGACGACCTGATACGTTCCGGACGGGATATTCGGAATCGAGTACGCGCCGCTCGCGTTGGTGACCACTTCGCGCGTGAGATTGGTTTGCGTATGTGTCGCCGTGACCGTGGCGCCCGGAATCGCGCCGCCTGTCGTATCGGTGACGTTGCCGACCAGCGACCCGTACACCGCCTGCGCGGCGGCGCCGGTCGCGTACATGACACGACAGCGCGCTGAACAACGCGACGCGCACGAACACATTCTTCGCCATGGTCGTCTCCCCCAAATGATTGCTTGTACAGAAGCGTGGAGCGTAAGATAGAGTCGATCCGCTGTCAAGGCATTCGTCCACGATGCGAGCCCATGTATCTCGATGTGAAACTCACTATATGACGTTCGCGGTTTTCGATCCAAAACGCCGGTTTGTTCGCGCGACTTTGTCGCTGGTTGTCGCGAGCGCGATCGCCGTTGCTCTGGTCACGCGCGCACGGCCGGTGGCCGCGCAACAGCCCACGTTCCAGACCACCGTCAACTTCGTCGATGTGGACGTGACCGTCGCCGACGCCCAGGGAAACTTCGTCAGCGGCCTCACGGCCGACGATTTCGAGGTCTTCGAGGATGGCAAGCCGCAGACGATCCAGACGTTCTCGTACATCGAGCTGCCCGTCGAACGCCCCGACCGGTACCGTTTTGCCGGGCAGCCGGTGCCCGACGACGTGCGCTCGAACCGGGATGTCTCGTCCGGGCGCGTCTACATCATCCTGCTGGACGACCTGAACGTCGCCCCGCTCCGCACGAACATCGTGCGCAGTCACGCGCGCGAGTTCATCGAGCGCCAGTTCGGCCCGCACGATCTGGCCGCGGTCGTCGTCACCAGCGGACGCAAGGACGCGGCGCAGGAGTTCACGAGCGATCCGGCGCTCCTCTTGAGGGCCGTCGATCAACTTCGTCGGTCAGCGGCTGCAGTCGGCCGAAGTGCAGCGCATCGACGACTACTATCAATCGCTCGCGCTGTCCGGATTCGATCAACGTGAGCGCACGGGCCAGGATCCGCAGAACGAAGCCGTCGTCCCGAACCTGCTGACGCGAATGCAGTCGTTCGATCCGTCGAACCTGGAGCGCGGCCAGCGCGCCGTCGGCGTGCTCAACACATTGCGCAGCCTCGCCGAATTTCTGGAGGGCGTACGAGGACGGCGGAAGGCGCTGCTCTGGTTCAGCGAAGGCATCGACTATCCGATGGCCGAGGTATTCAGCTCTCAGAGCGGCAACGAGATCAATGCGGCCACCCGCGACGCCATCTCGGCCGCCGCGCAGGCCAACGTCAATATCTTCGCGCTCGATCCACGCGGCCTCATCGGCATGACGACCGATTTCGTCGAGAACATGAGGGCGGGAGCTCCGGATGTCATGGGCACCGACCGCAACAGGCCGGTCGGCACACCCGCGAGCGGAACCCAGGCGCTGCTCGGCGAGATGCGCCTCACGCAGGACAGCCTGCGCACGCTGGCGGAAAGCACGGGAGGCTTCGCGGCTGTCGATACGAACTCCTTTGACGAAGCCTTCAGCCGCATCACCGACGCGAACAGCCGGTACCTACTTGCTCGGGTACGCGCCGCCTGTGCACCCGCGCAATGGACGATTCCACCACATCGAAGTCAAGGTAGAAACGCCCGGGCCTGCACGTCGTCGCGCGACGCGGGTATCCCTCTCCCTCCGGTAAGACGGCGGCCGAACGCAAGCAGGATGCGCTCGAGCGATGGGCCAGAGATCGGCGGTCGGGCGGCTCGAACGACACCTCGACCGAGCTGCGCGCCGCGCTCAACAGCGCGGTGCAGCAGCCAGGCCTTACGCTCTCCGTGCAGGCGGTCCCGTTCAAGAGCACGGCGAAGGAGGCATCCGTTGCGCATGACCGTCGAGCTCGACGGCGCGGCGCTCGAGCTGGCGCCGCAGCAGAACGGCCTCTTCGCCGATACGCTCGAGGTCTCGTTCTTCGCGTTGAATGAGGACTGCGCGGGCGCAGCGCGGCACGCGCGCGGCCTTGAATCTGGCCGTGCGTCCCGACACGTATCAGCGCGTACGAGCGTTGGGCGTGCGATTGAACTCGCGCACGACGATGCCTGCGGGCCGCTATCAGCTCCGCGTAGGCGCCCGCAATCCGGTGAGCGGCAAAACCGGCACGGTGTTCTACGACGTCGTCGTGCCGGACTTCAGCAAAGATCCGCTGATGACGAGTGGCCTGCTCGTGTCGTCGCTGCCCGGCCCGACGTCTCCAGATGTGCTGACGCCGCAGCGCGACCCGGTATCGGAAAAGCTGCTCGGAGCGCCGCCGACGAGCCGCCGCACGTTCGCTCAGGCCGAAACGCTGGCGTGGATGGCGGAGATCTACGACAACTCCCTGCCGAAGCAGCCGAAGCAGATTGACGTCTCCGCGCGGCTTATTGACGAAGCCGGCCGCGACGCCTTCGCCTCGCGCGACCTCCTGGCCAATGGTGAAGGCGGGGCGCCCAAGTGGCAGACCTTCGGCTACACTGGCCGCATTCCCTTGAAGGACATTGCGCCGGGGCGATACCTGCTCCGAATCGAAGCGCAGGACCGCAGCGCCGCGTCGCGGCAACCTGCTGCCGCGCAAACGGTCATTACGGTGAGGTGACACATGAGATGGTGCGTAGTGTCCGGCGTCAGCCGGACCGCGGTGCTCGGAACGATGCTTTGCATACTGACCCTCCCAATCGCGGCTCAACGCGGGGGCGGCCCGGGTCAGGCTCCCAGGCCGAACATGCTGGACGACTCCGACGTCGTCTTGAGGCCGCCATTCTCGAACTCGCCCGATCTCATTCCGAATCCCAACGCACCACAGGGGAAGGTCCACCGGTTCACGATGAAGTCGGAAGACAGCAAGATCTACAAAGGCATCTCGCGGGATAAACCTGGCGAAGTCGTGCCGTACGAGCGGCCGGTCGCGGTCTACATCCCCGCGCAGTACGTGCCCGGCACCGCTGCCCCTTTCATCGTGGTGCAGGACGGCTACAACCCGAAATATCACTACTCCGTGCCGACCGCGCTCGACAACCTCATTCACCAGAAAAAAGTGCCGGTCATGCTGGCGGTGCTCGTCCAGCACGGCGGCGGCGACGGTCCCGGAAGTCAGCGCGGTCTCGAATACGACACCGTTTCGGACACCTACACGACGTTCATCGAGACCGAGGTCCTGCCGAGAATCGAGCGGGACTACAAGGTCAGGTTCACGAAGGATCCGGAAGGTCGCGCGACGATGGGCGGCAGCTCAGGCGCGGCCTGCGCGCTGACGATGGCGTGGTTTCATCCCGAGTTGTATCGGAGAGTCCTCAGCTACTCGGGCACATTCGTCGATCAGGCGCGCGGCTCGAATCCCGAATATCCCTTCGGCGCGTGGGAGTATCACTCGACGCTGATTCCCAACAGCGAGCGCAAGCCGCTCCGCATCTGGTTTCACGTCAGCGAGCTCGACAACGGCGCCACGCGCGAGGAGTCGACCCACGGCAACTGGGTGCTTGCGAATCAGCGGATGTCGACGGCGCTGAAGGCGAAAGGGCTATCCGCACAAATACGTGTTCGCGGAAGGCGCGCGGCATACGGATGCGAACGTGGTGTTCCAGACGCTGCCCGACGCCCTTACGTGGCTATGGCAAGGGTATGGAGTGAAATAATCCTGCATTGGCAGGATTGGAAGATTGATAGATTGATCGATTACGGCCATCGTGACCGCCGCGAAGGAGGACAGCATGAAATTCGCTCTGTCGATCGCCTTCGTCGTCGCGCTCGGTTCCGTCGGCGCTCAGGGACAAGGCCGCCCCGACTTCTCGGGAACGTGGTCCATGGACCTCACCCGCAGCGAGGCAGCGGCTCAGGGGGCTGCGATAGGCCCTGTTACCGTCACTATCCGTCAGGCCCCTGAAGAGCTGCGGATCGACACCACCCGCAACGGCAAAACAGAATCGGTTCGATACCTCCCTGCATCGGCCAACGCCAAGAGCTCCGATGAGCTTCTCGGGTCCTTCCGCTGGGACGGGTCGAAGCTCCGCACTTCGCTCGTCACCGACATCAACAAGCAGGCGATCACCCTCGAGGAAGTGCGCAGTCTCGACGCCACCGGCCGCGAGATGACCGTCGAGCTGACGCTGGTCGTCGAGCATGGCTACCAGTCTGGCGGCACCGGCGTGCTCCGCTCGCAGAACTCCCCAAATTCGTCAAAGGGGATCAACGTTCGTGAAAGGCCTTGAGACGGCATGACGATTGTCAGATTGCTGATTGAAGAATGTTGCGGATTGAAGATTGACGATGCGAAGTCGACTATCTGTCAATCGACAATCGTCATTCCGACAACATCCGACAATCGCGAATCTTCCAATGTGCGAGTCAGTAAACTTTCGCGAAATGGCGAACCCGATGTGCCAGTCATCGGTGTTGGCGGCGCCCCTGGCGACCTGCCCCATCGTCGTGCCGAACCCGTTCGTGATCGTCAGCTGAAACATGTGTCCGCCCGCGCGCTTTTCCAGGCCGAAGCTGATCAGCGGCGACCCCGGAGTATTTCCAGACGCGCGAGGTGCGCCCTCGACCGCAAGGTAGACGGTCGGGCGCACCCGGATGCGCGCGCCCATGCCCACCATGAACGTGTCGTTCTCTTCCACGACCTCCGACGGCAGCCGGTTCGAGTTGTTCACCCAGATGGGGTGGAGGTACAGCGCGCCGTGCTCGCCGAGTGTGCGTGAGACCACGGCTCCGAGACCGGGCGTGTAGCTGTCCTGGAAGTTGTTCGTGCCGTCGATCGTGGCGAGCGCGGAAATGGTCACCGGAAGCCAGCTTCCCTCCGCCACGATTTCGTGCTGCGTGAAGAACTCGATCGTGCGATCCGATGTGCGGTAAATGCCGACCTGTGTACCTCGCATGAGACCGAAGCGGTACTCGAGGCCGATTTGCGCGCCGGTGTCGAGGCCGAACAGATCCCCTGCCAGATCGCCAAAACTCCCGTCTCCCAGCGGACGCGTAAAGCGATGCGTCACGCGAAATGCGCTCTTGAACTTCGGCAGGCGCAGCGTCGTCGGCAGCGCGACCAGGGTGAAATCGGGCTGAGCGAAATTGACGTCCAGATCGGGATCGTCCTGCGTCTGCGCGTACAGTGGCGCCGCAAATCCAAGCAGGAGAGCGACGGCCGTTGCATGAAAGAGTCTGCGTCTCACGGTCACCTCAATTGTTCGGAGCGCCATCTTTAATCCACTGGCGGATGACGAGCATCTGACCCTCGGTCAGGAACGGTCCGTTTCCGCGCGGCATGCGCTCGCCGACGATGCCCGCGGTGCCCTCGAGTTTTTGCACCATGTAGCTGTTGTCGGGATCGTTGGGAATCACGCGCGTCGCACTCGGTTTCCCTGTGCTCGCGCGCCCGACAAGCTGCTGATACGAGCGACCTTCAAGGAGCACCAACCCCCCTGCCGGCTGACGGCCCGCGTCGGTATGGCACCCGATGCAGGCGAGCCGGCCGCTCGAATCGCTCATGTTGAAGATATTGGTCTGAATGCTCGAGAAGGTCGGCTCGAGATTGGGCGTCGGCCCCGTGATGTCGCTCAAACTCTCGTCGCAGCCCGCCCATGCGAGAGCGGCCACCATCACCATCGTTGACAGAAAAAAACGCTTCATTGATCTCCTTTTGGCTTCGCGCGGACGATGAGCGTCCCGGTCATGTCCTTGTGCCCATTGCCGCAATATTCGGAACACAGGATCGGGTACTCGCCCGCCGCCGCAGCCACGAACTCGATCGTCACCGGCGAGTCTCCCGCCTTGGCGCGCGGGACTGCCTTCTTGACCTTGAATGCCTTGATTTCGACGCCGTGCGGCCCATCCGCCGATCGCACGAGCAGCCGGACCGTGTCGCCTTCGACTACATCGATGGTGGCCGGCTCGAATGAGAATCGCCGGGCCACGACCTCGAAGACCTTTGGCTCCGACACAGCGGCCTGCTGCGCAAATCCGGGGAGCGTGGCCAACAGGACGGCGATGATTGTGACGGAGGGCAGGAGCGACGACACGACGAACGATATCCGGAAGCAACACACGTGCCTTCACACTTTTTTTGCGCTCATAAAAATCCTTTGAATTCAATGGAGTTAGAGGAATGGCATTACGTATTAGGTAAGAATTTACCTAATACGTCCTGATTTGCACAGCCGCACGCTGACAGCTAGAGATCCGAGAGACCTTCGAGACGGCCCGTGCTGTCGCCCCACTTGTCTGCCGGGACACCCATTCGATCGAGCATCGACAAGAAGAGATTGGCCATCGGCGTCTCGTCCGCGTAACGCACGTGCCGGCCAGGACGCAGCGTGCCGCGGCCGCGGCCTGCGACGACCGCCGGCAGATTGTGATGCTGATGCTGATTGCCGTCGGCAAGGCCGCTGCCGTGCACGATCATCGAATTATCGAGCATTGCCGTCGCCGTCGCGGTGGATTTGAACTTGGGCGAGCACGTGTACTGGCGGACTGCTGGCGGAACTCGTCTGGCGTTGCCTGCGGCGTCGCCTGGCCGAACACGGTGGTCCCCGCCGTTACACCGGCCGCAACGACGGCCGCAGCCAGCAGCGTCACCGTGCGCCGGCGTGATTGATCGTTCATTCTCTAGAACCCCATGCGCAGGCCAATACGGATGTAGCGTTCCGAGTATTCACGTCCGGAGCTCTGCGTCGAGTTGATGACGCCGAAGCCGTTCAGATTGCGCACCGTTCCATCCGGATTGAGCTGCAGGTTCGATACGTTCGTCCCGCTCGGACTCGCGAATGTCGGCCTGTTGAACAGGTTGTAGACATCGAACTTGAACTGCAGCGTCTTGGCCCCGCCGAGGGCCAGCGTGCGGGTCAGGCTCAGGTCGAAGTTCAGCACCCCTGGCCCGCGCAGGCTGTTGAACGTGCCGTTGCCAAACCGCGGCTCGGTCACCGACTTGAATGCGGTCACGTCGAAGTACGGCGTCTGCGGACCCACGTCGCCGAAAATTTCGACGTTGTCCTTCACCTGATCGGCCAGCTGCGGATTCCCTGGAGCGTTCAGCGATGTGGTCGCTGACGTGACGGTGAAGGGCGGACCGTCATACGCGGTGAACGTGGAGCTCACCTGCCAGTCCCTTGCAATTGCCGCCAGCGCGCCACCCGAGTTGAGGTGCGAACGGCCCGGGCCGAACGGCAGCTGATAGATCACCGAGGCGTCCACCTTGTGCGGCGTGCTCGTCCCGAGCCGGGCCTGCTGGAAGGTACCACCGCCCTGCACGGCTTTGTTCAGGTCGTAGTACTCCGGAATCGCGATGTTGCCGGCCCACCAGTCGATCGCCTTCGAGTAGGTGTACGCCGACGTGAACTGGAAGCCCGCGATCATCCGGCGCGTGACGCTGAGCTGCAACGAATCGTAGGTGATCTTGCCCCACGGCCTGAAGACGTTCATCGCGGCGGTCGTGCGAAGACCGTTGGTGAGGTTGGGCTGGTTGAACGGCTGGCTCGCGGCCCCACCGCCAATCTGGCCGTAGTTGAGGTTCACCTGACGTGTCTGATCGGTCTGACGGTTTGCGACGTAGCCGACCGTCACGCTGAGCGAATGCGGGAAGAGCTTCTGCGCACTGACGTTCCACGACGTGATCGTGCCGCGGATGAACTCTCCCTCGAGCGTCGTCACGCCCGCACCCGCCGGCAGGCGCACAACGCCTGGCGACAGATCCAGTGCCGGCACGAGCGGCACACCGGTCGCTCACCGAGCCGACCGGTGTGAAGGTATTGGGTCCCGACTCGGTGATCTGGATGATCTGCGGAAACGCCTGCGCGATGCCGCCCACCGCGTAATCGCGTTGTCGCTTTGCGGGTTGCGGGAGAAGCCGACGCGAATGACCGTGTCGTCGGTCGGCCGATACGCCAGACCAAGCCGCGGCGTAAAGAGATCCTTCTGGACTTTGATGTCGCACACCTGCGGGTTCGCGGCGCCGATGCCGCACACCTGCAGCAGGTTCGTGTTGAAGTCGAACATCTCGAGCCCGCGATCGGTGCGCGTCGGGAACGGATAATACTCCCAGCGGACGCCAACCGACGCGGTCATCTTCGGCGTAATCTGCCACTGGTCGCGCAGGTACACCCCCGACGCCCAGCCCCGCACCGTCGCCGGCCACTCCGCGCCCTTTCGCACCGTCAGTGTCGAGGAGCGGCGTCATCACCTGGGCGTTGCGCGACTGCGGCAGCCCCAGCAGGAAATCGGCGAACTGATTGAAGCTGTTCGGCGCCGTGCCGCCGCTCAGCGCGGTCGCGCCGCCGTTGAACGTGAAGACCGGCACCTGCGTCTCGTAATGATTCAGGTAGTTGTGCTGCGCGTCGAAGCCGAACTTCACGTTGTGCGTGCCCTTGGTCCAGCCCGCGTTGGCGCTGAACTGCATCTGGTTGTCGGCGTAGTCGCGCATCTGGCTCGGCGTCACCAACGCCCACGGGCCCATGTTGAACATCGGGGTCGCGCGGTCGCGCGATCGCGGCGGCTGGCAGGCGTTGGGAATCGCGAAGTGGTCGCCCCAGCATTCGTCTTCCGGTCCCTCAGGTCCGACCCAGCTGTGATACGGCGTGTAGCCGAACACACCGTCGACGACGAACGACTGCGACAGGATGGAAGTGGCAAGCACCGATCCGCTCGTGATGTTGGCCTGCCAGAGGCGGCCGATGCTCTGCGGGTTGTACTCGGCGCCGTCGAGCGACGGAAAGATGCCGTGGCTGTTCTGCCGGCTCGTGAGCCAGCTGACGCGGTTGTTCAGGTTCAAGCGGTTGCCAGGGGTCCACGTCATCTTCGTGTCGATCTTGTGCAGCGTCGATTCGAAGTTGTCGCGCGCGTAGTAGTTGTCCGTATACCCCGGCCCCGTCGGCAGCACGAGCCCGGCGAGCAGGCTGCGCGAGATCGAATTGATCCGGTTTTCCGGGATGTAGTTGCAGCTCGCGAACCGTGGATCGTTAACAGAGGTCAGGCCCGGGCAGTTGGCGAACGCAAACGGGACGCGCCCGACGCCATTCGCACCTGTCAACGGATCGTAGATAACCGTATTCGTGTTGCCGAACTGGCCGGCCCGCAGGTCCGCCGGGGCCAGCGTGTTCAGGCCGGTCGTGCCGGTCGACACCTCGCCTTCGGCGAGCTGCACCGTGCCGTCCTTCACACGCCGCACCTCGCTCTCGACGCTCACAAAGAAGAACAGCTTGTTCCGCACAATCGGCCCGCCGATCGTGCCGCCGAAGATGTTCTTGTTGTCCTGGCCTTTGTCGGCGCCCGATGGGAGGAAGTACGGCCGGTTCTTGAGCGCCGAGGACGTGAGGTATTCGAACAGCGACCCACTCACCGTGTTCGTGCCGCTTTTCACCTGCACGTTGACCGCCGCGCCGCCCGCCATGCCCTGATCGGCATCGAAGCTGTTCGTGACGACGCTGACCGTTTCGACCGCCTCGAGGGCCGGGCTGTAGGACTGGATGTCGGGATACCACTGATTGGTGACCGCCGCGCCGTCGATTCTGAAAAGCGTGTTGTTCGGCGGCTGGCCGTTGATCGACACGCCCATCGATCGAGCGGGGTTGTTGATGCCGCCCGCCTGAATCATGTACGGCGCCGCCACTCCGGGCATCAATCCAATGAAGCTCTGATACGAACGGCCGGCCGTCGGCAAGTTGACGATCTGCTCGCTCGTCGTCTGCATCTGCACCGCCGCGCTTTCGGTCTGGAGCACAGCGGCTGTGCCCGACACGAGCACGGTCTCCTGCAGCGTGCCAACCGCGAGCCGCACGTCCACGCGCACAGACGTGTTCTGCCGGACGATGATGTCCCGCGAACTGGCCGACTGGAACCCGGTGAGCGTCACGTCGACCTGATATGTGCCGGTCGGAATGTTTGGAAAGTTGTAACTGCCGGTAGAGTTTGTCGGGGCTTCGCGCGTCTGTGCGGTTTCGACGTGGGTAATCTTGACGGTCGCTCCCGGCACAGCGAGACCGGTGTCATCGGTCACGTTGCCGAGCAGAGTGCCGTACAAGGTCTGGGCAGACACGGGAAATGCGCAGGCGATCACGAGGATCGCGCACATCGCCACTCTGGCCCAAAAGGAAAGCGTAGCTACCTGCCGCAGCCTCATATATCCATCCTCCTCGTGACCACACGACTGGACCCGTATGTAAACAGGACTGGACCCGTATGTAATTTGTATGGCTGAGAATAGGAGGGTGGGACGACTGTGTCAACGCCGCTCGCGGCGGCCTGAGACACGCTGATACATTGCCGCGGCGATGTTACCGCGCTGG
Organism: Vicinamibacterales bacterium; assembly: GCA_963802345.1. GTDB lineage: Bacteria > Acidobacteriota > Vicinamibacteria > Vicinamibacterales > JAMQPK01 > JAMQPK01. Next base: position 107,379 of record CAWDIK010000009.1, read on the forward strand.
GAGCGCGAACGCCCGGATTGTCGATCCGGCCGAGGTCACTATCCACTGCCGGCCGTCGAGCATATAGGTCATCGGCGCGGCGCCGGCCGGCGAGGCCCCAAGCGCCGCCTGCCACAGGATTCGACCGTCGGACGCATTGACGGCGCGGAAATTTCCCTCGTCGTCAGACGCGAATACGAGACCCGCGGCTGTTGACAGCACGCCTCCCCCGAACGCAAGCATCTGGGTAGACGGCAGCGGCTTGTACGCGATCTCCCACTTCTTCTCGCCAGACGCCGCGTCGATTGCGCGCAGCACCAGGTAGCTGTCTCTGTCCGTTGACGCGCAGCGGCCCTCTTCCCATGGTCATGGTGACCCTGTCGGGAGGCGGCGGGCTGGGCGGCCCCGGCGTGTAAACAGCGCACGTTTCGCGTGCCGTGACGAAGAACAGGCCGCGGGCGGGATCGTAGGACGGCGGAGGAAAATTGGTCGCACCTCGATGGTCGGGAACACAGGCCTCCGACGTACCGAGGTTATTCGGCACGATTGGACGCCCGTCAGCGCCAACGCCCGTCGCCCAGGTCGTCTGCACGAACGGCCGCGCGAGCAGCACTTTCCCTGTCGCGCGATCGAGCACATAGAACAAGCCGTTGCGATTGGCCGCCATCACGACTTTCGTCATGCCCTGCTTCATCTTCAGGGTGGCGAGCACCGGCACCTGAGCGGCATCCCAGTCGTGCAGGTCATGCGGCGTGAATTGATAGTGCCACCGCAACTTTCCCGTGTCGGCGTCGAGCGCGACGAGCGAGCTTGTATAGAGGTTGTCGCCGAGGCGGTCCTGGCCGTAGTACGCGGGATTCGGGTTGCCCGTGCCGTAGAACACGAGATTCAACTCGGGATCGTAGCTGCCGGCGACCCAGACGCCTCCGCCGCCCTTCGCCATCGCTTCTGCTGAAGACCAGGTGTTGCTGCCGGTCTCTCCAGGTCCGGGCACCGTGTAGAACCGCCATTCGCGATTTCCGGTCCTGGCGTTATAGGCATCGATGAAGCCGCGTGTCGGAAACTCGGAGCCGCTGACGCCGACGATCACTTTGTCTTTCACGACGAGCGGGGCCATCGTGACGGAGTATCCTTTCGACCCGTCGGCCACCGGCGCTTCCCAGATCACCGTGCCGTCCTTGACGTTCAACGCGATCAGGCGGGCATCCACCGTGCCCATATACAGCGTGTCGCCGAGCACGCCGAACCCGCGGTTGATGGCGCCGCAGCAGTTGACCATTCCCGACGGGTACTCGCGCCGGTAGGTCCACGAAGGCTTGCCGGTGCGCGCGTCGAGTGCCCACGCATGGCCGGCAAGGCCGGTCACGTAGAGGCGGCCGCCGAAGAACAAGGGCGTCGATTCGGTTCCACGATTCCCAACCGGCAGACCCGAATCGAACGCCCATTGCTCTTTCAGGCCTGCGACGTTCGAGGGCGTGAGCTGATTGAGCGGGCTGTGCCGCTGGCCCGTGTAATCGCCGGAGAACGTCACCCACCGCTCGGCATTCTCGAGCCCGGCAACGAGGTCGGCTTGCGCGATCGTGTCGGTGCGCGTTTGTCCCCGCAACGACGCCGCTACGGCGACGATGAAAACGACGCGAAGGAGTGGTTTCATGTCAGCGTGAACGTCAGTGGATCGTCCATCCGCCGTCCACCATCAGAACATGGCCGACGACCATATCCGAGAGGTGGCTCGACAGAAACAGGACCGCGCCCACGAGATCCTCGGGCTGATTCCACCGTCCCGCAGGCAGCATCGTCGAGGTCGCCCACTCTTTGTAGCCCGGGACGCTCGAGAATGATCTTGCGCGAGTCCGTTTCCGTGATGCACGGCGCAACGACATTGACGAGAACGCCGGACTTCGCCCATTCCAGTGAGAGCGCGCGTGAAAGATGATGCACCGCGGCTTTCGCTCCCGCGTAGACTGCCCGGCCGCTGAAGGCAATGACGCCGAAATTCGACCCCATGTTGATGATCTTGCCGCGCCCCTGCGGAATCATGATCTTTGCCGCCGCCTGACACGCAAAGAACACGCTCTTCACCGACGCGGCCATCGTCCGGTCGTACTCCTCTTCGGTGACGTCGAGCGCCGGGCCCGTGCCCGTCCAGCCGGCGTTGTTCACGAGGATGTCGATGCGGCCGAACTGTTCCTTCGTCTGCTCCATCAGCGATCGCACCTGCGCGACGTTCGCGACGTCGACCAGGATGATGGGCGCCTTTCGACCGAGCGCTTCGATCTCCGCCTGCACTCCTTTGATCTCGTCGTGCCGCCCTTCGGGGTGCTTCGCGAGCACCACATGCGCTCCCGCGGTGGCGAGGCCGAGCGCAATTGCCCTGCCTATCCCCTGCGAAGCCCCGGTGACGATGGCGACCTTGTCCTGCAATCCGAAACTTGAATAATCGGCGCCCATCTATACAAGCCCCCTGATGGTGCCGCCAATGTCGAGGCCGGCACCGGTAATGAATCGAGCTAACGGCGATGCAAGGAACACCACTGCATGCGCCACATCCTCAGGATTGCCGATCCCCATCGGCATCTGCCGATCTTCGAGAAACTTCTTCACCGACGCGCTCCGGTCGAGCCCGTATTGCTCGACGAGATGATCGACGATGCCGCCCGGCCTCGACCACATCCGCGACCAGATCGGACCGGGAAGGACCATGTTGACGCGCACAGCCGGCGCGTACTGTTTCGCGAGCGCTTTGGTGAGATACAGCAGACCGGCCTTGCACGTGCCGTACTCCATGAAGCCGGGCTCGGGCTGCTTCGCGAGATCCGAACCGGTATTCACGACCGAACCCCGCCTCGCGCGGCCATCTGCGGGACCAGCGCCCGGCAGGTGCGCACCGTGCCCATGAGGTTCACCTCGAAATGACTGCGCCCAGATCTCGTCCGACGTCTCTTCGAACGGGCGTCGAGTTGCCGACGCCGAGGTTGTTGATAAGGATGTCCGGCGCGCGGCCGAATGGCTTCGAGCGCATACGCCGTCGCCGTGCTCGACGCCGTCCGGCGTTGCGAGGTCGGCCGCAACGGATCCCCGCCACTTGCCCGCTTTCTGCTGCAACACGTCGGCGTCGGCATCGGCGACGATCACCTCCGCGCCTTCCTGCGTCAGCAGGTCTGCGATGGCCTCGCCGATGCCGTGTGCGCCGGCGCTCACGTACGCAAGCTTGCCCTTCAGCTGATAGTCCACGCGAATCCCTTCGACTGACTCAGCTGCGCGTGGCGAGAAAGGCTCCGCCAATCATGAGCAGCCGCGCCCAGCAGTTGGTAACCGACACCGGCGCCACCGGCGATCCCAGCCAGCCGAAGTGCGACAGCACCATCGCGCTGAGGATCTGACCCGTCAGCAGCATGACGGTCATCTGCTGCGCGCCGATCTGAGGAATGATCCACGCAATGCCGAACACCAGCGAGGCGCCCATCGCGCCGGCCGTGAGCATCAGAGGATTGACGTTCCGGAGACCGCTGAGCGCGCCGGCCTGCCATCCGGTGGCGCCAATCAGGAGCGCCATGACAGCGCCGATACACCAGAACAGCGCGTTGCCCACGCGAGGATTGCCGATAGCCGCGCCGACCGCGCCGTTCATTGCCAGATGCACCGTGAGGACGACGCCGAGAAACACAGTTATGGCATACACATAGGATGTCATCGCACTCGCTCCTTGTCAGTCCGGGAAGTCCACGCCCTCGTGGAGCCGGTAGTTGTCCAGCCCTGTGGCGGGAGCGAAGAAACAGACGACCTTCATTTCCTCGCTTCCGGTGTTGTGGAGCATGTGCACGGCGCCCTGCGGAAAGAGGACAGCAGTACCTGCGCTGACCTGGCGCACCTCGCCTGCGACGAGCACGCGTCCCGATCCCGTCATGATGTAAATCACTTCCTCGCCGTTCGGGTGCGAGTGCGCCGGCGTGACTTTTTCGCCGGGCGCCACGCGAATCACGCACACCGAGCAGTTCTTCGCCTGGACGGCATCTTTCGACACCAGCCAGCGCATCATCCGGCCCGGCAGCCCGAGCTCGACGACGTCGTCTTCGTGAATGGCAGGAACCGTCATCGCGAACCTCGTGCCTTCAGGGCGCCCATGACCGCCGACGCTATGTGCGGCGCCGTCAACCCGAACGCCTCGATCAGCTCTTCATACGTTCCGGAGTGGATGAATTGCGGCTTTCCATCGCGGTCGAGTGTGTTGATCGAGAGCACGCTCGGGGTCTGACCCCGAGCGCGTACGGGGGTCTGACCCCCGCTGCGCCGGTACTGCACCTTCAGCAGGTTCTGCAGGATGTAGCCGTTGTTCTGTTCGGCGAGGCAGACCACCTTGCCGCTCGCAGACAATTGCAGCAGCAGGTCCTCGTCGATCGACGGCATGTCGACGACCGCAACATCGGTCCCCGACGTCGCGCAGATCCGCGCCGCCGCGATCGCCTCGTGCACGCCCCGCCCGCTGCTCACGATGTACGCAGCGTCGGTCATCGCGCCGTGAACGAATGGAACCCTTCCCGAACTCGAATTGATAGCCGGAGTCGTACAGCACGGCCGAAGGCGTGCGCATGACGCGCACGTAGAGCAGCCCGCGATTGCCGGCCATCACCCATTTCATCAGCGCGAGCATCTGTTGCGGGCACGACACGTCGACGATCTTCAGATGCGCGACGGCATCGAACGTCAGGCTGTCGTCGTTCCCCATGTGGGTGGCGCCGTTGGTGCGCGTCTCGAAATTGGCCGCGGTCGCCAGCATCGTCAGGTCGAGGCCATGCCCCTCGCTGAGCCAGCCATCTTCAGCGGCCATCGCTTCGTGGCGCTCCTGATGGCCGACGGCGATCCGGCGCAGCACCTTCCAGTCGTAGAACGGGCAGAACGTGCTGATCCAGGTGTTGGAGCCGAGCGCGGCAAACGCCTCTCCGATGCCCATCATGTTGGCTTCGGCCACGCCGACGTTCAGGGCTCGCCGCTGATCGACGGCGGCGACGCCCGCTTCGAGGCCGCTCGTCGTCGCCAGGTCGGCGTCGATCGACACCACGCGCGGATCGCGCGCAAACACCTTCATCGCAGCCGTGACGACGTCGCTGGCCGCGTATTCCTTCGCGCGATCGAGCACCGGCAGTTGGGCCGCGATCGTACTGAATCCGCTTGTCTCGGGGCGGAACACGCGTGGTCAATACCGGGCCGATGACCTGGGCGAGAGACAGCGTATCGGCCGACGCGCCGCACGTCGAGGCGCATCTGTCCGGCAAACTCTACGAGCGCCTCCTGTAACAACCCGCCATCGGGATAGTCGTGAAGCCTGTCGTGAAACGCAATAAATTCAGCAGCGCGATCGCGCCGCTGATCGGCCTGCAGCGCCATCTCCTGCTCGAGCAGCCGATCGGGCACCGTCACCTTGTGCTTGTTCAGAAAGTCGGAGAGCGCGCCGTGGCCTTTCGTCCCGTGACAGATGATCGCCGTCGGCTTGCCGTTGCGCGGCCCGAACCTGAACTGCTCGAGCGCGGCGTACACGCCGTTGTATTGCGTGGCGTCGACGCTGTGGACTTCCCAGTTGAACGATCGGAAGACCGCTTCGAGATCGGGCATCGGGAAGATCATCCGGTTGGCCATGTCGAGCTGGCCGTTGTTGCGATCGACCATCACGCACAGGTTGTCCAGGTGCTTCTGGCCCGCGAACATCACCGCTTCCCAGATCGGCCCTTCCTGCATTTCGCCATCGCCGCAAAGCGCGTACGCGTCGAAGCGCGGGGACGTGCGGCCGGCGAGCGCAAATCCCTGCGCCACCGCGAGACCCTGGCCCATCGGCCCGGTGGCGATCTGAATGCCGGGAAGGATCGGCCCGGGATGTCCGTTCAGGATGCTCGTGAAGGATCGCGAATTTTTCAGGACGGATCGATCGATGTATCCGAGCTCCGCGTAAATCGAGGCCAGCGCGGCCACCGCGTGCCCCTTGCTGAGCACGAAGAGATCCTGTCCAGGGCGCGTCGGATCGGCGACGTCGACGTCGATGAACCCGCCGTAATAGAGCGTGACGAGCGGGATGGTCGCCGAGAACGCGCCGCCGGCGTGCAGGCTCTTGTCAACGGCATCGCGGCACTGCTCGAGCGTGAGCAGCCGGATGTCGGAGTCTTTGATGGCCAGCAGCTTGAGAATGCCCTCCCGGAGGAGGTGATCGTGAGAAGCGCCCGGCGCACGCAGCGCGCGCCGCGCGTGGCGGGTCACAGCAGGAGATGTCATCTGCGAATTGTGCACCAACTAGGTGGTGGTTGGTGGTCGGTAGTTAGTGGTATGTCACCTACCACCTACCACCTACCAGCTACCAGCTACCAGCTAGTCTAGAACGTCAATCTAAACCCCAGCTGCATCAACCGTGGCTGGTTGGCCTGTGAGGTGACCTGGCCGAAAATACTGGTGGCCGCCGTCGACGCCTGCGTGTTCGGCGGGCCGAACTGCACGCGGTTGAACATGTTGAAGGCTTCGATGCGGAACATCAGGTTCACTTTGTCGCCGACGCGCGTCGTCTTCGAGATGGCCATGTTCCAGTTGTTGACGCCGTGCGCGCGCAGGTCGGGGTCGGTCCGCTCCGCGTTGCCAAGGTCCCACCGCAACGATGCATCCGTGGATGCATTACCGGCGACGAAAGCCGCATTCGGCACGCTGAAGCAGCTCGTGTTGAACCAGCCATTCAGGCGATCGACTGCGGAGCCGGAGACTTGCTTGTCGCAGTTCGGATCGACGTTCGGGCGCAATCCGTAACCCGAGCCGATCAAATTAGGGGTTGCCGTAAATGCGAGAGGGTATCCTGCCTGCAACGTGGTGAAGCCGCTCAGCGTCCACCCGCTGATGAGCCGCCCGGTGAGCCCGGACGTCCCGCCCCCGAACCGCCTGCCTTCCCCGAACGGCAGGTCCAGCACGTAGTTGAAGACGAACCTGTGCGGGACATCGAAGCTGCTCAGGGCGAATTCGTTCTCCAGATCGTTGGTCTGGTAGCCGGCGGCCGGGTTCCCGGCCCCCGATTCGAGCCAGCCGGTCACCGTCTCCACATTGCCGTAATTCCTGGAGAATGTGTAGTTCGCGCTGATGACGCTGCCGGCGCCGAAGCGCTTGTCCGCCCGCAACTGCAACGCGTTGTAGCTGCTTTCGCCGAAATATCCCGGCCGGTTCGCCGATGTGTAGTGCGGGAACGCATTCAGCAGGAGATTGCGCTGAATGTTTGCCGTGGACAGCGCGCCCTCGCGAACGATCCCCAGCGAACGGATTCGGCACGGTCTGCCGCAGATACGCGCCGTAACACGTGTCGCGCTGCGTCGAGGTGTAACCGGGCTGCCCCTGCGGAATGATCACGTTGTTCGTCAAGCTGCAGATGGTCGTGTCGTTCGCCGCGCGATTGATGTGCTCCAGCCCCAGCTGATTCATGTTGAGGGTGGCGGGGAGATGGCTGCCGCGCAGGCCTATGTAGGCGACCTCGACCGACAGGCTTTTCGGGAACTGATGCTGCAGGGCCACGTTGAACTGCTGCGAACTTCCGGGGTAGCCCTCCTCATCGCGGTAGAACTGGTTGCCGGTGCCTCCGAGCAGGACCTGCTGGAAACTGGGGTCGCGGCCCGGATAGTTGTCCACGCCGGTCGGGAACGGATTGCTCATGTCGGTGAAGAACGTGCGGTTGTTGTCGACGCTGGTCGCGATGTTATTCGTTCGCTGGTTAACGGGATTGCCCGTCGGCCCATCCGGAAATCGTGCTGTCGAGGGCACGTAGAACGTCCCGCCACCGGCGCGCACGACCGTATTGTCCGTGATGCGATACGCCACGCCGACACGCGGCGCAAACTGGAAGGGATTTTTCCTCAGCGTGCGCTCCGGTTGCGTGTCGCTCGCCACCAACTCGAACGCCCCGACGTACGGCTGTCCCGTTTCGGGATTCGTCCGCCCCGCCAGAAGCGGGTTGACCATGTCGGGGTTGAAGGTTACCAGCCTGTCTTCCGTTTCGAAGTACGCACCCGGCTTCTCCAGGCGCAATCCGAGGTTCAGCGGTCAGCCGCGAGTTGACCTGCCAGGAATCCTCGACGAAGTACGCCTGATACTTGGAGCGGCCATAGTTGAAATTCGATGACTGGTACGTCCCGCCTGTGGGCTGACCGATCAGAAACGACGCGAACGGATCGCCCGTTGCGCCCGGGTTCGTTCCGTCGAGCGCGGTCGGGGTTGTTGAGAATGTAAACGTGCCGCCCACGTTGTTGTTCTGGAAGTAGTTGACCTCGCCGTTCAGGATGTTCGCGCCCACCTTCAGCGTGTGGTCGCCCGCGATCTTGGTCAGCGTCGGCGTCAACGAATACGTATAGTCGTCCGCGTAGATGAGACCGGTGCCGATGACCTGGTTCGAGCCGGCATCGATGCTCGGAATGGTTGGCGGGACTCCGTCGCTGCGTTCGGGAATCTGGCCGTACGGCACCACGGGAAGACCGAACGTCGACACCGGGTCCGTCCCCAGGTTGCCCGGGGTGCGATCGTAGTCCCACCGCATCAACCCGAACCGCACGTCCAGCACTGTGGACGAGTTGAGGGTGTACGTGTCGGCCAACATCACCTGCGTCGTGATGAAGTGCTCGGGCGAGTACGGATCGCCGTTGGTCTGGCCGTTGCCGTAGATGTCCACCGGAAGGTTGGTCGAGTCGAATCGCGTGTACCGCCCGATGATGCGGTTGTTCTGGCTCATGTTGTAGTCGGCACGAACGTTGACCTGGTTGTTGTCGCCGCCGATCGAGGTATTGCGCTCGAAGTTCTCGGTTCGTCCACCGGCCGGCCACGGTCGGCTCGGCATAGATCGGCAAGTCCAGGAATTTCTTCGCAATCGGGCTGATGCGATTCGCCGGGATGATGTTGCCGGGAAACTGCTGGCGATTCGGTACGCCGGGCGCGCCGCAGACGCCGTTGAAGACCCCCGTGCCGGGATTGTTGATGCCGCACTGCGTCCACGGATCGTAGATGGGCACAACCGTCTGACCAGTGCCGCGATAGTCGGAGAAGTCACCGTTCTTCATCGCGGCCGTCGGCACCGTGCGGCGGAACAGCACACCTTCGCGGTTGCGGTAGCCTTCGAAACTGCCGAAGAAGAACAACTTGTTTTGGAGCACCGGACCGCCCATCGACCCGCCGAAGTTGTTCTGCACAAACGGCGGCTTGTCGAGGCCGGCGCGCTCGCCGAAGAACGTGTTCGAGTTGAGCGCCTTGTTGCGGTGTTGTTCGAAGATGCTGCCCCGGTAGGTGTTGGTGCCCGAGCGCGAGGCGATGTTGACGACGCCGCCAACGAAGCGGCCGAACTCGGCGCTGCTGTTGTTGGTCTGCACGCGGAACTCGGCGACCGCCTCCGGACTCGGCGTCAGCACGACGATGTTGCCGTAGGCCGAATCCTGCACCGTGACGCCGTCGAAGTAGGACGCGCTCTGGTTCGCCGTGCCGCCGCCGATCTGGTAGTTGCCAGCCGCGAACACGTTCTTGCCCGTCAGGCTCCCTTCGCTGCCTCCTTGAGGCACGACGGAAGGGGCCAGCGTAATCAGGTTGAGCACGTTGCCGCCGTTCAGCGACAACTGCCGTATGCGGCTGCTCTCCATCACAATGCCGATCGACGCGTTTTCGGTCTGCAGCACCGGCGCCTCGCCGCTGACGAGTACTGTCTCGCTCAGGCTGCCAAGCTGCAGGTTCACGTCGATACGGGGTGCCGACTGCACGTTGACTTCGATGCCGTCCCGCACGTAGCGCTGGAACCCGGTCAGTTCGACCTCGAGCCGGTAGGTGCCCGGAACAAGATTGAGGAAACGATGTTCACCGTCGCTCCCGCTCACGCCCTCGCGGCGCTCGCTCGTCGCGGTGTTGGTCAGCAGGACCGTTGCGCCCGGGATAACGCCACCCTGGTCGTCCTGCACACGCTGATCAGGGACCCGTAGAAACTCTGGCTCATCGCGGGCACGGCCAGCAGGGTCAGAAAAATCGATAACAGCGCGGTCTTCGTCCACACCGAATGGCGGTTCAACATGCAGCCTCCTGAATGCGAACACGCATAATTTCGCGGTCGATGGTCTGTTTGAAGCAATCGATAATCGATTACCGTGCAGAGGTTGTCAAGGACTTTGACGAGGACACTTGAGTCAATTGAGACCTATTACCGTCGCAGGCGATCCAAATCCAACAAACCGGATATGTGCGGCCTCCCGGACCGCGGGATCGCCGCTCTTCGCAGCGGCCTCGAACTGCGCGCGCGCCTCTTTCACCCGCCCCATCGCCGCCAGCACATCCGCCAGATCGAGCCGCGCCTGCGCCAGCTGCGGCGCCAGGCGAATCACCGCTTCCAGCTCCGCCACAGCCTGCGGATACGACTGCATCAGGGCGAGCACGACGCCGTAACTGTGGCGCGCTTCCACATAGTCCGGCTCGTGCGCGATCGCCTTTTCGAAATGGTGAGCCGCCTCGGCGTACGCCTTCCGGCCCGCCAGCAGATTGCCAAGATTGTTGTGCGCCTCCGCCAGATCAGGCTGCGCGCGGATGGCTTCGCGCAAGTGCGTCTCGGCCGCGACGCCGTCGCCCTTTCGCAAGTTGGCCAATCCCATCATGTTGTTTGCGAGAGGTAGAGCCGGATCGAGCGCGAGCGCGCGCTGCAAGCACGTTCTGCGCGTCATCGACACGGTCCTGCCGCAGGTACACGTTGCCCAGGTCGGCCAATGCATTGCCGTCGTCCTGCCGCAGGGACACGGCTTTCTCGAGCGCTTGCGCCGCCTCCGCCAGATTCCCTTGTCGCAGTCGCGGCAGCCGCAAGCTCCTTGAGCGCAGGCACGAACGCGGCGTCGCGCCGCAGCGCTTCGCGGCACCACCGGATGGCGGCGTCACGATCGCCGCTCATCGAGTACGCGCGCCCAAGCTCGTAATAGAACTCCGCCCGTGCGGGCCGGTGCTTCTCGATCGCCTGTTCGAGCCGCGGGATGCCGGCCGCGAGGTTCGAGCCCTGCTGCACCTGGGCCAGCGCGAGATACAGCTCGTTCTCCGGCGTCGGCGGCAGCGTCGGCGGGTAGTACAGGACGACATCGCCGCGATAGTCGCCGTCCTTGAGACTGTCGGCTTCGGTTCGCTCGGCGCAGCAGATCGCGGCTCGGCCGCTGGCGCTGAATGTAGTGGTCGGTCATGACGACGTGAACCGCGTCTTCCGCTCGCCGCTTCGGCATGTGGCAGTCGATGCATGTGGCGCTGCTCCCTACGCCCGCCACGCGCGGCAGCGCCGCGCGGATGCGGCGGTCTTGTGGCAGCTCTGGCAGACCGCGACGTAACGCTCTACGGCTTTGGCACCGCGCGCGATGTCGTGCGGGTCGTGACACGTGAGGCAGGTCATCTCGCTGCGCTGAAAGCACGCCGACTTGCGCAGGCGGTACGCGCCGCCGGCGATCTCGAACTTGTCGTCGCGCCCGCGCTCCCGGGCGCGTGATCGAAATGGATGAAGTAGTCGCTCAGCGGCTTCCCCGGCGTGTACGAGAACGGAGGATGCTCGTAGCGCGCGAATCTGAAACGGCAGCGGGCGTGCTCGTGGACTCGAGGTGACATTGCATGCACGACTCGAGCTGGCGCTCGCGATCGAGTTTCGCGGGGTTCACAATCGCGCGGACGCCCGCTTCGACGTCGCCGGCTTTCACGCATCGACGTGGGCCTGCCCCGGTCCGTGGCACCGCTGGCAGTCGATGCCCTCGGGCAGCGGCTCGGGGAACTTCGGACCCTCGAGTCCCGATCGTCCTGCGACAGCGGCGCGCGCGGGAATAGCCGTTGTGGCAGGACATGCAGCCCGCGTCGATGACGCGCCTGAAGTCGAGATGCGCCGGCCGGTCGTACCCGGGCTCATCGCCCAATACTGCCCCTTGCCGCTGCCCTTCGGCGTACCAGCTCACCGGCAACTGCACGAGCCGTCCGTCTGCGTTTCGGTGCAGAAACGTGCGCGCGTGATTGCCCGAGCCGATGACGTAATCGGCCTCGAGCTCGAGCGCGTTCGTCTCCTGTCCGCCGAAGCCGATCTGATGGCGCCGTTGAAACAGCTTTCCACCGCGCTCGGACACGCTGTAATGGCGGTCGGATGCCTTGTGATAGAGGCGAGCGCCTTCGCCACCGGCAAAGTCGCTCGTGCCGGACGTACTCTCGAAAACGAACGCCCCATGCCCGTGAGGGAGTAGGTGCGCGCGATTTCGTCATGGCAGGAGGAACAGACGGAAGGATCCGCGTAGGCAGCGGAAAGAACGGGTTGCGGAGTACCCGAAGGTGCGCTCTGCGCGTCGCGCTGATCGACCGGCCGCCATCGCGCATACATCAGCGCAAACAGCAGCACGCCCGCCACGGAGAGCAAGACCAATGACCACGGCTTCCGTGTCAACCGCACAGCTCTCCGGCCTCGCCGCTACGTCCTGGTTCTACTTTGCATCGGGCAGCGCATACACATGAAGCCGCCCGCCGATACGGCTCTCGTCGACCTTTCTCGCAACCGGTCGACCGCCGCCCGCCATGATGGCCACGTATTGCTTCCCTCGCTTGCCCTGATACGTAATCGGCACGGCGCGGCCGTTCTCTGTCAGGTCGGCCACCCACAGCACTTTTCCGGTGCGCGCGTCGAACGCGCGGAATCGCGCGTCCTGCGACGCCGCGATGAAGACCAGCCCGCCCGCTGTCGCAATCGGACCGCCGCGATTCAAGGTGCCTGTCGCGCGGCACGCCAAGCGCGTCGAGCTCCTCGAAGGATCCGAGCGGAACCCGCCACGCGATGTCGCCAGTGTTTGCGTTCACCGCGACGAGCTCGCCCCACGGCGGCTGCTGGCACGGCCATGCCTTCCGCCCGTCCCAGAAATTCGTGCCGAGCATCGGTGGCGCGTTGTCGGGGCCGGCGCGCACGTACATGTTCTCGGACCTGGTGCTCTTGACCATCTTGTTGAGCATGCCGTGGTCCTGCGTCGGCAGGAACAGGTACCCGAGATCGGGATTGAATGCCGAGCCGTTCCAGTTGCCGCCGCCGGTCCACCCCGGGAAAATCACGCGGAGCTTCGGTCCGTATTGCGCGTACGGACCGCCCGTCATCACGCCGCCCTCCAGCTCCAGAAGACCTTTGCAATACTTCTCGTGCTCGGGCGTGATCTTCGCGATCTCCTGCGGCGAGAACGTCATTCGCGCAATCGGCGGAGGCTTCAGCGGAAACGGCTGCGTGGGCGAGTACCTCGTCGCCGGGAAGCGGGTTGTCGGAAATCACCGGCCGTTCCTCGACGCCGAACACGGGTGTGCCCGTTACGCGATCGAAGACGAACAGCAGGCCCTGTTTTGTGTACACCGCAACAGCCGGAATCGTCCTGCCGTTGCGCTTGATGTCGATCAAGCGTCGGCGGCGAGTTCAGGTCGTAGTCCCAGTTGTCGTGATGCGTCGTTTGAAAAAACCACTTCAGCTTGCCGGTCGCCGCATCCAGCGCGAGCAGCGACGAACCATAGAGATTCGAGCCAAGGCGATCGCCGCCGTAGAAATCTGTGGCCGGTGTGCCCGTCGGCACGTACGCAATCCCGCGCGCCTCATCGACGGTAATGAATCCCCACGCGTTCGCTCCGGCGCGATCGACCCACTGATCGTTCTTCCACGCGTCGTGATTGGGCTCGCCCGGCCTGGGAATCGTGTGGAACGTCCAGACGAGCTTGCCCGTCCGCAGATCCCAGGCACGTATATCGCCCGAAGGGCCGAGGCTTGGAGCTTCCTGTGAGTGATTGCCGGTAATCGCGAGGTTCTTGTAGATTGCCGGCGGCGACGACAGCGCAACCCGCAGCCTCGGGAACTTCTCGCCGACGCCCTGCCGCAAATCGACCTTGCCGCCTTGTCCGAATCCCGGTGTGAACTCGCCCGTTTTGGCGTTCAGCGAAATCAACAGGGACGATCCGTCGGTCGTGCCGAACACCAGCTGCGGCGGAATGCCGTTCGTCCCCGGCCAGTAGGCGATGCCCCGCGTTGACGGTGTGTTGCCGACGTCCTTGACCCAGATTTCTTTTCCGGTATCAGCATCCAGCGCGACGACGCGGTTATACATCGTCCCCATGTACATGACGCCGTCGATCACGAGCGGTGTCGCCGCTGACTGCCTTGGTGCCGGAATCGCCGGCGCCGCTGACGCTGCCGGGGCTTCGCCGCGAGAGGGCGGAGGAGCGACGGGTGCGCCTTCCTCCTCGTTTGCGATTCCGCGAGCCGGCGTTGGCGGTACCGGCGCGGGCGTGTCGTAGCTCCACGCCAGGCTGAGATTCGACACATTCGATGTGTTGATCTGCTTGAGCGGCGAGAATCGCTGCGCACCGGCATCGCGCCCGTGCGAGGGCCAGTCTCTTTCCAGGTTTGGCGCCTGAGCGCCGACGATGGTGGCGGCAGCAATAGCGGCCGCTGTTGCGTGAAGGAGTCGCATGTTATGGCTTCGCCGCTTTCCAGTTGTTCCAGAAGATAAACGTGCCCCGCTTGGTCGACGTGATGATTTCCGGCGCGCCGTCCTTGTTCAGATCGACGACGGACAGATGCGACCCGACACCCGAACGGTTGTGAATCAGCTCGGGAACGAATTCCGCGCCGCCAGGGGCCTTGGGGTTTCGCACCGCGCGATAGACGTACAGCACCGGCGCGCCGTGCGGGTCGGGATCGATGAACGTGTCGAGATGCGACCAGAACCGCTTGCCGGTGATGAAGTCCTGCAATCCATCGCCGTCGACGTCTGCGTACGTCGCACCGTGAAGCTGCGAGAAGATCACGTCGCCGGCGTTCTTCGTCGAGAAGTTGGTCATGATCGGGTGCTCGACGAACGAACGCGAGCCGTCGGCGGCTTTCTTCTGCTCGAACCACGACAATCCCAGGCCGTGCGCCTGCAGCGACGTCACCACGTCGTTGAGACCGTCGCCGTTCACGTCATACACGGCCATCTCCGCTCCGCCCGGACTCGATCGCGTCCACTTGCCGAACGCCGCCGGATGGTACGTCCACGATCGTCCATCGTCCATCGTCGACCGGCGATCGGCTGGTCCAGACGATGGACGATCGACGATCGACGATCGACGATCCGGCTGCTCCCACCAGCCGAATGCATTCAGGAAATCGACGCGGCCATCGCCGTTCGACATCGCCGACGCCCATCCCGTGGTTGGCCCACGGACCCGGCTCGCTGATCGCGTGCTTGATCCACATGCCGGTCGGATTGGCGGGATCCGGCTTGGCATACACGAACTTGTTCTCGCTGTCCTTGAAGATGAACTCGAGCTTGCCGTCGGCGTCGACGTCCTTCAGCAGCATGAACTCGCACGACATGCGATCGGTCACGGCATAGCTATCCCAGCGCCGCGACTCTCCCTTGGGATTGACGTAGAGAATCGCCTGCCGTTGAAACACCGAGTTGAGCACGTCGGGCCATCCGTCGCCCGTGAAGTCGTAGGCGTATTGCAGGCCGTTGAAGTACGCGGTTCCAGGATCGATCGTCCCGCCGACGTAGATTTCGCGAGCGGCGGTGTACTCCGGACCGAGATAGTAGTAGGGCCCCGCGACGATGTCGGGCGTTCCGTCGCGATTGAAGTCGGCGACGGCAGGGCCCCACGAGTAGTAGAACTCGTTCACGCGTCTGCATCCGGAACCTGGTCGACACCTTTTCGGGTTGCGCGACTCTCGGTTGCAGATCCTTGTGCGAGACGTCCTTGAACCGCACTTCTCCGGTTCCGCCGACGTACAGCGCAAACGGACCGTAGGCGCCGTACTCGGGCTCGGCAACGGAATCGCCGATCCCCGCGGCGTCGTTCAGGAAGGCACGGAGGATGTTGGCATCGAGCACGAGCTCGATGGTGTTCCAGTCGCCCGCTCGCAGGCTGGTATTCGGCCGCGGAATGGGCGACGAGATGCCGCCGGGAAACGGCGGAAGCGGTGGCGGCCCTCCGGCGCGCGCGGGCGTTGCGGACTCGCCCGGCGATGGACTCGGCGGCGGCAAGGCCACGCGCAATTGTCCGCCGCCCGGCCCTCTCAAGCGCTCTTTGGATGTCTGCGCGCCCTGACGATCGAGCGTCACGCGGTACGCGGCAAGATCGCCTTCGTTCAGCGACACGAAGACGCCTTTCAGACCGCCGTCGGCAGTCCGCTCGGCGCGCAGCATCACGCCAGTCTGGCAGCCCGCGGCGCATCGAAACGAGGTGAAGACAGCGACGTCCTGATAGGGCTTGTCCGCCAGCAACCATCCTCCGGCAGCGGCTGTGGGCGTGCCGATGATCTCGCCGTTCTCGGCGCGCCAGTTGCTCTGCCCGATCGGTTGCCATCCACTGAGACTCGAACCGGTGAACACGGCGTCGGGTGCGAAGTTCGTCGACGCACCGTGAATGATGGACGCAAATGCTGCAGCCGCAATGACAGCCGCCGCGAAAGACGATCCGAATCGATACCTCATAGCACTTCCCCTTCTAGCGGCGCCGGCTGACTCGGCGCTTGCGGCCGTCCTTCCGCTCCTCCGCCGCTTCTTCCTCCAACGCGGCACGGAGCCACTTGCCGGGCTCTTCGATGTGGTAGCGCAGCGCGCGCTCGGCCACATCGGGATCCCGCGTCCGCAACGCGTCGAGCACCGAGGCGTGCCGCTCGACGATCTCCTTCAGCGAATGGTGCGACTTCGACACCGTCAGGAATGTCGTCGTGGCCAGGCGCATGCGGTCCCAGATCTGCTGAAGCAGACGGTTGCCCGACGCTTCGACGATCGTGAGATGAAACGCGAAGTCTGCCTCGACCGCGCGGCGGTGATCGCCTCGCGCAGCGGCGGTACGCATCGTCGCGAGCAGCCCTTCGAGCTTCTTCAGCGTCGCCGCGTCGATGCGAAGCGCCGCGTGCCGTGCCGCGAGACCCTCGAGGACCGCGCGGATCGGATACAGCTGCACGAGCTCCTCGACCGAAATCTGGCGAACGATCGCGCCGCGAAACGGCGAGCTCACCACGAAGCCGAGCAGATCGAGATCGCGCAGCGCCTCCCGCACCGGCGCCTGGCTGACGCCGAACTGCTGGGCAATGCGCATCTCGACAATGCGTTCGCCCGGCGGCAGGCGGCCGTTGAGAATGTGTTCGATCAACTGGTCGCGAATCTCATCGCGGAGGACGCGCCGCTCCCGCCGCGGGCTCTTTGCGTCGTATCACTTCTGGGATCCTTTCGCTGGCAACGCATAGGCGACGTACGCTCTGGCGATCGTGTCTGAACTCGGCTGGGCGCTCGCGGTGTCGTTCGGCCCGACAATCGGCGACGTCGCGTTCACGACGAAGAACTGCCGGCCGTTCACTTCGTACATCGCCGGAATGCCGCGCGACCCGGCAGGCATATCACCCGTCCAGAGGACGCGGCCGTTCTCCGAGTCGTACACGCGCAGCTTGCCGTCTCCGCCTGCCTGGAACAGCAAGCCGGCCGACGTGGTCACGATGCCGGTGCGATGGCTGATGTAGCCGGTGTCCTTGGCGCCCTGTGCGACCGCGCGCGGATCGTCTCCACCCGCCGGCACCTGCCACTTGATCGTCCCGGTGTTGAGGTCGTAGGCGGTAAGCGTCGAATACGGCGGCTTCACGATCGTGCCGTTCATGCCGTAGCCGGTATACATGCGCACTTCCGGCACTTTGATTCCGGGTGGGTAAGCCGGTCCGACCATGCCACCGGCGCGGCCCGGAGGCACGACGCGTCCGCCAGGTGCTCCGCCGGACGCGACGACAGGGCCGCCCGTCGGCGCTTGCCGGCGTGCCTGGCCCGGCTCCGCGCCGCGGCCGGCGCGGCAGTCGGACTTCCGAGAAACGCGACGAGCGCGTCGAGATCCGTCTGGCTCAGCTCGTTGAACGACGGCATGGCGGGCCGGCCGCCGGCGATCACTTCCCTCAGCGACTCGGGTCCCATACGCGAGGTGATGTCGACGAGCGACGGATAGTTTCCGGAGCCTCGCAGGTCGGGAGCGTGGCACGTCTCGCATTTCTGCTCGTACAACGTGCGTCCCTGCGCGATCGCCGCCGGACCTCCGGCACGTCCGCCTCCCGGGCGCCGGCGCTTCGGTGCTCAGCTTGTAGATCGAGGGCACGTTGATGCTCAGCACGTAGACGATGCCCTTGGCCGGATCGGCCGCCGTGCAGCCCCAGTTCGCGCCGCCCTGCGCGCCGGGAATCGAGACGGTGTCCTTCAGCGCGGGCGGCGTGAACAACCCGTCGTTGCGCGCGTTGGCAATGCGCGTCTTCCAGGTCTCACGTTCCTCGGGCGTCAGGATGTACGGATTGATGTCGTCTACCGTGAGTTTCTGCGGCGCGAACGGCGGCGGCGCGGTCGGAAACGGCTGCGTGGGCCACGCCGCTTCGCCGGGAATTTCGCTCGGCGGCACGCGCCGCTCTTCGATGGGCCACATCGGCTCTCCCGTGACGCGATCGAACACGTAGAGAAATCCCGTCTTGCCGGCTTGAGCGACGACGTCGATCGTCTTGCCGTTGCGGCGAATGGTCGTCAACTGCGGGGCCGCCACGTTGTCGTAGTCCCACAAATCGTGGTGAACCATCTGGAAATGCCACAGGCGCTTTCCCGTCCGCGCGTCCAGCGCCAGCAGCGACGAGCCGAACAGATTGGCGCCATGGCGATCGGCGCCATAGAAGTCGTAGGTGGGCGATCCGAGGGGAAAGTAGGCGATGCCCCTCACGGGATCGACCGTGATTTCACCCCACGTGTTGACGCCGCCGATGTATTTCCACGCGTCCGGCGGCCACGTCTCGTAGCCGAACTCGCCCGGATGCGGGATGGTGTGAAACTGCCACACGAGCTTGCCGGTCACGACATCGAACGCGCGAAGATCGCCTGGGGGCGCCATGTAGTTCTCGCCCGCCGCCGATCCGAGGATGATGAGGTTCTCGAACACCTTGCCCGGGTTCGACGACTGCGTCTTGACGATCGTCGCCGGATCCCGTCCGAGCCCTTCGCGCAGATTCACCGCGCCGTCTTTGCCGAACGTCAGAATCGATTTGCCCGTCCGCGCGTCGATCGCCTGCAGGTAGCTGTTCATCTGGAACAGCAGCCGCCGATCGGAGCGGTCCTTGCTCTCCCAATAGTTGATGCCGCGCGGCGCGATGCCCTGCAGGCCTTCGTGAATCCAGATTTCGCGTCCGGTGGTGGCATCGAGCGCGACGAGCGAATTGTTCTGCGCGAGCACGTAGATGACGTTGTCGACGACGAGCGGGCCGAAGACGTACGAGATGGTGTCCTGCGTCGGATAGGTCCAGGCCACCGACGAGCTGGCTCAGAGTCGACTTGTTGATCTGGTCCAGCGTGAGGTACCGCGCGTTGTCCGGACCGCCACCGTAGTCGGTCCACGTCGTGCGGCTCGATTGCGCATGCCCGCGCTCGGCCGCGACCGCGGCAAGGCAGACCATCAACAGAGGGCCGGTCTCTGGTCTCTGTCATGCGACCTTCGTCATGGTCCAGCTCGACGCCGGAGACTGACGTCTCGTAGCCCGGGTCGCTGCGTCAGAGGCTAGAACCGGCGCGTCCAGGACGCCGGCCAGCGCTCGACGACGACTTTCTCCTGCGTGAAGAACTCCACGGCATCTCTGCCCTGTCCGTGCAAATCGCCGAAGAAGCTGTCGCGCGCGCCGCTGAACGGAAAGAACGCCATGGGCGCCGCAACGGCGATGTTGATGCCGATGTTGCCGACCTCGGCCTCGTGCCGGAATTTGCGCGCGTTCGCGCCGCTCGTCGTGAAGAGGCACGCCTGATTGCCGTACGATCCGGCATTCACGAGCGCGATCGCTTCCTCCACGGTGTCGACGTGATGCGCCGACAGCACGGGACCGAAAATCTCCGTCGTCGTGAGCTCGCTCTGAAACGGCAGGCCGTCGATGACCGTCGGACCGACGAAATTTCCGCTGCCGATAGGCGGCGGCCGTCGAGTTTTCGGCCGTCGGCCAGCGGACGCGCCCCTTCGGCGACCGCCTGATCGATCGCCTTGAGCACGCGCGCGCGGCTTTCAGGCGAGATGACCGGCCCCATCTGCACGCCCTCGTCGAGGCCGAATCCGACGACGCGCGACTGCGCCCTGTCGCGAATCGCGTCGAGAAACGGCTCGTGCGCGGCGCCCACCGTAATCGCCAGTGACGTCGCGAGGCAGCGCTGGCCGGCGCAGCCAAACGCGCTGTCGGCAATGACGTCGGCGGCCGACGCCGAGATCGGCGTCGGGAAGGACGACCACCGGATTCTTCGCGCCGCCCTGGCACTGCGCGCGCTTGCCGGCGGCGGCCGCGCGCGCGTAGACGTGACCGGGCGACCGCGCTCGACCCCACGAAGCTGACCGACCGCACTGCAGGATGATCGAGCAATCGCGTTCACGACGTCCCTGCCGCCGTTCACCAGGTTGAGCACGCCGGGCGGCAGGCCGATCTCGTCGACGAGCGCGAACACCTTCTGCATCGTCAGCGGAACCCGCTCCGACGGCTTGATCACGACCGTGTTGCCGCACGCAATCGCATACGGAAGGAACCAGAACGGAATCATGCCGGGAAAATTGAACGGGGCAATCACCGCGCACACGCCGAGCGGCTGGCGGATCATGATCTCGTCGATGCCGGCGGCGATATCCTCGGAGTTGTAGCCCTGGATCAGAATCGGCGTGCCGCACGCCACGTCGACGTTCTCGACGGCGCGCCGCATCTCGCCGCGCGATTCGGCGAGCGTCTTGCCGCACTCGAGCGTGATCGTGCGGGAGATCTCATCGAAGTGGCGTTCCAGCTGCGCCTTGAGCTTGAAGAGGAACTGGACGCGATCGGTCACGGGCATGCGCCGCCACGCGGGAAACGCGCGGCTGGCGGCGTCGACCGCCTGCCCGACGTCGGCCGCGCGTCGACAGCGGCGTCGTGCCGAGCTGCTCGCCTGTCGCGGGGTTGAGAACGGGCAACGAGTCCGAGGCCGACGATGCCACCCAATCGCCGTTCACGTAGTTGCGCATCAGCGTGCTGCCGCCTGTGACAATGGACATTATCGATAATCGATTTTAGATCGAAAAGTGTAAGAGGGGTTGTCGGCGGTGTCAACGGCGAGTTTCGCTTAGCCGGACCTGGACCGCTAGATGCGAACCGACGGCATCTCGTTCCAGTGCACCATCGGCAGGCCGGGCACCGGCGCGCGGAAATATGGAATGCGCGAGCCTTTCAACGAACCGATATAGACGGTCTGCAGATCGGGACCGCCGAACGTCACGCTCGCCATCCACGGCGCGAGTCCCCGCCCGGTGGCAAAGAGGACCTCTTCGGTGACCGTGTTGTTGAAGAAGGCCTGCTCGAGCGCGGAGACCTTCGCGGGATCGCCTTCGTCGAGCAGCACGCGCATGTCGCCGTCCGGCGTGAGCACGAACAGCTTGTCAGAGTAGACCAGCGTGCCCCACAGGTTGCCGGCGGTGTCGAACGCAATCCCGTCCGGCCACGCGCCACGGCCCAGCGAGGACGGCCCGAACACTTCACGGCCCTTCACGTCGCCGGCCGCGTCAATCCGCAGCCGCGTGATGCACCCGCCCGTCGTTTCGACGACGTAGAGATATTCCTCGTTCGCATCGAATCGAATTTCGTTCGTGAAGTGGAATCCATCGGCCACGATGCGGAACCGTCCGTCCTCGAGGCGGGCGAGGTAGCCGTCCGCGAGATCGGTACGCAGCGCTTCCATCCAGTTCTTCAGGCGCGTCGACACCGTGATCCAGATGCGATCGCGCGAGTCGCGAAGGACGAAGTTCACTTTGCCGATCGGCTCGCCATCGATGCTGTCGGCGAGCACCCGGGAGGTGCCGTCACGCGACATCAGCTCGAGGCAGTCGGTCCCGAAATTCGAGATCAGAAAATCGCCGTTCCGGGCGAACGCGAGGCCGTTTGGAAGCGTGCCGTGAAGATATCGCGTCGCTTCGCTGCCGGCGTGCTCGAAGTGCGCCGACCGGCGTTGCGTGACGATCTCCTGCGACCCGTTCTGATCGAGACGCACCACGCCGCCGCGCGCATCGGCCGACCACAGCGTGCCGTCCGGTTCGGCAAGGATGCATTCAGGCCGCTGGAGATCGTGGCCGATGAATCTGACCGCGCTCGTGTCGATGGCGAAGTCGAGGATGGGGTTGCGGGTCACCAGGTCGGCTCCATGGATCGCGCTTATGGTGCGGTCAAAGCACACCGCGTGTCAAAAAGGCGCGATGCCACGTTCAGAAATCTGGGGTGGCTAATTGGCGAGCCGCGGCGCGCTCTTGACGGGAATCGTGACCGGCGCGCCGACGCGGGCCGGGTCGAACTGCCCCTCCACGAGACGCCAGGCATCAGATTCTTCGAGCAGCTTGCTGGCGAACGCCGTGTGCAACGCGTGGCCGCCGCGATGGGCGACGAGGTGGCCGACGATCGGATAGCCCACGAGCGCCATGTCGCCGATGACGTCGAGAATCTTGTGGCGCACGAACTCGTCTTCGAAGCGGAGCGCGTTCAGCGCGCCCGTTTCGCCGAGCACGATGGCGTTCTCGAGCGACCCGCCCAGTGCGAGGCCGTTCTGGCGCAGCATCTCGACTTCCTTCAGGAACCCGAACGTCCGCGCCGGCGCGATCTCTTCGATGAACGACTCCTCGGTGATCTGCATCGTCCGGGTCTGGTGCCGGAGCATCGGGTGATCGAAGCTGATGCTGTAGGTCACCTTGAAGTGATCCGACGGGTAGAGCGCGATGCGCTTGTCGCCCCGCGAGAGCGCGATGGGGCGCACGACTTTGAGGAACTGCTTCGGCGCGGCAAGCCGCTTGAGGCCGGCTTCATGAATCAGATAGATGAACGGCGCAGCGCTGCCGTCCATGATGGGAACTTCGGGATGGTTCAGCTCGACGATGACGTTATCAACGCCAAGGCTGACGAGCGCGGCAAGCAGGTGCTCGACGGTTTCGACCGAGCCCTCCTTCAATGACAGGCCCGTCGCGTATTGAATGCCGCCCAGATGCGTGACAACCGCCGGAATCTCGAGGCCGCCAAGGTCGGAGCGGCGGAATCGGATTCCATGATTCGCCGGAGCGGGCTTCAGGGACAACGACACCTTTTTCCCGGAATGGAGACCGATCCCTGCGCAGGATACGGCCCGTTTGAGGGTGCGTTGTGCGTCCATTAGTCGTTAGGAGTCAGACCGTTACGAACCACTTTGGCGGCGCTCTATAGAGCAATTCCAGTGCCCGCCGGCGGCCGCCGTCGCTTGGAGCCGCTAAGTGGTTGCCGCAGTCAGATTTAGCAGAAATACATGACTGCGCTTCCCGGAAGACCAAGTCCTGTTTGTGGTACGAGGACCACACAAAACAGTCGAAAAGCTGTAGCAATCTTACCACACGGCGTCATGAAACTGACGTCAGTAACGGTCTTAGGAACTCACCGGTTGCCGAATCGTGCACCCGGGCCACCTCTTCTGGCGTGCCCTGGGCGATGACGCGGCCGCCGCCCGCTCCTCCTTCGGGACCGAGGTCGATGATGTAATCAGCCGACTTGATCACGTCGAGGTTGTGTTCGATGACGACCACTGTATTGCCCTGGTCGACGAGCTTGTTCAGGACGTCGAGCAGTTTGTGCGTGTCTTCGAAATGGAGCCCGGTCGTGGGCTCGTCGAGGATGTACAGCGTTCGGCCGGTCCCTCGTCGCGACAGTTCCTTCGACAGCTTGACGCGCTGCGCTTCGCCGCCGCTCAGAGTGGTCGCCGACTGACCCAGCTCGATGTAGCCGAGTCCCACGCTCTGCAGCGTACGCAGTTTGTTCGCAATCGGCGGAAAGTTCTCGAGCAGCGGCAACGCCTGATCGACCGTCAGCTCCAGCACGTCGGCGATCGATTTGCCGCGATACTGCACGTCGAGCGTCTCGCGGTTGTAGCGGCGTCCCTTGCATTGCTCGCACGTCACGTACACATCCGGCAGGAAGTGCATCTCGATGGCGATCACGCCATCGCCCTGACATCCTTCGCAGCGTCCGCCCTTCACGTTGAACGAAAAGCGTCCCGGACGGAAGCCGCGAGCCTTCGCCTCCGGGAGCATGGCGAACAACTCTCGAATGAAGGTGAACAATCCCGTGTACGTCGCCGGATTCGATCGAGGCGTCCGCCCGATCGGCGACTGATCGATCTCGATCACTTTGTCGATGTGCTGGATGCCATCGATGCCGTCGTGCGCGCCAGGCTCATCGCCCGCGCGATAGAGCTCTCGCGCGAGCGAGCGATACAGGATGTCGTTGACGAGCGTGGATTTGCCGGATCCGCTGACGCCCGTGACCGCGACGAGCGCGCCGAGAGGAATGCGCACGTCGATGCTTTTCAGATTGTTTTCCCGGGCGCCGCGGATGACCAGCGCGTTCTTGCCCGCGGCGCGCCGTCCGCCGGGCATGGCGATCGTCTTCTCGCCGCGCAGGTACTGGCCGGTCAGCGACTCGTGCCCGTTTACCCCTTGCCCCTCACCCCTCTGCCCCTTCGAGCAGCTCCTCCGGCGTCCCTTGAAAGATGACTTTCCCGCCGTGCTCGCCGGCGCCCGGGCCCAGGTCGATCAGGTAGTCGGCGATGCGAATCGTTTCTTCGTCGTGCTCGACCACGACGATCGTGTTGCCCAGGTCGCGCAGGTGATGCAGGGTGCCGAGCAGCGCGCGGTTGTCGCGTTGATGCAGCCCGATGGAGGGTTCGTCGAGGACGTACAGCACGCCCGTGAGATTGGCGCCAATCTGCGTCGCCAGGCGGATGCGCTGTCCCTCGCCTCCCGATAACGTCGTCGCGCTGCGGCCCAGCGTGAGGTAACCGACGCCGACGTCGTAGAGGAATCGAAGGCGATCCTGGATTTCCTTGAGGACCCGTCCCGCAATCAGGTTCTCGCGCTCGCTCAGGTCGAGGCCGTTGAACACGTCGTAGGCCTCGCTGATCGGCAGGTTCACGTACCCGGAAATCGTGCGGCCCTTCACCTTCACGGCGAGGCTCTGAGGCTTCAGCCGATCGCCGTGACACGACGGGCACGGCCGCAGCGAGCGGTACACGTCGAGGTCTTCCTGCTCGGACCACGTCGCCTCGTCGAACCGCCGGCGAAGATTCGGGATGATGCCCTCGAAGCCCTTGCCGTTGCCGCCGTAGAGGATCTGGTCGCGTACTTTCTTCGCCAGGCTCGCGAACGCCGTCGCGGGATCGAACCCGAGGCTCTTCGCGAGGCCGGCGATCGCTTCGCGCACGAGCTTCCGATCGCCTTTCGCCCACGGCACGATCGCGCCTTCGGCGAGCGACTTCGTCTCGTCAGGCACGATGCGATTCGGATCGAAGTCGTGCATCGCGCCGAGGCCCTGGCACTCCGGACACGCGCCGTGCGGCGAGTTGAACGAAAACGCGCGCGGCGTCATCTCGGGCATGCTGATGCCGCACTCGATGCAGGCGAGCTTGCGCGAAAACAGCCGATCGCCCCCCTCGAGCGTGTTGACGACGACGATGTCGTCGGCGAGATTGAGCGCAATCTCGATGGCCTCGGCGAGCCGGCGCTCGATGCCCGACTTCACAATCAACCGGTCGACGACGATGTCGATCCCATGATTGCGCCGGCGGTCGAGCTTGATGTCCTCGTCGAGCGAACGGAACACGCCGTCGATGCGCGCCTTCGAGAACCCCTTCTTCTTCAGCTCGGCAAGCTCTTTCTTGAACTCCCCTTTTCGGCCGCGGACGATTGGAGCGAGCACGTTGATGCGGGCATCCTGCGGATACACCATCACCATGTCCATGATGCGCTCGAGCGACTGCGCCGAGATCTCGCGTCCGCACTGATGGCAGTGCGGGACGCCGATGTTGGCGAACAGCAGCCGCAGGTAATCGTAGATTTCCGTGACGGTGCCGACCGTCGATCGCGGATTCGAGGCGGTGGTCTTCTGCTCGATGGAGATGGCCGGCGACAAGCCGTCGATCAGATCGACGTCCGGCTTCTCCATCTGCTCGAGAAACTGCCGGGCGTAGGCCGACAACGACTCGACATAGCGGCGCTGTCCTTCGGCGTAAATCGTGTCGAAGGCAAGGGACGACTTGCCCGACCCGGACAGGCCGGTAATGACCGTCAGCTTGTCCCGCGGAATATCGACGTCGATATTGCGGAGGTTATGAACGCGCGCGCCGCGTACCGATATCCAGCCCTGGCCCATCTGTGTGCTTTCCTGCGGGAACCCGAAACGAATAATTGTATCAGGTTTATTTCAGGTTCCGTGCGGCTGCGGCGGCGTTCAGGATGGACTGGTCACGCAGAGCGCCGGCCTCTCTGATCTCGAGGCGTTTGGCGGCGATGAGGCCGTTCGACAGACCGGTGATGTCTTTCTCGTATTCGGCGAGCTGCTTCTGCATCTGGGTAATCACGTCTTCGTAACACGACGCCGCGAGCGTAAAGCGGCCCGATGCAGGCTTCCAGCTGCGTTCCGCGGAATCGAGCAGGCCGAGATAGCGCTGCGAATCGCAGTCGGCACGGTTCATCTCGAGCGCGTGCTCGAAAAAGTCGCGCGATTCGCCGAGGCGATTCAGGCTGAACGACGCCATGCCCGCGAGGCGGTAGATCGCGTCGTTGCGCATCGCGTTCAGTCCGGCGATCGCATCGTCGTAGGCGAGCTGCGCGCGGCCGAGCTGCAGCTGATTCCACGCGCGCCAGTAGTACTTCTCGCCGGGATTGTTGCTCGGGTCGTTCTGCAGCAGCTCGATCAGCTGTGCGATGGCTTCGTCGTGCCGCTTCAGGTAGCTCAGCGACTTCGCGCGGCCGAGGCGGGCCTGCGGCTCGACACCGTGCGAGGCCGGGCTCGCGAGAATGCGATCGAATAGCGCCAGCGCGTCGGCATAGCGCGCGTAGGAAAACGTGACGTTTGCCAGCGCGAGCGCAACCGACACGCTGTCGGGCAGCAGCTCCCGCGCGCGCGTCAGCTCGCGGTAGGCGGCAGCGATATCTCCGTTCAGCACGGCACGCTGGCCGATCAGCAAGTGCACTTCGCCGAAGCCGGTCTCCCGGCCGATGAGATTGCGCGCGGCTTCGCGCTGAATACATCGGCTGATACGCCAGCATCTGGTACTGCAGCGAGAGATCGTCGGGATGCGCCTCCAGCAAACGCGGGAGGATGCGACTTGAGGTCTTTGAATTGCCGAAGTCTGAATCGCGAGCGCGATAAAGAAATACGCCTTCATCGGACCGTTGCAGCCGCGTCTGTCTCGAGGTCGGCGACGAGCTTCAGGCGCTCGTCATACTGCTGCCAGCGGAACGGCTCGCCGCGCACGCCGAACCGACCACGAGCGGGGCGAAGCCTGCAGATCGAGCACGGCAAAGTACGCCGCGTAGCTGGCCGGCACGCGTGCCTGAAGCTGCTCGGCTGCTTCCCGCGCGCCCGAATCGGGAATGCGCAGCTCGATCTCGCGCATGGCGAGCATCAGGTTGTTTTCGAGCGCCTTCGCTAGCACGCTGGCCGTCGTCCGATTCGGCGAGCAGGCTCGCATATGCGGCAGCGGCTTCCTTCAGACAGAGATAGCAGCCCCGCGATGCCAGGCGATCGGCTTCGGCCAATCGCGCGGCCAGCACTTCGGGGGCAATGCGAGGCGCCGCGACGGGCACGGGCCGCGGTGCACAGCCGACGACGACCGCGAGCGAGGAGGAACGCGAGGTACCTGCAATGCATCGCTACTTAGACACGATTCGTCGCGCGGTGCTCCATCTGGCGTACACAGATAGCCGGAGCCTCTGATTGCCCACGATCGCTGCCGCCTACGCGCCCTACGCCATTTGACATCTGATGCGTGATGCGTGATGATTGGCCATGCGAACTACGCTCGATCTCGATGAGGACGTGCTTCAGGCCGCCAAAGAGCTCGCGGAACGTGCGGCATGACCGCCGGAAAGATGCTCTCCGACCTCGTGCGCAAGGCGCTTACGCCAAGCGGGCCGGCGCCGAAGGTCCGCAACGGTGTGCCGTTGCTGCCCCGACGGCCCGGCCAGCGAGATCATGACGATGAAGCTGGTCAATGAGCTCAGGGACGAGGAGTGAGCCGGGTCGCGCTGCTCGACGTGAATGTGCTGGTGGCGCTCTCCAATCCAAAACACACACACCACGAAATTGCGCACGATTGGTTTGCCGACCATCACGCGAGCGGTTGGGCGACATGCGCCATCACAGAGAACGGCTTTGTGCGCGTGTTGAGCAATCCGGCGGCACGAGCAGGCACTTTTCGTCCGGCAGAGGTCGTCGATCTCCTGCGCCGCTTCTGCTCGGCCAAGGATCACGTGTTCTGGCCCGAGGCGGTTTCGCTGACCGATAGAACGCTCTTCAATGCCTCACTCATTCGCGGTTATCGTCAGGTGAGCGATATCTACTGCTGGGACTGGCGAAGAAGATGGGCGGATATCTCGCGACGTTCGACGGCGACATTCCGCTCGGCGCCGTCATCGGAGCCACCCGCAACACGATCGCGGTTATCTCAGCCGGCGATGTCTGACGAATAGCGCCGTCCGGTGGTGAGCCTGCCCGTCCCACGAACGGACAGAACGATCGTAGGGATCGTGGGTGGCGTAGGCTCGTAGGGAATTCCCCACGAAACCCACGCGGCTCACGAACCCACGCGACCTCAAACGGGCACGCGCTTGATAATGGCCTCGTCATGCTGAGAGACCTTCGCCACGGTTTCCGGGTGTTGATGCAGGCCAGGGGATGGACGGCGGTCGTGGTGCTGTCGCTCGCCGTCGGCATCGGCGCAAACACGGCGATCTTCTCCGCCGTCAACGGGATGCTGTTGCGCACGCTCTCCGTCCACGACCCGGATTCGCTGGTGCGCCTGCGAACCGCGGGCCGCAACGACATGGCCACCGATGCGAGCGACTACGGGTTCGCGGCCGAGAGCCCGCTTGGCCCGGTGCGAACGACGTTCCCATATCCGATGTACCAGCACTTCCGCGAAGCCAACCAGACGATGGTCGATCTGGCGGCATCGGTCCCTGTCGGGCTGCATGACAGTCATGGTGGATGGACGCGCGGAAACCGTCAGCGGTTTGCTGGTAACCGGAAACTACTTTTCGATGCTCGGCGTGAGCGCGCGGGCCGGCCGCACGCATCGAGCCGAGCGATGACAGCGCCTCGGCACCGCCGGTGGCGATGCTCAGCGAGCGGTACTGGCGGTCGCACTTCGCGCGCCGATCCGCACGTCATCGGACGCGATCATCACGATTGCCAATGTGCCGCTCACCGTTGTCGGCATCACGCCTGCCGGCTTCAACGGCACGCAGCGCCCGCTGCGCAGAACCTCGCGATGTCACACTGCCGATTGCACTCGACCCGAGGGTTCGCGGCGAAGACCGCGCTGCACAGCGCGACAAACTGGTGGGTGCAGATCATCGGGCGGCTGAAGCCGGGAATGACCGTCGAGCAGGTACAAGGCAATCTCGCCGGCGTCTTTCGCGAACAGGCCAGGCGGGAATGGACGCATATCTGGCCGGCCTCACGGAGAGTGGGCGGAATTCTGCCGAAAACCGCAGCCGCGTCGACGTGCCCGCAGTTGATTGCCGAAAGCGGCAGGCAGGGCATGTACGACGCGAATACCAACGACTGTTCGCGCGCTCGAGATCATCGCCATCGTCTCGGCGCTGGTGTTGCTGCTGGTATGCGCGAACGTCGCCAACCTGCTCCTTTCGCGCGCCGGCGTTCCGCCAGCGCGAGTTGTCCGTCCGCCTGTCGATGGGAGCGACGCGCGCGCGGTTGATCCGGCAACTGCTGACCGAAAGCCTGATGCTCGCCGGCATGGGCGGCGCGCTCGGCATCCTCGTCGCCTACAGCGGTCAGGAGCTGCTGCCGGCGCCGATCGGCTCGTCGCGGCACGTTCGATGTGCGCGCGCTGGCAGTCAATGACCGCCGTCACCGCGCTGGTCGGCGTCGTCTTCGGCATCGCGCCGGCGCTTCAGGCGACGCGCATCGATATCGGCACCTCTCTGAAAGAAAGCAGCCGCAGCGTCACGGGCTCGAACAACATCCTCAGCAGAGGCTTGCTCGTGGCGCAGGTGTCGATTTCGCTCGTGCTCCTCGTCGGGGCGGGTTTGTTTCTCAGAACGCTCGACAACCTCAAGCGCGTCGACATCGGGTACGACCCGAACAATCTCGTGTTCGTTCGAACGCTCCCGAAGGCACGACCGAGTTCGACGCAGCGTATCGAACCGGCTTCTTTCAGCAGGGCATGGAGCGGCTCCGGGCCCTGCCGGGCGTGCGGGCAGGCAACGGTGTCGATGCCGACGCTGCTCTCGGGCGGCGCGAACGGCACCGGCATGTTCGTGCAGGGCCGCGTTCATCCCACAGGCCGCGTGACCGGAAGCAGATCACCATCAACCGCGTCGTCATCGCGCCGAATTTTTTCGAGACGATGGGAATTTCACTCGTGGCCGGCCGCGGATGTCACCGAACACGACCATGCGAAGGCGCCGAAGGTCGCCGTCATCAACCAGGCGGCCGCGCGGAAGTTTTTCCCGAACGAGAACCCGATCGGTCGGCGGTTCGGGACTTCGGCGGAAACGTCGGGCGACATCGAGATCGTCGGCGTGCTGCGCGACGTGCATTACAACAGCCTTCGCGAGGCGCCTCCACCAACGATGTACGTGCCCTATCGTGCAGCGCGGGCCGGAGGGTTGATTTTCACCGTGCGCACAGCCGGCGACCCTGCCGCCCTTATGCCGGCCATACGTCGCGGCGGTGAGCGACATCAATCCCGCGATTCCAGTCGTCACGGTCGAGACGCAGATGTCTCAGATCGAGCAGAGGTTTGCCCAGGAGAAGGTTCTGGCGCAGGCATACACGCTCTTCGGCGGCATCGCGGTGTTCGTCGCCGCCATCGGGCTGTTCGGGTTGATGTCGTACAACGTGTCGCGGCGCACGCGGGAAATCGGCATTCGCATCGCGATGGGCGCGCAGCGTCGAGAGGTGCTCGGCCTGGTCGTTCGCGAGTCGCTGGTGCTCGTCATCGCGGGAATCGTCGATCGGCATCGGCATCTCCATCGCGAGCGGCGAATATGTCGCGTCGCAGCTGTTTGGCCTGGCGCCGACCGATCTCACGACGCTGCTGTCTGCGATGGCGGTGATGGTGGCGGTCTCGGCGGCCGCCGGTTATCTGCCCGCACGGCGTGCAACGCGCGTCGATCCGATGGTTGCGCTCAGGTACGAATGAGCATTGGAGATTGGTAGATCGCGTAGATTACGAAGATTTCAGATTGCGGATTTCAGATTCTAGTTTCTAGTTTCGATTGAGCCAGGCAACAAGATCCGGCTCGGCGACCGGCCCAGGACGGAGATCGAGCTCGTTCCCCGCCGCGCTCGCAGCCTGACGAGCCCAGTCGGTTGGAAATTGCGGGCCGGCGTTGTAAACCAGCGCCCGCCCCTGCGAGTTCATGACGGCCGCCGCGCGGAAGTCCCCGGCCTTGCGCAGACCCGGGATGAAGAATCTGCTCAAATACTCGGAGTCCGTATCGGCCGCGAACTGCGCCAGATCCGCCACAAGATTCACTCCTTGTCCGGCCATCGTTCGAGCGAAGTACGACCAGACACCGGCATCTTCCAGCCCGACAAGATTGATGGTCTGAGCCTTGGAGCGGCTGCGGAGATACTCGAGAGCCGTCAGGATGTCCTGGACGCGATTGGCGTCGTTGGTCTGGTTGTAGGCGGTGAAGGCTCTGGCGCTGGTGTCGCGCGGAGCCACAGCGCTTCCCGTCTGGAACGCGTCGATACTCATCACGATGCCGCCGCGATTCAGAATCGTTTTGACCAGCGCGGAGTCCGCAATCCCTGCGACTCCCTTCGGGTGGACGACTAACGTCGGCGCAATCTCCGGACTGCGCCTGGGCGGCGCGAGCCACACGGCGGGAACCCGATCACCTTTTCCAGCGCGGCCAATGAGCAGGCGCTCGCCCATCGGCAGCGCTTGCGTTTTTTCGGAAAGCAACTCAGCCGGCTTGGGCCGAAGCGCTAACAGCGAAAACGTGAGCCGTTCGGCGAACGCTTCGCGCGCCGCCGCGAGTGTGGTGGCATCGCGCGGTTGCAGACGCTCGGTCGCCGCGCGAGCGTCGCGAATATGATTCTCTACCAGCTGATCCAACCCGGTGATCGCATTCGCCGGCCGCGCCCGCCCGTGGAGCGCCAATAGTTCGTGCGGGAAGTCGACTCGAAAGGCCGCCTCCGCCACGGGAGCGGGGTTGTTCAGAATATGCTGGTTGAAGAATTGATAGACCGCCTCGCGGCTCTCCTTGTTGTAGTTGTGGATGAACGGGGGGAAATGCACATTCGTCACATTGTTTTCCACGCCGAGCAGGCGGTAGACGCTCTGGATGGCGGGAAACACTTCTTTGGGTGTTTCAACGGTCCAGTCGCCGCCGTTCGAAATGAGAATCAGCGGCCTGGGCGCCATCAGCGCGCCAACCACCATGTTGCTGAAATCAGTCCAACCGGCGCGCAGGTTGGCAGCGGCCTGACAGCCGCCGCCCTGGCTGGTCGCCGAAATCATGTTGACCGGAGCGGCGACCTTGATTCGTTCATCCACCGCCATCAGAAAAAAGGTCTGGGTGCCTCCGCCCGACGCGCCGGTCGCGGCGATCCGGTTTGGATCGACATCGGGCAACGACGTCAAGAAGTCGGTGGCCCTGATGCTGTTCCACAGATGTATCCCCATCGAAGAACCGATGTTCCACAATTCCTGGCGCGAGTCGAGCCAGTCGTGAGGGACCTGGTTGGTATCGTTCTGCCCGACCATGTCGTAGGTGAAGACGACGTAACCTTGCCTGGCAAAACTGATGGCTCTCCCGGGAACGGAAACCAGGGCCGTGTTCTCGAGGCGTCCGTAGTGCCAGTGACCATGCGGTGACACGACGCCGGGAAATGGACCCTGACGTCCGCGTGGTCGATAGAGATTGCCGCCCAGATAAAAGCCTGGAAGCGTCTCGAGCAGAACCTTCTCAACCGTATAACCGTCGCGTTCCAGTTTGCCGAAGACCTGCGCGTTCAGCGGACGCTTCTCC
Organism: Vicinamibacterales bacterium; assembly: GCA_963802345.1. Taxonomy (GTDB): domain Bacteria; phylum Acidobacteriota; class Vicinamibacteria; order Vicinamibacterales; family JAMQPK01; genus JAMQPK01. The sequence continues at coordinate 140,424 of CAWDIK010000009.1, forward strand.
GGCATCGGCAGCAGTCCGGCGCTGGCCAGAATCTGCTTTCGCAGAAAGGCCGCACGCTCCAGCCATGCCTCGCGCGTGGCAAAGACCGGCATCTTGTAGTGCGTGTTGCCGGCGAGGACGGTGTTTCTCACATCCTGTGCGGGGATTCCGTTTCGAGATTCCTGCGCCACAGGCGCCGCCGAAACCAGCAGCGCCACCAACAAGAAAACTGCAGGCGTGTTTCTCATGGCAACCTATCGTGACGTGCGGCGCGGTACCGACGTGAGCCAGGCGACGAGATCCGGTTCCGCGACCGGCGTCGTCCGCAGATCGAATTCGCTTCCCGCGGCTTTCGCCGCCTGTCGCGCCCAGTCGGCCGGAAATTGCGGGCCGGCGTTGTAGATCAAGCGCGCGCCCTTGCGTGTTCATCACCGACGCCGCGTGGAAGTCTCCTGCCCGCCGCAAGCCAGGGATGAAGAGCTTGTCCACATATTCCGAGTCGGTGTCCGCCGAGAACTGCACCAGATCGGCCGCAAGATTGACGCCTTCTCCGGCCATCGCTCGCGCGAAATACGACCAGAGACCGGCGGTTTCGAGCCCCACGAGGTTGACGGTCTGGGCTTTGGAACGGCTCCGCAGATATTCGAGCGCCGTCAGGATGTCCTGGATGCGATTGGCATCGTTGGTCTGATTGAAATTCGCGAACGCTCTGTTGCTGGTGTCGCGCGGAGCGACGGTGCTTCCCGTCTGGAACGCGTCGATGCTCATCACGATGCCGCCGCGACTCAGCAGGGTTTTGGCGAGCGAGGAGCTCGCAACCGACGAGATCCCATTCGGATGAACGATCAACGTCGGTGCCACCGCCGGATTGACCCTGGACGGCGCCAGCCATACGGCGGGAACGCGATCGCCTTTCCCCTCGCGGCTGAGTACGAGCTGTTCACCTGCTGATCCCGCAGGTGCTTTCTGTGTTTTTCGACACGCACGTCGGTCGCCTTCGGCCGAAACGCCAGCAGTGAAAACGTGAGGCGCTCGGCGAACGCTTCGCGAGCGGCCGCGAGCGTGGCGGCGTCGCGCGGCTGCAGACGCAGCGTCATGCTGCGGTCGTCGCGAATCATGTTGTCGACGAGCTGATCCAGGCCCGAGATTGCATTCGCCGGCCGCGCCCGTCCGTGCAGTGCCAGAAGTTCCTGCGGGAAGTCGACTCTGAACGCCTTCTCCGCCACCGGAGCGGGTTTGTTCAAGATGTGCTGGTTGAAAAACTGATAGACCGCCTCGCGGCTTTCCTTGTTGTAGTTGTGGATGAACTGCGGGAAGTGCACGTTCGCCACATTGTTTTCCGCGCCGTACAGGCGGTAAATGCTCTGGATGGCGGGAAACACTTCCTTCGGGGTTTCGACGGTCCAGTCGCCGCCGTTCGAAATGAGAATCAGCGGCCTGGGCGCCATCAGCGCGCCGACAACCATGTTGCTGAAGTCCGGCCAACCGGCGCGCAGATTCGCGGCGTTTTCGCAGACGCCTCCCTGCGCCGTCGCCGAGATCATGTTCACCGGCGCGGCGGCCTTGATGCGATCGTCCACGGCCATCAGAAAGAAGGTCTGCGTACCTCCACCCGATGCGCCTGTGGCCACGATCTTTGCCGGATCGACATCGGGAAGCGACGACACGAAGTCAGTGGCTCTGATGCTGTTCCAGAGCTGAATTCCCATCGGACCGATGTTCCAGAGATCGTGCCGCGCCTCACTCCAGTGATGAGGGATCTGATCCGTGTCGTTCTGGCCGACCATGTCGTACGTGAAGACCACTTACCCTTGTCTCGCAAGGCTGAGCGCTCTTCCAGGAACGGACACGAGGGCCGTGTTCTCGAGACGGCCGTACGCCCAATGGCCGTGCGGTGACACGACACCCGGAAACGGGCCCTGCTGTCCGCGCGGACGATACAGGTTGCCGCCAAGATAGAAGCCTGGAAGGGTTTCGAGCAGGACTTTCTCGACCGTATAGCCGTCGCGCTCCAGTTTGCCGAAGACCTGCGCGTTGAGCGGGCGCTTCTCCGGCATCGGCAGCAATCCCGCACTGGCCAGGATCTGCTTCCGCAGAAACGCCGCCCGCTGCTCCCACGCGTCGCGTGTCGCGAAGACGGGCATTTTGTAATGCGTGCGTGACGACAGCACCGTGTTTCGCGCATCGTCTCGTGCCTCCTGTGCCGGTAGAGGCGCGACGAGAAGCAGCACACGACACAACCACGATCGGCAGCATGTTACTTCATCGCGGTCCTCAAAAAAGCACCTTCACACCGAGCTGGATGATTCTCTGGTTGTTGTCGACCACCTGCGTGATCTGTCCGAATTGCGGCGAGGACAGATTGTTGTTCGGCAGCCGGAAATTCACGTTGTTGAACACGTTGAAGGCCTCGGCCCGGAACTGGAAGCCGATCCGCTGGTTCATCTGGGTCACCTTCAGCAGCCCGAAGTCGGTATTGAAGTATCTCGGTCCGCGCAGGATGTTTTGACCCGAGTTGCCGAACTGTCCCGTTGGACTTTGAACGAACTTGGACGTGTCGAACCACTGCTGAATCATCTCGCCGTGCGAGCGGTCGTAGCTGAGTTGCGCGCTGTCGCCGCCAACAAAGTTCGCGCGGTCGGTGTTGCCTCTCAAAGCGTTATCCCGGCCGGCGCTGACGCCAAAGGGGAAGCCGCTCTGCCAGACGACGATCGCGTTGAGCTGCCAGCCGTTCAGGATCTTGTCCGCCGCTCCGCTCACTGGCGCTTTCGGTAGTTCCCAGACATTCGAGAACTTGAAATTGTGGGGCACATCATCGCCGCCGATGTATGTTTCACGCGTGACGAGGTCGAACGGATCCTGGCTCCAGTTGGTTTGGAGCAGCTTGGACCAGACGTAATTGGTCAAGATGGAATATCCATGACTGAAACGCTTCTCGAGATTCCACTGGAGCGAGTGATAGGTCGTGTTAGCCGTCGTTTCGCTTCTCGAGATGGGGCCGTAATTCGGATAGACCCTCCGTTGCTGCGTGTTGCCGACGGTCGAAGCGCCGGGAATGTAGACGGCCGGATTTTCCGTCCTGCCGGTGTTCGTGCTCCCCTTGTTGCCGACATAGGCGAGGCCGGTCATCCAGTTACTCAAGAACTGCCGCTCTACACGGACGCTGTACGTGTACATCTGAGGGATGCCGCGGTGGGGGTCCCAGTAGGAGACTTGGTTGTTCGGCGCAAACACGGCCTCGGGCCCCGGCACGGCCGGACCGAACTGTTGGGGAAACGGATTGGCCAGGCCCTTGCTCGCGAACGGATCCGACCAGTCCGCGTCGTTCAAGGTAAACGTTGCGCCAAAGGGCGCCGTGTTCGACTGGGCGTTGCTGGCGCCAGTTCGCTCGGGCGTGTAGAAGATGCCGAACCCGCTTCGAAGCATGGTTCTGCCGTCGTCTGTGAGGCGATAGGCAACACCAAGCCGCGGCCCGAAATTCGTCCACACCGGCTCGACCCCTGCCTTCGGACAACCTGGATCGGCGTTGTCGCCGCCATAGAGAAGGCCTTTTGGAGCGTTCGGATAGCGCACAGACTGCAGGTCTGGATCGAAGCAGATGACGCGGCCCTCACGGTCCCACGGCGACAGGTAGGGATCCCACCGGAAGCCGAGGTTCACGGTCAGCCGTGGGTTCGCCGTCCAGTTATCCTGGATGAAGAACCCCCAGCGCGTCCCTTTCAGGTCTTTGAACTCGCCGCCGCCCTGGCGGAACTCGGAGGTTCTGCCAAACATGAAATCGGCCATTCCGTTGCCGGAGAGTTGTCCGTTGAAGGCCACTCGGCCGGCCATCTGGAATGTGTTGATCAGGTGGTTACGGACGTTCACCGCTTCGCCGCCAAATCGGAATTCGTGACTGCCGGCGATTTTGGTCCCGACGTGACGGAAGGTGAAATCCCCCCGGTCGAAATCCCCCAGGTGATTGGTGTTGATGCTTGGGCCTCCGGTCACGCTGACAATCAACTCCGGCGGCGAATCGATCTCGGGATGATCTTCCGGGCCGATGATGTTGGCGCCCGCTTCTCTAAAGCCGAACGGCGCCGTCGAGGTCGAGCCGCCCCGCTGGCGGTTCATCCCGAAGGTGCTGTTGAACAGCAGCGTTGGCGAAGCCACGAAGGTGTGATTGATCGAGACGTTCTGCACCCTGACGGCCTTGGCCTGATTGCTGGCGGCAAGAATGATTGTCGGTTGGAATCACGACCGGCTCGTCGTAGTCGGTGAAGAAGTACCGCCCGTTGAGCTGATGTTTGCCAGCGTGGTAGTCCACCTTGCTCATCAGCTGGTTGTCGTTCTGAACGAGCGGCGTTGCCGGAAACGTCAGCCGCCCGTCCGGCCCGTTGGGCAACGGAATGTACTTCAGGAAGTACTGTGTGACCGGGCTGATCCGGTTAGCCGGAATCTGGTTATTGGCGAGCGGTTGCCGGCTGACAGGGTCGACCAGTTGCGTCGGAGTCGAAGAAAAGTCGCCTCGACGCTGCGCTTCGGTCGGAACGAATTGAACAAGTCCTTCCGCCGTGCTGTTGACGCGCGTCCCCTGGTAGGTTCCGAAGTAGAAGAGCTTGCCCTTGACAATCGGGCCGCCCACACTGCCACCAGACTGATTCCGCTTCAGGGTATCTTTCTTGGGCGCGAAGAACTGGCGCGAGTTCATGCGCGCCGTCGCGGAGGAAGTGGAACGCGGTGCCGTGGACTTCATTGGTACCCGACTTGACGACCACATTGACGATGCCGCCTCCGGCATTGCCATACTCGGCGGTGAAGTTACTCGACTGAAGGCTGAATTCCTGCACGGCATCAGGATTCGGAAATGGCAGGCTCGTGTTCAGATACGTGTCGTTATGGCTGGTGGCATCGAGCTGAAAGTTCACCTGGCCCTGCGGCGCGCCGTTCACGCCCGCCGTCTCTTCGCCGGGGTAGTAGCCGCCCTGGCCGCAGATAGTGCAGGCGTTGCGTCCCAGGTCCACGGTCCCTGCCGCCAGATACATCAGCCGCTCCGGCCTCCGTCCCTGGAGAGGGAGCTCCACAATCTGCTGCTCGCCGACTATCTGTGTGCCGGTCGCGGTCCGCGTCGTGATCAGTTCGGCTGTGCCGGTGACCGTGACCTCGTCGGTGACCTGCCCAACCTGAAGAGTGATAGGCGGCAGGTTGGCTGACTGATCCACGTTCAGCACGATCTGGTCCTGAACATACGTGCTGAATCCCTGCTTTTCGATTCTGAGGACGTAGGTCCCGATGGGAAGCCGTGAAAACAGGAAGGCGCCGTTGGCGCTCGTGCGTAAATCCTGCGTGAATCCGGTGCCGACGTTGAGCACATTCACGCCAGCGTCGGGTATTCCGGCGCCGCTCGAATCACGGACCATTCCTCCCAGACTCGCCGTTGTGAACTGTGCGGAGGCACGCTGGGGCAGCAGAAGAACTGTCAGCGCCAAAATCCCGAAAACGGCAACCGTCGATCGCGCGTTGGAGCGAGTCACTGGCAGCATTTCGGCCTCCTGCGGGGTAGGACGCGCGGTGCGACAGGAATGCGCGCCGCGACATCGGATTGTCGGGGTGACACGGCATTATAGGAGTGCGTGGCAGGACTGTCAAGGTCGTTCGTGCCTCAATTTGTCGCAATGGACAAATTGGTACATAAGGGCTTCTGGACGCAGGCTCATCGACGATTACGTTCGTGCGCAAGCAGGCCGGGCCTTGTCCTGGAGACCCGGCGTGGTAGCATTCCGCGACATGCGCAAGAGTTTTTTAGTCCTGCTCGCGCCGGCGGCGTTGCTCGCGGCACTGACAGGAGTTCGCACCGAGGCCCAGCAGGCTTCGACGGCTCCGACGTTCACGAAAGACGTCGCGCCCATCCTCTACAAGCATTGCGTCAGCTGTCACCGTCCTGGCGAAACCGCGCCGATGTCGCTGCTGACCTACGAGCAGGCGCGGCCGTACGCGAAAGCGATCGCAAACGCCGTAACGAACCGCACGATGCCGCCATGGCATGCCGACGCGCCGGCCGGCACGTTTCACAACGAGCGTCTCATGTCGGATGCAGAACGGCAGACGCTGAACGCCTGGGCCGCAACAGGCGCTCTGCAGGGAGATGCGAAGGATCTGCCGCCTGCGCCCGCGTTCGTCGAAGGGTGGTCGCTGGGGAAGCCCGATATCGTGCTCGAAATGCAGGAGGACTACAGCATCCCCGCGCGTGGTGTCGTCAATACGAGTACCTCTACATCCAGACGAATTTCTCCGAGCAAAGTGGGTGAATACGTGGTTCTACATTCCGACGAACTTCACCGAAGCGAAGTGGGTGAAGTCAATCGAGGTCAGGCCGGGCAATCGCGCCGCTGTTCACCACGTCCTCGTCTACTACCGCGCGAAGCCGGACCGCAAGACGCACGCCGTCGCGCGAGCGAAACCGAAAGCATCGATCGACGCCGCCCGACCGAGAGGGTACGGCCGAGCATCCGCGCCAGAGATTTGCAGGGCATGCCGCCGACGACTCGTCGCCACGTACGCGCCCGGCACAAACCCGCAGGTCGCGCCGGAAGGAACGGCGTTTCGCCTCGAACCCGGCGGGATCCTCGAGCTCCAGATGCATTACACGGCGACCGGACAGCCGGCGACTGACCGGACGAAGATCGGCATCACTTCTCGACAGAGGCGTCGCCGCGCGAGGTGCGCGCGCAGCATTTCTTCAACGTGACGATGAAGTTGCCGGCCGGCGCGGCTGATGTCGCCGTCACGACCGACCTCGAGTTTCTCCAGGACGCCACGGTGTGGGGACTCTTTCCGCACACGCATCTTCGCGGCAAGCGGTGGGCATACACGCTCGAGCTGCCGAACGGCGAAAAGAAATCAATCCTCGTCAGTGCCGCGATACGACTTCAACTGGCAGACGTATTACATGTTCAAGGAGCCGCTGCAGGTGCCGAAGGGATCGAAAATCGTGTCGACGGCGTGGTACGACAACTCGGCGGCGAACAAGAACAATCCCGATCCCAAGGTCGACGTCGGGTGGGGCGATCAGACCTGGCAGGAAATGCAATACACCGGGGTACTGTTAAGCGCGAATTGAGTAGATTAGCAGATTGAAGATTGTAGATTCCAGGTTCTAGAGGGCGAGCGGTCGTATCGGGCACATCGAGCCTGTAGGCGGTGTCGTTCGACGCCACGACCAGCCCGCCGTTCGGGTTGAACGCCACTCCGACGAGCGACTGCCCCGCCACGACCAGCTCGGCGCTGCCGTCGGCCCTCACGCGATAGAGCCCGTTCGATCCCGCAAGCGCCTCGACGACATACAGCGCACCCTGCGAGTCGAACGCAATCCCCTGCGGCCGTCCAAAGCCCGAATACATCTTGTCGATCGCGCCGGTCGCAGGGTCGAGCCGATAGACGTGATCGTACGGGCCCAGCGTCGGAGCCGATACGTACACGCAATCGTCCGGCCCGACCGCGAGATGAAACGCCGCCACACTCGGCGGCAGCGTCGCGATAGCCTTGACGGTCCTGTCGGGCTGCACGGCGAACACCGTGCCGGATCGATCCCCGACATACAGCACACCTTTTCGATCGAACGCGAGGCCGCACGCGATGCCGAGATCGCTCGCGAACGGTTCGTGCGTGCCGTTGGGAAAGACGCGGTAGATTGAACCTTCGAAACGGCTCGACACGTAGAGCTGCCCTGCCGCATCGAACGTCATCGATGTCGGATTGACGATACCCGAGACGTACGACTCGCGGCGGCCGGTCAGGCTGACGCGGAAAATCGACACGGGCACGTCCTGTCCCCGCGTTCCGCTGTAGGTGACGTAGAGATTGCCTTCCCGATCGAAGACCGGGTTGTCGACCTGATGCAGCCCGGTCGCGAGCGGCGTGCCCACTTCGAGCAGCGCGGTCTCGCCCGGAACACCTGCGACGCGAACGTCGGTGCGGCCGCCGTCGAGTCCCGCCGGCACGAGCACCGAAATCGTGGATGGAGATGCGTAGACCGCGCGTGCCGGAGTGTCGCCGATGGTCACGTCGGGAAGGCGCGGCTTGTCGACGGGAAAGCCGGACCCATGAATGGTGACGCGGCCACCTTCCACGGCCCAGTGAGGTTGAATCGAGGTGAGACGCGTCAAACCGTCAGGTTTCGTCGAGCTCGGCGTTCCAATAGAGGAAATCGCGCCAGCTGTCTGGGGCGTTTCTCAGACCGATCGTAATCCGGATTGCGGGCACCGATTCCGGCCGCCTTGGGTATTTCACCAGGTGCATGCCGGCCTCGACCGGCGTGCGCCCTCCCTTTCTGCGGTTGCACGACACGCAGCAAGTGACGATGTTCTCCCAGTCCTTGCGGCCCCCATGGGCGACCGGCACGACGTGGTCGAACGTCAGCTCGCTGGTTGGAAACACGTCGCCGCAGTACTGGCAGGCAGTGGTTGTCGCGCGCGTAGATATTCGCCCGTGAAAACGGGACGTAGTCGAAGCGGCGCTTGATCTTGATGTAGCGGAGGAGGCGGATGACGGAGGGCAGCTTGATGCTGAAGGAGACTGCCCGAATCTCCCGGTCGTAGACCGAGATCACCTCCACCTTCCCCTGGCAAAGCAAAGTGATAGCCTTCTGCCAGTTAACGACCTTTAAAGGCTCGTATGTCGCGTTGAGGAGTAAAGTCTGCTCCATCTTCAGTCGCAGGGGCCCCTTCCCCCCCGCCCCGCGCCGCTCGCGGCTACGTGCAAAGATTTTCGCGTGAAGGTTTGCGGCTGTCAAGTTACTGTGGAGACTGTACTTCGGGCTCAGTTGCGCCGATAATTCACACGAATGCGCTCTTTAGTCATAATGATTGCCGTCGCGGCGCTCTCCTCGGCCGCCTGCGCGACGTCGGCGCAGTGCCCCGCCCGTTTCCGGGGGCAACCGGTGCAACGGTGCGACGGCGACAGGTGCGCTACCGCACCCGCGCACCTGGCGCACCTGACACAACCGCTGCACCCGCCGCATCCGCCTCTGCACCTACTGCACCTGGTGCACCTGTTGACAGCCCGATCTCCTTTCCCACCGTTTTGACGGCCGGGCCATTGCCCAGTTTGCATTGGGGTTTCGCGGCGTGCCTTACCGTCTGGGGGCGCCGATCCGGCAGGGTTCGACTGCAGCGGGCTGGTGCAGTACGTCTTCGCGCAGTACGGCGTCGCCGTTCCGCGGGTCGTCGAAGAGCAATGGGAAGTCGGCGACAAGATCCGGCCGTCGGACATCCAGCCCGGCGATTTGATTTTCTTCAACACGAAAACGCGGGGCCGCGGCGCCTCGCACGTCGGCATCGCGATCGGTCAGGACACCTTCGTCCACGCGCCGAATTCCTCCGGCGTCGTCCGCATCGAAGCGTTGAGCTCGAGCTACTGGGGCTCGAGATATCTCGGCGCACGCCGCGTCAATCCCGCCGCATTCGCAAACAACTCGAAAACTGCAACCGCCTCTCGCCCCAACGATTGAAGAATCTGCCATCGCGCGTAGATTCCCCAACAACTCCGACGGCACGGCTCCTGCTCTACGACGTGTACAATCGCTGCCATCTCGAGCAGAAGATTCGCATCTCGACCAGAAGATTCAGTATCTCGACCAGAAGGTCGACAGGCTTTTTTTCAATCTCGATTCCAAGGTCTCACGGCAGTTCGTGTGGCTTGTGGGCATGCAGGTCGCCGTGCTTCTCGCGATCGTTGGCGCGATGCTTCGGCGCCTCTACCCCAATCCCATCCTCTAATCCCAAATCCCTAATCCCTGCTCTACATGTTAGGATTCGCGCCATGAAACGTCTCTCCGGCCTCGCTTTCATCTTGATTCTGGTTGCGGTGGCCGTCGACGGCGCAGGTGACGGCCCGTTGCGCCCGCGCTGACAGCGGAACAGATCGCGTCGAGCGAATCGCTCGCTCCGAAGTTCGACGAAAGCGCCGCAAGGGAAAAGGCGCGGCTCGAGACGTTCGCGAACCGGCCGCTCGGCGGCATCATCCAGCGCTCGTTCAACGTCTTCGCAAATTATCTCGTGATGGCCGCCGAGATGATGCCCGAATCAGGCTACGTGTTCCGTCCGACGCCCGACCTGCGCACCTTCGGCGAGCAGATCAATCACGCGACGAGCGCGCACTACTCCTTCTGCAACCAGGCAGGCCTGCCGCCGGGCGTGCAAAAACAAACAGCTCCGACCAAGACGCTCACGTCCAAGCCGGCGATCGTCGCCGCGCTGAAGGAATCGATCGCGTACTGCGATCGCGTGCTGGCTGCCGCCACAGAGAGCTGGCTGATGGAGGGCGCACCGGGCCTTGGCGGGTCGTCGAGCGGGCTGATTCAAGGCATCCGCGCGCACTCGTTCATCTACAACGCCGTGCACAGCGCCGAAGACTACGGGACGATCACCACGTACCTGCGCATGCAGGGCGTCGTGCCGCCGTCGACGGCACTGCACCCGCCCGCCCGGAAGTAGCGGGCTCGGCCTGAACAGTAGTGTCCGGCTTCTTGACCGCCGTAGCCTTGGCGAAGGTGGTTAGCCGGACCATGCTCGCTCATCGCGCGGAAGCAGGCGCGGCGACCCGGCAATCTTGACGGCGCCGAAGTGCCGAAGATCAAGGGTCGCAATCGCATCGGCGCGCAACCGCTCGGCGATCGCCATGACGACGGCGTCGACCAGTCCGATGTTCAGCGCGCGATACTTGCGGGCGATAGCGTGAGCGCGCACGACGTCTTCGTGCCTGCCGTATTCCACCGCAAAGGCACCTTCCGCGAGATCGTCGAGAAACGCTTCCTGCGCGCGCGCGCCCAGCTCGGCGCCGACCAGGTAATCGACTTCGGGCAGAATCGCCCAGGGCAGGAGCCAGTCGTCCGGCCGATCCTCGTAGAGCTCGCGGACGGCGGCGTGATGGCGATCGCCCTTGTCGAGCAGCGCGAGGATCGCTCCGGTGTCGGCGACGATCAACGCGCGCGTCCCATCCCCTTCAGCAGCTCTTCGGCGCGCTCGCTCAGATCGCGGCGGCCGCTCGCGAACGCGCCGACGCTCTTCGGCGCGCGGCGCGGCTCGTGGCGCGCGGCGTACTCCGCGACCGCCTCCCGGACGAGCTCGGCGGGCTGGCGCTTCTTCCTTGCCGCGATTCGCTTCAGCGCCCGGTAGTCGGCCGGATCGAGGTAGACGGTGGTCTTTTGCATATGGTTACCATATATGGTAACACACGGGCCAGGGACTGGGGACTAGAAGGGATTGAGGGAGTTGGGATCAGCGAACGGTTCGAAGTGCCGTCGTTGCGCGACTGATGCGGTGACTTGACGAATTCGGCGCCCCACGAACTGGCGCGCGACGATCTGCCTGCGAACGATCGTCGATCCGACTTCGACTTTCGACTTTCGACTGTCGACTTTCGACTCCGATCCCTAAATCCCCGAATCCCTAATCCCTGTCAGGAAGGCAGTCTGAAAGCGATCAGCTCGCCGCTGTACCCGGCTCCGCTCACCGCCACGACGATGTACTGCCGTGCCGTTCAGCATGTAGGTCATCGGCGATCCCGTCTGGGGCGCCGGCATGATACACGGCGCCCACTTCTTTTCCCGTCGCCTTGTCATACGCGCGCAGCATGGCGCCGCGCGCGCCGGTCGGCGTCGGGCCGAACCCGCCTCTCCCGAAATCACGAGCGTCTTCGTCGTCAGCGAACCGACGACGCCGGGACGCCCGGTGCGCGGGATGTTCAGTCCCTTCAGCGCCGGGTGATTCCGAATGGCGTCGGGCGTCTCGCCGTGCGGAACCTGCCAGAGAACTTCGCCCTTGCCGAGATCGATCGCGGTCAGCTGGCCGTACGGCGGCTTCATGATCGGCAGCCCCTGCACGTTGAGGCCCGGCGCGCCGCCGCCACCTTCACCCGCCGGCGGCCGCAGCGCGCGCGGGCTTGCCCGCCGAGCGTCAACGCGAGGCGGGTGTTCCGGGCGCGACCGCGCGATCGCCGCCCGCCGCCGAGCCGGTTCCGCCCGTCGTCCTTGCGCCCGTCAATGCGTTGCCCATGACGTAGGCGAGATCGTTCTTCGACGGATCGCGCGGCGGCACGAGCCCGAGCTGGCTGACTGATTTCTGCGAGTTCACATACAGGATGCTGGTTTCCGGATCGTACGAGCCGCCCGGCCAGTTCGTTCCGCCGCCCGCCGATGCCATCGACAGCGTGGCGAGCGGGCCCTCGGCTTTGCTGACGACGGGCGGCGTGAAGATCGGACCGTATCTTGTATTTCGAGATCACCTTCAGCCCCTCGGCGCGAAGCTCCGGCGTGAAGTCGATCAGATCGTCGACGACGAATCCCTGCGGTCGTAGCTGAACGAGCTGTCCCCGGCCGTTCAGCGGGAACGGCTGCGTCGGCGCGTAGTACTCGCCCGGCACATCGCCTTTGGGCACCGGCCGTCTCTTCAATCGGCCACAGCGGCTGCCCCGTCACGCGATCGAAGACATACATGAAGGCCTGCTTGCTCGGCTGCGCGACAGCCTTGATGATCTTCCCGTCGCGCCTGATGTCGACGAGCATCGGCGCGCACGGAATGTCGTGATCCCAGATGCCGTGGTGCACGAGCTGGAAGTGCCACTTCCGCTTGCCGGTCTGCAGATCGACGGCGACGAGTGTCTCGGCAAAGAGGTTGTTGCCGGGCCGATCGGCGCCGAAATAATCGCCGGTCGCGCTTTCGATCGGCAGATACGCGATCTGCAGCTCGGGGTCGATGCTGATTTGTCCCCACGCGCCGGTGTTGCCGGTGTACGCCCACGAGTCCTTCAGCCATGTCTCGTTGCCGAACTCGCCGGGCTGCGGAATCGTGTGGAAGATCCACAGCCGCTTGCCGGTGCGCACGTCGAAGCCGCGGATGTACCCTTTGACGTTCGTCTTGCCGGTGGGCACGCCGCCCGATCGGTGCGCCGCGCCGACGACGACGACGTTGCCGGCCACCGTCGGCGTCGCATGGAGTCCGATCTCGCCCGACATCGGATCGATCTGCTGATCGTTGTTCTGCTTCAGGTCGACGATGCCGTCGACGCCGAAGGTCGGCACCCGCATGCCGGTCTTCGCGTTGAGCGCGACGAGCTGGTACCCGGGCGTCACATAGAGGATCCGCTCTTCCTTGCCGTCGGTCCAGTAGGCAAGGCCGCGTCCTGAGAGCTGCCGCGGCGCGGCGGCGCCGCGCGGGCCTTCGCGCTCGCTGTGCATCCAGAGCTCTTCGCCGGTTTCCGGATCGAGCGCCACGACGGCGCGACGGCTGCCAGCCGTCGAATACAGCACGCCGTTGGCCATCACGGGCGTCGACTCGAACATGAATTCGGGCCGCGGCCCGAGATGGTCGGTCTTGAAGCGCCATGCGACGGTGAGCTTGCTGAAGTTGCTCGCGTCGATTTGATCCAGCGGCGCGTAGCGCGTGTGTCCGGCATCGCCGCCGTAGGCGCGCCATTCGCCGTTCTGTGCCCCTGTCTGGCCGCGAGCAGAGCACCGACAAAATGCAGACAACCATTGCGACGAGGGCGGCAAACAGCCGGCAGGGCATCAGTCGAGACATGAGGCTCCCCCTTCAGGTCGGTGTGAATATTTTCTGTTCATTGTGCCTCGTTGATAACGCCTGCCAGCCGCTGCAACACGTCGAGCCGCTCGGGGTCGCCTGAGAATGACATGGCAATACCTTGATCGCGACATCGCGATTCAGTCGCGCAGCGCGCGCGCGATACACCTCGCCCATCCCGCCGGCACCGATCAACCCGACGATTTCATACACGCCGAGGCGATCGCCGGGCGCAAGGCTCATGCTGTTTGAGAAGTGCGGGAATTATACGTGCCTCACCACTAATCCCCGATCCCCAATCCCTGGCCCTAGCCTACTTCGCGGTGAAGAAATGACCGCGTAAGTCGCTGACCGGTACCGATGGCCAGCGGCCGGCCGTGACCAAACGGTCGATTCTGCAATTGCGACGATCGATCCGACGTACTACACTGCCCGCGCGTGACGATCATCAAAGGAGCGGGCATGGTGCAACGCCGACAGCGGGAGCGGAGTCTGTTCGAAGTCCTGTTGCCCGATGGGCACAAATTGTGGCCCGACTGGTTGCGCAAGATCGACACGCTGCTCGAGGACGAGGCGGTGATTGAAGTCGTGGCGCAGGCCTCGAAGCGCGCTGGCCGCAGAGTCGGCGCCGCGGGCGGCCCGGGACGCCGGCCGAGGTCGTCATCCGCATGCTGATCTTGAAGCATCTGTTCGACTGGAGCTACGACGACCTGGAGCGCGAGGTGCGCGCCAATTTGGTGTATCGGATGTTTACGCGCATCGATGCGGGCGACGTGCCCGACGCGAAGACCATCCTGAAGATCGCGCGCGCGCTCGGCCCGGAGGTCATTGAGCAGCTGCATCGGCAGGTGATCGAGGTCGCGAAGCGTGCCGGGGTCACGCACGGTCGCCGATTTCGCATCGACACCACGGTCGTAGCAACGAATGTGCACTATCCGACCGACAGCACCCTGCTGCGGGACGGGATGCGCGTGCTGACCCGCACGATGCAACGCGCGAGTGCGGCGTTGGGCGATCGGGCCGGGCGGATTCGCAATCGGCTGCGGAGTGTGACCCGGCGCGTGCTGATCATTGGGTACGAAGCGCGATCGCCCAAGACCCGGGACGCCATGGTGAAGAGTTATCGAAACTGATGGCGACCACGCGCGCCGTGCTGCGTGACACGGCGACGATGGTGCGGCGGCTGGGCCAACGGGTGCGGACGGCCAGTCCGCAGGTCCAACCGATGCTGCAGCGCGCACAGGATCAGCTGCAGGCGATGCGGCCGCTCGTGCAGCGTGTCGTCGACCAAACTCGGGCGCGCCTCCTGGGCGGCGATACCCACGTCCCCGACAAAGTGCTGAGCATCTTCGAGCCGCACACCGAGACGATTCGCAAGGGCAAGATTTCGAAGCCGAACGAGTTCGGCAAGCTCGTCACCATTCAAGAATCGGAACATCAGATCATCACGGCGTACGACGTCCACGCGAAGCGACCCGCCGACGTGACCTTGTGGACCGCCGCCCTGGATCGGCACCAGACGATCTTCGGCCGCGCACCGGATCTCGCCGCCGGTGATCGCGGCTTCAGCTCGGCGACCAACGAACAGGCCGCGACGGATCGCGGCGTCCGGCGCGTGGTGCTGCCGCGTCGCGGCCCGAAATCTCCAGCGCGGCGCGCGTACGAACGCCAACGCTGGTTCCGTCGGGGACAACGGTGGCGCGTCGGCTGTGAAGGCCGGATCAGTGTGCTCAAACGCCGCCATGGACTCGACCGTTGTCGCTACCATGGCGAGGACGGCATGCAGCGGTGGGTGGGCTTGGGCGTCATCGCGAACAATTTGGTGAGCACCGCGACCTTCTCGAAGGCGCGGGCCGCCGCATAGAGAAATCGGCGAAATGAAACGACCGGACACCGAATCGGCCGCGCGATCGAGACAGGTCAGCTCGTTGAGCGGTCATTTCTTCACCGGAAAGTAGACTAGTCGGGTGCGACGGGTGCGTTGGGCTTGGGATC